>NZ_JBQSYK010000002.1:0-807797 GCF_052379225.1 Halomonas sp. AOP12-B1-6
GTTCAAACGAATTCATTCAAAACGGATTAAAAAGGCAATGCCTTTAAAACCTTATTGCTTGAGTCGCTTGCCTTGATATTGGGTGATTTGTCACCAACATCAGCAAGCGCCCACATGAATTACCTGATCAAATTGTTAAAGAGCGTTTCGCTGTGACTATCGTGTTGTGATAGCGGGCCAACCGTTGAACTGTCTGGCCTCAGCGAGGAAGGCGTATTCTACGCACTTCCGAGCGTTTGTCAATCGGCAATTTCTGGGGCCGATTCGGAAAACATTTTTCGATGACCTGAAAATGCTAACCTGCTGACAAACCGAAGATTTTCACCTTCATCCACCGCTGGTAACGCTAGGCGTCCCCGGCAGCGGATGCGTACTTTACGGACTCGCTACCGGGTTGGCAAGGGCTCTGGTGAAAATAAGTATAAAAACTGACTGACCGGTTTAGCTCTTGGATTTTGCTTTGCGCATAATGGCTAAAACAGGCCCTGATGCCACGTAGGTACCAAACAGCAATAGCAGCATTACTGACGGCTCGACCGAGATCAGCACAAAGGCTAATACGATGGCTAACAGCACCACAAAAGGCACCGGCTTACGTACATCAAACTCTTTAAAGCTGTAATAGCGAATATTGCTTACCATTAATACGCCGGCGGCGGCCACAACGACCAGCATCAGCAGCTTGAAACCAAACGCATCGGCGTCAAAGCTATGGAAGGTCCAGACACTAGCGGCGACTAACGCTGCGGCGGACGGGCTTGGCAAACCGATAAACCATTTTTTATCGACACTACCAATTTGGACATTAAAGCGCGCAAGGCGCAGCGCAGCGCAGGCAACGTAAAGGAAAGCGACCACCCAGCCGGTTTTACCAATGTCTTGCAGAATCCAAGTAAACGCGACCAATGCAGGCGCCATGCCGAACGAGATCATATCTGCCAGGCTATCGTACTCAGCCCCAAATTCGCTCTGCGTATTGGTCATACGTGCAACACGGCCATCCAAACCATCTAGCACCATCGCAATAAAAATCGCCACGGCTGCCGAGGCAAATTCACCATTAATGCCAGCAACCACGGCAAAGAAACCAGCAAACAGTGCCGATGTGGTAAATAGGTTGGGTAGTAGATAGATACCTTTACGGCGAATCTTCTTGCCGTCTTCTACCGCCTCTTCGACCACTTCGGTTTCACGCAGAAAAGCAGCCGCCAGATCTTCATTGCCACCGCCCTCTGAATGTTCGTCAGCGCCAGGCTGTGCCGGGCTGGACTGATCCAGATCTGAACTCTCCTTGCCTAGTCCTGCGGCTGGCTCACTCGAGCCTGGGTGCTGTTGATCGCGAGCGTCCTGTGTCATAGGTTTCATCCATTAAAAGTGAAATCACGGGAACAGTGTTGGCTTTCATTCTACACGGTGAATGGCACTCAGCCAGCCAATTGCAACTAGGCACCGGCAAACAGAAGCGCAAAAGCCGCCCATAAAAAAACGCCGCCCCAGTCAAATCATGGAAGCGGCGTTCTTTGCTTACTTATCGCGCTACTGGCGCTTAGAGCGATAAAACCTTGTCACCGCGGGCGATGCCCGAAACGCCGGTACGCGCAACTTCGAGAATACCCACGGGTGCCATTGCCTGCAGGAACGCATCAAGCTTGCCCGCATCGCCCGTAATCTGCACGGTATACAGGCTGGGCGTAACGTCGACGATCTGCGCGCGAAAAATATCCACTGTACGCTTTACCTCATCGCGTGCTGCTCCCAGCGCTTTCACTTTCACCAGCATCAGCTCACGCTCAATGTGGTTGCCTTCAGTAAGGTCCACCAACTTCACCACATCAATCAGCTTATTAAGATGCTTAGTGATCTGTTCAACCACACGGTCATCGCCTATGGTCGTAACCGTTAAGCGCGAAAGCGAGGGATCTTCCGTCGGCGCTACGTTAAGCGTTTCAATGTTGAAATTACGCTGAGAGAACAGCCCGACCACACGTGACAGCGCACCCGGCTCGTTCTCCATCAGAATCGAGATGATATGACGCATCAGGTACGCTCCGTTTTAGACAGCAGCATGTCGCGCATAGCGCCTAACGGCACCTGCATCGGATAGACGTGCTCAAAAGGGTCGACCTTCACGTCAAGGAACACCAGCTCATGCTTGTCAGCAAACGCACGCTCTAGCGCGGGCTCAAGCTCTGCAATCGTGGTCACCGTAATCGCCGTAAACCCATACGCTTCAATCAGCATATGAAAATCGGGGAGCGATTCCATATAGGAGTGTGCGTGGCGAGATTTGTAGTTCAAATCCTGCCATTGGCGCACCATGCCAAGCGACGCATTATTCAGATTGACGATTTTAACGCCTACACCATACTGCTTACAGGTGGAGAGCTCCTGCATCATCATCTGAAAACTGCCTTCACCGGTCACGCAGACAACGTCGCTTTCCGGAAAATTCTGTTTGACCCCCATCGCGGCAGGAAAACCAAAGCCCATAGTGCCTAACCCACCCGAGGTAATGAGCCGGTTAGGTTTATCAAACTTGTAATACTGGGCTGCAAACATCTGGTGCTGACCAACGTCCGTCGTCACATAAGCCTCGCCTCGCGTAACGCGGCAGAGGGCCTCAACGACTTCCTGCGGCTTAAGTGCCTCGCCGGGCTTTGAAGGCTCATAAAGTTTGCCGACACGATCGGCACGCCAGCCATCAATTTTTTGCCACCAATCGGTGAGCGCCTCTGGGTGAGCAATTTTCTGCCCTTGCACCAGGCTAATCATCTCATTGATAACACTAAGCGCAGGCCCAACGATGGGCACATCGGCACGCACCGTTTTAGAGATAGAGCTTGGATCAACGTCAACGTGAATAATTTTGGCTGTCGGGCAGAACTTTGATGTGCTGTTGGTCACGCGGTCATCAAAACGCGCTCCGATGGCAATGATCAGGTCGGCATGGTGCATGGCCATATTGGACTCATACGAACCGTGCATGCCCAGCCAGCCCAAACACTGCTGATCACTCTGGGGGTACGAACCAATGCCCATCAGCGTCGTAGTAATCGGATAACCCAGTTGCTTAACCAGGTCGGTTAGGCCGTCGCTGGCTTTGCCGGCTACCACACCACCGCCGGTATAAAACACCGGGCGCTTGGCCTTGAGCATTAGCTCCACGGCTTTTTTGATCTGCCCAGCATGGCCACGTGTGACGGGGTTGTACGAGCGCATCTTGACCTTTTTAGGATAGATGTACTCGTAGCGCTCGGTCGGCGCGGTCATATCTTTGGGGATATCAACCACGACAGGACCAGGACGGCCAGTGGCGGCTAAATAAAACGCTTTTTTGAGCACTTCTGGAATTTCAGAAGGATGACGAATCGAGAAGCTATGCTTCACGATAGGCCGCGTTACCCCGACAATATCCGTTTCCTGGAAAGCATCTTCACCAATCAGGTGGCTGGCAACCTGGCCGCACAGCACCACCATGGGAATTGAGTCCATATAGGCGGTGGCAATACCGGTCACGGCGTTGGTCGCCCCAGGGCCTGACGTAACCAGCACGCAGCCGGGCTTACCCGAGGCACGAGCGTAGCCATCGGCGGCGTGAGTGGCCGCTTGTTCATGACGCACTAAAATGTGCTTCACTTTGTCCTGACGGAATAGCGCATCATAAATATGCAGCGCTGCACCGCCGGGGTAACCATAAATGTGCTCGATGCCCTCATCTTGCAAGAAGCGGGCGATCATATCTGCGCCGGAAAGCAGTTCCACTGTATTTCTCCCCTAGAGGTCTCGAGTGCGAGCCGTACCCACATGGGCACGGTGTCGAGTGCGGCGGTATGCCGCTGCCGGCCAATGCCGGCACCTGATGCCAAACCCTGGCATGTGGCCCGGTTAGGGCCTGCACTCTCATCGGAAACGCTGCTTAATGGCAACAAAAATCAGCTGTTCCCTTGCACGGCGGTTTGCCGCGCTGGGGCGTTGGCCAGGCTGAGCGGTTAGCTCGAGCCTGGAAGTCCTTCGGCGGGTAAAGGCTTTTGCCTACCCATCGCGCGGGGATGAGGGGTTGCCCGTTAAGTCCGCGCCCGCAAATCAGGAACCGATAAGATTCCATTAGCACCCTCAGCGTGTCAACCTCCGATCAGGTCAAACGCAACAAACGTCGCCGTAAGCCATTAAAAAAGCCCCGCCAGCCATGCCGAAGGGGCTTTTTGCTTATTCAATTGCGCGCCAGTAGCGGCATTTATGGTTAGACAAACACCAGTTTTCCGTCTTCCGCCGCAATATGAATGGTATCGCCCGGCGTAAACTTACCGGCCAGCAGGTCCTGCGCCAGCGGATTTTCAATACGCCGCTGAATTGCCCGCTTAAGCGGCCGCGCGCCATACACAGGGTCAAAACCCACCACCGCTAGCTGAGCCATAGCATCGTCACTGATCTCAAGCTTCAACTCATGTTCGGCAAGGCGCAGCTTCAAGCGCTCTAACTGAATACCGGCAATGGCCTGAATCTGCTCTTGCCCCAGCGCATGAAATACGACCACTTCGTCGATACGATTGATCAACTCAGGCCGGAAGTGATTACCCACCACCTCCATCACCATGTTCTTCATCAACTCATAGCCACTGTCTTCATCAGAACTATTTTTATCAGAACTTTCTGTATCGGCGCCAGTATCACCGCCCATGCGCTGAATAATGTCCGAACCCATATTGGACGTCATGACGATCACGGTATTGCGAAAATCCACTGTGCGACCCTGACCATCGGTTAAACGACCATCTTCCAACACCTGCAGCAATATATTGAAGACATCGGGATGCGCTTTTTCCACCTCATCTAGCAGCAGCACGGAATAAGGCTTACGACGCACGGCTTCGGTTAAGTAGCCGCCTTCTTCATAGCCCACATAGCCCGGAGGCGCACCGATTAAACGAGCCACGGAGTGCTTCTCCATAAACTCTGACATATCGATACGCACCATCGCGTCTTCGGTATCGAACAAGAAGTTCGCCAGGGACTTACACAGCTCGGTTTTACCCACCCCGGTGGGGCCGAGGAATAAAAACGAACCGTTGGGTCGATTGGGGTCCGAAAGCCCGGCTCTAGAGCGACGCACGGCATTAGCCACAGCCTCTACGGCTTCGTCCTGGCCAATGACACGTTCATGCAGCGCATCTTCCATGCGTAGCAGCTTATCGCGCTCACCTTCGAGCATTTTCGAGACAGGAATACCCGTCCAGCGCGACACGACTTCCGCGATTTCTTCTTCGGTGACATTAGAGCGCAACAGCTGATGGCTTGAGGTATCGGCTTCGCCCTCACTGCTTTCAGCAATTTTTTTCTCAAGCTCAGGGATTTTGCCGTACTGAATTTCCGACATACGGCCAAGATCGCCCTGGCGGCGCGCCTGCTCAAGGTCAAGGCGCACTTGCTCCAGCTCAGCCTTGAACTGGGCGGCACCTTGAATACTAGCCTTTTCCGCCTTCCAGATTTCATCCAGATCAGCGTACTCGCGCTCTAACTCATGAATCTGATTATTGAGGGCTTCGAGGCGCTTTTTAGATGCGTCATCGGTCTCTTTCTTCAGCGCCTCACGCTCCATTTTGAGCTGAATCAGGCGCCGATCAAGACGATCCATTGCTTCTGGCTTGGAGTCCAGCTCCATGCGAATACGCGAGGCGGCCTCATCGATCAAGTCGATAGCTTTATCGGGCAGCTGGCGATCAGTGATATAGCGCGTCGATAGCTTAGCCGCCGCAATGATCGCGGAATCGGTAATATCCACCCCGTGGTGAACTTCGTAGCGCTCTTTTAGGCCACGCAAAATCGCCACGGTATCTTCTTCCGAAGGCTCATCGACCAAGACTTTCTGAAAGCGACGCTCCAGCGCGGCATCTTTTTCAATGTACTTACGGTACTCATCAAGCGTGGTCGCGCCGACGCAGTGCAGCTCACCACGCGCCAGTGCGGGCTTAAGCATATTGCCCGCATCCATCGCGCCTTCCGCTTTGCCAGCGCCGACCATGGTGTGCAGCTCATCGATAAACAGAATGACCCGCCCTTCTTCCTGGGAGAGCTCTTTAAGTACGGACTTCAGACGCTCTTCGAATTCACCACGGAATTTGGCTCCGGCTAACAGTGAGCCCATATCCAGCGACAGCACGCGTTTATCTTTTAAGCCTTCAGGCACTTCGCCGTTGACGATACGCTGCGCCAACCCTTCGACAATGGCGGTTTTACCCACGCCCGGCTCACCGATGAGCACAGGATTGTTTTTAGTGCGCCGCTGTAACACTTGGATAGTGCGGCGAATCTCATCGTCGCGGCCAATGACAGGGTCGAGCTTGCCATCCAGCGCCCGCTGAGTAAGGTCCATCGTGTACTTATTGAGCGCTTCACGCTGGTCTTCCGCATTCGGATCATCGACCGTAGCGCCGCCTCGCAGGCTGTTAATCGCCGTCTCAAGAGTTTTACGATTAATCCCAACGTCTTTGAGCAGCTTAGTAAGGGGCGAATTCATTTCTAGCGCCGCAAGCAACACAAGCTCGCTGGCAATAAACTGGTCGCCGCGCTTTTGCGCTTCGCGATCCGTTAAGTTGAAGAGCTTGATGAAATCGCGCGATGGCTGCACTTCGCCGTCGAACTGTCCTACCTTCGGCAAATTATCCAGCTGCTGCACTAAACCGTCGCGCAGACGCGCACTATTGCCTTCGGCTTTCTCAATCAGCGCTTTAATACCGGTGTCTTTGGTGTCGAGCAGGGCAAGCAGCAAATGCGCAGGGTCTAGCTGATTATGGCCGCGGCCAACGGCAAGCGACTGCGCTTGGGCAATAGCGCTTTGGAGCTTGGCGGTAAATTTATCAAAACGCATGGCGTTCCTCCTGGGGTTGCCGTGCGTTTGGACGCACCGCGTAACCCGTTAACGTGTCGTTAGACGTGCTAATAATTTTTAGCTTGACAAGTTAAATGGCGTCATTTCTGCGCTTTTCAAGAGGTAGATTAACAAACCGCTGACTTATTAAATCTTTAATGAACGCTAGTCGATCCAAATCACACTGGCCATGCGACCTGTTTTGCCGCCATCGCGACGATAAGAGTAAAAACGTGACTCGCAGGCGGTACAGAAATGACCGCCGCTGATGTGGGTAATGCCTAATGCCTCTAACCGAAAACGCGCCAGCCGATATAGGTCGGCCATGTAATGACCCAGCCGATAAGGGCTGTGATCAAAGGCTTCAGCCGTATCAGGATGAACAGCGACAAAAGCGCCGTACACCTCAGGCCCCACTTCAAACTGGGCATTAGAAATAGCGGGGCCTAGCCACACCAAAATATCATCAGGGTCGGTATTCATGGCCGCAATGGTCGCTTCTAAAACGCCCCCGGCTAAACCTCGCCATCCTGCGTGAGCAACTGCTACCTGAGTACCCGCACGATTACAAAACATCACCGGCAAGCAGTCAGCTGTCAATACGACACAGGCGTACTCACTGGTGGTCGTGAGCGCCGCGTCTGCATCGGGCGCTTCAACGCCCGGCACTGCCGGTTGATAACCCTGCTGAACGCGCGCGCCATGGGTTTGATTGAGCCATAGCAGCGGCCGCTCATCGCCTATCTCTTTTTGCAACAGCCGGCGACACAGCGCAACGTGGTCGGGGTTGTCGCCAACGTGAGCGGCAGGATTAAAAGCGGCAAAGTCATCTTGACTAGGCCCTGCCTCACGCGTGGTGACAAAAGCACGTACGTTGGCCGGCGCGGGCCAGTCTGGGATTAGCAGCGTGGGCCGTAAATCAATGGCATCGCTCATCTCATGGTCTCGTTATCTTCACGCAGGTAGTCCAGCAACATTAACAAATCATCGGGAAGATCCACCTGAAACGTTAAGGTTTCGCCACTTACCGGGTGCTTGAAAATTAATTTTCGCGCATGCAATGCCTGACGGGGAAACTCGCGCAGGATTTCCTTCAAAGGCTCAGCTGCCCCAGGCGGCAGCTTGGCGCGACCACCGTACATGGGGTCTCCCACTAGGGGGTAGCGGGCGTGCGCCATGTGAACACGAATTTGGTGAGTACGCCCCGTTTCTAACTTGCAGCGAACATGTGTGTGGGCGCGAAACCGCTCAACCACACGAAAATGCGTGATGGCTGGCTTGCCCGCCGTCGTCACCGCCTGGCGCTTGCGATCTTTCGGATGACGTCCAATCGGCGCATCAATGGTGCTGCCTGAAACCGGCTTGCCAATCACCACTGCATCGTACTGGCGTGACACGCTGCGCGCCTGCATCTGCTCAACCAGCGCCGTTTGCGCAGGCAGCGTCTTGGCCACCATCATCAGTCCCGTGGTGTCTTTGTCCAGGCGGTGTACGATGCCTGCACGGGGCACTTGAGCAATGGCCGGATGATGATAAAGCAGCGCATTGAGCAGCGTGCCGTCAGGATTACCCGCCGCTGGGTGTACCACCATGCCGGCGGCTTTATTAATCACCATCATGGTATCGTCTTCATAGACGACATCTAGGGGGATATTCTGGGCTTCAAAGCGCGTATCTTCTTCAATGGTCGCCTGCAGAGCCAGCACTTCATAGCCATGCAGTTTGGCTTTCGGCTTGAGCTGAGCGCCATCTACCGTTAACTCCCCGCTATTAATCCACGCTTTTAAGCGCTCGCGGGAATAATCGCTGAACAACTCAGCCGCCGCTTGGTCTAAACGCGCACCGGCTAAAGAGGCGGGCACGCGCTGCGTGTCTTCAACTATTCGAGACATGAAAAACCTCTTTAAAACGCAAAAACCCTAGCCTGACGCAAAAATTTAGCTAAAGCATGGCACTATTTTCAACAACGACACCCGGCGAAACGTCGCTAAGCCTGCGTTTTAGGCCGAGGTGTTTTATAGTGGGTGGACTGCGACCTATACTATCACGGCCATCGCCGCTTTTTTGGTGATTGAGGCTTGTTTGCAACGAGGATGATGATGCGCGTTTTTTCAGCTGCCAACCGCTTTGGTGCTCTAGCCCTAAGCCTTACCCTGCTAGCGGGCTGTGCAAGTAATGACACCAGCGATGAAGAGCCAGATGAGTTTGCTGGGGTACAAGAACGCGAGCTGTATGAGCTTGCTCGTACGGCTCTAGACAGTAATCGCTACCCGATTGCGATAGACCGTTTAGAAGCACTGGATACTCGCTATCCGTTTGGTGCGCATGCCGAGCAGGCACAGCTTGAGTTGGTCTATGCCTACTACGAAAACAGCAACTGGGAAGAAGCGCGTGCGGCGGCTAGCCGCTTTATTCGCCTGCACCCCGACCACCCACAAGTAGATTACGCCTACTACCTGCGTGGTCTTTCCGCGTGGCAAGCGGGTCGTTTCAGCTTAGAGCGTCTGCGCTTAATTGATATCTCAAAGCGTGACCTGGGCGCCTCACGGGATGCCTATAATGATTTCCGTGAGTTGATTCAGCGCCACCCGCAAAGTGAATACGCGCCCGATGCTCAGCAGCGTATTGTTTACCTGCGTGAACTAATGGCCCGGCACGAGCTGCACGTCGCAGATTACTACCTACGCCGCGGGGCTTATTTAGCCGCCGTTGAGCGTGGCCGCTGGGTAATCGAAAACTATCCTGAGTCCAGCGCCACTCGCGACGCCCTAGCCACGATGGTAGAAGGCTATCAAGGGCTGGATATGGATGATCGCGCCAGTGAAGTGCTCGCGGTGCTGCGTGAGAACGCGCCAGATCACGAACAGCTGCAGGGTAATCGTTTCGTGCCCAAGCACGTGAAAAAGAACGACTAACGAACCGTAAAGGCTTCGTGAACGACGTCTTTGAATGACGTTTTTCAAAAACGTTTTTCAAAAACTAAAAAACCACGCCTCGGCGTGGTTTTTTGGTTTTCTTACTCAGCAATGCTTAAAAACGCCCGGCCTAATCGCCGGGCTGCCATCCATTCACAATCGGATAGCGGCGGTCGCGGCCAAAGCCTCGTGGCGTGACGCGAACACCAATAGGTGCCTGGCGACGCTTATACTCACAGCGATCGACGAGTTTAACGACTTTATACACATCTTCATGATCGAACCCGGCGGCGATGATCGCCTCCGCGCTCATATCGCCTTCGATGTAGTTGACCAAGATCGCGTCCAGAACATCGTAGTCCGGCAACGAGTCGCTGTCCTGCTGATCGGGCGCCAGCTCTGCGCTAGGCGGGCGCTCAATCACACGCGCCGGAATCGCCGGCGACTGGGTATTGCGCCAGCGAGCCAGACGATACACCCAGGTTTTATACACGTCTTTAATTGCGTTATAGCCACCCACCATATCGCCGTAAAGCGTCGCGTAGCCCACCGCCATTTCGCTCTTGTTACCGGTGGTCAGTACCATCAGGCCTTTCTTATTCGAAAGTGCCATGAGCAGCACGCCACGACAGCGCGACTGCAGGTTTTCTTCCGTCGTGTCCCGTTCGGTACCTGCAAAGCTCTCCGCCAGCGTCCCCATAAACGCCTCGACCATGGGTTCAATCGGCAGAACTTCGTAGTGCACACCTAGCAAGTTGGCCTGCTCGGCAGCGTCCTGTTTGGAGATGTCTGCCGTGTAATGATAAGGCATCATCACCGCCTGCACCCGCTGAGGGCCCAGGGCATCGACCGCAATGGCTAGCGAGAGCGCGGAATCAATGCCGCCGGAAAGCCCCAGCACGACCCCGTCAAAACCACTTTTGTTGACATAATCGCGCAGACCGGTGACCAGCGCGCAGTAAAGGCTTTCTTCCGGTGCCGCTTCAGGATCAATCTCGCCGGGCTGAGGCTCCCATACCGTGGCACTGGTTTGTAAAAACTGAATCGGCATCAAGCCAGCCTGCCAATACGGCGCTAACACCTGCAACTCACCGCTGGCGTTAACGCAGCAAGAGCCGCCATCAAAGACCAGCTCGTCCTGGCCGCCTATGGTATTCACATACACAATCGGGCGCTTAACGTCTTGGGCGTGCTGCTCCAATAAGCGCAGCCGCTCGGCGGGCTTGTCCTGGTGATAAGGCGAGGCATTCAGCGTAATCAGCACTTCAGCACCCGCCTGAGTCGTGGCCTTGACCGGCGCACCATCCCACAGGTCTTCGCAGATCAAGATGCCTAATCGAGCGCCCTTGTGCTCATAGACCAGCGGCTGTGTGCCGGGCGTGAAATAGCGCTGCTCGTCAAACACCTGATAGTTAGGCAGCGCCTGCTTGGCGTACTCAGCTTCCCACTGACCGTTGTAAAGCACCCCAGCCAGGTTATAACACTGCCCTTCGCGTACGCCTGGATAGCCGATAATCACCAGCACATCGCGGGAGATTTTCGACGCCATTAAAGCGCGAGCTTCGCGTAGGCGTGTTTCCATTGAGGGGCGCAGCAGTAAATCTTCCGGCGGATAACCCGACAAAAAAAGCTCCGGAAAGACCACAATATCCGCCCCATGCTCAATTCGCGCTTCGCGCACGGCTTCAATGGCACGCGCGGCGTTGCCGGGAATATCCCCGACCAAAGGATCGAGTTGGGCCATTACCAGCGTTAAGTCTTGCATGGGCATCAAAATCTCTTGAGAATCTTAAGAATAGGGTTGCACCGTCATACGGCATTGTCCCGCAAGGGCCGCCAGCTAGCAAAGGCCGCGCGACACACTCACCACTTCCATCCCTGCTTCGGGAGACACAAAAGGATGAACCTCTTGATCATTCGGCTGATTATCTTCGCCGTTCTATTCTATGTCGGTTTAAAGCTTTACGGCCTCTACCGTCAACGCAAACTCGACCATCAGGTGCAGAGTAACAAAATCAACCGTCATGAAGGTGGCGAAATGGTGCGCTGCCGCTGGTGCGAAGTCCACGTTCCCGAACAAGAAGCGCTACGTGACCAAGAGCAGTGGTTCTGTTCTAGCGCCCATCGCGACCGTTTTCTGCAAGAACAGCAAAATAAAGACGGCTCACCTTAAATCGCGGCCAGCCGCGCGGGCGTAAGCTGATAAGGCGCCGGGTCTACTAGCGGCGTGCGGCCTAACAACTGGTCAACGAGTAAATGGGTTGAGGCCGGTGCTAACACTAAACCATTGCGATAATGCCCGGCATTGACGAACACGTTAGGCCGCTCAGGCAGTGCGCCAATAAAGGGTACGCCGTCAGGGGAGCCCGGGCGTAGCCCTGCCCACTGATTCGCCACCGGGCAGCTTGCCAAGGCGGGCACCATCGCCTCTGCGCTCTGCTTTAATGAGACGAGCGCCGCCTCGTCGGTGGTCTTATCAAAGCCCGCCTCTTCCAGTGTCGAGCCCACTAGCAGCAGGCCGTCTGCGCGCGGAATGATATAGCGACCGTCTTTTAATACCACGCGCTTTACCAAACCTTTAGGTGCCTGATAAGCGATCATCTGCCCTTTCACCGGTCTTACCGGTAGCCGCACCTCTAGCTGCGCTAACAGCTGAGCTGCCCAGGCGCCGCCGCATACCACAATGCGCTCAGCCTTCAATAGCCCCTGGGAAGAGACAACGCCATCTACCTGGCCATTGCTATCACTAAACCCACTGACGTCGCACTGCTCGCGCAGCGTGACATTAGGCATCGCTGCTAGACGGGCTTTCAGCGCTTTAGCTAAGCGTGGGTTGCGCACGCTGCCCAGCGTCGGCATCCACAGCGCGCTGTCGGCTGCCATCGCAACGCCGGGTTCTTTATGGCCGACAAAGTCTTTTCCCACCCTTTCGAGGGGCTTGCCCAGCTCCCGAGCCCAGTTCAGCGCGTCCTCAGCATCGTCCACGTTCAGATACAGCAGCCCTTTTTGGCGATACTCAGGATCGATACCGGTTTCTTCCAACAGTCGCAGTGCTAAAGAGGGGTAAACGCCTTCAGACCAGCGTGACAGCTGCGACACCGCCGTGTCGTAGCGCCATGGATAAAGCGGCGACACAATGCCTCCGCCGGCCCATGAAGCCTCTTTCCCGCACTCGCCGCGCTCAACCAGCGTTACTTGCTGGCCAGCATCGGCTAGTTGCAACGCCGTCATCATACCGATGACGCCGCCACCAATAATTAAGAAATCGCTCACAAAAATGTCCGTTTTGGCTTACATAAAAAATGCTCAGCGACGCCTAGTGTGACCTATGAGCTTAAGAGATTCGCTGCTGGCAACGGACAGTGAGCATAGCGCGGGCGTTAACAGGGTCAAGTGGGGAGTCGGCGATGAGCGAAGACCAGATCAAAATACACACCTCACTTGAAGGTGGATTTACGCTGTTTGAACTTCTCGTCACACTGCTGCTGGTGGGTATTATTAGCGTCTGGGGAGTGCCGCGCTTTCAAGCACTGGGCGAACGATCCGCACAAGCAAGCGAGGTTAATCGACTACAGAGCACGTTTTCTTTAGCACGCAATACCGCGATTAGCCAACGCAGCCATATCACGGTCTGCCCCACGGCTGGCGACCGCAGCGCCTGTAATAACGACTGGGCCGGTGAGCTAATAATTGTGCGCGGGAGTGACACCGATGGCATTCAAGCTCAAGACATTCTGCGCATTATGCCTATTCAGCAGAACACACAAGTGACTTACAGCCGAGGCTGGTCGCGCATACGCTACGACCCGATGGGCTATACCAGCGGCTTCAACGGCAGCTTTACCGTTTGTGCTGGCCACCGCGTCGAAGGCGCTCAGGGTCAAAAGCTGGTGCTCAGCCAGCTAGGGCGACTGAGGGTTGATGAAGCGCCTATCGATTGTTAGCCGCCTCATCATGCAGGGAAAGATTACCCGGCAATACCGTCTAGGTAACGCTCGGCATCCAATGCAGCCATGCAACCACTGCCCGCAGAGGTAATGGCTTGGCGGTAAATGTGATCCATGACATCACCGCAGGCAAATACGCCCGGTATACTGGTGGCAGTGGCATTACCTTCCAACCCGGAATTCACTTTGATATAGCCGCCATTCATCGTTAACTGGCCCGCAAAGATGCCGGTGTTAGGGCTATGACCAATCGCAATGAACAAACCTGGCGCATGAATTTCTTTGCTTGAACCATCTTTGGTGGATTTAACGCGAATACCGGTGACGCCCGAGTTATCGCCCAGCACCTCCTCGACCTCCTGGAACCACTCAAGCGCGATTTTGCCCGCCTCGGCTTTCTCAAACAGCTTGTCTTGCAAGATTTTTTCCGCGCGCAGGGTGTCGCGGCGATGCACCAGCGTCACCTTGGAAGCGATATTGGAAAGGTACAGCGCCTCTTCCACGGCAGTGTTACCGCCACCCACCACAATGACTTCTTGGTTACGATAGAAAAAACCATCGCAGGTAGCGCAGGCAGAAACGCCCTGGCCCATAAACTGCTGCTCAGTGGGCAGCCCCAGATAACGCGCGCTGGCACCGGTCGCCACAATCAGCGCATCACAGGTATAAAGGCCGCTATCGCCTTTCAACGTAAACGGTTTTTCGCCTAAACTGACCTCATTGATATGGTCGAACAGTACTTCCGTATTGAAGCGTTCAGCATGCTGCTGCATGCGTTCCATCAATTCTGGGCCCTGAACACCCTGAGCGTCACCCGGCCAATTATCCACGTCGGTCGTCGTCGTTAGCTGCCCGCCGGCTTGAATACCGGTGATCAATAACGGCTTCAAGTTTGCCCGCGCGGCGTAAACGGCGGCCGTGTAGCCAGCCGGGCCGGATCCAAGAATAATCAAACGCTCATGACGAGTTTCCATGACACCACCTTCTAGAGACTTAACTGATAGCTTTATCGATAGCCGTGTAAACAATAGCTATGCAAACAATTTGGCAGAGAGTCTGCCTGAAATGGCGTCAAGTACAAGCTATTGCAAGGTTTGCCATAGGCTATTAGGCGAATAAACCTTGAAAGCAACTGTGCAAACACCCATGTATTATTACTATGGTAAGCCATACTATAAAGAAAGACCGTGACCGTCACGTTGAGCTAAACGCTCAGCAACAAGAGGAGAATGGCATGAGCAAGATACCTGATACGCTAAGTACCTTAGAGGTTGGCAGCACCACGTATCACTACTACAGCCTCCCCCAAGCGGCCGGGGTGCTCGGCAACATCGATCGGCTGCCCAAAACGCTCAAGATTCTACTCGAAAACCAGCTGCGCTTCGCCGATGACGAGAGCGTAGCCGAAGAAGACATGCAGGCCTTGGTCGACTGGCAGGCCGAAGGCAAATCTAGCCGCGAAATAGGTTATCGCCCCGCGCGCGTATTAATGCAGGACTTTACCGGCGTGCCCGGCGTAGTGGATTTAGCTTCCATGCGCGCCGCCGTAGAAAGCCTTAACGAAGACCCTGCGAAGATCAATCCGCTGACCCCTGTCGATCTGGTCATCGATCACTCAGTGATGGTCGATAATTTCGGCAACGCTGGCGCATTTCAAGAAAACGTCGATATTGAAATGCAGCGCAACCGCGAGCGCTATGAGTTTTTGCGCTGGGGCCAGCAGGCCTTTGACAACTTCCGCGTTGTGCCGCCCGGCACCGGCATTTGCCACCAGGTGAACCTGGAGTACTTGGGCAAAACCGTATGGACCAAAGAAGAGGACGGCAAGTCCTTCGCTTACCCTGACACGCTGGTGGGCACTGACTCACACACCACGATGATTAACGGCCTGGGCGTGCTTGGCTGGGGCGTGGGCGGCATTGAAGCCGAAGCAGCCATGCTCGGCCAGCCGGTGTCGATGCTGATTCCCGAAGTGATTGGCTTTAAGTTGACCGGCAAGATGCGCGAAGGCATTACCGCCACCGATTTGGTGCTGACGGTCACTGAGATGCTGCGCAAAAAAGGCGTAGTGGGTAAATTTGTTGAGTTCTACGGCGACGGTTTGAAAGACCTGCCGCTGGCCGATCGTGCCACTATCGCCAATATGGCGCCTGAATACGGCGCTACCTGCGGGTTCTTCCCGGTCGATGATGAAACGCTGAACTATTTGCGCCTAACCGGACGCGAAGATGGCCAGGTTGCGCTTGTCGAAGCTTACAGCAAAGCCCAGGGCCTATGGCGCGAGCCCAACGATGAGCCGATATTCACCGATGCCCTGCAGTTAGATATGACAGAGGTAGTCGCTAGCCTTGCCGGCCCCAAACGCCCTCAGGATCGCGTGGCGCTACAAGATATGGCGTCGGCCTTTGGTAAGTTCATGCAGGAAGATACGAAGGCAAGCGCTACAGAGAAGGGCAAGTTCTCTTCTGAAGGTGGCCAAACCGCCGTGGGCGTAGAGCGCAGCTTCAAAGATGACACCAGCCAAGCCGTTAAGCTGAATGATCGCGACTTCAGCCTTGACCCTGGCGCGGTGGTCATTGCAGCCATTACGTCGTGCACGAACACTTCAAACCCCAGCGTTATGATGGCGGCGGGGTTGCTGGCACGTAAGGCTCGCGAAAAAGGATTAACCACCCAGCCATGGGTGAAGACCTCACTGGCACCGGGTTCTAAAGTAGTCACCGACTACCTAGCCGCCGCGGGCTTAAATGAGGACTTGGACGCCCTAGGCTTTAACCTGGTCGGCTACGGATGCACGACCTGTATCGGCAACTCAGGCCCTCTTGCCGATGAGATTGAGCAGGCGATTAACACCGGCGACCTTGCTGTCGCATCGGTGCTTTCCGGCAACCGTAACTTCGAAGGCCGCGTTCATCCGCTGGTAAAAACCAACTGGCTTGCATCGCCCCCCCTGGTTGTTGCCTATGCACTGGCCGGTAACGTGCAGCGCGACCTTACCAAGGAACCGCTTGGCCAAGATAGCAACGGTGAGCCCGTCTATCTCAAAGACATTTGGCCGACTCAGGCTGAGATTGCCACTGCCGTCGAGAAGGTCAACACCGATATGTTCCGTAAAGAATACGGTGCGGTGTTTGAGGGCGATGATGTCTGGAAAGCGATCAGCGTTTCGAAAAGCAAGGTCTATCAGTGGCCTGAATCCACCTACATCCAGCACCCGCCGTTCTTTGAAGGCATGGGCCGTGAGCCGGATGCCATCGAAGACGTACACAGCGCCCGCGTGCTAGCGATGCTGGGTGACTCGGTGACCACCGACCACATTTCCCCTGCCGGTGCCATTAAACCCGACAGCCCTGCAGGCCGCTACTTGCAAGAAAACGGCGTCAAGCCTGTCGACTTCAACTCTTACGGCTCACGCCGTGGCAACCATGAAGTCATGATGCGCGGTACTTTCGCTAACGTGCGTATCAAAAACGAGATGCTTGATGGCGTCGTCGGTGGTGAGACTCGCCATGTGCCCAGTGGCGAACAGATGGCTATTTACGATGCGGCCATGAAGTACAAAGAGGAAGGTAAACCGCTAGTCGTTATTGCCGGTAAAGAGTACGGCACCGGCTCCTCGCGAGACTGGGCTGCCAAGGGTACGCGCCTGCTGGGCGTGCGCGCCGTGATTGCCGAATCCTTCGAGCGTATTCACCGCTCCAACCTAATCGGCATGGGCGTTGTACCGCTGCAGTTTGCGGAAGGTGAAAGCCGCCAAACGCTAAAATTGACCGGCGACGAAGAGATTTCGATTGCGGGTTTAAGCGATCTCACGCCGGGCGGCACGGTGAAGGTAGTCATCAAAACTGCCGATGGGGAACGCACCGTTGATGCCAAGTGCCGAATTGATACGGTAAACGAGCTGGCTTACTACCGCCACGGTGGTATCCTTCACTACGTGCTGCGCAAGATGATCGGCGCAGCCTAAAGGTAAAACCTACCAATGCTTGCATGCCCCCACCTCGGTGGGGGCTTTTTTTTGCCTTAAACCTGCGTTTAGAAAGCGCGGCGACGGTAAGTACGGTAATCCGGCGACCAGGACGCTTTGTCAATTAGCTCACGCAGCGTAGTTCCACTGGTTTGCAACGCCACGCCGTTTTGCTGGGCCTGCGCAGCCACCTCAAAAGCAATTGACTTACTGATCTCACGAATGCGCGACAGCGGCGGTAACAGCGCACCCTTGCCATCTTTCACCAGCGGCGCTTCGCGAGCCAGTGCCCGCGAAGCGCTCATCAGCATTTCATCCGTGATGCGAGTGGCACTCGCAGCAATAACGCCCAGCCCAATACCTGGGAAGATATAGGCATTGTTGCACTGAGCAATGGCATAGGTACGGCCGTTATAAACAACCGGCGCAAAAGGACTGCCGGTAGCGACTAGCGCCTGCCCATCAGTCCAGCGGATGACATCTTCCGGTACGGCTTCAGCCTGCGAGGTGGGGTTCGAAAGCGGCATGATCACCGGGTGCTCGCAGCCCGCGTGCATCGTGCGCACAACCTGTTCGGTAAAAATACCGCGTTGGCCGCAAACGCCAATCAATACGGTTGGTTTGATCTGCGCAATGGTCTCTTCCAGGCCTTGGCCATTCCAATGCGCCACTAACGTAGCGTCATGGGCTAAACGGCGCTGAAAATCTCGCTGCCATGCTTGGTCGTTGGTCATCAGGCCATCGCGATCAACAATATAAATACGCGCCCGCGCTTCGCTTTCGGTCAAGCCTTCGGCTTCCATCGCGACAACGACCTGCTCAGCAATACCGCAACCCGCTGAACCACCGCCTACAAACACCACTCGCTGCTGAGCAATGGTTTCTTCACGGGCTTGGCAGGCGGCCATTAAGGTGCCGACCACAACCGAAGCAGTGCCTTGAACGTCATCATTGAAACAGCACAGCTCATCGCGATAGCGCTCTAAAAGCGGCACCGCATTGGCCTGAGCAAAGTCTTCAAACTGTAACAACACATTAGGCCAACGGCGCTTCACGGCGGCAATAAACTCTGCCATAAACGCCTCATATTCTTCTTGCCCTACCCGCTCGTGGCGCCACCCCATGTACATAGGGTCATCCAACAGTGCTTTGTTGTTGGTGCCCACATCAATCATGATCGGCAGTGTATAGGCGGGACTGATGCCACCACAGGCGGTATACAGCGCCAGTTTACCAATCGGGATGCCCATTCCACCGATTCCCTGGTCGCCCAGGCCTAGAATCCGCTCGCCGTCCGTGACCACGATCACTTTAACGTTATCCTTGGTCGCGCTGCGCAGGATGTCATCCATATGTTCGCGATCAGGGTAGCTAATAAACAGGCCGCGGTGATTACGATAAATATTAGAGAATTCCTGACAAGCCTGCCCCACCGTCGGGGTATAGATAATCGGTAGCATCTCTTCAAGGTGCTGGGAAACCAGGCGGAAATAGAGCGTCTCGTTATCGTCTTGAATGGCGCGCAGATGAATGTGCTTCTCAAGATCACTATGGCACTGCTGGTACTGGCGATAGACGCGCGCTAACTGATCATCAATGGTTTCTACTCTCTGAGGTAGCAAACCAATCAGGTTAAACGCCAAGCGCTCCTGTTGAGTAAACGCACTGCCTTTGTTCAATAGCGGCATTTCGAGCAAAGAAGGACCGGCGTAAGGAAGGTACAAGGGGCGTTTACTCTGGGTAGTCATAAGCACTCTCTTTTAATGTCTATCACTGCTGCAATGCAGCAACATCGGGCGTTTGCGGCGTTTGGGCTTAATGTAACATGCTCCTGAGACAAAGGTAGAAGAGACCCGTATTAAGCGTAAAAAAATGCCCCGACCAACGGCCGAGGCATCGAAACAATGACACGTTAAAGCAGAACGTGATTAGCAGCTTTTGGCCGCGGCTTGGCGCCCTTCTATACCTGCAAAAAAGAACGGACGCAGCTTAACGCCCACCATATTCCCCGCAAATGCCGCCACCAGCCACACCCAGCCGTGTAGGCTGCCCGAGGCAATACCGCTGAAGTACGCGCCAATATTGCAGCCATACGCCAAGCGCGCGCCATAGCCCAACATGAGGCCGCCGATAATCGCTGCTAATACGGACCTCAACGGAATTTTGAAATTAGGCGCAAAGCGACCAGCCAAGCTTGAGGCCGCCAGCGCGCCAAGCATAATACCGACGTTCATTACCGTGGTAATGTCGTTCCATACACTGGTTTCCAAGGCCGCTGCATTGCCAGGCGCCTGCCAATATCCCCACTGACTAACATCACCGCCTACCAGCCCATAGGCCTTGGCACCCCACAGCGCGAACGCAGAGGTAATGCCCCAAGGGCGGCCTGCCAGTGCCAGGGTGGCAAAATTTAACAGCGCCAGTGCCACCGCACCCGCTACCAGCGGCCACGGGCCTGTTAACCAACGCGAATAGCCATACTTATTCACGACAGGCGCCTGCTCAAGCTGTCCATGGCGACGTTTCTCCATCACCCAGGTAAAGGCAGCGATAGCCGCAAATAGCACCAGGCTAACCGCTATTCCGCCGCTTACTCCGGCAACGTTAACCAGCGACACTGGCTGAAAGGCGGGTAAGCTCTGCCACCAAGCAAAATGCGCCGAGCCAATCACCGAACCAACAATAAAGAAAACCAGGGTGATCAGCATGCGCGCATTACCGCCGCCCGCTGTAAACAGCGTGCCAGAGGCACAGCCGCCGCCCAACTGCATGCCAACGCCGAAAATAAATGCTCCAACCAGTACCGAAATACCAATCGGCGAGACAAACCCAGTCACCGGTGTACCAAACAACGTGCCCGCGCCAAGAGCCGGGAAAAACAGCACCACGGCAATCGCCAGCATCACCATCTGCGCGCGCAGGCCACGCCCTCGTCGCTCGGTAATAAACACACGCCATGCGGACGTAAAGCCAAACGCCGCATGGTAAAGCACCATCCCCAGCAGGCCGCCGACAATCATCAGCAGCCCGGTATTGGCTTCAAACACCATCCCCACCAGCAACGCGCCTAAAACAATCGCCGCCGTGGCGATCAGCGGCACACGATAGCTCTGAGGCGCAGCAACCGTCGTAGTTGACATACATTCACCTTTAGCAGCACCAAAAGCGCCTGTTAAGAAACAGGCGCTTTTGATAGACATGGACAATAGTTATAAGCCTAACGATAGCTGTAGAGCGCGGGAAATTCTTTATTTAGCAGTTCTTATAGCTTTATGGAATATGGCAACTAAGACATAGCAGCTGGCCAAGGTGGGCGCCGCCGCGCAGAGGATCCGGTGTCAGGCCGATGCAGACCAAGGCAGGAGCACTCATATCTTGTAGGTGGCCGCTGCCACCGTAGATGCGTAGAGAACGAATAATGATAGAAGACTTACCGCCAAGAAAATTAGCAACTGCTTTCCTTGGCAAGTAATGAGTGCGTCGGGCAGCATCAATGCTGCATTATTAGTCAAACTCAGAATAGATATTTAGTGACGTTTTCTGTCCCTTTTTGCATCTTTTTTACGTTGAAGTGTATTGAGTCCGTTACCAGCACTATCGATAAGTACTATAAACGTAGTTACTATAGCAAACACTGCGGATAGACGACTGATCGTCTCTAATACCTCCCATAATGCGCCTGTTAAAATCCTGTCGAACCCAAGGTGCCCGAAGTGCCCAAGTACGAGTGACCCACCGCTTGCAAAACAAATTATAAAGGCCCATATCCGAACCTTGTTGATTAATTTTATCGTCTTATTCATCTTGCCCTCCTCCGATGTCCAACCAGGCATCGTTGAGCGTGCTAATGATGCCGTTTAGATCCAGCGCTTCTACGCCGTTGGCAGAGGCTTTGGGGCCAAGTAGGTAATACGCCCACCGGGAATAGCCTGAGACTCTCCTGCATGATGAGGCTGTTTAAGATCAGGCTGTGGCAGATCCGGTTCTCCTAAACTCATTGGTTATATCCTGATGATAAAGATCAGAATCTCAAAGCACGTCGACCTTTCCTTCTTCATAAGCTGCATTCGGCAAATGTTCTTTAAAAAATTGAATGCGCTCATCCAATTCCTCTGGAAGACAATAAATAAGATGTGTACGCGGCCTATAACTTGAATTCCGCTTGAAGGGTTTCCATTGATAGGTCAACGAAATAATGCTTCTTTTCCGCCACACCTTTATTTGCTCTGTCTTTGTCCAATCAATCTCTTCATATTGGCTTCCTCGCGCCATTTCCTGATAGCCTTTCGATGATCCCATCATCCAGGCTGCTAGCCCCATAGCTAGCGGGCCAAGGCTGGTAATGATTAGAGAAGGATCCATAAGGATAAGCACCACTACAATCGGCATTAAGATAATGGCCGACCACTTTAGAAATGGCTTTACGGTATCCATTTGTGGCTTCCAGGAACACACTTCAGCGTTTTTTTCTGTAAAGCGGTAAACAAGGATAGTAGTCTGGTGGGTCATACTCATGGGAATCAATATTGCCATGAGTAGCCCGCCGAGTCCGAATAGAGCAGCCGACAAAATCGATTCATTCCCTGACATCAATAAGAATAAAATAAAAATAGAAGAAACAAGCACTAAAACTGCTAACAAAATATTTGCTACAAAAGTATTATAGTTTCGCGCGCGGATTTGCCAACTCATGACTGCTGTCTCGTCCGCATGTTTCCACGGCATCTGCGAAATATAGCTTTTCTTAGGCTGAATAAACCACATATATATATCCTTAATCTTCTAGGGTCATGGGAACCGTGAGTTCAAAACGGGTAGGCGCACTAACCCCACGACTTTCCTCACTATTGGGTTCGATTTCTTTCTTGCCAGAAGCAGCATCGGTTTTATAGAAGGTGTAGCTTGAGCGACCTTCATTTGACGATAGTAACGTTTCAGAATAATCCACTGTGAGGGTAAAGGGAGCATGCTTAGCTTGCTCGCCTACCGGTATCCAGGCCTGCCATATACGCATATCGTTTGATTTATATTCGGCGTCAGCAGGTAACACAACTCCTCGGCCGTCTTGTTGCAAGGGGCCTTGCTCAAAGCTGTCGCCGGGTGCCCAGAAGCCTCCTCTCGCATTTTCGGATATCTTCACAGCTTCACTGGACAAGAAAGCGGGAAAGGCAATTTGCACCCAAAACCCTTGGTGTGCATAGTTGATTTTTACTCCAAGATGGGTGCTATGAGATGATCCCATATCAATAGCTCTCTCGGGGGTCAACTTTACAGAAGGCTGTAGCAGGATTTCCATCAACGTCCGCCACTCATCTTTATAGCCTTCATCAGTATCTTCCCACTTGGTCTCTCCCTTACCCCATGTGCTGGTATATAGCCATCCACGCACCCCTTGCCGGTTGTAGCGGGTGGCGAAGTGTGAGGCAATTAAGTGAATTACCCCTGCAGCAAAAAGAACTCCAGAAACCCATGGCCCTAATATCCACGCAAAGGCAAACCATCGACCTAAAGTAGCTCCGCCAAACTGTGCAACGGCTGTAATCGTCATTGCAAAACCGGCAGCTCTCTTGACATCAAGTGCAGCATGCTCGGCACCACTGGTTGCTTCTCTCAGATCTTTGTTTGTTTGCCACATATCCAGCCCAGCAGCAATCGCCCCAATAACCGACAAGCCCGCCATACGAGTGGCTAACTTGGTGGCGATACGTGATGCCGCATTTCTACTATTACTTTTCCATTCGCCTATAGAGGCATCCGTAAGTCGGATCATATTACCATTAAGCCGGAAGGACTTTTTCGCTGCGCGGTTCCAAAACGGCATGACCCATAAGCTCATGACCGCTACGGTAGTAGCCCCCGTGGTCGCCGCCAGTTTGCGCATATCCTCGTCATCAACGCCTTCTTTTTGGGCGGTATGTGCAGCATCTATAAAGTTGTAAAGATTTAACCCTGCGATTAACAGTGCCAAGCCGCCGCCCAGTTCTTCAACGCGATTTGTCACGTGACGGCGAACGGCACTGGCCCCGTCCATCAATTTTAGCTGGTGCTGATAACGAAGCTCGTGATAGCCCGCGCTGGTAAGGTTATTGGCCCGCATTTGATTACCTGATGCGCTCTGATCCAGCGAACCGTCGGAGGCGGTAACACGCTTGGGTTCATTGAAGGCATGCTCGTAGCGTTGCTCTTCAAGTCGTTCCAATTCCCTGGTGCTTGCCGCGCGTTCCTGAGCGCTATTGCCGGCGTTTTGGCCACGCAATTCTTCGGTCTGAATTTCTCCCGAGATTCGCCATGCTTGTTCCCGCCATTCACGATGTTTGGCCTCATATTCGAGGTCGATGACAATTTCCGTTGAGGCAACATCGGGATGTACGAGCGCCACCATTGAAGGATGCATCAGCGCCCTGGTGGCTTTCGCCATCGACGCCTGGCTCTTGGCGCTTAACGAAGGGAGAAATTGATAGCCAATGGTTTCCCATAGCTTTGTGGATGAGCCGCCCACCTCTTTGCGAAGCGTCTCGAAAGCCTCTCTGACATGCGGCGCCAGAGCCTGATAAATGGGATGACTCTGCACCTCCTCAAGCTTTAGAACGCCGAT
Organism: Halomonas sp. AOP12-B1-6; assembly: GCF_052379225.1. Taxonomy (NCBI): domain Bacteria; kingdom Pseudomonadati; phylum Pseudomonadota; class Gammaproteobacteria; order Oceanospirillales; family Halomonadaceae; genus Halomonas; species Halomonas sp. AOP12-B1-6. Next base: position 24,290 of record NZ_JBQSYK010000002.1, read on the forward strand.
AGCAGCGTTGACTTGCGTCACCGCGCTTGTCGCCGTTACACCACTGTCTGCGGGCTCTCCATCTTCGGTACCTTGTTCAATGAAATGTTGCGCAATGGTCTCGAGGGCATCGGATAAGGCGGGGTCAAAGTTACTCATCGCAAAACCAATCAGCGAGTCGCGTGCTTGGTAGGTGCTATCCAGCCATGCTCGACCTGTCTGCGTAGCGCCAAGTGCTTCCATGGCCATACAGCCGCATTCATGAATGGCCTTGTTTTGCTCGGCATCACAGGTATCAAAACAGAGATCCTGGGCGGATGTTGGCAGCCGCTCTAACCAGATAATCAAGTCCGCGATACTGTTTTCCACATGAGCTTGCAGACGCTCAAGCTGTGGGCCTTTTTCAGTCAAGAAGGCAATCGCGTCATCCAGTCGGACATCAAGGCGGGGCAGCTCTTTTCCGCGCCACTCTTCGTATTGCGGGCTATTGCGGCCAGGAGGGTTCGACATGCCGAGCTCAATCAGCTCTTCGCGACGCTGACTGATACGCTGTTGCCTCTGAAGCAGGGTATGATCTGAACCATTAGTTACATTTTTTAAGGCATCGAACAGCTCACCGGTTTTGACGGTCAACTCGCGATAACGCTCCGGGTCTTGGCGGACGTCATTACTGATCAGGTCATCAATATCGATCAGACACAGCGCTTTAACGACTTGTGCCGTCTCGAGCTTGTGTCCATATTCGTCCAGGAAAACTTCTAGTTCCATTTCGCGCCCAACCAAGGCCATGGTCAGGTCGTTAACGATTCCTAAATCATCATCAAGGGCTACAAAGATCGCTTCATCGTGTTTTTCAACGTCGGCGAGTACGCTGTCTTGCGTAATTTCAGGTTTTACGGCGAGTAGATGATAAATGCTCTCCTCTTCGTCTCCGCCTTCACTACCCTCCGTCTCTTCTCTTTCGACCGTCGCTACCGTCGTGCTGGTAAAGTTGTCAACGGCGCCATTGGGTGCAATATCCGCTACGTACTCGGCGAGCTGTGTTAAAGGGCCTGCGTGGGCAGACAATGACGCTTCATCTCCAGTGCCATTCATCACTGCCATTAGATCCACCGAGCGCATAATGCTTTGCCGCGCGTCCGCGTTTTCAAGCATGTGCTCGTGAATACGTTCAGTCCACTGCACCGAGGAGTAGGCCATTGCGATGGGTGTGCACGTCGAGTAGGTAAGGTGCGGTTCACCATTGAACGTCGCACCTTCCACGCGATACTCGTCGATTCGCTGTTCGCCCTCTTCGTCTACCCACACATAGAGCCAGCCATCACGCAGCTGTCTCAGCGTATAGCCTCGGGTTTCAATGGAAGGGTAACCAGGCCCTTGCCACTGCTCTGCAATAGGATGAGGCGCGGGCGCACCCGCCTGATCAGGCGCTTCATCAATGGCATAGCGCACAGGAAAAAGGGTGACATCAAGCATTAAAGGACAAACACCACCGCCAATGTGGGTTTCATCAAAGGCGGCATCACGTGCCTGGGACTGAGCATCCGGATTATCCATAAGAGTTCTCGTCTTTTAATAGTGATGCTTGGGCGATGTCATCTGGCGTAGTCATTAGGCATAGTCTCTTGAGTTCGACTCCACGCGTCTAATGCATAAAGTTGCTCTTGCCTTGAAAGCGGTTTTTTCTCGGCCGTTTGCACCACCCAACGAGCATATAAACCGTCGCTAGCGGTCATAAAGTGCTCGCCCCAGCGCAGGCTCAGGCTAGCCCAAATAGCAAGCTGGCGTTCCGTATTGGCACCCCACGCGATGGCATCATCTAAGCGCTCTTCAAGCCATATACCGCGCCCCTCAACAGGAAGCCGCTGCCATGCTTCGGCCATGTGCTCGCTAAAGTAATCCGTTAGGCGCTCCTTGAGCTGCCAGCGGTCTACTGCATCAAGAGCCGCTAACTGAGCGCTACCCATCGGCGGAAAAGAATTTGCCGGTTCCGCCGTTGTTGATGCTTGACTGAGATGAGAGCGGAATATTTGCCACGCCAACGGTCGAGGTTCTGCCCAGTTAGGCGCCCAATCGGCCACCCACCACGTGTCGATGGGCCCCATCATCTCTGCCGGTAGAGCACTTCCGTAGCTGACCAGCCAATGCCTGGTGACAAGTGGGTCAGCAAAACGCAGTAGCTGCTCTTGCTCCCCTTCCCCCTTAAAAGTCACAAACTGTCCAAGATGCTTACTCAACTCGCTGGTGCTTGCCTGGCTGCTCAGTAACGAAAGCGAACGATACAATTTGCTGTCGTCGTTAGCGCAAGCTTCATCTGCTAAACGACTGCTTTTAAGGCGCACCAGTATTGGTCCCTGCTCGGCTAACGATGACCAACGGGTCATCAGGTAGAGGGGCTCGATACCCTCAATGTCATCGCGGCCATACAAGCGTTTGAGGGCATTGGGATAACGCACGCCATCCAATAATGCATGCGTTATTGCCTGGGGGCGATCCATCTAGCGTTTTCCCTGACTCGAATCTTCACAAATCTCACAACGTGCAGGCGCTTTGAGCAAGGTTTTAAGCTGAGCTGGGCGATTAATGGGCGCAACCGATCGGTGGCTCTCGGCCACAGCATCCATCGGCAGCTGCGGCCCCTGCGCAGCCTGCCCGCTCCCCGAACCAGGGCTTCCCCCCGAGTTGATCTTGACCTGCGGGCCGACGATGGTGACGCCACTGGGGTCGATTTTGAGAAAGCTGCCGCCCGCTTTTAGAGTGATTTCAGCACCGGCTTCAATCACAACTTTCATGCCTGCCTTGTGATGGACTTCCTGCCCAGCTTCCAGCAAATGTGATTGGCCAACTTTCTCGTGGCGAGTGCCGTCGATCATCAGGTGGTCGTTACCGTCTACCTTCGTGTGGCGGTTGTTATGCACCGTGTGATGATCGTCATTGTCGATCTCGCTGATGCGGTCGTTGTGCACCTTAAGGTGGCTGTCGTTTTGAATTTCTTCGGTGCGGTCGTTAAGCGTTAGAAGCTCCAGATCCTTTTGGGCGTGGAGCCAGATCTGCTCTTCGCCCGCTTCGTCTTCAAAGCGCAGTTCGTTGAAGCCTTCGGCTTTGTGGCTCTGGGTACGGATGACCGTGCGGGTTTTGTGCTCTGGCAGCGGGTAAGGCGCGGTATTCACCGCGTGGTAGGTGCGCCCGGTGACCAGCGGCTGATCGGGGTCGCCTTCCAGGAAAGAAACAATCACTTCGTGGCCAATACGCGGGATGGCGATACTACCGTAGCCGCCGCCCGCCCAGCCTTGGGCAACGCGCACCCAGCAGCTCGCCGTGTCGTTGGGTTCCGCGTAGCGGTCCCATGGGAACTGCACCTTAACCCGGCCATGCTCGTCGCAGTGAATCTCTTCGCCTTCGGGGCCGACCACGAAGGCTACTTGAGGGCCATCCACGCGGGGCTTGGGATTGGGAGTGGCCCGCCAGGGAGCGTCGCCTGGCGTCAACGTGACGTAGTTAAAGTAGCGGGTCATACCTCCTGATTCGCTGCTGCTGATGCTGTCTTCTTCCAGCGCCTGAGGCTGCTCGCCGTGGTGAATAACGCTGATTGCCTGCCAATCACGGTTGAGGCTGTCAGTATCGTGATCAGTGAGTGTAAAGCGCAGGCCGGGGGCAAGCTCGGGTAGATCACTTTCGGCACTGGCGGTAATGGCCTCACGGCGCAGCTGCTCCAGGCGAATGCGGGTAAAAGGTTCACCGGAGGCGTCCTGTTTATAGCGGCCGGGGTAATCAAAATGTTCGTAGTCAGACTGCTGACCGTGAGCTTCAATATCGCGCCCTAAGTGCTCGTGTAGATGGGCATAAGCTGGATTCTTGAAGCTGTAGTCTTTCAGCGTGGCGGAGGCCGCAGCGACGCGAGCCTTTTGACTCAGCTTACGTACATGGCGGCTGGGAGCCGTGCCCCCCGCCCGGCTGTGATAAGTGCGTTCGCCGAGGCTCGTGAGTACTTGCGGATCGTCGGCAAAGATCAGCCGGTGAGCGCCGCCATCGGTGTCTTCAAATTCATGGAAGTAGAATAGGCCTTCTTCGGCGGCGAGGCGCTCGATAAAGGCGAGATCCGTCTCGCGGTATTGAACGCAGTACTCGCGCTCAGGAAGGGTGCGATTAACCGCAAAGGCCACATCGGTGATACCGCGCTCATCGCACAGAGTATTGATGATAGTGAGCGGGTCGGCCTTCTGGAAAATTCGCGAGTTCTGGCGTAGCGAAAGCCGCCAAAGGGCGGGGCGCAGTACTAGCGAATAAAAGGTGCGCCGGTGGCCGCGATCACCTCGGCCAAATTCAGCGATGATGCCGTGCACGCGGCGCAGCGGTTCGCCATCCTGCCAAATAGTCAGGGTGGCTTCGCGGTCCAGAAGATCAGCGGCGTCTAGGCTGCCATCGCGGCTAGCCAGATTCAGCGCCAGTTCAAAGGGTTGGGAAAGCGCTTCGCGGTGGGTGAAGTCGATCACCGCCACCTCGTCCACACCGGGGAGTGTTAACGTAAATTGCAGTCCTGTGCTTGTCATCTCAACTTCCCTCTCCTGAACCAGACCCGATGACCACGCCACCACAGTCCACGCCGTGGCCCGTTAACGCAGCGGGTTTGCCGTCGATTAAAATAGTGCCCGAGCCCTGTGCAATGGCGCGCGGATGCGTGGAGTGGCTGGGCTTGTCGTGTGGCGCGAGCGGGTCGCCTACGCGAGCGACGGGCTTACCGTCCATTAGCACCGTGCCGCTACCGGCGGTTACCGGCGTAGCAGGAAAACCGTCGTGGCCGGTTCCCATATCGCCCACTAATACAAATTGCTGGCCCATTGCGGGTGCTCCTTATTACATGACTGCTTATTCGTGCGGCTTACTCATCCCGCTTATTCGTCCCACTTTGCGGGCGCTTCGTAGCTGGCGACCTCAAAGGCATCAACGTATTGGCGAGTAAAGCCGGCGGCTTCCAGGCTATCGATGGCCGAGTGGCACACCAGCGGCAGGCGTGTCTGCAGCGGTACACCGCTGAGGCTGCGGCGCACGGCCATGAGTAAGCGGGTGCCATGGCCGCTGCCTTTCCACTCTTGGCTGATGTAGAAAAAGCGCAGCTGCCAGGCAGCCTCATCGTCAGGGCGACAGGCCAGCACCATGCCTAGCGGCGGCCCGTCACCATGGCGTAGTGCCAGCAGTCGGCCCTGCCAATGCGCGACCTTACCTTCGTCGCGCTGTAGCCAAAGGCCTCGGTGAACGGTAAATTCCAGCGCCCGACGCAGCGTTTCCAGCACGCTTTTATCTTTTAGCACCCACGGTGAGTGCCCTTTGGCATCCGCGTGGTAGACCGCTTCGATAAAACTGTCGATGTCTTCACTGCGCGCCTCCTCTAGCGGGCGGGCGCGCTTCACGCTGCTCTGACGCTTATGGCGCGTCGTAGGCTGAGACGTGCCGGCGCTAAACAGTTGCTTAAGTTTGGTCAGCATTGCTGCCTCGCTCGGCGTAGAGCGCCGCTGGCAACTGGAAGCCCGCCGCTAGGGGGCGCGTAAAGGGGTTGGCCGAGCCGTTAGCAAACAGGCGATAACGCATCGAGCCGCCATCGACGTTGAAGCGCAGTTCCAGCTCCCGCTCGCTGACACTGGTGATATCAGCTTGCTCTAACAGCCGGAACCAAGCCCAGGCGCCGTCTTGAGTCACGCTGCGTGGAGAGCGGTTGATTTCACTAGGCACCATGGTGACGCGGCTTTCATTGCCACCGCGTAAAGTATTGGGCCAAATCATCGAAACACGCTGACTGGCGCTGTGGGCGTATTCGATCAGCTGGCCGTCCACGCTGATTACACTGCGCCGCTTGTCTGGACTTAAGCTCACCGGCTCTAGGGCGAACTCCACATCCAGCGCGCCGTCGCGGCTAAAGTAGGCGCGCCGAATTTGCTCGGCCTGTTGAACGGCGGTGTGCAGGCTATCGCGCAGTAGCGAATTACCGTCAGCATCAACTAAGTACTCGGGCGCGCCCTCAATAAAGGGCTTTAAGCTTTCTTCATAGAAGGCATCTAAGGTGCCGCTGGGGGCAAAGAAGTCTTCAAAGTCGCTAAGCGCTACTTCACTGGTGGCGCCGGGGGCAAGCGGGTAGCGGCCGGCTAGGCGCTCTTGATAAGGCGCGACCACTTCATCCAGCCAAAGGTGTTCTAAATGACGCGTGGCACTCACCATCATTAGCTGCCAGCTCTGATCAGCCAAATCATGCAGCATTCGGCCTACCGGCTGCGGCGTGTTTTCGGCAATGCGCTGTAAATTGTAAATGGGGTCGTTACCGCGCAGCGAAAGCCGATCACGCACATTCATAAAGGCTGCACGCTCTGCATCGCTCGACTCTTCAATTTCCTGCAAGTAGTTGCGCAGCTCAGTGACCGCTACCTTAATTTCCTCAAGCGACGAGGGATTGTCATTACGCGCCTGGCTGAGCTGGTTAATCGGCGTAAAGGGCTGCTCAATAGCCAGCGCTAGCTGGTATCGCTGAGATTCGCGCAGCGCTGCGCGGGCCTGTTCGTCATCCTCGGGCAGCTCAGGATAGAGGCTGGTATTACGTTCAACGGCGTTCAACAACCTGTCTAATGGGCGCTGTGAGCCCACCAGCGCATCCGCCACCACGATGGCCTGATGAATGTCCGGCAAAGGCACCAGCTGCGTATTGCGCAAGGCATCGCGCCAGCTAACGTGATAGTCACTCACGTAGTATTCGCGCAGCGCCGTTTGCAGCTGCTGTTTATCGGCTTCGCTAAAGTTGATGTTATCGCGCTGGCCCAACACCCACACGTCGATTAGCGCAAGCTCTGTGGCTCGATCAAGCTCTTGTAGAAAGTAGTTCTCGAAGCCGTCGCGGGTCACCAAGTGAGGCAGCTGCACGTACTCAGCCTGGTCATTGCGCGCCATAAATACCGTATTGAACAGCGTGCCGACGCTACGACGCAGGTCAAGCGGTTCACCTTGGCGGCTACCGGCGACTTTCAAGGACGTATACACCCGCTCATCAATCGGCTGACGAGAAAGCTCTTGCTGTGCAGCGTCGATGCTGCCTTGAAGCGGTGCCATGGCCTGCTGGGCGCGCTGCTGACCGTCAGCAATATGCCCCTTTAGATCGCTATGTATCAACGCGTAGTCAAGGTGTGTCAACAGGCGCTCTTGGACATCGCCCTGCTGAGGAAAGTAACCCTGCCAGCGCTGCGCCATAAAGCGCTCTACCCGCTCAGGCTGGCGGCCACTGGCGTCTGACATCATGCGCAGCACGCGCAGTAGCGCTAATTTCGCGTTACTGCCTTCCTCGGAGCGATTCATGTCGTCTACGATGCCGATCATTAATGCCGGCAGGAACTGATTTTCCAGCATCGCCAGATAGGCACGTTCAACCTGGGCGCCAATGATATGCCCTTGATAAAGCCCCATATCGGCGAGATAAGGCGTGTGCGTACGGTATTCGGAGAAGGTTTCCAGCGCATAGCGCAGCCTGTCCAGCGGTTCTAAAAACTCATAGCCGCTGGGATCGTCGCTTTGGAAAGCCTCAGGCTGAGTGGCTAAAAACGTTGCCGCCCGCTCTTCTACTGCGGCGAGAGAGACACTGTTCTTTTGATAGAAATGCGCCCAGCCACCGACCAGCCCAACGCCCATAATCAAGCAAGCAGCTAGGCTGACATTGCGCGCCCGACGTCGACGCTGAGTCACACGGGCGTTATCGCCTGCTAAGCCTGCCTCGGGATAAATAACTTTATCAAACAGCTCTTCGGTGAAATAAAGCGCGCTGCGGGTGGCCCTGTGCGCAGGCTGCACGGTATCGCCCATGCCGTAGCGGCGCGCGGCGGCATCAACAAACGGGTCTTCCGGCACGCCCTGCTGATAAACCGAGGTAAAATAAGTGCCGCGCACCATCGCCGCCGTTGAGAAGCGATCGCTCGACAGCGCCTCGGCCAGAAAGCCGAACAGCACATCGCGCAGCCCCGCTAACTGACGTACAAACCGGAATACTGACTCACGCTCATCGCGGTCGCGGCACTCGGAAAGCATGGTTGGCATATGCTGGTTCAAGCGTGCCAGCATGGCATCATAATCAGCTTCGAACTCAGACTCCCATTTTCCGGGCGTGTCCATCGAAGCCGCTGAAAAGGTAAAGCCAAGCGGCGCACGGCGGGCTGCGCGGGAATAGTGGCGGAAAAAGTCGTCAAAGCCGTGCAGCAAGTCCATTTTGCTAAACGTGACGTAAACCGGTAGCCGGGTGCCGTGACGCTCCATTAATTCACGTAAGCGGCTTCGCAACAGCGCGGCATAGGCTTTGCGCACCGCCACTTGGGCGTGGCTTAAACGGGCTAGATCCAGCACCAGTACAACGCCATCTAACGGCCGCTGGGCACGATTGCGCTCAAGCCAATCGACAAAATGATCCCACAGCCTGCGCTGTAGCTCTTGAGGCTCACCGCCCTCCATAGCGCCTTGCGTTAGCAGCTCACCATCAGGGTCAATCAGCACCGCTTTATCGCCAATCCACCAGTCAAAGCCAAGCTGGCCCTGCTTACTACTCTGCCCGGATGCTTTCATCACGTGGGTCAGCGCAAAGGTTTGGCCGGAGCGATTGATCAGGCTGGTTTTGCCCGCATTTTCGACCCCCATCACCAGGTACCAAGGCAGGCGATAACGGCTGTTATGGCCACCGCCTAGGCTCGACGTAATCTCAGTCAACACGCTGTCGAGCGACGCTTCTTGTCGCTCCACCTGCGACATAATCGGATCTTGCTGGCGAGCGTCTTCGTGCTCACGCTCTTCATCCAGGGTGCGCAGCCGGCGCGCTAAGCGGACACCCCAGATCACAGCAATAAGAGTGACGACGGCCAGCGTTGCCAACAGGCGGTTAGTTAACGGAGCAAGCGGCATGACGTCGCGTATTTCCCAACCCGGCCCCAGCCACCAAATAGCGACCAGCAATACGATGAGCAGCACCGCCCACAGCAGTGTTGAGATCCGCAATAGCCCTTTCGCTTTATTACCATGCGCATTGGCACGGTTTTTCGCTGTTTGTGCCCGCGACAAGCCAGGCACCCAGCGGCTCAGCTTTGATGTTAATGTTGACCACATTAGCCTTTATCCCTCGTCCCTGTTACTGATGAATATTGTTTAGTGCGTTTCTTTAACCGCCGCGTGAAGACGCGACACAAGCGATGGTTCCCACTGCTCCATCGCAAGTTCGGTGATGGTTTGATGCAATGTGCGGTAGTGCTGCTGCGCAAGGCTTTCCAGGCCGGTTTCATGCAAAAGGTCCGCACTCGCTAAACGCCAGTAGGCGCTTTCACGAGGCGACCGGGCGGCGCTAAGGCCTTGATCAAGCACTTTTAATGCCGCTCCCATATCGCCACTTTCCATTTCCTCGCGAGCCTCTTCTAAACCCGCCTGCCAAGTATCATTACCGCCACTGCTGGCCCCGCCGCTACCCGGCATTCCGCTGCTATGCAGCCAGCGCTGTGTCTCATCATCGACGAACGCCGCACCGTTATTAAAGGTCAGCGCCTCAATGCCAGGCAGGCGTTGCACAAAGCGCTGCGCTTCATCACGGATCGCCTCAGCGCAGCGCGGATGCCCCAGCTGTTTGGCAATCCCAGCGCTCAGCCGATGGCCTTCTAGCCAATAGGGGCTGACCGCTAGGCTATTTTCAATGCGCTGCCATAAGTCGCTGTCGCCGCCGCGCGCAAAGGCTTCTCGGTAGCCGGCAATGCGGTCGGCGGAAACGGGCGCAAGCTCTGTTCGCCCGCCCTCTTTAGCCGAAGGAAGCGCCTGTATGGCACTCCACACGGCGTAGCGGCGAAGGCGGTAAGCAAGCGGTTCACCCGAGGCCTGCTCGGTCAAAAAGTCCGCCATCTTGAGCAGCGCCTGACGATTCGAGCGCTCGTTACCCGCTTCTAAGCGCAGCTCCGGCACTTTCGCGGGTGCCTCAGCCGTCGGTGCCGCTTGCTGCCCTGCTTGGCTGCTCGCGGTCTCGCTTCGCTCACTCGGTGGCGTAGCGCTATTGGCTGAAGGCGGTGTCTGCGTAGGACGCTGCGCAGTGAGCTGGCGACTTAACTCATTCAGCGCTTGCCCGGGTAGCGAGTATTGCTCTACGCGTGCCTGCAGCTCCGTTAGCGCTGTATTGCAAGCCTCGAACTCATCGTCCGCATTATGAAAGTCCAGCCCGGCGGCGAGCTTTACGCTGCGCTGGCTAAACTGCTGAAACAACCGCGGGCGCAGCTTGGCGCCCCGCGGGCCATTAAAGGGATAGGCATGCGCCCACCAGGGCTGCTCCAGAGCACGCGTTAACAGGCGCAGTGACAGCGCAAAGCGCACGCCATTGCCATCGTGCTGTAGGCAGTGCAGCAAATGGCCTAGCACTTTTAGGTCTTTGCCGCGCTCGCTCAGCATGCGAATCGCCAGCGTTTCAGCGCTTTCCCACGCGACACTTGCATGTTGCAGCGAGCCGACTTTCATCATTTCAGCATCAAGGGCTAGGTAGTCGCTGGTTTCCTCAAGCGACTCCCCCACAGGCTGCCCGTCTGCATTGTTAGCCAGCGGGGCCAACAGGGGGTCAAGATGAGCGACGGCGGTAATACGCATAGTTAGCTCCCTTACCAGCGGCACGCTTCGCGCATGGGCTGAATGGCTTGGCGCAAGCCCGTGATGTCAAAACGCAAACCATTCAACACGGCAACATCGCTCGTCAGCGTGACCTCATCGGCGTTAAGCAACTGTCGCAACGTCTCAATCGCGGGCAGCCCACGGCCGCCGTTAAGTACATGGCCATCGTCGCGTGCGCGCCACTGCTGCTGAATACTGCCCGTATTAGTCGAAAGCTGAAGATCAACTCGAGCCTCGTTGACCGGTTCAGGCATGTGCAGTTGGAAGCGAGTGATCGCGTTCTCACAGGCCATCACCATCACCGGGCGCGGCGGCGTGGTTCCCAGCGCAGGTACGCTCATCAACACATCGTCGCCGGCTTGTTCCACCATCAGCCCTAGCGCCTGTGTATCTCGCTCGGACTCTTGGCGCTCAATGGCGTACCACAGGTCGGATAGCTTTGAATCGTTTGTCGCCGTCAACGTTGGTTTAAACACGTTGTCGTAGCAGCTAAGCCGATCTAAACGCGAGGGTTCTTCCGCGCAGGCCTGCGCGTTATCCAACACGCTCTCTAGCCCTGCTTGGTGCGCGTCGGCGTACAGCCCTGGGCTACTGCCAGCGCCTATAATGAGCAGCGCTCTGCATGACCATTGGCGCGTCAGTAAGGTCATTTTCATTTGGTATCCAGTTCTAGCAGTTGGCACTTGTGCGCCAGCGTTCGCTTAGGTAAGCCAAGGCTTTCAGCGGTTTGTGCTCGGTTGCCGCCAAAGTGCAGCAACCGCTGACGAATAATGTCGGACTCGACGTCCCGCAGCGCCTGGCGCAAGTCGTCAATACTGTCCGGCAACGCATACGCACCCCCACTGGTCGGTAAAGTCGTATGTACGGGCGCGTCATTATCAAGCTCTCCTGGCAGCACATAGGCATCAATATCGGTGCCTTGCGCGGTCATAGCGCAGGCGTAGTCGATGAGGTTTTTTAACTCGCGCACGTTGCCAGGGTAATCGCGACCGTGCAGTAAGCGCAGCGCCGCGGGGGTGATGCCCATTTCGACACGCTCTTCACGCTGGCAGAAATCGGTGATAAACGATTGCGCCAACTGAGCGATATCATCGCGCCGTTCGGCAAGCGGGGGCAGGGGCAACGGGAACTGGCCGAGCCGGTAGTAAAGGTCGGCGCGAAACTGCTGCGCGCGGATATGCTCGCGTAGCGGCTGATGGGTTGCAGACACTATGCGTAGATCGGCGCAGCGTTCTTCGCTCGCCCCCAAAGGGCGATACCGGCCGCTTTCCAGCACGCGCAGCAGCTTGGCCTGCAGCGCCAGCGGCATATCACCCACTTCATCCAGAAACAGCGTGCCGCCATCGGCTTGGCTAATCAGCCCTTCCTGGGCCTGGTCCGCGCCTGAAAACGCTCCTTTGGAATGACCGAACAGCTCAGACTCCAGCAGCGCTTCGGGAATGGCAGCGCAGTTAATCGCCATAAACGGGCCTTTCGAGCGCGCCGAAAGCTGGTGCAGGGCACGCGCCACCCGATCTTTACCCGTCCCGGTTTCGCCTTGCAGCAAAACGGCCAGATTAGTTTCTGCTGCTCTCACCACTTGGCGGCGCAGCGTGTGCATAGCCACCGACTGCCCCAGCAGGTCTTCTGCTAGCTGGTCTGCCAACGTCTGGCGCCGGGCACCGTCGTTAAGTTTGGCGAGCGAATCACGCAGGGCGCGCGTACGATGCCGCTCGCCCTGCTCTCTCGAGAGCCGAGCCCACAGCCTGCATAGCAATGCTTCAAAAGCGGCCATGCCGGGCTCATCATTAAGCGCGGTGAGAGCGTCCCGCTCGCCGACCATCAGCAGCACACCCAGCCACTCTTGATCACCGTCCATTGCCCGTAGTGGCCGCACTTGGAGGCATTTATTCGCCGCTAAGCGCGCCACTTGCGTTTGAAACGCGCGGTGGTCCAAGCGCGTGCGTGCGTCCCCCACGCTGAGCGTTAGCGCTTTACCGCTACGAATAACGTGGGCGTAGGGATGGCTAAAATCACTGCAATCGAACTGCGCTGCATCGCCGTCACGCCCCAGCCAGCGGCCGCTGCCCTCTACATAGAGGCACTCTGCGCCATCCAGGCCCAGACCATCACGCACCAGCGTTGCTGCGCGCGCGCGCAACGCCTCTGCGTTAGCACTCTCTACTAGGGTTAATGCAACCGGCATTGCGGCTAGCAGCGTCATGAAGTTACGCAACCTCCGCGGTAAAGGTGCCCAGTTCAGCATCGACACCCAGCGCAACGCGGGTCACCTGTTCGCGACGTGCCATGCGTTCGAGCAAGGCGCGCGACAACGGCGGAAGCAGCTCACCGTCAATCACCGACTCCAGCATGCGCGCACCGTTTTCACTGCGGGTGGCACGCTGGCAAATCGCATCCACCAGGGTGTCATCCAGCGCTACATCCGCATGCCGATGGCGTTCACGAATACGCGTTGCCAGCGTGTGCAGCTTGGCTTTGGCGATATTGCGCAGCGTATCGCCGTCTAGCGGCAGATAAGGCACCACTTCCATACGGGCGAGCAGTGCGGGCTTGAAGAACTCAGCCAGCACGGGATAAAGCGCCGCATCAAGCTGAGCAGCGTTGTCGCCGTGGCGGACAATGGCCTCATAGCCAAGGTTCGAGGTCATGAAAAAGAGCACGTTTTTACAGTCGATTAAGCGCCCTTCTCCGTCGGCCAGCTCACCTTTATCGAATGCTTGATAGAAAAGGTTCAACACATCGGGGTGCGCTTTTTCAACTTCGTCCAGCAGCACCACCGAGTAAGGCCGCTGGCGGATCGCCTCGGTCAATAGGCCGCCCTCGCCAAAGCCCACATAGCCAGGCGGTGAGCCAATTAGCCGAGAAACGGTATGCTTCTCTTGGTATTCGGACATATTGATAGTGGTCAGAAACTGGCGCCCGCCATACAGCTGATCGGCAATCTGCACCACGGTTTCAGTCTTACCGACCCCGCTGGGGCCCACCAATAAAAAGGCGCCCAAGGGCCGCCCTGGCCGACGTAGATCCGCACGGGCAGTCAGCAGATGCCGGTGAATGCGCTCTACCGCGCTGCTTTGGCCCTGGATTAACTCCCCTAGATAAGTAGGCAGCTCGGTAAGCCGCGTTAGCTCATCACTGGTCATGCGCTCTACCGGGACACCTGTCCAGTCGCCGATCACCTGGGCAATCTGTGCTTCTTCAACGCTAGGATTAACCAGCGCAAAGGTTTCTTGCAGCTGCGTCAGTTGCTGTTCACGCTCGGCCAGCGCCTGATGAATGCCTTCAGGCAGTTGATCCAGCGCATCGCTATTGGTGGCGTCTAGCAACTGGCGATGCATCGCAACAATCGCATCAACACACTCACGCTGCGCCTGCCAAGCGGCTTCCAGGCTTGCTAGCTCCTGCTCAAGCTTGACTAGGCGCTCCGTTAATACGTGGTGGTTTTCACTATCAGGCTCGCGCCCCAACAGTCGTTCACGCTCGAGCTGGTCGCGCTCACGCAATGCGGCGGTGTGCTCGCTTTGTAGATGGCTAAGCCTGCGCGGCGGCGTGTCTAGCGCCTGCGCTAATCGCGTGCAGGCGGTATCCAGCACGTCGATCGCTTTGTCCGGCAGCTGCCGCCCAGCCAAGTAGCGTGCCGACAGTGCCGCGGCGGCGCGCAAACCGCTGTCGCCAATCAGCACCCCATGGGCACGCTCGTAAACATCACGCAGGCCGCGCAGAATCACCAGCGCCTGCTCCACGCTCGGCTCAGAGAGCGCTATAGGCTGGAAGCGCCTTGAAAGCGCGGGGTCTTTTTCAAAGTACTTTTTGTATTCACGCCACGTGGTCGCGGCAATGGTGCGCAGCTCGCCGCGCGCCAGTGCAGGCTTGAGTAAGTTGGCCGCATCACCGCCGCCTTCCTGATTACCGGCACCAATCAGCGTGTGCGCTTCATCAATAAACAGCAGCGTAGGGCGCGGTGCGTTTTTCACCTCATCAATCACTGCTTTCAGGCGCTTTTCAAACTCGCCTTTAACGGCAGCGCCTGCCTGCAGGGCGCCTAAATCAAGGGTCAGTAGCTCAACATCTTTTAGCGCTGCAGGAACTTGCCCTGCCACTATGCGTGCTGCCAACCCCTCCACAACGGCGCTTTTACCCACCCCGGCATCGCCGATCACAATCGGATTGTTCTTGCGCCGACGCCCCAAAATATCGAGCATCTGGTCGATTTCCGGGTCGCGCCCCAGCACGGGGTCGAGCTCGCCTTGGCGTGCCTGTTCGGTTAAAGAGGTGGCAAACCGCGCCAGCGCACTATCGTTTCCAGGCTTCTCGCTTCCAGGCCCCAATCTTTCAGACCCCATGCCAGACTGACGCCCTGCGTTTGAGGATGGGTCACTGGGAGCCTCCGCCGATTCAGCGGCAAGGTGCTCTAAATGGCGGCGCAGCGTTTCGCGATTGATATCCGCCAGCAGGCGCACCGAACCCGCGCCAAGATAGCGCTCAGCGTTATGCAGTAAAGCCGTTAGCACGGCGCCACTGCGTAATGCACGGTGCTGATATTCGGTAGCGGCGAGCAGCCAGGCGTCTTGTAATAGCTCCACCAGCAGCGGTGAAAAGCTGGGCGTGATGATCTCCAGATCGCGTGGCGGGCGCGTTTCTTCGGCAAGCGTTGCACGCAGCGCCGCAGTATCGATCTCGAAATGCTCGCACAAACAGCGTACATCGCACAGCGGCTGGTCCAGCAGCGCTTGCAGCAAATGCGCGGCAGCAACTTCTGGCGCCTGTTGCTGTGCGCACAGCACTGCGGCTTGTTCGAGTCCTTGGCGGGTGATCGGGTTCAGGCGATCAATAAGCGCCGGTAGCTCTACCCTGAGCATGGTATCTCCTAACGATAGATTTGGTTAAGAAGCAAGGTGATCTGCTCAGCCTGCTGGTCAAGTGACCATGACAGGCCCATATACACCGCCACCATGGCAAGCCCAAATAGCCCAAAGATGCCCCAGATAGGAAAGCCCGTTCGCCGCCCTTGGCGAGCGTTAACAACGTTACGCAATGGCTGCGTAAGCGCCTCTTCAGAGGGCTGATCCAGAGTAGAAAGCTGCTCACCTAGCGCACGAACGATTTGTTCGTACTCATCACGGCCGTGGGTCATCACTCGATAGCGACCTTCAAAACCCAGGCATAGGCATAGGTAAATAAACGCCAGCATGTCGCGGTAACGCTTGGGCTCTTGCTGCAATCGCGCCAGGATAGAAAAGACTTTTTCGCCACCCCAGGTTTCGTTATGAAAGCGCGTTAGCAAGGAGTGTTCCGCCCACTTACTTTGCCGCCCCCAGGACATTCCCATTACCGCTTCATCGATGAAGGAGCACAGCACGTAGCGGTAAGCGAGCAGCGTTGCCCGGTCGTAGCCTTGTTCGGTCAGCTCGATTTCAATCGCGGCAATTTCGTCGACGACCTGGCGATAAAGCCGCTCGACATCGCCTGCGCTATCGAGCTGGCGCACACGTACCACCATGCCCAGCAGGCTGCTCGCGGCGTCTACCAGCGGATTTAAATTGTGGCCGCGCAGGCGAAACCAGTAGTCCTCATCGGCATCCAGCTGCTCGGCGTGGCTGTGGATTAGATGCTCTAGGCCACGCTCATTGATCAGGTCTTCATGGCGCGCTTTGCTGCGCTCAGCGCGTGGGCGCGCCAAATTGCGCTCGTCGGTCGTGAGATGTTGCATGGCTTAACTCCTGATGGCCCAGAACTGCATTTCCAGGCCGGGGAACTCCCCTGCGACGTGGAAGGCAAACCCGCTGGCACCGTTGAGCATTCCCCAGGCTTCGCTCTGACGGTCCAATTGGAAGTAGCTATAACCGGCGTGATAAGGCAGCTCGCGAGGAGCAACCGGCAACGGTTCAAGCGGCACACCGGGCAGTTGAAGGCTGATAAGGTCGCGAATACGCTCGACGCTGGCCACTTTGGTTTGCTGTAAGAAAAGCTTACGCAGCCGCTCGTTGGGCATATCTGCCCGCACCGCCAGAATAAACTCCGCCGACTCGATCAGGCTGACATCGGAAAGCGGCGCCACCAGCAAGCCAAAACGGCGCGTTTGTAGCTGAATCGCCACCGCACGTGGCTCAAGCACGGTTGAAAGCGCCTGGCGCATCATCTTCATCAGCGGCCGGAACGCGCGATCAGGGTGATCGTGGTCATAGGCGGGGCACTCTGGCGGCAGCCGCGACTCATCGGTAAAGGTCACTAGCTCACAGGCCACTTCGTGCATGGTGTCGTAAAGCCGCTCAGGATGGAGCTGCCCTAGCCGTGCCAGATGCTGAAAACGCGGCTGAGCACGGTTAAGCAGTTGAAGCAGCATGAAGTCGGTCACATCGGCCACGCCGGCCTGGTGGGGTGTCGAGAGGCGCTGGGCAATATTGCGCGCCCGTTCGCGCATTAGCCCGGCCATTTCACCCACGAAACGCTGAAGCCCAGAAGCCGCCTGCACGTTAAGCAGCGTGGGCAGGAACTGCTCATCCAACACGAGGCTGCCATCCGGGCGACGCTCAACAATACGCGCAACCGCCAAACAGGCGTAGCCGCTGCGATCATCGCGTTCTAAAAGCAGCCGAGGGGAGACGCGTGCAACGTCTAGATCTGCCGAGTCGCCATCGCGGGAATGTAGGTCGCGCACGCTGCGTGACAAGAGACGATAGCGGGCCGGCAAATCATCGCCCGGCCAGCGCACTTCGCCCACGCCATCGGTTGCCAGCGGCAGACCTAAATAGACCACTTGGTTGGTAATGCTCGCATCGCTGATTTCTAGCGGGCTAGGCTCCATATCATCAGCGGGCAGATGAAAAGCAACGCCATCAGGCATAACGCCACTAGCGCGACTGATCGCTATCCGCCCAAAGCTTAAAAACTCGCTGTTCAGCTCCAGCGATAGGAAGCCATATAAATAGTGGCTAACCCCTTTTAGACGCGTATCGATTAAGCCTTCTAGGCTGCGCTGCTGCTGCTGGAAATGCTGGGGCTTGATGAATAAGCCTTCGCTCCACACCACACGATTTCGGCTGGCCATTATTCCTCCTTCCTTAGCTCGACTTCATTGGCACGGAGGTGAACCAGCAGGTGGTAATGCTCGCCACTAGCCTTTACCTTAACGACCTTTTTCCACTCGGCTTCGTTGGGCGTTGCATAAAACGCAATCAGCCCGATGTAACGCGTGTCTTCATCGACTTCAAACGGTTCGTAAAACTTCCACTGCCCGGGCAGTAAAGTGAAGTCGTCATGGGTCAGGTAATTCGTGCCTAGCGCTTCCTCTAAGTCACGGCTTAACTGACCCAAGTCGGCAGCCATTAGCATGGAATCGTCTTTTAGCTGCAGCACCTGAAAGCGCAGCGGCGTTCCTTCACCTTCCACATTGGGATTGACGTTCGGCTCGGCAATCATGCTCAGATCGACCGTGGTGGGCCGATCTTCGGGATAGCCAACGGGGATTGAAGGATCACGCATAACCTGCCACGTTTTCACACCCGCCTCACGGGTTGAAGCACAGCCGGCCAACAGCAGCATGAGGCCAGCCAACCAAACAAGCCGCAGCATCTTCGACATGCTCATGCTTGAGGCGATCATGCCTCCTCCCGCTGCTGGCGACGCACCGACTGGTCATACGCCTGCTCAAAAACTTCCCAAAACAGCTTTTGAAAACCTTGCTGGCGCCCTGAGTTGAGCTCGCGGTAATAGTGGTGATACATCTCCCACGCCCAGCCGCCTTCGTCTTCAATACGATTGCCCGCACCGCGGTAGGCATGAAAACGCTTTAACAGCGCTTCAGGTGAAAACGCATCAAGAATAGTGCCGAGCGCATGGCCAATGGCCTCCTCCACAGCGGCTTGATGCTGGCCTTGATGACGCAAGCACTCGGCGACGGCCTCAGGGGCGGACAGATGCACAGGGCTACGCTGGGCCGAAAACAGGGTTTCAGCGGTCTCTTCGTAGGACTGTCCCAGCCGCAGAGGATTATCTTCAATCGGCTGTAAACGACGGTCGCGCAGCGGATATTTACTATTATCCTGGGCCTGCTGCAGTATCCGCAGGCCATCGATAGTGGCTCGCAGCGTTTGGCCTGCTTCTTCTAGAAACGCCTGCTGTTCTTCGCTGTCACGAAAACTTAGATCCAAACCTAAGCCTTTAAGCAGCGGATCTGCGCCAACATGGCCAAGCGCCTGTGTTGTGGGTGCTTGCCAGCGATCTTCCAATTGCTCACCAACCGAGCGCTCTAAGTCGTTTAGCTGCCGCTCATCCATGCCACTGCTCCTCTGCGTCGTTGTGCTAGTTGTGCTAAAAGACGGTTTATTAAATGCCTGTTCTTGATAAGACGGCTCTTGATAGCCCGAACCTTGATAGCCTGATCCTTGATAGGTCTGACGCTGTGAAAACGCCACACTCTCCAACGGCTCAATGACGTCTGAAGCGGCGTCATCACGGTCTAAGGCCACCATCGGGTCATGCTGAATAGAGCCTGGCAGGGCACCACCCAACGCCTCGATGGGGTCACCCTTTTCAGCCTCATGGCTAAACGTTTCGCCGGCGCCCGCTGGCCATAGCGTGGCATCAGCCGTCACGTCGTCATGCTCTTCGTCGATGAGCCGAGAAAGCGAATGGACACCGGGCTGCCAAGCGTGCCGATCGCCTAGGTGCACCTTTAAGCAGTACTCACCGACGAGCAATTCATCGCCATCGCGCAACGCCACTTTTCGGTTGCGCCCCACCGGCAGCGTGGTGCGGTTGATATAGGTGTGGCCGCTGAGATCGACCAAGCAATACTTGCCGTCAATCTTGATGATTTCGGCATGGCTGGGCCTAATTTGCCCACCGTGATCCTGGAGCAGCCAGTCGTCATGAGGGCTGCTACCCAGCGTGCCGCCGTCCTGTTTAAAAACAAAGCTGCTGACTGAGCGGCCTTCAAGCTGCTCGCTGTTAGTTACCACTAACGTTATGGCTTCAAGCTGATTAGCGTGCATGGCTTAACTCGTCATCTGAATGCGTACACAGCGGCGCGCTGTGCTGTCGTCGCTTTCTGGGTCAACAAACGTGGTCCACCCAAGCTGGCATGAGCCGGTGTCGCCTAAACGCATCGGCTTGACCTCACTCTCCAATAATTCAAGTTCAAGGTCGTAGGCCAGCGGCTCGCGCAGTACAAAGCTCACTAGGGTTCGTAGCGGTTTGTGTTCTTCACCGTCGGGCAGAAAATCTCTGAAACGCGCTAAGCTCAGCCCGCGCAAACAAAGTGCAAACTTGCCTTTAACATCGGCGACACGCTCCCCGGTGACCATATCTTCTCCTAGGGTCATTCCTGCCATGCCGGTGCGGCTTCGCTGGTCCGCTGGAATTTCTACCCAGCGCATCACCCACTCGTCTATCTCGACACTGGCTAAATCAAAGCAGTGGCCCACAATGCCGCACACCACATCCGGCGAGCGCGAGCGCCCCGCTAACAGGCCTGCGTAGGCGAGCATTTTGCTCCAGTTGATTGGCGTTTCGCCGCGCAGGTCGCTGTCGGCAAGCCCAACCAACGCAAAAATGGCGGCGGAAAAACCATCGGCAGCGTCATCTTGATAGCGCACGTAATGGCGATATTTACGCCAATTACGGTGGGCGAGCGTCAGCAGCCGATGGTTGAAGAAGTCTAGAAAATCGCCTGCGGCACCTTCCTGGTGGGCGGCGCTATGCGCCAACGTTTCCAAGTAGTAACCGGGTAGCGGGGACTGCGAACCCTGCAACCCGAGAAAACTGACTTCCATCTCATACTGGCCTGCCTGGCTTTCTCGCAGGGCGAGCACGTCACTGCTGGGAAAGCCTAGCGACGCCGATGCGCTGTAGCGCACTCGTTGAAAAGAGGGCACGCTACCGCTATACCGCTGCTCTAAGTCATCGCCATGATGCCGGTGCAGAAGCTCGACGAGTTGATAAAACTCGTAGCGTCGCGCCCCCTGAATCACGGGGGCAAGCGCTACATTAGGGGCTGCTGCCCCGCCTGTAAGGTCCATGTGTAGCGCTCTTGGTTATGGCGATTAATGACATGCAACTCGTGAAAAGAGTTGATGCTTGCGTAAAGCGAAAAGAAGCGCGCCAGCACGCTACCAAACAAATAGAGGCCGCCTTCGTCACCAAAGGCCTCCTGATCAAGCGTCATCACCGAACGCAAGCCACGCACGGGCAGCCCTTTACGCAGCCGGTCAACCGACTGGGTGTCGATATCGATAATCCCGGCTAAGCGTTTTTGCGCCACCCGCTCAGCCTGGCGGTCCACCAGCGCACGAAAGTCATACGCCCGTAGTACCGAGCACAACGCATCACGCTCAAGCAGCGAGAGATAGTTAAGCGACAGGTTGGAAATCAGTATCCACAGCAGCCCATCGTCAAGCGCAGGGCGCAGCACCGGCGTTGGCCGGGTGATATTGCGAAACGCAGCGTAAGCAGGGCTCTCTTCGGTCGGCACGCACAGGTCGCCAATAGTCAGCTGCTCGGGCAGCTCACGGTTACTGCAGGTCAACTGTAAAGAAATCGTTTCGCGACGCCCCACGCGGGCCCGCTCATCACCGCGCACAAACGCAATGTCATGATCAAAGCCATCGCTGCGCAGGCTGTCGCGCACGCGAACGCGGTAATACAGCGCTTCACGCCCCCGGTCTTGCTCTATTTGGTGTTGAAAGCTTTCAAACGGGACGTAGTTTCTTGGATTTCCCTGGGCATCCGCATGCTCGCCCGCCAACCCGCCCTGCACCTGATCAACGCTGAATACCTCGTAGTGAGAAGGCGATCGGCTGCTAGGTCGAATACGGTATTCGCTGCGTTCACCGCTTAAATCGATGGGCTCAGCATCATGCTCAAAGAGATTGATCGCCGGCGTGCAGTACAGCGCCAAGTGCTCATCTTGCACCCGCGCATCGGTCGGCAATATCCGTGAAAACACACAGCGCAACGTCACGCTGCGCGCCGTTTCCACAGGCAAATACTGGTTTAAATTCAGCACATCGAAAAAATGGAACGCCTCAGGAAAGCAGAGGTACTCCTGCAGTATGCGGTAACCTTGATGAACGTTCTGCGGGTACGGCAGCAGTGCCTGATCGCGCTCAAACCCAACGGCTTTTAAAGCGCTAGCGGGTAATGTCTGTACCTTACCGTCGATCTCTAGCTCAAGGCGGGCCAGGTAATGGCTCATCCATAGGTACAGCGTACGAGCGGTATAGCCATCGCCGCCCAAATGCAGGCGCAGAGCGTTAATTCCCATGGCATTCATCGGCTGATCGCTGCGTACGTCCATGGTCAGCTCAACGATAGACGACTCGCGCGTATGGCGAGCATCTACACCGGCATGCGCTAACGGATAAAGCACCACGTCATGGCAGGTACGAAACTGACACGCCGTACCGTCTACCGGCTCGCTAGCAAGTTCAGTGCCGCGCGGCACTTGCTGCTGCTGGCTTAGCGCGTGCCACGTCGGCGTGAACTGCACCACGGTCATGCTGGGTACGGGACGAAGGTAGTTCGGCCACAGCATGCTTATTAAGGAGTGAGTGAGTTCCGGGAACTCATCATCCACCTTCTCGCGCATTCGCCCCGTGAGGAAAGCGAACCCCTCTAACAAACGCTCTACGTCAGGGTCCGTGCTACGCTCAGAAAGAAAGCGGCTCAGGCCGGGGTTTGCATCTGCAAACTCCCGCCCCTGGCGCTTCAAGAAGTTGAGTTCATCTCGATAGTAGCGGTTAAGCATGCGTGCC
The DNA here is from genome assembly GCF_052379225.1 of Halomonas sp. AOP12-B1-6. Lineage (NCBI taxonomy): Bacteria > Pseudomonadati > Pseudomonadota > Gammaproteobacteria > Oceanospirillales > Halomonadaceae > Halomonas > Halomonas sp. AOP12-B1-6. Next base: position 46,666 of record NZ_JBQSYK010000002.1, read on the forward strand.
TCTTGGGTCTATCAGTTAAGGCACTGATAACGCTTGTTGTTGAGCAACAAATCGATAGTGGCATGGGTGTTATCTCTGCCCAGCGCAACCGTTGCATGCACCTGAAAACGTAGCTGCAGCGGGTCACCGTGATTGGGCAACGACTCAACGTCCACGCGTTTGACTCGCGGCTCAAAGCGTTCAATACACTGGCGGATGGCTTGCTGAATATTGAGTTCTAGATCCAAAACGCCGATCGTGGCGTCGTTGAAATCAAGCAGCCCCAGCTCAGGAGCGCACGCACTGTTGCCTGGGTGGCTATTGAGCAAATCAACCAGGTGGCGCTTGACCGACGCCACCACCGCCATTAGCTCGTCGCCTTCGTCCCGCAGCACGGGCTGGTGAGGCGCCGCAAGGCGTTCGAATAAGCGGCTCCCCAACGACTCTCTTCCCTGCGACTCATTTATCAACGACTTGCTTCTCAACGACCCACTTCTCAGCAATCCACCGCTGTCAGCTGCCATGACGACATTCCTTTATTCTTTGTCGAGGCGTCCAACAAGTGAGAGTTCGAAGTTAGCACCCATGTATTTAAAGTGCGGACGCACGGACATGGAGACTTGGTACCAGCCTGGCTCACCCTCAACATCAGAAACCTGAATAGAGGCAGCACGTAGCGGGCGGCGGCTACGCACATCTGCAGGCGGATTTTCCTGATCAGCCACGTACTGACGTATCCAAGCATTCAGCTCACGCTCAAGATCCTGACGTTCCTTCCAGGAGCCGACCTGCTCACGCTGAAGCACTTTTACGTAGTGTGCCAAGCGATTGATGATGAACATGTAAGGAAGCTGTGTGCCCAGCTTAAAATTGGTCTCTGCCGCTTTTCCCTCAGGGGTATTGGGGAAGACCTTGGGCTTTTGAACGGAGTTGGCTGAAAAGAACGCAGCGTTATCGCTACCCTTACGCATGGTTAGTGAAATGAAGCCTTCTTCGGCCATTTCAAACTCGCGTCGGTCGGTGATTAACACCTCGGTCGGAATTTTTGCCTGAAGCTGGCCCAGCGCTTCGTAGGTGTGCACGGGCAAATTCTCAACCGACCCGCCGCTTTGTGGCCCAATGATATTGGGGCACCAGCGATACTTGGCAAAACTATCGGTTAGCCGCTCGGCTAAAAGGTAAGCAGTATTGCCCCACAGATAGTCTTCGTGGCCTTCACTCACATTTTCACGGTAGTTAAAGGTCTTGATGGGGTTTTCTACCGGATCATAAGGCGTCCGTAGCAAAAAGCGTGGTGCGGTTAAGCCCAGGTAGCGGGCGTCTTCTGACTCACGCAGGCTGCGCCAGCGAGCATATTTCGGCCCTTCAAAAATCGCTTTGAAGTCTTTGATATTCGGCAGCTCCTCAAAGCTATCGATACCAAAAAACGAAGGGGCAACAGATGACATAAACGGCGCGTGTGCCATGGCGCCCACGGCTGACGCATACTGCAGTAGCTTCATATCCGGCGTGGAAGGTGAAAAGTCATAATGGCCAATGATGCCGGCAACGGGCTCACCGCCGAACTGGCCGTAGCCAGCGTTATAAACGTGCTGATATAAGCCGCTCTGGCTGATTTCAGAGGCGAATTCAAAGTCTTCTAGCAGTTCTTCTTTGGTCGCATGCAGCACATCAAGCTTAATATTCTCACGAAAATCGGTGCGATCAACCAGCAGCTTCAAGCCGCGCCACGCTGACTCTAGTTGCTGAAAGCTGGTTTCGTGTAATACTTCATCAACTTGATGACTAATTTTGCGATCAAGCTCAACAATCATGTTATCAACAAGTGATTTATTGACCTTGGGGGCCGCCTCGCCGCCATTCAGCAGCTCAGCGATAAACGCCGCCACGCCTTTCTTGGCAACATCGTACCCTTCATCGGCAGGCGCCATGCGCGTTTGCGCCATTACCTGATCAAGTAGCGATACCTCTGCTTCTGTCTCTACCGATGCTGCTGTGCCCTGCTGCTTTGCTGACTTACTCATCACGGTGCCTCGAATACGCTATATCGCATTGAAAAAACGCTGCTAATACCTAAGATTTATTTATCCTTATCGGCATCCAGCAAGTGCAGCTCGTTTAACAGCTGCTGGCGCGCTTCGTCGTTTTCCAGCAGCTTCTGCAGCCGATCACGAAAAGCAGGCACGTTCCCCAGCGGCCCTTTCAAGGCAACCAGCGCTTCGCGCAATTCAACGAGCTTGCGTAATTCAGGCACCTGCTTTGCGACTGCGTCAGGCGAAAAATCTTCGAGTGATTTGAAATCAAGATTGACAGCGATATCGTTCGCTTCATCACCTTCATCGAGCCGGTTAGGCACCGCGGTTTGTAAACTCAGCCCCGCCTCACGCATGACCGATTGGAAGTTGCTTTTATCAACAGAGACGGCCTGGCGCTCTTCAATAGGGGTTTCTTCCTCCCCGCCTTTAAAATCACCCACCACCATTAGCTTGAGCGGCAGTTCCGTTTCGGACTGCTGGTCACCGGTAGCTGGCACATACTTGATATTGATGCGCTCTTTCGGCGCAACGGTTCCTTGCTTAGCCATGGAATTTAGCCCTGGAGAGAAATGTATCAATGTAACTGTTAATAGTTCTCAATCTAGGGACGGTAACTAATTGCTTGGACATGCACCAATCACGGCTTCTCTACCTATAACACCCCAGCTGCCTAAGAACCGTTAAGCACTCAGTCATCAAAATAGGATTTACGCCACGTTAGCGACACATTTTAAGAAGTTAGGCTGCAAATTATCAAAATAGTAATTAACATTCATTTGCTAATCATAATTTGTAAGATATCTCTTACAAACTCTGCCGGCAATCTCTTAAGGTTATTGACTGAAATCACGCACAAATGAGGCGGCTAAAATGAATAGCGCCTTAATGATTAAGCTGATCAGAGATTGAATAAAAGAAAATATGCACCACGTTTTGAATATCTACGTTACTCAATGAAACCAAAAGCACTCATAAATTACTATAAAAAATAGTCTAAAATTATAACCAAAGATGAATGAGCAATTCGTTGCCAAGCAAGCAAAGAGTTGCTTAAAATAGGCAATATTTTGCCTAATAATAATTAACAATTAATATAATTATAAATAAACTATTGAAATTATTGATTAAATTATAAACGGCATGACCCTTGCTTTATATATTGAGTCAGCGTGACATTTCTTTCTATATCTCAGTCAAGGAGCAGACCATGCCAACACCATGTTATATCAGCATTGAGGGCCAAACTCAGGGCAACATTACCGCTGGTGCCTTTACACCGGACTCTGTCGGCAACATTTATGTTGAAGGCCACGAAGACGAGATGCTGGTTCAAGAGTTCAAGCATGTGGTTACCGTACCGACTGACCCGCAGTCTGGTCAGCCTTCCGGCCAGCGCGCTCATAAACCTTTTATCTTTACCGTTGCTCTCAACAAATCAGTACCGTTGATGTACAACGCTCTTGCGTCTGGGGAAATGCTGCCTAACGTAGCTCTCAACTGGTACCGCACGTCTGTTGAAGGTAAGCAGGAACACTTCTTCACCACAACATTGACCGATGCCACGATCGTTGACATCAACCTGCGCATGCCACATGCCCAGGACATCAACAAATCTGAATTTACTCAGTTGATGGATGTGTCATTGGCTTACCGCAAAATCGATTGGGAACACACCGTTGCCGGCACCTCCGGTTCTGACGACTGGCGCGCTCCGATTGAAGGCTAAGCAGAACCGTTAAAACGAACCTGCAAAGCCGCGTGTCAAAGCACAGTGCATGTTGTAAAAAAGCCCCTTCCATTTGGAGAATATAGTAATTTCTATGTAATTCTCTGAATACCGGGCTGCACATCCCATGAATATCATATTCATGGGATGTTTTTTTACGCAGCGTGTAAAAAATAAAAAGCTACCTTGGCTGTTGTTGCCATCTTGGTTTGCTAACCAAGATTGTGCCTGCGTGCTATACCGCCCCGTACCTCTGTCGGAGGAAGACAAGATCTAGTCTAAAGCACAGCTGTTTCCTTACTGATGCTAAACAAAGGGTTCACACTTCTATCTTCTTACTTCAGCTTTCGGCCAGTATCGAACAGCAGGGCATTAACGCAGAGTGGAAAAATATTGTGTAGGCGATTTGCCTAGCGCTTTCTTGAACATCGTGATGAATGCATTCACAGAGTCATACCCCAGAGTGCCGGCCACACTTTGCACAGAGGCGCCCTCTGCCAGATGGCTCAGTGCGATCATCAGATGCAACTGCTGACGCCAGCGTCCGAAGCTCAGTCCGGTAGTGCTTTGCACTAGTCTCGCCAGCGATCGCTCGCTGGTTGCAAGCCGGGCGGCCCACTGGCGAAGCGTTGTACGGTCGCCGGGGTCTGCAAAGAGCGTATCTGCAATTTGTCTGATTTTCGGGTGGTCTGATATTGGCAGGTGCAGCTCTTTAACCGGCGCGTCAGAAAGCTGTTCGAGAAGCACCGCAACCAGCCGCGCTGTTTTGCCCTCGGAAAGGTAAGTAAGCTCCTGTTCAGCAAGATGCAGGATCAGCTCCCGGACAAGGGGCATGATGGCAACCGTACAACATGCTTCAGGCATAACTGCCGCGTCAGGCTCAACAAATAGGAAACAGGTGCGGGCGTTTTGGGTAACTCGGCAACTGTGAGGGGTGCCGCCGGGTATCCATACCGCATGCTGGGGAGGAACGAGCCACAGTGCGTTCTGTACCTCACAGCTCACCGCACCGCGCAAGGATAAGATCAGCTGGCCTTTACGGTGATCATGCGGGCTAATACCTGAATGATTCAGTTCGGGCGCGACCTTGAGGGCAATCGCTGCCTGAGCAAACACATCTGAATCGAAATCTTCCGGCGATGAAACGCCTTTTTTGAAATTTGGCATAATTTAGTTATCAGGTGTCATAATCTCTATATTATATGAGCGTTCTATTCTCTACAGTTCTTCTTTTTTATGAGAAGAGTTAGCGAATATGTTAGACACAAAAAACAAATGGCATGCCGTTGCACTCGTAGTGGGCATTCTGTTTATTGCCGCCAACCTGCGGGTTCCGTTTACCGGCATAGCGCCGGTTCTACCGCTAATCCAGAATGATTTTGGACTGAGCAACTCCGCTCTGGGCCTGCTTACTTCACTGCCTTTGCTTGCATTTGCTGCCTTTTCCCCGCTGAGTGCATCTGTAGCCCACAAGTTCGGAATCGAGCGCACCCTGTTTGGCGCACTAGTAGTCATTTCGCTGGGTATTCTGCTGCGTTCCGCAGGAAGCGCCTGGGCGTTGTACGCCGGTACGATACTGATAGGCACGGGGATCGCCCTAGGCAACGTTTTACTGCCTGGCCTGATTAAGCGTGACTTCTCAAAGAACATGGCCTCCATGACCGGCGCTTACGCCATTACGATGGGAGCATCGGGCGCGGTGGGGTCAGCCGTGATCATTCCCCTGACGCAGGCGTGGGGGTGGCCTATTGCTCTGAGCTTGTTAGTTGCAGTTCCGCTGTTTGCGCTGGTTTTGTGGCTGCCTCAGCTGAAAAAACACGACCCGGTGAACCTGTCCGGTCCAAAAAAATCAGCAACCGTGGCCGTCTGGAAATCGCCTCTGGCATGGCAGGTCACACTGTTCATGGGCCTGAATGCGATGCCTTTTTATGTCGCTGTAGGCTGGCTGCCTACTATTCTGATAGACCATGGCATATCGGCCACACAAGCAGGATCGGTGCACGGAACGCTTCAACTCGCTACGGCAATTCCGGGCTTGATATTAGCAGCCACGCTTCGCCGCCTGAAAGACCAGAAGCTAGCGGCCGTAACGACCAGTCTGCTGGTTGCCATATCCCTGATCGGACTTATTTATGCGCCAAACCTAGCCATGTTATGGGCCGCGCTTTTGGGCTTTGGCTCTGGCGCTAGCATGATGCTCGGCCTGACGTTCATCGGGCTGCGCACAAAAAATGCTGGCGACACGGCGGCGCTGTCAGGAATGGCGCAGTGTGTGGGTTACCTGATGGCAGCAGCTGGCCCCCTGCTGCTCGGTCAACTGCACGACTGGACCGGCGGCTGGACAGCGCCGTTGTTAACAACCGCAGCAATCGCCATTGCCGGCGCATTCACCGGCATGATGGCCGGGCGAAATGTCCAACTTGAACCTGGTTCATCGTCGAACTGAATCGGCACTTTAGATTGCCGAATTACCATCGCGGACAAGCTCGGTGATCCAATCAGCAAATGCGCTCACGGCTGGCGAGAGAAAACGCTGATGTGGATAGAGCAAGTTGACCGGCACGGAGGCGGGCTGCCAGTCCGCCAGAACTTCAATCAGCCGGCCTTCTTCCAGATGATCTGATACCACTTCCTCAGCAAGCTGTGCCAGCCCTAACCCTTCAAGACACATTTTTATGTAGAGTCCTGTCTCATTGGCGGCCGCAGCGCCGCTGACCGAAACTGACATTTTTTCAGTGCCACTGGCAAAGCTCATTTCACCCGCTCGCCTGGCGTGTCCTGAAAAATAGTGGACGGCTTGGTGCTGTGCCAAGTCTTCTGGAGTCTGCGGAATACCCTTCTCTGTGAGATAGGCCGGAGAAGCACACGTCACCCAGCGAAATCGGCCGAGCGATCGCGCGACGAGCGTTGAGTCATTGAGTTCCCCAGTCCGAATAACGCAATCTACGCCCTCCTGAACGAGATCGACCTGCCGATCGTTGACGCCTATCATCAGATAGATATCTGGATACCGCCTGTAAAAGGCTTTCAGATTGGGCATGACGACAAAATGTGCAATGCCGCCAGGCATATCAACCCGCAAACGTCCCTGCGGCCGTTTAACCGAATCGCTCAGGCTAGACTCTGTCTGCTCAATCAGTTTCAGTATTTCGCGACATTGTGCCAAATACTGTGCACCCTCAGTCGTCAGACTGACCCGCCGCGTTGTTCTGTTCAGCAAGCGCACCTGTAAATATTTTTCAAGACTTTTAATCGTGCTACTCACCGTCGAGGCCGGTAAGGACAGCGTTTCCGCCGCGTGAATAAAGCTCCCTGCCTCAGCTACACGGACAAAAATCTGCATTGCCTGAATACGATCCATATTCTTTTTCCATGAGCCACAGCAGAGGCCATCATTGTTCGTGATTTCTGGATAATGAAAACAGTTTAGCCGTCTTTTTCAGAGGAGTCATTTTGCGTATCTTTTCTTCATGGAATTTCAAAAAGGTGAAATGCAGATGACTGATTATATTCGAAATATAGTACAGGCCCATGACTCGCTAACGGCCCGGACGCTTATCCGTGGCGCTACTGTTCTTAGTATGGACGATGATATAGGCAATTTAGTCAGCGCCGATATCCTTATCGAAGGCAGCACCATCATAGCCATTGATGAAGATATTGAGGCCAGTGACGCCGTCATTATCGATGCAGCAGGCATGATTGCCATACCGGGCATGGTTGATTCTCATCGTCACTCTTGGGAGGGGCAGCTACGCCGACTTAATCCGAATGCTACATGTCTGGAAGACTACAGCAATGCCACGCACTTCTCTTTTGCCAAATACTATCGCCCTGCCGATAATTATATCGGCAACCTGCTAACGGCCTTAGGCTGTATTGACGCGGGTATCACCACTGTCATAGACAATTCCCATAATAGCCGTACGGCTGAGCATTCCGATGCTGCCGTTGAAGCCCTGTTTGATACGGGCATTCGCGCCATACATGCCTCGGGTGCGCCCGTTGCCGGAGAGTGGGACGAAGCGCACTGGCCAGGTAACTGGCAACGCTTGCAGGAAAAGTATTTTAAGAATAACCCTGACAGCCTTGTTTCTCTTGGGGTCATGGCTCAGTTGGAGCCAGAGTTGTGGGCCGAGGCTCGTCGATTAGGGCTACCAATTGTGACTGAGTTCTTTGGCTCTTTGATGGCGTCTGAACTTGAATCACTGCATCAGCAAGGCCTTCTGGGCCCAGATAATATCTTTAATCACTGCACGTCATTGCCTGATGAAGGTTGGAAAATTTTGCGTGAAGCGGGTGTGCGGGTCAACGTATGTCCGCGCTCAGATGCGCACTACGGCATAGAAGATGGCATGTTCGCTATGCCGGCTGCGCAGCGTCATGGCATCAATCCTGGGCTAAGTGTCGACAATGAAACGTCTTACAGCACTGACATGTTTATGGAAATGCGCGTGGCATTTTACCTGCAGCGGGTCATGGGCATGCATCAGCAGCATACTTGTGGCTTTAAAGAGGCGCTAACAACACTCCCGGCCGCACAGCTTCTTAAATCGGCGACCGTCGATGGTGCGTATTGTGCTGGATTGCAGGACAAAATTGGTAGCCTGACACCAGGTAAGCAGGCCGACATTGTTCTTATCAATGCTGAGGACATCAACCTTTACCCATCAGGCAATGCATTCGGCACGGTGGTACATGCAGCAGAACGTAGCAATATTGATACGGTTATGATTGGCGGACGTATCGTCAAGCGCGATGGCAAGGTAGTGGGAGTGGACAGCGAGCGACTCCGTGCCGCAGTCGACGAGTCCCGTGAGCATCTTTTCGCAGCCTCAGGCTATCAGCCTGACATTTTTGCTGAGACGTTTTTGCCGCTTGAATCGGCTCAGTAAGGAGAAGCGAGATGAACTCAGTATATTATCTGCTGGCCATCTTCGCCGGGCTAGGCATTACCCTGCAGACCACGTTGAACGGTCAGTTGGCTAAAGGCATCGGAGGAGACTCTGTGGCTGCGGCTTTGTTTTCTTTTACTGCCGGCGCGGTGTGCCTGGGTCTCTTTTCACTCATGCGAGGCGGGATAGTCACCTCGCTAGTCGCTATTCCTGCCCAGCCTTGGTGGAGCCTGATAGGCGGCGTGCTAGGGGCCAGTGCACTGCTTAGTTACGTGGTGCTTGCACCCAAAATTGGTCTGTCAGCCCTACTCGGGCTGGCTATCGCAGGGCAAATTACTTCATCGCTTTTTATCGATCATTTTGGATTAATGGGTGCCGATGAACGGCCTGTTTCCCTCATCAAGCTGTGCGGGTCGATAGTGATGCTAGTAGGACTGGCCATCGCCCTGTTCGGTGACAGATTATCAGCGCTTTTCCCCAACTGATTGCTGCGAACGGCCTAATCTGATTTTTTACGCTGCATTCCACTGGCTTTAGCCAGTATGCCAGTTCGGAAATTACGTTTTGGTCTTGTTGCCCACTGCCAGCTATTTGTTTCTTGGTGCATATTAGCCTCTCTAATTAGATGGCCAAATTCACTATGCCACTCCATATCCAGCATAAAATAGCCCCCTAAGAAGGAGGCTATTATCTAGATTATATATCTTTAGGGCTATACGACCGGCTGGAAAGGGCTTTTTTCACCAGATGCTAAAGCAGCTAGAAAGCCATAAGGCCCAGCGTCTAAACAAATCGCCCCAAACCTACAGCGGCACGCAAACGGTCCATGGTCTGCGTGGCTTCTTCGCGGGCGCGCTCGGCGCCTTTTTGCAGCACTGCCTCAATATGCGCAGGGTCTGCCATTAGCTCGTTATAGCGCTCACGTGGGGCGCTCAACTGAGCGTTCAAGTAATCAAACACCTGATTTTTTGCATCGCCCCAGCCAATACCTGCCGCGTACTGATCACGCAGGCTAGCGGACTCTGCTGACGTGGCGAACGCTGAGTAAATTTGGAATAGCGTGCAGCTATCGGGGTCTTTTGGCTCACCCGGCTCTAGCGAATTGGTCTTAATCTTACGCACCAGCTTTTGCAGCTTTTTCTCAGCGACAAACAGCGGAATCGTATTATCGTAGCTTTTGGACATTTTACGGCCATCTAAGCCATTCAGCAGCGGCACCTTATCATCGACGACGGCGTCAGGCAGGGCAAAGTGCTGGCCTTTATAAAGGTGATTAAAGCGCCCCGCGATATCACGCGCCATTTCGATATGCTGAATTTGGTCACGCCCGACCGGCACCTTGTTGGCGTTGAACATTAGAATATCCGCGGCCATCAGCACGGGATAACCAAACAGCCCCATAGTGATGCCTTTATCAGCATCTTGATTTTCCGCTTCTTCATTTTCTGCTACCGCTGCTTTATAAGCATGGGCACGGTTCATCAGGCCCTTGGCGCATACGCAGGAAAGCATCCACATCAGCTCGGGGATTTCGTGAATGTCCGACTGACGATAGAAAATGGCATTGTCAGTATCTAACCCCAGCGCCAGCCAGGTCGCGGCAATCTCCAACCGTGACTCCTGAACACGCTTCGGGTCTGGGCACTTGATCAACGCATGGTAATCAGCCAGAAAGTAAAACGATTGAACGTTGGGGTCTTGGCTTGCCTCAATGGCAGGCTTGATCGCCCCAATGTAGTTGCCTAAATGGGGCGTGCCGGTGGTAGTAATACCGGTAAGAACGCGGGTTTTAGCAGACTGACTCATGATTTCTGGCTCGTCGTTGAACGTACATGGCAATATGATACGTGCATCGACATCGCGATGCGACAACTGCGGTTAGTCTCTAAATTCAGGCATTTACTCAAGAAATAAAAAGTAAGGATGGCTCACCACCACCGGCCCTTCTTGATTTGCATATAGCGCGCCAAACGCAACGAGGCTCTTTCTACCATCAACGATTAACGGCAAATAGAAACACACGGCCGTTTCGGTTGCGCATTGGTCATTAACCTGCCCGAGATGAGCAATATCATCCCACGCCATTTCTTCAATCGCGCTGCGTGAGTACGTTTTCGCCCCCCAATCTAGCGCATCCATATCTTGTATGAACGCTGCCTCTAGCGCTTTCGAGTAAGCGGACTCAGCGTTCATCGTGGCCTGCACCACTGCCCGGTAGTTACCCGCTAAGCGCTCGTCAATCAATGCGCCCTGCATGCCCGACATACCTAACATCAGCGCAGCGGAGAGTAGCGCCATAACAATCACCAACGCCGCGCCCCGCTGCTGTCTCATGAGCGAGCCTCCAAAAAGGCCGCCACCTTGTCACGCTCACTCACCGTCCACGTAAACTGGTCGCAGGTTGCATTAGCACTTTCCCGGCAGTCACCGACAAGCAGCGTTACGCTCGTCGACACATCATCAGCATTGGCTTCGTAAAGCGCCGGGCAGTCGGCCGCGCTGTCGACCTGGGCGAGATCAACCAAAGGCTGATGTTGTCGTTCATCTTGAAGCACACAGTAGTGGCGGGTACCGCCATCGGTGCGACGCTCATCGGGCGCTATGGCGTAATTCGCTATATTTCCTTTGCGCGCCGCTTGCGTAAGGGTATTCACCGCAAAGACTAACGCCTCTTGCTTGCGGCTAACGGCATCCACGGCTCTAAACGTTTGGAAGGTGGTTAGAAACAGTTGGCCAGCGCCCAAAATAATGACCGTGCCAATCGCCATGGCCACCATTACTTCAACAAGCGTAAAGCCTCTTTGTCCGCTCGTCATCGTCCGCCTCCCGCTAGATCAGGCAGGACAAGCGTATAGGTCAGCGTATGGTTCAGCGCGTTTGATTCGGCGCCACCTTCGCGACTCGCCAACGCAATCACAATGGTAAATTCACACCCAGAGCGCCGTATGCCACTTGCTGCTTCATCAGCTCTGCGCAGAGGGTTCAACCCATTATCACCAAACCCACTATCACCAAACCAATGAGCCTTCCAGTCTGCTTCGACATCAATACTGGCACAGCCATCGACATCGTCGCTTGCTAGCTGGGCCCAGAGGCGCTCCTGTGCATCCACGGCGGCTAGATTGGCTATCGAATGCTGATAGCCGGTCGTGGCGCTGTGTAGCGCCTTTAGCTGCATGGCCGCCACGCCGATTAAGCCAACGGACAAAATCACCAGCGCAATCAATGCCTCGATTAAGCTAAAGCCCCGCTGCTGGCTCGGCTCACCAACACGCATTAGGCAACCTTTCACCACGTGCATTTAAGCGCAGATCTTCAGCGCAGCCGTCTTCTTTAAACGAGCTGGCGGTTAGCATATAGCCGCTATCGTGGGGTGTTAACGCGATGGCATAGTGCTGATCGGGAGACAGCTCACCAATGGCACAGTCATGATAGGAGTAGGTACGCGAGTAGCAGCGTTCAAGTTCAGAGGCTGCCTGCATTAGGCCGGCGTGAGCATCCGTGCGCACTGATTGCTGCACGTAGCGGGTATAGCTGGGATAGGCAATGGACGCAATCACGCCAATGATAGCGACCACCATCATTAGCTCAATCAAGGTAAAACCGAGCTGGCCGCTCAACGGAAAACGGCCAGTGGAGGAATGAGGAGCATAGGACATGCGACTTTTCTCCTGGGTCAATCCGCTCATACGGCTTAGCGAGCGGATATAGCACGTAGAGATTAGTACCTAACGATAGCTCTTAAAAAACAGCGCTTAGTAAATAGTGCTTAAAAACAGCACTGAAAAAGCGTATTAAAGTTAGCATGTCACAGATTGCTACACGATGCCTAGCCGCTCACAATGACCTTTTCACGTAGTTCTTTAGGCATGGAGAAGGTAATTGTCTCTTCGCGCCCCTGCAGCTCTTCCGGCACCGCAGCACCGAGGCTTTGCAACTTAGCAATAACGCCTTTGACCAATACTTCAGGGGCACTAGCACCGGCGGTAACGCCAACATTGGCTACATTTTCAAGCCACTGAGGATCAATTTGATCAGCATTGTCGATCAGATAGGCCGGGGTACCCATGCGCTCTGAGAGCTCACGCAAGCGGTTTGAGTTCGAGCTATTCGGGCTACCCACTACCAGCAGCAAATCACTCTGATCGGCTAGCTCGCGCACAGCGTCCTGACGGTTTTGAGTGGCATAACAGATATCGTCATTACGCGGCCCTTGGATCGCAGGGAACTTGCCGCGCAGCGCAGCAATGACCTTGGCAGTGTCGTCCATCGAAAGCGTCGTTTGCGTCACGAAAGCCAGTTGCGAAGGATCGTGCACGTCAAGCTTAGCCACGTCTTCCTCATCTTCTACCAAGTAGATATGCCCACCCAGGGAGGTGTCGTAGCGCCCCATGGTGCCTTCAACTTCAGGATGGCCCTCGTGGCCGATGAGCACACACTCTTGACCGCGTTTAGCGTAGCGCAGCACTTCCAGGTGTACTTTGGTGACCAGCGGGCAGGTGGCATCAAAGACCTTCAAGCCACGCCGCTCGGCGTCTGCCTGAACCGCGCGAGACACGCCGTGGGCAGAAAAAATCACGATGACGTCGTCCGGCACTTCATCCAGCTCTTCTACAAACACAGCCCCACGGGCGCGCAGCGTTTCAACCACAAACCGGTTATGCACGACTTCGTGACGCACATAGATAGGCGGGCCAAAGACATCCAGGGCACGGTTAACGATATCGATTGCGCGATCCACGCCGGCGCAAAAGCCACGCGGATTGGCCAATTTGATCTGTATGGGCTGTGCTGGCGTCGGTTGCATAGGTTGCATCGATTGCATAGTAGCGCCTTGATGCGTAAGCGCATCGCTTAGTGAATAAGAACGTCGCTAGTGCTAGTAGGCCTAGTGATAGTAAGCCTAGTGCGTGGTGGCGGGCTTAACGTCCAGCACTTCCACTTCAAACGTGAGCGTACGGCCCGCTAGCGGATGATTAAAATCGACCTCAATGCGCTCGCCGTCGATAGTTTTGACCACGCCAGGCAATTCCGTTCCCGCTTTATCCGCAAACGACATCACCATGCCTATTTCTGGTGCTTCATCACCAAAGTCGGCACGCTTGAGCGTCTGGATATTCTGCGAGTTATGCTGGCCAAACGCATGTTCGGGGGTAATTTGAAAACTACCGCTCTGCCCCGCACCTAAGCCTTTAATCGGGTGCTCAAAGCCTGGTGGCAAATTGCCATCGCCAAATTCAAAGGTTGCCGGCGCTTTGTCTTTGGTCGAATCCACCAGCGTGCCATCTTCTAGCTTCAAGGTGAAGTGTAGCGTCACCTCCATGCCATCATCGATACGGTAGTCGCTCATTACAGCTCTCAATAGTCGATTAATGAGAAGCAGCGTGCGCTTTCTTGCGCCGCCGCTCACCCATGATAGATTCCCAGATTAGTGCAACTGCGCCCAGGGTGATGCCAATATCCGCCACGTTAAAGGCCGGGTAGTACCACCCAGCCACGTGGAAGGAAAGGAAATCAACCACATAGCCATGCACGAGGCGATCATACAGATTGCCTAAAGCGCCGCCAATAATCAGCGGTAGCGCAATCACCAGCAGCTTCTCGTCGTTTTTGACTCTTGATAGCCATATCGTTAGGGCGACGCTGGCTCCAACCGCAATAATGGCGAAAAACCAGCGCTGCCAGCCCGGGTGCGTGGCTAAGAAGCTAAACGCCGCGCCAGGGTTATGCAGCAGCGTGAGATTGAAAAAGGGCAGCACCTCCACCGGCTGTGCGTAGCCAAGCTGGCTGCTGGCCACGTACTTGGTGAGCAAATCGAGCACGATCACCGCCGCAGCGATCCACAGCCAGCTCAAGGGCCGCTTCATGGGCGGCCGCTCACTGGCATCGGTAGCATTGGGCGTATTGGCAGCATTAGGCATAGTAACGAATCTCGCCTTTGCCTTCTGGAAGGTTGCTAATGCAGCGACCGCACAAATCAGGGTGATCGGCATGGGTGCCGACATCCGGACGGTGGTGCCAGCAGCGCTCGCACTTGGTGTTTTCGCTAGTGCTAACCGCGACTTTCAAGCTATCAAGCTCGGTTGCTTCCGCTGAATCACTCGCGTCTGCTAAAGGCTTGAGCGTGACATCGCTGGTCAGCATCACAAAGCGCAGCTCATCGCCCAGCTTGGCCAGCGTCGCCTGCAGCTCATCGCTGACATACAGCGTGACCTCGGCGGCAAGGCTGCCCTTAATCACTTTGGCATTACGAGCATCTTCCAGGCACTTATTCACCGAGTGCTTAACTTCCAATACCTGCTCCCAGAAGGCGCGACCCAGGTCAGCGCTTTCGTCTAGAGTGGCAAGGCCGGTGTAATACGTTTCAAGCAGCACGCTATCGCCGCGTTTACCGGGGATGTTCTCGTGGATCTCTTCAGCAGTGAACGAGAGAATCGGTGCAATCCAACGGCTCAGTGCTTCCACGACATGATACAGCGCGGTTTGTGCACTACGACGTGCCAGCGAATCTGTTTGCGTGGTGTACTGGCGATCTTTAATAACGTCGAGATAGAAGCCGCCTAGCTCACGCGCGCAGAAGCCGTGCACCTGCTGGTAAACATCTAAAAAGCGATATTCTTCATAGGCTTTTTCAATGCGCACCTGCAGCTGGGCGGCGCGATCGACCACCCACTGGTCTAGCGCCAGCATGTCGCCAAAGGCCACCTGATTACGCTCAGGATCAAACCCGTTGAGGTTTGAAAGCAGAAAGCGGGCGGTGTTACGAATGCGACGGTAGACGTCTGACGTGCGCTTCAAAATTTCGTCCGATACGGCCATTTCACCGGAATAATCGGTAGAAGCGACCCACAGGCGCAGAATATCGCCGCCCAGCTTGTCCATCACTTCTTGAGGCGCGACCACGTTGCCCAATGACTTGGACTGCTTACGGCCCTGGGAATCCACGGTGAAACCATGGGTCAGCAGCTGACGATATGGCGGATGGCCGTCAATCGCCGAGCCGGTGAGCAGCGAAGAATGGAACCAGCCGCGGTGTTGATCAGAGCCTTCCAGATACAGATCGGCGCGCGGGCCGCTCTCATGGCCGTGCGGGTGCGAGCCGCGCAGCACGTGGCGATGGGTGGTACCGGAGTCGAACCACACATCGAGTGTGTCGGTGACTTTATCGTACTCAGCGGCCTCAGCACCCAGCAATTCAGCGGGCTCAAGACGGAACCACGCGTTGATTCCTTCTTGCTCAACGCGCTTGGCCGCCTCTTCCATCAGTTCAACGGTACGCGGATGCAGCTCGCCCGTTTGCTTGTGAAGGAAAAACGGAATAGGCACGCCCCAGTTACGCTGGCGGGAGATACACCAGTCTGGGCGGTTAGCAATCATGCTGTGCAAGCGCGCTTGCCCCCAGGCGGGGGTAAACGACGTGGCGGCAATGCCTTCCAACGCGCTCTCGCGCAGGGTTTTGCCGTCTTTACCTTGAATATCCATGCCCACAAACCACTGCGCCGTGGCGCGGTAGATCACCGGCGTTTTATGGCGCCAGCAGTGCATATAGCTATGTTTGATCGGCGTATGCGCCATCAGCGCATCAACATCGCGCAGCTTCTCGATGATATTTGGGTTGGCTTTCCAAATCATCTGGCCGCCGA
Organism: Halomonas sp. AOP12-B1-6; assembly: GCF_052379225.1. NCBI lineage: Bacteria > Pseudomonadati > Pseudomonadota > Gammaproteobacteria > Oceanospirillales > Halomonadaceae > Halomonas > Halomonas sp. AOP12-B1-6. The sequence continues at coordinate 62,945 of NZ_JBQSYK010000002.1, forward strand.
AGAACGGCAGGTCGTCAGCGTACACGCCGTTACCCTGCACCGGGTTCAGCATGTCGTCGAACTCCATGCCATGCTCGCGGCAGGTGACAAAGTCATCCATACCGTAAGACGGCGCAGAGTGGACAATACCGGTGCTGCCGACCTCTGACTCGACGTAATCCGCTAGATAAATCGGCGACAGGCGGTCATAGAACGGATGGCGGAAATTGATCAGATCAAGCTTGGCGCCTTGCGTGGTGGCAATCACCTCACCTTCCAGGCCAAAGCGCTCTAGGCAGCTTGCCACTAGCTCTTCTGCTAGCAGCAGCAAACGCTCGCCGGTATCAACCAATGCATAGGTGAACTCAGGGTGAACGTTCAGCGCCTGGTTAGCGGGAATAGTCCACGGCGTGGTGGTCCAGATGACCACAGCAGTAGGCTTGGGAAGCTCGCTTAGACCAAAGGCCGCGGCAAGCTTGTCGGTATCTTCCACCGGAAAAGCCACATCAATGGCATCCGATTTCTTATCCGCATACTCCACTTCTGCTTCCGCCAGCGCCGAGCCACAGTCAAAGCACCAGTTAACCGGCTTCAGGCCTTTAAACACATAGCCCGCTTCCACCATATCGGCTAGCGCACGGATCTCGCCGGCTTCATTGGCGTAATCCATGGTGCGATAAGGGTGATCCCAATCGCCGATAATGCCCAGGCGCACAAAGTCAGCCAGCTGCGTTTCAACTTGGGCACCCGCGTACTCACGGCAGAGTTCACGGGCTCGGCTCGGTTCAAGATGCTTTCCGTGGGTCGTTTCTACCTTGTGCTCAATGGGCAGGCCGTGGCAATCCCAACCCGGCACATAGGGGGCATCGAAACCGGCTAAGTTTTTCGACTTAACGATAATGTCTTTAAGAATCTTATTAACGGCGTGACCAATATGGATACTGCCATTGGCGTAAGGAGGGCCATCGTGAAGCACAAACAGCGGCGCGCCTGCACGTGCTTCCCGCAGGCGCTGGTAAATATTCATATCCTGCCACTGGGAAACTCGCCCCGGCTCCTGCTTAGGCAGCATGCCGCGCATAGGAAAGTCAGTTTCAGGCAAATTCAGCGTGTGCTTATAATCCATGGTCTGGTCAGCCGTTGGTAGCATCGGCGTCATCCGCCGAAGAAGAATCAGAAGAAATTGTCTTGGAAGCAGTTGTCTTAGAAACAGTTGTATTAGAAACAGTCGTCATGGAAACGGCAGCCTCACGCTCAAGCGGAGCCGAGGCCAGCGGAAGAGAGCTGTCTTGTTCAGAGCTGCCTTGATCACCCGGGGGCGCCGCGAAGTACTGGCGAGCGCGGGCCTGGTCGCGTTCAATTTGCGCTTTTAATGCCTCAAGGCCGTCAAACTTCACCTCGCCGCGCAGGCGCGTACAGGGAAAAACGGTCATGTGCTGGCCGTAAAGGTCACCGCTAAAATCCAACAGGTGTACCTCTAGCGTCGGCCGTTTTGACCCCACCGTGGGCCGAAACCCTACGTTGGCGACTGCCGGGTAGCGCCGGCCATTTTCAAGCTCAACGATGACTGCAAACACACCGCGTAGCGTTAACGGCTGGGGTAGAAGCGGCAGGTTCGCGGTCGGCACGCCAATCGTGCGGCCTAACTGCTGGTCGCGCACCACGCGGCCATCTAACGAATAGGGCCGACCAAGCAAGCGCGCAGCGGCGGAAAAATTGCCGCTGGCCAACAAGGTTCTTACCCGCGTACTGGAAACGCGCTCGTCGTCCACGGTGAAAGTGCGGGTGTGCTCCACGCCAAAGCCCTGGGTGAGGCCAACTTCTGCCAGCAGTGCGAAATCACCAAGACGATCACAGCCAAAGCGGAAGTCATCACCGACCACAAGATGCTTAACACCCAGCCCATCAATCAGCACCTGATCGATAAACTCACGCCCGGTCAGGCTGCGCAGCACCTCGTTAAACGGCAGAACCAACACCTGCTCGGCGCCGAAATCACGCAGCAAGCGGACCTTTTCACGCAGCCGCGTTAAACGTGGCGGCGCTTGATCACCGGCAAAAAACTCACGCGGCTGGGGTTCAAACACCACCACGGTAAGCGGCACATTCCAGCGCGCCGCATGCTCGCGGCACTGCTGCAGAATGGCTTGATGGCCGCGATGCACCCCATCGAAGTTTCCGATCGTTGCAACGCAGCCACGATGAGCCGCTTTTAAGTTGTGCAGACCTCGAATGACGCGCATGGCACCTCAGCCGTTAGAGGACATAAAGCCTCTGATTATAACGAACACGCCGTGTAACAAATACACCCGCTAGCGCGCAGTCTCACGATTGCATTTTAAGATGGCGAAAACGCAGGCCAAATGCTGCCAGCCACGCAGCGTAAAGCGAGCCACCCAACATTACTAACCCGCTCACCCAGGCTATCCGCTGCCAAAGGCTAAAGGTCAGCCACGCCTGCCAGTCAGGAGCAACAAAATAGAGCGCCCCGCTCATTAGCGCACTGCCGCCCACTAGCTGCACAGCGTAGCGTTTCCAGCCGGGCTGAAAGACCAACACACCCTGTTTATGCAGCAAATAGCCCAGCAAGCCAGCATTTAGGAACGCAGAAAGTGCCGTCGCTAGCGCCAGCCCGGCATGAGCCAGCGGCCAAATCAGCACCAGATTCAGGGCCATATTAGCGACCATGGCAATAATACCTACCTTCACCGGGGTGCGCGTATCTTGGCGGGCGAAAAACCCCGGCGCCAGCACTTTAATCAGCATAAACGCGACTAGGCCGAAGGCGTACGCCCGCAGGCTCATGGCCGCCATTTGAATGTCATTGTCGGTCATCGCGCCATAATGAAATAGCGTAATCAGCAGCGGCTCCGCCAACACCGCCAACGCCAGCGCGGCCGGCAAGCCTAACAACAATACAATGCGAATAGCCCAATCGAGCATCGCTGCAAAGTGCTCTTTAGACTGGTCGGCATGGCGTTTCGACAGCGCGGGCAAGATCACCGTACCAATCGCCACCCCGAAAACGCCCAGCGGTAGTTCAACGAGGCGATCTGAATAATAAAGCCACGACACGCTGCCTGCGGCCAGCAATGAGGCCAACACGGTATCCAGCAATAAATTAATTTGCGATACCGACACCCCAAACAGCGCCGGGCCCATCAGCTTTAGAATCCGCCGCACACCTTCGTGGGCAAAATTGGGCCACGGCGTCGGCATCAGCCCTAAGCGCAGTAAAAACGGTACTTGAAAAGCCAACTGCGCAACCCCGGCGATCAGCACGCCCCAGGCCAGCGCCATGGCCGGCTCTTCCATCATCGGCATTAAGAACAGCGCTGCGCCGATTAGCGAAAGATTAAGCAGCACCGGCGTAATAGCGGGCACCGCAAAGCGATTCCAGGTATTCATGACGCTGCCGGAAAACGCAGTGAGCGAAATCAGCAGTAAATAGGGGAACGTTAGCCGCAGCATATCTGCGGTGAGCGCCAGCTTTTCAGGATCACGCCCAAAGCCAGGGGCAAACACCCAAATGAGCCACGGCGCGCAGAGCATCGCCACGGCGGTAATCAGCGCCAATATCGCGGTTAAGCTGCCCGCAGTGGCGTTCAGCAGTTCACGAATTTCGTCCCGATTACGCTGAGTGGAATACTCTGAAAGCACCGGCACAAAGGCCTGGTTGAAGGCCCCTTCTGCAAACAGCCTGCGTAGGAAATTAGGGATTTTAAACGCGACGAAAAATGCATCAGCGCCGCCGCCTGACCCTAAAAGGGTAGCGACCACCACATCACGCGCAAGCCCCATCACCCTCGACAGCATGGTCATCGCACTCACCACGAGGCCAGAGCGCATTAGCCCACGGCGGGCTGACGAGGCATCGGGGGAAGTATTGGGTGTTTTTGTCGCCGTCATAAGCTATCCAGAAAACCCGCCCAAAAAACGTATTTAGCAATCGTAACTAGAGAAACCATTCAGACACAAAAAAACCGGCCGCAGCCGGTTTTTTATGGCGCCTGCCGGCTTACGCCGCCAGTGCTTTAATACGCTTGTTCAAACGGCTCTTCAGGCGAGCTGCTTTCTTCTTAGACAGCACGTCTTTGTCTGCAATACGGTCAACGACCGGCTGCATGGCCTTGAACTCTTCCATTGCCTTAGCGTGGTCGCCGGTGCTGATCGCTTTCACTACACGCTTGATGTAGGTGCGGACCATGCTGCGCTGGCTGGATTTCAGGACGCGACGGTTCTCGGCCTGGCGGGCGCGCTTGCGTGCTTGCTTGCTGTTCGCCACAGGGTATCTCCTTGGAGAATAAAGGTTGCCGATAAGCGGCAACGAAATTAAATATGTATTCGTCGGCTGCGCTATCACAGCGCGACGTTTCACCCTACAAAACTAATCCTGAAAAAATAATCCTGCAAAAATCATAAAAGACAGTTGTTTAGCACTATCTTTTCAAAATTCTTGCCTAACAGGATGGCGTAGTCTATCACGCGCTACGCGTGCTTGCTAGCGGTTGTCAATACGTCAGCGAAGGTAAAGACACAGCACTAGGCAGAACTTCCCCACACTACAAAATCAGGATTCAACACTTGCGCCGAATCCGCGTAGCACAAGGGCTTTCCTTCCAATGTCACCACGCGCCCGCCTGCCTGTTCAACAATCGCCTGGGCGGCGGCCGTATCCCACAGGCTGGTTGGCCCAAAACGCGGGTAAACATCGGCGCGACCTTCCGCGATCAAGCATGACTTCAGCGAGCTACCCATGGGCTGAACGCTGTGCTTCCCAAGCGCCGCTAACCAGTTCGACATCCGCGGATCAGGGTGCGAGCGGCTTCCCAGCACGCGCCATGGCTGCCCTACTTGCGGCGCGGGGGCGGTATTAATCGCCACATATTGCCCGTCTTCAACAATTTTAAATGCGCCTAGGCCGCTGGCGGCCACATAAGTGCGCGATAAAGCCGGCGCCACCACCACGCCCAACACCGGCTGCCCGCGCTCAATTAGCGCTATATTGACGGTGAACTCATCGTTGCGCTTAATAAATTCTTTAGTGCCATCCAGCGGGTCCACCAGCCAATAAAACCCCTCGGCGTTAGCGCCTTCAAAGCGCTGAGTGTCTTCTTCTGAAAGTACCGGCACGTCAGGCGTCAACGCCTGTAAGCCTCGCACGATAATCACATGCGCGGCTTTATCCGCCTCGGTTAGCGGGCTATGGTCAGCCTTAAGCTCAACGGCAAACTCACGGCGATACACCTGCATAATCGCCGCGCCCGCCTCAACAGCCAGCTGCTCAACGCTTTTAAGTAACACTTTGGTCAGTGTCGGCATTTCATTCTCAGACAATATACGTTCAGCGCTTACGGCGCAGCCTGCCCCGAGGGAGCTAAAATTTTGCGCAAAAAGTGCCGCGTTCGCTCATCTTTGGGCGCAGTGAATAACGTTTCAGGCGGACCTTGTTCAACGATACCGCCGTCGTCCATGAACACCACGCGGTCGGCGACTTCTCTAGCGAACTGCATTTCGTGGGTCACGACGATCATCGTTTGGCGCTCAACCGCCAGCTGCTTCATCAGACTCAACACTTCCTCTACCCACTGCGGGTCGAGGGACGAGGTAGGCTCATCAAACAGAATCACATCGGCATTGGCCGCCATGGCCCGGCCAATGCCTACCCGCTGCTGCTGGCCGCCGGAAAGCGAAGCCGGGTAAGCATCTGCTTTATCAGCTAGGCCGATTCGCTCTAGAATTTCCCTGGCCCGCGCATACGCCTTCGCTTTGGGCAGCTTATCCACCACGATCATGCCTTCGCTGATGTTCTCAAGCGCGGTTTTATTCGCAAACAGGCCGTAGCTCTGAAACACGAATGCCGTACGACGGCGCAGGGCAAGAATATCTGCCCGGCTGGCGCGCTGGGTATCGATACTCAGGTCACCCACCTGCAGGCGACCTGAGTCCGGCCGTTCAAGGAAGTTAATACAGCGCAGTAGCGTTGACTTACCGGTACCCGAAGGGCCAATGATCACGATAATCTCGCCTTGCGAAAGACTTAAATCGACATCTTGAAACACCGTATGGGCGCCAAAGCGCTTAGTAATGCCTTGCAGCGAAATCATCGTTGGTAGGCCTTATTCAGATACGTCTCTAAACGGCGCTGCCCCCAGGAAAGCACTTCCACCACCGCCCAATAGATAAGCGCCACTAGCAAGAACGCCTCTAAATACAAAAAGCTGCCCGCCGCCTCTTTTTGCGTCGCGCCCATCAGCTCAGTGACACCCAGTGTAAACGCCAGCGAGGTCGCTTTAATCATATCGATGAAGTAGTTCATCAGCGTGGGAGTGGCTACGCGGGTGGCCTGCGGCAAAATAATCCGCCGCATCAGCTGCGGCTGGGTCATGCCAATAGAAAGCGCCGCTTCGGTTTGGCTGCGGTCTATTCCCACAATCGCGGCACGAATGGACTCGGCCATGTAAGCAGAAAAGTGTAGCGTGATTCCCAATACCGCCGCCGTTACGCCATTAATCGACACCAACGCTTCAACCAACTGAGGCAGGCCGTAGTAGAACAAAAACAGCTGAACGAGCAGCGGCGTACCGCGGAAAAACGAGATAAACAGCATTGAAAACCCGTTTAGCACCGGCACTTTTGACACGCGCACGACCGCCAGCAGGCATGCCAAAATCAGCGCAAAGAACATTGCGATGGTCGCCATTTGAAGGGTGAGCGGCAAATAGCGCAGCAGAACCGGCAGCAGCCCCCACATATATTCAAGGTTAAGCATGATAGTTAAACGTATCAATAAACATATAAGTAAACATCGCTACTTCGCTGATAAGCAAACGGCCGTGGCAATGCCACGGCCGCGTTCAACAGGTTAGGCCAAGCGTTACGGCTGAGTGATATCCGTATCAAACCACTTTTCAGATATTTCACGTAGCGCTCCGTTTTCACGCAGTTCTGACAACGCCGCATCAACACGATCACGCTGCTCACGACCCGCTTCGTCATCGCGGAACGGCAGCGCGTTTTCGATAGTGGTAAACGGCTGGCCCGCCAGCATCAGCGGCAAACCGCGCTCGCTAATGACCTGCGATGCACTCACACGATCCATCACGAAGGCATCAACACGGCCCAAGGCCACATCCTGTTCAACGTTAGACTCGTAGGTGCGAATGTCGATTTCATCGGCATTGGGCTGTTCGCGCAGCAGCTGCTCGTAGTTAGAGCCTAGGTTCACCGCGACACTTTTGCCGGATAAATCTTCAACGCCTTCAATGGCGTCATTGCCCGCCTTCACAACCACCTGTGCCCCGTCATACACATAGGGCGCGGTAAATACGTACTTGGCTTCACGTTCAGGGGTAATGGTGATCTGGTTGGCAATCGTATCGATACGCCCAGACTCCAACATGCCCGCCAAGCCAGAGAAGCTTGCAGTAACGAACTCAATGTCGTCACCGGAAAGCTCACCCACCGCGTTCATGACATCAACCTCAAAGCCTTTAAGCTCGTCTTGCTCAACGTAGGTGAACGGGAAATAGCCCCCGGACATGCCCACGCGCAGCGTATCAGCCTGGGCTGAAGCGGCAAACAAACCACCTGCAAGGCTAAGCGAGAGTGCCGCAAGGGTAAGACTAAACTGGCGAGTTAACCGCATAACGTTGCTTCCTTACTTAAGTGGTAAAAGGCTAATGAAGATTATCTTACTCGCTCAAACAAAAACGAACAAAGGAATATTAAATCTTCTTTTTATTCTTTTTATGAATATAGTGCCCGACGCGACCTTATCAAACGACTCTCTCACAATAGCGGCTGATAGCAGGCCCACCGCCGCTAAGCTTTCGCCTTTCCAGCAATCACTATTTTCAATCCCGCAGGTTAAGGTTAGTGAGAGCAAATGCCCTGCTCTTGCCTACTCTGGCCAACGTCTATTCTTTGTCATAGGCCACTCCACAACAGACATTGCCCCGATCTAGACATTGGCCAGACTTAGACCTTGGTCTATAATGCACTGCAACAGGCCCACCTTGGGCTGACTGCAGGAGATCATTTGATGCCTTCACTACTTATGCCTGCCGAGCTAATAAAAGCACCCGTGCCTCTTGCGCATGTACAGCGTAGCCTTCGCCAGTGTTTATCGATTGCCGCCGAGCTGCTCTACGACCATGGCCATGTGTTAGAAACCATTACCCTGCCCCAGCGCGGCTTAGCCCGCCGTGAGCTGCTAGCGCTTAGCGCCGCGGCCCCTACTTGGGCAACCTGCCAACAGGTGATGGAAACCAGCGAAGCCGCTACGTTCAACGAGTATGGCCGCTTTGTACTAACCCACCTTGGCCGCGAGCTGATGTTTGATATGTTTGGGCAAGGCGCCGCTGACTGCGCCTAGCAGCTCGCAGATAGAAACACCTGAACGCAGCGCATAAAAAAAGCCCGTCGGTATAAAACCGGCGGGCTTTTTTGTCATGGTATTAACGCAGACCAAGCATCGAAAGAATGAACAGAACTACCACGATAAGACCGATGATATAGATAATATTACGCATAGGGCGCTCCTTGCTTAGTGCGTTTTAGAGAAAATCAAAGGGTTGCTCACCCTTGAGCTAGCACCCATATCCTAGCAGGCTTTTGACCCTTTTGCGTAATATTGACGCGTTTCGGGGCCCAAAATTTGCTTGTAAGCGTGGCTCCGCATTGACCAGCACAGCGCCTGACCATAAGAGACAGACCACTAAAAAGGATCTGTCCCAACGTTTAATGGCAGATTCGGAACCTCCATCCCGCCTGGTTGCTCAAACCTGTATTCTCTACACCAAAGGTATTGCAATGCGCGTTCATGTTTTGCCGATTTCGCTCGCCGTTATGTGGTTATTTCCTACCTTTAGTGCCGCCGCCAATGAACCTTCCGCCAATGCTCTTCAGGCGCTTGATCAGCAGGCCGCTGCACTGAACCGCGTGCATAACGTCGTGGTGGCTTACGAAGGCGATATTGTCCATGAGCTTCACCAAGATGGGCCGGGCGTGGCCTCGCCTGCCAACATTAAATCGCTATCTAAAACGGTGCTTGCGGCCATTACCAGTGCGGCGATTGAGGCGGGCGTTATCGAATCCGTTGAGCAGCCAATCGTTGAGCTGTTTGGCGAACATCTTCCTAACGGCCTTGACCCACGGGTTAACGAGATCAGCGTGGCGCATTTGCTTGCCCAGCAGGCTGGGCTAGAGAGCACATCGGGAAGCAACTATAGCGCCTGGGTCGCTAGCCCCAACTGGGTGAACGATGCGATCACACGCCCGTTCGTTGATGAACCCGGCGGGCAAATGCTCTATTCAACCGGCACCAGCCACTTACTTTCAGCAGCCCTCACCCATGCCAGCGGCGAGACCACTCATGCCCTTGCTCAGCGCTTGCTGGGTGATCCACTCAATATCGATATTCGCCCCTGGTTACGTGATCCGCAGGGCATCTATTTTGGCGGCAACGATATGCAGCTTTCACCGCGGGCGCTGATTGAGATAGGTGAGCTATATCGCAACGACGGCATCGTATTAGATGAAAGCGGCAATGCACAGCGCGTACTGCCTGAAGGGTGGGTTGCTGCATCGTGGCTGCCGCGCGGCTCGTCCCCCTGGACCGGTGACGGCTATGGCTTCGGTTGGTTTATTACCCAGCTGGCAGGAGAAGACGTGTACTACGGGCGCGGCTACGGCGGCCAAGCGCTCTACGTAATTCCCGAACGGGAGATGACCGTGGTAATTACCTCAGACCCCAACCCACCCTCGCCGGGCGGGAAGTTTCAGCAGCAGTTGAATAGGCTGATCGAGACTCTTTTATCACCGCTATAAATGTTAATGGCTTTCTTCCGCCAATAGCTTGGTGCGAATAAAATCGCTGTGGCTAACGTACAGTAAGGCTGCCAAGCGGCGAATCCGATGCTCTTCTAACGGGTCAACGCTGCCGTCAACCCAAGCTAGCTGCCACATAAGCGCGACCAGCTCGCAGCGCTGGTCGTAGTTATAGTGCTCTTTAATCAGGCTGACAAACTGGTAATGATCAACGGCCTCTTCCACCTGCGCTTCGGCCATCGTCATCAGCTCTTCTGCGGCGCTTTCGCTTAACCGATAGCGAGTCAACAGCATAGTGCGCAGGGTGGCCAACTCTTCATCGGTGGTGTTGTAGTCCGCGCGCACGATTTCACACAGCAGTGCCGCCGTGGCTAGCTCCAGCGTTAGGCTGTGATTTTCACGCTGCTCTGGCTGCGCTAGGGTGCGCTGGAAAAAATCACTAATGGCATTCAGCATGGGTGTTCTCCTGGATAGCAACAGGGCCTTTTTGCCTTAATCCTGCTTGGTAAGTTGCTCTCTTAACTGCTTGGGCACTTGCTTGATGATCAAGCGGTCTTGAGCGGCGTCGTATTCAATGCTGGAACCCAGAAGGTGCGAGTCAAAGCTGATTGAAACGCCTCCCGAGCGGCCGGTAAAGCGCCGGAACTGGCTTAAGGTGCGCTTATCGGGCGGAATCTCCGGCGAGAGCCCGTAATCGGCGTTGCGGATATGCTCGTAAAACGCTTTCGGCTGCTGCTCATTGACGAGCCCTGAGAGTTCTTCAAGCGTCATCGGTTCCCCGCGGCGCAGCTGCTCGTTGGCGTAGTCCACCAGCGTATCGGTTTTTTCACGGCTGACTTCTTCATCGAAATCTTCTTTTTCGACGTAGTCGCTAAACGCCTTAAGCAGCGTGCGCGTTTCAGCCGGAGAATCTATGCCTTCCTCCATGCCTAGCAACGCGATCAAGCCTTCAGCCAGTTTTTTACCGCCACGGTCTTTCAAGAACGAGACGTACTGCGCGTTGGGCGCATCGCTTTGCCACTGGGTAAGGTTAATGCGCGCAGCTAGCGTGAGCTGGCTAGTATTGAGCTGTGCGGCAGGCACTGCGTGATGCTGAGGATTAATGCCAATGCCTTCGCGCTGGTGCACTAACGCAACAAGCAGAGTTTCCGTATCGCCCTGGCGCTGATGGCTGACCACTAAATAGCCACTGACTGACAGCTGCTCTTGAAGCTGCTTGGCCAGCCGCTCAGCTAATGAAACGGAAAGCTCAGCAAAGCTTTTCTCGCCGGCTAAGTAGTCGCGCAGCCACATGGCCAGCGGCCCCGCCTGCTCGCCCTCTTCCGCGAAGCGCCCCCAGCCCTTGGGCTTGGTGTTGTAGGTGTCATTGAGCGCACCTACCAGGCTCGTCATCACCGGATCGTCACCGGGCTCTGAAGCATTCGGCTCTGAAGTACCCGGCGCGGCGGTCAAGGTTAAGCGCTCACCGTCTAGCGTCGGGTCAAGGCGGTGCACAATACTTTGCAGTAGCGGCATAGGGGTTTATCAGTGTCCAAGGGTTAAAAGTTGGCTCAAGGCTTGAGGCGATAGCCGGTGCGGAACATCCAGCTAATAGTGGCCAGGCAAACCGTTAGAAATAGCGCAATCATGCCCACGCTAGCCGCAAGGCTTACGTCGCTAATGCCGTAAAAGCTCCAGCGAAAGCCGCTCACCAAGTACACCACGGGGTTGGCTAGGGTGACGGTTTGCCAAAACGGCGGCAGCATATCGATAGAGTAAAAACTGCCCCCAAGAAATGTCAGCGGCGTGATGACTAATAGCGGCACAAGCTGCAGCCGGTCAAAACCGTCGGCCCAAATACCGATAATAAAACCGAGCAGACTAAAGGTGACGGCCGTAAGCACTAAAAAGCTCAGCATCCAAAACGGATGGGCGATTTCTAGCGGCACGAAAAAGTTTGAGGTGGCTAAAATTATCAGCCCCAGCAGAATCGATTTCGAGGCCGCCGCCCCTACGTAGCCAATCACAATTTCAAGGTGCGAAATAGGCGCTGAAAGCAGCTCGTAAATACTGCCGGAAAACTTGGGAAAAAATATCCCAAACGACGCGTTGGAAACACTTTGCGTCAGTAGCATCAGCATAATCAGCCCCGGCACAATAAACGCCCCGTAGCTGACCCCGTTGATTTCACTGATGCGCGAGCCAATCGCGGCGCCAAACACCACAAAATATAGCGAGGTGGAGATGACGGGCGAAACGATACTTTGCAGCAAGGTGCGACGCGTACGGGCCATTTCCGCCATGTAAATGGCGCGAACGGGATGAAGGTTCATGCGCGCTCCTTAACTAAATCGACGAAAATATCTTCAAGCGAGCTTTGCCGGGTGTTGAGGTCTTTAAAGGCCACCCCTTCCCGCTCCAAGGCGCTCAGCAGCTCTGACATGCCGCGCCCGTCTTCTTCTTGGCGACCGTCGTAGGTATAAATAAGCTCATGGCCTTCTGCTGCCAAACTTAGCTCGAAGCGCTGTAGAGCAGCGGGCACCTCGGTAAGCGGCGTTTGTAGATTAAGCGTTAGTTGCTTGCTGCCTAGCTTACTCATCAATACCGCTTTCTCTTCAACCAGCACAATCTCGCCATGATTGATGACCCCGATACGGTCGGCCATCTCTTCGGCTTCTTCGATATAGTGCGTGGTTAAAATAATGGTGACACCGTTGTCACGCAGTTGGCGCACGACTTCCCACATCTCGCGGCGCAGCTCAACATCAACGCCAGCGGTGGGCTCATCTAGAAACAGAATGCGCGGCTCATGCGAAAGCGCTTTAGCAATTAGCACCCGGCGCTTCATGCCGCCTGACAGCGTCATTAGCCGGTTGTGGCGTTTATCCCACAGCGCCAGCGATTTCAGCACTTTTTCGATATGCGCAGGGTTGGGTGGCTTGCCAAACAGGCCTCGGCTGAAACTGACCGTGTTCCACACCGTTTCAAACGCTTCGTTGGTGAGCTCTTGAGGTACCAGCCCGATGCGTTCGCGGGCTTGGCGGTACTGGCTGACGTTATCAAAACCGTCGATGGTGACGTGGCCAGCGGTCGGATTGACCAAGCCACATACCACGCTAATCAGGGTTGTTTTGCCCGCCCCGTTGGGGCCAAGCAGGGCAAATATTTCGCCGCGCTGAATCGTTAAATCGACACGGGTTAACGCCTGAAAGCCACCTTCATAGGTTTTGTTCAGGCCGTTAATGGTAATAATTGGGTCGTTCAAGGCGTACTCCTCACGCCGCGCCCTCAAAGGGTCGCGGCGCTTGACGGCCTTCAGGCAAACGTTGCTGACATTAGCTGCGGCTGGTGATTTCTAACAGGTGGTAACCGAACTGTGTTTTGACCGGGCCGTGGACTTGGCCTACTTCGTCGTTGAAGACGACTTTGTCGAACTCAGGCACCATTTGACCGGGGCCGAAGGTGCCCAGATCGCCACCTTGGCGGCTAGAAGGGCAGCTAGAATGCTGCTTGGCGACGTCAGCAAAATCGCTGCCGCTCTCAATTTCTTTCTTAAGTGCTAGGCACTGTTCTTCACTGCTGACCAAAATGTGGCGGGCGCTGGCGCGTGACATAAATTGCTCCTAAAGTGGTTTTTTCGTCGCCGTTTTGATGCCGACGGAAACGAGGACGCACTAGTTTATCATGGCCTGCCAAGAGCACCACTGCGGCGTAACGCTTCACCCACACTTGCCATCGCCCGCTCATGAGTGCTTAAGGCCGCAGGGCCGCGCATACAGCTAACAATCACCCAGGGGCCATCGGCGCTAATATCGGCCTGTTCGCGCTGGGCAATGCCCGCATCGCAGCTGCGCTGCTGCTGAGTACCGGTTTTATGCGCGAAGTTAATGCCTTCACCCAAGCCCGCCTTGAGGCGCTGCTTGCCGGAACTCGTTCGCCGCATCACCTCTAATAGCGCTTGGCGCTGCTCGGCATCTAGATTGTCCGGGCCGTCCTGCTCTTGTGAAAGACCTTGCTGCGTGCCGTACAGGCTCGCCAGTAAATCCCCGTAAGCACTCAGCGTACCGACATTTTCGCCCATGGCTTCGTAGGCATCAAAGGCGTGGTCGTAATCCGGCTGCGCGAAGGTGTCGGTGCTTACCCCAAGCGCGCGGGCTAGCGCTTTTGGGCGCTGACTTACCGCGTGTTGACGCAGCGCCATGAAGTCCATGCCGCCCAGCGCGCGGGCATCGGGGTGCAGCTGGCCATAAATGCCTTGGCGCACACCGACTAGCTTAGTAATAGGGCCGATTGCAGAGGGATCACCACCGCTTGCCGCGATCATCCTTCGCGCACGCGCATTAACCGCCGCCAGCCCTACCCGGTCAATCAGCATATCGGTGGCGGTGTTATCACTGACGGTAATCATTTGCTCCATCAAGTAGCGAATAGAAATCGGCGTGCCGGGGTCGTGCCAATTAGTGGGGCCTGCGCCATCGACAAAGTCGCTGCGCGCAAGCGTTAAGCGCTCATCTAACGTCAGCGTGCCTGCTTGGCGCTCTGCCAGCACCTGGGCCGCTACCGGCACCTTGATCAGCGAGGCCAAATACCAAGGGGCATCAGCATGCCAAGAGTAGGCTTCGCCAGTGGCCAGGTTCTGTACATAAACGCCTAGCTGGCCGCCAAACACACCTTCGATGGCCTGCAGTCGAGCAGTTAAATCGCCCTGCCAGGTGCTGCGCTTATCTACCTCGTAGTACCAATTGGTCTCGTACCCATTAGTATCGTACTCATTGGTCTCGTCAGCCTGTGCAGAGGCAGGCAGTACGTTGAGAAGAGCTACGATGGGAAGAGCTACGATGAGAAGCGCTAGCGCTATCAGCCCACGCCGTATCCAGTGTCGCAAATGCGTTACCTCTTAATGCTTTATGTGAAAATCAGCGGTGAGCGGCCATCCAACGGGTCACCCAAATCCATGCGGCGGCACCGATTATCAACAGCCCGCCAATACCGAGCGCCTGTGGATAGCTGTAAAGGCCCTCGCCTTGCAATAGAAAACGCAGCACCAAGAAAATCATCACAATGTGGAAAATAAACGTCTTCAGCGCGTCTGTGCCAATCACAGTCAGCGGCATTAACACCTTGGCGGCACGGGCGCCCCCGGCCAGTGCAAGGGCTAACAGCACCAGCGCACCGCCTAAGCTAAACAGCATAAACTCAAGCCCAGGCGGATGCTTGCCAACATTATTAGCCACCGCCAGCATGGCCGCGTGCACATCGCCGCTCGCCAATGCTAAGGCATAAAATCCGCCGACCATGAGCGCCCCAAGCCCCAGCAGCGTAAGCACTAAGCGGCGCCGTGCGGCGGGTTCAAAGTAGCAGCGTAGCAGCGACTCACCAATAAGCAGCCCAACTAAAATCAACGGTGCACGACTAATCTGCCCCCATGCGTAGTGGTTTTCGTGGTCGACCAGCAGCGCTTTCAGAATATCGTTACCACCGAAGGTCAGGCTCTGCAGCCACACCGTTAGCGCGATGAAGACACCAATCGTGGCGAGTCGGCTCCACAGCGGTGCCCGCGCCCATAGCGGCAACATCAGTGGCACCCACAGCAGCGCGATAGCGTAAAAGCCTAAGATTTCCGTCCATATCGCGAAGCGCCCGTAGAGCAAGGCATCCACGATATCGCCGGGGGGATAGAACGGCAGCATTTCAATCACGAGCAGCGCTTTGTACCAGAACCATACTTCCACGCCGCGCAGACAAAGCTTGAGCCTGCGCTTGGGCCAATCATCGCTTTGAGTATGCGACAAAAATGCCACGGCCAAGGCAATACCGAAGACTAAAATAAACAGCGAGGAAGAAAACTTTGTCAAAAAATGGATCGGCACCATGCCCCAGTCCGGCACATTGCGTATGCCGACTAGCCCACTGACCGCGTGACTCATAATCATCAAGCCAATCGCCAGGCCACGCGCCAAATCAATGGCCTGTATACGGCCCTCTGCTTTGGGCAATTGAGGTATTTGCGACCATGTCAGCTGCATCGAGACATCCTTGTAGAGGAGCAATGCACCACTATATCGTGCGCCTTAGTTGATCGTCTTAACGTTGATGACCTTAACGTTGATGGCCTTAAATGGTCAGGCACAAAAATGCCCCGCAATGAACGGGGCATTTTGTGGCTCATCCTTGAACCCGAGAAAAGTTATTCCTTAAAGATTGCAATTACCACCCGGAATCGCCCTGCTGATCGTCAGTGGTGGGTGCTTCTTGCTCCTCTTCCTCTTCTTCGAAAGTGAATTCTTCCTCTTCCTCTTCATACTCCGTTCCTACGTCCTGGCCTTGCTCTTGCTCAGTGTCGTAAGAGTTGTAGGTACCTTGATCGTCTTGCATGGTTTCTTCTTGCGGCGTCGGTTCTTGCTCTGTGCCACTACCTTCCATTTGTGCAAAGGCGAGAGGGCTAGCCATCAGGCCAAACGATACACCTAGGATGCCAAGCTTCTTGAGAGAATCCTTCTTCATCATGATACTGCCTCCTAATAACGTTACTTCTTAAACCGCAATACGAGAATCATAGAGTGGTTTAAAGGTTAAGAACGTCAGGCCTCTTGCCTGCTCCGTTCTTACCTCTATCATTGCACCCCCCGTGCCAGTTACTGGCAATCATTAATAAAAATCATTACCAAACAGTATCTTATAGTTCTAATATTCATGCCAACCATTTGTTTTTATTAATAAAAATTAATTTTTTATTGCCTATAATTGGCACATGCTCCTTAACGGTACAGCCAAACGGGGCAATGTAAGCCTGCTATGTTTAATTGCCCCGCCTGCATCTACCGTTTACTCATAGGTCATCTCTTCAAGCTCTTTACCGCGTGTTTCTTTGACGAAGAGAACAACGAAGAACACCGATGCCACGGCACTGATCGCATAAAAACCGTAAGCACCGAACAGCCCGACGGAAGCCAGCATGATAGGAAATGTCATGGTAATACCGAAGTTGGCTAACCATTGGAAAAGCCCTGCAATCGCCAGACCCGAACCGCGCATCTGATTGGGGAACATCTCGCCCAGCATTACCCACATCACCGGCCCCCAGGAAGCATTGAAAAACAGCACGTAAAGGTTGGCCGCAACGAGCGCAAACACACCCATGTCATCTGATAAGCGCAGACTGCCATCCACCATTGTTGCGGTAGAGAAAGCATAGGAGAGGCAAGCCAGTGTTATTGTCATTCCCACGGAGCCGCCCCATAGCAGAGGCTTTCTGCCGATTTTGTCGATCAGCGCAATCGCCAAGAGGCAGGCGGCAATACTGACGGCCCCCGAAATCACATTAATCAGCAGCGCATCGCTTTCTGAAAAGCCAACTGACTGCCACAGCACGGCACCGTAATAGAACACTACGTTTATACCGACTAACTGCTGGAAAACCGCTAACCCAATGCCCACCCACACGATGCCATGCACCTTCCCCGTGGTGCGGTTAAGCACATCGCTTAAACGCGGTTTATGATCACGATTCAGTGTGGCATTAACCTCCTGTATTTTGGGTTCAATTTCTTCCTCAGGCATCACCAAGCCAAGTACGCGGCGTGCCTCAGTGTCTTTGCCCGTGCTGATTAAATAACGTGGGCTTTCGGGAATAAACAATAACGCCACTAGGAAGATGGATGCAGGGATTAGCTCAATCCAGAACATCCAGCGCCACGTCGCAAAACCAAACCACAGTTCAGTCATTGCTGAGCCAGAAACGTACGCCAGCACATAATTACTCAGAAACGCCACAAACAGGCCTGAAATAATCGCCACTTGCTGGATAGTAGCTAACCGACCGCGATAAGCAGAAGGTGCCACTTCACTAATGTAGGCTGGCGTCATGACACTGGCTGCACCTACCGCAATACCACCAAGAATACGGTACAGCACAAACTCCATAGAGCTGCCGGAAATACCCGACCCCCAGGCGCTGACCAGAAAAAATACTGCGGCCACAATAAGCAATGTGCGCCGCCCAAAACGGTCCGCCAAGCGACCGGCAAAGAAAGCCCCTATGGCACACCCCAACAGCATAGAGGCAACATTAAAGCCCGTACCCGCGCTATCGGAGTTAAAAGAAGCCTGCAAGCCATCAACCGTACCGTTGATGACGCCACTGTCGAAACCGAAAAGAAAACCACCGATGGCGGCAATGCAACATATCACCAGGATATAAGATGAGCGGCTTAGCGTTCGCTGTTGAGTCATACCTGAAGCTCCTTGTACTTATTATTTAACGTTTGTTTTTGCGTATTTTTTTCGGACCACGCAGCGATACGCAAGTCATTGTCATCGCTTATTTCTATTAATACGTCTTCTTCCTAAGCCCAACCGGCGTCTACCGCCAGCTCTTGCCCTGTGATGGCCTGGCTTTCGGCGCTGGCCAAGAACAGTGCTACGGGCGCGATATGTACAGATTCAAGCCGTAGCTTTAGACACTGGCGTTCTTGAATGGCGGCCTCATCGTCGGGGCCGATCCATTTTTCCAGCTGTCGTTCGGTCATCACCGAACCAGGCACCAGCGTATTAACGCGGATATTGTGCTCACCTAACTCCCGCGCCAGGCTTCGCGTTAATCCATGTACCGCCGCTTTAGCGGTGACGTAGGCGGGCAAACCGCCCAGCGCCATCTGGACACTCACCGAGCCGAAATTAATGATCGAACCACCACCGTTTTTTATCATCTGTTCGGCCACCGCCTGGGCGGTAAAGAACATCGGCCGTAAGTTAAGCGACATCCGCTCATCCCAGTAGGCAACATCGATATCCCGCCAGGAGTGACGATCATCGCTGGCAGCGTTATTCACCAACGTATGGATAGGCCCGACGTTTTCGCCAGTCTCGGCGACGACCTGCTGTAGGCTCGCCACATCACGAATATCACAGTGGTGGTAAATCGGTGCTTGTCCGGTCTCGGTTTTAAGCTCCGCGACCAATGCGTGGCTGGCGTCATCATTGATATCGACGAACACTACCCGCGCGCCCTGATGGTGAAAGGCACGGGTAAGCTCGGCACCAATACCGCTGCCGCCGCCGGTAATAAAGACCACACGCTGGTCAAGGCTCGCATAGCGCACTGAGTGCTGGTTCATATCGATTCTCATATCCATTTTGTAGTGTCTTACTTATGCTGTTTTAGAAATCGACCCACTGCCCACCCGCCTTAGACGACGCCAGTGCGCGGGTGATAAACGTCAAACCATCGACGCCATCGGTCACGTCCGGCGTTTTTGCTTCCAGCGCATTGGTAGTATCGCCACGTTGGCGCGCGTGGATTTGCAAGGCGAAATCGCGATAGAGCTGAGCGAAAGCCTCCAGATAACCTTCGGGATGACCGGCCGGGATACGCGCAGCGGCCATGGCAGCATCGCCAAGACCTGGGCCATTGCGCGTCAGTATTCGCGTGGGCTCTCCCAGCGGTGAATGCATGAGTTGATTAGGGTTTTCCTGTCGCCACTCAAGGCCACCTCGGCTACCGTAAACACGCAGCTGCAGGCCATTTTCGTTACCGGGCGCCACTTGGCTAGACCACAACATGCCTCGCGCGCCGCCCTTAAAGCGCAGCAGCATATGCACGTTGTCATCCAGCGCACGCCCTTCTACAAAGGTGTGCATATCGGCAGCAAGGGACTCAAGCTCCAGGCCGGTCACATAACGCGCCAAGTGATAAGCATGCGTGCCGATATCGCCCAAACAGCCCGCCGGGCCACTGCGTTTGGGGTCAGTGCGCCACTCAGCTTGCTTAACACCGCTATCTTCCAGGCGTGTGGAAAGCCAGTCCTGTGGGTACTCCACCTGCACCACGCGCAGATCACCCAATTCTCCATTAGCGACCATCTCGCGAGCTTGGCGTACCAGCGAGTACCCGGAGTAGTTATGGGTTAAGCCGAAGAACAGCCCGCTACGTTCGACAAGTTCCGCCAGCGTTTGGGCCTCTTCCAACGTAATCGTCATCGGCTTATCGCAGATCACATGAAAGCCTGCCTCAAGAAAGGTGCGCGCTACGTCGAAGTGCACATGGTTGGGCGTTACGATCGCAACCACGTCAATGCCATCCGCGCGCTTTTGCTCTTCTTCAGCCATGGTTTGGTAATCGGGATAGGCGCGGTCAGCGGCTACGTGCAGCTGTGCCGCCGCCTCTTGGCTGCGTTCGGCGTCAGACGCGAAAGCCCCGGCCACCAGCTCATAGTGGTCATCAAGTCGTGCGGCAATGCGATGCACGCCACCGATAAAGGCCCCTTGGCCGCCGCCGACCATGCCTAGGCGCAGCCGACGCGGCGTCTCGTGTTGATGGCTCATGTCGTCACCCATGTCGTAATGCTCTCCCTGCTATTTGAGTCCCAGAATGCGACGGTTGGCAGCTTCATCGGCCCCGCCAGCGGCAAAGTCGTCAAACGCCCGCTCGGTCACTTCTATAATGTGATCACGAATAAAGGTCGCCCCTTCCCGCGCGCCGACTTCCGGGTGTTTCAGGCAACATTCCCACTCCAGCACCGCCCAGCCGTGGTAATCGTTGGCCGCCATCCACGAGAAGATCGACTTGAAATCGATTTGGCCATCGCCCAATGAACGAAAACGACCCGCACGGTCCGCCCATGACTGATAGCCCGAATAAACGCCCTGTTTGGGGCTGGGGTTAAACTCGGCGTCTTTAACGTGAAACATTTGAATGTGCTCACGGTACACATCGAGAAAGCCGCGGTAGTCGAGCTGCTGAAGGATTAAGTGGCTAGGATCATAAAGAATGTGACAGCGAGGATGGTTGCCGACCCGCTCAAGGAACATCTCAAAGGTGATGCCATCGTGCAGATCTTCGCCCGGATGGATCTCGTAGCAGAGGTTCACTCCGGCCTCGTCAAAGGCATCTAGAATCGGCCGCCAGCGTTTCGCCAGCTCATCAAAGGCAGTTTCGATCAACCCTGCCGGGCGCTGGGGCCAAGGGTAGATATACGGCCACGCCAGTGACCCCGAAAAGGTGCCGTGATCCGTTAGGCCAAGATTTTGTGACGCTTTAGCGGCCAGCTTTAGCTGCCCCACCGCCCACTCTTGCCGCGCCTTGGGATTACCACGCACTTCGGGGGCGGCGAAGCCATCAAACATCTCATCGTAAGCGGGATGCACCGCCACCAACTGGCCCTGCAGATGGGTAGAGAGTTCGGTGAGTGCTAGGCCGTGTTCAGCCAGGGTGCCTTTCACCTCGTCGCAGTAAGTACGGCTTTCAGCTGCGCGCTTTAGGTCGAACAGGCGTGCATCCCAACTAGGAATCTGCACACCTTTATAGCCAAGCCCGGATGCCCAGGCGGCGATGCTATCCAGGCTATTAAAGGGTGCCTCGTCACCGGCAAATTGGGCGAGAAAGAGCGCTGGCCCTTTGATTGTTTTCATAGGACTCTCTCAATAACGTTGCGATTAAGTGCTTGGTGAGGCGCGGGTCGAAGTGATGTCCCACCCGCCCCGTTTGATTAGAGCGGTCAGAAAGGAGAATCGGGAAAGTAGTACTGCTCGGCGTTTTCCTCGGTGATCAGCGGTGAGCCAAGAATGTACTCGCCCAATACGGGGCCATTAGAAACAAAATGCTGCACGGTCAGGTCCATGGCGGTGGCAATCATGCCGGGCGGATAGAGCACGTCTACCGGCACCAGTTCATCACCCTCCATCACCCGCTTGATAATTTCTTTCATGCCAGCACCGCCGACAATAAACAGCTCGTCTTCACGATCCGCCTGGCGCACCGCTTCAATGACGCCCAGGGCGATATCATCGTCCTGAGCCCAAACCGCATCGATGTTGTCGAAGCGCGACAAATAATCCTGCATGACCTCAAAGCCATCATCGCGATTCCAGTTAGCGTGCTGCATATCGAGGATGTTGATCTCAGAGCCTTCGATAGCCTCTTGGAAACCTTGAACGCGCTCGTCATCAATCACCGTAGGAATACCTCGCAGCACGACAATATCGCCTTCGCCATCGAGCTGTTCGCGTATGTACTCACCAGAAACGCGACCTAACTCATGATTATTGCCCGCCACGTAAAGGTCTTGGATGCCCTCTTCGGTCAGGCCACGATCCACCACCGTCACGAACACACCAGACTCTTTAACGCGGCGTACCGGGTCGGTGAGTGGGCCTGACTCAAATGGCAGAATTACCAGCGCATCAATACTGCGCAGCGACACCAAGTCTTCCAGGTCATTGGCCTGCTCGCCTGCCGTGCCCGCGGTTGAGATGGTGATTTCAATATCAGGATAGAGTGCCTCGAGCCGCTTTTTAGCCTCTTCAGCATGATAGTTAACGCCGCCGGCCCAGCCATGCGTGGCCGCCGGAATTGAAACGCCAATGGTGAGTTCTTGTGCCATGGCGGCACCGGAGAACCCTATTGCTGACGTGAGCGCTGCGGTAGCGGTGATAGTCGCCACCGCTGTTTTGATGCTGGGCATGATAATGCTCCTTTGCTGTTGTAGTTGTTATGCTGCGTTAGCTTCTAACGATAATGCGCTGATAGGCAGTGTTGCCAAGAGGCCCTAGGGCCGAGTTTTTCTCCACGATGCTCGCTGCAGGTAGACCGCAACAATAATGATGATCCCCTGCACAGTGCCGTTTAAATAGTTGGAAATGGCGTCGGTCAAATTGAGAATATTGCCAATCATAGTGAGCATGATGGCGCCAATGACCGTGCCCCAAATACGGCCATGCCCACCCTTCAGCATGGTGCCGCCGATGATTACCGCGGCAATGGCCTCTAACTCCCACAACACACCGGTCGCGCCGGAGGCAGACCCCAACCTCGGCACATAAATAATGGTCGCCAGTGCCACGCACACGCCTTGCAGCATGTACGTCAACGTTTTGACACGGTCGACATGAATCGCACTGTACTCAGCAACTTTTTCATTAGAGCCAATGGCAAAGCAGTAACGCCCGAAGCGGGTGTAGTTAAGCAAGATGTAGCCAATCACGGCGACCGCGAAAAACACCCATACGGGGAAGGTGATGCCCATAAAGCTGCCGTAGTAAACCGGGCGGTAAATATCGCGAACGGCCCAATCCAGCGTTAAGGTGCCGCCATCGGCAAGGTAAGTGACAAGCGAACGATAAATACCCATGGTACCGAGGGTAACGATAAACGCCTCAATTTTGCCTTTGGTAGTGACGATGCCGTTGATAAAACCAGCGCATAGCCCGAGCAGTAACGAAGCGCCTATGCCTAGCACAATAGTGGTGATTCCTGCGCCAAACTGCTCGACCAGGCTGTTCATCAGAATAATCATGACCCCGGCAATAAAGGCGGCCATCGCGCCTACCGAAAGATCCAGCCCGCCGGCCGTAATCACGAAAGTAGCGCCGATGGCAATAATGCCGATAAAGGCGCTGCGGGTAAGCATGTTGGAAAGATTATCTAGCCCCAGAAACGCCGGGTTAATCAGCACGCCTAAAATGGCTAAGACCACCAGCGCAATAAATGGCCCCCAGGTTTTCAGGTCGATGGAGAAGCCTTTAGGCCTAGCGACTGTGTTCTGGGCTGCCGTGTTCTGAGTTGTTTTGTTATTAAGCATGGCGCTGCTCATCTACCCCTACTCCCTTAATGCCGGATGCGTACTGCATAATGTTGTGTTCATTAATTTGCTCGCCTTCGATAATGCCGGTGAGCACGCCCGCGCACATCACGGCGACACGATGCGAAAGTCCTATCAATTCCCCCATCTCTGAAGAAATCAAAATGACCGAACGCCCCGCCTCGGTAAGCTCATGGATGAAATGATAGATTTGATGTTTGGTGCCCACATCGATACCCCGAGTAGGCTCGTTGATAATCACGATATCGGGATCAATGGACATGACTTTCGCGAGCAGCAGCTTCTGCTGATTGCCACCGGAAAGTTCAGCGGCGGTGAGCGCGGCCGTTCGTAGCCGAATATCAAAGCGCTGGACGGCCTCTTGAAAGGCTTTTTCTTCGCGGCGGCGGTCTAGCAGCGGATGGCAGTGAGCGCGCAGGTTCAGCAGAGTAACGTTTGAGCGCAAGTCCATATTAAGCACCAGCCCTTTACCTTTGCGGTCTTCCGTCAGGTAGGCAATGCGCTGATGCACGGCATCGCGCAGGTGGCGCAACACAACCGGCTGACCGCTACGCAGCACCTGCCCTGCACTTTTCGCACGCAGGCCAAGCACCGCTTCAATCAACGCGGTACGCCCAGCGCCCACCACCCCGCCAAACCCCAGCACTTCACCCCGGCGAAGCGTAAAACTGGCCTGTTTAACCGCGCCAGGCACGACAAATGCTCGCGCCTCTAATACCACCGGCGCATCGCTTGAAAGCACGGTCAGCGGCGGGTACATCTCGGTAATTTCACGCCCGACCATCAGGCGTGCCAACTCCTCTTTGCTTCGCCCGGCCATCGGCCCACTATCAATTAAATGACCGTCGCGCAGTACCGTCACGCGATCGGCTATCTGTTCGATTTCACGCAGCTTATGAGAGATATACAGAATGGCTACCCCGCGCTGGCGCAGGCGAGCAATGAGTGCAAACAGCACCGTCACTTCGTTTTCCGTCAGGGTGGCGGTGGGTTCATCCATGATCAGTACGCGCACATCGCGTGTAATCGCCTTGGCGATCTCGACCATTTGCTGGTCGGAGGTACTCAGGTCTTTCACTCTAGCGCGGGGGTCAACGTGCGTTTCAAGTTCTGCAAGCGCCGCTTGGCTGCGCTCGCGCATCGCCCGGCGGTCCAGAAAAGGCCCACGGCGCAGTTCGCGACCCAGAAAAATATTTTCTTCCACGCTAAGCTGTTCCGCTAGCGCCAGCTCCTGATGGATCATCACCACGCCGTCAGCTTCGGCGTCGCCACTTGAACGGTAATCCTGCGGGCTGCCGTCGCAAAGCACCTCCCCCGAGGTGGGGCGAAGATAGCCTGCCAGAATTTTTACCAACGTCGATTTGCCAGCGCCGTTCTCACCTAGCAGCGCGTGAACCTCGCCTGCCTGCAGGTCGAGATCAACATCGAAGAGCACCTGATTGTCGCCAAAAGAACGGCAGATATTGCGCGCCGACACGGGCATGGGGCCACCTATGATCACTATTATTATTGTCTGTAAGGCTTAATTGAATCGCTTGATTTACTTTAGGTGCTAAAATAAATATCTGCAAATACAACTTAGGTCGTATTTTGGTAATCGCGTTAACGTCTCACGATGATGTCACTAGGCGATTTTTTAACACGCTACCTTTCATCACGATGTATAACGGCGACCCTATGTCCCTTCCGTCGACTGATACTAGCCGCCACGACAATATCCTGGCGGTGCTGCGCACGTTGCGTGAACAGGGCCCGGTCGCGCGCGTTGACCTAGGTGCTTTGAACGGCATCAGCTCCGCCACCGTGACCTCAATCAGCGCAGAATTACTCCAGCAGGGTTTGATTACCGAACATCCCCATGCAACGCCTCGCCCCGCCGTGCGGGGACGGCCTAAAACGCTGATTGCGCTCGATCCACAGGCGGCCTACGTGGTCTGCATTAAGCTATCAATTAATGAGATTCAGCTGGTAGTGGGCAATTTTGCGGGCCAGGTGTGCCACAGCGAATACCATATAATCCCCACCTTGAAGCTGACAGCCGACGATTTAGTCACGCTGCTGCAAGAGAAAGTGAGCGCGGTATGCGCACAACAGCAGGGGAAATTTCAGCGCTTAGCGGGAATCTGTTTAGCGGTGCAGGGAGTGGTTTCATCAGCTTATGGCACGATTATCTGGTCGCCCGCGCTAAGCTTTCGCAACGCATCAATATCCGACCATTTAGTCGAGTACTTTAACTGCAGCGTGCTGCTGGAAAACGATGCCAACTGCATTATCAGCCTTCTGGCAGCACAGCCTGCCTACGCTGACAGCCCCAACTTAGTGGTGATTATGCTGGGCTACGGCATTGGGATGTCGGTACTGATTAACGGCGTGCCGTTTGTTGGCGCTAACGGTTCGGCAGCCGAACTTGGACATAGTAAATATCAGCCGGACGGCGCGCTATGTGCCTGCGGACGACGCGGCTGCATCGAGGCCTACGTCAGCGATTACGCACTTTACCGAGAGGCCGTTCACCATTCAGTGCTGCTTAATGACGAGACGACTCATCCCTCAGAGTCACAGATGCGGTCACTAACGCAAATGGCAGCACAGGGCGACCCGCAGGCTATGCGCATTTATGCCGAGGCAGGCCGCGCACTGGGCTACGGTATCGCCAATGTATTGGCGCTGTTTAATCCTGATCTAGTGCTGATCACCGGCGCTGGCGTACGCGGATTTGATGCGATGCAGGAAGCGATGCAACACGCTATCAGCGAAGCGCTAGTGGCAGAACTGGTTGGCTCAACCCGCATAGAAAGCCACGCCTGGGATCAAGACATGACCTGTATGGGCGGCATCGCCATGACGCTTTACGCCACCGATTCTCAGACGCTGTTATCCACCAATGAGCGGGCGTAAAAGCCTTCAATCGTGATAGACCACGCTGCGCCCACCATCAATGGTCAGGCAGCTTGCGTTGATAAAGGGCGCTTCATCTGAGGCCAGAAAAACGACCGTCATCGCCACTTCCTTGGGCTCCCCAAGCCGCCCAGGCGGCAGCAAGGCTTCGATATGCGCTCGCGCCGCGCCAGGGTCATCGAATGTCTGCCAATGCATCTCCACCGCCGGGGTGGCGATATAGCCCGGCGCAATCGCATTGACCCGGACGCCTTGAGCGGCGTACTCAATGCCGAGTGCCCGCGTCAGACCAATCAAACCATGCTTAGCCACCGGGTAGGGAAAGCAGCCGGGGATAATCGAGAAGCTATGCGTAGAGGCAATGTTGATAATGGCACCACCGCCCTGTTCCAACATATCCGGTAACACCGCCCGACTACAGTACCAGGCACCTTCCAGATCGACAGCGAGGCACTGTCGCCAGGCCTCATCCGGCATGGCGAGCGGCTCATGAAAGACATTCATCCCGGCGTTATTAACCAGGGTAGTAAAGGGCCCGTTAATCTCACGCGCCCTCGCCACGGCGGCCTCCACCGCAGCACGATCGGCAATATCGGCGACTAACGCCAGAGCCTTATAGCCTTCGCTACGCAGCTTAGCCACTAGGCATTCGACGCTAGCGCCATCCCGATCCAGCAAGGCGACTGTAGCTCCTTCCTGCACGCAGACCTCGGCGATGGCGCGACCGATGCCGGTGGCTGCCCCGGTCACCAGGATATGCTTAGCGGCCAATCTAGCGGTCATTACCCCACCTCACGTCTTCTTTTCAGTTAGCCAATCAAGCATTAATGTGCGCCTGTCAGGCCCGTTGACGGCGGGTCTGCTTCCAGCGATCAAACATCACCGCCAGCAGTAAAATCCCACCGCGGACTAGGTACTGGTAAAACGTCGGCACGTTGAGCAAGCCCATCGCATTTTGCACGCAACCCATGATCAGCACCCCGACCACCACGCCGGTGATCGTCGCCACACCGCCCGACAGCGCGACCCCGCCCAGTACACAGGCGGAGATCACCGCCAGTTCCAGGCCCATGGAGGTATTGGGGTCGCCCAGACCCATGCGCGAGGCCAGCAGCACCCCTACGACCCCAGCCACCACACCCTGGAGGCCAAAAACAATAATCTTGAGACGGCGGACGTTGACCCCCGCCAACGCGGCGGCCTCTGAGTTACCGCCAGTAGCCAGTACATTGCGCCCGAAGGCCGTCATATTGAGTATCACACCAAAGATCACAAAGCAGGCCAGCATCGTCCATACCGGCAGGGTTAGACCGAGAAAGGAGGCGCTGCCGAGGTCAAAAAAGCCCGGCACGGTAATCATCACAGCGTCACCGCCAGAGGTGATGTAAGCCAACCCGCGCACAAACTCCATCGCCGCCAGCGTCGCGATCAGCGAGTTAATGCCGAACTTGGCAATGACTAGGCCGTTAAAGGCGCCTACCGCGCCGCCAGCAATAATGCCTCCCATTACACCGACAAACACGCTACCGGTACTGGTGGTCACCGTCGCGGCTACCACCCCTGCAAAGGCCACCGTAGAGGCCACCGAGAGATCCACCTCACCCAGCGCCAATACCAACATCATGGTGGCCGCTAAACTACCGATCAGCGTCACCGACAGCAGCAACCCGACCATATTGCGGCCAGTTAGGAAATCGGGGATGAGCACCGCTAGGGTGATAAACAACAACAAAAAAATCGCAATCATGCCCGAGGTGTCGAGCAGTGTACGTAGCGGCTTGATAAGCCCTTGGCGCCCCGCCGGGCGAGCAGGCGCCTCATGGCCATCGCCTTGGGTTACATCGTTCGTTGTCATGGTTGTCGTCCTGAGCGTGTTCTTTTAAGAGCAAGCGGGCTGAAAAAAGCCGACTTAGGCGGGTAATGCCAGCCCCAATAGTCGTTCGGGAGTGGCCGATTCTCGCGGCACCACGTCCACCAGCTCCCCATCGCGCATCACCGCGATGCGGTCGCAAATAGAGCTGACTTCCGCTAGGTCGCTGGAAATCACCACGATGCTTTTGCCTTGTTCGGCCAGGTCGTAAAGCAGCGAGTAAATATCTCGCCGCGCGCCCACGTCGATGCCTCGGGTCGGTTCATCCATCACGAACAGATCAATCTCTTCAGCCAGCCAGCGGGCCAGAATTACCTTCTGCTGATTACCCCCCGAGAGCTTACCAATGGGCGTTCGCGGGCCCGGCGTTTTAACGCTGAGTTGCTGGATATACGACTCGGCATTACGCCGCTCACGGCCAGGATGGCGGAACATTCCCCAGCGTTTAAAAAAGCGTCGACAGCTGATATTGAGGTTGTCGGCCACGCTGGCCACCGGGAATATACCCTGGGACTTACGATCCTCCGGGCACATGGCAATCCCCGCGCGGATGGCATCCTGAGGGCTTTTAAACCGTCGCACCTCGCCGTTGAATTGCACACTGCCTGCTTTGGTCGCCTCGACTCCGCAGACCAGCCGTAGCAACTCGCTGCGTCCGGCACCGACGAGACCAAACAGCCCAAACACTTCACCGCGCTTAACGGAGAAACTGACCGGCGCCTTGAGACCGCGCCCCTGAATGCCCTCGACGTTCAAAATCACGTCACCATGTTCGCGAGGGCGATAGCCGTAAACATCGTTGATATCCCGGCCCACCATCTCACTCACCAGGAGGTCGTGGTTGAGCACCGAGATATCCTCGTGTGTGCGAATATGCTGGCCATCGCGGAAGATCGTGACCGCATCGCACATCTCGAATACTTCTTCCATGCGGTGTGTCACGTAGAGCACTACCCGCCCCTCGTCGCGCAGCCGTTTGACGATGCGCTTTAGCTGACGGGTCTCTTGAATAGAGAGGCTACTGGTGGGTTCATCGAAGGCGATGATCTTGGCGTCGCGCAACAGTGCGCGGCCAATCTCAATCATCTGCTGTTGGCCGATGGAGAGATCGCGCACCTTGGTCGAGGGGTGGATATTCCCCTCGCCAAGGTCGGCCAGAATTGCCAGCGCTTTTTCGCGCAACTCGCGGCGGTTAACAAAGCCTCGCCGCGTGGGAAGCTGGCCCAGTAGCAGGTTCTCGGCCACCGACATATTGGGCGAGAGCGTCAGCTCCTGATAGATGATGGCGATCCCTTCCCGCAGCGCTTCTCGGGCGTTACCGAACACATGGCGCTGGCCGTTTATCCACAGCGCTCCCTCCGCCATGCGATTAACGCCGCTCAACACTTTGAGCAAGGTGGATTTACCCGCACCGTTCTCACCCATCAGTGCATGTACTTGACCGGTTTGAGCGCCAAAGCTCACCTTATCCAGCGCGCGCACCCCAGGGAAGACGACGCTAATCGCGTCGAAACGTAGATAAGCATCAGACATGCGTCAAAACTCCCGCGGTCACTTACCGTTACAGATCATGTGCTTCACAAACATGCACGTCACAAACCCAGCTCTGCGCGTACTTCCTGCCAGTTGTCACGCGTCATTAAGACACCTGAGGTTTCGGTATTGGCCGGCGGTTGTGTGTCCTCGCTAATCCAGCGATAGAGATCTTCTGAGGTCTGACGGCCGTGCATGGTAGAGCTGACCGCGACTGTGCCGTGAAAGCCAGTGGGGTTATCGCGTGAGAACTCGGCAAAGGCAGCACCGGAACCGTTAATACCCACACCAATCACGTCTTCGGCCGCTAGGCCGTACTGCTCAGTGGCCCGGACGCCACCCAACACACTTTCCTCGTTAAGGGCATAGATCACCCAGTGCTCATAATCGCCACGTTGAGAGAGCACCGGGGATGCCGCCGAAAAGGCGCTTGTAGTATCGCTGTTTTGCTGGGGCGCATCGAAGATGTTGCTTTCAGGAAAGCCTGCGTCAAGGAGGGCGGCGGTCGCACCGTCGGTACGCTCAACGGCAGTGGGTAGCTCGTTATTGGTAATGCGTAGCGCGGCGACTTTTTCGGGATCCCAGCCGCGCGCCTCCATCTCGGCAGCAATCGCATCGCCTGCCTGCTGGCCAATCTTATAACCTGACATGCCTAGGTGCGGTACGCCTTCCATCGGCTCACCGCTCGAGTTAACAAACTGGTCATCTACAGTGACCACTTTCATATTGTACTGGTTGGCACGGTTCATGATCGCGGGCCCTAGACGCACGTCCGGCGGGCAGATCACAAAGCCGTCCGCACCCTGGGCGTAGAGGTTGTCAATGGCGGTGAGCACTTCCTGGCCATCTTCGCCGCTCAGGCGTACCACGTCGAAACCGAGTTCTTCACCGATCGCCGTAGCGGCCTGTTGTTCGTTAATAAACCATGCCTGCTCCGGTTTTTTAACAATAAAGCCAATTTTCACCTCGTCTTCCTGAGCCTGTACTGATCCCAGCGAGGCCAGCATGATGGCGCTTCCAAGTGCTAAACGGCTAAATGTCTTAGTCACTCTCATTGTTATGCTCCTGCAATTTTTAACGTTATTTTTATTGATATTTCAATCTTTTATTACCAACCCATTGGGGTGGTTATTCTTCAAAATCCTGCTGTGCCGAAAAGCGGTATACCGTACGCGAGCGGTACGTATCACCCGGCTCTAGGATCGTGCTGGGAAACGCTTCCTGATTGGGGGAATCAGGATAGTGCTGAGTTTCCAGGGCAAAACCCGAGCGGTGCCCGTAGGCCTGGCCCTGCTTACCGGTCAGGCTGCCGTCAAGAAAGTTGCCAGAGTAGAATTGGATCGCGGGTTCGGTGGTGGTGATTTCCACCATGCGCCCACTCTGCGGCTCCCACACCTTGGCAGCCACAACGAGTTCATCCGATGCTGCGTTATCACGGGCCAGCACAAAGTTGTGGTCATAACCGCCGCCGAAAGCGAGCTGTTTGTTGTCCTGCTCAATCCGTTCGCCGATAGGCGTCGCCTGGGTAAAGTCGAACGGCGTGCCGTCTACCGGGCGAATCTCGCCGGTAGGGATCAGCGTGTCGTTGACCGGGGTAAACGCAGGGGCGTTAATCATTAGCTGATGATCGAGAATGGTGTCGCTACCCTCGCCCTTAAGGTTGAAGTAGCTGTGCTGGGTGAGGTTAATCGGTGTGGCTTTGTCAGTCACCGCCCGATAATCCACCATCAGTTCGTCATTATCGGTCAGGGTGTAGGTCACTTCGGTCTCCAACCTGCCGGGGTAGCCCTCTTCGCCATCCTCACTGGTATAGCGCAACACAAGCCCAGTGCCCGAATCATTCTCAAACGGCTCAGCCTGCCACAGCACTTTGTCGAACCCTTTCTGGCCGCCGTGCAGGTGGTTGCTACCATCGTTGGTGGCCAATGAGTAGTTTTCCCCATCAAGCGAGAACTGGCCATCCGCGATACGATTGCCGTAGCGGCCAATGATGGCACCGAAGTAAGGGCTGGCCTGTCGGTACTCATCGGAGAGATACGCTTCCAAGGCGTCGAAGCCCAGCGCTATATCATCAAACTCGCCCGTCAGATTAGGGGTTTTCAGCGACAGAATGATGCCGCCATAGTTGGTCACCCGCAGCTCAATCCCATTGGCGTTAGTGAACTGATAGACATCGACCTGGCGACCATCGGGCAAGTGACCAAACACCGACGTCTGGACGCTGTTGTCGGCTTTACTCGTCGTGTCAGTTTCAGCATTGTCCTGGGCTTGCGCGGCGTTTATCAGCAGCAACACGGCGATAGCGCTGAGCAGCAGAGGAGAACCGTTTTTTAATCGTTGGCTGGACATGAGAGGCATGAGCTTCCTCCTGGTGGGATTTTTGTTGTTAGCTTTTTGTTGTTAGGTCAGTGCTATTAATACCGATTCAATCACTACAGTAGCCACGTCTTTCATAACCAACCAATATACAAATACATCACTATCGATATACGTCTAAGTATCAATAACAATTCAAGGCTTATCCCATGGGCATTCTCGATGAGAACGGGTTTCTAGATACGCGACTAAAGTTGCCCCACTGCTCACTCTTTTGCATCGAATAAGCACTCTCACGATGGAGCCACCGGCTCCATCAGACTGGCGATAGTACTGGCGATAGTACTGGCGATAGTACTGGCGAGAGCACTGGCGGCCTCTCACATGACCAGAAATTTAGAGTGAACGCACCGTGACAATCGCTTCATCATCACTGCTAAAGCGCAGTGTGTTACGCAGCGGACGGCCAAACTCGGGCAGGTCGATCTCGAAGCGGTCGCCTTGCTGGGTTTTCACGCTGTCGGCAAAGCTAAGCGTGGCCGTGCCAAAGTAATGCACGTGCACATCGCCCGCTCTGCGGAAGTTAGCGTACTTGAAGTGGTGATGTTCAAGATTGGCCAGTGAATGCGCCATGTTCGCCTCGCCGGTCAGAAACGGCTTTTCCCACAGCGTTTTACCATCGCGCACAATACGGCTGGTGCCTTCAAGGTGCGTAGGCAGTTCGCCAACCAGCAGCTCAGGGCCAAAGCTGCAGGCACGCAGCTTTGAATGCGCCAGCCACAGATAATTAAAGCGCTCGGTCACGTGATCCGAAAACTCATTGCCGATCGCATAGCCAACCCGCCGGGGCTGCCCATCGCCATCAATTAAGTAGAGCCCGGCCAGTTCTGGCTCTTCGCCCGCGTCTTGCGCAAACGCTGGCACCGGAAATTCGCCTTCTGGATTAACAATAATGCTGCCATCGCCTTTATAGAACCACTCTGGCTGCGCGCCGCACGCACCGCTCTCGGGCTTGCCGCCTTCCACGCCGAGCTTGAACATGCGCATCGAGTCAGTCAGCTCACTTTCTTTGGCCTGCGCCTTAGCATGCATGGCCGAGCGGGTATCGGCACTGCCCAGGTGAGTCAGCCCCGTTCCCGTCACAAGGCAGTTCGCTGGGCTTGAGTGAGTCAATGGTGGGAGTAGCTGCTTTGCTTCTATCAGCGCGGCATAATCTAAGCGCTCTTCGGTCAATGCCGCCTCAACAACCTCCGTTAACGGGCGCGACTCGGCGATAGCCTGCTGGGCCAAGCCATATACTCCTTGGCTACCGCTGATAAGCCGAACCTGTTGAGGGCTTTCGACCATGGCGGCTCTCAATTGGCCTTCGTGTAAACACTGAATCAGACGCATACCGTTCTCCTGTTTTTATAACCGGATGTTATGACTTTGTTGTTAATACTGATGGTTACTGTTGACGGTTAATATTGATGATTAATGTTGACGGTTAATGCGAGTGACGCGGTACATCAGAGCCTCGGCAGCCGACCAAAAAGTCAAAATCACAGCCTTCGTCCGCTTGCAGCACATGTTCGATATAAAGCTGACGATAGCCGCCCTGGCTGGCGATGACCGTTGACGCTGCGGTGGGGTCGCTCTCGGCCAGGCGCGAGGCAAGCTCGGCATCGCTAATATCCAGGTGCAGCCGCCCACCGTTGCAATCAAGCTCAATCATATCGCCGTTACGCACGGCCGCCAGCGGGCCACCTGCGGCCGCTTCTGGTGCCACATGTAACACCACGGTGCCATACGCCGTACCGCTCATACGCGCATCGGAAATACGTACCATGTCGGTAATACCCTGAGCCAGAATCTTCGGCGGCAGGCCCATGTTGCCCACTTCCGCCATGCCGTGATAGCCGCGTGGGCCGCAGTGCTTCATGACCAAGATATCGTCGGCTTCAACGTCCAGATCCGGGTCGTTGATGCGCGCTTTGTAGTCATCGTAATCCTCAAACACCACCGCACGACCGCGATGCTGCATCAGTTCTGCCGTTGCTGCCGAAGGCTTTAGCACCGCACCATTGGGAGATAGGTTGCCGCGCAGCACGCAGATGCCGCCGTCTACCGTCAAAGGATTATCCAGCGGGCGAATCACTTCGTCGTTATAAAGCGGGGCGTCCTGGACGTTTTCCCAGAGGGTTTTGCCGTTAACGGTTAATGCATCTTTGAAGGGCAGCCGGTCGGCTTCGCCCAGGCGTTTGAGTACCGCTGGCAAGCCACCCGCGTAGTAGAACTCTTCCATCAGGAAACGGCCCGACGGCTGCAGGTCAACCACCGTGGGCGTGCCGCGCCCTACCCGGCTCCAGTCGTCTAGCGTGAGATCCACACCGATCCGCCCGGCGATCGCTTTTAGGTGAATCACTGCGTTGGTGGAGCCTCCAATTGCCGCGTTGGTACGAATGGCGTTATCGAAGGCTTCCTTGGTGAGAATTTTGGAGAGACGCAGATCTTCATGGACCATCTCAACAATTCGGTTACCGGAAAGATGTGCCAGCACATAGCGGCGGGAATCTACCGCAGGAATTGCCGCATTATGGGGTAGCGAGGTACCTAATGCCTCCGCCATACAGGCCATTGTGGAAGCAGTGCCCATGGTGTTGCAGGTGCCGGCCGAGCGTGACATACCGGCCTCGGCGGCCATAAAGTCGTGCAGCGATATTTCGCCCGCTTTAACCTGTTCAGAGAGTTTCCACACCACGGTGCCAGAACCAATATCCTTACCTTTGTGCTTGCCGTTGAGCATCGGCCCACCGCTGACCACGATAGTGGGAATATCGCAACTCGCTGCGCCCATCAGCAGCGCCGGGGTGGTTTTATCACAGCCCACCAGCAGCACCACGGCATCCATCGGGTTGCCGCGGATGGCTTCTTCGACATCCATGCTGGCTAAATTACGCGTAAACATCGCGGTCGGGCGCAGGTTGGACTCGCCGTTAGAAAACACCGGAAACTCGACCGGGTAGCCGCCCGCTTCTAAAATGCCCTTCTTAACGTGCTCTGCCAATTTTCGAAAATGCGCGTTGCACGGCGTCAGCTCTGACCAGGTATTGCAGATACCGATAATCGGCTTGCCCTGAAACTCATGGTCGGGGATGCCCTGATTTTTCATCCAACTGCGGTACATGAAACCGTTCTTATCAGCGGTACCAAACCACTCGGCAGAGCGCAGTTTTGGCTTATTAACATTTGATGAATCACTCATATTCTTCTCCTCGGTCTCGAACTGTCTGCAGCTCAATGTTTTTATTAGTGGTCAATCCATACAGATTTGGTGACGCTCTTAGTCACAACATCTTAGTTACACCAGTGAGAACACCAGCCACGCTAAACCAAACGCCATCAATGAAATTCCGATTGAAATGACGGTCCAGGTCTTCAGCATGGTTTTGGTATCCACACCTAAAAAACGACCTACCAGCCAGAATCCAGAGTCATTGACATGAGAATAACCAATGGCACCCGCGACGATGGCCACGGCAATGCAGGCTGCGGGTAAGCCTGAAAGCGATGGGTCTGCCAATACAACGGGCGCCATAATTCCGGCGGCCGTAGTGCCAGCAACTGTTGCCGAGCCTTGCGCAATACGGATCACTGAAGCGATCACGTAGCCTGCCAGGATGATCGGCAAGCCATAGCTTTGCAGGCTATCGGCCAACGCGTCGCCGATACCACTGGCGGTCAGTACGCCGCCGAACATGCCGCCTGCGCCGGTGATTAAGATAATGCTACAAACAGGCGATAACGCTTGTTCAACTGTCTCATTAATAGATCCAATCGCTTCACGCTGTGGCGAACGAATCACCAATAGCCACATAGCAATACAGGTACTGATCAGCATCGCGATGGGCGTTTCACCGATCAAGATCAACCCTTGAATCAGCGGATTGTCTGCATCCACCATGCCGCTATGAGAAAGTGTCGAAAGGCCCGTATTGAGGAAAATAAGTACCAGCGGCAATAGCAGCACCAGTAGTACGGTACGAAACGCGGGGCGCTTGTCTGCCGGCACTTCTGCATTGCTTCCGCCCATAAGATTGGGCACCGCTTGAAACGGCATACGATTGGCCAGTATCAGTGACAGCCGGTACCCCATCAGATACCACGTCGGTAATCCAACAAGCAGGGCGATAAACAGCACTTGCCCAATATCCGCTTGAAGAAAAACGGCGGCGGCAACCGGCCCAGGATGCGGCGGCACCAGCGCATGCATCACCAAGAAGGCGCCTGCAGCCGGTAACCCATAGAGTAATAAAGACGCTTTTAGCTCTCTTGCCACGGAATAAATGACCGGAAGCATGACAACGAATGCGGCATCAAGAAAAATGGGAAAGCCAAATAACAGGCAGGCAATGGAAAGCCCTAACGGCGCCCGGCTATGGCCAAATAGCTTGATCAACGTATCGGCCAGCACCTGAGCGCCGCCGGATACAGCGACAATCCGCCCTAGTACCGCACCAAAGCCAATTAATAGCGCAACGTTGCCTAGCGTCTTACCAAACCCTCCTAAAAGCGTCGGTACTAAGTCTGCGCCGGAAATACCTGTCGCCAATGCAGTGCCAATACTGACGATAACAAGCGCAAAAAATGGATGAAGGCGTACTCTGATAATTAACAACAGCAAAATGATAATGGCAGCAGCTGCGATCAGCATAAGCGCTAACGTTGAAGCTCCTGCTGCTTGCGTCGTTTCTAGCATGGCGTTTTTTCCTAAAATTTTGTTGTTATTGGTGTTGCCGTTACTGGCAATCACCAAAGCAAATCCACTATAGGCAGCCACGCAATAACCAACCAATGCCAAAAACTGCCAATATCGATATACTTTTAGTTATCACGCACACAACAAGGCTTATTCCATGGGCGTACTCGATGAAAACTGGTTTCTCCACGTGAGACTAAAGTTGCGTCACTTTCAGTTATTTTTGGCGCTTGATGAGCAGCGTAATCTGCATAGGGCAGCGGCTCAGCTCAACATGAGCCAGCCCGCGGCCTCAAAGCTACTCAGCGACCTAGAAACAAATCTGGGGATTCGTTTATTTGATCGACACGCCCGCGGGTTAACACCTAACTGGTACGGCGAAATAATGATTCGCCACGCCCACAGCATACTGTCGGCATTACGCCACACCGGCGAAGAGCTAAATGCATTACGTGACGGCAATGCCGGAACGGTTGCCGTCGGTACCGTGATGGCACCAGCGGTCACGCTGCTCACCAGCGCTATCGAGCGCGTGCATAGAGAGCGGCCAGGGTTAAAAATTCGCGTTGATGTCGATGTCAGTAAAACACTCGTGCCGCGCCTGCTTGAGGGCGAGCTAGATTTTGCGATTACACGTATCCCGGCAGGCTTTGATATAGAGCGCTTCGTCTTTGAAGAAATTGGCGAAGAAGAGCTCTGCTTTGTATGTCGCCAAGGCCACCCACTAGCCGACAAAACGTCACTGAGCTTGACCGATATGGCGGACTACCCATGGACGCTACAGCCTGCTGGCGCCCTCATGCGCCAGCGTGTAGACAGCCTCTTTTTGCATCATCAGGTAGCGCCCCCTAGCCAGATAGTAGACACCGCCGATGTACTGCTCTCGCTCGCGCTGGTTGATAAATCAGACACGATCACCGTCACCACCCGGGAAACCGCCAATCTGCTATGTGCACCGCAGCGCTTTCACCTATTACCGTTTAGCGAGGCGCTCAGCGTTCAGCCATACGGGCTGGTAAGCTTACGCAATCAGCGCCTCTCTCCCGGGGCCGCCGCGTTAATGAGCACACTGCGTGACATTATCGCGTTAGGATCTTCTCCTGCGGCACCACATCATGGCTGTGATAATGATCGTGCGTTATGAAGAGGCTCTCGCTGATCTAGATTTTTGGTAGCGATACGCCTTAACCAGAAGAGGCGAACACCACAACACAATCACAGCAATACCCAACCCCGCGCTGATGGGGCGCGCGAAAAAGCTAGTTAAGTCGCCACCGGTGCGCAGCATTGCGCTCATAAAGTTATTTTCGACCGTT
Organism: Halomonas sp. AOP12-B1-6; assembly: GCF_052379225.1. Classification (NCBI taxonomy): domain Bacteria; kingdom Pseudomonadati; phylum Pseudomonadota; class Gammaproteobacteria; order Oceanospirillales; family Halomonadaceae; genus Halomonas; species Halomonas sp. AOP12-B1-6. The sequence continues at coordinate 101,003 of NZ_JBQSYK010000002.1, forward strand.
GAGCCTAGTACTAGCCCCAGAATGGCTGGTGCCATTGGGAATCCATTGACGGCAAGCACATAAGCCACCAGCCCAATCACCAGCATTATCCAAACATCGACAATGCTGTTATTGATCGCAAAAGCACCAACGATACAAAAGCATAAGATAATCGGCATTAAGACGCGGCTGGGGGTCAGGATAAAGAACTTCGATAACCTAATCGCCATATAGCCAATGGGAAGCATCATTAAATTAGCGATGATAAACACGATAAATAAGGCATAGATCAGTCCTGAACCATCCATAAAAATGGTGGGACCAGGATTCATGCCTTTCATGTACAGCACGCCAATCACGATAGCGGTAATGGAGTCACCCGGAATACCGAACACCAATGCCGGCACCCACGCCCCGCTCAGGCCGGAGTTATTCGCAGAGCTTGCATCAACAATGCCCTCTATATGCCCGGTGCCATACTTCGCTTTGTCCTTCGACCGGCTTTTGCCCACGGCATAGGCAATCCAGGCAGCAATGTCGGCCCCTGCGCCGGGCAAAGCGCCAATCAATGTACCGATTGAGCTGCCGCGCAGCATATTTCGCCAATAGCGCTTCGTATGTCTCGGCACGTTATGAAACACGCTGTCCGTGGCAACAATATTGATGGTCTTTTTCTCAGACTTTGAGCTGTAGTAGTTCATCAGCTCATTCAGAGCAAACATACCAATCATCACCGGTATAAAGTTGACCCCCGCCATTAGGTCAGGCACGCCAAAGGTAAAGCGCGGAGCGCCACTCATCATATCGAGACCGACGGTCGAAAGCAGAATACCAAAGAGCAATGAGAGAAAGGCTTTCGTTTTAGAGCCAATCGAAATAAATATCGAACAGCTTAAACCCAATACCGCAAGCCAAAAGTATTCAAACGCACTGAACTTTAACGCCACTTCCGCTAAAGACTGAGCCACCACAATTAAGATGACGGTACCAAAAATGCCGCCGAATACTGAGCAGACTAAGTTGATACCTAATACTTCTCGTGCCCTGCCTTTTTTCGCCAGCGAATACGACTCTGTCACGTAAGCCGCCGATGCCGGCGTTCCCGGTATATTTAAATAAGTACCTGGAATATCACCCGCAAAAATAGCCATTGCTGATGTCGATACAATAGCGGCGATAGCCGGCGTCGTGTCCATATAGAAGGTCACCGGGACTAGCAGCGCCACGGCCATGGTCGCCGTTAGGCCAGGCACGGCGCCGACGAAGATGCCAAATAGCGAAGCCGCTATGATGACTAACATAGTGTCTAGCGTTAAAACTAACGCAAAGCCATTAATCAAAGCGTCCATGGCAAGCTACCCCCTAATAAAACGCCTTGAGGTAACGGCACTAAAAGATAGTGTGAAAAAATAAAATAAATAGCCAGTGAGACACCAACAGAGGCCGCCACGGCGACGTATAAGGCCGTTTTTCTTAGCATCATGAGTGAAAACATAATGATCATCATGGCAAACAGCGCGCCGATGTAAGGGCTTGCCAAGACGTAAAAAACAATCATTAGCGGCGGCAATACCATTACCCAGCTTTTTTTGCCTGATGGGTGCTCAGCGCCTTCTGACTCAGTGGCGTTTAGTGCTGATGTTTCAAAAGCGTTGGTTTCAAAAGCGTTGGTTTCAAAAGCGTTGGTTTCTAATTCTGTGGTTGCTAGTTCAGCGCCTTGTAATTCACCTTGCATCATTTGATCAGCCCCCCTGTGCCTTTGCCACATTCCGCTCAACATGAGAACGACGCCGCCGATACAAAATCCCCCTCCAACGATGGAGGGGAAAAGTGAGGGCCCGAACTGGAGACTAGGTAGGGTGGGAAACTGCTGAGCGATGAAAATGGTCACCACCCCAGCAATAACAAACCCTATTCCGATGAGGACATCCCGCATTTTCTTTCCTTAGTTAGCTAGGCCAACTTGCTCAACGATCTCGCCGAAAACGGTATCCATGTCTGCCATCAGCTGGCCAAAGTCTTCAGCATTGCGCCATTCAGTACCGAAGCCTTGCTGATGCATAAAGTCTTGATACGTATCGCTGTTGTAGGCGGATTCCAGCGCGGCCTCAAGCGTGGCGACAACCTCTGGGTCCATCCCTTTGGGGCCTGCAATGCCGCGCCACTCACCTACTTGATAGTTACTGTCAAGCAGTTCTTGGGTGGTAGGAATATCGGGAAAGCTATCAATACGCTCAGGGGACATAACGGCGAAACTTTTGACGCGCCCAGCTTCCATCATTGAGCGCGCTTCTGGCACTGAGCTGGGCACAATATCAATGCCGCCGGACACTAGCTCAATCATCGCTGGCGCAGCACCCTCACTCGGGATCCAGATCACTTGATCTGCAGGGACACCTTGATCCATCAAGAAGCCCGCAAAGGCCAAGTGCCAGACGCCGCCTTGACCCGTACCAGACGCGGTGAAGGTGCCTTTGGGCTCGTTCTTAATAGCATCAATCAGATCTTGAAGGCTTTCATAGGGGGAATCGGCGGCGACCTGTATGCCCGGAAAGTCATAGTTGACCTGAGCAATCGGTGTAAAATCTTCATAGGTAAGGTCGGTTAAACCCTGCCAGTGCATCATATTGACTTCGCCTGTTGCTAAGCCAATCGTATAGCCATCTGGTGCGGCGTTAATCATCGCGGTATGGCCCACCACGCCACTGCCACCGGTGCGGTTTACCACGTTAACTTTTTGCCCGATTTCATCTTCAAGCGCGCGCGCAATCGTGCGCGCTGTCGCATCGGTACCGCCGCCAGCCGCCCACGGTACAATCAGCGTGATAGGACGTTCAGGGTAGTCGGCCAGGGCCGCGCCTGATGCCACCATCACCGCCGCGGCAACACCTGAAACAAGCATAGATTTAAGAGAATTATTTATAGTTGTCATATTCACTTTCCTTTGGTCATGGGTTGCTTAGCGTCAATTATCTTTTTTGGAAACGTCACGGGTTAATGCTTTAGGACTTTCTTTTCTAACAACGTCTGCTTTCTCAGTTAAATAAGTGGGGAGACCTATCGCTTAGAAAGCGTCTTTAAGCATGCTGTAAAAATCTTCTTTCGAGGGTGCTCTGGGATTGGTCGCCGTGGAGTGATCTTCTAATGCCCACTGAGCCAGTTGGTCCAGATGCTCTTCCGTAACCCCCATTTCGCTTAAACTAGCGGGCATTCCCAATGTCACATTGAGCTTTTCAAACGCTTTTACTAAATCGTCATCAGGGTTGAGGCCCATAGCATCTTTAAGGCGAGTAAATTTCTCCTCACAGCCGGGCTGATTAAACTTAAGCACAGTGGGCATCAACACGGCATTGAGCGTGCCATGGTGAAGCTTTAACTCATGCAGGCCTCCTAACGCATGAGACAAGGAGTGCACCGCGCCAAGCCCCTTCTGAAAGGCCATCGCCCCTTCCAGGGCTGCCATCATCATTTCGTTTCGAGCGGTTAAGTTTTCGCCGTTTTCAACGGCTTCTACCAGATATTGGCTGGCACGCGCCAGCCCATCCAAAGCAATCGCTTCGGCGGGAGGGTTTATCTTGGGACTTAAAAAAGTTTCCACGCAGTGAGCGATGGCGTCCATACCCGTAGCAGCGGTCAAGAACGGCGGCAAACTGAGCGTGAGTCGAGGATCGCAGATAGCCACCGCAGGAATCAGATATGGGGAAAGAAAGCCGAGCTTACGATTATCTTTCATCGTAATTAAAGAGGCTCTGCCTACCTCACTGCCAGTGCCGGCCGTTGTCGGTACCGCTATTAAGGGCAGCACGTCTGCATTAATTTTTGCAACGCCGCCTTCAATCGCAGCGTATTGGCGCAATGGCGCGGGATGATTAAAAAGTAACGCGACCGCTTTAGCCAAATCGATGCTGGAGCCCCCACCAACGGCCACAATGCCATCGCAGTCATTTTCCTTTAAAAATGCCAAGGCGCTTTCTACGGCTATTTCCGTTGGGTTTGAAGGAGTGCCATCGAAAATACAGGCATCTGCATTAAGCCGTGCTGCCTCAACGACTTGCGCAAGAACGGGGGTGGCGCTGAGGCCTTTATCCGTCACAAACAGCGGCCTTTTAACCTGCAGCAGATGCAGCTCGTTGGCTAGCTCCGCAATGGCATGCTCACCAAATTGAATTTTAGTCAGGTAGTTGATGATATAAGGCATTGTAATTTCTCATTATTATTGGGTGCAAAACAAAACACCAATGCAGACTCAAAAGGTGTCATACAGTATGACTGCACAACAACAGTCTAGTAACGTATTTTGTGCCTGCCAAGCCCTTTACGAAAAAATACTCTTTACCGATATGGCCAATGGCTAAAGCAGCTAATACCTGCCTTGCACTTAGTCGCTGAGAGCAATCTAGAACAAATGAACATTGCATTCAATGACCATTACATAGGACGATAGTCTAATCGACGTACGCGGCCTGCTTGGTAGAGTGCTCCCACAATGATCGCTTTTGAGCCTGTGCCTAGTCATCGCATCAAAAGCCCAACAATCAGTTTGAGGTAAACGATGGAACTCATTAATTCCCCGTCCGTTATTATTCATCTAAACCCAAGAGATAACGTAGGCGTTGCCTCAACAGCGGTACCGGTAGGTGTTCCCATTGATAAAAATGGCACCTTAGCCACAGAGAATATCGATGCGGGTCATAAAGTTGCGTTAACTAATATCAAAAAAGGTGAGGCCGTTTATAAGTATGGCCAACTGATAGGTCTAGCGTCGCAGGATGTACAGCCCGGCGAGCACGTGCATACTCACAATCTCGCTATGATCGAGCTAAATTCTTCATTAAAAGATTTCAAGCCCCACTCGAAAACCGAAACAGCGCCTTCTTCTCGCACGTTTCAAGGCTTTCAGCGTGCTGATGGCAGCGTAGGTACACGCAACTACATTGGTATTCTTTCCACCGTTAACTGCTCTGCTACGGTGGCTAAAGCCGCCGCCGATATCCTTAATCAATCAGATGACTTAAGCCAAATGGGCTTCGACGGCGTCGTGGCGATTACCCATGGTTCGGGTTGTGCTATGAACACTGACTCCGAGGGTTTTACCTTCCTTGAACGCGTGATCGCGGGCTACGCACAGCATGCTAATTTTGCCTTCGTGCTTATTATTGGGCTGGGCTGCGAGACAAATCAGGTTAAAACGCTCGTTAAGCGCCAAGGCTTAGAAGACGCCTCAAGACTTGCCTACTTCAATATTCAAGACGCGGGCGGCACGCGCACTAGTATCAAAACAGCCTGCGATCACGTCATGCAGATGGCGGCTCAGCACGGCAAAATACAGCGCACGCCGGCTTCCATAGAGCACCTGGTGGTGGCGTTACAATGCGGGGGCTCGGATGGATATTCAGGTATTACCGCTAATCCAGCGCTTGGCCATGCCGCCGATCTCATCGTGCAACAAGGCGGCAGCGTCATCCTAGCTGAAACCCCTGAGATTTATGGCGCGGAAAACCTGCTGATTGACCGTTCTATCGATGAAAGCGTCGCGCAAAAACTACTGGATCGGATTACTTGGTGGAAGCATTACACTGAGATTAACGGTGCCGAGTTAAACAATAACCCTTCGCCTGGCAATAAAGCGGGGGGGCTTTCAACGATTCTAGAAAAATCGCTGGGCGCCGTCGCAAAAGGCGGCAGTTCAAGCCTTAACGATGTACTGCAATATGCAGAAAAAATCACTGCGCGCGGCTTTAACTTTATGGACAGCCCAGGCTACGACCCTATTTCCGTGACCGGCCAAATTGCGTCCGGGTCAACGGTGGTGTGCTTTACCACCGGGCGGGGGTCGGTGTCAGGTTTCAAACCAGCGCCCTGCCTTAAGCTCGCCACCAATACGCCCATGTATGAGAAAATGCATGAAGATATGGATATCAACTGCGGTGTAATCGTCGATGGTACTGGCAGTGTAGAAAGCGTTGGGGAAGAAATTTTTGAACGCATTATCGCGATTGCTTCAGGTGACATGAGCGCAAGCGAATCATTGGGTTACGGTAATAATGAGTTCGTTCCTTGGCTGATAGGTGCCGTCACCTAAGCGTTGTTTCAAGAGCAATGGGCTAATCATGACACAAACGCTGCGCGACCAACTTTATACGGCTCTTAAGCAGAGCATTGTTGGCAATCGCCTTGAATCGGGCCTGGTACTGCTTGAGGGCAACATAGCGGCGCTATTTAGCATTAGCCGCTCCCCCGTTCGTCAAACCTTAAGCCGCTTACACGAAGAACAGTACATCTGCCGCTTCGAAGGGCGCGGCTATTTGGTGGGTGCATCGCCTAGCGAGATCGTCCGGCGCCCTCTTAGCGAGCGGGATTTCAAGCAGTTAGGCTATGCCCCGCAAGTAGATCGTACCGTTTCCTGGCAGGCGCATATCGACGGCGTGGAACATGACATCGTTCTATGTTCGATTAAGGGCGCATTTGAGCTCAACGAGCTGCAGCTTTCAAAATCACTCAACGTAAGTCGCACGGTCACTCATCAGATTCTGCACCATTTACGGTCCATCGGGCTGGTCGAAAAGATTAAATACAATAGCTGGAGCGTTGTGCCTCTCGACAATGGGAGGCTACACAATCTTTATGAAGCACGCCGCCAACTAGAGCCTTATATGATTGTCCGCGCGGCGCGGCATATGCCTGAAAGCACGCTCAACGGCTATATTGCCAAGCTTAAAGATGCCGCCGATAACTACCCTAATATTAAAGGTGAGCTACTCGATGCGTTAGAAAACGACCTCCACCATAGCGCCGTTAGCTTAGGCGGCAATCAGGAGGTAATGGATATGCTTAGGCGCACTCACCCTATTTTACTCATCAGTAAACACCTGCTTGGGCGCGTGCTTAAACTCCCCGACCAAGATCCTTTTTTCGATGAGCATTTATGTATCTTCGAAAAGATACGCCAACAGCGGCCAGAGCAGGCGGGTAAAGCACTGGTAACGCATTTAGAGCGCTCGGAATCTAAAGTGCTTGATCGTCTTATTCACTTTAGAGAATCGGGAGATATCGATATACCGCCTTATCTGCGGCAATAATTAAAATGGACAGAGGAACCAACAATGACAATGTCACAGACTATCGGCTTTATTGGCACAGGCATTATGGGCGCGCCTATGGCGGCACGCTTGGCTAAAGCGGGGCACAGAGTGCGTGTTTGGAATCGCACGAAAAACAAAGCCGAAAGCTTAGAATCAACGGGCGCCAGCATCGTCGAAACGCCTATAGACGCCGTGAGCGGCAGCGATGTGGTGATCGTCATGCTCAGCTCAGGGCCTGTTTGCGATGACATTTTGTTAGGTACCAATGGCCTGCTTCAATCCATGCGGCCGGGCGCGACCTTAATCGTCATGAGCTCCATTCCCGTCGATACTGCGCGTCGCCAAGCGGCAGAAGCCGCCACCTATCAGGTCCACTATTTAGACGCACCGGTGTCCGGGGGTGAGCAAGGCGCCATCGATGGCAGCCTGGCGATTATGGCAGGAGGTGACGCCGCCGCCTTTAAAGCTGTCGAACACATCCTCTTATCGCTCGGCCGGCCGGTACACGTGGGCCCCGCTGGCAGCGGTGAGCTGGTTAAGCTGGCGAATCAGATGATTGTGGCCAATACCATCGCTACGGTGGCAGAAGCCATATTACTTGCCGAACGCGGCGGCGCTGACCCGGCGCAGATGCTGTTGGCACTGGAAGGCGGCTTTGCCGACTCAACAATTCTCAAGATCCACGGCAAGCGCATGGTACAAGAAAATTTCTCCCCAGGCGGCCCGTCAAAGTGGCAGTTAAAAGATACCCAAACGGCCATGGCATTAGCCGAAGAGCTGCGACTTAAGCTGCCGGTATCGTCATTGGTCAATGGGCTTTATGAAGAGCTCGTCGCTCAAGGCGATGGCGAGTTGGATCATAGCGCCTTGATACGCCAACTCAGACGACACAATGAGTAACCGAACCTGCCAATAACAATTTTTTGAAGAGCCATCTCGCGAAGAACTACATGTGAAGAACCTCATGTGAAGAATAATCGTATGGAGAATAATGACAATGAGTAAACAGTACGACGTGCAGGCAATCATACAATTCAGCACTCAGCTATTGGCAGCCGCGGGCCTTGATGATGACAAAGCTCAGGCGGTAGCCGACATACTCGTGGAAGGCGACCTGATGGGCCATACCACCCATGGTCTCCAGCTGCTCTCCCCTTACCTAGGCGAGATTCAGTCAGGCCGGATGCCGGTCACCGGCGATTACGAGGTGATTTCCCAACGTGCCGCCGTGGAGACTTGGGACGGGCGCTATTTGCCTGGCCCCTGGCTGATCATCAAGGCCATGGAAACCGCCGAAGCGATGGCGCGTTCATGCGGCACGGGAACGGTTGTGATTCGACGCTCAAACCATATCGCTTGTTTGGCGGCGTATCTCAAGCGCGCTACCGATCGAGACCTGGTGGTCGTCATCGAATCCTCCGACCCGGCGACAAAATCCGTGGCCCCTTATGGCGGTTTAGCCGCCACCCATACGCCCAACCCCATCGCCGTGGGCTACCCCACCGATTCAGGCCCCGTTTTGCTGGATGTCAGCACGTCTATTACCACCAACGGCATGGTGGGCCGTCTTCACAAGCAGAACAGTCAACTGCCTTACCCGTGGCTGAAAGACCACCAGGGGAACGCGACGGATCAACCCGGTGTGCTGTTTGATGAACCCAAAGGCAGCATCATGCCCATCGGTGGGCTTGACCATGGCCACAAGGGTTATGCCCTAGGCCTTATGGTAGAAGCCTTGACGTCTGGATTAGCCGGGTTCGGCCGCGTGCAAGCGCCTACGCAATGGGGCGCCTCTGTCATGGTGCAAGTGATGGACCCAGCAGCCTTTGGTGGATTAGCAGCCTTCAAGCGCGAAACAGGGGCGCTGGCCGATGCTTGTCGCAGTAACCCCGTTGCCGAGGGCAGCCCTCCGGTACGCATCCCCGGAGAACGCGGGCTTGCCCTGCATAAACGCTACTCACAAGAGGGCGTGCCGCTACCAGACGGCGTATTCGAAGCGCTGTCTGAATGGTCGGAGCGACTGGGTGTCGCTTTTCCTGACGCACAGTAATGGCTACCACCGGCCTAACTCAAACGTACTGATCTAGTTCTGATGCACTGATCTTATTACAGGCACGTTGAAGCAACTGCTTAGAGGCGATTATGAAACAGGAACGCATAGGTTTTATTGGGCTCGGCTTAATGGGCAAGGAAATGGCCGGAAACATCGTACGTAACGGCTACCCGCTGAGCGTTATGGCTAACCGCAACCGCGCCCCCTTAGAGGCACTCTGTGCTGAAGGCGCGGTAGACGTCAGCAGTGCTTCGGAGATGGCCAAAAACAGTGACATTGTGTTTATCTGCGTCAAAACATCCGAACAGGTGAACGAGATCGTGACCGGCCCCGATGGACTACTCGCGGGTAGTCATGAAGGATTAATTATTGTCGACTGCTCTACCGCACACCCTGAGTCGACGGAACGCCTTGCCGAAAAAGTCGCGCAGCAAGGGGTCATGTTAGTGGATGCGCCGCTCGCGCGAACGCCTCGCGAGGCGCGTGAAGGCCGGCTCAATGTCATGCTGGGGGGCGACGATACCACGGTGGCGCGCCTCACTCCGGTGATTAAAAGCTTTGCCGAAAATATCTTCCACGTTGGCAAGGTGGGCTCTGCGCACAAGCTAAAGTTAATCAATAATTTCCTGTCGCTAGGTGCAGCGGCGCTGGTGAGCGAAGCCGCCACCATGGCCGCCGCCATGGATGTTCCCCAGCAAAAAATATTGGAAATCTGTTCTCAAGGCGGTGCTAACAGCGCCATGCTGGCGCCCGTAATGGAATGGGTACTGCAAAGAGAATGTACCAAACTGCAGTTCAGCCTCGGTAACGCTGATAAAGACATGCGCTATCTCGCTGAAACATTAACGTCTTATCAGCTAACGTCGAGTATGCTGCCGCCGCTTTGCGAGTTTCTTTCACAGGCGAAAAGCGACGTGGGGGAAGAAAGCTTCGTTCCTCAGGCTTACGACAGTTGCCTGCAGCGCAATGGCATCGCTGCAGGCAACTGACGCTACACTCACTAAATAAATGCGTCGGTCGTATCGCGATGGCCGTATAAAAAAGCATCAGCGACTTGGCGCAGCGGGGCTACATCCACCTCGCTACGCCCGTTTGCTACAAGATCTACAAAGTGCGCGTAAAGCCCGGGGTACTCACGTTCCTCGGCCTCAATAATCAGCTCATCATCAATTTCTAAACGACAGCCCCCCTGAGTGAGGCTCAAACGGCTGCCGTCGCTGTCGATATGAATATCCCAGATTTGCGGACCGGTTTGGCGAAAATCAAAATTCGCCTCAATTACCGCGCCGCGCGGGTCGGTGAAGGCTAACTCTGCAGCAATCGGAGTTTGAGCGTTACTGGGCACTAGCAGCTGCGCTTGGCGCAAGAAGAACGGCTGGGGCAGTATTTCAGTGGCTATTGAAAGCGCGTTAATACCGGGGTCAAACACGCCCATCCCACCCGGCTGCCAGATCCACGCCTGGCCTGGGTGCCACACCCGCACATCCTCTTTCCATTCGATCATAACGCGTTGCACCTGGCGCTCTGCCAGCCACTGTTTAGCCTGCGCCACGCCGGGCGCAAACCGCGAGTGCCAGGCCGCAAAGAGACTAACGCCCTGTTCGCCAGCGAATGTAATCAAGTGTTCCACTTCACTTAGCGTCGCCCCTGGCGGTTTCTCAAGCAGCACGTGTTTACCGCGCAGCAGCGCCGCACGTGCCTGGGAGTAACGCAGATGGGCCGGCGTGCAGATCGCCACGGCAGAAATCTCAGGGTGCGCGTCCAGCATGGCATCCAGGTTCGCATAGGACGGTACATCGTCTAGCGCTGCATGGGGGTCAGCCACGGCCGCGAGCCGACAGTTTGGCGTCGCAGCAATGGCCGGCAGATGCTGATCACGGGCAATTTTACCCACGCCAACCAAGCCGATGGTAACGTCAGACATATGCAGGCCTTATTTTGATGACAGAAGCTTAATTGAAAAAAACGGGTAAAAGAGCTCAAGGAGCCGTATGAGGTAGCTCAACGCTGCGCCCTAAGGAGCTAGCGCTATGCTCAAGCCCAAGCGCCTCTGCGGTGCCTGCCAATACGGCCTGTGCTGCTAGAAAAGCGTCGCGCGGGCGGCGCAGGCGAATACTTTCCATCAGTTGGCGGTGACGTTCAAGACTGTCTTCAGGGTCAGAGGCGCTCTGGTTAGACATCGACACCAGCAGATAGATGGAGGGCCGTAAAATATGTGACAGCTGTGCCCAGACGATATTGTGTGTGGCTTTAAAGATAGCCTCATGAAACGCGATATCACACTCGCTGTGCAGCCGACGTTCTTCTTCGCAGGTCGCGTTGCGCAAATTCTGCCCAAGCCCCTCAAAGGCTTCTTCAATAGCAACAAGGTCGCGGGCGGTGGCACGTTTGGCGGCGGTCATAGCCACGTAGGGCTCTACATCAAGACGAAAAGCGAGAATCTCACGCTGAATATCAGGGTTGGGCGCCGCGTAGCGGGTTAACCAGTCGGTTACCTGGGCATCAAGAATATGCCACTCTGAGTACTCACGCACTTTAGAGCCATGGCCAGAAATACGTTCGATAATTCCCGCATCCACCAGTTGGCGCAAGTCGCTACGCACCGCTGAGCGGTTGATAGCAAAACGTTCGCATAGATCTAGTTCACGCGGAACAAAGTCGCCAGGATGATAGTTACCGCCAAATATCTCTTCGGCGAGGTATTCAGCGATACTAGGGCGAGTCAGTGGCTTGCTAAGAGATAACGTCACTGCGATAGGTCCCTATTTCAATGGCTGCCAATCATAGCGTACTTGACCGGTCTGCCGTTATGGGCGAATCCAGCTGCAACGCCGCCCGCTGCCTCAGCTCTAACCGCCTTTCGTAAAGCCCCTTGGCCAGTAAAGTGCCGAGTACCAGGCCTCCCCCCAATAGCGCCACGGGGGCGGGCTGTTCTTTCAGAATCCACCAGGCCAACAGCGTGCCCAGCACCACTTCCAGCAACAGCAGCAGGCCCACTTCGGCCGAAGGAAGATACAGCGGCCCGCGCTGAAGCAGCGTTACACCGCAGGGCAAAATGATCAGGCACAGTAGAACCACCACCGAGAGCTGATTGACCGTGGGCAGCGTCGTTTCACTGCCCGCCAGCCAAAACAGCCCGGCAACGCTGCCGACAATAATACCGTTAAAGACCAGCATCGGACTCATGTCGACCCCTGGGCGCGTACGGCACAGGGTAAAGTTAATCGCCAGCGTCGACGCCGCCATTAGGGCAAACGCGTTGCCCACCCAGGAGCCAGCCCCCACGTCATCAAGCGCGATCATGGCAATACCGACCATGCACAGTGAAATGGCCAGCCATGTTCGTCCGGGCAAACGCTCTTTGAGGATGATCCAGGAGAGAACGGCGGCAATTAACGGCGCGCTGGCCAGTATCATCAATACGTTACCCGCCTTGGTATATTGATTGCCCAGCACGAAACCACAGCTCGTCAGACTAAACAGTAGCGCCACGGCAATACCGGTCCAGCCACAGCGCCGATAGGCCGCCAGCGTGCCGCGACCGTAGCGCATTAACGCGATAAGCAGAAAGCCCAACGCCGAAAGAAAGCCGCGCCACATTAGGATCTCGGCATCGGGAAGATCAGCCACCTTAATCAGCAAAGCATCGGGCGCCATGATGATCGCACCGCCACCGGTCAACAGCAGACCCTGCTGACGATGCGATAAGTTATTAAACCGGCTCATCGAGTACCTGTCCTTTTAGTGGCTCATCCTTTAGTAGCTAATCTTTTAGTAGCTAGTCCTTAAAAACATCGCGCTTTTAATGATTGTCTCTAGGCGGATGCAGACGGGCAACATCGCGGTACTTGGTTGCGGGTTCCAGCGTCATGCCGCGGTCCAGCGGCTCAATCATGCTGCGCTGAATCTCTTGCCAAGGCGTTTGATGGCCTGGGTAGCGATAACCGCCCTGCTGGGCTAAACGCTCACGGCGTGCGTCCAGCTCAGCGGGCTCAATCAGCAGCTGCACCTCGCCACGTTTGAGATCAACCCGCATCCGGTCGCCACTTTCAAGCAGCGCTAAACCACCGCCGGTCGCGGCTTCAGGCGAGGCATTAAGAATGGAAGGTGAACCCGACGTGCCCGACTGGCGACCATCGCCCAAACACGGTAGTGATTCGATACCTTGTTTGATTAACGCCTCCGGTGGCTGCATGTTGACCACTTCGGCACCGCCAGGATGGCCCACCGGGCCTGCGCCGCGCATGACCAGGATAGTACGGGCGTCGATGCCTAATGCCGGGTCATCAATGCGGGCGTGATAATCCTCAGAGCCATCAAACACCGCCACCTTCCCTTCAAAGGCTTCAGGGTCGTTGGGGTCGTTTAGGAAACGCTCGCGAAAGTCACGGGAGATTACGCTGGTTTTCATCAGCGCCGAGTCAAACAGATTGCCCTTAAGATTAAGGAACCCGGCATGCTCGACCAGCGGGTCGGCGTAGCGGCAGATCACGTTAAGATCCTGCGTTTCTCGACCTTGAAGATTCTCACCAATAGAGCGGCCATTCACTGTCAGCGCCCCGCCGTGCAGCTTGCCGGCCACATTAAGCTCGTGCAGAACGGCGGGCACCCCGCCTGCGCGATAAAATTCTTCGCAGAGAAATACGCCAGCGGGCATGACGTTCGCCAGCAGCGGAATTTCATGCCCCAAACGCTGCCAGTCGTCATTATCTAGTTCAATGCCTGCATGGCGGGCAATGGCGTTAATGTGTACCGGCGCGTTGGACGAGCCGCCCAGTGCAGAACAGGCAACGATGGCGTTTTCGAACGCTTCGCGGGTCAGGATATCCAGTGGGCGCACGTCCTCCCAGACCATATCGACAATGCGCGTGCCGGTATCGTAGGACACCATTGCGCGCTCTTTATACGGCGCGGGAATTACCGCCGAGCCGGGCAGACTCATGCCCAGCACCTCAGCCATAGAGTTCATGGTGGACGCAGTGCCCATCGTATTGCAGTGGCCAATCGAAGGCGCTGAATCACTGGCGCGGGAAAGAAATTCCGCGTAGTCGATATCGCCTGCCGCCAGGCGTTTGCGCAGCTCCCAAATAATCGTTCCCGAGCCTACGCGCTCAGCCCCGCGCCAACCGTTAAGCATTGGCCCACCGGAAAGCACAATCGCGGGGATATTCACCGTCGCTGCCGCCATGAGCGCCGCGGGAGTCGTTTTATCGCAGCCGGTGGTTAATACCACACCGTCTAACGGGTAGCCGTGCAGAATCTCGACTAATCCCAGATAGGCAAGGTTGCGGTCTAGCGCGGCAGTAGGCCTGCGTACGTTTTCGTGAATGGGATGCATGGGGAATTCAAAAGGCACCCCGCCTGCCGCACGAATACCGTCTTTAACGCGCTTCACCAAATCAATGTGATGACGGTTGCAGGGGGTTAAATCAGAGCCCGATTGGCTGATGCCAATAATCGGCTTACCGCTGGTTAACTCATCCAGCGTGATGCCGTAATTAAGATAGCGTTCAATACAGAGCGCTGTGGTGCCCGGATGATCGGGATTATCAAACCAGTAGCGTGAACGCAACTGTTCAGACGTAATACGATGAGAACTGGCCATGGTGTCACTCCACGCCTAAAGTGAAGAAATAAGAAAATAATGCCGTGACGTTACGCTGTCTTACCCCCAGCGTCGATACATACAAAAGTCTATGTTGAACATATGCGAAAAAAGTCCCACATTAACCTCCAGTGTTTGCGGTAGCGATACGCTCTTAAGGTCTATGTTTAGAGCTATTTCTTTTAGGGCCATTTCTTTAGGGCTATTCCTTTTAAGACTAGGCTCCTAAGTGACGGCATTCTGAACAATATGTCCGCCGGACGCGTATGGCCGCTTACGTAAAACAACAACAGTTATCGCTTTGCCGGTTTCTTGAAGTACGCCGCGCACAGCCATCAGCACCTCGCCAGGAGAACTAATACAATGCAACATTTCTGGAAGCGCACCCTGTTAGTGACCGGTGCCACCCTGCTCAGCTCAAGTATCGCTTACGCCCAAACGCCTGATTTGTCAGATCCGCCTGAAATTGAAGGCGCGGTGGTGGGTGACCACGGCAAGGTGACGATACGCATGGGGCTGGGGCTGGCAGAGACCTCGCCTCAATACATTTCTAGCCGTTATTTTGCGGACATTCTCGACCAGCGCAGCGAAGGGCGCATCAGCGTTAACCTGTTCCCTAACAGCCAGCTCGGCGATGACGTGCAGATGATGGAAATGCTGCAAACCGGCACGCTGGACATGACGTATCCTTCGTCTTCCCCCGCGACCGGCTACGTAGCAGAACTGGCCGTTTTCGATTTGCCTTTCTTGCTTCCGACGCGCGAAGCGGCCGTTGAAGCCATGCGCAGCGATGCTGCTCAAGAGATGCTCGATGCGTTTGATGGCACTGGCATTAAAGCCCTGGCCTTCGCTGAAAACGGCTTCCGTCAGCTCTCTAACAGCGCGCGGGAAGTCTCCTCGCCTGAAGACGTCGCAGGCTTAGACGTACGTGGTCTGTCGGTGCGTACCATGGAAAATCCGGTGCACCTGGCCATTTGGCAAGCGCTGGGCGCCAACCCTACCCCCATGGCTTTCGGTGAGCTTTTCTCTGCGATGGAACAGGGCGTCGTTGATGGCCAAGAAAACCCATGGAGCACCATTCTGACCTCCAACTTCTATGAGGTGCAGGATTACGGCTCGGAAACTCGTCACGTCTACACGCCGTTCATCCAGATGATGTCTCAGCGTACCTGGGATCGGCTCGACCCCGAGTATCAAGAGCTAGTACAGGAAGCCGCACTGCAGGCAGCCGATTATGAAATTCTGCTTTCTAGCGAATACGACGACTGGGCGCGCGACCAGCTTGAAGAGCGCGGCATGCAAGTCACGCGTCTTGATGACGAGCAGATTGCTGCTTTCCAAGAAGCCGTACAGCCGGTCTACGCCGAATGGGCACCGCGCATTGGTGAAGATTTAGTGGCTGAGTTCCAGCGTCTTGCTGAATCCTCTATGGCCGAATCGTCTACAGAAAAGTAAGCGTCCTTGAAGGTAAGACCGACGCTAATGTTCGGTCTGCTATTGCAGGACCTCCTCTGAATAGACGTTCTATTGAGAGGTTAGGCAAGAGGCATAGGCCTCTTGCCTTTTCGTTACTCGCCACTTCGGAAAGCTCATGGACACACCCAATACTCCAATTCCTGATACCGCGGCATATTTTGATGACCCCCAACGCGAACCGTTGGAAATTGAACCCGAGCAGCGTCGCGGCCCGGCAATATTTCGCTGGCTAACTCAGGTGATGGAACATGTGATTGCCACCTTGCTGGTCGCCTTGATCATTTCCGTGTCAGCGAATGTCATCGGCCGCGCAGTGTTCAACCGCTCGCTGCCCTGGGCCGATGAGCTGGCGCGAATGCTGTTTATCTGGCTGATATTTATCGGCGCAGCTGCGGCCTTTGCCCGCTATGAACATATTGCAGTTGATATTTTGGTCCGCAAACTAAAACCGCGGGCCGCCCATATGCTGTATTTATTCCAGCACGTGGTTATCACCGCGCTAATGGGCGTCATCATTTGGGGTGGATGCTTGGTGATAGCTCGCGCTTCAAGCCGCACCGCGATTCTCAATGTGCCCTGGAATATCATTAACGTCTCGCTAGTCCTTTGCGCGGTGTTTATTGCCGCTGTGTCTATCTGGCGCGCCTGGCAGAGCGTGCAACAAATTCGCTCGCCTAGCGTTACTATCACGCCTGCTGGAGATCACTAATCATGCTATGGATCTTTTTAGGCATTCTTTTCGCCTCCCTAGCACTTGGCCTGCCCATCGCATTTGGCCTAGGCATTGCCGCCGTCATTATGGCACTACTGTCTGATATTCCGCTCTCGATCATGATTGAGCAGTCTATCCGGGGCGTTAACAGCTTCCCACTACTGGCTATTCCGTTCTTTATTCTGGTCGGTGAAGTAATGAGTAACGGCGGCATCGCTCGCCGCTTAATGGACCTAGCCGGTGCCTTAGTCGGCTTCGTACGCGGCGGTTTAGGCCAGGTCGCTATTACCGGCTCCATGTTCTTCGGCGGTATTAGCGGTTCAGCCGTGGCAGACACGGCAGCCACCGGCGCGATGATGATTCCGTCGATGACCAAACAGGGCTATACCGCGCCTCAAGCAACCGCAATCAATACCGTTTCATCGGTTATCGGCATCATTATTCCGCCTTCTATCCCGTTGATTCTTTTCGGCATTGTTACCGAGACGTCAATTAGCCGCCTGTTTATTGCTGGCATTGTACCCGGCATATTGATTGCGGCCGGCCTGATGACGACAACCTTCATCATGGCGACCATTGGCCATGCTGGCCAAACCCGTAAGTTCCGTCTTGATGTGCTCTGGGAAGCTTTTAAAGCAGCATGGCTCGCGCTGGTGCTACCCGTGATTGTGATTGGCGGCATTATCGGCGGCGTATTCACCGCCACCGAAGCGGCCGTTGCGGCGCTGCTTTACTCACTGTTTATCTCGCTGATCGTGTATCGCGAATTCAAGATAACTGAACTGTGGGGAATGCTCATCCGTACCGCCCGTTTGACCGGTATGGTGCTGCTGTTACTGGCGTTTGCCACCGTTATTGCCTGGTTTTTAACCATTAATATGGTGCCGCAAACACTGGTCACTCAGGTACAGGCGATCACACAAGATCCTTTCCTACTGCTGCTGATAGTGGCGGGCCTACTGCTGCTGGTGGGGTTTGTAATGGATCTAACGCCAGCAATGGTCATCATGGCGCCCATGCTAACGCCCATCGTTACCTCGGTAGGCGTTGATCCGGTGTATTTCGGCGTGCTGATGTCGTTCATTTTAGGCATTGGTCTTTTGACACCGCCGGTGGGCACTTGCCTTTATGTCGGCTGCGGCGTCGGTAAGGTTTCCATGGAGCAACTTGTCAAAGCGATGCTGCCCTACTACGCCGCGCTGCTCGTAGTACTGGTTATCCTGATCGCCTTCCCCGGCATCGTGACGTGGCTGCCTGACCTGACTGCTGTGCGCGGTAACTAAGTATTTACGCCCAGTATTTACGCCCAATAAAATCAATAGCGACAAGGTGATCAGCACACCGATCACCTCACTACGTATTACGCTAGATCGACAATAATGCCCTTTAATAGGAGACCAGCATGACACTGCAAGGCACACTGCTTATCGGTCAACAGACCGTGACAGGCACACAGGATGAGATCCACGCTATCAATCCCGCTACCGGTGACGTACTTGAGCCAGGCTATCGTGGCGGCAGCCGTTCCGACGTGGAACAGGCCTGCAAACTTGCTGATGCGGCGTTTGATCAGTATCGCGAGACGTCACTTGAGACACGCGCACACTTCTTAGAAACCATTGCTGATGAAATTGAAGCCATTGGCGCCGACTTAACTGAGCGTGGTGTCGCCGAATCGGGCCTTCCTAAGGCTCGTCTTGAAGGCGAGCGTGGCCGTACCTGTGGCCAGCTACGGCTTTTCGCTGCTGTTGTACGCGCGGGAGAATGGCTGGATGTACGCCACGACCCTGCACTGCCAGAGCGCCAGCCGATGCCCCGCGCTGACCTGCGCCAGCGCCACATCCCGCTAGGCCCAGTGGCTGTTTTTGGCGCCAGCAACTTCCCCCTCGCGTT
Organism: Halomonas sp. AOP12-B1-6; assembly: GCF_052379225.1. Lineage (NCBI taxonomy): Bacteria > Pseudomonadati > Pseudomonadota > Gammaproteobacteria > Oceanospirillales > Halomonadaceae > Halomonas > Halomonas sp. AOP12-B1-6. Next base: position 119,803 of record NZ_JBQSYK010000002.1, read on the forward strand.
CAGCGTCGCGGGTGGCGATACCGCGTCTGCGCTAGCTGCAGGCTGCCCGGTGGTTGTTAAAGGCCATTCGGCACACCCTGGCACGTCCGAATTAGTGGGTCGCGCCATTCAGCGTGCGGTTGCTAAGTGCGAGTTGCCGGAAGGCGTCTTTTCGCTGCTGTTCGGTTCAGGCAAAGAGATTGGCCAGGCGCTAGTGGCCGACCCGCGCATCAAAGCCGTTGGGTTCACCGGTTCACGTAGCGGCGGCACTGCATTAATGGCCACCGCACAAGCACGCCCCGAGCCGATTCCTGTTTATGCTGAAATGAGCAGCATCAATCCCGTGTTCCTAATGCCAGAGGCATTGAAAGCTCGCGGCACTGCGATTGCAGAGAGTTTTGTGGCATCGCTAAACATGGGGGCAGGCCAGTTCTGTACGAACCCTGGCCTAGTCGTTGGCCTTAAAGGCGCTGACCTTGACGCCTTCGTAGCAACAGCGGGTGACGCGGTAAAAGCCAGCGCAGCCCAAACGATGCTGACACCCGGCATTCATGAGGCTTATCGAAGCGGTGTGAATGAGCTTTCGGGCAACGCTTGCGTTAACGAAGTCGCGCGTGGACAAACCAACGACGGCCCGCATAGCTGCCAAACTGCTTTATTTACCGCTAGCGCCCACGACTTCTTAACTCAAGAAGCGCTGCAGAGCGAAATCTTCGGATCTGCATCACTGGTGATTGAGTGCCGTGACAGCGATGAAATGCAGCGCGTGGCCGAACAATTGGAAGGCCAATTGACCGCGACACTGCAGCTAGACGATGGCGACTTAGATGCCGCTAAACGCCTAATGCCCGCACTGGAACGTCGCGTGGGCCGTATTATGGCCAATGGCTGGCCGACCGGCGTGGAAGTGGGTCATGCGATGGTACATGGCGGCCCCTACCCGGCCACGTCTGACAGCCGGACGACGTCGGTGGGCAGTGCTGCGATTTATCGCTTCCTGCGCCCCGTCTGCTACCAAGACTTGCCAGCAGGCCTGCTGCCCGAAGCGCTGCGCGATAGCAATCCGTTTAACGTTTCACGCTTAATCGACGGCAAGCGTGAAAGCTAAGGGGTATCAGACAAGCGTCTTTTAAGCTGCATGTACGTGCCGTAGTGACGGTCGAGGTGGCGCCGCATGGCTGCCTCGGCCGCATCAGGGTCGCGTGATTCAATGGCATCAATGATCTCAGTGTGCGCAGCGGTCGCAGCCTTGTCTTCATCCTTTTGCTGCAACACATGAGCACGCCGATCATCTAGCCACTCGGAAAGCGCCACATGGATAGCATCAAAAATAGGGTTACGTCCGATACTCGCCAATACACCATGAAAGTCGTTATCAGAGCGCTTAAAGCGCGCTTCGTCACCAATAGCATCACGGTTGGCTTGTAAGGCTTCACGCAGCCGCGTCAGATCCTCATCGCTGGCGTGACGAGCGGCGTAGCGGGCTAGCGATATTTCAAACGTAGCCCGAGCTTCCTGGAAGTATTGCTGGCCAGCCGGCTTCGAAAGCAGCTGCCGTGTCACCCCCGAAAGCCTCGCCATCACCGCATCGGCCGTAGGGCGAATGACTCTGGCACGCGTGCCGCTGTTGATCGCAATCAATCCCAGCTGCTGCAAATGGAACAACGCTTCGCGCACCGCGGGTCTACCAACGCCAAACTGCTCCATCAGCTCTCTTTCTGAGGGCAACTGATCATTCTCGCTCAGCCGCCCCTCAAGAATCTCCGCCTCAAGCTGTTCAGCGACCTGTTCGGAAAGCGTTTTGCGCTCAATCCGGTATCTGCTCATAGGCAGTCGCTCCTCGTTAACCTGGAATTGGCCGCCATTTTACTGCATTTTTCGCCATTGTCTTTTCATTGAGCCTTTAATCAAGCCGAGATAGTGGCGTAATCCGGTGCCGCTCAGCCAGTTCGGCATAGGCTAATTGGTTGGCAACATCGAGTGGAACTCCCTGAGCATCGCGCTGCGCCTGGCAGCGCCATTCACGATCACCGGGTGCTAGTACTCTGGCATTTTTTGAGGCTGGCTGGGCGCGAAGGTCTTTCAAATACGCGGCCAGCCCTTGAGCAAAGGTGCCTTCATCAACAAAGGCATCGGGCTTTATGGCTAGAAAGAAATGCCCGACACCCCGCGGCGTTGCCATATCCGGCCCGCCCATCGGCAATAACCTGAAGCCATGCTGCATGCCCGACAGCATCGAACTCAGCACTTCGACCATGCCGCCTAGACCGGCACCTTTAAAGCCGAAATCACTGCCGCCCAGCGGCAACAAGGCAGCGATATCAGCAGGTACGCGACTCACCTGACCGGCCGCATCTGCAGCGACTTGATCGGGCAGCTGGCGGCCAATAGCACCAAATTGCTGCACTCGGTTCCAGGGGATCGAACTCGTGGCCATGTCCAACAGATACGGCGACTCACCCGCTACCGGCGCTGCAAAAGCGATGGGGTTGGTACCGTGAAAGGGCTTGGCACCATCGTGCAGAAGTACAAAGGGGTCTGAATTACAGAACGCCATACCAAGATAGCCGCGTTCAGCCGCGGCTAACGCATAGCACCCTGCCGCGCCGAAGTGCGATGAGTGCCCCACAGCGACAGCGCCTATTCCGACCTCATCAGCCATCGCCGTGGCGTGTTCCATCGCGGTATAACCCGCCAGATGACCAAGCCCGTCGTCAGCGTTTAAGCAGCCTGTGGCCGCTAAGCGGCGCTGAAACACCATGTTAGGCGCCCCTTTAATGCGCCCGCCTTGAAGCGCCTGCACATAGTGAGGCAATAGACGCAAACCGTGGCTATCGGTCCCCATGCGCGATGCGGTGACCAGCGCGCGGCTCACCGCCTGCGCCGAGGCTTGATTGGCGCCAACAGCGGCGAGTGTCGCCTGTATAAAACGAGCAAGATCCTCGTGGGTAACGCGAAAATCTAATGAGGTATCAGTCATTAATAAAATACTCCGGGTCTTAATAGCGGAGCTGGCATTCCGCCAGCTCCAGCGGTGCTTAGCGATATATCAGCGTGGGTAGCCACATAGAAATAGCCGGGATGAACGTCACCAATAGAAGGCAGATCACCAGGGGTATTAGGAACGGAATGGTGCCTCGCATGCAGCGCTCAAAGCTCACGTTAGAGACCCTGGAAAGCACGTAGAGCACCATGCCCACTGGTGGCGTTAATAGTCCGATCATCAGGTTAAGCACCATGATGACCCCGAAGTGGACAGGGTCTACCCCCACCGCAACGGCCATGGGCAACAGCACCGGGACTAAGATGGTGATCGCAGCGATCGTTTCCATAAAGCAGCCCACGATAATCAGCACGATATTGGCCATTACCAGAACGGCGAGCTTGCTATCGGCAAAGGGGCCCATTAAGGCGATCACATTCTGAGTCACCTGATTGCTGGTCAGTATCCAGGCGAAGATCGACGCCGAAGACACAATGAACAGAATAACCGCGGTGGTCTCGATGGTTTCCATGCTGACTTTAAGCAGTTTACGCCACGTCAACGTACGGTAAACCACGCCACCCAGGAGCAAGGCATAAAACACCGCGGCCACCGCGGCTTCAGTCGGCGTGAAGGCACCGGTGATAATACCGCCCACAATAATGACAGGTGTCAGCAACGATAAAAACGCCCGTTTGAAGGTATGGCCAAGAACCCGCATGGAGAAAATGGCATCGCGCTGATAGCCACGCCGCCTTGAGATGATGAAGATCATCAACATCAGCATGATGCCCATCAACAGGCCAGGGATCAGCCCTGCTGCGAACAGTTGGCCTACCGAGGCGGACGCCATAACCCCGTAAATCACCATCGGCAAGCTAGGCGGAATGATAGGCCCGATGGTCGAGGACGCCGCCGTAATTCCCACGGCGAACTCTTCATCGTATCCCGCATCCTTCATGGCTTTGACTTCAATCATGCCCAGGCCGCCTGCATCCGCTACGGCCGCGCCCGACATGCCCGAGAACACAATGCTAGCCCCCACATTGACATGGCCAAGGCCACCCCGCATCCAGCCCATCAGCGCCTTAGCGAAATTGAAAATACGCTCGGTAATGCCACCATTGTTCATTAGGCTGCCGGCAAAAATAAAAAACGGAATCGCCAGCAGCGGAAAGCTGTCAATGCCGTTAATCATGCGGTGTGCTATGACAATGCTGGGCACCTGGCCGGTGATTAAGACAAACATTAAGCAGGCGCCTGCCAAGCTAACCGCGATAGGCACGCCCAGCACCAGCATGGTAAACAGCGCAAAGAACAAAAAGCCAAGATCGTAGCCCATTAGCGGTAGAATCACGCAGCCCAGAATAGCCAGTGCCGCCAGCAGCGGAGACACTATCGGCTTTTGCCAACGCATCACAGAAAATCGGGACATGGGAGGCCTCTTGATAAAGATGATGTCGCGGGTAGCCACAGCTCAAGCGTCATAGGGAACGCCCCAGATACTTCAAGTAAAGCCGCTGAACGGTGCGCAGCGCCATCAATGTAAACGCCGCACAGACGGTGAAATAGATGATGCTCTTAGGCAGATCCACCGACACCATTAGGCTATTGGTGCGTGATGCCAGCTGATAGGCGATCCATGCCATCGCTATATAAAAACTAAGGCTTATCAGGTTGACCAAATGCTCTAGCAAACGCGCCTGCCAGCCCGGCATGTAGTGGTAGAAGAATTCCACCATGATGTGGCTACCGTTACGGGCTGCCATGATGCTGCCAAAAAAGCCCACGCCAATCAGTAAGTAACGGGCAATTTCTTCGGTCCAGCCAATAGAACTACCCAGCACATAGCGACTAAAAAACTGGGCGAACACCACTAAAATCAATGCCCAAAAAAGCGTTAAGGTGACAAAGTCTTCGAGGCGATAATCACTTAGTTTGAACGGTGCATCCTCGAAAGCAGATTCAAAATCAACCATCGGGTCGCCGATAGGCGGGGAATTCTCGCGCGAATCATTCATGGCACAGGACTCCAAACACTCCGCTCAGTAAAGAGCGGAGTGTTATCAGGGGTTGGATTACTGGCCGATAGCCTGTAGGCGATCGTAGGTTTCCTGATCCCATGTCGCGGCATCGCCGTTATGGGCGGGTAAAACGGCCTCACGGAAGAGTTCACGGTCCACTTCATTGATGGTGTTACCCTGCTCTTCAAACCAGGCAACCAGCTCCCCTTCGGCCTTCAGAATATCTTTGGTGTTGTTTTCAGCCGCCTCCTGGAAAACCTCGCGGAATATTTCGCGGTCTTCTTCAGAGAGCTGATTCCAGCGCGGCCCGCCAACAATCGTAATAAGCGAATCGGTAATGTGGCCGGTCAGATTGATGTAGTCCTGTACTTCATGGAAAGCCTTAGCACGAATAGTCGGCAGCGGATTTTCCTGCGCGTCTACAACGCCTTGCTGCAGAGCCAGATATACCTCATCAAACGAAATGGGCGTTGGGTTAGCACCCACCGCCTGAGGCATCATCATGTACATCGGTGCGTTGGGCACCCGAATTTTCAGCCCTTCCATGTCTGCGGGTTCATTAATGGGGATATTGGACGTGACGTGGCGTTCGCCATAATAGTTGAGCGCCAGCGGAACATTGCCGGTTTGATCCTGATAGCCCTGAGCAATCTCTTGGAATAGATCGCTATCGGCAAACGCCTGCCAGTGATCGAAATCACGGAACATATACGCAGCCCCGGCAATGCCGATGGGGCCATAAGCGCGGCCAGCGAACTGGGTGCCGGTATAAATGATATCGACCGTGCCTAACCCAAGCCCTTCGTTGATGTCTTCCTCTTTACCTAACGAGGCAGCGGGGTATACCTCCATGGTATAGCGCCCATCGGTGCGCTCTTCAATCTCGTCAGCGGCCCATAATGCCCACTTATGGAAAGGCTCGGAGGTTTCATAAACATGGGCGAAACGCAGGTTCTCGACGGCCTGTACCGCACCGGCTACGCTGATACCAGCGGCAATAAGCGTAGCGGTTAGCAAACGGGACATCGTTAGGCGGTGTTGGCTTTTGTAGCTCATCTTGTATTCCTCACAACCATTAGATTTATTGTTGGTTATTGTGCGAGCGGCAACAGTCGATGAAACCGATCATCTTACTGTATACGTATCATACCACCAGATTGAAACCTAGCTGCTGACCCTCAATTACGCAACTACCCGGCTAGCATTTTGCTGTCGTTATTTTGTGTACTTAGTTCGACTCACAGCTCAGGTTAAGCTGCTGATGCAAACGAACGAGTAGTGATGAGTCGCCGAAGCCGCCCGCCTTAGTCATTACTCTGCGGTGGGCATCACCATCCAAACACCCTAATGCCACACCCGGTGACCACTCAGTCTCAACGGTGATATAACGAGCGCCTTGCTGGGAGAGCACTGCCATAGCGATATCGCCACCGGTAAGAAATTGCAGGTGCTCATCTTCGTCATGCCAGGCTGAGATAATGCCAGCCACCTGGGCCGCCATTGCATCGGCCACTTCAATCGCTGTGCGCACTGTTCCATCTTCACTAGGCACGATGACACATGCCTCGACGCCAAGGTGATCAAGCGACGTAGCACACGCCTCAATAATCGCTACGTTGGGTAACTGCTGACACAGCGCCTCAAGCTGCTCCGCGGCACGAGGAGCCCGGGAGCCAACGGCATACAGCACCGATTTTATCCCGCACAGTGACCTAGCCTGAGCACAGGGAGTCCCGAAGCGACGTTGAGCAATGGCCATAGCCAATCCCGCTGCGCCTGCCATGACACGTGAGCTTTTGAGCTTCAGCACGCCATCGTAAAGCGCGGCGAGTTCCGCGTCGCTGCTGGCATCGACAATGCAGCTCTCGTCAGGAAGCGTGTTTCCCTTCTCAAGGCGATAGCGCTGTAACGCCAGCCCCCCTGCGGCAAACGCATCATCAATAGGACCCCATAGAGGCGATGATCGCGCATCCTGCTGATATGCCGTATTGGCCAAGCTTACGCCATCAACCCAGACTTCAGCGTTGCGCACAATGCGCCCTTGAGCCGGTACCGCTGGCGCCAATAGCAGTGGATATCCAATGGCCTCTTGCAATGCTCGACACTCGGCAACTACCTGGCCGCGCAAGGTTGAATCCACCTTTTTAAACCATTGCTGCGGGCGTACTTGTGTCAATAGACGAACCGCCTTAGAAACCCGCAACGCTGCTTCATCGGCCCGCAAATGGCGTGACTCGGTATTGACGGCGATGACCGCTGGCCACGTCCCTTGCCCTTGCCACACATCAAGCGTCGCTGTTAATGCTTCTAGACTGACAATCACTCGGGCATCGGCTCCCCGTGCAGCAAAGGGCGCTGATGCATCCAGCGCACCCGACAAATCGTCGGCAATAATGGCTAGCTGGCAGGGGCTCACGAATGCCCGCCACTGGCGAGACGTCGCGCATAGGCAATCGCGGACCCCATATTGGTAGCATCTGCTTTACCTTGCCAGGCGATATCGAACGCGGTGCCGTGATCCACTGAGGTACGCTGTAACGGCAGGCCTAGGCTGACATTCACCGTGGTATCGAATGCAATGAGTTTGACCGGAATATGGCCCTGGTCATGATACTGAGCAACGACTAAATCGAACTCGCCTTTAGAGGCTCGGTAGAACACCGTGTCAGCAGAAATAGGGCCACTTACATCAAAGCCACGCTGACGCAGTTGATCCACTGCGGGCGCAATACAGCGGCTGTCCTCATCACCAAAGATTCCCCCTTCACCGCAATGCGGATTGAGTCCGGCAACGGCGATACGTGGCGCACTTAGTCCCAGCGCAACCAAGTGAGCATTGCCGGCTTCAACGGTGGCAACAATACGTTCAGGCGTCACTCGATCGATCGCTTCTCGCAATGAGACATGCGTTGAAACATGCAGCGTCGAAAGCGTCTCCGAGGCCAATAGCATGAACGATGAGGGCGCGCCGGTCAGCGCTGCCAGCATGCCGGTGTGGCCATCGTAATGGTGCCCTGCTTCATGCAGCGCCGCCTTGTTAAGCGGCGCAGTAACAATCACCTGCGCCCGACCTGACTGCACTAAGTTCACCGCCGCCTGAACGCAACGAAAAGCCATATCACCTGCGCCCGCACTGATTTGGCCATCCGGGATATCTGCACCCACCGGCACGTCCACGACGCTGATAGCGACACAGTGATCACCGCTGGATGGTTGGTCGAGCGGCACAAACATCAGCTCAGCATCGACACTGGCCGCTGCTCGACGATAAATAGCGGGATCTCCCACCACGATGGCACTGGCTCGTTCGGCGCTAGACATAGCCTTTAACGCGCGACAAATAATTTCCGGGCCAATACCCGCAGGGTCGCCCATGGTGATCGCAATCTCATAACACTTAGCGCCTGGGTCACTACGCAATGACATACTCATGGCATTAGCTGCCCACCGTTGACCTCAATGATTTGACCCGTGACATAGCCGCTCAGTGCGTCTGTTCCAAGAAATACATAAGCCCCTACGCACTCTTCGGACGTGCCTAATCGCCCCATAGGGATCGATGCACGTGCCGCGGCTAAATGCGCCTCGCTGGAGTGGCGCTCGTGAAAATCGGTCGCAATCGTACCGGGGGCGACGGCATTGACGCGGATATTCTCGCCGGCCAGCTCTTTCGCCATATTGCGCGTCACCGTGCTCACAAAGCCTTTCGCTGATGCATATAACCCTGCACCGCCACCACCGCCATTGCGTGCGGCAATAGACGTGGTATGGATAATATTGCCGCGTCCTGCGCGCCTAAAATGCGCTAGCGCGGCGCGGCTGGCCATGATCACCGAGCGCACGTTGAGATCCATCACTCGGTCGTAGTGGTCATCATCCATCGCGTCTAAGCCTACCCGGCCCAGCATGTCACCAGCGTTATTGATTAACAGATCCAACCCGCCCAGGCGTTTGGCCGCTTCATCGACAAGCCGTTGCGTTTCACTGGAATGGCTGACGTCCGCCTTAAGGGTAAAGGCTTCCCCCTCTGCATCGCGGATAGCCTTGGCCACCGCTTCGGCGGGCGCTTCGCTGCTGTGATAGTGCACTGCCACATGGGCACCCAGCGTACCTAGCTGCTTAGCCACCGCCGCGCCGATGCCACGGCTAGCGCCGGTGATGAGGACTCGCTTGCCTTTCCACTCGTCTAACATGACCTTCTCCTTAGGATTTTTACTTTTATTTTTGCACGCAGCGTTAAGCGAAACCGATCTCAATTAGGCAGATTTAACTATCGACCCGAAACCGGACGGTGCGCTAAAGTGAGCCATGAACTGGCATACCTGTCATACAACACAATATCCATAACATGATAGGTGATGACGCACCAACCACTCGTTGCTCATCACTAGTACATCTTTAGTCCAACTTTTCTGGAGGCGCACATGAACCCACTGTCCCTGACTGACTCTCTTCCCCATGATTTGGATAAAGCGCTGCTCGTTGGCCGCGTTTGGCTGGATGGCACGCACCCCGGCCCCGCACTGGTAACCGTGCACGCTGGCCAGGTCATCGATATCACCGCGTTTGGCCCCACCATGGCTGATTTGCTGGAACGCGATGATGTGCTGTCCGTCGTGCAACGCGCAGATGGGCCGTCAATCGGTAGCGTCGAGTCGCTGCTCGCCAACTCCCAGATGCCTTCGCCAACCGCGCCCTACTTGCTGGCCCCTTGCGATGTACAGGCCGTTAAAGCCTGTGGCGTCACCTTTGCCGTTAGCCTGTTAGAGCGAGTAATCGAAGAGCAAGCGGGCGGTGATCCGGCTAGGGCCGTCGCGCTGCGCGACGATTTGCAGGCGCTGATTGGCACCGATCTCTCCAAGATTACCCCAGGGTCTGCCGAAGCGATGGCGCTCAAAGAAGCGCTGCAAGCCCGTGGTGGCTGGTCGCAATATATGGAAGTAGGCATTGGCCCCGATGCCGAGGTGTTTACTAAAGCGCAGCCGCTGTCTTCGGTAGGCTTTGGCACCCCGGTGGGTTTGCATGAGTCCTCTCAGTGGAATAACCCAGAGCCGGAAATTGTCCTGGCGGTAGACAGCCGTGGCCAGGTGCGCGGCGCCACGCTAGGCAATGACGTCAACTTGCGCGACGTTGAGGGCCGCAGCGCCCTGCTGCTCGGCAAGGCAAAAGATAACAACGCCTCCTGCTCGCTGGGGCCGTTCATCCGGCTATTTGACGATCACTTCGATATGGATAGCGTACGCAATTGCCAGGTATCGCTGCGTATTGAAGGAGAAGACGATGATTTCTTGCTCCAGGGCGAGAGCGATATGCGCGAAATCAGCCGCGATCCGCTGGACCTAGTAGGCCAAACTATCGGCGAGCACCACCAGTACCCTGACGGCTTCATGCTGTTCCTCGGCACCATGTTCTCACCGATTCAGGACCGCGACGGCGAAGGCCAGGGATTCACCCATCATCTAGGCGATCGCGTCACCATCGCTACACCGTCCCTTGGCGCCTTAGTCAATACGGTAGGCAGAAGCGATCAGCTGCCGCCCTGGACTTACGGTATTCGCGAACTGATGCGCCACCTAGCGCGCCGCTAAGTATTACGCCACCCATAGCACTGATTAGGAGAGCACAATGACAACCATAACACGCGTCGAAATTCAGGATATCCGCTTCCCCACATCGCGCACGCTGGACGGCTCGGATGCCATGAATGCGGCGCCCGACTATTCGGCCACTTACGTCATTCTGCATACTGATGATGGCAGCCCCGAAGGGCACGGCTTAACGTTTACCATCGGCCGCGGCAACGAGATAGTGGTTACCGCCGTGCAATCACTAGCGCCGTTAATTGAAGGGCGCTCACTGGCATCCATCACCGACAATATGGGCAGTTTCTGGCGAGAAATCACCGGTGACAGCCAGCTACGCTGGATCGGCCCCGATAAAGGCGCGATTCACCTAGCCACGGCGGCCATCGTCAACGCCGTGTGGGATATGTGGGCAAAGCACGAAGGCAAACCAGTATGGAAGCTGCTGGTGGATATGACCCCAGAGCAGCTGGTGCGCTGTCTCGACTTTCGCTTCGTTACCGATGCGCTCACGCCGGAAGAAGCAATCTGCTTGTTACGCCGCCAGTCATCCGGCAAAGCAGAACGTGAAGACGAAATGCGCCGCGACGGCTACCCAGGCTACACCACTTCATCGGGTTGGCTGGGCTACAGCGACGAGAAAGTGCGCCGCTTGGCCAGAGAAGCGCTGGCGGAAGGCTGGACGCACTTTAAACAAAAAATTGGTGGCGATATCGAAGAAGATGCCCGCCGCGCAGCGCTGCTGCGCGATGAGATTGGCTGGGACAACGTGCTGATGATGGATGCCAACCAGGTATGGGACGTCGATGAAACGATCACTAAAATGCGCCGCTTAGCGGAATTTGACCCGCTGTGGATCGAAGAACCCACCAGCCCTGACGACATTCTAGGCCACGCTGAAATTCGCCACCGCGTTGCGCCTATTGGCGTTGCTACCGGCGAGCACTGCCATAACAAAGTGATGTTTAAGCAGTTCTTCCAGGCAGATGCCATCGACTATTGTCAGCTTGATGCGGCACGCCTGGGCGGGCTCAACGAAGTCATCCTGGTGGTACTAATGGCCGCCAAGTTCGGCGTGCCAATTTGCCCTCACGGCGGTGGCGTGGGGCTATGCGAATACACCCAGCACATCTCACTCTTCGATTACATTGCGGTATCCGGTAGCCTTGAGGGTCGCGTTCTGGAGTATGTGGATCATCTTCACGAACACTTTATTGACCCGGTCGTCATTCGCGGCGGGCGTTATCAGGTGCCCGAAGCGCCGGGCTACAGCATTGCCATGCACGCGCAGTCACAAGCGCAGCACTCCTTCCCCGACGGCGCTGCCTGGCAGGAAGAGGTCTAATGACAGCGATCACACTCTTTTTAAACGAGCTCGCCAGCCTGCTTGGCGAGCGCGGTTTAATACGCCAACCAGAGGCGATGGCGCGCTACGTTAGCGACTGGGCTGGCGATACGCTAGGCATGCCGCTGGCCGTAGCCCGCCCGGCGAATACCGCTGACGTTGCTGAGATTGTCAGGCGCTGTTATCAGCAAGGGGTCGCAATGACGCCCCAAGGTGGCCACAGCGGCCTAGTGGCGGGCGCATTGCCCGCCGCAAACGGCCAGGAACTGGTGATCAGTCTGGAACGTTTGAACAGCGTGCGGGCCATTGACCCGGTTAACTTCACTATCACGGTGGACGCTGGCTGCATCCTTGAGAACGTCAAGCTAGCCGCTGCCGAGCATGACTGCGATTTTCCGCTTTCACTCGGCGCTCAAGGCAGTTGTCAGATTGGTGGCAACATTGCTACCAATGCAGGCGGTCTTAACGTGCTGCGCTACGGCATGATGCGCGAGCTGGTACTCGGGCTGGAAGTGGTGCTTCCCGATGGGCGCGTGCTGGAAGGCCTCAACGCCCTGCACAAAGACAACCGCGGCTACGATCTTCAGCAGCTGTTTTTAGGCAGCGAAGGCACCCTGGGCATCGTGACCGGCGCAGTGTTAAAACTCTCACCACGCCCGACTCAAAACCGCACCGCGCTGCTTGGCCTACCCTCCGTTCAAGCGGTTATCGACCTATATGGCTTAGCACGCCGCGACTGCTGCGATTTGCTGACGGCTTTTGAGCTGATTCCGCGCCGCTGCATTGAGCTGGCCATAGAAGCAACCCCGGAGCTTCGCGACCCATTGGAAAGCGCCTACCCGTGGTACGTGCTCATGGAAGTCGCCGCCACCGGACCGATAGATTTAGCGACGATGCTGGAACAGCTGCTGGAAACAGGCATGGAGCGTGAGCTGGTGCTTGACGGCGCACTCGCCGCCAGCGACACCCAGTCGGCCCAGCTGTGGCAATTCCGCGAGAGTATGCTGGAAGGCCAACGTCGGCGCGGCGAGCACTTACGTACTGATATCGCCGTGCCTATTTCAGCGATTCCAGCCTTTGTCACGCAGGCGAGTGAGGTCATCATGGCCGCCTCTCCCGAGTGCGAAATCATTGCCTATGGGCACGTCGGCGACGGCAACCTGCACTTTAACATTCTGCCGCCCAGCGCCATGGCTGACGCAGACAAAAAAGCCCACCTGCATGACCTGGAAGAACGGCTTTTTGAAGTGCTCGATGATTTCAACGGCAGTATCAGCGCTGAGCACGGTATTGGCCGCACCAAGCAAGCGCCCTATTTGGCTCGGCTATCACCCATCGAACGTGAACTCATCAGCAGCGTTAAAGCCCTGTTTGATCCTAAAGGGCTGATGAACCCCGGAAGGATTTTGCCGACTGAAGGTTAACGACCCAGCCAGGCAAGCGCAGAATGCATATCCACATTAAAGCGCTTGCCTGTCCTTCGCTCAGCGTTCATACAAACCCTAGCGTTTGAAACGCTCTGCCAAGCCGCGCAAGGCATTGGCATACAGCAGAGCATCGATCCCTACGCCAACGAATGTACAGCCTGCAGCTAGGTAGCCGCGAGCTGCCTGTTCGTCCACCGTGACAATCCCTGCCGCCTTACCCGCTGCGCGAATTTTGTGAATAGCGTCACTAATCGCCGCTTCCACGTCGGGGTGGCCAGCATTGCCAAGATGCCCCATCGAAGCAGATAAATCGGCGGGGCCAATAAATACACCGTCGACCCCTTCTACTGCGGCGATAGCTTCCAAATTATCCAGCGCCTGCTGGCTCTCTACCTGCAGCATCAGGCAAATCTCGTCATCTGCGCGGGCCAGATAGTCCTTCACCTGCCCCCAGCGCGAGGCACGTGCCAACACATGCCCAACGCCACGTTCACCGTGGGGTGGGTAGCGGGTTGCAGCAACCAGCTCAGCGGCTTGCTCGGCCGTTTCCACCATGGGGATCAGTAAGTTCTGTACGCCAATATCCAAATAGCGCTTGATCAGCACGGCATCGCCCGTGGGCGGGCGCACTACTGGGTGGCTTTTATAGGGCGCCAGCGCCTGCAGTTGAGCAAGCAGGCTGCCCAGGTCATTAGGAACGTGCTCGGCATCTAGCAACAGCCAGTCAAAGCCAGCCGTGGCGGCAATTTCCGCTGAGTATGCGCTCGCTAGCCCGAGCCAAATCCCCGTTTGGGGCTGGCCCGCTAACAGCTGCTGTTTAAACTCATTTTGAGGCATGTTCATATTGGCTCCTTTTTATTTTGACGGCGGTTAAAACGCTCGCCTTAAGCTCTTAATAACCCATGAGATCTGGCAGCCACGTGGCCAAGCCCGGCACGGCGATTAGCAATAAAATAGTGGCGATAATCGGCAGTAAGAAAGGCAGTATCGCGGTCACCACCTGGCCATAGCGCAGTCGCGTAATGCCCACCATTAAAAACAGCACCGTGCCAAACGGAGGAGTAATGACCCCGACGGACAGTGTAATCACCATCACAATGCCGAAATGCACCGGATCTAACCCGGCGCTAAGCGCCGCTGGTACCACAATCGGCGTGAAGATCAGGATACTTTCAATCACTGACATAAAGCAGCCAATGAGCAGGAAGAACAGCGCGAAGCAGAGCAATAGCGCCACCGTGGGCATATCGACGCTGGCGACCTGCCCTGCCAGTGCCTGTGGAATGCCCATGCGCACTAGTATCCAGCCGTAGAAGCTGGAAACCGCAATAATCAGCAGAATAACCGCACTGAACATTAAGGTTCTGCGGAAAGCATTAAAAAGATCCCGCCCGTTCAAATCACGGTAAATCACACCGCCTAGAATAATGGCGTACAGCGAGGCAATTGCGCCCGCTTCCGTCGGCGTGAAGAAGCCGCCCCAAATGCCACCCACGATAATGGCCGGCATCATTAGCGGTAATATCGCACGCTTGCCAGTGCGAGCAACTTCGCAGGCATCAAACGGCTTAGGTTTAGGCATCACGACCTTGCCGGTCGCGCCAAGCAGTACGGTCATGCCCATCAGCAGCAGTGCCATCAAAATGCCCGGCAAAAGCCCCGCCATAAATAGACCACCAATGCTGACATTGGCAAGCCAGCCATACACGACTAGCGCAATGCTGGGTGGCAAGATTGGCCCAATAACGCTTGAGGCCGCGGTAATGCCCGTGGAGTAATCCAGCGCATAGCCACGCTCTTTCATGGCCTTAATTTCAATACTGCCAAGCCCCGCAGCGTCCGCTACGGCGGTGCCTGACATGGTCGCGAAGATAGAGCTCGCCACCACGTTAGCGTGGCCAAGCCCACCTTTAGTGAAGCCGACAAGCGCGGTCGCAAAGTCGAAAATGCGCGTCGTCGTCGAGCCGATATTCATAATATTGGCGGCTAGAATAAACAGTGGAATCGCTAGCAGCGTAAAGTTGTTGAGCGTTTGCACCATTCGCAGCGGCAATAACTCAACGGGCAGGCCACCGGTACCGGTTGCCACTAGCGCGATAAACGACGTCACGCCAATAGCCACCACCACGGGCAAGCCAATAGCCATCAGTATCAATAGCCCGCCGACAAAAATCAGTAATTCCATCATGGCTGAGCTAACTCCTCTTGATGCTCTTCTTCATCATGCACTTCCAACCACGCGACCGGGCCGCGCAGGGTTTGCCACACTGCTATCAGCGCCATACCCGCAAAACTAAAGAAAATACCGTAGTAGAGATAGCTGAAACTGATACTCAGCGAGACCGTTTTATTGTTGGCGCTCATATCCGACATGATCCATGCGCCCCAAGCGGAAAGTGCAAAAAAACCACATGAAATCAGTGCAGTGGATCGATACTGGAGACTTTTTCCTAACCCAGAAAGCTTATGGCTAAACAAATCGACTACCAGATGCTCGCTGCGCACCCAGGCCGATAGCGATCCAAAGCCAATCGCGTAGATAGCCATCATAGACGCGACCTCTTCGGTCCAAGGCATACCAAGCCCCAGCAGATCCCGCGCAATAACCGCCGCCACAATAAGCAGCAGGATAGCGGCCATTAACGCCACGCCCGCCCCATCGCAAAGGCGGGTTACCCAGCGCAACGTATAGAAAGCTATTCGATCGAACCCGTTACTGGGCGGAACCACGTGATTCACAGGAAAACTCCCCGACATTTATCAACATACAAAAATAAAACGACGGCCCGATGGGCCGCCGCTGTTTGCTTCAGGTGCGTATTAGTTACTTTCGCTACCCAGCGCATCTTCGCGAACGCCGTCGGCCATCTCAGAAAGAACGCGATCAATGGCGGGCATCGCCGCTTCACGGAAGGCATCAATATCAGGCTCGATAACCGTCATTCCTTCTTCTTGAAGGGCTTCTAGATAATATTTATCCAGTTCAAGCTCTTGCTCTGAGCCATACTCGCGGGCCACATCGATCGCCTCCGCAATCAGCGCCTGGTCTTCCGCTTCAAGACCATCCCACCAGCGCGAACTGGCTACCCAGCTCCAGGGAAACTGTACGTGGCTGGTCAAAATCAAATAGTCCTGCACTTCCCACAGCCGGCGCGTATAGGGCGATGAAAGCGAGTTTTCGTGACCGTCGACCTGGCCGGTTTGCATGGCTAGATAAATTTCCGGTGCCGGTACGTTGACGACCTGAGCACCAATCTCTTCCCACACTTCTAGCCAAATGGGCAGCGAAGGCAGGCGAAGACGGAATCCGGCAAGATCTGCGGGCGTATTAATTTCTTTATTGGCCGTCATATGACGCGGGCCACGATGCTGAGTACCAAAGAATTTAAGACCGCCTTGGCTCTCTGCCTTTTCAATCAACGCCTGCCCAGAAGGAGTCTCTATATAAGCGTCCACTTCGTCCCAGGTGGTAAACAAAAAGGGCACGGTGATGGCATCATATTCAGGCGCATATTGCTGGCGCCAGTTGCCGCCGGTCAGGGAGATCTGTGTCTGGCCAAGATTCAGCAATTCCAAAATAGCGTTTTCACCGCCCAGCGATCCCGCCAAAAAAGGACGCACCTCAAAGCGGCCCGGCGCCTGCTCTTCTAAATATTCAGCGAAACGTTCCACCGCAGCACTTTCCGAGCCGCCTTCACTCATCGTGTTGTTGACTTGAATTTCGATGGGATTAGCGAGGGCGAAGGGAGCCGCCGTTAACATTCCAAGGGTAGCCAGCGTGGCAAATAATTGTTTCCGCATGCGATGACTCTCTACGGTTGTCGTTATGGGGTGTCATTGTTGTAATCGTTCTTATAGCCATTTCTAGTGGCACTACTTCAATCTTGAAACAAGCCGTCAATGGGCTCAAATCGACGTTCAAGAAGGCTGCCTTCGTATAATACGATGGCTAGAAACGCCCCTATAGCGCGTTATTTCGTCCCATCACTCACAGGCATACGACCAAAGATGGATAGCGCCGCTGGCCGGAAGCTCATTAACAGGCGCGTTGCAGGCTATTGAATGCTTAATCATTCAGCGCCAGCATTCTCGAAATACGAAGCCGCTAAAGCGTACCTAATCCTCGATAAGCGCCGAATGGGCGCTGTCTCCCGCTAAGTGGTCAACCAAATGCCGGGCCGTGACGGGCAGCGTTGCATAGCGACGTATGCCAATCACCAGTTCGTGCTGAGCCCACGAGTCGCTAAGCGGGATACTTTTCAGTTGTAGATCACCCAGGTCGCGGTAAATGGCTTGCTCGGGCAGCACGCCAACGCCCATGCCGTGATGAATCATGCGACAAATAGCGTCAAAGCTACGCACCTGAATGCGCATTCTGAGCGCTTTACCCGTCATATTGGCCTGCTCATTCAACAGCGATTGCACGGATGCATCTTGCTGCAAGCCAACAAAATCAAACTCAAGCGCTTCACTAAAAGCGATGCTTTCACGCTCTGCCAGAGGATGACCCTTGGGCGTCATCAGCACGAGTCGGTCTCGCCGGTACGAGAGCCGCTGAAGATCAGGTGCCGCCACGTGG
This sequence comes from Halomonas sp. AOP12-B1-6, assembly GCF_052379225.1. Classification (NCBI taxonomy): domain Bacteria; kingdom Pseudomonadati; phylum Pseudomonadota; class Gammaproteobacteria; order Oceanospirillales; family Halomonadaceae; genus Halomonas; species Halomonas sp. AOP12-B1-6. The sequence continues at coordinate 137,722 of NZ_JBQSYK010000002.1, forward strand.
CCAGCAAAAATACCGATGTCGGTCAGCCCGTCACGCACGGCGGCAACGATTTCGCTGCTGACGCGCTCCTGCAGGTCGATTTTAATTTCGGGATAGTGCCGCGAGAAGGCGCTGAGATCCTGGGGAAGAAACGCAATGATTGCTGAGGTATTGGAGTGAATACGCACGTGGCCACGCACGCCTTCGCCGTACTCGCTCAGCTCTGCATGCAGGCGCTCAATGTTATCCAGAATGCGACGAGCATGGTGCAAAAAAGCTTGACCAGCAGGCGTTAGCTCAACGCCTCTGGGGCGACGGTACAGCAGCTTGGCACCGACCAACACTTCCAGATCACTAATCCGCTTGCTCACGGCGGCAAGCGCCAAGTGTTCGCGCTCTGCAGCCGCTGTCAGGCGCCCCTCATCCGCCACGGAGATAAAGAGCTTAAGAGTGACAAAATCAAAGCGGCGCATAAGAATCTCCGGGCAAGGCAACGGCCTTATGCTATCGCAGACCTTCGTCGTCTACGAAACCTTTGTTACCCATTGTCTAATTGTCCGCCGCAAACCGCTCGCGCATGCTGACAATCTGTAATGAATCCAATCACAAGAGAAAGCCCCATGAATGCTCCCACTGCACGCCAGCTACCGCTACAGGGCCTGAAGGTTCTTGAGCTTGGTCAACTCATTGCAGGCCCTTTCGCCACTAAATTGCTGGGTGAGTTCGGCGCAGATGTGATTAAAATCGAGCCGCCGGGTACCGGCGACCCACTTCGCAAATGGCGAATGATTGAAGACGGCACGTCGCTGTGGTGGCACGTACAAACCCGTAACAAGCGCTCGGTAGCACTGGATTTACGCAGCCAAGAAGGCCAAGCGCTGGTGCGCCAACTTATCGCCGAAGCTGACGTCGTGGTGGAAAACTTCCGCCCCGGCACCTTAGACAGCTGGGGGCTAGGCTGGGAAGCGCTCTCCAAACTCAACCCGCGGCTGATCATGGTGCATATTTCCGGCTATGGGCAAACGGGGCCTTACCGCGACAAGCCCGGCTTTGGCGTGATTGGCGAAGCCATGGGCGGGCTGCGCTACCTTACCGGCCAACAGGGAGAGCCTTCCGTGCGCGTAGGCGTGAGCATTGGAGACTCACTTTCCGCACTTTATGCCGTGATTGGTACGCTGCTGGCGCTTCAGGAACGTAGTCGCAGCGGCCTGGGCCAAGAAATTGACGTCGCACTGTATGAGTCGGTGTTTGCAATGATGGAAAGCCTGCTGCCAGAGTTCGATGCCAGCGGCCAGGTTCGTCAGCCCAGCGGCAGTGCCCTGCCCGGCATTACCCCTTCGAACGCTTACCGCTGCCAGGGCGGCGACTATGTACTCATCGCTGGTAACGGCGACAGTATCTTCAAACGTTTAATGAGCGTCATTGGCCGCGATGATCTTGGCAACGACCCGGCGCTAGCCCATAACGACGGACGCAGCCAGCAAGCCGATATGATTGACGCAGCCATTCAAGCGTGGACTGAAGAACGTCCGCGGGATGCTATTTTACCCGCCCTAGATGATGCCCGCGTGCCCGCAGGCTACCCCTACACCGCCGAAGATATTGCCTTTGACCCGCATTATTTGGCACGGGAAATGATTCAAACTTTTAACCGCCCCAACGGCAAAGCGCTAAAAGTACCGGGTGTTCTGCCCAAGCTGAGCGCAACCCCTGGGCGACTCGGCAACGGTGGCCCCGCGCTGGGTCAACATACTGACGACGTTTTGGATGAGCTGGGCATTGATCACGACACCCGCGCCAAACTTCGCCAAGCGGGCATTATCTAACGCATGTACGATTAAGGAGAATACGATGCATAGCACAATGAGCCCGCCAACGCCCTGCTCTGCGAAGGTAGAAATCAACGAAGTCGCCCCGCGGGATGGCCTGCAAATTGAAGCGCGTTATGTACCGACGGAAGAGAAAATTCGTTGGATCGATGCGCTCTCCACCACCGGCCTGCGGCGAATCGAGGCAACCTCGTTCACCTCACCCAAAGCCATTCCCAACCTGCGCGACGCGGCCGACGTAGTGACCGGCATTCAGCGCAGAGAAGGCGTCGATATCACCGTGCTGGTGCCTAATGTTAAAGGTGCCGAGCGGGCATTAGCCTGCCAAGTGGATGAGATTAATCTTGTAATGTCCGCCAGCAATAGCCACGGGCTGGCAAATCTGCGCATGACGCCAGAGCAATCTCTTGAGCAGTTCGCGGCTATTTTGGAAGCAACTCAAGGCAGCGGCGTGTTTATCAATGCCTCACTCTCCACCACGTTTGGCTGCCCGTTTGAAGGCGATGTATCCCAAACCCGCGTGCTGGAACTGGTTGAAAAACTGATCGCACTGGGTATTCAGGGCATCACACTCTGCGACACCACCGGCATGGCCAACCCCGCCCAGGTCAACCTGCTGTGCGAGGCCGTCCTTGAGCGCTGGCCAGCAACGCCGTTTACGCTGCATTTCCACAACACTCGCGGCATGGGGCTAGCGAATGCACTGGCGGCCTGGCAGGCGGGCATCACTCGCTTTGACTCAGCGCTCGGCGGGCTGGGCGGCTGCCCCTTTGCTCCCGGCGCCACCGGCAATGTATGTACCGAGGACCTAGTGCATATGTTTGAGGCCATGGGTGTCGATACCGGTGTCGACCTGGATGCACTACTTGAGGTCGCAGCCACCCTTCCCGATCTGATCGGCCACGATGTGCCGGGGCAGGTGGTTAAAGCCGGGAAATCGACGCGGCGATATCCTGTGCCAGCAAAAATAGACACTGCATCACCGTCCGTAACCGAATAAATCAGTCGATTGGCTGAAAAGATAGTCTTATAGCTAATTCGAGCAATGTTTAAGGTTATCCGGACACTCTGTATCCGGATAATCAAGTTCCAAAGAGGACGTTCCTCTCCCCTCTGAAGAGTTAGTAAAGAAGGCCCGGCAGCCAAAGTGCAAGCTGAGGTGCGGCAAGCATCAGGCCGATCATTAACATCAGCGTCGTAATAAAGGGTAAAACACCAATAAATACATCGATCAGCTCGCCCCGGCCACGTACGCCTTGTACTACATAACAAAGCATCCCTATCGGTGGCGTCAGAACGGAGGTTTCTGCAACGAGAACCATCATGACACCAAACCAGACTGGATCGTAACCTAGCCCTACCACGATAGGTGTCACAATCGGAATCGTCAGCACGATCATTGCCAGTGTATCCATGAACATACCCAATATAAGATACATCATCAGGATCATAAGCATAGTGGCTAGTGGGCTCCATTCCAGCCCCTGAACCAGCTCATTAACCACACTAAGCATGCCAGTTGCGCCGATGATAAAGTTCAGCAAAAAAGCAAGAATCGTTATCAAGATCATCATTGATGAGGTGCGCACAGTTCCGATGAATACCTCAACCATCATTTCCCAACTCAGCTTCCCATACCAGGCTGCAAGCCCCATGGAAGCAATGACACCTATTGAGGCCGCCTCAGTAGGGGTAGCCCACCCGGCATAGATCGAACCAATCACCAAAATGAAGAGCGCCAACGGTGGTGCGAGATCCGGAAGGCTTTGAAGCAAAGCTTTAACAGACAACGGGCTGCGTCGGCCGTCCAGCGACGGTGCTGCCACGCATAGCACGATAATTGTTATTGAAAAAATAATCGCCAGTAGTATGCCCGGTATTAAACCGGCGACAAAAAGCTGAGGAACTGAAGTATCCGTTAAAAACCCGAAAATAATCATGTTGATTGAGGGCGGAATCAGAATGCCTAACGTGCCGCCGGCCGCCAAACTACCTAGAAACAGTCGTTCACTATAGCCATGACGATCAACTTGCGGCATCGCCGTAGTTCCTATCGTCGCAGCAGTAGCCACACTCGAACCAGAGGTAGCCGCAAACAGCGCGCTTGCGCCGATGTTGGCATGCATCAAGCCCCCCGGTAGCCAACCGATCCAAGCTGCTACACCATTGTACATCCGATCCGCAATATGTGAGCGCAGCATTATTTCGCCCATCATGATAAACATTGGAATGGCGACCAGAGTAAACTCAATACTGTGCGACCATGCAATTTCACCAAAAGCGCGTTGCAAGGGAAGTGGCGAGATAAGCCAATCCAGCGACACTGCTAACCAGCCTAGCACCGCTGCAATGGGCAACCCCAGAGCGATCAGTACAAACAGGAGGATAAGCGCAATACCCATATCACGATCTCCTCAATGCGGATTCGGATGCGCCAAGCTGCGCTGCGAGCGGTTGGTTACCACTCACCACGGCCCGAACGAGATCGAATAACAGTGCTATAAGGCAAATCAAGAAAAAGATTAACCCTGTTAGCCAGAGTGCCTGGGGAATCCACAATGGCGTAGCAAGGGAAGTACTGGCTCGCGCACTTAGCCGTAAGGATTCAGCTAAAGTGCCCCAAGCATGAGTCACCACGATACCCATGACCCCAGCAAACGAAGCCATGGATACAATATCGAGTACGCGTTGCACTCGGACAGGCATAAGCAGATAGATAAGATCTACGCGAATATGCGCCCGCATAAATAGCGCCTGTGCAAACCCCCAAGCCATTGCAATTGCAAAGGCATAGCCTACTAACTCTTCAACACCCACAAGGCTGTGCCCAAAAAGTCTCCGTGCTAGTATCTCGGCGGTCATTAAGGTGGCCGATGCCAGTAGCAAAAGCCCACTCCCAATAGCGGCAAAGCGAGCAAAACGTGCCAATTTGGTTGAGATAAGAAAAGATGACAAAACGATTACTCCTCAGCGGCCAGTTGTATATCCAAGACGTCACCCACCGTTGCATTCCAACGGTTGACACAATCTACTCCACAGGCGCGGGTGAATTTAGACACCACATTTTCTGTCACAGCACGCCTTAGGCGTTCGCTATCCTGATCGGATAGTTCGACAAGCGTTAGGTCAGCCTTGGTTAGATTTCGGGGGGAGGTTGCCTCGGGTTCGCAACGATTATCACCGACAGAGCACCAGATACCCTGCTGGGTCGCAACGCGCGCCATGTCCCATCCTGACGGCTCAAGCTTGCGACGAATTTCATCCTGCAAATAAGTCTGAACGGCTGGATCCAGTCTTTCCCAAGTCTGGGCATTCGCGACAATGAAGTTGACACCCCAGCTCACCCTCAGATCAACAAGGTGCGTCGCAACATCGGTCCATTTTGCGCTATTGCCAGAATTAGACCCTGTAAACGCACAATCAATGACGCCGCGCTGCATGGCAGGTACAACTTCATTGAAGGCCATGGTCACCGGGTTAGCACCCAAGGCGGCGACCAACGCAGATGTGGTAGTCGAGAAAACACGGATTTTCTTGTCTGCCAAATCATCCAGATCCTCAACGGGGGTGGCACACCAAAGAACCTGCGCACCAGTGGGCCAGAAGCCCAGTGGTATCACCCCTAACTCATCACGATAACGTTCCTCAAGCACCGGACGGTAAGCATCAACCACCGCCCTTAACGTGTCTATATCTTGAACCAACCCTGCAATGTCGATCGCATCGTTTTCAGACAACTCACCAGAAATTAGCGTGGTGCTGCCCGCAACAATGTCGGCCACCCCCAATGCGGTTAACCGCATTAGCTCGGGCCCCTTCACGCCAAGATCGGTAGCGCTGATCAGATCCACCACAATCTGGCCATCACTGCCATCAGGAATAGCACCGGTCCAAAATGGTTGCAGCACATTCGTCCAGTTAGGCGAGTTTACTGGTGAGCCAATAACCGAAAGTTGTGTTTCAGGAATATCTTGAGCAAGTGATGTAAACGGCAAGATGCTGAAAAGCGCTGCGACGCTCAGTATTTTTTTTGTGCTGCGCATGTCTTTAGCCTACCTATTGGCAAATAATCATTTCCGAATTTGCATTTTCAACTCACCAAAGAAAGTGCTGAACCTATTGCCGTCGTAGGGCAGCTTACCGCTGAACCTCTTTCATTTTCCCATGTGAAAGGCCTCTATCGGGAGCTGCAATATTTAAGCGAACCATGTCACGTAACAACTGTACGATCGCCATAGAGCTTTCACCCTCAGCCCCATCCACAATGAAACGTGAAGTGCAATAACGCATCTCCCAGCCGCCAGCGTCCAGGCAGGCACGAATGATGCGTTTTTCAAGCTCGGGATCTTGAACGAGCTCCTTGTCCTTTAGCAAAAAGCCCAGCATTGCAGCAATGCCATAGGCACCCCAGTTCGAAATCGAGGCTGGCAAGAAAATATCGGTTGCAGTGACAGTTATAGCGCCACCTGGCTTGCTGGTCTGAGTCTCTCGACCATAGGGATGAAAGTCTTGCATGAAGGAGTGGATGCGCCCGAATCCTATCTCGTTGCCATTGTCACCAATTCCAATACTGAGCACTCCCTGCTGAGCCGCCTTGTCAAACAATGGAGCGACGTTGACGCAATTTTTCGGCGCGACCCCCGTCGAGTAATGAACAATGCCACTCTCATTCGGGCCTAGCCGTTCGATTGCAATAATGGCTTTTGGCTTCATCTTGCTCAGTAGATCGTCAGCCCAAGCATCAATCTCAGACTGACCTTCAGGAGCCGTAATCAGGGCTGCACCCATGCGACGATCTTTAGCCAACTCGTAATCTCGGATCATCAAACCTGCTGCCTCTGATGATGCCTTGATCGGTGGAGCATGGCATATCTCGGAGACATAGACCGGCACCGCTTTAAGCCCCCAATACAATGCGCGCGCAATCGATACAGCTCCTGGGGGGCCATCGCTTTCTCCGTGAGGCACTTCAGGCATATAGCCAGCTCCCGTAACGATTAATACCACATCGCCCTCGCCCACATTTTCTACCAGCGCTTCGGCAGCGCGCGCAGTAATAGGGCGCCCCCCTCCCTCACGTCGTGCCTCATCGTATATCGGCGCGATGATGTTGTGGTTCATGCCACGGTTACGCATCTCGACTGTGATCAAGCGATCCACGTACTCGCCCATAATAGTTGCCATATAAAAAGCCTCGGTTCGATTATTGGATGAACCAAGATACTAGTTAGGCAAGAACCCAATTGACGAATCGAATTTTAGAATGAGGCATCAGGAAAAATTATGCTATTGCTGGTAATTTACAGTTATGTTTGTCTAATACAAAACGGATTAACACGAGGTTCTGGTTATTATGCGCGCCTTAAACCACCGTCAGGTCTCAGCTTTTCGTGCCGTCATGCTCAGCGGCAGCATGACGGCAGCAGGCCGCATACTCCATATTAGCCAACCCGCCGTCACCCGCCTTATTCGTGACCTGGAAGAAGATCTTGGCTTAACTTTATTCAATCGCAAATGGGCGAGCATTCAACCCACTCCAAATGCTGTTGCGCTTTTTCGCGAAGTCGAAAAGTACTTTGATGCGATGGAGCGTATTCGCGACAGTGCTCATCAGTTACGAGAAAAACAAGAAGGCCGGTTGCGTATTGCGGCCATGTCTACATTATCGTCTGGAGCTCTTCCCGAAGCTATTCGTCGTTTCCGTGCTATTCAGCCAGGAACCGGCTTTTTTATACACTCTGACAACTCCGTTTATATTCTCAACGCAATGCAACGTGACGAATTCTCTATTGGGTTTGGCCGGGTTCCAGCCGAACGCACCGATATTAACCATACTGCAATGCCAACTTCTTCTGTTGTCTGCTTACTGCCCAAAACTAATCCGCTGGCCAATAAAACATCAATTTCGGTTGAAGACCTAGATGGGCAGCCGTTCATTTCACTTGGCATAAGCAGTCTTCTTAGAATGCAGATCGAGGATGCTATGGATGAAGCAGGCGTTCGGCCAGGCTCTACGGTACAAACACTGTATTCAAATACTGTTTCTAGTTATGTGGCAGCGGGGTTGGGAATTGCAGTCACTGATATCTTTTCAGTTATGGGCACTAACCTCACTAATATTGCAGTCAGGCCCTTTACAGCAAACATAAAATTTCAATTCTCGGCCATTTTTTCTTCACTTGAACACACCGAAAACTCAAAGCTCTTCGCTCAGATTTTTAATGAAATAGTGGCTGAACAAATTATTAATATCGAAAAAACTTACACTAACTGATTATACGCGCTGTATTACATTCTGAGATGTCCACTGTTACTGGGCAGAATCACTCGGCTGCTGGCCAGAAACGCCGTTTATGCTACATTTTCGCAACACTCGCGCCATGGGTCTCGCCAACGCCTTGGCGGCGTGGCAAGCGGGCATCACCCGTTTTGATTCATCGCTAGATGGACTGGGCAGCTGCTCCTTTGCCTCAGGCGTTAGCGGAACTGTAGGCACCGAAGGCACCGAGGACTTAGTACATATGTTTGAGTCCATGAGCGTATACACCAGTGTCAATTTGGATGCCCTGCTTGAAGTGGCCGCCACCCTACCCAACCTCATCGGCCATGAGGTACCGGGGTAGATCGTTAAAGCTGGGAAATCAACGCGGCGTTATACGATACCGAAATCAGCTATCTGGCCCGGGAATCGGAGTTAACTAGGTGCCGGCCAGCGCCAGTTTGTGCAGTCGTTCCTACGCGCCGGGATTCGCTAGGCAAACGCGCCAGGAGCTTTCGTGCGACAATCCCCGCTCGGCAATAAGGAGAGCGAGGATGCACGGCGAACCCAACCCGGCGGCCCTCAAGGTGCTGCAAGACGTCTTTGGCTACGACAGCTTTCGCGGCCCGCAGCAGGCGATTATTGAGCATGTGATCGCGGGTGGCGATGCGCTGGTACTGATGCCCACCGGCGGTGGCAAATCGCTGTGCTATCAGATCCCTGCGCTGTTGCGCGAAGGCACCGCGATCGTGGTGTCTCCCTTGATTGCGCTAATGCAGGATCAGGTGGCGGCACTCGTTCAGAACGGCGTCCGGGCGGCCTACCTGAATTCCAGTTTGGACTATCACGAAGCGGTCGAAGTGGAAAATCGCCTCAGAGCGGGCGAGCTTGATCTTTTATACGTAGCGCCAGAGCGGCTCGCCATGCCACGCATGCAGTCGCTTTTAGAACAGACGCAAGTTGCGCTGTTTGCCATCGATGAGGCCCACTGCGTCTCCCAGTGGGGGCACGACTTTCGCCCGGAGTACCGACAGCTTTCCCAACTCCACCAGCGCTTTCCTAATGTGCCGCGCATTGCGCTGACCGCCACCGCCGATGTGCCCACGCGCGGCGATATCATCGAACATCTGCAGCTTGGGGAGGCGGCGCTTTACAACAGCGGCTTCGACCGGCCCAACATCCGTTATCACATCGCTGAAAATCAGGGCAACACCCGTGAACAGCTGCTGCGCTTTATCCGCGAGAATCATAGCGGCGAAGCCGGCATCGTCTACTGCCTCTCCCGGCGCAAGGTGGACGACACCGCTGCTTGGCTTGAACGTCAGGGGCTCACCGCACTGCCCTACCATGCGGGGCTTCCCCCCGAACAGCGCCAGCACCATCAGACCCGTTTTCTGCGTGAAGACGGCGTAATTGTGGTGGCCACCATCGCCTTTGGCATGGGCATCGACAAACCCGACGTGCGCTTTGTGGCACACCTCAATCTGCCCAAAAGCATTGAAGCCTATTATCAGGAAACCGGCCGCGCCGGGCGCGATGGCCTGCCCGCCGATGCCTGGATGGCCTATGGGCTTCAGGATGTAATCACGCTGCGCCAGATGCAGCAGGACTCCAGCGCTCATGATCATCAAAAGCGCATCGAGCAGCAAAAGCTGGATGCCATGCTGGGGCTTTGCGAGATCATCAGCTGCCGCCGTCAGGCGCTGTTGCATTACTTCGGCGATTCGCTAGACGAGCCCTGCGGCAACTGCGACAACTGCCTGATCCCGCCTGAGACCTGGAACGCCACCGTGGCAGCGCAAAAAGCGCTTTCGTGTGTCTACCGCACCGAGCAGCGCTTCGGCGTCACCTATCTAGTGGACGTACTGCTGGGTAAGACCAACGAGCGCATCACCCGCTTTGGTCACGATAAGACCAGCACCTTTGGCATCGGCAGTGATCTTTCGGCCAATGAATGGAAAGCGCTGTTTCGCCAATTGATAGCGAGCGGTTTTCTCAGCGTCGATATGGAAGGCCATGGCGGGATTCGCTTAACGGAAAACGCCAAGCCGGTGCTGCGCGGCGAGCAGCCGCTGACGCTGCGCAAACCAAGCAAGGCCAAGACCGCCCGGCGCGGCAGTAAAGGTGCTTCGGCAACGCAGGGCCACGGCCCTTTGTGGGAAGCCCTGCGCCAGCACCGAAAGGCGCTTGCCGAGGCTCAGGGCGTGCCTGCCTACGTTATCTTCCACGACGCCACGCTTGCCGAAATGACCGAACAGAAACCGCAAAATTTGCAGGCACTCGGCGCTATTTCCGGCGTTGGCGCTCGCAAGCTTGAAGATTACGGTGAAGGCTTTCTGACGGTGATTCTAACTAACGGCGATGCCTAGCCGTTAAATGCTGAGACCATTACCGGCAGTGCTCACCGCGAGCGATAGCGGCGGCGTCAAACACGCCGGTATCCAGCACCCAGCCGGTCACCAGTGACGCTGGCGTCACATCAAAAGAAGGATTCCACACCGGCGCATTTTCCGGCGCCCAAACAACATCCCCAAAAGCACCGGAGGCGCCACGTATTTCGGCGGCATCGCGCTGTTCAATCGGAATGTCAGCGCCGGTGGCGCAGGCCTTGTCTACCGTGGTGTAGGGCGCCACTACGTAGAACGGTACCTTATGGTAGTTGGCAACCACTGCCAGCATGTAAGTGCCCACTTTATTGGCAAAGTCGCCATTGGCACAGATGCGGTCGGCGCCCACCATCACTTTATCCACTTTACCGGCGGCCATTAGGCTTGCGGCCATGCTGTCCGCAATCAGCTGGTACGGAATATCCAGGTCGGCCATTTCCCAGGCGGTTAATCGGCCACCCTGAAGCAGCGGACGGGTTTCATTCACGTACACATGCAGCGTTACCCCACGTTTTTTAGCCACCGCCAGCGCGCCAATGGCCGTACCGACACCCGCCGTCGCCAGCGCACCGGTATTGCAGTGAGTCAGCACTCGCTCGCCCTCTGCCAACAAATCCGCACCGCGCTCGGCCATGCGCAAACACAGCTCGCGGTCTTCTTTAAACAGCGCGGCGGCGCGCTCAGAAAGCGCACCCGGCCCTTGGGCAAAGCAGGCCTCCATGGCGTCCAGGCAGTACATCAAATTAACCGCCGTGGGGCGCGTTGCGCGTAAGCGGTCACTTACCCACTGCCACTCGCTCTCCTGCCCGGGATGTTGCACGGCATACTGCGCCAGCACAAAGGCAGCACTCAGGCCTATTAACGGCGCGCCGCGAATCGCCAGACTTTTCACCGCCACCTGCCAATCCTCTGGACTTGCACAGCGTACCCACGTTTCGGCCTGCGGTAGGCGTGTTTGATCCAGATACTCAAGCGAGTCGGCATACACCCGCAAACTGCGTGATTGAAGATGAGGCATCAGGGGCTCCTTGAGTACTGATCGCAAGAACGGGTGAGGAAGAACGAGTGATAAAAAACGGGTGCGGCACATGGCTTATCAGCCGCGAAGCTTATCATATAGAATGAAGGCCTTTAGAAGCGAAGCGGCGCTGATTCTACGATGAGCATACAAGACGAACTGTTAGCAGCGATTTCCTGGGCGGCCCAGCGTGGCTGGGCGCCGGCTACCGGCGGCAACTTTTCTTCACGTACCGACAAAGGCTATCTAGTGACGGCCTCCGGCGTTGATAAAACCTGCGTGACGGCCAGCGACCTGCTGCTTTGCAACCTGGACGGTGGCGTGCTTGAAGGTGATGGTAAGCCAAGCGCCGAAAGCGACCTTCACGCTGCGCTCTACCGCTTGGACCCAACGATCGGCTGCGTGTTGCATACCCATACGGTCGCCAGCACCGTCCTGTCGCGTCGCTTTCCAGAGGGTATTGAGCTAAGCGGCTTTGAAATGCAAAAGGCCCTACAGGGCAACTCTACCCATGCAGCCACTATTCGCTTACCGGTTGTGCCCAATTCTCAGGATATGAACGAGCTGGCCGATCATGTGCGTGCTGGCTGGCCGATGCCCTGGGGCTTTCTAGTCGTGGGCCACGGTATTTATGCGGTGGGCAGCACCATTGCCGAGTGTCGTCGCCATCTGGAAGCCATTGAGTTTTTACTTGCCTGTACCCTTGAAGAGAGTCGGTGGTCTAAATGAACAAACACCCAGGTCTTGATAGCGTAGATATGAATACCCCAAACATTCGCGCCGTGATCACCGATATCGAAGGCACCACCACGGATATCAGCTTCGTGCATAAAGTGTTGTTTCCTTACGCCCATGAGCAGTTGCCCGAATTCGTTCACAGCCATTCAGCCCAGCCTGATGTGGCCGAGCAGATAGCCGCCGTGCGCGCTGAGCTCAAGGCACCGGATGCCTCGCTGGATAAAGTGATCGAAACGCTGCTGTACTGGATTGAGACCGATCAAAAAGTCACCCCGCTCAAAGCACTACAGGGCATGATATGGGCCGATGGCTATCAGCGCGGTGCATTCAAAGGGCATCTTTATAGCGATGTTGCCCCGCACCTTCGTCAGTGGGCAGAAGCAGGCAAGCAACTTTATGTCTACTCGTCAGGCTCGATTCAGGCGCAAAAGCTGCTGTTTGGTTACAGCACAGAGGGCGATTTAACACCGCTATTCAGCGGTTATTTCGACACCCATATTGGCCACAAGCGAGAAGCCCTGGCGTATCAGCATATTGTCAGCAAGCTACAACTCCCCGCCGATGAAATCCTGTTTCTATCCGATGTGGTAGAAGAGCTGGACGCCGCCAAGCAGGCGGGCATGCAAACAGTGCAGCTAGTGCGGGAAGGCACTCAGGCGGGTACGCAGCACGCTTGCGCCGCAAGCTTCGACGAAATTACTCTGTAGCCTTTAGGCCCGTCATTTTTATAGGAGCGCTTTTGATGTCGCAACTCAAAGTATTTGCCGATCAGAATCCTAACGATGCGTTAGTGGATACCTGCGACGGCGAGCAAATCAAGGCCGAGCTAAATCGTGTGAACGTGCTGTTTGAGCGCTGGGCAACGCCAGGCGAAATCGCAAACGATGCTACCCAGGACGACATACTGGCGCTTTACCAGGATGACATTGAGCGGCTAAAAGCCCAGGGCGGCTACCAGACGGTTGATGTGCTGCATATGGTACCGACACATCCCGAAAAAGACGCCATGCGCCAGAAATTCCTAAATGAGCACCGCCATCACGAAGACGAAGTGCGCTTTTTCGTCAAAGGTCAGGGGCTTTTCTGCCTGCATATTGAGAACAAGGTGTATCAAGTGCTGTGCACCCGCAACGACCTAATCAGCGTGCCTGCCAACACCCCCCATTGGTTCGATATGGGCCCTGCCCCTGAATTCACCGCGCTACGCTTTTTCGATAACGTAGAAGGCTGGGTGCCCCACTGGACCGAAAGCGATATCGCTGGAAAGTTTGATCGGATTGATCAGCTTTAAGTGGTGAGTCGTTAATAGTGAGTAATGAGTAGTAAGTTGTAAATCGAGGAAGGCAGCTTTAGCGCGCGAACGGCTCATAGCTGCCATCTCATAACACGTTGTTACAGCACTTCTCGTTGGCTGTAAGCCTTAGCTAATTCCATTAGCGCAGAAAGGTCGCCGTAAGCCTCCGGCTCCATAATTAAGGCATGGCCCATCAACACGTTGCGTGCTTCAAGCTTGGCGCGAAGAGCGGGGTCTTCAATCTCTTCGAAATCAGCGTTGTGGGCAAGTGAAAGTACCCGGCGGTGCATTTCGATACCGCAGTAAGCCAGCGCATCCAGTCGAATTTCATCCAGCAGCGCATCGCAGGCGTCGTCTGCGCTGTTGCCCTGTTCCTCAAACAGCGCTCTGGGAAACAGAATACCGGTGCGCTCGGTTTGCCATAAGTGGCGGAACTCGGCATCAAAGCTTGTGAAGCACGCTTCAATCACGTCGAGAATCCATGTCTGGTAAGCGGCCAGCTCGTCATCCTGGCGGTGGGCAGGCTGGCTAAAGTACGCCATTAGGAAGTTAGCCACCGCCATCCCCAGATCAAACGCCATCGGCCCGTACTGGGAGAACTCAGGGTCGATCACGCGCACGTCGGTATCCGTCGCCATGATCGAGCCCGAGTGCAAATCACCGTGGAGCATGGTCTCGGTGTTGGCGGTGAATTTCATCAACAGCCGCTGCACCTTGGCTTTCAGGCGAGCGTTGCGGCGCAGCTCATCCACCACCGGTGAAAGCTCCGGCGTGTGGTGATTCATTTCAGCGGCGTAATAGGGGTCGGTAAACACCAGCGATTCGGTAATCGCGGGAATCGCCACGTTGCCAGAAAACAGCCCCACATCCTGCTTTTTCTCAGGGCTGCTGAGCGAAAGTTCTGAGCCACGAAACGCCGTGCGCGCGCAGAATTGGCCGATAGTTTCGCCAAGCTGGGCTACTCGCTCGCCAGCCATTAGCTTGCGGCGCAGAATCGTATGCGGGTGGAGGTACTCCATTACAAACAGCGCCTGAGGCTTATCGAAGTAGTAAACCTCTGGGGCAATACCGGGTGCGCGCTTGGCCTGACGCACCAGCGCGTAATATTCAAAGTGAGCGCGATACGTCGGTAGCGGCCAGCTCTCACCGACCATGCGCACATAGGGCAGTGCCTGCTTGACCACGACACTGCCGAGGCTTCCGGAGACAATAAACACTAGATTGAGATTGCCATCGCCTACCTCACGAATATCCCAAGCGGCGGATTCGCCGCCGACTCGACTGGCTACCGCGTCAATACTGCCGAGTCTTGTTGAAAGCGTTTCGACGCTAAGGGCGCGGTAATCTTGATCAATCTCCACTGCTCGATCCTCACGAAACTTTTGCGTATATTCCCGCCCGAAGGCGACACTCAAACACGTTAGTGAAGGCGACACTCAAACACGTTAGTTTTGAAAGGGTAACGCTTAAAGGCGGATAAGGGCACTGTTGCCGTCGCTATTAATTAGTGATTCCAACCCTGCCCGCGGCTCAAGGGCAGCGTTGCTCTGACAAGATTTCGGTCCGGATAGTCAATCAACCAAGCTAGCTATTCAGATTCAGTGGCATTAACGCAACTGACTGTCTTTACTGCCGCGGCGGTTATAACCACTAACATTCGACTGTTTTTTGTCTAGCTCGCTCTGACATGCTACACAGAGCCGAACGCCAGGCATCGCCTTACGGCGAGCCTCGGGAATGGGGTCCCCACACTCTTCACAAACCTCAAGACTTTCGCCCTGTGGCAGTTGGCTACGCGCACGCTGTACCGCATCGTCAAGCGTACTCTCCATTTGCTCCTGTTCGGCACCATCCTTCGCCCAACCACCTGCCATGATTGCGATCCTCGCGTCAGTAATAGGCTTTAAGCATAGCAGTCACGAGGGCCGTACACCGCTACCCCAAAAACATTATGCCCTGAGCCGCCAGTGGGCTTCTTAACTTATCGGGCAACGGCACATCGGTAACTACCGCGTCGTAATCACCTAGTTGACCTGCTGTACAGCGAAGAGGGAGATCAAACTTGGTTTTATCTAACACCAGCACACGGTAACTGGAGTGGGCTAACAGCGCTTCACGGGCCATGGCTTCATCATCGTTATAATCATAAAGCTGACCATGGCTATCCATTCCGCCCACCGACACAATGCCTACATCGGCACGGTAGCGTTGAAAAAAGCGCCAGGCATCGCCGCCAATGACGTCCTGATCGCGACGGCGCACGCGACCACCGGCCACGACTAATTCGCACTTCAACTGACATAGTTTAATCAGCGCATGCAGATTATTAGTCATGATATGCAAGCCTTGCTTGTCGTTAAGCGCATCCGCCAGTTGCTCAACCGTCGTACCGGTGCCTAGAAACAGTGCCTGATGATCTTGCACCAGGTTTGCCGCGCGGGCTGCAATTTGTCTTTTACCCGCCACATTAACAATCTGGCGCTGGTCATAGCCGATATTCTCCTGCTTGGGAAACGGCAGTACTTCGCCCTGGCGACGCAGCACTAAGCCTTTATCGGCTAAGTAGCGAATATCACCCCGCAAGGTCTGCACCGAAACGTTAAAGAGATGTGCCAATGCGTCCAACGATTGGCGGCCCTCTAAGTGAATACGCTGCAACAACAGCTGGCGACGTTCGAACTGATGCATGTAGACCTCACGACGAAACGAAAGCAAATAGAGCAGAGAACGAAAGATAAAAAGTTTCAAACGAAAGCGTACTGTCACTTTGTTGTAAGCAGATGACAGTAGCTTAGGTGGGGTTCACTCACTTGAGGTTTTCCCATGTTGAAGCGTCCTTTGTTATCTATCCCGGTTTCTGCCCTTGTTACTGCCGTCGCGGTAGCCAGTCTTGCTGTTTCTTTCCAGGCTGTTGCTAACGATAAGCTCGTGCTCTACACCAGCCAGCCCAACAGCGATGCCCAACAAACGGTGGATGCCTTTCAAGCGGCCTATCCCGACATTGAAGTGGAGTGGGTGCGCGATGGCACCACGCGGCTAATGACGCGGCTGCGTTCAGAGCTTTCAGCGGGGGTGAGCAATCCAGATGTACTGCTGATTGCCGACAGCATGACCATGGAGTCGCTCAAACAAGAAGGCCTTTTGCAGCCTTACTTAAGCGATGAGCGTCAGGCACATGACGCCGAGCTATACGACCCGGAGGGCTACTACTACGGCACCAAGCTGATCACCACTGGAATTGTGTATAACACCGGCGCTGAGCACCAGCCGCAAAGCTGGCAAGACCTGTTGGGCCCCGACTATGAGGGGCTCGTCACCATGCCCAGCCCGCTTTACTCGGGCGCAGCGTTAATCCATATGGCGGCCATCAGCGCCAACCCGACACTTGGAGCTGACTACTACGACGCGCTGCACGCCAATCGTACCGAAGCCCAGGGCGGCAATGGTGGCGTATTTAACGCCGTGGCCGCAGGCACTAAGCCCTACGGTATCGTGGTCGACTTCTTACCCATTCGTGAAGCGGCTAAAGGCTCGCCGGTCGCGTTTGTGTTCCCTGAAGAGGGTGTCAGCGCGGTGACTGAGCCAGTGGCGATTATGCAGGACGCCAAGAATGTGGATGCCGCACAGAAGTTTGTGGATTTCGTGCTCTCCGAACAGGGCCAAGCACTGGTGAGTCAGCAGGGATATCTGCCTGCGCGCAACGATGTAACGCCCCCCGAAGGCTTCCCTGCCCGCGACAGCATTACGCTGATGCCAGTGGATATTGAGCAGGCTCTGGAACAAGAAGCTACGTTGAAACAGCGCTTTAGCGATTTATTCGGCGGGTAATTATGACATCTGCCCTGACCTATAGCAGCCAGCATCGCTGGCTGCTTTCCAGCCTGTTAATCGGCATTGTGCTGCTTAGCCTAGTGCCCAGCGTGCGCCTGCTGATGGAGGCCTTGAGCGACCTTGCTCAAGGCCGGCAGTCTCCACTGTGGCAAGTACTCAACAGCGCCAGCACCTGGCGTGCACTCTGGCACAGCCTGTATACCTCAGGGCTGGGCATGCTGATTGCGCTGGTGCTGGGCAGCCTGTTTGCGTTTGCCATCACGCTCACCAACGTGCGTGGTAAATCGTGGCTGGTGTTCTGCTTCATGCTGCCCATGATGATCCCACCCCAGGTCACTGCGCTTAGCTGGTTACAGCTTTTTGGCCCAGCCAGCCCGCTATTAAAGAGTCTGGGCATGGCACCGCCGCTAGGCAGCCCTCAACCGCTCTACTCAGCGGAAGGCATTGCCTTACTGCTAGGTATTCAAAGCGCCCCGCTGGTGTTTCTGGCCCTGCGCACTAGTCTACTTTCACTGCCCCGCGAGCTTATCGAAGCCGCGCGCATTAGCGGCGCCAAGCAAACCCAGGTGTGGGGCCATATTATCCTGCCCGTTACCCGCAGCGGCTTAGTGGCCGGAGGCTCAATGGCGTTTATTTCGAGCCTAGGCAACTTCGGCATTCCCGCCATGCTGGGCATTCCTGCCGGGTATTTTGTGCTGCCCACGTTGATCTATCAGCGCATGGCCAGTTTCGGCACCGGCGTGCTGGCTGAAATGGCCGCCCTGTCACTGCTGATTGGCTTACTCGCGCTGACCGGCGTGGCACTCCAGCAGCGCCTGATGAGCCGCAGCCGCTTTGGATTAGGTGGCCATAGCGGCCGCTCGCATGATTTCACGCTTGGCCGCTGGCGCACGCTGGTAACGGCAACGCTGGTCGGCATCTTAGTGGTTATTTTAGTCGCACCGCTACTCGCCCTTATCGCCAGCTCTCTGGTACCGGCCATGGGCGTGCCGCTTAACGCTGAAACGCTCACGTTGAACGCTTATGCCGACGTAATCGGTCGCCAGGGTGCAACGTGGCGGGCAGTCAACAATAGCCTATGGCTGGCGGGCAGTGCCGCCGTGGTGTTGATGCTGCTTAGCCTGCCGCTGGCGTATCGATTACAGCGCTTGCCCGAACGCTTGCGTGACGTAGTGCTCAGCGCGATTGAAATTCCCTACGCCCTTCCCGGCGTGGTGCTGGCGATTGCCTGCATTCTGCTGTTTGTACGCCCACTGCCGATTATTAATGTGGCGCTCTACGGCACGCTGGGGCTTATTTTCATCGCCTATCTGGCGCGCTTTTTGGTGGTTTGCGTCAAGCCCGTGGCCGCCAGCTTAGCGCAGCTTGACCCGTCGCTTGAAGAAGCCGCCCAGCTAGCCGGCGCAGGCCCTTGGCGGCGGCTAGGCGGCATCGTGCTACCGCTGGTGGCACCCGCCGTGTTTGCCGGTGGGCTGCTGGTGTTCTTATTAGCCGTCAACGAACTCACCGTGTCCGCGCTGCTTTGGAGCGCCGGTAACGAAACCCTCGGCGTGCTGATTTTCAATCTTGATGAAGGTGGCGAAAGCGTTCTGGCCTCCGCCGTTTCAGTGCTGGTGGTGATCATGGTTGCTTCATTAATGCTGGCACTTAGTTTACTGGCACCACGACTACCCAAAGGAGTGATCCCATGGCAGAGCTAATACTGACAAAGCTAATATGACCGGGCTAACCATTGAGCGTGTCACCAAACGTTTCGGTGAACATACCGCCGTCGATGAACTATCCCTCGCGGTTGCCCCTGGTGAGTTTGTGGCGCTGCTCGGCCCCAGCGGCTGCGGCAAAACCACCATGCTGCGAATGCTGGCAGGCTTTGAGGCGGTTAACGACGGCACTATTCGACTAGGCAACCGCACGTTGGCAAGTACCGAGATTCATGTACCGCCCGAACAGCGCAATATGGCCATGGTGTTCCAGTCCTATGCGCTATGGCCGCACATGAGCGTGGCTGACAACGTGGGCTATCCGGTCAAACTACGCGGCCTGCGCGGGGCGGCGTATCAGCAAAAGGTGCAACAAGCCCTGGCCTTGGTGGAACTTGAAGCCTACGCCGAGCGAACGCCCCAGGCTCTCAGCGGCGGCCAGCGCCAACGAGTGGCCCTGGCACGCTGCCTGGTCAGCGACCCGTCCGTCGTACTGCTGGATGAGCCATTGGCCAATCTTGACCGCCACCTGCGCGCCACCATGGAGCACAGCTTCCGTGACTTTCATCAGCGCACTGGCGCTACCCTGGTCTACGTCACTCACGATCAAACCGAAGCGATGGCGCTAGCCGACAAAATTGCCGTCATGAAAGCCGGAAAACTGGTGCAGTGGGGTGCGCCGGAGACGCTCTATCGTGAGCCGCGTACAGCGTGGGTCGCGGGATTTATAGGCCAAGGCAGCCAGCTAAACGTCGCCGCTGGCCGCCCTGGGCAGCACCTGGAGAGCGCCAGTCTAATGCACGGCCTGAATGCCATGGCGTCCGAGCGCACTCAAACGGTACTGGTACGCCCCGAGCATATTCGGATCAGCCTCTCTGCTGCGATGGCAGATCAACTGCCCGCTCAGGTTGAAAGCGTCATTTTTCGTGGCGAGCGCTATGAGCTCAGCCTGCGTCTGCCCAGCGGCGAAACGCTGCTCGCCTATCACCACAGCGCACCTGAACTGGGTAGTCAAGTCGCTGCCACCCTTCTTCAAGGCTGGTGTCTGGAGCCCGACCAATGACCGTCAACATCGACATTCTAAGCGGCTTAGGCGACAAAGGCCCTGCCGCTATCGTGGTCGAGGCGAACGGCAAACGCCTGCTGCTGGATGCAGGCGGCGCGCTCCATCCCGGTGACACCATCACGTGGGCCAACCGTCTTGATGTAGACGCAGTGCTGATTAGTCACGATCATATCGATCATATTGGCGGTGTGGCCCACCTGCCTGACGATGTGCCGCTGTACTGCACGCCGCTGGTCGCTCAGGCGCTGCCACCTAGCCGCGCCTGGCGACCATTGCCCGAGCGCGGCTCGCTAAACGTCGCAGGCATTGACGTCACCACGGGGCAAGCCGGCCACTCGCTAGGGGGCGTATGGCTGCACTTAGCGATGGGCAACGGCGTATTTTACAGCGGCGATGCTTGCTTTGAGTCGCGGGTGTTCCCGTTCGATACGCCGCCCAAAGCCGCCACTGCACTACTTGACGGCTCTTACGGCAGCTACGATGCCCCGCAAGCAGTGTGCTATCAGCAGCTGCGCCAGCAGCTTCATCGTCCGCTCGCGCTCCCCGTTCCCACCTCTGGTCGCGCATTGGAGCTGGCGCTATGGCTTAGCCAGCTAGCCCTGCAACAGGGAATAAGTTTGGCGATTGATCCAGCAATACGACGTGCCTTGGCAAGCCTGCTTGCCCAGCCTGTCACGCTAAGACGCCCGGGCATCGATGCCGCCATTGCCCGCGTTTTGACAGGTAAGAATGACCCAAATGCCACGCTTCAACTGATTAGCGACCGCGATGACACGCCAGATCAGTGGCCCCATCATCATCTACTGCATACCGGCTATTTAACGCCCGAACGCTGCGCCCAGCTCGCCGCAGGAAAGATAAGCGCGCAGCGCTGGAATGTGCACCTGCGTGCCTCGCACTTGGTGGCACTCACCGATCAGTTAGGCGCTACCCAGACCGTTCCGCTATTTACTCAGCTTACTGATCATGAATTGAACACGTGGAGCAGGCTGCTGGGTAAGCGCCTCTGTACGACTCGCCGACTTAAAGCCGATGCGCGCTCAGCCACTTTTTCGCCACTAAGGAGTTTTGCATGTCCGCAGTAATTGTTGATGTTGACGGTACCCTTGCCGAGTTTCATCCCCACCAGGTCAGCGACTGGGTGCTGGGTAGCCAAAAACAGTGGGAACCCTTCTTCGCCCATATGGCCGAGGCGCCGGTCATTGAGCCGGTTGTCAGGCTGGTGAAAATGCTCAAGGCACAAGGTCAGCAGATTGTGATTTGCAGCGGCCGGCCGGATAGCCACAGAGCGCATACCCAGCGCTGGCTAGAGCGCCACACCATTCCTTTCGATGCCATGTACCTACGCCCTGAGGGTGATGATCATGTGGATGATGAAGAGGTAAAAGCCGCACTTCTCAATCAAATGCGCCGCGACGGCTTCGCCCCCTGGCTGGTGCTGGATGACCGCGATGCCGTGGTCACCCAGTGGCGCGCACTCGGGCTTACCTGCCTACAGTGCGCGCCGGGGGATTTCTAAGCGTGTGCCAAACTGGCGCGATGCTGCCACAACAGTACCGCCAAGGGCACCAGCGCAGCGGGGATCAACAGTAGGTTAAGCGTCGCCCATCCCAAGCTGCTGACCAAAGGTCCTGCGAGCAACGCAGTGATGGCGGCGGTGCCAAACACTAAAAACTCGTTGGTGGCCTGTGTCCGCGCCTTGTCTACCGGGCGGTAGCTTTCAGTGAGCAGCCCAGTAGCGGGTAGGAACGTAAAGCTCCAGCCCAAACCCAGCAGAATCAGCGCCACATTGAAACCGGCTAAACCGATCCCCCACTGGGCAACCAACGCACTGGCCACCAGCAGCAGGCAGCCTGCCACAATGACCTGCTTGGCGCCGAAGCGGGCGGCCAAATGGCCGGTGAAGAACGAGGGTAAAAACATCGCCACCACGTGCCACTGAATGGTCATGGAAACGTGGTTAAAGTGGTGCCCAGCCCCTGCCATGGCAAGCGGTGTGGCCGTCATGGCCAGGTTCATCACACCGTAACCGACCATCGCCGCGCTCACCGCCACAATGAAGCCGGGCTGGCGGAGTATCTTACCCAGCGGCAGCGGGGTGCCTTCACCATGGGTGCGCGAGGCAGGCGGTAATCTTGTTAGCATTAATACCACTAACGCCAATGCGTAGAGCGCGGCCAAGCCCACAAAACTCGCCAAAAAGGGTACGTCGCCAAGCTCACGACTCACCCTTGCTAGCCAAGGCCCAGCAAAGGCAGCCAGCACGCCACCGCCCATCACCAAACCAATCGCTCGATCACGTAGCTTGGCGGGTGCCGCCTCCACCGCGGCAAAGCGATACAGCTGGCCAAAGCCAATGCCGATACCAATCAACCATGTTGCCAGCAAGAACAACCCAAAACGCTGGCTCATCAACGCTTGCACGGCGACCAGCGCGCCCACCAACCCAACGATGTTACCCAGTATAAAGCCGCGTTTACGGCCCAGCCTGGCCATGATGAGCGAGGCAGGAATGGTGGCGCACATTAGCCCCAGCCACTGGGTGGCGACCGGTGCGGTGGACCAGGAGGAACTGGGCGCTAACGACGCTCCAATCAGCGGCGAAACAGCAATCAGCAATACATTGCCGGTGACCAACAGCGCTTGGCAGAGCGATAACAAAGCGACCGTTAAAGGCATGAGGCACTCTCCACTGAGGAATCAGCGTAGGAAGAAGCAAAGCGTTGGCGATAGCTATGAGTGTCAGCGCAAAGCCCAATGTCGGCAAGGGCCATTACCCCACCGATAGGGATAAATCTAACCGGTATGCTCTAGCGGCCCCTCCATACGCCGCACGCTAGAAACGAAATCGCTAAAGCGCTCGCCTTGAATCAACACGTGGTCGCTCAATGCTTGCTGCGCCGCCACAGGGTCACCCTTCTCAATCGCTTCTACGATAGTTTTATGCTCGCTCAGCGAGCTATGCACCCGCTGGCGCACCTGGAGCTGCAGGCGCCGGTAGGGCTTGAGGCGTTGCTTTAACTGACGCGCTTCGCTAGCCAAAAAAGTATTGTGGCTGGCGGCGTAAATGCAGTCGTGAAAGCCTTCATTCTCATAATAATACTCGTCGCTATCACCGGCTAAGGCAGCCGCTTCGCACCGTCGATGCGCTTCACGTAGTGCCGTCAGCTCCTGATCGGTGATCCGGCGGGCAGCGAGGCGGCCGCACATTCCTTCAAGCTCGGCCATGACTTCAAACATTTCGATCAACTGGTCGATTCCGACTTTTGCCACAAAGGTGCCTTTCTTGGGTGACACCGTTACCAACCCGCTGGCAACCAGCTGCTGAAAAGCCTCACGCACCGGCGTGCGCGAGACCTGAAACGCCTGCCCCAAGGCCTCAGGGTCGAGCCGCTCTCCAGGGACACGGCGGCCATTAATGATGTCATCTTCGAGAGAATCTCTCAGTCGCTGTGCGTTTGAACGCTTAATGCCCGTCATGTTTTACCTCCTGAATCGTGGCTTATTTCACGCATTTAAAAAGACCATATAGTTGACATTAGCACAGTTAACCGCTATTGAAATATATATCAGCTTGCCTGATGAACACACAAAAGCTAATCCAAAAACATAACAACAAGTGTTGGAGATGCCACATGAAACGCTATTTGATCCCTACCGCGGCTGCACTAGGTCTTGCTATTGCGGCTTCTCATGCCTCTGCGGATACCGTACTACGCGCCTCGCACCAATTCCCCGGTGGCCAGGGGGATGTGCGCGATGAAATGGTTCAGCTCATGGCCCGCGAAGTGGCCGCCGCGGACGTCGGTCTGACCATCGAAGTTTACCCTGGCCAATCACTGTTCAAAGCACGCGAGCAGTGGGGAGCACTGGCGAGAGGCCGATTGGATATCACGTCGCTACCGCTTGATTACGCCAGCGGCCGCCACCCTGAGTTTTCTGCCACGCTGATGCCGGGCTTAGTGCGCAATCAGGCACATGCCCAGCGCCTGAATGACTCCGAATATATGCGGCTCATCAAAGATGTCATTTTAGAAGGTGGCGGGCGCGTACTTGCCGACGCCTGGTTGTCTGGCGGTTTTGCCTCCAGCGAGCAGTGCATAACGTCACCTGATAGCGTGAGCGGGCAGAATATTCGTGCGGCGGGTCCTGCGTTTGAAGAGATGCTGAAAGAGGCAGGCGCATCCATAGCCTCAATGCCCTCCTCTGAGATTTATACCGCCATGCAAACTGGCGTGCTGGAAGCAGCCAACACGTCCTCCATGTCATTTATCTCCTTTCGACTTTACGAGCAGGTTGAATGTTTGACCCAGCCAGGCGACTTCGCACTGTGGTTTATGTACGAGCCGATTTTGATCTCGGAGCAAGTGTGGCAGGGGCTTAACGAGGAGCAGCAAACGGCGCTGATGGAAGCTGGCAAATCGGCACAGGATTTCTTCGCCGACGCCGCGGCGGCGATTGATCAAGAAATGGTCGACCTCTACGAAGAAAATGGCGTTGAAGTCGTCAGCATGAGCGAAGAAGACTACAACGCTTGGCTTGATATCGCCCGCGAGACCTCCTACAAAAACTTTGCTGAGAACGTACCTAATGGCCAGGCCATTATCGATGCGGCTCTTGCCGTTGAGTAAGCAACGGGTTAACACCTAATAGCTCGGCCACTCCGCTAGGCGTGGCCGCCTTATGATGCTTGCTCAGCCGGATGAACAAATATGGCAACCACCACTCACGAACCCTCCTCACGCGGGGGCATTCTTGGCGGCTACATTCGCGCCATGGACGTGCTTTCTCGCTATTCTGCCTACTTAGCCAGCGCGATGTTTATTGCTGGCGTGCTGGTTATCTGCCAGATGGTCTTTGTGCGCTACGCATTGGGAATGAGCACCAGTTGGCAGACCGAGTTCACCATTTTTTCGGTCACCGGGGCGATGCTCATGGGTAGCCCCTACGTCTTAATGACCGGCGGCCACGTCGCAATCACGATTGTGCCCGATGCGCTGGGTGGCATTGCCCAAAAAGGCATGCGCTTAGTGGCATCGCTATTTGGTCTCGGCTTTTGTGCCGCCTTAGCGTATGCCAGCTGGGTTTACGTACTTGAGGCCCTCCACGGCGACTGGACCACGGGCTCGGTATGGAACCCACCGCTATGGCCGGCACTGTTGCCGATGGCCGTCGGCGCGACCCTGCTATCACTTCAGTATGTGGCTGAAATTTTACGTGGGGAGAGCTGAGCATGGATCCCATTACGTTAGGCATTATTGTCGCCATCGCGTTGATTGCACTAATGGCCATCGGCACCCCTATTGCGTTTGCACTGGGCGGCGTATCCCTGCTGGCGCTGCTTTATGATCGCGGTCTTTCCGAGCTTACTTACTTCGGGGAGACCTTTTTTGATCGCATTGCGGAATTTGGCTTTGTCGCCATTCCCATGTTCATTTTGATGGGCGCTGCGGTGGCATCCTCGCCCACGGGGCGTGATCTGTATCGCTCGCTGGATCTGTGGATGGGTAAGCTGCCCGGCGGCTTGGCCGTTTCCAACATCGGCGCCTGTTCGATTTTTGCCGCACTTTCAGGCTCGTCACCGGCGACCTGTGCGGCGATAGGTAAAATGGGCATTCCTGAAATGCGCAAACGCGGCTACCCCGACGGCGTTGCGGCGGGCTGTATTGCCGCCGGCGGCACCTTGGGGATTTTGATTCCGCCGTCGGTCACCATGATCATCTACGGGATTTCCACCGAAACCTCGATCGGGCGGCTGTTTATTGCCGGCGTGGTGCCGGGCTTTATGCTCGCAGGCCTGTTTATGACCTGGACCATGATCGCCTGCAAAAGAGCCGGGGGTTATAGCAACCCAATGGCGGAATCCGCCGAGCGGCTAAAACAGACCGTCAAGCAGAATGTCGATACCAACATGAAGGCATTGGTACGTGTACTGCCGTTTCTCGGCGTGGTAGCGGGCATTCTATTTGCTCTTTACGGCGGGGTGGCAACACCCTCGGAGGCAGCGGGCGTCGGTGCATTCCTCTGTTTGGCGCTGGCTATTCTTATCTACCGCATGTGGCAGCTGGGTCCGATTAAATTGATCATGCGCGACTCGCTGCGCGAAAGCGTGATGATCATGCTGATTATTGCCACCGCCGAAGTGTTTGCCTACGCGCTGTCTTCAATGTTTATCACCCAAACCGTGGCGGCCGCGATTGCAGATTTAGAAGTAAACCGCTGGGTACTCATGGGGGTGATTAATCTTTTCTTGCTGGTAGCCGGCTTCTTCCTACCGCCCGTCGCCGTGATCGTGATGACTGCGCCGATTTTATTGCCTATCATTTTGGCGGCCAACTTCGACCCCTACTGGTTTGCCGTCATTTTGACCATCAACCTGGAGATCGGCCTGATCACGCCACCGGTGGGCCTTAACCTATTCATTATTAAAGGCATCGCGCCGGATATCTCGTTGCGCAACATTCTGATGGGCAGCTTGCCCTACGCGCTATGCATGGTGCTGGGTATGTTGCTGCTTTGTCTTTTCCCAGGCATCGCCCTGTGGCTACCTAATTTGATCATGGGTTGAGGAGCAAATAATGAACATGATGTTTCTTCAGGAGCTGTTCAACAACATCACCCAGCGTGATGCTCTGTTGCGACGCCGCCAGCCTGAGACGCTAACGCCCGACCACCGCCAGCTAGTCAAAGCCTGCCAAGCGCTGCTTGAAAGCGATGGGGAAGCCTCCAGCATTGCCTTGGCAAGTCGCGCCTTAGCGATCTATCAACGCCTTTCAGATGCTGAAAAAAGCAGCTTCTTTGCTCGCCTATCAGCTGACTTCGCGGCCGAGCCAGGTCCTATCGACGCTGCCTATGCAAGCTACCATGAGGCCCGTGACAATGACTCACTGCAACGGCTTTTCGAGGCCTGTGAGCCACGTCGTCAGGAGCTCTTCCGGCGTTTGAATCTGGCCAGCGACGGTACTTTTGAGCTGGTTAAAATGCGCGAAGACTTACTAAGATTATTACGCGAACAGCCTGAACTGGCTGCGATTGACGATGATTTTGATCATCTATTTGGCTCTTGGTTTAACCGCGGTTTTTTGATGCTCAAGCGTATTGATTGGAACACGCCGGCCTCAATTCTAGAGAAGATTATTCGCTACGAAGCAGTCCATGAAATTCAAGACTGGAACGATTTGCGTCGACGCCTAGACGCTCGCGACCGGCGCTGCTTTGCCTTCTTCCATCCGGCGATTGGCGACGAGCCACTTATCTTTGTCGAAGTCGCGCTGCATAAGGGTCTGCCGAGCCGTATTCAGCCCATCTTATCTGGAGAGGTGTCTGGCGAGATGTCCGGCGAGAGACCTGGCAATAAAAAAGGACTCAATGATCCGGATGACGCCGATACCGCGGCGTTCTTTGGCATCAGCAACTGCCAAACGGGGCTACGCGGAATATCTTTTGGCAACTTTTTAATCAAGCAGGTGGTTCAGGAACTGTCTCAGGAACTGCCGCAGCTTAAATACTTTGTGACGCTTTCGCCGGTGCCCGGCTTCGCTCAATGGCTGCAAGCCCAGCGTGATGATGAACAGCTGCCCCAGCCGCTGCGACAGACACTCAAAGCGCTTGAAACACCGGCGTGGCATCAAGATAAAGCCCATGAAGAGCAGCTTAAAGCCGCGATTCGCCCGCTGGCCGCGCGCTACCTGGTGGATGAGAAAAACAGCCATGGCCTGCCGCTAAATCCGGTCGCGCGTTTTCACCTGGGCAACGGTGCTGAGCTGCACCGTATCAACTGGTTAGGCGACACGTCCGTCAAGGGGTTTCAACAGGGCGCCAGCTTAATGGTCAACTATCTATATGTGCTGGACGATATCGAGCACAACCACGAAAACTATACCGCCAAGGCCACCGTTGCCTGCTCAAATGAGGTGCGCGACCTCGCTCGTCGCGCGCGCAAACTGGCTAAGGGAGAAACAACCAAATGAGCCATAACCTATTTACAACGTTTGCCGCCAAGATGCGCGAGCGTGCTGATGCCGCGTTTATTACCACGCGCGAAGGTCGCCACTACAGTTATACCGATGCGCTGAACATGAGCGCGCAGCTTGCCGGAGCACTAACCGAGCTTGGCGTAAAACAAGGCGATCGTGTCGCCGTCCAGGTCGATAAAAGCCCCGAAGCAATCCTGCTTTATTTAGCCTGCCTGCGCATCGGCGGCGTTTATCTGCCCTTAAATACCGGCTACACCGGCGATGAAATTCGCTACTTCTTAAATGACGCCGAGCCTGCGCTGTTCGTTTGTCGGCCCAAGGCAGCAGATGAGGCGCGCGCATTGGCCGCAGACACCGGCTGCCCAGCGGTAGCCACCCTGGGCAGTATCGCAGACGGCACCTTGATGGACGACGCCCGCCAGTCAGCACCACGCGAAGATATTGTGACACTCGGCGAGCGCGATCTGGCCGCTATTTTGTATACTTCGGGAACTACCGGGCGCTCTAAAGGCGCCATGCTTACGCATAAAAACCTTGCCTCTAATGCACAAACCCTCTTAAAAGCATGGCGCTTCAGCGCGGATGATCGGTTGATTCACGCCCTTCCCATCTTTCACACCCATGGTCTATTCGTTGCCTGTAACGTCACTCTGATGGCGGGTGCTAGCATGCTTTTCCTGCCTAAGTTTGATGCCGATATCATCTTTGACGAGCTGCCCCGTGGCAGCGTGATGATGGGCGTTCCCACCTTCTATACTCGGTTAGTACAGGATGAGCGCCTAACCCCAGAAGCTACCGCCAACATGCGGTTATTCGTCTCCGGCTCAGCCCCGCTGACCGCTGAAACGCATGAAGCCTTTGAGGCTAAAACGGGCCATGCGATTCTTGAGCGCTATGGCATGACCGAAACCAATATGAATCTTTCCAACCCCTATGAAGGCGCACGGCGCGCGGGCACCGTCGGCATGCCGCTCCCCGGCGTGGAAATGCGCATTACCAACCGTGAGACCGGCGATGAGGTGGCGCATGGCGAAATAGGCATGCTGCAGATTCGCGGCCCGAACGTGTTTATCGGCTACTGGCGGATGCCTGAAAAAACCCGTGAAGAGCTGCTCGATGATGGCTTTTTCATTACCGGGGATCTCGCCATGGTCGACGATCAGAGCTATGTGCATATCGTCGGCCGAGACAAAGACTTAGTGATTTCCGGTGGCTACAACGTCTACCCCAAAGAAGTCGAGCAAGTGATCGATGAGCTTGCACAGGTCGCTGAGTCAGCGGTGATTGGCTTACCCCACCCTGACTTTGGTGAGGGCGTAACGGCGGTAGTCGTGCGCCAACAAGGCGCTGATGCTAAAGCAAACACGCTTGAAGAAGCGGCAGTGATCCAATATTTAGACGGGCGACTGGCCAAGTACAAGCAGCCCAAGCGGGTGTTTTTTGTCGATGAGCTGCCGCGTAATACTATGGGCAAAGTACAGAAAAATGAGCTGCGTAAGCAGTTCAATGACACCTATCGCTCGTCTTAACTGCCCGCTCTACAAGCATACTCATCCGAGCCTTTGGCCCCGCCGCGTGCGGGGCTTTTAGTAGGCCTCTTCTGGGAAAAGGAACCATTTGCTTCACTAAGTGTTAAGGTGAAACCACTTAACGAACGATGGAGCAAATCGCCTTGACTCAGCCTACCGTCACTAATGGTATAACCGCCGCCGAACTGTATCGTATAGTAAGCCAGCCATCGTCCAGCAGCGACGATGCTGCAACGATCGAGTGGCCCCAGGCGACAATCAGCCTGGATGAAACGAATCAAACGCTGATTTGGGAACTTAACGATTACGGCAACTTGCCGATGACGCTTTCGCGCAGCGAAAATGAGTGGATCGCGATGGCGCCCATTGTGGCGGTGGAAAGCGTGACCAAAACCGCTGAACTGAACGACGTGCTGCTGCGTCAGGGTATTTCACTACCGTTAGCCTCTGTCGGCATTGTAGAAATCGACGGACAAGATGTTTATGTGGCCTACGGACAGCTGTTTGGCGACTCCAAGCTTGAATCCATTTGCGCTGAGCTGCACGCCACGGCCGCTGCCGCTATGGATGTCGCTGAACTGATTCAAACGCACTTCGTCTGATACCGATTAATGTACCGTCGCCTCTGTGGTCACTATTGATAGGGTTAATATTGATAGCGATTAGTCGTTGTAGGGCGGCGGTGAGATAACGATATTTTTTAAAAGAGACTCTCTATGTTAAGCAAAATCATGACGGCCCTGCGCGGTAAAGCGAATGAAACCGGTCAAACCGTGGTGGATTCACAGGCACTGCGCATTTTAGACCAGGAAATTCGCGACTCGGAAAACCACCTTAGCCAATCGAAAACCGAGCTCACCCGCTTAATGGGCCAGCGCCAGTTAAACAGCAACAAAGCGGACACCTTGGAAAGCAAAGTTGCTGAGCTGGAAAAAAGCGCTGAGGCGGCACTCGATAAAGGTGAAGAAGAGCTGGCGGTGGAAGTAGCCGAGCGCATGGTCGCGCTACAGGATGATCTCGAAGCAGAGCGCGCGATCGTCAGCGAATACGATGCCAGCATCGAAAAACTGCGCGGCGCGATTCGCGGCACCGACAACCAGCTGCGCCAGCTTAAACAACAGGTTAGCGTTGTAAAAGCCACTGAGTCGGCGCAAAAAGCCCAGTCGGCCGTCGCGGCTCGTCATTCCGGCCAAAACAGCGCCATGAGCAGCGCGATGGAATCTCTTGAGCGCATCAAAGAGCGTCAGCAGCTTAACTCAGCGCAAATGAGCGCGGCGGATGAAATGGCGGCAGAAGAGAGCGGAAGCTCGCTTGAAGCGCGTCTAAAAGCGGCTGGTATTGGCGGCACACAGCGTAAAGCCGATGATGTACTAGCGCGCCTGAAAGCGAAGAAAAGCGCCGCACAAGAGTAAAAGCTCATCGCTTGTATGACCAAGCTGCTGAGCAGCCGTATTCACTAACGAGGTAGGCCATGTTTGACACCCTCAAGGCACTTTTTCGCGCCAACACGCAAAAAGCCCACGAACCGAGCACAGGCCGCTCGGTAGCCGCAGGGTTGCCCACAGGCATCAGCCAGGAAGACCTCGAAGGACTGCGGCTGGATGGGCGCGTCAACATTAAGCTGATTGGCCTACGCGCTCACCAGGACGCTCTGTTTCGCTGGGATGATGACGCCTATCATCATATCGCCGCTGTCGGGCACGTTGACCTGGGGCAAGGGGCACACTTAGTGCGCTTTTACTTAGACAACGACACGTGGCTGCAGGCCAACATTGAGCATGGTCAGGTACTTGAATATAAGCTATTCGACTTTTATCGTGTTGCCCATCTGTCGGATGCCGAGTTTGACGATGTCGTAAACGGTGAAACCAAGCAGCCCGACGGCATCGGCGCGCAGACTATCGCCCTTGCTTCGACAGATGATGAGCCGCGCACCTGCAGCTATGAGCGTGCCTGGGGAAACGGCGAAAGCCTGTGGTCACCGCCAGTGATCTTTGAAGAACAGGTAATGACCACGGAAAGCATCGTGGCACGCACGGTCATACACCATGCCATGCTTTACGAGCGCACAATACAAGATACTGAGCGCATGGAGTATTTACTGCTAAGCGCTGAAAACGATGGTGAAGGTGGCTATATGCTGGTGCAAAACGTCGGTGTCGATGTAGCCTCCGTCGACATTGATGCGGTGTAACCCGCTCGATAATTTTACAATCTAAACAAGCCTCTCGAAGGAAATAAGTACCATGGTAAATTACCTCTACGGCCTGCCGTCATTTTTGGCATACCTAGTGACCGCGATCGTTCTGTTAGCCGCTTTTATGTACTGCTACAGCCGTATTACGCCGCACAACGAGTGGGCGCTGATTCGGGCAGGCAATGCCGCTGCGGCCTCTGCTTACGGCGGCTCCATTCTAGGTTTTACCATTCCGCTGTATGGCGCAATGGCGCACTCGATCAACTTTATCGATTTTGTGCTTTGGGGCGTCGTGGCCTTTATCGTCCAGTTGGCAACCTTCTTCGCGGTTAAGCTATTTTTGCGTAAGCAGGGTGAAAGTCTTTCTCAGCACATCACCGAAGGTCATCAGGCTTACGGTATTTTAATGGCAAGCGTAGCCGTGGCCGTTGGCTTGCTCAACGCCGCTTCGATGACTTGGTAATGATGGCATAGCAAAGGAGAAAGCCGGTATGTCTACACAAGATCGCACCCCGCATTTGCCACGTCGTAAGCGTAGTGGTCGCCTTACCTTAGCGATGATGGGTGCCAGCGCGTTTGGTCTCACCGCCTGTGGTCAGCCGCCTCAAGAAGAACAAATCACTGAAGTCGACTTCGATGAGCCGAAAAGCTTTCAGAGCGTCGATGAGTGCGTTGCAGAGAATGTTTATACGCGCAGTGCCTGCGAAGATTCCTACAAGGCTTCCTTAGAAGCGGTGCCGCGTTATAACACGCTTGAAGAATGTGAGGCGGAAAACGGCGAAGGCGCTTGCGCCGCACCCACTGAAGAACAGTCCCAAGCCGCCACTGGCAGCACGGGTGGCAGCTGGTTTATGCCCGCCATGATGGGTTATATGGTCGGCAGCATGATGTCCAACACTAGCCGTGGTCGTTCCTTTGAGCGGGTTTACCAAGAGCCGGTATACCGCAACCGCCAGAACCAGGGCAACTGGAACACCGCCTCTAACCAAGCCACGCAGCGCGTATCTCAGCGCAACGAGTCAATGCGTAGCTCTGTGGCCCAGAATCGCCAGGCCGCGTCTCAGCGCAGAGGCTTTGGCTCGCGCTCTTCGGCGCGGGGTGGCTGGGGCTCCTAGCCATCAGCGGATACGACTATGCTACGAATCGATATCCCTGAACGCAAAGAATGGAAAGCCCTGGCACAAGAGCTGGGGTTTCATTTTCATACGATTGACGGGGAGCCCTACTGGAAAGAAGACGCCTACTATCAGTTCACCATGGAACAGGTGGAAAGAGATATTGAAGCGCCTACTGAAGCGGTGCATGAGATGTGCATGGAGCTGGTCGATAAAGTCTGCCACTCCAATGCACTTATGCAGCGTTTGGCTCTACCCGAGCACATGTGGGACAGCATCCATAACTCATGGACATCAGGCCAGCCGCATCTTTATGGACGGATGGACTTTGCCTACTCCGGCGACGGCCCGGCCAAGCTACTGGAACTCAATTACGACACGCCCACCTCGCTTTACGAAGCCGGTTTTTTTCAGTGGGTGTGGCTTGAACAGGCGATTGCTCAAGGCATTCTGCCGCGCCACGCCGACCAGTACAATTCGATTCAAGAACGGCTGATCAATGCCATGGCACACCTTGGCGATCGCCTGGACGCACGCACGCTGTATTTTTCCTGCATCAAAGATAACGCCGAAGAGCGTGCCACCGTGCACTATTTACAGGATGTGGCCGTACAGGCGGGCCTGAACGCACCGTTTATCTTCACCGAAGATATCGGGCTACAGCCCGGTACCGAGCACTTTGTTGATTTAGATGACCAGCCTATCCACGCGCTGTTCAAACTCTACCCGTGGGAAGAGATGGCCGATGATGCCTTTGGCGAGGCTATTCCGCAGTTGAACACGCACTGGTTTGAGCCCCCCTGGAAAGCCATCCTGTCTAACAAAGGTATTTTGCCGCTCTTGTGGGAGCATTTTGAAGGCCACCCCAACCTGCTTCCGGCGTTTTTCGAGAATGCCAGCAGTCCACCGCTGCCAGCGGGCTGGGTGCGCAAGCCGTTCTTCTCACGGGAAGGCAGTAATGTAGAACTGATTACCCCAGCCGGCCAGCATGAAGCCGTGGGCGGCCCATATACCGACAGCCCTTGGATTCGCCAGGCGTACCATCCGATGCCGCGCTTTGGTGACAACCACGCCTTAATTGGCAGTTGGGTCGTCGGTGACCGCGCCTGCGGCATGGGGATACGCGAAGACGTAGGGCGCATCACTAAAGATTCCTCCTGCTTTGTGCCCCACGCGATCGTTTAATCTGTTCACTAAGCGCCTGCCAACCATAAACAGCTGATCGAATCGCCCTTGGCTATTTCGCTATTAGCAGGAATGACCGCAAACGCATCGGCGCTAATACACGACGAGAGCACGCCAGAGTTCTGATCATCAAACGCATCGGCGGTCACTCCACTAGGCGTAAACTGCAGCGTGACGCGCATGTAGTGCTCGCGCGGGCCGGTTGAGGTGGCAAAGTTAGCGCTAGCGGTAATCGTGGGCAGCTGGCTTAGCGCCGGGCAGCCCAGCATTGTGCCCAGCAAAGGGCGTAGAAACAGCCAAGCACCCACAAATCCCGACACAGGGTTACCCGGCAGACCAACAAAGCGTGCCTGGCTGCCATCACGGCGAGGCAAGCGGCCAAGCGCTAAGGGTTTGCCTGGGCGGATCGCCAGCTTCCACATATCGAGCTGGCCAATTGCCTCCAGCGCTGCCTTAACGTGGTCTTCTTCACCAACACTCACGCCGCCGGTGGTGACCACAAGATCTGCCTCAGCGGCTTCTTTTAACAGCGCCACGGTACGGGCATAGTCATCCGGTACGCTGACCGTGCTCACCACCTCAGCACCAAAGTTCTCTAACAGGCGCTTCAGCATGGGCCGGTTAGAGTTATAGAGCTGCCCCGGTTTCAGCGGCGTGCCGGGGTCGATGATTTCATCACCGGTCGACAGCAAGGCCACCCGAGGGCGGCGACGCACGCTGACCTGAGTAACGCCCTGCCCGGCCAAATGGCCTAGCGCGGCGGCTTCCAGACGCTCACCGGCATTAAGCAGCACGCTGCCTTGACGCACGTCACGACCTCGGCGGCGAACGTTGTCACCGCTGGGAACATCGGCAGGTATCAAGGCGCGCTCGCCATCAACGTCAACACGCTCCTGCATGACAACGCAGTCAGCCCCTGGAGGAATTTCCCCACCGGTAAAGATACGCGCGCAGCTGCCCGACGCCAGCGCTTGGGCTGGCGTTCCTGCGGCAATACGCTGGCTAACGGGTAGCCACTTTCCGGCATCGACGGCGCGCAGCGCATAGCCATCCATCGCGCTGTTATCGAACGGCGGCACGTTTAACTGCGCGGTCACTGCATCGGCCAGTACTCGTCCGGCGGCGGCTTCCAGCAAGACACTTTCGATCGCAACGGGGCACACGTCGGCTAGCAGAGCGACAAGCGCGGCGTCTATCGGCTGCAAATCAGCCATGTTGACCTCGGCCTGGAATGACCAGGTTAGCGAAATTGCAGGGCTTATGGCGGCTATCCAGCTGTTCAGCCAGAATGCCGTCCCAGCCGGTGCGGCAGGCGCCGGTTGAGCCGGGTAAGCAAAACACTACCGTCGCGTTTGCCAGACCGCCTAAGCAGCGGCTTTGGATAGTGGAGCTGCCAATTTCATCACCGCTGAGCTGGCGAAAGCGCTCGCCAAAGCCCTCAATGCGCTTGTCCAATAATACTGAGATGGCTTCCGGGGTTGAATCACGGCCGGTAAAGCCGGTGCCGCCGGTAGTGATCACCACCTGCACGTCGCCACTGGCTATCCACTCCGCGACCACCGCGCGAATACGGTAGACATCGTCTGGCACAATGCGCTTTTCCGCCAGGATATGCCCTGCGCTGGTTAGGCGCTCAACGAGCGATTGGCCGCTACGATCCGTGTCTTCCGTTCGGGTATCCGAGACGGTGAGTACCGCTATGCTCAAAGGCACCATGGATTCCATTCGCCTACTCCTGGCTATTTTTCTTGGCTTGGCGCGCATCAAGTGCAGCCAGCTGTTCCGGGGTCGCCTTTGCCTGGTGGTGCTCTTTCCACTCACTGTAAGGCATGCCGTAGACGTACTCGCGCGCGGCCTCCAACTCCAGCGTCTTGTCGCGCTCATCGGCGGCGCTCACCATCCATTTGGAGAGACAGTTACGGCAGAAGTCCGCCAGAATCATCAGGTCAATGTTCTGCACGTCCTTGTTGTCGTCCAAATGGCGCAGCAGGCGGCGAAAGGCGGCTGCTTCAAGTTCGGTACGGGTGGCCTGATCAAATTCGTTAAACGCTGACATTGCCGTTCCTCTCGTTAAAAGTGGCGTAAGGTGCAGCATAACAAAAGACACCGCCAAATGGCGGTGTCTCAGATACTGCGCATGGTGCTCAGCTGGTTCGCGTTGCCGAAGGCTCGGCGCTGCCGCTAGACGACTTACGCGCCGCGATCTCTTCTTCTGAAACCGTCTGATCCTTGACCTCTTCGTACCACAGGCTGTGGTGCTCTTTGGCCCAGGTTTCATCCACGTAACCCGTGGTCATACCTTCTAACGCGCCTTCCGTACCCAGCGTACCGATATAGATATGCCCCAAGGAAACGGCGGTCAGCCCCAGCGCACCCACTGCATGGATAATGTTCGCCCACTGCATGGTGTCGCGCCCCTGATTGAAGTTGGGGAAATCGAGCACAAAGCCACTGGCAATCACCAGCACTCCAACGCTGGCTAGCAGCCAGTACCAGGCTTTCTCGCCGCCGTTAGCAAAGCCTGCTTCTACATGCTGTTTACCAATCATGCCGCCGCCCTTTTTGAACCATACCCAGTCGTGCTTTTTAGGAATGTTCTCTTTAATCAGGCTAACCAGCATGACCACCAGCAATATGCCAAAAATAGGCCCTAAATAGTTATGCAGCACTTTCGAGGCTGCGATCATCCATGCCCAGAAGGCATCGCCAAACAGCGTGCGGAAAATAAACTTACCGAGTAGCAAGTTCAAACCGGTCAGCGCCAGGGTGATAAACAGCGTGGCGACCGTCCAGTGCAGCGCGCGCATCACCAGCGACCAGCGCAGCAGCTTGCGCCCGGTGCGCGGAGCCTCCAGGTGCTTGCGCCCAACAATCAGGTAGAACAGCGTAATCAACGCGGCCGTACCGCCTATCGCAATCATCCCAAACGGTGAGACCCAGCGATT
The DNA here is from genome assembly GCF_052379225.1 of Halomonas sp. AOP12-B1-6. Taxonomy (NCBI): domain Bacteria; kingdom Pseudomonadati; phylum Pseudomonadota; class Gammaproteobacteria; order Oceanospirillales; family Halomonadaceae; genus Halomonas; species Halomonas sp. AOP12-B1-6. Next base: position 174,770 of record NZ_JBQSYK010000002.1, read on the forward strand.
GCGAATCTGCCGCCAGGTTTCACCACTTGCATTGATCAGGCTGTAGTTGCTGTCGTAACGCGAATCGCGGTAATTGGGACCAGTTTCCCCGCTACGCACCTGACGCCACTGATCGGCGGTAATGCCCGGAGCGGCGGTGGTCATTTCACGATCAGGATCCGCCTGCGCTACCGCTACCTGCGTAAAACCAAGGCTAAGTAACAGCGCAAGTGCCACCAGCATAAAGCGCCACATGCCCAGGGCGATGAGCCTTTTATCTGAGCGCGACACCCTGCTGGGCGCCTGTGCAGTCAACTGGTTCATGACACGCCTCCTTACCCTTTATGGGCAGCATCATAGGCTAGGTTGTCGGCACTCGCCTGGGGGTTGTTAGACCAGGCACCGTCTTTGTGACCGCGCTGAACCACTCGCTGGCGAAAGATATCAGCGACGTCTTGCGCATCACCGGCCAGCAGCGCTTTGGTGGAACACATTTCGGCACACAGCGGCAGCTTACCTTCCGCAATGCGGTTAGAGCCGTACTTCTCGTACTCTTCTTCTTTGCTATCGGCAGGGCCGCCGGCGCAGAAGGTACATTTGTCCATCTTGCCGCGCTCGCCAAAGGCATCCTGCTGAGGAAACTGCGGCGCACCAAACGGGCAGGCGTACAGGCAGTAGCCGCAGCCAATGCACAGGTCTTTGTCGTGCAGCACGATGCCGTCATCGGTTTTGTAGAAACAGTCAGTGGGGCAAACGGCCATGCAGGGTGCGTCGTCACAGTGCATGCAGGCGACAGAGATCGACATTTCGTTCGCTTCGCCGTCATTGAGCGTGACCACACGGCGGCGCTGAATGCCCCATTCAACATCGTTAGCATTCTTACAGGCGGTGACGCAGCCGTTGCATTCAATGCAGCGCTCGGCGTCACACATAAATTTCATTTGAGCCATGTTGTTCTCCTAATGCCAGGGCTTGTTTTCTAGACTCAGGCGCGCTCAATGCGGCAAATGGTGCACTTGGTCTCTTGCATCAGTGTCACCGGGTCGTAGCCGTAGGTCGTTGCGGTATTAGCCGCCTCACCAATGATGTATGGATCAGACCCATCCGGATAACGATCGCGCAGGCTTTCACCTTGGAACATGCCGCCAAAGTGGAACGGAATAAACGCAACGTTACGATCAACGCGAGGCGTAACCAGCGCTTTGACTTTTATGCGCCCCCCTTCTGCCCCTTCGACCCAAACATCATCGCCATCTTTGACGTTAAGATCATTGGCATTCGCCGGGTTGATCTCGACGAACATCTCCTGCTGCAGCTCGGCAAGCCACGACATGGAACGCGTTTCATCACCACCGCCCTCGTATTCCACCAGCCGCCCGGAGGTGAGAATAATGGGATACTCGCTGGCGTTGTTGCGATCCTGGATCGTTTTGTACAGGGTCGGCAAACGCATGATCGAGTCGAAGTCATCCCAAGTGGGAAAGCGGTCAACCAAATCACGCCGCGTGGTGTACAGCGGTTCGCGATGCTTTGGCACCTGGTCAGGGAAGGTCCAGACCACGGCGCGCGCCTTGGCATTGCCGTACGGCGCGCAGCCATGCTCAATGACCACACGCTGGATACCACCGGAAAAGTCGGTCTTCCAGTTTTTGCCTTCCGCTGCCTGCTTCTCTTCGGCGGTCAGATCATCCCACCAGCCCAAATCTTTAAGCAGCTGGTCGTTGAACTCAGGATAGCCATCGTCGATATCGCCACCCACTGGCGCCGAGCCTTCGGCCAGAAGATTCACGCCGTCACGCTCAATACCAAAGCGCGCCCGGAAACCCATGCCGCCTTCCATCACAGGGATACTGGTGTCGTAAAGGTTGGGTGAACCGGGATGACCGAATTCGGGCGTTCCCCAGCACGGCCATGGAAGGCCATAGTAGTCCCCATCGGCAGGGCCGCCCTGGGCGCGCAGATTCTCAAAACTGAAGGTATGCCAGTTTTTTTGATGCTCTTTAAGGCGCTCAGGACTTTGGCCGGTGTAGCCTACCGTCCACATACCCCGGTTAATTTCACGCAGGATATCGTCGATCAGCGGCTCGTCACCGTTCATCTGATAGTTTTTTACCAGCTCATTGCCAAACCCTAACTTACGGGCAAATAAGTACATGATTTCGTGATCGGGTTTGGATTCAAACAGCGGTTCAATCACGCGGTCACGCCACTGAATAGAGCGGTTCGTGGCGGTAACGCTGCCGGTCGTTTCAAACTGACTGGCGGCAGGCAGCAGATAAACGCCGTCGCTGCGATCATGCATCACCGATGCGACGGTGGGGTACGGGTCAACGATGACCATCATTTCTAGCTTGCGCATCGCCTGCTGCATTTCAATGCCACGTGTTTGAGAGTTAACCGCGTGCCCCCAATAGAACATGGCTTTCAATGCAGTACGTTGAGAGATGTTTTCATCATCTTCAAGCACACCGTCAACCCAGCGCGAGACGGTAATGCCGCTGGTGTACATTGGCTGGCCATCGGCATATTCGGCGTCATCAAAGCGGCCTTTAATCCACTCGTAGTCAACGTCCCATACCTGCGCCCAGTGCTGCCACGCGCCTTCCGCTAGGCCGTAGTAGCCCGGCAGCGAATCAGAGCCTAAGCCCAAATCGGTCGCGCCCTGGACGTTATCGTGGCCGCGCAGAATATTGGCACCACCGCCGGATTTACCGATATTGCCTAGCGCCAGCTCTAAAATGCAGTAAGCGCGAGTATTGTTGTTGCCCGTGGTGTGCTGCGTGCCGCCCATGCACCACACGACGCAGCCAGGGCGGTTGTCAGACAGCCGCTTGGCCACGTCAAACATGTCGGCTTCGGAAACGCCCGTCACGTCTTCAACCACATTGGGAGGGAAGTTGGCGACTTCGGCGCGCACTTCATCCATGCCGTAAACGCGCTGGTTGATGTACTCGTTATCTTCCCAGCCGTTGTCGAAGATATGCCACAGCAGGCCCCAAATATAAGCCACGTCTGAGCCCGGACGCAGGCGCACGTACTTGCTAGCTTTAGCCGCTGTGCGAGTAAAACGCGGGTCTGCCACGATGATGTCACAGTTGTTGCGCTCTTTCGCGATCAGGATATGCTGCATCGCTACCGGATGAGCTTCGCTGGGATTCGAGCCTATAAACAGCATCGACTTGCTGTTGTGCATGTCGTTGAGCGAATTGGTCATCGCTCCGTAACCCCAGGTATTGGCCACGCCCGCAACGGTAGTGGAGTGGCAAATGCGTGCCTGGTGATCGGTGTTGTTGGTGCCCCACAGCGAAGCAAGCTTACGCATCAGGTAGGCTTGCTCATTACTAAACTTGGCCGACCCCAGCCAGTAAACGCTATCAGGGCCATGCGCTTCGCGTAGTTCAAGCAGCTTGTCGCCAATTTCGTCAATGGCGTCATCCCAGCTCATGCGCTCCCACTCGCCCGCCACTAGCTTCATGGGGTACTTGAGGCGCCGCGTAGAGTGGCCGTGTTGGCGCAGTGAGGCGCCTTTTGCACAGTGCGCCCCGCGGTTGATCGGATGATCGAATGCCGGTTCCTGCTTGGTCCAAATGCCTTCCTGCACTTCCGCATAGACGCCACAGCCCACCGAACAGTGCGAGCAAATGGTGCGCTTTGTTTCTACGGGTGAATCCAGCACGGGCGTTTTACCGGCGGACTCGGCACGCCGCATCATCGGCGCGCCCATAAATCCCACCGCGGCAACGCCACCCGTGGCAGCACCGCTGCGTTTAAGGAACTGACGACGTGAAATACCCAGCCCGGGAGCCTTGGGGGCGTCTGTTTTGCGAGTTAAGCGCATGGCAAATCTCCTGGCATTCTGCCGTCAATCACGCAACGAGGCGTAATACGCCCGAACGTGGTCGGTCTCACGGTAGTTAGCCGTTTGTTTTTCTTCTTTCGCCGGGGCGCTATCAGCCTGAGCTAAGGTGACATGACCGGCGGCGGCCGCGGCACCAGCGGCAGCGGCTCCTAACCCAACCGTTTTCATAAACCGGCGGCGCTCAGAATTGTGGGGGGTGTGCATGGATTTCTCCTCTCGCCTATGTTTTATACTGGGTCTTTTTATACGCGACTATCGCCGACGATCTATCCACGTTTGCGTTCAATAATGCGCACCGGAGCGTGGTCAGCATCAATGCTTAAGCTCACCCTCTCGCTTTCCACATAAGCGCTGCCTAACGCTCCCAGCGCTGCATAAAAAGCGGTGTCTACCTGCCCTAGATCGTCGAAACAACTGGCTGCCCACGGGGCAATATGCTGACTAAAAAAATAGGCCTGTTCATGGCTTTCAGACGCAATCAGCATGGCCATTACTTCACATAGCGCCGCCAGATGGTCTTCAGGGTCTCGGGTGTGCTCACTGCGTTCAAAGCCCAGCACTCGGAGGTCTTGGCGCAGCGCCACTAGCGCGGCTTCCATCAACTCACCATTGCGATACCATGAGGCATACGGCACGACGTCGCCCTGAATGACGCCCACCAGATGACGAAAGTGAGCGCGCTGAAGCGGCTCTACGCCAGCGCCTGTCTCATCCATGGCGACTGCCGCATCTGCCAATGCTTGCCAGCGCTTTGCAAGTTGGCTGCCATCTTGTTCAATCGCCAGCTCAGCTAGCCATGCCAGCAGGTCTGCATCCGGGGCTTGACGCAATAAGGTGGCCAACAGCCGGTAGATATCGGCACGTAGGGCATCCGCTTCTTTCAGCGCGGGCAATCCATCCGTCATCGGCTTATACCTTCAGTTGCGCGTCAGGATCGCGAATCATGGTTTTCCAGACATCCTTCACCCGGCAGTCTTCGCACATTTCCAGGCGGCTCATCGCCTCACCGGCAAAGTAGGGATGATGGGCAAGCTTCTGTTTAATCGCGGCTACCGTGCTCACGGTGGCAAATGGTTTGCCACAGTTGATGCATTCAAAGGCCGCTTCTTCATGGCAGATATGCCGCGTTTCACGGGCGCCATCTGCCAAAAAGCCTGGCATCAGCGTAATCGCGTTTTCCGGGCACGCCTGCTCACAAAGACCGCACTGCACGCAGTCCGCTTCAAGAAAGCTAAGGGCGGGCGTATTGCCGCCAGATTTTAACGCGGGCGTAGGGCAGTTGCTGACACAGGCCTGGCACAGCGTACAGGCGTCGCGGTCGACCTGAATCGCGCCGTAGGCAGCGCCTACAGGCATCGTGGTGCGTGCCCCGTTAGGGCTACCCAGCTCGGCAAGGCGCGCTAACACGCGGTTCAAGCGTGTGCGCTTTTCAGGCTCAGGCAGCTGCAGCGGCGCCTCTGTTAAAGGGGGAAGCGTCGGCAGCGCATCACGCGCGGCCCCATCGGCGACGCCAATCAGCTGTACACGAGCGCGGTCGTGCCCCAAAGCATCTAGCATGGCGTGCGCTTGAGCGATCTGGTCGTTCAAAAAAGTGCTTAAGCGTGCAGGCATACTAGGATGCAGCTGGATACGCACCTCGGCGGCACCCGCAGCCAGTGCGGTTAGCCACTGGTCGTGGCCCGCCGCTCCCAACTCTTCCAGTGGGGCATCAATCACATGGCCTGCAGGCACCACGCCGGTTGCGCGCTCAGCGTCTTGCGAATCATGGGTAAGAAAACGTAGCACCGGCACCTGGCCACCCGCATCACGATAGGCCGCGAGCCAAGTAGATAGCGTATCCTGCTGGCGGCGTGTTTCTGGCATGCGAAACTCGATCGCCCCCGTCGGGCAGGCGCTGGTGCAACTGCCCACGCCTTGGCAAAGGTAGGGGTCAATTTCAATATGGGATTCAATGCGCCCTTGAATGCTGGAGATAGCATCCGCCGGGCAGACATCCAAACAGCGGGTACAGCCAATATTGCCACTTGTGGAGTGGGCACATAGGTCGCTGTTGACCTGAAAATAGCGCGGCTTGTCGAATTCACCGACCAGCCCGGCAAAATTTTCGAGTGTTTCGCTGCGCTGCTCAACATCCTGCCAAGACATCACCACGTAGCCAGGTGGCGGCAATTCTGAACGCTGGGGATGAGCCATCGCGGTAAGATCAAGCACAAGGTCAAATCCGGCGCGCTCAATCAGCGCCCTGGCGAGATCCAGCGGAGCATCGCCGTCATCTAACCGAGCGCTAAACGCCCCCAAATAACCGCTTATGTGTAGCTGGCTTAGCTGCTCGTGGGTGAGCATTTGCGTCACTAACGGCTCGCTGGCGCCGACTAGCTCTGCCGCCTCGCTTTCAGCACCATTACCAACAGGCCAAGTAACAAGCAACGTAAGCGATGCAAGACCGCGCCCCTGAAGAGCGCGGGCAGCCGGGTATACGTCGGCGGCCGCGCCTATCAGCAGCGCATGGCCACGGCTGTGATAGGTCACATTAGCAGGCGTTAAATTAGCAGGCCACGAAATACGTCGACGTACCGTTTCCCGAGCCTCGGCATTACGCTGGTCGTCTATCGACGCCAGTTGGATTCTTTGATTCATGCATTCTCACGGTCAGTGAATAATTCTTATTATAATTTTGAGTAATATTATTTAACTATTATGGCATAACGTTTCGTTGACACTAAGTTGAGCCTAGGCGTAACGCGGTGTTTAGCCAACTTAATTGCGTTTAATGCAGTCTGCAAAAAGGAAGAAAATTAACTTTAACAAATTGATTCTATAGCCATTAATGAGAGTATTCAGACTTTCTTTGGGGAGTAAATATTAAATCAGACTGGTCGTCTAGGAGGGGCTTTTCTGCAGCGCTACCGTTGGCGCTGCCAGGTATAGCAGATTCGTTTTCAAACGCGATCAAGTGATCATTGGATTGCTCGCTGGCCACCTGCTCTTTTTGTGGCTCAGCAGAAGCATCTTCTAGCGGCTTATCCAGCGTCTCGTCTACTTTATGGGTCCAGCTGCGCAGTTTGCTGGCAAGCCCAGAGGCCATGGGCTTGAGCTGCTGGCGATAGTCAGCATCGTAGTCATCCAAACCATCGCGCACGTTGTAATTACCGGTGGCCCAAAGGCGCTTCAAAGCGCGCCGGCGCAGGGCTCCGCTGACGCCCGGCAACATGAATGCACTAAAGTCGCTGCCGACACCCAGGGTATCGGGGTCGGGCAACGTGTGATCGAGACTGCCGGGCGCGGGTTCGCGTTCTGGCTCTTGTGCGTCCAGTGCCGGTGCCGACCGTTGATCAACGGTAGCGTGCGGCTGCTCGGCGCCGCTATGAAACGCGCCAGTTGGCTCCACGGTGATGTCATCTGCAGGCTCGCTGGCAGGCACTACGCTTGGCGAGACACCGCCTTCCTTTTGGGCATTGCGCTTTAGGCGCGACCAGCGTTCCAGGCGGCTCATCGCGGCGGCTCATTGGCAGGCATCTCTTTTGCGCGCCCTGCCCCCTTGCGTTTTTTCTTGCGTACCTCGACGGGCGCCTCGCCGTGGCGAGCAAGGTAGCTCTCAATCCATACCTGAATCGCCATCGGCATCAAGGCTTCCAGCACCTGCTGCTCACCATCCATCCAGCCTGCCGCCACATCTTGGCTAGCCGTGATTGCATCGGGTTGCGGTGCTTGCCCGGTAAAGCCTGCGCGGACAAACAGACGCGGCGCGCTAGAGGTGAGGTTAAAGCGATACGCCGCGCGCTCGGTCATCGAAAGCTGTAGTTGCAGCGCGATAGGCCCCTGATCGCCCAAAGCAAGTTCCGCAATGCGCCACTGCGTTAGGGTAAAGCGCTTTACCTGCTTGGCTTCGGCAACCAATGTGATACTGATGGAGCGTAAATTATCACTCATGGCATTAGCACCCTGAAACTGGAGTCGACAGAACTTGAATAGAAGGAGCTTGAATAGATGGAGCTTGAATGGGTAGACAAGTAAGCATCCCCAGCCCCATCATCGTCAACCCCGACGTTTTGCGAGAACTATTTAGCGAGGTTCATGGATGCCTGCCCTTCAGTTAAGCCGAGCCCGCTTACCGGCTACTACTCAGATTAGCATCGTTGACGAATATGGCGATACGCGCCAGCAGGCGATTGCCGCTGAACGGGCGCTAACCGTGTATCTCAATAAGCGCGAAATTGTCACGCTGATGACCCTGGGTGACGACCCCGAAGCGCTGGTGGTCGGCTATTTACGCAATCAAGGCTTGCTGCGAGCTGCCGAGGACTTGACTGCCGTGCAGGTCGACTGGGAGGTAGAAGCCGCCGTGGTGGTTACCCGCCACCTACCTGAAGACCTGGAAGCACGCTTAAGTACTCGCACGGTCACCACCGGCTGCGGCCAGGGCACGGTGTTTGGTAAATTGTTGGATCAAACCGCGCTGATGGCGCTGCCCGATACGCAGCTGGCACAATCGACGCTTTATCAGCTGTTGCAAAATCTCAACGCCTATAATGAAACGTACCGGAGCGCTGGCGCCGTTCACGGCTGCGCACTTTGCGATCAAGCACAGGTGCTCGATTTTGTCGAAGACGTTGGGCGACACAACGCCGTAGATACCCTGGCGGGGCGCCAATGGCTTCAGCAGGCAGATAGTGCCAATGCAGATATTTTTTATACCACAGGGCGGCTGACGTCAGAGATGGTGCTAAAGGTGGCGCAAATGGGGATTAGCGTACTGGTGTCGCGTTCAGGCGTAACGCAAAAAGGCGTTGAGCTGGCCGAGCGCTTTGGCGTGATGCTTATCGCCCGCGCTAAAGGCCGCCATTTTCAGTCGATCAATACCCAGCATCGCCTGACGCTGGACGCGATTCCTGAGCGACCGTCCACAGTACATTCATCAAAACAGGCGCGCTCATCAAAGCAGGCACATTCATCAACACAGGCACGCTCATGATTCCTACCCAAGAACTAACCGGTATGATTCTAGCCGGCGGCGAAGGTCGTAGAATGGGCGGTCGCGATAAGGGACTTGAGCCTTTTGCGGGCTTACCTCTTGTCGCCCATGCGGTTAAACGCCTGGAGGGCCAAGTAGGCGAACTGCTGATTAATGCCAATCGCAATGCCGATGCTTACCGCTTCTTTGCTGACCGTGTGATCGCTGATCTGGTAATAGAGGGCGCCGACGAAGGCTTCAAAGGCCCGCTCATGGGGATTTATAGCGGGCTGCGCGCAGCCAAAACGCCTTGGCTGCTGATTGTTCCCTGTGACTCTCCCGCCCTGTCAGATGACTTAGTAGCACGTTTGGTCGCAGGGATTGGCGATCATGATATTGGCGTGGCCTTTGACGGTGAGCGGCTGCACCCCGTGGTAGCGCTGCTGCGTACGTCACTCGCCGATGACTTAGCCGCCGTATTGGCCGAGGGTGAGCGCAAAATCGACCGCTGGTATGCGCGCCATCACTGGTGCAAAGTCGATATGTCCGACTGCCCCGAGGCCTTTGCTAACCTCAACACTGAAGAGGAAAAGCTGCACCTTGAAACTGTTCTGCTGTCGACTAAAGGCAAGGAGGCAACGTGACGCTCTCCTGCTTTGATCTCGGTGAGAAAATGCTTAGCGTTGACGAAGCCCGTCAAGCGCTCGCTACGTTGATTGAGCGCCCGCTAGACAGCGAACAGGTGCCTCTGGCACAGGCCCATGGCCGCCGCTTGGCCACCGCTGTGCTGGCGACGCTTAACGTGCCGCAAAATACCAATGCGGCGATGGATGGCGTGGCGCTGGCCTTGGCGAGAGAAGGTGTTGGGGCCAAGCAAACCCATTGGCCCGTGGCTGGAGAGGTATTAGCAGGCCAGTATCGCAGCGAAATGGTGCCTGCCGGCCACTGTGTACGCATTACCACCGGCGCCCCATTGCCGCCAGGCACCGACACAGTGGTGATGAGTGAACAGCTGCGCGAACCGTCAGACGAACAGCCTGAGCATGTGATTATTGAGTCGCCTGAGCGCCTCAAGCACGGCCAGCATGTACGCCAGGCCGGTGAAGACATGGCGATTGGCGATACGGCACTTGCGGCAGGTTCGCGACTCGATGCCGCCAAGCTGGGCTTATTAGCGTCGCTAGGCTATGCCACGGTTACCGTGTGCCAACGCCCGAAGGTGGCGATTTTCTCGACCGGCAACGAGGTCACGGCCCCCGGCGAGCCTATTGCTCCGGCCGGGGTTTATGACGCGAATCGTTTTACGCTGATCGGCATGCTTGCCGAGTACGGCGCTGACGTGATTGATCTCGGCATTTTGCCGGACGAACAGGACGCTATCCAAACAGCGCTGGAGCAAGCCGCCCAGCAAAGCGATTTGGTGATCACCAGCGGCGGCGTATCCGTGGGTCAGGCTGATTTTACCCGCACCGCGCTGCAGCAGTTGGGCCGCTTAGCGTTCTGGCGCGTAGCGCTTCGCCCAGGCCGGCCCATGGCCTGCGGCTGGTTAGGCGAACAGCACACGCCGTTCGTCGGCCTTCCCGGCAATCCAGTGGCGGTCATGGTAACCTTTCTACAGTTTGTGACGCCGCTGCTGGATCGACTTCAAGGGCTGCCGGTTTCACCGCCCCATCGCCTTTATGCGATTGCCGATGACGTCTTAAAAAGCCGCTTAAAGCGCACTGATTTTATTCGCGGTGTCTACCATACTGATGGAGAAGGACAGTTACACGTACGTAGCACCGGCGCCCAGGGTTCGGGTATTTTAACCTCGATGGTGGCTGCTAATTGCTTGATTGAACTTGCCGATGACCAAGACGGCGCACAACCAGGCGAGGTAGTCAGCATACAACCACTAACGGGATGGCTATGACCGAGCAACGAACGACTCAGCAACGCGCTGGCCACTCACATTTTGACCAACCACATGCTGACCAGCCACTGATTGATGATTTTGGCCGCCGTATTAGCTACGTGCGTATTTCGGTCACCGACCGCTGCGATTTCCGCTGTGTGTACTGCATGAGCGAAGAGATGACGTTTCTGCCTCGTGCTCAGGTACTGACGCTGGAAGAGATTGCCATGGTGGCCCGCGCCTTCACCGAGCTGGGGGTTGAAAAGATTCGCCTTACCGGTGGCGAACCGCTCGTGCGCAGCGGCATTGACCAACTGGTCGATGAGATCGGCGCCATGCCGGGCCTTACCGACTTCACCATGACCACGAACGGCGCCAGCCTGCGTAAGCACGCTAAACAGCTTTATGCCAGCGGCCTGCGGCGTCTCAATATTAGCTTGGACTCACTGGTTCCGGAACGCTTCAAGCAGCTGACTCGCACCGGCGATCTCGCCAAAGTGATTGACGGCATTCACGCCGCTCAGGAAGCTGGGTTTAAGCGTATTAAGCTCAACGCGGTGATCTTAAAAGGCCGTAATGACGATGAAGTGATCGACTTGGTCACCTTTGCCCGCCAAGAAGGCCTGGACATTAGCTTTATCGAAGAAATGCCGCTGGGTGATGTCTCCGATCACTCACGAGCAGAGACGTTCTACTCCAGCGACGACGTGCAGGCGATGATTGAGTCCCGCTACCCGCTGATTGCCACGGCCGAAACCACACCGGGCCCATCGCGCTACTTTAAGATGCTCGACAGCGAAAGCCGCGTTGGATTTATCTCACCGCATAGCCACAACTTTTGTGATACCTGCAACCGCGTACGGGTCACCGTGGAAGGCCGTCTACTGCTCTGCTTAGGCAATGAACATTCAGTAGATCTTCGCGCCGTGCTGCGCCGCCATCCGGGCAATATGCAGATACTTAAGCAGGCCATCATTGATGCCTTGCCGCTTAAGCCGGAGCGCCATCACTTCACCACCGATGGCGATGTGCAGGTGGTACGCTTTATGAATATGACAGGAGGCTAGGCCTTGTCAGCGTTAACGAAAGTCCCTGTGCATATTATTACTGGCTTTCTAGGTAGCGGCAAAACCACGCTTATCCACAGCCTGATCAAGCAAAAGCCTGTGGATGAAAAATGGGCAATTTTAGTCAACGAGTTTGGTCAAATCGGCATCGATCAGGCGATGTTTGATGCCCGCGATGATGTCGTTGTAAAAGGCCTGCCTGGCGGCTGCTTATGCTGTCAATTGGCGTTTGTACTGCAAGCGGCTCTGGTTAATTTACTGGCACGTAGCAAACCCGACCGGGTAATCATTGAGCCTTCAGGCCTTGGACACCCCGCAGGCCTGCTAGACTTATTGCGTGGTGAGGCATTTAACGATGTGGTCGACGTGCGCGACATTATTGCCACTCTCGACCCGCGCCGCCTGGATGACGCCCGCGCTCGCCAGCACGACACCTTCCTCGATCAGCTCGATATGGCAGACGCCGTGGCGCTTACGATGCTCGACCAGAGCACTTCAGGCCAGCTAGCGGCTGCCCATGCGTTTGTCGCCGAGCGCTGGCCTCCGCGCAAATGGGTGCAGGAAACCTTACAAGGCGAACTATCGCTCACGCTGCTCACTCAAAGTAGCAGCGCCGCTGTTCGCGGCCAAGAAATGCCAGGCAGTCATCAGCAGCTCGCGGCAATGCCCAGCCTAGCGGGTTCGTTTTTTGATTTCCCGCCGCCACCGGGCAAACCCCAACGTGAAACCGGCACGTCGCTAGGCTATACCAGCACAGGACTACGCTGGCATCCCAGCGAGCGCTTTGACCTGGACAGCCTCGCCGCGCATCTAGGGGAACTGCCAAGAGAGGCTCGCATTAAAGGCGTTTTTCATACCGATAATGGCTGGAAGCGCCTTAACCGTGCGGACGGCACACTCAGCATTGAAAGCAGCGCATGGCGGCAAGACTCTCGACTGGAAGTGATTCTTCCCGACACGCTGCCCACCCCTAGCCTGGATCTTGAACCCCACCTATGCGCCCTGCCCGTCAGTTAACAGGCTGACAGCTGCGCTGAGCATTCAGACTTTTTCAATCCGTCTTTCCATTTCATCTACGGTTACCGGTTGCCCAAACAGATAGCCCTGGTAAACGTGGCAGCCATGAGCCAATAGCCACGCCTGCTGTGCTTCTGTCTCCACTCCTTCCGCAATGACCTCTAGATTTAAACTACCAGCCAGGGCAATCGTACTTTCCACAATGGACGCATTCGCTTGGCTATCCAGTACCTGTTGAACAAACGACTGGTCGATTTTCAATTGATCCAACGGCAGCTGAGCCAGATACGCCAATGACGAATAGCCGGTGCCAAAATCATCCAGCGAAAAGCGCACGCCCTGCGCCTTTAAGGCGAGCATTTTATGCCGAGTTTCATCCTGGGCTGCCACGAACAGTGACTCAGTCACTTCTAGTTTTAAGCGGCTAAGCGGCGCTTGGGTGCGGGCAAAAACCCCCTCTACACGGGATAAAAAATGCTTATCGCGAAACTGTTGCGGGCTAAGATTGACCGATATGGTTAACGTGCTTAAACGCGGATGCTGCGCCCACCGCGCTAATTGCTGACAGGCACCGGCCAATATCCATTCACCCACGTCATTAATCAATTCAGTGCTTTCTAGCAACGGAATAAATTCACAGGGAGACACCATGCCACGCTCTGGATGCTCCCAGCGTAATAGCGCTTCTACGCCAATGATCGTACCGCAGGAGTTGACCTGAGGCTGGTAGTAAAGCAACCACTGCTGGTTTTCCTGTGCCTGGTGTAAATCTGCCTCTAACTTCACATGGGCCAACAGCGCTGCCTGCATGGCGGGATCAAAAAAACACAGCGTGTGGCGGCCATTGTCTTTGGCTTTAAAGAGTGCCAGATCCGCCTGCTGCAAATACTCATCGACGCTGTGTTCATCGCCCTCCATCACCGCAATACCAATACTGGCCGTGATCGTAACAGTCTCTTCACCAAGTAAGATGGGCTCATTGAGTACTGCCAATAATTTATGGCCAATACGCTCAACAAGCTGCGTGATTTGAGTACGGCTACTCTCAGCACCTTCAATTAACACCGCAAACTCGTCGGCTCCCAAGCGTGCTAGCGTGTCCGTATCGCGCAGCATTTGGCCCATCCGCTGAGCGACACACTGCAATAACTGATCCCCTTGGTAGTGTCCAAGGGTGTCATTAATTTGCTTAAAGTTATCAATATCGATAAACAACAGTGCGACACCATGCTGATGGCGCTGAAGCGCTTTGAGCGCAGCATCCATGCGATCTAGAAATAGGCGCCGGTTCGCCAGCCCCGTTAATGAATCATAAAATGCCAGCTGATGAATCTCCTGCTCAGCGGCTTTGCGCTCGCTGATATCGCTCATCGTAGTCACGTAATGCGTCAACACGCCGCCGTTGCCATAAACCGCGCTCACCGTGAGCCACTCAGGAAACAGCTCACCGTTCTTGCGCTGATTCCATATCTCGCCTTCCCAGTTGCCGGTTTTGAGCACTTGCTTCCATAAACGACGATAAAATGCTGCGTTATGTAGCTCGGAGCTAAAGACGCGCGGGGTTTTACCGACAATTTCGACTTGGCTGTAACCGGTAATACGCGTGAAGGTATCATTCACTTTCAGAATCAAGCCCTGAGCATCGGTAATTAAAATGCCTAAGTGTGTTTGAAAAGCGGCGGCAGCGACTTGCGCTTCAGCACGCGCCTGTTCTCGCTCTTCAATGCGCTGGCGTAATTGATCCGCTAGCGTTAAACGGCTTAGATAATGACGCGCCCCCCAAGCCCCTAGCAGCGCCATCACAGCTACTATCAGCACAAAAATCCACGTCCGTTGGCGCCAATCCGCTAGCAGCGCATGCAGATCAATACCGACAATGACTAGCATGGGATATGCTCCGACTCGCTGCATGCGCATCAGCCGCATGCGGCCGTCAATAGGTGACACTCCCTTTAGTGCAAGAGCGGGTTCGCCACTGTCTAACCATTGCGTCATATTAGGGCTAACGATTTGACTACCAATAGCCATTGATCCCTCTGATGGCGGATATCTAGCGATCAGCTTTAAATCGGTGTCGATCAGCGTAATGCTTTCGCCGTCATAGACATTCATCTGCTCAAGCACGGCGGTAAATACGCCCGGTACGATGCGTGACACTACGACACCTGCAACGCCGCTATTGGAGTTCTCGAATCGCCTTCCATGGTAAAAGTAGAGACGTTGATCACCGGTCGATACCTGCAGTGGCGTAATCAGCTCCTGTTCTTCCCCCTGCGTCAAGGCGTTAAAAAACGCTGTCTCGCTGATATTAAAACGTGTATTCCACTTTCCGCCACCGCTTGCCAGCAAGCGCCCCTGGGTATCAAAAAGAACTATTTCGTCGATCAGGGGCACGTACTGGGTGAGATTTTCTAACGCTTGTTGAAGCTGCGGATTAGTATTGCTATCCGATATATCTTGTAAGGCGAGTAGTTCGGTTAATCCGAACAGAGCTTGCCCACTTTGAGAAAAGCCTCCTTTTGCCCACGCCATAACGACATTGGCGCGGGCATTAATATGCGACTCTGCGGCGGCCATTTCTTGCTTATACTGCTCACTCAACAGCCAACCGAAAAGCGCCATAATGATGCTAAGCGCTAGCACATATAGCGCTATCACATGTCGCCGCTGCTGGCGGTAGGTAGCCGTCGCTTTCAGCACATCGTCTTTTGCATCAATAGAGATGACGGGCATCGCACAGGGGCCTTATCTAGGTATGCCATGAAAACACCTAGTACAGTTTAAGAAAAATTAGAAATGCTATACCCCACTCACAACAAGCGGCTATGCCATGTATATCAGTTTTTATCGTAGTTGATTCATTAAAAAAGCATGGCACTATATATTAATTATTTAGATACCCAGGGGCTGTGATGGCATCGCTAGGTCAAATGAGCGACTACGAAATACGCTTAATTCGTATTTTTAAAACGGTTGTCGAATGCGGCGGTTTTACCGCGGCTGAAACGACGCTCGGCATTAGTCGCTCGGCGATTAGCCAGCATATGAACGACCTGGAGGGGCGGCTAGGATTCTCTCTCTGCCAGCGAGGGCGTGGCGGGTTTAGCTTAACCGAAGAGGGTAAAGAGATTT
Source organism: Halomonas sp. AOP12-B1-6 (assembly GCF_052379225.1). Taxonomy (NCBI): domain Bacteria; kingdom Pseudomonadati; phylum Pseudomonadota; class Gammaproteobacteria; order Oceanospirillales; family Halomonadaceae; genus Halomonas; species Halomonas sp. AOP12-B1-6. Next base: position 190,669 of record NZ_JBQSYK010000002.1, read on the forward strand.
ATCAGGCAGGGCTTACGCTGCTCACTGCGTTGGAAACCTTTAAAAGCGATGTAAATGCTCTGCATCAAACCATAAAAGGTGAGCTTAACATTGGCATTACCGATAATTTGGTCACGCTACCGGCCATGCATGTCACCAATGCGCTGGCCGAGCTGAGTGCACCGGCGCATGATGTCACGCTGCATATTCATATGGAGCCTTCCGATGCGGTAATTCGTGGCGTGATGGATGGCCATCTTCACGTTGGCGTTGTACCCGCAGTGAACCTACCGACCAGCTTAGAAACGCGGCACCTCTACGATGAGCCTTCGTATCTTTACTGCGCGGCAGAGCATCCGCTTTTTTCTGAGCCTGATGACATTCTTGATACTGCCGATATTGCCCATTACCCCGCTATTTCACCGCGCTACCCGCTTCCTGAAAAAGCGCGCGAGGCGCATGATGCGCTTTGCCTGCGCGCCTCGGCATCAGACCGCGAAGGAGCGGCCTTTCTGATTCTTACCGGGCGCTTTATCGGTTTCCTACCCGAACACGTGGCTGCCCAGTGGGTGGCCGCCGGCAAGATGCGGGCGCTACATGCAAGCGCCCAGCACTATCGCATCCCCTTTGTACTCATCACCCGCCACGACCGGCGCCCTAATCGCGTAGTGGATGCGTTTTTAAGTTTTATTAAAAACGCAGAGTAAGCAAAAAACAGTAAGCAAAAAACAGTGCGTTTTATGAACGTTGCTCTGCTGCGTCACGCGCCATGATGGGTACCGGCCCAACCTGTGGCGACGATGACAACACTTGGCTCGCCACGTAGTAAACGATGGCTCCAAGCGCTGAGCCTGTGAACCAGCCATAGTCATAAAACCAGTTCATCGTGTCTGTCACTAGCGACATTAACGTGAGCAGCACCGGCACACCAAAAGCAATAAAGCCAGCGATGTTCACAGCAGGATAGGCGTGATCATCCATGTACAGGCTCGGCACATTCAAACGCTGCTTTTTAATCAGAAAGTAGTCCACTGCCATGATGCCAGCGATGGGCCCTAACAGGCTTGAATAACCCAGCAGCCAGTTGGAATACATCTGTTCAAGGGAAACCCCGGGAGGAATAACACCCGCCTTTTGCAGCAGGTCATAACCCATTAACAGCACCCCAACGGCCCCAGTGATCAATACACCGCGCGTTTGGTTAATCAGCTTAGGGGCAATGTTTTGGAAATCGTTGGTGGGCGAAACAATATTCGAGGCGGTATTCGTAGAAATGGTAGCAATAATAATCAGCAGCATCGCCATCACGACCCAGAAGGGGCTGTCGATATAGCCAATTAAGCGCACCGGATCGGCAACGGTTTGGCCCACTAACGTCTCAGACGCGGCGGTCAACACCACCCCGAGAGCTGCAAAGAAGAACATCGTCAGCGGCAGGCCGATTACTTGACCAACAATCTGGTCTTTTTGGCTTTTCGCAAAGCGGCTGAAATCGGGGATATTAAGCGATAGCGTGGCCCAAAAACCGACCATAGCGGTCAAGCCCGCGAAAAAATAGCCGTAAACCGATGCCCCTTCAGGGCGCGATGGCGGCTGCGCGAGAAGCTCGGTCATCGACATATTCGGCCATGCCCACATCATTAGCCCAATACCCACCGCTAGCAGCAGCGGCGCGGCCAATGTTTCCAGCCATTTGATCGATTCAGCCCCGCGAATAACCACGTAAAGGTTCATCGCGCCAAAGACAAAAAAGCCAATAACTTCACCAACCCCACCTAATGCTGCCCAAGCAGGCACCAGTTCTGAAAGCAGCAGATGAATCGCCAGACCGCCAAACATCGTTTGAATACCAAACCAGCCACAGCCTACCAATGCGCGCACCAGGCAGGGCACGTTAGAGCCTAAAATGCCGAATGAAGAACGCAAAACCACGGGAAAAGGAATACCAAACTTGGTGCCTGGAAAAGCGTTCAACGTCAGCGGGATCAGCACGATGATATTCGCCAACAGAATAGCGAATAACGCCTCGCCCACGCTTAAACCAAAATAGGCGGTTAAAACGCCGCCCAGTGTGTAGGTAGGCACGCAGATCGACATGCCGACCCACAGGGCGGCGATATTCCATTTGGTCCAGGTGCGCTCGCTAGCCTGGGTCGGTGCAATATCTTCATTAAAACGCGAACTGTTGCGTACATCGTTCCCTACCTCAAGCTCAATCAGACCATCTCGATCCACCATCTGAGAGGTTGTTTCTGGCATTTTTGTATCTCCTCAGCATTGCGTTGTCCAACCCAGGCGGTGTCTGAACGCTAGCGACAGCGGCTAAATCCTGACAAACCTTAATCCCCACGGTCAGTGAAGTTTCCTAGACAGGATTCAAAGCAATAAGTGTGCCTAGCTAAGCGAGCATGCCAATTAACTCATTGATTAAAAAGCTGCCTTTATGGACAACAATATTATTATTAGATCATTACCTTTGACGATGTTACCTCTCGAACAAACGTCGACTAAACAAAGCTAGATCAAAAAAAATATTTGCACCAACTTTAAACATCTCAGAATTTAAAATAAGCCCTCTAAAATAGATAACATCATGATTCAAAACAATTAATAAAAAATTCCAAAACAGTGCGCATGATCACCAAAAGAGTGAACACTGCTATTTATATAAATAAAATCAAACAAACTCAAAGAGTTAACGTTAATTTAAAAAACAATAAATGATGACTTGCCAAAACCACCAAGCCAACGATACTTTTAAGAAAAGCTGTCTTGATTGTCAGCTTTATTAGACAACGCTTAAGACTCAAACAAACGCTTTACACCAACAATTAGAGGGAGCGTCTAATGCAGAAGATGAAAATCGGCTTAATTCAAATGGGCTTAAAAACCAGCACCGAGCTTTCGCCCGCGGCCATTCGTGACGCGATGAACGAAGCCCATCTACCGATGATTCAGCAAGCCGCAGACCAGGGCGTGCAGGTGCTGTGCTTTCAGGAAGTCTTTAATCAGCCGTACTTTTGCCCCAGCCAAGACGGCAAATGGTACGCCGCCGCCGAGCGCGTACCCGAAGGCCCCACCTGCCAGATGATGCAAAAACTGGCCGCTGAGCACCGCATGGTCATTATTGTTCCGATCTATGAAGAAACCGAAACCGGCGTTTACTACAACACCGCCGCCGTGTTCGATGCCGATGGCAGCTACTTGGGCAAATACCACAAAACGCATATCCCTCAAGTGGCCGGTTTTTGGGAGAAGTTCTTCTTCAAACCTGGGCAATCCAACTGGCCGGTGTTTGATACTGCCTACGGCAAAATTGGCGTGTATATCTGCTATGACCGCCATTTCCCCGAAGGCTGGCGGGCGCTTGCGCTCAACGGTGCCGAAGTGATTTTCAACCCCTCTGCCACCGTGGCGGGGCTTTCTCAATATCTTTGGGAGCTTGAACAACCCGCCTCTGCGGCAGCCAACGGCTGCTTTATTGCTGCCATCAACCGTGTAGGCACTGAAGCACCGTGGAATATCGGCAATTTCTACGGCTCCAGTTACATCGTCAACCCCCGCGGCAAAATCGAAGCTCAGGCTAGCGAAACCAACGATGAACTCCTCGTCCACGAGATTGATTTGGACATGGTGCGAGAAGCCCGTAACAACTGGCAGTTCTTCCGCGACCGCCGCCCGGAAACCTACACCCGTCTCACCGACGGCGAATAGCACTGTCCAAACAATCATCCAAGGAGCGAACGATGAGCTTATTAATCAAAGGCGGCACGGTGGTCACTCACGCCGACACCTACCGGGCCGACGTGCTCTGCGTAGACGGTAAGATTCATGCCATTGGCACGGATCTAGACATCCCTGAAGGCTGTGAGACGGTTGATGCCAGCCATCAGTTGGTAATGCCCGGCGGTATCGACCCGCATACCCATATGCAGATGCCGTTTATGGGCGCGGTGGCCAGCGAAGATTTTTACACCGGCACCGCCGCGGCTATGGCAGGTGGCACCACAACGATTATTGACTTTGTCATCCCAAGCCCCGGCCAGTCGCTGCTAGAAGCCTTCGAAACCTGGCAAGGCTGGGCAGAAAAAGCCGCCACTGACTTTGCGTTTCACGTCGCCATTACCTGGTGGGATGAAAGCGTTAAAGAGGAAATGGGCACTCTGGTGCGCGAGCATGGCGTTAACAGTTTTAAGCATTTTATGGCCTATAAAGGCGCCATTATGGCCACCGATGATATTCTGGTGGAAAGCTTTTCGCGCTGCCTAGAGCTAGGCGCCATTCCCACGGTACATGCCGAAAACGGCGAGCTGGTGTACCACATGCAGCAAAAATTGCTCGCTCAAGGCATAACTGGGCCAGAGGCGCACCCGCTTTCCCGCCCGCCTCAAGTAGAAGGCGAAGCGGCTAGCCGCGCGATCCGCATTGCTAGCACGCTAGGCGCGCCGGTGTACCTGGTACATGTTTCCACCAAAGATGCGGTGGATGAAATCGCCTACGCCCGCCAACAGGGCCATCAGGTGTTTGGCGAGTGTTTAGCAGGCCATTTACTGATTGATGACAGCGTCTACCAGCACGCCGACTGGGCAACGGCAGCGGCCCACGTAATGAGCCCTCCCTTCCGGCCCAAGGGCCATCAAGAAGCACTCTGGCACGGCCTGCAATCCGGCAACCTACAAACGACCGCTACCGACCACTGCTGCTTCTGCGAGGAGCAAAAAGCGGCCGGCAAGGATGACTTCACCAAAATCCCCAACGGCACCGCCGGTGTCGAAGACCGCCTGGCCGTGCTGTGGGATGAAGGCGTTAACACCGGCCGACTTTCGCCCCAAGAATTTGTTGCTATCACCTCGACCAACACCGCCAAGATTTTCAATCTCTACCCGCGCAAGGGTGCGATTCAAGTCGGTGCCGACGCTGATATCGTGGTGTGGGATCCCAACGGCACCCGCACCATCTCCGCCAAGACCCATCACCAGAACGTCGATTTCAACATCTTCGAGGGTAAAACAGTCCGCGGCATCGCCCGTCACACGATTAGCCAAGGGAAATGGGTGTGGCGAGATGGCGAGCTACGCGCCGAACGCGGTGCAGGCCGCTATCTAAAACGCCCCGCCTATCCCGGTGTATTTGAGCTTCTGGCCAAGCGGGCCGAGTTAAACGCCCCGAAGGCTGTCGCACGTTAAAAATGAGCCAATAAAAAATACAGCGCAAGACAAGACTAGAGAATGGGAGTAACACCGTGACCAATCCACTGGACTACCTGCCCAGCGCAAAAGAGGTCGGCACCTACGACCCGCAAGCGCTGGCGAATAACTTTAGTGATCTTCATCCCCCACTCACCGATCGCCAGGCGATCATCGAAAGCCAGCGCTGCCTCTACTGCTATGACGCGCCCTGCGTTGAGGCCTGCCCCTCGGATATCGATGTCCCAAGCTTTATTCGTCAAATCAGCGACAGCAACATCAACGGCGCGGCAGAAACCATTTTGGAAGCCAATATTCTGGGCGGCAGCTGTGCCCGCGTATGTCCCACCGAAATTCTCTGCGAGCGTAGCTGCGTACGCAATCACGATGCCGAGTGCCAGCCGGTGCTGATTGGCCTATTGCAGCGCCATGCCACCGACAACATGCAGTTTGAACAACACCCTTTTACGCGTGCAGCCTCAACTGGCCAGCATATTGCGGTGGTGGGTGCAGGGCCTGCAGGGCTCTCCTGCGCTCACCGCTTGGCCATGTTTGGCCATCAGGTAACGATTTTTGAAGCCGAACAGAAACCCGGCGGGCTGAACGAGTACGGTATTGCACGCTATAAAATGACCGATGACTTTGCGCATAAGGAAGTCGCATTTTTACTCGAAATCGGCGGCATCGATATACAGTACGGCCAGCGCTTGGGAAGCAATTTAGCACTGAGCACGCTTCGCCAGCAGTACGACAGCGTGTTCATAGGCCTAGGACTGGGCGCCAGCCGCGCTTTAGGCCTCACCGGCGAAGAAGCACCCGGCTTAATGCCGGCGGTTGAATATATAAAAACGTTACGCCAAGCCACTGACCTGGGCAGCCTACCCGTTTCCAAACGCTGCATTGTCATCGGTGCGGGCAATACCGCCATTGATATGGCCACGCAGATGTCTCGCCTAGGCGCCACCGAGGTCACGCTGGTATATCGCCGTGGCCTTGAGGCAATGTCCGCCACCGACCATGAACAGGAAATCGCCAAGGCCAACGGCGTACGCATAGTGACCTGGGCACAGCCTGACGAGATTATGCTGGATACCCAAGGGCGCGTAGCGGGGATGCGCTTTGCCAAGACCGTTGAAAAAGCGGGCCGCTTAATGCCCACGGGCGAGGCGTTTGAGCTTGCCGCCGAGGCCATTTTCAAAGCTATCGGTCAGGGTTTCGACGACACAAGCCTAAGCGACACAACAGCCGCTGAGCTTGATCGAGACGGCGAGCGCATCCATGTAGATGAGATGTTTCGCACCTCTTTACCCAATGTTTATGCTGGCGGCGACTGTGTCCAAGCAGGCCAGGACCTTACCGTGCAAGCGGTGCAGCACGGCAAACAGGCGGCTCACGCCATTCATCAGGCGCTTGCCGCCAAGCAGGAGGCCGCATGAAAACGGATACTTTTACATCTAGCCCTTTTCCCTCATTTGGCAAGAAAAGTAACGGCGATAGTATCGTTAACGGCGTTGATTTATCGGTTAACTTTGCCGGCATTAAAGCCCCTAACCCATTCTGGCTGGCCTCCGCCCCACCTACCGACAAAGCTTACAACGTCGTGCGCGCCTATGAGGCGGGTTGGGGTGGCGTGGTATGGAAAACCTTAGGAGAAGAGCCCGCCGCAGTGAACGTGTCCTCGCGTTATTCGGCCCACTATGGCAAAAATCGCGAGGTGATCGGCTTTAACAATATTGAGCTGATTACCGACCGTTCGCTGGAGATCAACCTTCAAGAAATCACCCAAGTGAAGAAGGATTGGCCCGACCGCGCGCTGATCGTTTCCATCATGGTGCCGTGTAATGAAGAGGCTTGGGCGTATATTTTGCCGCTTGTGGAAGCGACCGGCGCAGACGGCATTGAGCTTAACCTAGGCTGCCCACATGGCATGCCCGAGCGCGGCATGGGCGCGGCGGTAGGCCAAAATCCTGATCTGATTGAAAAAGTCACCTACTGGTGCAAGAAGCACTACTCCAAACCGGTGATTGTGAAACTGACGCCCAACATTACCGACATTCGCGTGGGCGCTCAGGCGGCACTGCGCGGCGGTGCTGATGCGGTATCGCTAATCAATACCATTAACTCGATTACCAGTATCGATCTCGATGCCATGGTCGCCAAGCCTACGGTGGGCCATCAAAGCACTCACGGTGGCTACTGCGGTAGCGCCGTGAAGCCTATTGCCATGAACATGGTGGCTGAAATTGCCCGCGACCCGGCGACCCCCACGCTGCCTATCTCCGGCATTGGCGGTATTTCCAGCTGGCGGGATGCGGCGGAGTTTATCGCCCTAGGTTCGGGTAGCGTTCAGGTATGTACTGCGGCAATGCTCAACGGTTTTCGCATTGTGGAAGAGATGAAAGATGGCCTTTCCCGCTGGATGGCAGACAAGGGCTACGACTCGATTGAAGCGTTCTCCCGTAAGGCGATACCGCATACCACCGACTGGAAACATCTCGACATCAACTTCAAAACCATTGCCCAGATCGATCAAGACCTGTGCATAGAGTGTGGCCGTTGCTATATCGCCTGCGAGGATACCTCCCACCAGTCGATTGCCAAGCTCACCGAGCAGGACGGCGCCCGCCGCTACGAGGTGATTGAAGACGAATGCGTGGGCTGCAACCTGTGCCAAATCACCTGCCCGGTAGAAAACTGTATCACCATGGTGCCTCAGGAAACCGGCCAACCCTTCCTGGCTTGGGATAACGACCCACGCAATCCTTTCCAGGTCGCCAGTTAAAACGACTTAAACGGCCTAACGCCACCGCTCTCACTGCTCAAGAGCGGTGGCACTTATTGCAACACACCGTTCCTTCAACAAATAGCGACAAAGCACGGCATCCTTGAGAACATGAGAAACTATCGCATATGCTATTTTTTCTTATAAATGTTTTTTTATAAAGGAAGCCTGATGACGTCTTCGCTTTTCTCCCCCATTTTTACAAAAACGCTCGCGGCAACGCTGCTTGTCTCAATCGCTGCCGCCGCTAATGCCGACCAGCGCATCGCTACGTTTGACCTAGGCAGCCTGGATACGCTTGGTGCGCTCGGCGCCAGTGAACAGGTAGTCGGCCTTCCCAAGCAGAGCCTGCCTGATTATTTATCGGCATATAGCGGCGATGCTTATACCGACTTAGGTGGACTAAAAAATCCTGATTTTGAAGCCATTGCGGACAGCGAACCAAGCCTAATCCTTTATACCGGCCGCCAAAGCGACTGGGAAACCGAGTTAGCAGAGATTGCTCCGCTGCTGAATACCCGCTTACAAGGTGATAATTACCTGGCATCCTTCGATGAAAATGTTCGTCAGATCGCAAGTCACATAGATGCCGAAGCGCATGCAGAAGAAGCCCTCGAAGCCCTGCACGCCGACATTGAAGCTCAGCGCGAAACCCTCAGCAACGCACCGCGTACGCTGGTGGTGACACACAACGGCGGCAACTTGATGCTTAATCAACATCCGGTAGTGCATGACGTATTGGGCGTTGCAGCCCTGGAGATGCCCGATAGCGTTACCAGCGAAACCCGTGGCACGCGTACCTTCACGCCGCTTTCCCCTGACGCGATTGCCGAGATTGCCCCAGACGTGGTGCTGGTGATTGACCGCAGCGCGGCGATTGGCGACGAGCCCGTTAACGCAGAAGCACTCGCACAAGCGCTTGACGATGCTGGAGCCAACACGAAACTCGTACTGCTCACACCCGCGCTCTGGTACCTCTCAGGTGGTGGCCTGCAAAGTTTGAAGCTACAAATCGACGAAGTTGTGGGAGCGCTGAACTAGCTTTTTCAGTGTGAACGTTCCTGGGTCTCAATTTCTACTGCCTTGGCAGTTGCCTTCTGATGCAACTGCCTCGTTTCTGCATCAGACTTATACCGCAACTCATCATTCCCCTCCCTCAAATGATCATCAGCATGCGAGATGTCGACATGAACGTCCTATATGGATGTGAGCCATAACATCCCCCCCCATCAGGGCATCGTATAAACCGCTCATGTCACGCGAAATTTGGAACACCACTCCGAAAAAGCTTTTGCAAAGTTCTGGGCTGACCTTTTACGTCTTGGAATGCAAAAGGTCCGCGCCTGCCGCATGCTCGCGAATGACATTAAGCATCGCGGCAGCTGCAGCAGAAAGGAAACCCCGAGACGGGGTGAGAATACCCAGCGAGCGCGGTACGTAAGGTGCCATCAGTGGTCGCCAACCGATCCCTTCGGTGGATATTTGACGAAAGCTAAGCGAGGGTAATGCCGCCACGCCTAGCCCGGCGGCGACCATTCGCCCAGCCGTGCCGATTTGACTGACTTCGCACATCAGATCCATCTCCAACTCCAGCGTTTGCAACACACTTTCAATGGCCTCGCGTGTACTGGAAAGACGGCTAACGCCTATAATCGGGTAGCTTAATAGTGTTTCCCAACGCACGCTATCTTGCTCAAGCAAGGGATGACCATCTGGGCACACAGCCACAAAGTGGTCTTCCACCAGCGGTTCAAAATGCATTGCTTCTGCACGTAATGGCTGAACGGAGAGGCCAATATCTGCACGGTGGTCACTGACTAACTCATCAACCTGTGAGGCTAATACGTCGTGGACGCTGATTGCGATATTGGGGTAGCGTTGACGGTAATCGGCGAGCACAGCAGGCAAAAAACCAGCCGCGAGGGTCGGCAACGCAGCCAACGTTACTTTGCCACGCTGTTTGTTGAAAAGCTCCCCCAAATCCCCCAGTGCATTATCCCAGTCACTAACTAAGCGCCTTGCCGTCGGTAGAAAAAACTTCCCTTCCGGCGTTAGCAGGACGCCGCGAGGTGAACGGTTGAAAAGCACACCGCCTACCGTCTCTTCTAGCTTACGGATAGCAATACTCAGAGCGGGCTGCGACATATGCAGGCGTTCGGATGCCTCGACGAAACTGCCATATTCAGCGATCGCCACGAAGGCTTTGAGTTGACGGATAGATGGCTGCATAAAAAAAGCAAAAGTCTCGTTCATATAATTATATTAGACAAATACTAGCAGACTCTCCCATTCTTAATAGGGTCAAACGACACGCATCTTCTGGACACCAAAAAACTCACAATACCCAGAGAGAGAGCACTGCTATGTACTCATTGAAGAAACCGCTACTGGCGGCTGTACTTGGTGCTGGCCTGATGGCCGGCACATTACACGCTGACGAGCAGCTCCTGATTGGCTCTACCTCCACGTCTTCCAGCCAATACGGTTATTTCGTTGCTGTAGGTCAAATCATTAACCAGCACGTTGATGGGGTACGCACCTCTGTAGTAGAAACCGGGGCTACCGTGGACAACCTGCGCCGTATTTTGCGCGATCAGGTCGATATGGGGCTGGTCACCACCAACGTGGGTTATCACGCCTATGCAGGCGAAGGCGAATTTGAAGGTCGCCCTGTTGATAACCGGCTGCTGTGGGTCTACTCCCAAGCGCCGCAAAACGTAGTGATACGCCAAGATGCCGATGTTTCAAGCATGGCGGAACTGGATGGCGTTCGGCTTAACCCTGGCATTACAGGCTCAGCAACCGAAGCCACCACGATAGCGGTTATGGAAACACTAGGCCTTTCACCAGAGTATGTGCGTGGCTCAACTACCGACGTGGTCGCTGGGGTGAAAGATAACCGCATGGCGGGATACGTTAAATCTGGCGTGGGTGCCAAGCTGGACGGCTCCTCAATGGATGTCGCTACGTTTACGCCTATCCAAGTGCTGTCGTTAAGCGATGAGCAGTCGGACATGCTACGAGAGCAGATGCCCGATATATCCGTTGTCGATATCCCCGAAGGTGCAGCAGACGGCATCCCCGCCTACGCTACCTGGAGCTTTGGCTTAGCGATGCATTCAAGCCCCGATTTGGATGAAGAAACCGCTTACCAGATCGTCAAGGCAGTGATGGAAAACCCCGAACCACAGGTCAGCGCGCTAGCTAACCTCGCGGGGGCTGACTTGGCAGAACTCACACTGCGTAGCGGCACCGTGCCTCTTCATGCGGGTGCGGCGCGCTATTTCGAAGAACAGGGATACGATATCCCTGAACGCCTGATGCCGGTGGAATAAGCCAAAGGAGCTGAGTTCCATGCGCAACAAACTACTAATGCTAGTCGCCCTTTTACTGGGCGGCTTCATCTTCTATACCTCGGCAACAGGCCCTTTTGAAAGCTTGGTGCATCGTAGTATCTTTCTTGCGCTGGTGATCGTACTGGGGTTGCTCACCTATCCTCTCGGCGCAGGTAAACCCTGGCGTCCGATGGGTATTGTGATTGATTGTTTATTAGCGGCGGGAGCTGTCACCGCTTGCCTTTTCGTGGCCGTTAATGCCAATAACATCCTCACCACGCTTCCCTGGGCCACTTCAAAAGATATGCTAATGACCGTAATGTTGGTCGTCGCTATTTTGGAAGTCGCACGTCGTGCCATTGGCTGGATGTTTCCACTGCTGGTCTCGCTGGGGATTGTTTACGCGCTCTTCGGAGACCGCCTATCCGGACCACTGAGCCACCGTGGGTTTGATACAAGCTTTGTGACCGAGACGCTGTTCCTGGGCGACCTAGGTATCTGGGGCATGCTGCTTGGCGTGGCTGCCACGACCATTGCCGCGTTTGTGCTCTTTGGTAGCCTGCTATTGCACACTGGAGGTGGGCAGACGTTCATTGACCTTTCCATGCGCATTGGTGGCCGTAGCCAAGGGGGCGCTGCCAAAATTGCTACGGTAGCTTCCAGCTTATTCGCCATGGTTAGCGGCAGTGCGGTGGCCAATGTGGCAACGACTGGCAACTTCACCATCCCCATGATGAAACGCTTGAAGTACCCACCTGCTTTTGCCGGCGGCGTTGAGGCGGTCGCCTCTACCGGCGGGCAGATCGCCCCGCCTATCTTAGGTGCAGCGGCGTTTATCATGGCGGAGATCTTGGGTGTCAGCTACGTCACCATTGCCCTGGCCGCGTTGCTACCGGCCATGCTCTTCTATATCGCGGTATTTTTCACTATACATCTTGTCGCCGTTCGCAAAGCACTTCCTCTTGTGCCAGAAAGCGAGCTGCCGGCCTGGCCAGAAGTCCTCCAGTTTAAGCGCCTGCTTCCAATTGTGGCTGCACTGGGTGGACTCTTTGGCGGCGTGCTTAACGGCTACTCTATACAGTTTTCCGCATTTCTAGGGATTGCGCTGTTATTGGTTAGCTTTCTTTTCTTTGCCTTTATCGAACGTATGCCACCTCGGCAAGCGATAGGCTTACTGCTGGCGGGTCTTGAAGATGCCGGTAAGGGTATGGTCATTATCGGCGTACTGTTAGCCGGCGCACAGATTCTCGTTGCGATGCTCAATTTGACCGGCATTGGCGTGACGCTTTCCACGCTGGTGGTTAGCGTTGCTGGCGAGCAGGTATTTTTGGTCGCCCTCATCGTGGCCTTGATCTGCATGATCATGGGTATGGGGATTCCTACCACCGCAGCCTATGTGCTGGTGGCAGCCGTATTGGCCCCTGCCCTTACTCGCATAGGTGTTGAGCCGCTGGTCGCCCACCTGTTTGTGTTCTATTTTGCGACAATATCGGTGATCACACCGCCTGTATGTATCGCCGTATTTGTTGCGGCGGGCATCGCCAAGGCAGGCTGGTTACAGGTAGCAGGCCACGCTATTCGCCTTGGTGCGACCACCTACATCATCCCGTTCTTAATTCTTGCCTACCCAGCACTCATCGGCTTAGGCGACGGATGGGATATTACCTTGGCCGCCGCCCGCGCATTTGCTTTTGTTCTAGCATTTGCCGGGATATTGGGTGGCGCGCGCTTGCTAGGTAACCGCTGGCTGGATAGTGCACTACTGGCCGCTGCTGGCATGCTCGCACTAGTACCCAATGTCACCATCGGCCTGTTGGGTGTCTGCGCCGTAACGGGGCTTTATACCTGGGCATGGCAATCAACTCGCCGGATTACATTGCAGGGAGCCAAGCTATGAATGAGCCGAGCAACACGATAACGCGCATTGCAGTGATTGGCTGCGGCACTATTGGTATCAGCTGGGCGGCATACTTTCTCTCACGCGGCTTACAGGTCACAGCGTTCGATCCTGATGAGGCCGCACGGTCGCAGTTTACTCGCCGTGTCGCCGACGATATGCGGGCGTTAGGGGGCAAGGCTCACGCCCCAGAGATCGCAGACAGCTTGGAGCAGGCGGTTCGGCGTGCTGATTTAATCGTCGAAAATGCGCCTGAGTCTGCAGAGTTAAAGCAGCAGTTGTTGATCGATATTCAGCGCCACTCCCAGGCGTGGATTGCCAGCAGTACATCGTCGCTTAGGCACTCGGATATTGCACTGGCATCACCGGCACCAGAACGCATCGTTATCGCTCATCCTTTCAACCCGCCGCATCTTGTGCCACTGGTCGAGTTATATGGAATCGATAATGCCGTGGTGGAGCGCTTGGCTGAATTTTATCGCGCCATTGGTAAACAGCCGGTCATTATGCGCAAAGAAATGATTGGGCATATTGCTAACCGCCTTTCATCCGCACTATGGCGAGAAGCGCTTTACCTCTTACAGGAAGGCGTGGCCAGCGTGGAAGATATAGATCGAGCGGTCACCGCAGGGCCAGGCTTACGCTGGGCTTTTCAAGGGCCTTTCCTAACCTATCACTTAGGCGGCGGGCAAGGCGGCATTCGCCATTACCTGGAACACCTAGGGCCAAGCCAAGAGTATCGCTGGGCAAGCCTTGGGCAACCCGACATGAACACGGCACTTTTTGAGCAAGTGATACACGGCGTTGAGTCCGCGACCGATGGCAAGTCCATAACCGATTTGAGTGTACAGCGTGACCAACGGTTGATAGCGGTGCAGAAAGCAATCGCGCCTGAGTTTAACCAAGAGGGGAAAACTCAATGACCGTTGTGATCGGTTGTGGTGCGGGCTTTTCGGGGGACCGTACCGATGCAGCTAGACCGTTGGTTGATGCCTTGATGACTTACGATACCCCGAGAGCACTGATGTTCGAGACACTAGGAGAACGGACGCTTGCCGCCGCTCAACTACGTAGAGTCAATGACCCAGAGAGTGGTGATGAACCGCTGCTGGAAGAGTTTCTTGCCCCCATTCTTGGCGACTGCATTACTCACCAGATCACGATTCTAGGCAATTTTGGCGCTGCGAACCCTGATGCTGCCAGACGCCGTATCAGCAGGTTGGCGCATCAAGCAGGATATCCAAACGCGTGCCTAGCCACCGTGCATGGCGATGATGTGCGAGAGCGGCTAAATGAGCTGGACTGGCTTGCCTGGGAAGGCGAGCGCCGCTCGTTACCCGAGCTTGAGTATGTCGTGGCAGCCAATGTGTACCTGGGCGCGGGTGCGCTCATTGATGCCATGGGGCTAGGCGCTCACGTGGTTATTACCGGACGAGTCGCAGACCCCGCGCTGGCATTAGCGCCGCTTTGTTATCACCACGACTGGGCGCGCGACGATTGGGACAGGCTAGCGGCCGGCACCTTGGCCGGTCACTTAATTGAGTGTGGCACGCAGGTAACGGGGGGGTATTTCGCTGACCCTGGCTTTAAGGATGTCCCTGGCATGGCCACCTTGGGCTACCCACTTGTTGAAGTTGAGCGTGATGGTCGCCTAGTGATTACCAAGCCACCGGGCACCGGCGGTTTGGTGACCGAGCAAACCGTTAAAGAGCAACTACTGTACGAAATTCATGACCCTGGTGCGTATATCACGCCCGATGTGGTGATTGATCTGCGCGATGTCAATATCAGGCAGTTGTCCAAGGATCGCGTCGAGGTCACCGGTGTACGCGGTAAGCCTGCACCTGAGCGCTTAAAAACCACCATCAGTTTTTTAGATGGCTATCAGGGTGAAGCAGAAATATCGTACGCAGGCCCCAACGCCTATGCCAGGGCTAGCCTTGCACGAGAAACCCTGCGCCAGCGCTTAGCCATGCGCTGCCCACCCAGCCTACGTTCACGCTTTGATTTGATCGGTGTGTCTAGCGTTTTCGATGGTGATGCACAGCACTCGGCAGCGCCAATCCACGATATGGCTAACGATATCCGGTTGCGCTTAGCGGTCGAACATTGCGACAAACACGCTGTTGAGCTGGCAACCCAGGAATTGCTGGCACTTTACTGCTGTGGGCCGGCAGGCGGCGGTGGCGTTAGGCGTCAGCATTCACAGCGGCTGAAGACAGCGTCATTCCTGGTGCCAAGGCATCAAGTCGTGCCCACCGTTACCTTGCACGGAGGAAATAATCACGAAGGAAATGACTATGAGACATAACCTGCACCTATACGCCCATGCCCGAGCGGGCGATAAGGGCGACCGATTGAGCTTAGGCGTATTCGTGTATCAAGAGGAATACTATCCCTGGCTGATCGAGCAGCTCACCGAGGCACGCGTGGCGGAGATGTTCAAACACCGCGGTGCCAGCAGCGTTACTCGCTATCTTTTACCCAACCTCAAAGGGATTAACTTAGTGCTTGATGACACGCTGCAAGGAGGAGTGAATGGTGCCCTAAACCTGGATGGGCATGGCAAAACGCTATCGGCCTTATTACTATCGATGGCGGTAACTCCTCCAGCATAGGTGAGCCTGTACGATGCTGCGAAAACCTGATTCCAGAATAGAATCAGGCAATCGACAGCGGTATCAGATACCGGCCCACCAGTTATAGCCGCGATCTTCCCAATAGCCGCCTTTGCCACCGTTTAGGCTTTTGAAGCTGTCGACGAGTTCGACTCGCATCACGTATTTGGCATGCTTGTAACCAAGCTGACGTTCGGCGCGTAGTCGAATCGGCGCGCCGTTGGCAATCGGCAGAGCCTCTCCGTTGAGGTCGTAGGCAAGTAATGTCTGCGGATGATACGCCTCAATCAAATCCAGGCTCTCGTAATAGAAATCATTGCCGCCGAAGGTGTTGTCGGCGCAGTGAAAAACAACGAATCGCGCATTATCGCTTGGCCCCACGAGATCCAATAGATCGCCCAATACGGCACCGCTCCATTGGCCGATACAGCTCCAGCCTTCAACACAGTCATGGCGGGTAATCTGTGTGCGCGAAGGCAAGTTTCGCAACTGGCTCATCGACAGCTCCATCGGCTGAGCAACCAGCCCATCAATGCGCAGCCGCCAATCCACAAACTGGTTGGCGGCCATCTGTCGGTAGGCGGCATCTCGGGGATTAGTTTCTCCGTTAGGGCGAAAAACCGGAGCAATTTGGCTGGCATCGAACTCCTGCGCCAACGATTGGCGAGAAGCGATTAAACGCTGCGCCTTACGGGTTAGGTTCTCAACCGAGCCCAATGTCTGCTGCACGGCGTCGTTTCTCGACATCCGATCGCAGCCGCTGAGAAGCGCGCCTGCACCCAGCGCACCGAGACCCGAAAGCACTTTGCGCCGGCTATGGTCAGGTTGCTTGCCTACGCGTTTATCCATGATCTTTCTCCGCGTTGTCATGGTGAGATGCCTGTATGCGATAACGACCGGTGATCATCGAACGTAGATTGTTAAAGACGCCCGAAAGCAATACGAGCGCAATGTGAACAATAAAAAAGCCGACCAGTGAAAACGCACAGATAAAATGAATGGTTCGGCCACTTTGTCGGCCACCAAACAGTTCTGTGATCCAGGGCCAGGCAGCATTAACAGTGGGCGACATGGAAAGTCCACTCAGGATCATGATCGGCAGTAATCCGAACAACACCAAAATATAGGTCAGCTTCTGAATGCCGTTGTAGTCGGCGACGTGATGAAAACGCAGGCGCGCATGGTCGATGAGCGTTCTCGGCATCTCGCGCCACTGCGACCTGGTCGGAAAAATCAGTTGCCGCCGGCGCCGACTTACCAGGGTATAGAGCAGATAAGCCACTATCGAGGGGGCGAAGACCCAAGCTGCCAGGAAGTGCCAGTTACGCCCCATGCTCAGCCATTGGGGACCCGGTAACGTCGCCCATTCGGGAAAGCCGCGTTCGCGGAGCCTGCCGTTACTGCTCGATAACCCCAGTACGCCGGTGGTGACGATTTCATACCCGGCTAGCTGGACGACGCCCTGATCATTACCATCAGCGTCCGGCTCGGCATGAATGGCCAGAAAGGGTTGTGAGAAAGAGGACTGTTCGCCCCAGTAAAGCGCCGGGTGCGCGTTAAAAATTTGTAGGCCGCTCATCAATAAAATGATCAGCGTGATGAAATTGACCCAGTGCCACAATCGTGTCGCCACGCTATGACGTTTTATGACTGTGGTTGAATGGGTGTCGTGGTTCTCGGGCGTGAACTTTGCTTGGTTTTGGGCATCCGCAGGAAGCTGGGTATTCATAGGTATACCTCTATTATCAGCGAATCAGCTTGCCGGCGGTCTGGCCGCCGGCGTTCCTTCCGGCGTTCAGTTGCTGTTTTCATCCTGCATCATTGAGTCTTCTTCCATCGAATCGTCGCCCATAGCGTCATGATCCATTGAGTCCTGACCCATAGAACCTTCACCCATTGAATCTTCGCCCATGGCATCATGGTCCATCGAATCCTGATCCATTGCGTCTTCGCCCATGGCATCATGGTCCATCGAGTCCTGGCCCATTGCGTCTTCACCCATGGCATCATGACTCATCGAATCCTGGCCCATCGAGTCTTTTTCCATGGCGTCATGACCCATTGAATCCTGCTCCATGCTGCTAGACTCGGCCATTACGCCCGCCGCACACAATAGGCCACCGGCTAGCAGGCTGGCACTCAGTACACTCAGGATACGTGATTGATTGGTTTTCATGGTGTTGGCTCCATTGAGAAACATCATTATCACCGTACCGATATTGATACGGTTATCTCGCACTTTAGAAGAGCCCCGATCATCAAATCATCACGAATTGATAACGCGCTCGACGTTTTTCTTTTGTGATGACCTCTTTTATCTTGACCGTTTAAACTGAACGTCCATCACCTGGGACGCTACGCTCATGTCACGATCCATCTTATGTGTTGAAGACGATCCCGATATCGGACGCTTATTGGTGACTATATTGGAAGGCGCTGGCTACGCCGTGGATTGGGTCATGGACGGAGAGACAGCGCTAACACGCTGGGAATCAGCCTCGTTGATCCTGCTGGACTTGATGCTGCCGGGGATCGATGGCTTAACGGTTTGTCGTGAGATTCGCGCCCGCCATGCCACGCTGCCGTTAATCATGCTAACGGCGCGTGCTGGCACGCATGATGTCGTTACCGGACTCGAAATTGGCGCCGACGACTATCTCGCCAAACCGTTCGATAACGAGATCCTGCTGGCGCGCATACACGCGCTACTGCGCCGACACGGGCAAGCAGAGATCGGGGCACCCGCTAAACTGATCGTGGCACACGAGCTGGCGATCGATATCGCCAACCATCGCGTCAGCCTGGAAGGGCAGTGGCTGTCGTTAACCGCGCGCGAATTCGCGTTGCTATCGCTTTTCGCTCAGCATCCTGGGCGAGGCTTTTCGCGTGGGGAGCTACTTGATCTGGTATGGGGAGCGGAGTTCGAGGGGTTCGATCACACCGTCAATACGCATATCAATCGACTACGCGGCAAGATAGAAAAAGACCCGGCGCACCCGTGCTATATCCATACCGTGTGGGGCATCGGGTACCGTTTTACCGACGACGTGGCCGCGGGCGGAAAACCATGAAGCTGTTACGCGCCCTGGGGCGTATCTACCGTAGTCTCTATGCGCGTATTGCGCTGATCTACCTGGCTAGCCTGATCGCGATGTCATTGACGACCGCCTGGATTGCCGTGGGGCAATTCGATCAGTTGGGCCGCGAGTGGTTGCAGCGTAGCCAGCTGGACCTGGCGAAAAATTTGGCGACGGTCATGCAGGTACCGCTTGAACAGGGTGCCGATAGCGTGCCAGCCCATCGCGCCGCCGAACGTATTATGAGTATCAATCCGGCTTTGTCAGTGTTCACGCTAGATGCAGATGGGCGAGTAGTGGCCGCCTATAACGACTTAGGCTGCGGATTAGGAACCAGCATCGATACAGCACCGATTCAGCAGTTACTATCGAGCACACCAATGCTGCCTGTTTACGCGCAAATGCCTTGCCACGACAACGATAACGTCTTTTCTGCTGCACGAGTGACACTGGGTGAAGAGCAGGCTCCCGGCTATCTTTATGTGTCATTAGAGGCAGATACCCACATGTCGATGGTCGGCATGTGGCAAACCAGTAGTATTTCGCGCTCGCTACTGGTGGCCGGCATCGTAGCACTGGTGCTGGCCGGTGGGGTCGGGCTGCTACTGTTCGCGCTATTGACCCGCCGCTTTTCCCGGCTGACACGCGCGGTGCAACGCTTTGCGGGTGGCGACTATGGCCAACGAATCGAGTCAAGCATGGATGATGAAATCGGCCGTGCTGGCTACGCTTTTAACGATATGGCCGCCACTATCGAAGCGCAGCTCGATGCCCTGAGTGAGAATGACCGCCAACGTCGCGAGATGATCGCGAACCTTTCGCACGAATTCCGCACGCCGTTGACGTCATTGCGTGGCTACGCTCAACAACTTGGCAACGAGATGCCGCCGATGGATCTCAAGCATCGCCAGCAGATAAGCGCCATTTTCGCTAACGTGGACCGTTTGACGCGGTTAGCAAATCAATTATCGCTGCTGGCTCGCGTTGATGTGTCGGATCGCCCGTTGAACAAGGAGCCCTTTTCAATCAACGAGCTGGCTCACGATATCGTCGGCAAATTCCGGCCACGCGCTGAAGCAGCGTCGGTCTCACTCGTCGTTACCAGTGATGAGGGATTAGCGCTTGTGGATGCCGATCTGGAGTTAATCGACCGTGCACTCACCAACTTGGTCGACAACGCCTTGTCTGCTACGGAAGCGGGCGGTGATATAACACTGTCGATTCTTAACGAGCTCTCGGGTGTGCAGGTCTGCGTGAAAGACACCGGGATTGGATTGACCAAAGAGGAAATCCCTCTTATTACTCAGCGTTTCTATCGCACGGCAGGTAGCCGCGGGCGCTGCGAAGGTAATGGCCTAGGGCTAGCTATTGTGGCCGAGATATTGAGACGGCATAACACGCGACTATTCATCGACAGCCAGCCGAGCATGGGAACGCGCTTTCGCTTCACGCTGTCTGCCGTTGGAAAATAATATGCTGACACGTCTCTTGCTTCGTCTATAGCCAGCTGCTACGGATCGTTCTGATAGGCAACTTACGGCTGGCAACGCTTGCTTATATCGCCTGTAAAAGCGGGCTTAACGCCGTCCTAGATGGGGCGTTTCTGCTTTGGCGAGAAAGGCAGCAAACTCTCCGACGTCATTCTTAGTTTTACTCAAATCGGCTGGTACGCCTGGGGCACGGCTACGCTTGCTTTAGTAAGCGTTAAACGCAGCGGGCATTAACGTGTGCTTTGCCGAAGACTCTATTTTGACCCCTGGTATTCCCTGGGCAACGGTAAACTTTTGCGAACGCTAGATTTCGGCCTGCATATTTGCCAAATGATGGGCTACCAAGACTTCGGCCAGGCGCTGTCACTGATTACCGATAACAGTGCGCGTACCCTGAATATTGAAGATCGTTATGGCATAGAAGTGGGCAAACCCGGCAATTTCAACTTACTGGAGGGTGAAGATGACTACAGCGTACTGCGCACCCAGGGCGAGGTACTGCTTTCAGTCCGCCACGGTGAGATCATCATGCAGCGTGAGCCGGCTAAGATCGTCACCCCACCGTGGCTTGGCTAAGGCAATCCCATAAAGATTATTTGACGTCTAATAGATAGCCGTAAAACGCCGTATTGCGCTGCCAGCCCAACGATTCATAAAGATGTTGGGCTCGCTCGTTCTCAACCTGCGTCATCAATATTAGGCGGGGAACGCCATGATCGCGAGCAAGCTGGGTAGCAGCATCCATTAGCGCCCTACCGGTACCTTTCTCACGGCAACCAGGTAATACAAATAGATCATTTAACGTCCAGCGCGCATTCAAGCCTACCGTAGAAACACCGGGATAAAGCTGCACGAAACCAGTGAGTGTGCCTTCACTGCTTTCACTTACCAAAATGAATGAATCTCCTAACCCCATGCGTTGGCCTAAAAATTCACGAGCGGCCTGCATATCACTCGGCTGCTGATAAAATTGACGGTAGCCATCTAACAGCTCGGTTAAGGCATCCAGGTCATTAATGTTTGCTGCACGAACGATAGTCATCAGGAATCTTCCTTAGATAGCATGCCTGCGTATTCTCTAGGTGCCTACTTATAGTAGTGTAGCGACTTAAACGCTTATCCATACACCAAACAACAGTAGAACACGATGTTCTCAACGGGGTTAATGTGGCTCAACCGCTCTCTTCGCAAGCAGGCTCACACGCATCGCGATGCAAAGCATGGAGCGTACACGCATTTACGGCAAGTGGAGTACTACTTGGCACGATGGCGTTGCTGTCACTGATCGACAACGATCCGGTAGCCTGCCTTCTCTGGTTAGGCGCCGCGATGATGGTGGATGGTGTCGATGGCGCGCTCGCCCGTAAATACGAAGTGAAGGCCATACTGCCCCATTTCGACGGCTCGACCCTGGATATGGTGATCGATTACCTAACCTGGGCCTTTATTCCCGCCTTGTTTATCTACTTCTTTGTTGAATTGCCGTCTTATCTTGAACTGCTGTCGGTGTTCATCATTCTGCTGTCATCGATGTTCTGTTTCTGCAACGTTGGCATGAAGAGTCAGGATAACTACTTCGTGGGTTTTCCTGCGGCCTGGAATATCGCTGCCGCCTATTTCTATATTCTCGATCTCTCACCGTTCATCACGTTTGCCACGATCGTATTGCTGGCCATCCTCACCGTGACAAAGATGAAGTTCCTGCATCCCTTCCGGGTGCGTCTGTTCATGCCGTTCAATATTGCGATCACTCTAGCGTGGTGCGCCTGCGTTACGTCACTGCTGCTCTCAAGCTCCGAGCACGCAGCCTGGGCACTCTGGGGGTGGGGTATTGCATCGGCCTATTTCATCGGTATGTGCTTATGGCGTACTGCCAAAGAATGGTTTGATTGAGAGGTAGGCAACGCATGGCTAACGAGTTTATCGCCCCCGATGGACACCCGCGCTGCTTGTGGTGTGGCGGCGCACCGGAGTTTCTTCCCTATCATGACAATGAATGGGGCTTCCCGGTCGACAACGACCAACGGCTATTTGAAAAGCTGTGCTTGGAAAGTTTTCAATCAGGCTTGAGCTGGCGCACCATTCTTAACAAGCGCGAGAACTTTCGCGCGGCCTTCCACCACTTCGACATTCATCAGGTCGCCCGCTTTAACGAAGACGACGTACAGCGCTTACTGCAGGACGCGGGGATTATTCGTCACCGGGGCAAGATTGAAGCCGTCATTAATAACGCGCAGCGCGCATTGGAAATGATTGAACAGGAGGGGTCGCTTGCCGCGTTTTTCTGGGGGTTTGAGCCGACGTTAGATCCGTTGCAAGAGCCGCAGTCGCAGACAACATCGCCTGAGTCTGTAGCACTATCAACATCACTCAAGAAAAGGGGCTGGAAGTTTGTGGGCCCGACTACGGCCTTTGCATTTATGCAGGCAATGGGGCTCATTAATGATCATGCCAACGGGTGCATCACACGAAAGAAAGCAGCTCAGGCACGCAGACTATTTACACGCCCCGCCAACAAACGACACTCGTCGCCGGGAAGCCCGGCGACGAGTGAGTTAGCGCAGAATAAATAGCGGCTAATGCTTAGGGCATTAAGACGCTATCAATCACGTGGATCACGCCGTTAGATTGGGCCACATCAATAACGGTGATGTTAGCGCCGTTACCTTGAGCATCCATGACCATCAGGTTATTGCCGTTACGCACCACGGTCAGGTACTCGCCCTGTACGGTTTGGAAGGCAACGGTACCGTCGTTCTCCATCACTTCTTCCCACAGGGCATCACGGTTTAGATTACCGGGCACCACATGGTAGGTAAGAACAGTCTGCAATTGCTCAATATTTTCAGGTTGTAACAAGGTATCTACTGTGCCAGCAGGCAGAGCCGCAAAGGCTTCATCCGTCGGGGCAAATACGGTAAATGGGCCTTCACCCTGTAGCACATCCACCAGCTCAGCGGCCTTAACTGCTGCGACTAGCGTGGTATGGTCGCCGGAGTTAACGGCATTCTGAATGATATTGCGCTCAGGCAACATGCTAGCGCCACCAACATTAGTGGGGCCATGATCCGCCAAAGCAGCACTGGTCCATAAAGCGGTTGCACATAGGCTAGCAGCAAGAAGTTTGAGTTTCATTCGGGCATCTCCTGATGATCATTATTGGTTTGTCATTAAAAGGCCCCTTTAATGCAGGCTCACCAATGTTTACGTGGCTAAGATCTGTGTGGATGCACAATTCTCACAAAAAAATTCTAGCCAACTGACTCAGTACGCTTGCCTTCAACGCGCGACTCGCCAAGACTGGTGGATCGGTTCGTTCTGCAGAGATCCTGAATGTTAGACGCGACTCAACGTCATCAATACCTGATCGACCAGCTCAATGGCTGTGCGCATGGCAATCGCCAGGCCCTCGAACGCCTCTATCGTGCCTCATCGGCGCATCTGTATGCGCAGTTGCTGCGTATAGTCAGAAACGAGAGCGCTGCACAGGACTGCCTACAACATGTGTTTATCAAGATATGGCACGCTGCCGACCAATATGATGAAACGCGGGCTAAGCCGATGACGTGGCTGTCAACGATGACCCGCAACATTGGTATTGACTGGTTGCGACGCCAAAAACCGCAGGATGCAACCGCTCATGAGCCGTTGCTGGAAACACTGTTTAGCACCGATGATCCTGAAGACGACAGCATGAGCGCACAGCAGAACAGCAAGCTCCAAGACTGTTTAGACACGCTTAGCCGTCAGCAGCGCCAAGTCATGGAAATGGCCTTCTTTCAAGGGCTAACCCACAGCGAACTGGCCGACTCCTTAGCCCAGCCACTGGGTAGCGTCAAAAGCTGGATTCGCCGTGGACTCGAGAGGTTAAAAACATGTCTGACCAGTGGGATTTAACCAGTGCTGAGGAACGTCATCTAGCCGCTGGCGAGTACGTACTAGGAGTGCTGGACAGCGACCAAAAAGCACGCTTTGAAGCGCTGCTTGCTGTCAGCCACGACGTACGTAATGACGTAGACAACTGGCGCGAGCATCTGCAGCTGTTTAATGAGCGCCTTGATCCTAAAACGCCACCAAAAGAGATTTGGCAGCGCATTACCCATGCGACGGGGACGCGTACCACCCCGTGGTGGCAGCGCTTAGGTGCCTGGCAGGCGATGGCTGCCAGTTTTGGCGCGATCGCCGTTGCATTGGGATTGCTATGGCAACAGGCCGCGCTGACGACGATTCCTTCCGGGGAGGCCGTATTCGTCGTTCAGGATGAATCACAAACGCCGGGATGGATTATCAGCGCAACCGCCGATGGAGAGCTGCTCGTTCAGACTGTGCAACCGACCCAGCTGGGCCGTGAACAAACGGGTGAGCTGTGGCTAATCGCCGACGGCACGCCAGTTTCGCTAGGCCTTTTACCCGACCAAGGCAGCCAGCGCTTGCAGCCGAGCGCTCAACTACGCGAGCGGTTATTCACTGCCGATTTAGCCGTCAGTATTGAGCCTCATGGAGGCGCACCCGCTGGGCAGCCCACTGGCCCCATTATCGACCATGGCCGCTTAACGCCGGTGCGCGGCAGCACCATTAGTTTATGACACACGGCTACGTTATAGCGCAGACAGGCCATGTTCATGCTGCTGCGCCTCTTCCACCATGTCTGCGGCAAACTCCCCCACTGTACGCACGGCATCCTCTATAACCGGTGTTAGCGTGAAGGCATAGTTAAGGCGCAGACACTGGCGAAATTTTCCAGAAGCTGAAAACAGCGACCCTGGTGCTACGTGAATTGCACGCTTGGCTAAGCGCTCGTTAAGCTTCACGCAGTCCACCGCAGCAGGCAACTCCACCCAGAGCAAAAAACTCCCCTGTGGGTAGCTAATGCCCGAACCTTCAGGAAAGTAGCGCTGCACCCAACTGATCATGATATCGCGCTGGCGTTGGTATTGGCGGGTGGCGTAACGCACATGGCGCTCGTAATGGCCTTTAGCAACGAACTCCGCCACCGCTAATTGCGGCAGCGTGGCTGAAGCGCCGGTGGAGACGTACTTCATATGCAGTGCCTGATCGCGATAGCGGCCCGGCGCCAACCAACCTACCCGCAACCCCGGGCCCACCGTTTTGGAAAAGCCACTGCACAGCATCACCCGACCATCGTCATCAAAGGATTTAACGGTGCGCGGCCTAGGCAGGTTAAATGACAAATCCCCGTAAATATCATCCTCGATAATCGCCACATCGAAGCGTTGGGCAAGCTGAAACAGCGCCCGCTTGCGTGCTTCAGGCATGGTGTAGCCCAGCGGGTTATTGAAGGTCGGCGTGACCTGTATCGCCCGAATCGGCCATTGCTCTAATGCCAACTCTAAAGCTTCCAGACTGATACCGGTTTGTGGGTCGGTAGGAATTTCCAGCGCTTTTAAGCCGATCGCCTTGAGAATTTGCATGGTGCCATAAAAACTGGGCGAGTCCACGGCCACCACATCACCAGGCTGTGTGAGAGTGCGCAGCGAAATGGACAGCGCTTCCTGGCAGCCAGTGGTCACCATAATGTCGTCAGGGTGCAGCAAGCAGCCGGAGGCAATCGCCAGTCGAGCCACCTGCTGACGCAGCTCGGGGCTACCGCTCAGCTTGTCGTAATTGAATCCCATTAAGTCATTATGGCGATGTAGGCTGGCAAGAATTTTTGACAGCGGCCGCAGCGTCTCATACTCAAGATTCGGCACGCCACGCCCAAGCAACAGCCGCGCATCATCCCGCTGGGTAGCGACGAGTTCCAGCACCTGATCCCATTGAGAAACGTCCAATGGGCGCTGCGCGGGTCGCGACATGGACGGCAGAACTGGCGGCACCCTGCTCGGCAACACGAAATAACCCGATTTAGGCCGTGACTCAATCAACGCCACGTCCATTAATTGCCGGTAAGCTTCCTGCGCAGTGGAAATGCTAACGCCTAACTCTTGGCAAACCGCGCGAATAGAAGGCAAACGATCGCCCACACGATAAATACCGTGCTCGATACGCTCCTGTAACGCATTGGCAACTTCTTCATAACGCGTCACGGCAGTGGCTCCTCGCTGTCGCTGCAACAATACAGATAGCTATTTATAGCCCATACAGAGTGATAAAACACTTCATCTGTATCTTTATAATATAAATTTCTATATCTGTATCGTCATAGCGACGCTGAGTAACCTAATGAGGCATATCGCATTCAAGGAGCACCGTCATGCTACGCCTCAACCTTACTCAGCTTCGCTACCAGTTAAGCGCCACGTTACGAAAATACCATCAGCTCCGTCGCAGCCGCCGCCAGCTACTGACACTTGATGACCGCTTGCTAAAAGATATTGGTATCAGCCGCGCCCAGGCAAAAAAAGAGGGCCAAAAAGCCTTTTGGAAACGCTCACTTTAAAGGGAGAACGGTATGAAAACCGTTGAGTACTATTTACTCGATGTATTTACCGACCAGCCGTTTGCCGGCAACCCATTGGCCGTCTTTCTGGAGGCCGATGGGCTGGCGACCAGCACTATGCAGGCCTTGGCCAATGAGCTTAATCTTGCTGAAACGGTGTTTTTAGGCGCGGCTGCTGGGCCGAATCACTACTCGATGCGTATTTTCACGCCCACGCGTGAGCTGCCTTTCGCCGGACATCCCACGGTAGGCACCGCGCGCCTGTTAGCAGAGCTGAACCTAGTCAACCCTGCGCAAGAGGTTGTTCTACAGCCCCCTATCGGCGAGCTAATGGTTAGTTATAAACAGGGAAGAGCCACCTTTACTACCGCTCAGCGGGCCAAGGTCATGGGCAGCACTATTGATCATGCCACCGCGGCTAAGCTCCTCGGATTGGAAAGCCACCAGGTGATTGGCAGCCCCGTATTTTCGTCCTTCGGACTACCCTTTCATCTGATCGAGTTAGTCGATCATGAAGCGTTGGTGCGCATCAGCATCGACAACGCACTATGGGGAAGTTCGGTGATGACGAGCAGCGCAGAGCAGGTCTACCTATACGTAACGGAGCCATCAAACAACACAACCATCCAGATCAGCAGCCGTATGTT
This sequence comes from Halomonas sp. AOP12-B1-6, assembly GCF_052379225.1. Taxonomy (NCBI): domain Bacteria; kingdom Pseudomonadati; phylum Pseudomonadota; class Gammaproteobacteria; order Oceanospirillales; family Halomonadaceae; genus Halomonas; species Halomonas sp. AOP12-B1-6. The sequence continues at coordinate 218,080 of NZ_JBQSYK010000002.1, forward strand.
CTGTATGCACGCGAGTATCTGTGAAGACCCGGCCACCGGCAGCGCCGCAGCCGCTTTAACGGGCTATTTGGCCTCACTCCAGCCAGATGCCTTGCAGTGCACGATTCATCAGGGCGATGAAATGGGGCGGCCCAGCGTTATTCATACCGCCGCCAATGGAGAGATCGAACCTGGTTTCGTCACGGTTGGCGGTAATGCCGTCGTAGTGGGTCAGGGCGCGTTTAAACTTCATCAATAGGGCGTACCCAGCACGCCCTGCCCCGCTCATTCCCCCAAGCGCTGCCGTAGAGACCGATCAGGCTATCGTCACGTCGGTAGAGAGATAGACATCCTGAATCGCATGCAGCAGATCAACGCCTTCCTGCATCGGTTTTTGGAATGCTTTGCGCCCAGAAATCAGGCCCATTCCCCCCGCACGCTTGTTAATAACCGCCGTGCGTACTGCATCGCCAAGATCAGAGTGTCCTTTGGAGCCACCGCCGGAATTAATCAAACCCGCACGGCCCATAAAGCAGTTGGCTACCTGATAGCGGGCCAGGTCAATGGGATGATCAGTCGTCAGCTCGCTATACACTTTATCGTGGGTATGCCCGAAGCCAACCGCGTTGTAGCCGCCGTTATTCTCAGGCAGTTTCTGTTTAACGATATCCGCTTTAAGGGTGGCGGCCATGTGATTGGCTTGACTGGTGAGGTCAGCCGAGGCGTGATAATCGTTGCTACCCTGTTTGAACTCAGGATTACGCAGGTAAGCCCACAATACCGTCACCATTCCCAACTGGTGGGCGCGCTCGAAAGCCTCGCTAATCTCCATGATTTGCCGACGGCTCTCGTGAGAGCCAAAATAAATAGTCGCCCCTACTGCCACGCAGCCCATGTCGTGGGCCTGCTCCACATCGGCAAATAGCGTCTGATCGTATATCGCCGGGTAGCTCAAGGTTTCGTTATGATTGAGCTTTAACATCATTGGAATCTTATGAGCATAACGTCGCGCTACGGAAGAGAGAACGCCTAGCGTTGAAGCCACGCCGTTGCAGCCCCCTTCAAGGGCTAACTCGACAATATTGGCCGGGTCAAAGTAACGCGGGTTAGGCGCGAAAGAGGCGCCTGCCGAGTGCTCAATGCCCTGATCTACCGGCAACAGGCTGAGATAGCCAGTGCCTGCCAAACGCCCATGATCGAAAAACGCCTGCATATTGCGCAGTACCAATGGACTGCGGTCGCTATCGGCCATCACGCGGTCAATAAAATCAGGGCCAGGAAGATGCAAGTCCTCACGACGAACTCCCTGGCACGTATGGTTAAGCAAGCTGTCGGCGTCACTGCCTAGCAGAGCGGCTAAATCAATCATGATGAACTCCTTGAGGTGTTTCGTAACAAAAAGTAAGCACGGATCAGATACTGCTTTAATAGAGCCTAGTCTTTCAATAGAGCATAGCGGAAACCCCACCGCAATCAGGCAACGCTTGGTTTCCCTGCGGTTGACAAAGCTACGACTAAAGGATGAAAATACAATCACGAATGAGTTTTAGTCGCAAATAAGACTAATCCTGATAACTTTTCGCTCTCACCTGGAAACACCTTCACAATGCCCGCGTCTTCGCCGCTTGCTGCTCCGTTGGCATCCACCTATCGGCGCTTCATTGTTACCCGTTTGCTGATTGTCGCGGGTTTAGCCATAGCGTTAGCGATATCGCTGCTCGCTGATATTGCCAGTGGTCCTGCGAATATTTCAGTGACTGATTTAATCGCACTGCTATTGGATCCTCATGCTCAAGGGCCGATTCAGCAAGCCATTGTTTGGGAAATCCGCCTCCCTGCCGCACTCATGGCAGTGCTGGTAGGCGCAACGCTGGGGCTGGCAGGGGCAGAAATGCAAACGGTGCTGAATAACCCGCTGGCCAGCCCGTTCACGCTGGGCGTTGGTGCGGCGGCCACCTTAGGCGCTTCGCTGGTCATTGTTTTCAATCTCACCTTGTTTGGTTTAAACGCCCACTACGCCACCGCTTTAATGGCATTTATGTTTGCGGCGGCGTCGATGCTGACTATCAATGCCTTATCTCGTCTCTACGGCGCCAGCCGTGAGATTATTGTGTTATTCGGCATTGCGTTGGTATTTGTACTCAACGCGCTGGTGGCACTTTTGCAGCTCATCGCTAGTCCCGATGCGCTACAGCAATTAGTGTTCTGGACGATGGGCAGCCTCTCACGCGCCTCTTGGGACACGGTGGCCATCGTGGCAGTGGTATTAGCCATTTGTATGCCTTTCTCGTTGCGCAGCGCCTGGGCAATGACGGCACTGCGCTCGGGTGATGAACATGCGCGCAGCTTCGGGATTGCGGTTGAGCGTTTGCGACTTATCTCGCTACTTAGAGTGAGCCTGCTCGCCGCTGCAGCAGTCGCGTTTGTGGGCACCATTGGCTTTATTGGGCTAGTCGGCCCGCATATGGCACGCCTGGCATTGGGTGAAGATCATCGCTTTTACTTACCGGGCAGCGCCTTGGCGGGGGCGCTGGTGCTATCGCTCGCGTCGATCGCCAGTAAAACGCTGGTCGATGGGCTGGTGCTGCCTGTGGGCCTGGTGACCTCACTGGTAGGCATCCCCTTCTTTATGGCGTTAATCATGCTGCAGGGGCGCGCGCGATGAAAGCAGGCTTTACGCTCAGCAACGTCACGACCGGCTACCGCAAACGGCGCGTTTTCGAGCAGCTAAGCTTGCCCACACTGCCACCCGGTTCACTGGTCGCAGTGTTGGGGCCCAATGCGGTGGGTAAATCGACCCTGTTAAAAGCCATCGCGGGCTTACAGCCAGCCAGCGGACGTATGCAGCTTAATGATATCGACCTCACCACCCTCAGTGGCGCCGCGCGGATGCGTCATGTGGGCTATCTACCGCAAACGCTCCCTCAGGCCACCACGTTAGTGGCCTACGAAGCGGTACTGAGCGCTTGTCGTGCCGTGCGCCCCGACCTAAGCCGTACAGAGATAGACACGTTAATCGAGCGCGTTTTCGATGCACTGGCCATTCGCCCGTTAGCGTTGCGCCCGTTGAGTGAGCTCTCCGGCGGGCAGCGTCAGATGGTTGGCCTAGCTCAGGCGATCGCCCGCCAGCCCGCACTATTACTACTGGATGAGCCCACCAGCGCGCTAGATTTGCGCTGGCAGCTGGCGCTGATTGATACCGTGCGCTCGGTAATAGCGGAGCGTCAGGCGGTCTGCCTAATGGCTATCCACGATATCAACCTCGCCCTACGCTTTTGTGATCAAGTGCTGCTATTTGGTAACGGGGGGCTACTGGCTGCAGGCGATCCTCACGAGGTGATCACCCCCGACGTGCTGCACACCGCCTATGGGGTCGAGTCCCGGGTCGAGCGATGCTCGCTAGGGCGGCCACTTGTGCTCAGTGATCGCGTCAGCGAGCCATTGTGATGTTTATATCAACAACCACCATTTATGCTCATCCGATGCGCCGCTTGGCTATTAATGTGTTGTGCTGGATGAGCCTGTTAATCGCTGCCGCTTGCTGGGCAACCGATTCACAGGCGGGCGCGTCTAAAGACTTTCCTAAAACACTGACTGATCTTGCCGGGCGTCAGGTAACGCTTTCAGCACCGCCCACACGCTTGTTTCTTACCCAGCCACGCCAGCTTTATGCCTTGGCAACACTTCTAGATGACCCAACACCGCGCTTAGCGGGCTGGGCCTATCCGCTGGCCGTATTTGACCCCGCCATGGCTCAACGGTTTCTCACCCAGTGGCCTGCGCTTGATCAACTGCCCGCTCTTTCAAGCACGCCGACACCCCAACTCGATAGCGAAGCGCTGCTTAATCTGGCCCCAGACTTAGTACTGCTTGATCTCGCGCGCGCTAGTAACTTCGAAGGCTCTCCGCTGGCGCAGCTACTGGACGAGCTAGGTATTGCCTATCTTTTTATCGACTTTAACCGCCACCCGCTGGAGAACACGCCCAAAAGCCTTGCGCTTTTAGGCGAGGCCTTGAACGCGATGCCTCGAGCTAGCGCAATGATTGCCCTAATTGAACAACGCTTGGCGCGTATCGACCAGGGCTTGGCAGACTTGAAGCTGGCGGAACAGCCCGCCGATGCCCCAACCGTCCTAATCAATGTCGCCCCTGGGGTGAAAGTTGACTGCTGCCGTACCAATCTACGTAACGGGCTAGCCGACCTAGTGGCCCGGGCAGGTGGCGATAATCTCGCCGATGCATTAATCCCCGGCGCATCGGCAACGCTGAGCAATGAATGGGTGCTCAGCCACCCACCCGACGTCATCCTCAATACCGCGGGACAGTGGACAGCGGGCGATGGTGTGCGCGTTGGACTTGATATCAGTGCTGATGATATTAGCCAGGATTTGCGGCATCTGAGCCAATCGCTTCCCGGCTGGGAGCATCTTAACGCCGTTCAGAATGGACAGTTTTATGCGCTATGGCATGGTTTTCATCAGGGTCCTTTCGCCATTGTAGCGCTCGAACGTATCGTCCAATGGCTCTATCCCGAACACTTCACTGACCTTGATCCGGCCGCCACCTTCAATGCCCTACTACCTATCACGCCAGCGCTAAGTCACGAAGATCACTTTTGGGGCGCACTCAACGCTCCATAATCCTTGGCCCACTCCCCCTCTGACAATAACAGGATCTGTATCGACCATGCTGCGCTCCCGAACCTTTGCATTGTTTTCGCCACTGCTACTGCTGAACCCACTGCCCGATGTCTATGCACAACAGACCCAGGCACAACAGGTCTACGAACAGCAGGCCAACGAGACCGCGCCAAAAACACTGATCGTCACCTCAGATCGGCTCACTGACGTGGCTCCGCGGAGCTATCGTGCCCAGCGCTCAAGCCTTGCCAGCAAACAGCCGGTGTCGTTTTTAGAAGAGGCCCGCGCCGTGGAGACCGTCACCGCCCAGGTGATGGCCGACCATGATATCGACAGCTTGGACGAAGCAATGGCGATGGTTGCAGGGGTGACCGCAGGCAATAACATGGGGGGCACCGAGGATGGCTATATTAAACGCGGCTTCGGCAGCAACAGCGATGGTTCGATTCTGATCGATGGCATTCGCCAACCGCGCGGCACCTTCTCAATGGCAACGGTGGATCATGTCGAAGTACTCAAGGGGCCTGCCTCGCTATTTCAAGGCCAGCAGGATCCTGGCGGGGTGATCAACCTGGTCACCAAACGGCCTGAGTACGAGTGGCAGCGCGAAATCAGCGCCGAAGCCACCTCCTTGGGTGGCGGCAATGCCAGCGTGGATGTCACCGGGCCAATTGCCGATACCGGCCTGGCCTTCCGATTTATCGTCCATCATGAAGATGAAGACTCCGCGCGCGTTTTTGGTCATGATCGACGCACGATTATTGCCCCTTCGCTGCGCTGGGAAGGCCGCGAAAGTCGCGCACAAATCTCCTATGAGTATCGCGACTACGACTTGGATCTAGATCGCGGCACGGTAATGATTGATGGTGAACCTGCCAAGGTACCTAGTGACCGCCGTTTCGACGAATCCTGGTCGCGGGTTTTCGGTCACGACGAAGCCGTCACCGCCTGGTGGGAACAGGATATTAACAACGACTGGTCAACACGGCTCACCTACGGCTGGAACCGCCGGCAGTACAGCGATGGCCAACCGCGAGTACTAAGCGTTAACGAGCAGAGCGGTGCATTAACACGTCGTGCCGATGCCAATATCGGCTTTGACCGCCGCGTACAGTACACCGCCTGGGATACTAGCGGCACCGCCTCTGTGGCAGGCATGCGCCACGACCTTACCGTAGGAATTGACCACGAACGTCGCCGCGACTATCTGGCCGAGGTGTACCGCGGCTCGTCGGTGACTGATCAAAATATTTACGCTATGAGCTACGGCGGCCTGACGCTGGATAGCGACAGCCTTAACACCTCGCGAAGCAATCGCTTGGATGAGGTTAATACGACCGGCATTTATCTTAATGACCGCTGGCACTTCAACGACCGCTGGACGCTGGGGCTAGGCGGGCGCTATACCCACTACGAGCAGTTTTCCGGCGGTGGTCAGGACTTCATTACCGAGACGGATACCAGCGACGATATTTTCTTGCCATCAATCAATCTGCTGCATCGCCTGACCTCGGATACGTCCGTTTATGCCAGCTACAGCGAAGCGTTTGTGCCCAATGGTGCCGACAGCGATACCGGACAAGCGCTGGCCCCTGAACACAGCATGGGTAGCGAAATCGGTGTGAAGCACCTATGGAACGACCAGTTCTCGTTGGCCGTTGCGCTGTTCGATATCCGCAAGGAGAATGTTGCCGTCTCCGACAACGGTGTGACCCGCACGGTAGGCGAAGCGGGTTCACGGGGGGTGGAGCTAACGGTTTCCGGCCAGTTGACCGATCAGCTTGCACTATTAGGCGCTTACGCCTATACCGACACCGAAGTACTCAAAGACACGGAAGATACCCAGGGCAACCGGCTGACCAACGCCGCACGCCATACCGCCAGCCTCTACTTGGCACACGACTTAACAACCGCGCCAGGACTGGGCAACTGGCGCTTAGGTGGCGGGGTTCGCTATGTGGGTGAGCGCGAAGGCGATGCTGACAACAGCTTTCAATTAGATGCCTACACCGTCGCTGACGCGTTTATCGGCTGGGACACCCCTTGGCTGGGCGACACCCTCCACCTGCAGCTCAATGCCAAGAATCTGTTCGACACCACTTACTACCCTTCAAGCGGTGGCAACACACGGGTAGTGGTCGGCGACCCCCTGGAAGTCAGCCTACAGGCATCGGTTAGGTTTTGAAGCCTGGGTAAATAACGGCTGACTTGGCACTATGATTGCTTATACATTAAGGTTTAACGCTGTATACAGTTAGCGGTAACAGCTGATATGACGTGTTAGCCGTTGTGCCTTCCCATTTTCAAGGAGCTCGCTATGTCCCGCCCTCTGACTACGCCTCTCAATATTCTCGTTATCGGCGCGGGCATTGGCGGGCTGAGCACCGCTCTCGCTTTCCAGCGGCAAGGGCATCAGGTCACGGTGGTGGAGCGCGTAGCAACGATGCGTCCAGTAGGCGCGGCGCTCTCGATATGGTCTAACGGCGTGAAAGTCATGCATCAACTGGGCCTTGGTAACGCCATTGAAGGCTTAAGTGGCAGCATCACCCAGATGCGCTATCTGACGCATGACGGTCAACTCTTAACCGATTTTAGCCTGGTGCCGCTATTTGAAGAGATTGAGCAGCGTGCATGCCCTATTTCCCGCGCCGCCCTACAACAAATGCTGCTAGATGCGGTAGGCACCGAGCATGTGCAGTTTGGCCGCCGCTGTCATGATTACACGCTAACGCAAGACGGTGTATCTGCGCATTTTGACGATGGTGAAAGCCTGCACGCCGACTTATTAGTCGTCGCCGAAGGTACTCATTCAAAGCTACGCGGTAAGGTCGTGGGGCATCCCGTTGAGCGCCAATACGTGGGTTATGTGAACTGGAATGTACGCGTTCCCGTTGATGATGCCTTGGCACCGCAGAGTCACTGGGATCAATATGTCGGCGACGCAAAGCGTGTCTCGTTTATGCCCATGGGCAACGGGGGCAATGCCGAAGGCGCGCAGGAATTCTATTGCTTTCTTGATGTACCGCTTCCCGCTGGCACCACCAACGACCCCAGCCACTATCGCGATGAATTACGCGCACACTTTGCAGGCTGGGCTGCGCCGGTGCAGGCACTTATTGAACGCTTCGACCCTGCGCGCATGGCGCGTGTGGAAATCTACGATATCCCTCCGCTTGACTCACTGACCGCACCGCGTGTTGCCCTTCTGGGTGATGCTGCTCATGGCATGGCACCCGACCTTGGCCAAGGCGGCTGTCAAGCGATGGAAGACGCCTGGGTACTGGCTCAAGTCGTGCAACGAGCACTTGAAGAACATACCGACACCTCATCTGCCATTGCCAGCGCCTTGACGCAGTACGACGCGCAACGCGTTAGCCGAGTGGGAGAGATCGTCCAGCGCGCCCGTAAGCGCGCGGAAATGATTCATGGCCACGACGACGCCCAAACGCAAGCCTGGTACGACGAACTCAAGCACGAGGATGGTCAAGCCATTCTTAAAGGGTTGAAGACAACGGTTACCAGCGGGCCACTTGGCTAGTGCAATGCTAACGTTCAATAGGTGCTGGCTTGCCATCAGCGCTTAGATAGGTACCGGTCGTCTGACTAACCGGCTTTATCCTCTTAGGAGATATACCCATGCCACTTTCTACCTGGCTGCTGTTTGTTGCCATGGCGCTGGTCAGCATTGCGAGCCCTGGGCCCGCTTTTTTAGTCGCGGTGCGTAATGGCATAGCCGGTGGAACAAAGCGCGTGGCGCTTTCCTCGTTGGGCAATATTATCGGCCTGCTAATACTCGCGAGCGCCGCGGTATTGGGTTTAGGCGTGATATTAAATGCCTCAGAAACGCTGTTTAGTCTGTTGAAATTTGGCGGCTCTGCTTACTTAATATACTTAGGCATTCGCCAGTGGCGTAGCCAACGCTCACTGGCGGTACCATCCACCGCTGCCAAGCCCATTCCTCACTGGCGCATTTTCAGCGAAGGCCTGCTGGTCGCCATGAGCAACCCAAAAGCGATCCTGTTTTTCACCGCTTTGTTTCCACAGTTCTTAGATACACAGCGCGCACTGCTTCCACAATTTTCCATGATGGTAGGCACCTTTATGGTGCTTTCATTCGCCACCTTAATGGCCTACGGCGGGCTCGCGAAACATCTCACTCGCTGGCTGAGCAATACGCGCCGCGTAAAGTGGGTCAATCGCATCATGGGCAGTGCTTTTATCGGTTTAGGCGTATCGATTTTACGTATGCGCCAGCCCATCTAATCGCTGGCCAATGCTCATACCGTCAGCCCAATCCCTCTTAAAATCATCGTGGTCACTGACTGCACGGCTTTTTCAAACTGCAGGTCGTCTAGCGGTTGGTCATCGTTGAGTAGGTAGATTTGGTAGTCAAAGTCAGCGTAGTGCTGGGTGGACGCCCAGATCATATAGAGTAGATAGGAAGGCTCGACAGGATGGATCTGGCCTGACGCGACCCACTCACTAATTTTCGACTCTTTGAGCTTTGCCCATTCGTAAAGGTTGTCGCGCAGGCGCTCTTTAAGGATCGGTGCGCCCTGCATGACTTCGGCCGCCCATACTTTGGAGCCGTGGGCGCGATTGCGGGAGTGGGTCATTTTGGCGCGAATGTAAGTTGAAAGCACCACGCGAGGATCATCGTAGAGTTCAAAGCAGAGCGCGTCCTGCTTCCATATTTCCAGCAGCTCTAGCAATACCTCCTGGTAGAGCGCTTTTTTAGTGGCGAAGTAGTAGTGCACGTTGGACTTGGGAATATCAGCCAGCTGTGCGATTTCTCCCATGGAGGCACCGGCATAGCCTTTTTCAGCGAACAGTTGTTCCGCGGCCTGGAGAATCTTCTTAACGTTGGTCTGGCGAATTTCGTCCTGGGTTCTTGCCACGCTGCACTCGTCCCTTACGTCGAAGATAGGCACAAAAAAGCACCGCCGGAGAGCGGCGGTGCTGAGAAGATCTCCTATTTACGCTATAACGTCAACTCTGATTGGCGGGGAATGAGAACTCCGCTCGCGTCGCTTCGCTAACGGAAGGCCAGCGTTGAGAAACGGCTTTTCGACGCGTGTAAAAGCGTACTGAGTCAGGCCCATAGGCGTGAAGATCGCCAAATAGCGAGCGCTTCCAGCCACCAAAGCTATGGTAAGCCACCGGTACAGGCAGCGGGACGTTAACACCGACCATGCCCACCTCAATACCGTCGGTGAAGCGTCGTGCGGCTTCACCGTCGCGGGTAAACAGGCAGGTACCGTTGCCGTATTCATGGTCATTAATTAGCTGCATGGCATCATCTAGGCTACCGACCCGCATGACGCAAAGCACTGGCCCGAAGATCTCTTCCTGATAAATACGCATATCAGCCGTGACATTATCGAACAGGCAGCCGCCAACAAAATATCCCTGTTCATGGCCTGATATCGTTAGGTCACGCCCATCGGCTACCAGCGTTGCACCTGATTTTACGCCATCTTCAATAAAGCCCAGTACTTTATCGCGGTGCTCGGCGGTCACTAGCGGGCCCATATCCAGCCCTTTCTCAGTGCCGGGACCTATCTTCAGCTGCGCGATTTTTGGCAGCATGGTTTCGACCAAACGATGAGCCGTTTCATCACCAACACATACGGCAACTGAGATCGCCATGCAACGCTCGCCGCAGCTACCGTAAGCCGCACCCATTAGTGTATTAGCGGCGTTTTCCAAATCGGCATCGGGCAACACGACGGCATGGTTTTTCGCACCGCCCAGCGCTTGAACGCGTTTACCAGCGGCCGCGCCACGGGTGTAAATAGCCTCAGCCACCGGCGTCGAACCCACAAACGAAATAGCCTTCACGGCCTTGGCATCCAACAGCGTTTCCACCGCTTCGCGACCACCGTGAATCACGCTCATCACGCCTTTCGGTAGCCCGGCTTCTTGAAGCAGCTCAGCCACGGCCATTGAGGAAGATGGGTCTTTTTCCGACGGCTTGAGAATGAAGCAGTTGCCACAGGCAATTGCCATCGGATACATCCATAGCGGCACCATAGCCGGGAAGTTAAACGGGGTGATACCTGCAACGACGCCCAGCGGTTGGAAATTAGACCACGCATCAATGCCAGGCCCTGCGTTGTGGGAATACTCACCCTTTAACAGTTCAGGCACGCCACAGGCATACTCAACGTTTTCAATGCCACGTTTAAGCTCACCCATAGCGTCTTCTGGCGTTTTGCCATGCTCTTCGCTGACCAGCTGCACGATGCGGTCAGCGTGCTCTTCGAGCAGTTGCTTAAAGCGGTACATAACTTGCGCGCGCTTGGCCGGTGGCGTATCTCGCCAGGCGGGAAACGCTGCCTGAGCGGCATCAATGGCCTTTTCAACATCGGCCGCAGAGGCATCAGACACTTGGCGAATGACAGCTCCCGTTGAGGGATTGGTAACATCCAGCGTGCGCTGGCCCTTCACTAACTCACCGTTGATCAGGTGGGAAATAACGCTCATTTTTATACTCCGAAACCGGTTTTATCAGAAAATAGGCTATGCCAATGAATCAAGGGTGGTCGCAACGGCGTCGAACAGGCGCTCTAACTCGGCATCGGTGGTGCCAAAGGGAGGGCCAAATTGCAGCGTATCGCCGCCATAACGTACGTAAAAGCCTGCTTTCCAAAGTGCCATATGTGCATCGCGTGGTCGAATCGTTGGGTCGCCGTCACGAGGCGTTAACTGGATCGCCCCGGCTAAGCCGTAATTGCGGATATCCACGACGTGGTTGCGGCCCTTGAGAGCATGCAACTTCTCTTCGAAGCGCGGCGCAATGGCGCTAACCTGGGCGGGGAAATTTTCGCGCTCCATTAATTCAAGCGCCGCCAGCCCTGCGGCACAGGCCACCGGGTGAGCGCTATAGGTGTAGCCATGCGTAAACTCAACGGCATGCTGGGGCCCACCAATGTGCATAAAGGTGTCAAAAATCTCGCGCGATGCAATCACTGCGCCCATGGGTACAGCGCCATTAGTGATCTGCTTGGCAACGTTCATGATATCTGGCGTCACGCCAAACGCCTGGGCACCGGTGGTCGCACCGCTACGCCCAAAGGCGGTAATCACTTCGTCAAAAATCAGCAGAATATCGTTAGCGGTGCAGATTTCGCGCAAACGATCCAAGTAGCCTTTGGGTGGCACAATCACACCCGCCGAGCCAGACATTGGCTCAACAATCACAGCCGCAATTGTCGAGGCATCGTGTAGGGCTATTTGATCGAGCAGCGCATCGGCAAGCTCAGCCCCCGTTTCTGCCTGGCCACGGGTGTAAGCGTGGCCCGCTTGAAGCGTGTGCGGCAGATGCGTGACATCCATCAACTGGCCGTAATGCTTACGATTGCCACCGATACCGCCAAGGCTTGTGCCACCGATATTGACGCCGTGATAGCCCTTCGCTCGGCCAATCAGGCGCGTTTTCTCAGGCTTACCTTTAAGCCGCCAATAGGCTTTGGCCATCTTGACCGAGGTATCGGCCGCCTCGGAGCCTGAGTTGGTAAAAAATACATGATCAAGCCCAGTAGGCATAAGGCTGGCGACCTTTTCCGCTAACTTAAACGCCAGCGGGTGGCCAAGTTGAAAGCCTGGGGCAAAGTCGAGAGTGCCTAGCTGTGCCGCGACGGCTTTTTGAATTTCTTCACGATTGTGGCCTGCGCCGCAGGTCCATAGCCCTGACAGCGAATCGAATAATTTGCGGCCTTGGTCATCAATGTAATAGCGCCCTTCCGCCCCCGTGATCATGCGTGGGTTAGCGTGAAAATCACGATTAGCGCTGAACGGCATCCAGAAATGCTGATTAAGCGCACTGTTTGAGGCGCCCTGCTCTGACGGGAGTTCTGAAGAAAGTTCTGAAGAGTGCTCTGAAGTTTGCGGTGTCGTTTTGCTTTTTATTCCAAACATGGTGTCCAGCTCCATCGCGTTAAAACGTTGCATCAGGATGCGCCACTGAACATGTTTATAAAATTACGCTTTCCTGTTGTTCACGTTAGGGAATCCATACGTAACATGGCTTTTTGATTATCGATCAATCCTTGACGTAGCTTTGAAAACCATCTAATCATTATATTTATACTAATAAATACAACAGATCCTAGGAACACGCCCAATCAGCACTCAGCCGTTAGTCATACCGTTTTAAACGTGACTGCTAGCGTCCGTTTGCCGGCCAAACAGCTCACATATCAAACATAAACCAAGGGCTAACTTGTTATGAAATTCTTGACTCCATTAAAGATTTCGCTCTATGGCAGTATGATTTTAAGTTTTTTAATGCTGGAAAGTCCGGCCATTATGCTCGCCAATCGGATAGAACCGATGGTGTTCGGCATCCCCTTTCTTATTGTATGGAATCTGTTTTGGTGGTTTGTGTTAACGGCGCTGTTTTTACTAGCGTATTTAACTAACTGGGGTAGCCCAGTACGGGCGACTGTAAATACCACTAAACAGCCAAACTAAGGGGATAAAGCATGACCGGTAGCTTATTAATTATCGCAGCCTTTATGATTATCCCCTTGATAGTAGGGATTTTATCCGCACGTCAGTCGCAAGAGACCAGTGAAGACTTTTTCGTTCAAGGGCGAGCCATGGGGAGCATCGCGGTGTTCTTCACCGTCGCAGCGACGTGGTGGAGTGCCTTCGCTTTCCTGGGGTCAAACGCCACCTTCTACACTAACGGCCCAGTGTTTCTTACGGCGTTAGCCTGGAACTTACTATTTGGCTTTATGTATTATTGGATAGGCAAGCGCGTCTGGTTTTTAGGTAAAAGATTCAACTATTTAACACCTTCCGATTTAATCGGTGATTTTTACAATAGCGAAGCGCTTCGTATTTCTGTTGCCGCCATTACGCTTATCTTCACCGTCCCTTATTTACAAATACAGCTCACTGGCGGCGCTTATTTAATCGAAGTAGCTTCCGGCGGGTTGATTCCTTTTTGGCTAGCAGCACTGCTGTTCTATTTCATTATTATCATTTACGTATGGATTGGCGGCATTCGCGCTATCGCCTGGACTGATGTGATTTATGGCGCATTACTTTTCTTCGGCATGATGTACGCGGGCTACTACATATCCACTCAAGTGGGGGGTCCAACCGCGCTCTTTAGCCAGCTCCAGCAAACATCTCCCGAGCACCTAACCATGCCTGGGCCTAATGGCACGATGGGCTACCCTATGTGGTTCTCACTCTTCGCTATTACCGCTATCGGTGCCTTTATGGGACCGCAAATTTGGCTACGGATGTATTCGGTCAAACACGGCAAACTATTTAACTTAATGCCCTTCCTACTGGGCTTGGCAGCCTTCGCTTACGTGGGCTCGGTGCTATCCGGCTACTCCGGCGTACTGCTTGAACCCAATGTGGAAAACCCCGACCAAATTCTGCCTATTATGCTGATGGAGTATGCCCCCTACCTGCTTGCATCACTGATTATGGCGGCCGGTGCTTCTGCTGCGATGTCCACGGCTAACTCGCAGATTCACGCGGTCTCCACCGTGGTGACGATGGACATCTATAAGCGTTATGTGAATCGTGAAGCAAGCCAGGCACGTATCATTTATATCGGCCGTCTTTCATTAGTGGGCTTCTCCCTTGCGGCTTATATCATGGCGCTTACCGTGCCGGGTGTACTGGTCACTATCGGTATTGCTGCACTCGCGGGCACAGCCCAACTGGTGATTCCGACTATCGGCGCTATCTCGTGGAAAAAAGCCCACCCGACGGCTGCGCTTGCTGGATTATGGGCCGGTGTGGCCTGCGTACTACTTATGACCTTTGGGCCATTTAGCGCGCCGTTTGGCTACCATGCGGGCATCTGGGGGCTATTGCTGAACGCCGCCCTGTTTATAGGCCTAAGCCATGCGCTGCATCGTCGCGATACCGCGGTCGTGGAGCGCTTTACCCACGCTCGCTACGACTATGACGCGGAGTATCACCCCGAGCGTTTGCCTGTATATGACCAAGAAACGTTCAGCACCGCTAGCGACAAATAAGGAGTGTGCTGATGACTCAAGCCCCTGTTTCCAAGACAGTTTCAACAGCTAGTCCAGCCGTTAAACGGCGCCCTAAGCTCGCTGAGCTGATCAGCGATGATATCAAGCGCTGGATTGCCGTCGAGTCACTCGGGCAGGGTGATCGCCTGCCGAATGAAAAAGCCCTGATGGAGCTTTACGGCAGTGCCAAAGGCACCGTGCGCGAGGCGCTAAAAATTCTGGAAGTTGAGGGGCTAATCACCTTAAAAACCGGGCCTAAAGGCGGCGCGGTGATTAACCAGCCGGGCATGGAACCCGCCAGCCGCATGCTGCGTAACTTTCTGCATTTCCAACAGCTGGATGGCAGGCAGGTATATCAACTGCGCAAGCTATTGGAAGTAGAGCTGGCGGCGTCCGTTGTTGGCAGGCTGACGGAGACTGACTTACAGCAGCTGGAAGCCAACATGGCAGCCTGCGCTTGCTGTGGTGGTGAAGAGGATCACCGGCACCAGCGCTTTTTAGAGCTTGAGTTCCATCAGCTATTGGCCAAAGCCTGCCCTAATCCCCTACTGGCGTTTATGTGTCAGTTTCTAAACGACATGCTGCGTGACTTAGTGGTGATAAAAAAAGCGTATGTGCCGGAGCGAAAGCAGTTCGACCATGCCAATCAGGACTATCACCGCCAGTTGGTAGAAGCGTACCGCATGGGAGATAGCCTGCGTGTACGCCACATCATGGCCGAGCATATGGCCGATGCAGAAAGCCACATGAGCGCGCTGGAAGCAGAAATGGCCGCACAAATGTTGATCAGTGGGGACTTACTACATACCTATCATCATCGTTCCAAGCTACACGACTTACCATCGGCAAACGCTGCGCCCTAACGGTCCGTTTAACCTTGCGAGGAAGCCAAGATGAATACCTATGTAAAGCCAAGTACTGATGTATCCGAACTACGTACCAATAGCGACCGCCTGTGGCAGGCGTTGATGGAGATGGCAAAGCTAGGCGCCACAGCCAAAGGCGGCGTCAATCGTCAGGCGCTGACCGATTTGGAGCGACAGGGTCGAGACCTGTTTATTCAGTGGTGTCGTGCCGAGGGCTGTACTATTCGCATAGATAATATGGGTAATATCTTTGCCCACCGAGAAGGCAGCGACCCCACCGCAAAAACAGTTATGGCGGGTAGCCACCTGGATAGCCAGCCGACCGGCGGCAAATACGATGGATGCTTTGGCGTGCTCTCAGGCCTGGAAGTTATTCGCACTCTTAACGAGCACAAGATAGCGACGCAATCGGCCGTCGAAATCGTCGCATGGACGAACGAAGAAGGCTGCCGCTTCCCTCCCTGCATGATGGGCTCAGGCGTATTTACTGGCGAGCTTGAGTTTGATGCCATGATGGCCCGCACCGACGCTGATGGCGTAACCGTTAGCGATGCGCTAGACGCTATTCACTACCGCGGTAGCGATAGCGTTTCGCCAAGCGAGATAAAAGCCTACTTTGAACCGCACATTGAGCAAGGACCAATTCTCGAAGATACCGACACCACCATTGGCGTGGTTATCGGTGGATTAGGGCAGAAATGGTTCGATTTAACGCTGACCGGTCTTGAAGCCCACGCAGGACCTACGCCGATGAACCTGCGCCGGGATGCCATGATGGGGGCGGCGGAAGTGACCCAGGCACTCAACCGAATTGCCTTTGATCACCAACCTCACGGGCGCGGTACGGTGGGCTGTATGACACTGTACCCAGGATCGCGTAACGTGATTCCTGGCCAGGTCAAAATGACTCTTGATATGCGCCACTGGGAACCGGAAGCACTTATCACGATGAGCCAAGCGGTTGCCGCCGCCGTTGAAGATATTTGCCAACGCCATGGATTGGAGTACGAGTTAACACCTACGGCGGACTTCGCACCAGAGCACTTTAACCAAGAATGTGTGGATGCTGTTCGCCAAGCGGCCGAAAAGCTCAGCCTCTCGCACATGGATATCATCAGCGGTGCAGGCCACGATGCGATGTTTATCGGCCGTGTGGCCCCCGCCGCGATGATCTTTATTCCCTGCAAAGATGGCATTAGCCATAACGAGATCGAAAGCGCGACGCCTGAGCACGTACACGCAGGCTGTAACGTGCTACTGCACGCCATGCTTGAAGCAGCAGGTATTGAGGATGGTGAATAATCATGGCCGAGACCTTTGAAACACTAACGGCCATCCAGGCATTGGCCCGTTTCGGCGAGGGCTCGCTCTCGCCGGAGTCACTAGTCGAGGACTGCTTAGCGCGTATTGCCCGCGACAACCCTAAGGTCAATGCGTTTACCTGCGTTAATGATGTAGAGGCTCGACGCTTAGCCTTAGAATCGGCTCGGCGCTGGCAAGCAGGAACACCCTGCGGCCCGCTGGATGGCATCCCCATTACCATTAAAGATCTGACCTTAACCAAAGGCTTGCCTACACGCCTTGGGTCGACCACAACCTCTGCAGATGGCCCTTGGGAGGTAGATGCCCCGATCAGCCGCCACCTACGCAACGCCGGGGCCATCGTGATTGGCAAGACCACCTCTCCAGAGTTTGGCTGGAAAGGCGTCACCGATAATCCGCTGCATGGCATAACCCGCAACCCCTGGAACACAGCACTAACGCCGGGGGGATCATCAGGCGGCGCAGGGGCAGCCGCTGCGCTTAACCTTGGCCTGCTCCATCAGGGCAGCGATGCGGGCGGTTCTATCCGCATTCCGTGCAGCTTTACCGGCACGTTTGGTATTAAACCCACCTTCGGCTGGGTGCCTCAGTGGCCCGCCAGCACCATGAGTACGCTTTCTCATTTAGGCCCTATGACACGCACCGCCGCCGACAGCGCGCTTATGCTGAGCGTGATGGCGCAGCCCGATAATCGGGATGGTTATTCAGGCAACCCCAGAGGGCCAGACTGGCTTACGGCTGCCCCTGCGGATCTACGCGGTTGGCGTATCGCCTTTAGTGCCAACCTTGGCTATGTAGACGTAGCCCCAAATATTGCCCAGCGGGTTGAGGAAGCCGTCGCCCATTTAGAAGCATTGGGCGCGACGGTCGAGCGAATTGACCCTGGCTTTAGCGATCCGCTTAAGACGTTTAATACGCTCTGGTTTGCGGGAGCCACCCAAGCGCTAGAAAAACTCGATGAAAAGCAGCAGGCGGCACTCGACCCAGGGTTTCTGGATATCGCACGACGCGGGCAGGATGTGTCGCTTTCCGCCTACCTCGCCGCCCGGCGCGAGCGCAGCGAGTTAACGGGCCATATGGCGGCGTTTCACGAACAATATGATTTGCTGGTCACGCCGACAATGCCGATTGCACCGTTTGCAGCGGGCCACAACGTGCCACCGGGCGGCCACTATCGCGACTGGATGGACTGGACGCCGTTCAGCTACCCTTTCAATCTCACCCAGCAGCCCGCGGCATCCCTACCTTGCGGGCTGGATAGTCAAGGGCTGCCGGTAGGTTTGCATTTAGTGGCAGGCAAACATCAAGATCTCAAGGTGCTGCATGCCGCCCAGCTACTTGAGCGATACTTGCCGGTGCTGACTTCGCCATTAGCGTTATAGCACCACTTCATAACCCTCAAACTTAGGCGGGCCGAGGTAAATCCCTTCAGGCGCTTTAGCACCCGCGTGGGCCTTGCGAAATGCGTCTGACTGGGTCCACGCGCGGAAAGCCTCTTCGGATTCCCAAGCGGTATGAGAAATGAACACGGTATGGTCTTCCTGGCTTTCGCCGCGCAGCATGCTGAACTGCTGAAAGCCTGGCACTTCATCAAGGTGAGAATCACGGTTGCGCCATACCTCTAGAAAATCTTCTTCACGGCCTGGGGCAATACGAAAACGGTTCATGGCGATATACATTATTGCTCTCCTGTTGGACGGGACCTGCTCGATTGGTGACGCTCACAATAGCTTGATGGTAACGTCACAGGCAAATGGTGAATAGGCTTAGCGGCGGATAGCCCTCAACGGTCAGGCTCCAGTATGAGTAAGGCACGTGTTCAGGTCGTTTGGTTCAAACGCGATTTACGTCTTCATGATCACGCGCCGCTTTCTAACGCCGCCGCGGCTGGCCCCGTGCTGCCCGTATTTGCTATTGAGCCGGGGCAGTGGCAAGCGCCAGACAGCGCCCTGCGCCACTGGCAGTTTGCCGCTGACTCACTTATAGACCTTTCCAATGCCCTTGAAACACTGGGCCTGCCGCTGTGTATTTGGCAAGGCGATATGGTCGATTTACTGAACGCCCTGAAAACCCATTACGGCGAGTTTGTGCTTCATTCACATGAAGAAACCGGCAACGCCTGGAGCTTTGACCGCGACCTTAGCGTCAAGGCATGGTGCCAGCAGCACGGCACACCCTGGCATGAAGCACGCCAGCACGGCGTCGTGCGTGGTTTAAAATCCCGAGTAGATGACCGCAGTGCATGGGAAAAGCAGTGGGAAACGTTAATGACGGCGCCCACCGCCACTGCCCCGCAAAGCGCCCAGGCGGCTGAGAACTGGCAAGCCTTTCACCATATTGACGTCGAACAGCTTCACGATCTGACGCTAGGGTTTGATATCACGCCCTGCCCCGAGCGACAGCCAGGCGGTCGGAGCGAAGGCCGAGCAGTCTGGCGCAGCTTTATAAGCCAGCGCGGGCGGCGCTATCGCGGCTCACTTTCTAAACCGCTGCTGGCTTGGGAATTTGGCTCAAGGCTTTCGCCCCATTTGGCTTGGGGCACGCTCTCCATGCGCGAAGTGGTGCAGTCACTGCGACGCCAGCGCAAAAAGCATGCTGAAGACACCGCTTGGTCACGCTCGCTGCGCGCCTTCGCCTCCCGGCTCCACTGGCACTGCCACTTTATTCAAAAGCTCGAAAGCGAGCCAAGCATAGAGTCACAAACCCTGCACCCCGCGCTGCGCGGCCTGCGGGAGCGCGACCCTGAACACCCCAACCTGATCGCCTGGAAGCGCGGCCAAACCGGCGTGCCGTTAGTGGATGCCTGTATGCGCAGCCTGATCGCCACCGGTTGGATCAATTTTCGCATGCGCGCCATGCTGATCTCCCACGCCACCTTTGGCCTTGGGCTGCATTGGGTTGAGCCAGCATTGCACTTAGCGCGGCTATTTACCGACTTCGAGCCGGGCATTCACTACCCACAAGTACAAATGCAGGCAGGCGCCACCGGCACCAACGCGCTGCGGGTGTATAACCCCATCAAGCAGGCGGAGGATAACGACCCTACCGATGAGTTTGTCGCCCGCTGGGTGCCGGAATTAACGCCGCTGCCCCAGGAGTGGCGCGCCAAGCCCTGGGCGCTGCCGGAAAGCTTGCAAAAGCGGTTCGGCTTTCAGCCTGGCGTAAACTACCCAATCCCCAACGATTTTGAGGCCGAAGCACGCCACTGGAAGAAGACACTCTATGAGCTTCGCCGCACCCCAGATGCCAGAGAAGCCAGCCAAGCCATTGTGGATAAGCTCGCCAGCCAGCGGCGGCCCGCTCGGCGTGGTAAAAAAGCGAAGGCCGACAATCGACAGCAGCTTTCGCTGTTTGATGAGGGCGGGTTGGAGGAATAGGTAGCTGTTACGCTTAGCTATAACTCTATTTGTCGATCAGCACACCGGCCTAATATCTCTAAACCCACGTTCAACTCTTCAAACTAACGCAAAGCTTTGCGGCAATTTTGGAGCCGTGAAGCGGTGGAAATCAGTCGCCGTGCGGCCGATTGTTAAATCATTATGCGTACGGTATTATGTACATGAACAACATTTTGTACAGGATAAACCTATGGATGCCATTAGCTACACAGCCGCTAGAACCAACCTCGCAAAAACTATGGAGCAAGTCTGTGAAGACCATTCTCCGATGATCATCACACGGAGCAAGTCACAATCTGTGGTAATGATATCTCTTGATGACTATGAGGCGCTGCAAGAGACTGCATACCTTCTGCGCACACCAAAAAACGCCCGTCGTTTGTTGGAGTCCATTGACGAGCTAGAACAAGGTAGTGGTCATGAAAAGGAACTTCTTGAATGAAACTCATCTTCTCCGAGAACGCCTGGGAGGACTATCTGTACTGGCAGAAAACTGACAAAAAGATTCTGAACCGAATCAACAAACTGATAAAGGAGACCAAACGAGAACCGTTCGAGGGTGTTGGCAAACCGGAAGCCCTCAAACACAGCCTTGCTGGTTACTGGTCCCGCCGAATTAACGAAGAACACCGCATCGTTTATAAGGTCACGGATGACGCATTGCTCATTGCCCAGCTTCGGCACCACTACTGATTTAATGCTTTGCTAAACGGCTAAATTTGATGGCAGTTTTTTTGCGTTTTCTTGCAAAAAAGATGACAGCATATTTTGTCCGTTTGAGCTTCTGGTTATCGGTTTTTCTCCGAGTATTGCTTGAGCCAGTTATTACAACTTCTATAAAAGGCATTATATTTTTCTACTACCGATGAAAGTGTCACATTATGAAATACTGGTTCCTTGTTCAAATTGTCGTAACCCAAAGCTAATGCATGAATACACGGCTCGTCCGAACCCCATAAGGTATGATTTGAGTTGATAAAAGAGTGCTTAAACGCATTAGATATATCATTTAGCTTTGTCATTAATCCAATATGGTCTTTAAATGCTTCATGGCGAGCGTCGTCGTTTTGGTGAATTACGCTTGCTAAACAATTAATTTTTATTTTTCTTGGGTACTCACCATCCTCTTCGTATTTAGAAAGACACCAAATCAATGAAATTAACTCATCGGCAGCACGGCGGAGCATATAAATTGCTTCTTCGTTTGCAAAAACATGACATTCGTATGCCCCTATTGGAATCATACCCCCTGTTTTACATGCTTCCCAGAACTTATAACTGTCGGCAATTTTTCGATTTGCTTCATCCAGCCGTTGCACAATTTTCATATACTTTAGTTGGAAATTGCCATAAGGATTATCAGGTGGCAACCAAAAGCTAAGGGAAGCATGATATGCATCATCTGGTTTCTTACCATTTTCTATAAACATGCATTCACCCTACTTTTTACCGATAACGCGGAGCGAAGCGGAGAAAAGACCGTCCGAGTGACGCGTATTGTTATGTGTGGTCTAGCTACAGAACAACATACTGCTGTTCGTTATTACTTTTCTTGTGGCCAACAGACAATGTAGGGAAGTCACCCGCTACCACCATCTCTCGAAACTGCTTACCAAAAATACGCTTTGTGGCATCTGTAAAGCTCTCCCAGGTACCCTCACCAACGAGACGCTTTAAGCTAATTTCTGACCCCCTGTTGAGTTTCAATGATTTTTTCCTTATGTCATCAAGTACTGATTGGGAGACATGCGATATTATTTTGTCGGTGTCACTAATCACAGTTTCACCTGTGGCTTCCTCAAGCAACATCTCAACCAGATCTTGCCTTGTTACACCTTGCCCCGAGGCGATAACATTTAATTTATCAAGGGTTTCTTGATGCAACCTTACAGTCATAGGCTTTTTCATCATCATAACTCCATATCAGATTCAGATATGGATTATATAGATCAGATTCTGATATGCAACCCTTTGTAGCTACACATAAAACGCCTAGCTCACTGGAAAACAGGAGCGCAACGAGTGTTTTACCGGTGCAGCTATTTATTAAGTTTTTTATACCAATACTCTGGTGGCTTTGTGAGAATATCATCTTTAAGCAACTTCTCATTTAATGTGTCGATCTTTTGGTCCACTAAACACTTTACATGCGAAACCAAAGAGATAAACTCTTCCGTACTTTCAAGTGAGTATGAATCGGGCTGACCTAGTTCTCTCGTAACAAACGGAACCGCGCCTCTGCGTCTTTTACTATCAAGAGCCATTACGACGTGTACTCTTTCAATTCGCTTTGCGCCACTGTGGGCTGCAAAATTATGTCTTGTTTCCATGATGGAGTCGTGATGCTTTTGGAACTCTTCGGACAAATTTTTCTTTTCTAACTTGATTCGTCTTCCTTCACAAGTTGCGAAGCATTTTGAATAAAATGTTAGAGATGCGACAAACAAGCCTTTTATCAAGTTATATCTAGCTCTATCATGCGCCGTTTTCTGTGACCCTTTTTTACCTGCTGTCACTTTGTCGCTAGACAATAGATCCTTTATCTCATTGAGCCAAATTAATATGCTTCGAAGATCTTTTTCGATCAAGGTGTAAGCACCCAAAGCCTTTGCTTTGGGTGTATCTATTACAATCCTATACGCTTTGACGCGTTTATAGTAATAGTTATTATAAAATTCCTTGGCTTCAGGATCAAGTACAGTAAACTTTGACCATCCTCCACCCAAGTCATCAGTTTTCATCTGCTCTCTCTCTAAACTTAACGCTTTGCTCACCGGAAGATGACGAGCGCCAGCGAGTTATTTTTCCGATGCAGCAACTTGTTAGGCATTATCGCCACCTTGGAAAAGCCAACTTTCCGCGCCTAGCTTTAGGGAACCCATAGCTTGGAGCGAAATCGTTATACCAGAGGACTTGCTCACGACAATGCTCAATAAACTTTGAATCATTCCAAATCTTAATCATGTCTTTCTTGCTTAGTCGCTGGCTGGCGTCCTCTTTGTGAACATCAGAAAATACACGCCCTGTATACGGGTTCAGTTTAGGCCATTCTCTGGTCTTGCTTTTGTAATGTCCATGCGGTACTGATGGGTAGCAATCTGCGTCACCAAGAGTGAACATCCATTGATTCATCATTAGTAGTTCCAGCCAAGGTGGAACATCAGTCCTGTGTTCGCCTGTAGCGCTCGATAGTCCCTCGTCGCTGCGATTTTCTTCAGAACTGTCTTCCGAAAGCGGCTCATGATGTTCATGACTCGCTACTCTCGGATCAGGAATACGACCGCTGGGATCTTCTAACCAATCAGCAATTTCATGCCGCTCTGTGTATTCGAAGTATCCAATCAGACCAGCCATCAAGCTCATGTCTGAAAGTAATCTAATGTATTGCGGCATATGGATCCCTGGTTCGATTGAATTGCCTAACGCTTGTATAAGCGGCGCCCTATCAAGGGCGTCGGGTGGAGGCCCGAAAGGCCGGAACGACCTTCATACACTTGTTAGGCGCCACCATCGTCGCCTCGATTATCTTGATGCTGAACCACTAACTGGAGTTGCTTCTTTATGGCTCGAAGCTCGTTCCTTATCTCGTGAACAGTTGTAGTATTTGGACCCTTTAGCGCATCTACGATCGCTTGGTTAGCGCTTGTACGCGTAGGCATACCTTTCAAGTGCTCTACCCCGAGAACTAACGTTTCGCTGCCGTTTCTAAGAAAGCCAACTGGGCTCCGGTACTTATATGAAATTTTGACTGGCAGCCCTGCTCCAAGCTTACTTTCAAGGCCCGCATATTGGCCTCCATTGAACACATATCGCTGCCCAGCAGATACCGATGGAAAACCGGTTTTCGGCACGAGCGCGCCATCTCCATCCGGCCTCTCGATGCCAAAGCAACCGATAGGTAAAGGTTCTGAGAACGCTACGCCAATTGCGCTACCTCCGCCGATGTTTTCAATTACTAAGTCAATTAGCGAAGGCACGTCAGGATTAGGCTGATAGTAAGCTAACAACTGAGGCTGAGAACCGCGCAGAAGAGCCAGATAAGCTATCCAAACAGCTAAAAGTGTTGCGAGCGGGCTGACAATGTAGGCAATGACCTGAGCTAATAGAGACACGGCAAACCTCTCTGATTTTTATTTTTTGCGCATAACGCCCAGCGAAGGGGCAAATTTGGAGCGCAGCGAAAAATTTGTCCCGCTTGCGCTGTTTGTTATGTGCTCTCATTCTTTGAGCTAGGAAACTCTTGGACTTCAAAGGGTTTAGAACACGTTTCATTCCATAGCTGATCTTGAACTGAAGCCATTATTTCACGGCTTACAGAGTCCTCTAGCATTTCATTTAATACATCATCGGGAATTAAAACTTTGTGTGAGTGTCCTGGCTCGATTGATATCGGACAGCCATCATCAACCTTATATAAGGATAAATTTGAGTGGACCCATCCATAAGTAGAAAACCAACGCCTATGTTTTATTGATTCCAAAATGACTTTAAAAATATTTGTTTTTCTCCACGGGTGGAGAATCGACAACCCGGATATATGAACAACCTGAGTTGAGGGGTTTTGAATGAAAACATATACGCCAGTTTTAATATCGTCTTCTTCACCTTCGATCCCATAGATCAGCTTTACGGCTACTTTTCTCCTAGACTTTAATACATTCCAGAGAAAGACAAAGCTCGAAAGGACCGCTCCATAAATTGCCAAAAATTCAGTTAACTTTAGATCCAATATCTGCTCCTAACTCTCAACTCCGATGGGCACATAACAGGTATTAGACAGCGCGTCCTATGATTGGATAAACGCGCCGACATTATTGTCTGAAAAATGCAGTCGGCCATATCCTTCCAAACCTTTGATTTTTATATTTATTAATTTTTATTAGGCTGCATATACAAAACTCGCGCTTCTGCTGCATGTGTCGGCACATCAATTACCATACCAAATCCAGCTTAGCACAGAGTGCTTAGGGCGACTGATTATCTTAGGTCTAGGCTTTCAATGCCTAAAAAAAACCGCCCATCGCCAGCAGCTTTCGCTGTTTGACGATGGCGGGTTAGGTGGTGCTTAGAAAGGTATCAGCTAAGCGCTTCCAAAGACTGCTCAATAATACTCAAGCCCTCTTCCAACACTGCAGAAGAAACCGTCAGCGGCACCAAAATGCGGATGCTGTTGCCGTAGAAGCCGCAGGAGAGCAGGATTAACCCTTTCTCGCGGGCTTTGGCACATAGCGCGCCGGTCATCTGAGTATCTGGCTTGCCGTCGCTGTTGAGCAGTTCAAACGCGGCCATGGCGCCTAGCTGGCGGCCGTGGGCCACCGCGGGGAAGCGTTCTTCCCATACGGCGAAACGCTCGGCCAGCATCTTGCCCATCTGCTCGCTGCGGGCCAGGATGTTTTCCTCTTCGATCACCTCGATCACCGCCAGTGCTGCCGCGCAGGAGAGCGGGTTGCCGCTGTAGGTGCCGCCCAGGGAGTTGGGGCCCGAGGCGTCCATTACCTTGGCGCTACCTACGACGGCAGAGAGCGGCATGCCGTTGGCTAGGCTCTTGGCGGTGGTAAGGATATCCGCCTCCACACCGCTGTGTTCGAGCGCAAACAGCTTGCCGGTGCGCGCAAAGCCGGACTGTACTTCGTCGGCGATTAGCAGAATGCCGTGCTCGTCACACAGCGCGCGCAGCGCTTTCAGGTAGGCCGGTGAGGCGATGTAGAAACCGCCTTCGCCCTGTACCGGTTCAATCACGATGGCCGCCGTGCGGTGCGGGGCGATATCTGTTTTGAACAGCGTGCGAATGGCATTGAGCGAGGCTTCTTCGCTGATGCCATGCAGCGGGTTAGGGAACGGCGCGCGGAACACGTCGCCGGGCATGGGGCCAAAGTCATTCTTGTAGGGCAGTACTTTGCCGGTCATCGCCAACGTCATCATGGTGCGGCCGTGGAAGGCGCCGTCGAAGGTGATAATGCCGGTGCGCCCAGTGGCGGCACGGGCAATTTTGACGGCGTTTTCCAGCGCTTCGGCGCCGGTGTTCACTAGCATCGCCTTGCGCTCAGGGCCGCGCACCGGGGTCAGTTCGCAAAGCTTTTGGCACAGCTGCACGTAAGGGGCGTAGGAGATCACCGCCGCGCTGGTGTGCATCACTTTCTTAAGCTGCGCCTCTACCGCTGCGACGATTTTCGGGTGGCGGTGGCCCAGGTTGAGCACGCCAATGCCGCCCGCGAAATCGATCCAGCGATTGCCGTCGGCGTCCCACAGTTCTGCGTTTTCAGCATATTCGGCAAACTGGGTCGTCGGCGTCGCGGCACCGTTGGCAACAAAGCGGTTTTTCAGCTCGTTCAGTTCTTGGTTGGTCATCTTCATTCCTTTATAAACCGCCGACGCAGACGTATTTCAATTCAGTAAACTCATCTAATCCATGGTGTGAGCCTTCGCGGCCCAGCCCTGATTCTTTCACGCCGCCAAACGGCGCAAGCTCTGTGGAGATCAATCCTTCATTCACACCCACCATGCCGTACTCCAGCTGCTCCATGGTGTGCCAGATACGGCGGTAGTCGGTGGCATAGAAATAAGCGGCTAGGCCGAACGGCGTGTCATTGGCCATCTGGATAGCGTCTTCGTCGCGCGTAAAGCGGAACACTGGCGCCACGGGGCCAAACGTTTCTTCATCGGCCACCGCCATTTTAGTGGTGACATCCGCCAGCACCGTGGGCGTAAAGAAGCGCTCCCCCGCTGCGTGAGGCTTGCCACCGCAAAGTACGCGCGCGCCGTGGCTGACGGCGTCATCAATATGACGCTGCACTTTGTCTACGGCTGCTTGGTTAATCAGCGGACCGATAATGCTGCCGTCGGCCAAGCCATCGCCCACCTTCAGGGCATTAACACGTTCGGTCAGCTTGCTGACGAAGGCGTCGTAAACACCGTCCTGAACCAAAAAGCGGTTGGTACATACGCAGGTTTGCCCAGCGTTGCGGAATTTTGAGGCAATGGCACCGTCAACGGCGGCGTCAATATCGGCGTCGTCAAAGACGATAAACGGGGCGTTGCCGCCCAGTTCCATAGCGGTTTTCTTTACGGTGCTGGCACACTGGGCCAGCAGGCGCTTGCCCACCGGCGTGGAGCCGGTGAACGAGACCTTGCGCACCCGCGGGTCGGTCGTTAGCACTTCGCCTATCGCTACCGGTTTAGAGGCAGTGATGACGTTGATAGTGCCCGTGGGCAAGCCCGCTTCCAGCGCCAGATAGGCAGCGGCAAGCGCGGTTAAGGGCGTGGCTTCTGCCGGCTTAATCACCACGGTGCAGCCTGCGGCCAAGGCAGGCGCGCACTTGCGGGTGATCATCGCCAGCGGGAAGTTCCACGGGGTGATCGCGGCGACCACGCCGACTGGCTCGCGCAGTACTAGCAGGCGCTTATCGGCACCGTGGCTGGGCAGTGTTTCGCCCGCCATGCGCTTGGCTTCTTCAGCAAAGAACTCAATAAACGAGGCGCCATAAATCACTTCGCCTTTGGCTTCTGCCAGCGGCTTGCCCTGCTCTAAGGTCATCAGCCGCGCTAGATCATCCGCATGTTCAATGATCAGTTCAAACCAGCGGCGCAGTAGTGCCGAGCGCTGCTTGACCGGCGTGGCGCGCCAGCCAGCGCCTGCGCTGTAGGCGGCTTCCACCGCGTCGCGGGTATCATCCGCGCCCATGTCAGCCACGCGGGCAATGGTTTCGCCGGTGGCGGGATTATCGACGGCAAAGGTTTGCTGGCCGATGCGCCACTCACTGCCAATCAGGCTAGGAACGGCATCGTGCAACCACTGTTTTATAAAACTCATAGCATGCTCCTTAAAATATCAGGCATAACTTACATCGTTGCCTTCATGTGCTGGTCGCTGAAGTCGCGGCCATAGGTGCGCAGTGCATGGATATAGAGCGCCAGGCCTAATACAGCCCAGCCGGCAAAAATGCTCCACTCGGCACCGCTTAGCGCCGCCGGACTGCCCGGCAGGTAAAGACACGCCATGCCAAAGGCAAGAATGACGGCGAAGATGCCGCATAGTTTGCCGTTACTCACCTTGAAGGGGCGCGGCATATCCGGTTCGCGTACGCGCAGCACCACAAACGAAATGGCGACAAACAAATAAGCGATCACGATGCCAAAACCACCGGCGTTAACGATCCACACCAGCGCAGGGCGGCCAAAAAACGGCGCGATGCAGGAGAGAAACCCCATCATGAAGATGGCGTTGGTAGGCGTTCTGTAGCGTGGGTGAAGCTTGGCAAACGGCGCCGGCAGCATACCCGCTTTAGCAAGCGCATAAATGGCACGCGAGCCGCCAATGTAAAAGGCATTCCAGCTGGTGATAATGCCTGCAATGCCCGCCACCACCATGAGATTACTTGCCCAGGCAGCGTTGAACAGTGAGCCCATGGCGTCCGGCACGCTGAGCGTGCTGGCGCCTAGTTCGTCGCTATTGAGCGCCAAACTCGTGGCCAAAATAATCAGCGCGTACCACACCACGGCCAAAATGACTGACAGCATCAGCACGTTGCCAATGGCTTTATAGGGCAGATTAATCTCTTCCGCCGCTTGAGGAATAACGTCAAAGCCCACAAACAGAAACGGCACCATGACCAGCACGGCGACGATGCCTGCGAAGACGCCGGTGTCGGCCTGAGTAAAGAGCGGCAGCATATTGATCGTTTCGCCTTCAAACAGCGAACCGGTCACAAACATCACCCCCACCACCAGAATCAACCCGGTAACGACCTTTTGCAGTAGCGCAGCGGTCGTAACGCCGAAGTAGTTAATCACCATCATCGCAAGCGAGCCGCCCACGCCAACGGCGACCCAGGTCGCTTTAACTTCCCATCCTGCAATTGTCCAAAGATGACCGACCGCGTAGTTAGGCGCTAAGTGCTCAATCACCGTAGGTAGTGCGACGGCTTCAAACGCAACTACGCTCAAGTAGCCTAAAATAATCGCCCAGGTACATAAAAACGAGGGCAGATGACCCAGCGCACGGTAGCTATAAACATGCTCACCGCCGACTTTGGGCATGGCAGAAGCAAGCTCTGCATAGGTAAGGCCAACTAATACAATGGCTAAGCCACCGATAATAAACGCTATAATGGCGCCTAAGCTGCCTGCCGATTGAATCGCGGTGCCCGTGAGTACAATCCAACCCCAACCGATCATGGCACCGAAGGCCAGCGCTAATACATCGCCACGGGCGAGTACTCGGACTAATCCGTCCTGCTCTGATGAAGGTGTGGTCATTGTCAGTGTCCTGTGAATTATTAGAGTGGGTTATTGGAATAGGTTATTAGATGTTGTGGTGGGCGCTCGGAGGCGCAGTATCCTGATCCTGTTTTCAAGGGACTTGCCTAACAGAATAGCAACACGCTAGCAGGCGGCGAGGAAAAGACGAACGCACCACTTTTGTGTTCGACTAGACCACTTCTTTTGCGCGCCAAAAGAGTGCGTAATATAGCTAATGCTTTCGTCTAAACACCCGGCGATAGCGGGCTAAGCGGGGAAAAGGAGGCGTTGACATGGAACGAAGGCAGGTCGTGCACCAGCTTGAACAACTTTATGCACTCCAACCCGAGCGGTTAAGCAAGCAAGTGCGTATTGAGCAGGCGTTACGCCAAGCCATTACTCAGCAATGGCCTTCTGGGCTGCGGCTGCCCTCCCATCGCCAGCTAGCGGAGGCTCTCGGCGTTTCCCGTCAAACGCTGGCGCTGGCGGTGCGCACGCTGCTGGAAGAAGCTTTGCTTAAAACGGCCCATGGGCAAGGCACCTGGACCTGCAGGCCCGTTACGGCGAGCGCGCCGCCCGCTGGCAATACACCGCTTTCTGTACGTGCCAGGCGAGTGCTGGATGGCCCCGGCGCCAGCATGATTCAAAGCGGCGCGTTTGTACCCGGCATACCCGACATTGCTCAGTTCCCGATGCGCAAGTGGCGACAGCTCTACTCAAGCGTAACGGTGCCGCAAAATGCCCTGCTGCTTTCCTACTCCACCGGTGGCTATGGCCCGCTAAAACGTGCGATACGCGATTTCCTAGCCCGCTGGCGCAATCTTAGCTGCGACATAGAGCAGATCATTATTACCGACGGCACCCATAACGGCATCGAGCTCTGCGCCATGGCGTTGGCCGATGTGGGCGACACTGTCGCCATGGAATCGCCCTGCTATTGGGGCGCGCGCAATGTGTTTACCGCGACAGGTTTAGAGATTCAGATGTTGGCGTGGCAGCCCGGCCAGGGGCACGCGCTGCCAGCGTCGCCTGGCCCTGTAAAGCTTGCCTATCTCACCGGTTCACACCACTACCCGCTCAGCGTGCCCACCAGCGCGGTCGACAAACAGCGTTTATGCGATGCCTTAACGCCGGCTTATATTATCGAAGATGATTACGAGTTTAATCGTGACGATCACGCTAACCTGCTCTTTGACCCGCAGTCTGAACGCCACTTGCTGGTCGGCTCATTTTCCAAGATGATGTTTCCAGGCCTTCGCCTAGGCTATTTAGTCGTACCGCGGCATTTAGCCGGGCCTATGAATCGCCTGCGTAGCGAGCTGTTTCGTGAAGGCCGCATGCTGGACCAGGCCGTACTAGCACAGTTTATATTTGATGGTGACTTAGATGCCTGGTGTCGGCGCATTCAGCGCGACTACTTAGGGCGCCAGCAGGTGCTGCATGATCAGCTTCGCTCACTGCCGCAGGTGCGCAGCGTTTCGCCACCCACCAGCGCTATCAGCTTATGCCTTGAGTTTGAGCCGCATATCAATGATGTGCTGATTGCCCAAACGCTGCTAAAAGAGCACTTGATTGTGCGCCCCTTAAGCCCGGTATGCGCGAAAGGCGACCTGCGTTCGGGGCTGGTCATGGGAGTAGGCATGCTGTCAGGAGAAACCCTGGTACGTGAAGCACAGCGGCTGCGCCGTTGTTTAGAGGCGCTGCTGCGCTAAGGACTGGCGTGTGCCTGTTAATGACAACAACCCGATTGATAAGAACGACTTTATCAGCACTTATCCACAAGGACTTTTCATGCGCTGCCCTGTTGATGGTTTCATTGCTCATCCCTCACCTGCCATTGCTAGGCTACGTTTGGGGGCGGTGCTAGGTTTTTTGTTGCTACTCTCTGGTTGCGCCACCTTCGCGCCCAGCCCGCCTGAGGATCAAAGCAATATCTGCGAAATATTCCGCGAACAGCCTAGCTGGTACGACTACGCGCAGGAATCAGAACAGCGCTGGGGAACGCCTATCGCGACCCAGATGTCGTTTATCCAGCAGGAATCGTCCTTTCGCAGCCATATTCGGCCTGACCGCAAATACTACCTAGGCTTTATCCCCGGACCGCGCCCCTCTTCTGCCAGAGGCTATGCCCAGGCCCAAGACCCGGTTTGGGAAGAGTATCAAGACCAAGCGGGCGGTTTGTTTGCCCGGCGTACGCATATGAAACACGCCACCGATTTTATTGGTTGGTATAACCGTCGTTCGCAGCAGCAGGCCGGCATCTCGCTCAATAATCCTGAACACCTCTATTACGCCTATCACGAAGGCGCTGGCGGCTATCAGCGCGGCAGCTATCGCGGCAAGCCACAAGTACTCCGCGCAGGCAGCCAAGTCGCGGCACGCGCTAATCGCTATCAGGCCCAGCTCAACGCCTGTGAAGCGGAATTTCAATGCCGCAAGTTTTATCAAGTCTGGCCGTTCTGCCGTAGCTGAGGAGCCTAACGATGACATTAGCTATTGGCGCGGCCTTCATTTGTGTCGTTTTTTTCACCTCAATGCTTTCTGGCATCTTCGGGATGGCAGGCGGCTTGGTACTCCTGTGGTTTCTGCTGCTGGTCTTTCCCGCAGGCACTGCGATGGCCGTGCACGGCGTCATACAGCTCACCGCTAATGCTTCACGCGCGTGGCTGTCGCGGCGCTTTATCGTCTGGCGCATCGTTGCCTTGATGACACTGGGCGTGCTGAGTGCCGCAGGCTTACTGCTGCTGTTCAGCTACAGCCCGAATGCCGCCACCGTCTCGCTGCTCATTGGTTTAATGCCTATTTTGGTATGGATGCCCAAGCGCTGGTTCCATTTGGACGCCAACCGTGCCAGCCACGCGGTGTGCTGTGGTATCGCCTCCGGCGGGCTGACGATTGCGGCAGGGGTTTCAGGGCCGCTGATTGATATTTTCTTTGTACGCTCTCACATGGATCGGCGACACGTCGTGGCCACTAAAGCGATGATTCAAGTCGTCGCCCACAGTATCAAAATCCTCTTTTACCTAGGCTCTGCCCTGGCGCTGAGCGCCGGTGAGTGGAGTATTATTCTGCTCGCCGCGCCGTTCGCTATTTTCGGCACTCACACGGGCAACCGCATTTTACATCGCCTGACCGATGCTAACTTCCGCACTTGGACCCGCTGGATCGTGACCGGCATTGGGGTTTTCTACTTCCTTCAGGGGGTATTCCTGCTCACCCACTAGCGTTGAGGCCCTCAATTTGAAGCCAATATGGTGTTCCACCTGCCGCTCTGCTTGCGGGTACCCGGCCAGTGGGGCGTCGGGTTAAGCGACACCATGGTGGTCACCGAACAAGGCGCCAAACCGCTGACCAATAACGACTGGCAGCTGTTCAGCCAATAACCTCAGTATGACTTCAAATACTTTCATGATGGGCATCAGGCCTGCCTTTGAGCGGCCTGATAGCGAAGACGCGCAGCCACAATGGTGCGGTGATGCGTATCGGCCCACGCCACCAGCTGTTGCATTGGCTCAAGAAAAGAATGGCCCAGCGGGGTGAGAGTATATTCCACCCGTGGAGGGACTTCAGCGTAGAGCGTCCGCGTGATAAAGCCATCCTGCTCCAACCTTTTGAGGGTTCGCGACAGCATTTGCTTTGAGATATCGCCAATCTCACGCATCAGGGCATTAAAGCGCAGCGTGCCGGGGGCCAGTGCTTCCAGAATCAGCAAGCTCCACTGATCGCCAATGCGGTCAAGTACGTCACGAATGGGGCATGGCTGTTCAAGAACGATCGCTTCGTTAGCGGTAATGGCAGTCATCACGGCTCCATGGATGGTTATGCAGTGGGCATATGGGTGTGACCTGGTCAGATAAATGTGACTTCTTGTGCGGCTATAAAAACTACTTTAAGTTTACCTCAAGGTCTACATTTTAGACCGCTTTTAGTATAGAAACTTAAGAGGAGTGTTTACATGTCATTACTGAAATCTTTGAGCGTTGCCACGTCGGTGCTGATGCTATCTTTACCCGCTGTATCTTTTGCGCAAGCCGAACGTGATCTCGAGACCGAGGAAGCAAACCGAACATTGGTCATCCAGTTCTATAACCAGTTCTTCAACGAGCATGAAACGGAGCAGAGCTCATTGGTGCTGGCGGAAGATTACATTCAACACAATCCGGACGTGCCGGATGGCAAGGCGCCTTTCGTGGATTACTTTGCAGGCTACTTTCAGGAAAACCCGGGCTACCAGAATGAAATCGTGCGCAGCGCGACCGATGGTGATCTAGTCTGGCTGCATGTTCACTCTACCAATGGTGATGAGGATCAGGGTGAGGCCGTTGTAGATATCTTCCGCGTTGAAAATGAAATGATTGTTGAGCACTGGGATGTTATCCAGTCTGTGCCGGAAGAAGCGGCCAACGACAACACTATGTTTTAAATTAAATAACGTCCCATTATTGGCCCGCATGGGCCTTTTTTATAAGACACAAAAACTACCGGCCGGTCGGTCGGTAGCTTTTGTGATATGTATGCGCCGCAGCGTTTGTGTTTACCGAACATTTTGGCATGACCCCGACCCATTTTAGCTACTTGTTCGCCGCCAATTCGGTTGGGCTGATTATCGGTGGCATGCTATCCAATGCGTTGTCTTCACGCGGTATGACGCCTACCGGGGTGACTTACATCGGGCTTGGACTACATGCCCTGGCGGGGGCGCTTTTATATCGGGCTGTCATGACGGATATGGTCACGTTTGAAATCTACGTGGCGTTGTTGGGGGTGGCGATAGGGGCGCTTGGCTTGGTGTTTGGTAATCTGACCGCGCTGACCATGAATGTAGGCGGGCCCAAGTCCAGTGTGGCCACCTGCGCTAACGTCAGCTAGCGCAGCAGCAGATCCCCTTCTATAGGGATAAACTCGCTCGCCTCGTTCATCAGCGAGGCGGCGGTCAGTTGAGGCACGCCATACACTTCCACTTTCTTGCCATGCACCGTGCGGATTTTATGGGCGAGCAAATCAAAATCGCCGTCGCCTGAGACTAGAACGATGACATCGACCTTTTCCGCGTACTCAATCGCATCGAGGGTAATACCGACGTCCCAGTCACCTTTGGCAGAGCCGTCTGCACGCTGAATAAACGGCTTGAGCTTCACCTCAAAACCAATCGCTTTGAGTATGTTTTGGAACTCGCGCTGTTTTTTGTCGCCTTTATTGATGGCATAGCAAAATGCAGCTACAACCTCTCTGTTAGCGGTAGCCTGTGCCCAGAATTTGTTGTAATCGAAGTTTTTTCGATACGCGTCACGCGTGGTGTAGTAGACGTTCTGTGTATCAACAAATATCGCAACTTTATGCATAAGGTAGCGCTTTCCTGGTAAGTAAGTCAGCAATCACTTAGCGCCCCAAGCGTATGCCATGTTCGCGGTACAACTCTGTAATGCAAATACTCGGCTCGGATTATTAAAGGGGAATGCGCCCTTTGTCGATCCGTCAGACACGAGGCCACTCAAGCGAATATACACAACTTTTGACAATAACTCGGCTTAGCGCTATCGTCACCACAAATGCAAATGAGAAACACTTTCTTTTTAAAGTTGGTTTTCCGGCCAGCAACACCATCGAAAGCCATAAGCGCGAGGGATCAGTGAGATGACGAGCGAGCAGCGGCAACTTCGCCAAACAGTCATGTTTTTGCGCACCTCTTTTGAAGCAGTTCAGCACTCTATTGCTGGCCGCCTAGAAGACCCGCTGCCCTGCTGGATGGATACCAGCATGCTTTCCATGCTGGCGCGGGAGCTCTCACGTTGTGGCCATCAGTCGCAACCACTATTTACCACGTCGATAACGGAACAGCTTTATCTAGCGTCACAACAGTGCGAACTGCTACTCAAGCAGTGCCCTGGCGTACTGAGCAGCGCTGTCTGCTATCGCCAGTTAGCCGCTATCAGGCTGTCGCTGTCGAATGCGTTACAGCACATTGATACGCCCACCAAACGCCGGTGGCTCTGGCAACGCCATTAACCAGCGCCGTCTATTGTTGGCATCCCATGCGTTTTTAACTGGAATCAACACCTTGGCAGTATACGTTTCCGCCCCCCCTTGATTTATCATGCGTCACGCTAAGTAAGACGCCAGTGAGCACTCACGCCACGACTCATCTCATCAAGGGTATTTCCATGGTTGAAAAAAATGCTGCGGCAGCGGCTTCTCGCTCGCCTAAAAAATGGTATCAGGCGGTTCCTGACCCCATGGTGCTTATCTTTCTTATCCTCGTGGCGACGTATTTACTGACGTTTATTATTCCCGCCGGCGAATTTGAGCGCGTCACGCAAAACGGCCGAACGATGGTGGTCCCCGGCTCATTTACCTATTTGGAAAATGTAGCCAACATCCCGCTGTTTAATATTTTTGTGGCCATTCCTGAAGGGCTTGTCTCTGCCTCACGCTACCTATTTATCGTATTCATCGCGGGCGGGCTCTTTCACATTCTGCAAAAAACCGGTGCATTAGAGAATGCCATTGGCGTAGCGGTTAACCGCGTAGGCGTTGAGCGACGTAACATCATCATCGTAGTCGGCACCTTTATTTACGGTTTTTTTGGCGTCGCCGTTGGCTTTGAAAACAACATTGCGTTAGTGCCTATTGCCATACTGATTGCCAGCGCGATTGGCTGCTCAAGCCTGGTGGGTGTCGCAATGGCCGTTGGTGGCATTGGCTTTGCGCTGTCGCCGATTAACCCGTATACCGTGGGCGTTGCCCAAGGTATCGCCGAGCTACCGACGTTCTCAGGCGCGTGGCTGCGTACGTTGCTGGTAGTGTCATCGCTGGGCCTGCTCTCGCTGTATATCTGCAAGCGCGTCGTCAACATGGAGTTTGACGAGCCTGATGATGCCGAGTCGCTTAGCAAACCGCTCAGCGAATATAGCCTGACCAAACGCGACGTTTTGACGATGGTCGTGTTTGTGGGTGGCTTGGTCGCCATGCTGGTAGGAGTCTTCACCCGCGGCTGGTACATCAATGAAATTGCCGGTGTTTTCCTGATTTTGGCGATCCTCATTGGGGCGATCAACGGCCTGTCTGCAAATGGCATCGTTAAACAGCTGATGGAAGGTGCCGCCAGCGTCACTGCCGGAGCGCTGGTGATTGGGGTGGCGGCGTCTATTCAGGTGATTCTTGAGCAAGCGTTAATTATCGACACCATTGTTAATGCGCTGAGTACGCTGATCGACGGCATTCCACCCGTATTTGCTGCCATTATGGCCAGCGTAGTGCAGGGCGTTATCAACCTGTTTATTCCTTCTGGTTCCGGCCAGGCGCTAGTCACCATGCCGATTCTTATTCCTGTCGCTGATCTCGTTGGCATGAGCCGCCAGTTGATGATTACTGCGTTTCAGGTTGGTGACGGCTTAACCAACCTCATTATTCCAACGTCAGGCGGTACGCTGGCCATGCTGGCACTCGGGCGCGTGTCTTACGCTCAGTGGCTAAAAGCGATCCTGCCCTTTATGGTGATGGTGTACGGTCTGGCGTGGGTTGCGCTGATCATCGGCCACTTGGTGGGTTATTAAGCACAGACAGTGTCAAAAAAGATTCGATTGGCGTTAACTAGTAAACTGGTCTATTCTGCGCCTTACTTGTTTATCATAGCGTCCCAAAGGAGCTTATTTGATGGCTTTCGAAACACTCTTTACGCCTATTCAGCTGGGCAGCCTGTCTCTTCCTAACCGCATTATCATGGCGCCGCTGACGCGTTCACGTACGCCGGACAGCGTGCCCGGCAAGATGCAGGAAGCTTACTACGGCCAACGCGCGGGCGCAGGGTTGATCATCAGCGAAGCCACCAATATCTCTCCCACCGCCCGTGGCTATGTTTATACGCCAGGCATATGGACCGATGCTCAGGAAGCCGGTTGGAAAGATGTCGTCAGTGCGGTGCACGCTAAAGGCGGCCGTATTGCGCTTCAGCTATGGCACGTTGGTCGTGTTTCACACGAAATGGTTCAACCGGACGGCCAGCAGCCCGTTGCGCCCAGCGCACTGAAAGGCGAAGGCGCCCAGTGCTTCGTCGAATTTGAAGACGGCACTGCGGGCCAGCACCCCACCAGCACACCCCGTGCGCTGGAAACCGATGAGATCTCGGGCATTGTCGACGACTACCGCCAAGCGGCTGAGCGCGCTAAGCGTGCTGGTTTCGATATGGTCGAAGTCCATGCAGCCAACGCCTACTTGCTGAATCAGTTCCTGGCGACCGGCTCTAACAAGCGTACCGACCAATACGGCGGCTCGCTGGAAAACCGTGCCCGTTTCCCGCTAGAAGTCGTCGACGCAGTGGTTGAGGTGTTTGGCGGTGATCGGGTGGGTATCCGCATGACGCCGTTTATCGAGCTCTTTGGCCTGACCGACGACGAGCCAGAAGCCATGGCGTTTTACATGGCCGAGCAGCTTTCCAAGCGCGGTCTTGCCTATCTGCACCTGAACGAACCCAACTGGGCCGGTGGCGATATCACCTTCCCTGACGGTTTCCGTGAGCAGATGCGCGAGCGCTTTAGTGGCAGCTTGATTTACTGCGGCAACTACGATGCCGAACGCGCCGAAGCTCGCATTGGTGAAAATACGACCGACGCCATTGCCTTTGGCCGCCCGTATATTGCCAACCCTGATCTGCCGGAACGCTTCCGCGTTAACGCACCGCTCACCCAGCCGAACCATGAAACGTTCTATGGCGGTGACGAGAAGGGTTACACCGACTACCCGTTTATGGATAACGGCTATGATCGTCGCAGCTAAGGTATGCGCTTAGCGCACGGCTAAAAGGCTATGCGAGAAAAGCACCGCTCACGCGGTGCTTTTTTTATGCCTACTCCTTTTCAAACGCTGGTAGGCTATTACTCTCTGCGCTAAAGGAGCAGCGTTAAAATGCTTGAATCACTGATTGTGTTACTGATTTCGATAGCGCTGGTAGGGTTGACGGCGAGTACAGGCGCACGCTTTCGACCTGACAGCTGGTATCGCGAACTGAATAAGCCTTCCTGGACACCGCCTGATATCGCGTTCCCGATCGCCTGGGGAATACTGTATCTATTGATGGCGATAGCCGCATGGCGACTGTATATGGCCGATGGGTCATCTTGGCGGACAGCGGGTTTAATCGTTTACGCACTACAGTTACTGGTTAATGCTGCGTGGTCTTGGCTGTTCTTTGGCCGTAAGCAGATTGTTGCCGCACTTGCCGATATCGTGGGGCTACTGAGTCTGATAACGGTCGCTATTGCGGTGTTTTCACAGGTAAGTACCCTAGCTGCATGGCTAATGGTGCCCTACTGGCTGTGGGTAGCCTTGGCGCTGGCACTCAATGCAACTATTTGGCGGCTGAATCAACGTTAATTGAATGAGCAAATATCACGAGATATTCCAGGGCGAGCGTCTCGATGCTGATCGAGTGCCCGCCACTGACGCTACTTAATCAGCGTGTTATCCCTTAAACAACGCCTTGACTGCGCAGGTAGTCGTCATAGCTGCCGCTGAAATCGACAATGCCTTCCGGCTGCATATCAATAATGCGCGTGGCCAGCGATGACACAAACTCACGATCGTGGCTCACAAACATAAGTGTTCCGGGGTAGTTTTCCAAAGCCAGGTTTAACGCTTCGATAGACTCCATATCCAAGTGATTGGTCGGCTCATCCATCAGCAATACG
Source organism: Halomonas sp. AOP12-B1-6 (assembly GCF_052379225.1). Taxonomy (NCBI): domain Bacteria; kingdom Pseudomonadati; phylum Pseudomonadota; class Gammaproteobacteria; order Oceanospirillales; family Halomonadaceae; genus Halomonas; species Halomonas sp. AOP12-B1-6. Next base: position 257,216 of record NZ_JBQSYK010000002.1, read on the forward strand.
TTGGGCTGAGTAAGAATTAACTTACCAAACAGCATACGGCCCTGCTCACCACCGGAAATCACCTTCACCGACTTGCCGATATCGTCGCTGGAAAACAGCATCCGCCCTAGTGCGCCGCGAACTACCTGCTCGCCACCATTGGTCCAGCTAGACATCCACTCAAACAGCGTAGCGTCGACGGCGAAATCATCGCTATGATCCTGGGCAAAAACACCCACATCCGCCGCTTCCGTCCATTTCACTTCGCCAGCATCCGGGTGCAACTCGCCAGCCAGCGTTTTAAGCAGCGTGGTTTTGCCGATACCGTTGGGCCCGATAATGGCAATACGCTCACCGGCTTCAACGGTCATGGATAAGCGCTTAAACAGCGGCGCGTTGTCATCGTAGGCTTTGGTAATCGCATCCACATTCACGGCGTTACGGTGAATTTTTTTAGCCTGATCAAAACGGATAAACGGACTAACGCGACTGGAAGGCTTAATGTCTTCGAGCTTGATTTTATCGATTTGACGCGCGCGCGATGTGGCCTGCTTGGCTTTCGAGGCGTTGGCAGAGAAACGGCTAACAAACTGCTGAAGCTCGGCAATCTGAGCCTTTTTCTTGGCGTTGTCCGAGTGTTGACGCTCACGAACGGCGGTAGCAGCGGTCATGTAATCATCGTAATTACCGGGGAACAGGGTAATCTCGCCGTAATCCAGATCCGCCATGTGCGTGCATACGCTATTCAGAAAATGGCGGTCGTGAGAAATGATGATCATGGTGCTGTTGCGCGCTTTAAGCATATCTTCCAGCCAGCGGATCGTGTTGATATCCAGGTGGTTGGTAGGCTCATCCAGCAGTAACACATCAGGATCAGAGAACAGCGCCTGGGCCAGCAACACGCGCAGTTTCCAGCCGGGTGAGACTTCACTCATCGGGCCAGTATGCTGTTCAATAGGAATACCCAAACCCAGCAGCAGTTCGCCAGCGCGCGGCTCGGCGGTATAGCCGTCCAACTCAGCAAAGCGTACTTCAAGATCAGCGACGGCCATGCCGTCTTCTTCGCTCATTTCTGGCAAGCTATAAATACGCTCACGTTCAGCGGCTATCGACCACAGCTCAACGTTGCCCATGATCACGGTGTCGATCACCCGCTCGTTCTCAAACGCGAACTGATCCTGGCGCAGTTTACCTAGCCGTGTGCTGCTATCCAGCATCACCTGGCCGGAAGAGGGCTCCAAATCACCACCTAAAATTTTCATAAAGGTGGATTTTCCGCAGCCGTTTGCGCCAATCAGGCCGTAACGGTTGCCGTTATTGAATTTAACGGAAACATTTTCAAACAGGGGCTTAGCCCCAAACTGCATGGTGATATTGGCGGTTGCGATCACAAAAGGAGCCCAGTTAGCGTGTCATTTACTATACGAAAGGCTCGCGATTCTACGCGCTCTTGGGCGCGTATTCATCCACCATCCGTTAGTGGTTTCCGGCAATTGCCGGAATATCGAGCAGAAAGCGTTCATCATCAATCGCTTGGCGCAATCGAGTGATCAAAATATCGACAATGCCAGGATGCTCCCCCACAAGCCGAGTAACGCTGATCTCTAAGTGTGAATACCGCTGCTGGGCCGCTGCGTAAATCTCAGCAATGTCACCACCCTCACCTGCATGGCGTCCTGGTGAAAGGAACAGCATGGCTAAAATAACCGGGCCTACACTGAATTCAGGCGAGTCCAGCAAGCGTTCCAACAGCGGCTCGTTAAAGCGGTACTCCTCACCCTCACGGCGCTCCATAGAAGCAGCGGTAACGCTAGTAACATCCTCGCCCAGCAGCACGCTAAGCTGCCCCGCTAAGCGATTACGTACAGCGGTGACCGCAGGGATCGGGCTGCCGTGATCGACCAAGGCCACGCGAGGCGCGGTGCCGGTCGGGTACTTTTCGCGCACGTTATCAGCCAGTAAATGAGCAAGGCGCAGATCGTTATCGCCTCGCTCATCGACCAGCGGCTGGGCCACACGTATCTTAACGTGCGGAAAGCGCGCCTGTAGTGTAGCCATGCGTTCAGGCAGGTAGCCGGTGAGAGCTTTACTCGGACCGAAAAAAAACGGTAAAACGATAATCTCCGTTGCCCCCTGCTCGGCACTGCGCTCAGCGGCGGGGCCAAGCGTCGTCGCGGGGATACCCTCAACGTCTTCCACGGGAATCTTATTGGAGTGCAGCAGCGAAGCAGCCTGTACGTTTTCACCCATTCGTTGGCTAAGTAAAGATGCCACGCGACGCAAATTGAGCGTTGCCTGCGGGCGTAACGAACCGTTATCCACCAAAAAAATTGCGCGCATGCCTGCCTCCTGCCGCCGTTAGATAAGCGATCACCAGTGACATGATAAGATAGGTTATTGCTTTATAACGCACTGGCTCGCGCTGTTGTTTACAAAATCATAAGTATTTACAAAACCATAGGTATTTACAAAACTATAGGTATTTAAAAACCATAGGGTGCTTGATAACGATGTTAGATACCACAGCCCTTAATCAGCAAAGAAACTTCTTCGATGGCCATTCGAGCATATGGCTGTTCGGCTACGGGTCGTTAATCTGGAAGGCGGACTTTGACTATCTAGAGCGCCGTTCGGCGTATATTCACGGCTGGGAGCGGCGATTTTGGCAAGGCTCCCACGACCACCGCGGGACTCCTGAAGCACCAGGGCGTGTTGCCACGCTGATTCGTGCCCAAGGAGCAGTTTGCCACGGCATGGCCTATCGCATTACGCCTGACGTACTCGCGCCACTGGATAGGCGGGAAAAAAACGGCTATTTGCGTGAAAAAGTACCGCTCACCTTTGTTGATGAGAACGGCGATGAGAATGGCGATGAGAATGGCGATGAGAGTGGCGAGGCAACTGAGCAAAGCGAAGGACTTATTTATTTGGCCAGTGACGACAATCCGGCCTTTCTAGGTGAAGCACCGCTTGCCGATATTGCCCAGCAAATTGCTCATGCACACGGTCCCAGCGGCGCTAATAAAGAGTACTTACTAAACCTTGCAACCGCCCTACGTGAACTGGGCGCCGAAGACGCCCATATCTTTGCGTTAGAACACCAGTTGAAGCTTCTTTAACGTTACCAGTAGCTTGGGTAGCGGCGATGTCGGGCAAGATTATTAACTAATATCGCGATGATCAGCATCAGGACGCTGCCAGCTCCGATCGGCAACAGCGGGTACCACCAGCCCAATTGATGAACGCTCGCACCGCCCGCCACAGCAATCAATGCCGCTGCCGCTCCTGGCGGGTGGACCGTGTGCGTTAACTGCATGCCAAGCACCGATAGCGATACGGCCAGCGACATGGAAAGCGGAGAAGTACCCAGCAGTTGATAGCACGCAACGCCAATTCCTGCCGACAGCATACTGCCAAATAGGACGTGGCTTGGCTGCGCAAAAGGGCTTTCAGGCGCTGCATAAATCAGCACTGACGTTGCCCCAAAGGAACCCACAATTAGCAGTTGCTGCGACAGCCACGCTGAACTGAGCAAACAAATGACGGCCATACCGGTAAAGGCGCCAAACCAAGACCAACATGCATCCTGCCAACCCACTCGAGCACGCTTTACCCGTTGCCCCCGCATCTTGCCAAGATAAGTTTTCATCGCCATCGCTTTGCACAAAATTAGTGCGACATAATGGCAAATTGCACCAAATAGGCAAATGACAATTGATCATAGCGTTATGAATGAAGTTCAGGCGCTTACCGTCAGTGCGAATTAACGCTTTTCACACAAGTACTTAGCAAGCTTAATTAAATCCCAAGATCGCAATTCGGATTACATCATCAACCACGAGAGGATAAATAATCCCAGTAAAGTGCGCACAATACCGCCTATCAGTGAGCCACGTAGAAATGCACGCAGCCCACCCCATAGGATCAATAGCCCGACGATCAACACGGCAATGCTGAAAAACGAATCGTTGATACCTAGAGACCGGGTGAGGCCATCAATAAAATCACCGAAGGCACCAAAGAAGTTGGTGAAAATCCCTAGCAGGAAATCAACCACCACGCGGATTGCTTCGCCGATGGTTTCACCTATTTCGTCAAAAAAGCCGTTTTCCTGCATGTAAAACCCCTAAGCATAGCCATTGCGATGTTTTTGCATTGTCGGCTAAAACCTGGCGTGGGGCAAAGCAAATGCTCTGCGCACAGCTACTCGCCTGCTGGCAACGGCATGCACGCCACTCAGGCGGGGCAGTTACTAGCTCAGCACTTCCACACCCAGCGTGCCCAAGAAGAGTCGGTTCTATCACAGTTTTAAGCAACTCCGTAGCAGTACTTAAAAACGTTGTACGCTCAGGCATCGGCGTCACATTTATGCGTGAACTCACTATTGTTGACGAACATGAATGAACAGCGCACGAGCGCAGATTGTCAGCCTCCACGGCCAGAAGCTTACCGTCGCCGCCCACACCTGCGTGTAACACTTGCGCCAGGAGATGCATTTTTTTCTGCCAACACACCACGCCTGTTGTCTTCAAGGCAACGCCTCAGGTATTGCATAGTCAACACATCAATGCATAGTCTTCTAGTGTAATGATAAAAAAAATCGACTCAGGTAAATCTATAAACCTGCCATTTATGATAATAAGCAAGGAGATCTAGATGTTACCGTCCCATTTTATGCCCAAACTGCTAACCGGCGCCTGCCTGATTGGCTCTGCTTTAATGGCAGGCACTGCGTTCGCTGCCACTACCATTAATCTAAGCTACAACGGCGCGCCTGACGAAGAAAAAAACGCGGTTCACGTCTTTGCCACTAACTTAAAAGAGTTGGTTGCCGAAAAGACAGGTGATGAAATTGAACTGCGTCTTTTCCCTAACAGCATGCTTGGCAGTGAAGAAGACCGCATGGAACAAACCATGCACACGCCGATGCTTAACATAGCGTCCTTCGCAGGTGTTTCTCCATTAGTCGATGAGCTTTTCGTTAGCGCCATTCCGTTTCTGTTTGACGATTTCGGTGCTGCCCGCACCTTCTTTGATGAAGGCGATTACTGGCAAGAACTAACTAGCACACTTCAGGAGCGTGCCGGTATCGATATGCTGACGGTAGTTGAAGAAGGCGGCTTTTTGGCGTTCACCAATAACGAGCGCCCAATCAGTCACCCGGATGATTTTGAAGGCCTGCGTTTCCGGGCCATGGACCCGAGCCAAGTAGCGCTTTATGAGTCCTTCGGTGCGTCCGGCACGCCCATTCCGTGGACCGAGACTTACATGGCCCTGCGTACCGGCGTTGCCAACGGGCAGATGAACCCGCCGATGTATATTGCCCTTGCCAGCCTCTATGAAGTACAAAAGTACCTAACGCTTGCCAACATCCAGTATTCCGACCAGTTCCTAGTGGGTAATAGCGACATGATCGCTAACTGGGATGACGAGCTTCGCGCTACGTTTATGGAAGCGGTTGCCGAGGCCAACCACAACGCCCGTGAAGCCAACGAGTCTCAGGTCGATTCGCGCATTGACTACCTGGAAGCGCAGGGTATGGAAGTCATTCGTCCTTCACATGACGATCTGGAAGCATTTCGCACTATTGGTCAGCCCGCTTACCTCGAGTGGCTTGCTGAGCGTGGTATCGAGCAGCGTTGGATCGATATGGCGCTTAAAGATGCGGGTATGGGCGAGCTGAATAACTCATCAGCCACTGATTGACGCGTAACCATCAGGGCCGATTAACGTCGGCCCTTTCCATTCGTGCTTTCGGAAATACTCTCATGCTGACCTCGCTTAGACACCGTCTGCTGGCGATTAGTCGTCCAGCTACACTTACCCTCGCGGGCGCTTTGCTGTCCGTTAATGTATTCGCCATTTTATATGGCGTTGTAATGCGCTATGTCGTTGGCGGCGCGCCTATCTGGACCGACGAGCTATCGCGATTTTTGATTATCGCCACCGTAATGCTGGCGGCTGGCGCCGTTTGGTCCGAAGGGGGACATATGCGTGTTGGACTACTGGAACGCTTGCTGCCAGCGCCCGTGGCCCGCCTACTGCATGTGTATCAGTGGCTGCTTACCTTACTCATCGCCCTGGGCGGCGCCGTTATTAGCTATCGCTATGCGCTCTCAGTGAGTATGTTCACCTCGTCAGGGTTGGGCATTAGCCGTTCAATACCGCTTCTTTCACTTCCTTTAGGTTTTGCCTTGCTTGCCTGGCATGCTCTGCTATACGGGCCAGCCCCTCTTAAAAACGTGGAGGAAACCGTATGATTTTAACCATGCTGGGGGTTTTCCTTGTCCATGTACTGCTCGGGCTGCCACTGTTTATCTCGCTGCTGGTAACGGCCATTGTCGGATTTATCTTTGTTGACCCTTCAATGATTCCACGCATGCTGCCGCAGCAGTTTTTTGGCGGCATCAACGTGTTCTCCTTAATGGCCATTCCGCTGTTTATTCTGGCGGGTAACTTAATGAATGCCAGCGGCCTTACCGAGCGCCTAATGGGCTTTGCACGGTTGATGGTTGGCCATCTGCGTGGCGGTATGGGGCACGTCAATGTGGTGTCGAGCGTGTTCTTTGCCGGGGTCAATGGCTCAGCCGTGGCCGATACCTCAGCGCTTGGTTCGCTCTTGGTTCCAGCGATGGAGAAAGAAGGCTATTCGCGTTCGTTTGCCGCGGGTCTGACGGCCGGTAGTTCGCTCATTGGGCCGATCATTCCGCCCAGTATTTTCATGATTTTATATGCGTCGCTGACCAATACATCCGTTGGCGACCTGTTTCTTGCCGGTATTATTCCCGGCCTGCTGCTAGGTATTGCCTTTATGGGCATGAACGCTTGGTATGCTTGGCGCCACCGGCTACCTAAAAGTGGTCGCCTGCCTACTCTTAAAGAACTGACGGTCACATTTGTAGCCGCTACTCCCGCACTGATAGCGCCGGTGATTATCGTGGCCGGCATTGTGCTTGGATTTGTAACGCCGACAGAGTCTGGCGCTTTGACAGCCCTGTATGTCGCGCTGTGCGGTGTCGTGCTAGGCGGCCTGCGGCTAAGCCATTGCTGGCAGGCGATGGTCGATACCGCTCGACTGACGTGTGCTATTTTCTTGATTATGGCAGCCTCGGCGACCATTAGCTGGCTACTTTCATACGCCCAGGTACCAGCCCAGTTCGTCTCGCTACTGACACCTTACGTCGACAACGCGATTATCATTTTGCTGTTGCTTAGCGCCATCACCTTTTTGACCGGCATGTTTATGGAAGAGGTGTCAGCATTAATGTTGCTGACACCTATTTTTGCTCCAGTCGCCATGATCGCAGGTATCGACCCAGTGCACCTGGGCATCATCATCACGCTCAATATCACCATTGCGTTAATTACACCGCCACTGGGCGCCTGTGTATTTGTGGCGGCCGCCGTGAGTCGATTAGAGATTGTGTCACTGTTTAAAACAATCTGGCCCTTCGTCCTGACCGCTATCGCGGTGCTGTTACTGATTATTTTCTTTCCAGCGCTTGCGCTCTGGCTGCCCACTTACCTTGGATAAGACAATGCTTGTACCTTCGAGCTTTGATAAGGACTTGTCTCCTATACCGTGCCACCCAGCCCCCCAATGGAGCAAAGTAAGCAGTTTGCCCATAACCGATAACGGGGAGAGATTACTGCCCATGAGCCTGGCGCCCGCCCCTATCCGCGTGTTTCCTGCCTACTCACGACTAGGAATACCTGGCGCTGTACACGAGTGCTTCGTTCGCGAGAGCGTTTACCGAGCGCTAGTGGCCGCGGCCCGCAGCTTGCCCGGCGGCATCGGGCTGATTGTGCTGGACGGATGGCGTCCATGGAGGGTCCAACAATACTTATTTGAAACGCTACAGGCGGCCATTCAAACCCGTCAGCCTGGGTTGACGGAAAGCGAGCTGCTAGCCCGCACACGTGAGTTTGTTTCCGTGCCAAGCACAGATCCCAGTGCGCCAAGCCCTCATCTGACCGGCGGAGCAGTGGATGTCACGCTTTGCGATGATGATGGAGTGCCGCTAGACATGGGCACACTGTTCGATGAAACGCTGCCCGCTTCCCATACCGATCACTTCGAGCAATTGGACAGCTTAACAACAGCGCAGCATCTGGCTCGCAACAACCGCCGCTTGCTCTACCATATTATGGCCAAGCAAGGGTTTACGAATTTACCCAGCGAATGGTGGCATTATGATCTGGGCGATCAGCTGTGGGGCCACTATTCAGGCAATACCAGCGCTTATTTCGGACCAACACAGCCTGAAACCATAGAAAACCGCTGGCGACGCACACTTGATTAGCTTGATGGCATTCAAAGCTGACGTTGAACGCTCAATGTGAAAGGCCATGGCAAATGGCTATCAAGCCTTCATTAAGCATGGCTAAACAGGCTACATTAGGACTGAACCTATTTGCCGCCACAATGAAGGAGTTGACGCAATGCCTAGTGTACTCATCACCGGTGCTACTTCCGGCTTTGGTAAAGCCGCCGCCCAGCGCTTTGCTAAAGCAGGCTGGTCACTGATTCTTACGGGACGCCGAGAAGAGCGCCTCAAGGCACTTGAAAAGGAGCTTTCTGAGCATGTGCCCGTGCTAACGTTAACGCTCGACGTACGCGATGGCGCCGCAGTGGCCGACGCCATTGGCAATCTGCCAGAAAGTTTTTTGCCGCTCACCTGTTTAATTAACAATGCGGGTCTAGCGCTAGCGCCAGAACCGGCGCAAAAGGTGGACCTGCAGGATTGGCACACCATGATCGACACCAATATCACGGGGTTGGTCAACGTGACTCACGCAGCGATGCCGTTACTGCTTAAAACCGGAGCTGGTGCGAGCATTTTGAACCTAGGCTCTGTCGCGGGGCAGTGGCCCTACCCAGGCGGTCATGTGTACGGTGCATCCAAAGCCTTTGTCCAACAGTTCAGCTATAACCTGCGCTGTGACCTGCTGGGTACCGGCGTGCGCGTCACCGACCTTGCCCCCGGCATGGCCGAAACCGAGTTCACGCTGGTAAGGACGAAAGGCAACCAGGCGGCTTCCGACGCGCTTTATCAAGGCACCACGCCACTCCAGGCAGAGGACATTGCCGAGCAGCTTTTCTATCTGGCAACCCTGCCTGCGCACATCAATATAAACCGCCTTGAAATTATGTCGGTACGCCAAGCATGGTCATCCTTTGCGATTGATCGCGATCCTAAATAGTTAGCCCTCGCTACCGCAGCGTTATCCACGCGACCACGTCATTGCTTACGATAAGCCATGGCATGGTCGCTTAGTGCTTCTCTAGCGCCTCTCTAGCCCTGCTTTTCGCCCCGCCCTTCCCTGCATCTAGCGCCGTCATCTTCAAAAATGCACGTCCCGTTTAGCTAGCCTCTAACACTAGCTATTAACACTAGCCGCTTAAAACTAGTTGGTTAAAACAGTTGCTTAAAAAGCCGGCCGCATTCGAGCGCCTTCGCCAAAGGTCGGGGGGTGTCTGCCTTGACTAATATATTTCAAAAGGCTATCTGTTATATATATCAATTGCGAATGATAAATTTATTAATCATTTTATTGGAATCACCGTTTTTAATGTCGAGGTTGGCGCATGAATATGAACATGTCGTTTTTACAGGACCTGCTTTCCAACATTAGCATGCGCACCCGAGGCCGAAGCAGCCTGTTCGGCACGCAGGACAAGAGCGCCAGTTCTTTGCAAAACCTGATATCGGCTTGCGATACGCTGATGCATCGTGGCGGTGAGGCCTCGCAAATTCTGACCGCCCAGCGGGCACTGGAGCACTATCGACGCTTAAACGATGAGGAGAAGCTGGCCTTTTTCACGCTGCTAGCCGACGCTTACTCAGCTGACCCTGCTCCTATTCATGCCGCTTACCAGCTGTATTGCGAGCATCAAGATAACGCTGCTCTGGAGCGCCTCTTTAACGCCTGTGAACCACGCCGGCAAGATTTACTACGACGCCTGAATCTGTGCCCTGGCGGCACCTTTGAACTGGTTCACATGCGCGCCGATTTGCTTAAACGACTCAAGCAGAATCCTGAGCTTTCAGCCTTGGACGCAGACTTTGCTCATCTGTTCGCGTCTTGGTTTAACCGTGGTTTCTTAGTACTAGAAAGTATCGATTGGAATACACCGGCAGCCGTTCTGGAGAAACTGATTAGGTACGAGGCCGTGCATGAGATTGGTGACTGGCATGACCTGCGCCGCCGACTAGACCCTGAGGACCGCCACTGCTACGCCTTTTTCCACCCTGCTACCGGCGATGAGCCGCTGATTTTCGTTGAAGTAGCGCTGTGCCGCGGCATTCCTGGCAACGTGCAAAAAATACTCGAACACGGCGAGGAAGTGCCGCTAGACGAGGTGGATACAGCGGTGTTTTACAGCATCAGCAACTGCCAAGCGGGCCTTAAAGGCGTCTCTTTCGGCAACTTCCTGATTAAACAGGTGGTCCAAGAGCTCAGCCGGGAACTGCCTCAATTAAAGAATTTTGTCACGCTGTCGCCAATTCCTGGTTTCTCAGCTTGGCTGGATCAGCAGCTGGAAAGCCCGCAGGCTGGCGAGGAAGATGCGCCCGATAGCGGCACTCAGAAAGAATTGTCGCGCCTTGCCGCCACGTATTTAGTCAACGCCAAACATCGCAGTGGTCAGCCGCTAGATCCCGTTGCGCGTTTCCACCTTGGCAATGGCGCCAGCCTGCATCGTATTAATTTTCAAGCAGATCTGTCCGCAAAAGGCTTGCAGCAATCTAAGGGCCTGATGGTCAACTATCTCTATCAATTAGACCGTATCGAACATAATCACGAGACCTTCAGCCGCGACTACAGCGTGGTATGTACTAGCGACATTCGGCGCTTGGCCAGTCAAGCCAAACAACCATTGAGCTTAGAGCCCAGCGCCTGAGCGTAACGACAACAAGAAGGAGTCCCCATGAGCGACAACCTTTATTTACAGTTTTACCCCCATTTCGAGCGTCAGCCCAACAAAGTGCTAATGCATACCCAGGAAGGTACTGACTACCGTTACGCTGATGTGCTTGCCACCAGCCGCCGCATGGCTAGCGTGCTGATTTCCTTAGGCATTACGCCCGGTGATCGGATTGCGGTACAGGTCGATAAAAGCCCTGAAATCGTCATGCTTTATTTAGCATGCCTGCAAATTGGCGCTGTTTACCTTCCGCTCAATACCGCCTATACCAATAATGAAATTCACTATTTCCTCAGCGACGCTGAGCCCCATGTGTTTATCTGCCGCCCACAGGATCACGAGACAATTCGTGTGACCGCCGAGCAGTGCGGCGTCACGCACATTGAAAGCCTGGGAACGCATGCTGACGGCAGCTTCATGGAGAAGGTGGCAACAGCAACACAAACGCAGGAGGTTTGTGAGGTGGCTGGCGATGATCTTGCGGCTATCCTTTATACGTCAGGCACGACCGGCCGCTCTAAGGGCGCGATGCTCAGCCACACCAACTTGGCATCCAACAGCCAGGCCTTGACCCAAGCCTGGCAGTATAGCGAGCACGACCATCTTATCCACGCCCTGCCCATTTTCCATACGCACGGCCTATTCGTCGCCTGCAATATCACCCTGCTTAACGGCGCATCCATGACATTCCTGCCCAAGCTGGATGTCGATCAACTGATTGATTTAATGCCACGCGCCACCGTATTAATGGGCGTGCCGACGTTCTATAGCCGGCTGCTGCAATCGCCGCGTCTCAGCCGTGAGGTGGTCAGCAACATGCGTTTGTTCATCTCAGGCTCGGCGCCTTTACTGGCGGAAACTCACGAAGCCTTCGAGCAACGCACCGGTCATGCCATTCTTGAGCGATACGGCATGACAGAAACCAATATGAACACGTCCAACCCTTATCAGGGCAAACGCCGCCCAGGCACCGTGGGCATGCCGCTATCGGGCGTGGAAATACGTATTGCTGACCGTGAAAGCGGTGCCTCACTCCCTCAAGGGGAAACGGGCATGGTGGAGCTACGTGGACCCAATGTGTTTCAAGGCTATTGGCGTATGCCTGAGAAGACCCAGACTGAGTTTCGTGACGACGGCTTCTTCATTACCGGCGATTTGGGCTGCATCGACAAACACGGCTATCTGAATATCGTTGGCCGTGATAAAGACTTAGTTATTTCAGGGGGTTACAACGTCTATCCTAAAGAAATCGAGCTTTTGATCGACGATCTCTCCGGCATCTCAGAATCAGCGGTGGTCGGTGTACCGCATGCAGACCTGGGTGAAGGCGTTATCGCCGTTGTAGTTCGCGAAGCGCAAGGCGAGGTTAGCGAAGCAAGCATACTGGCGGCCTTGAGCGATCAGTTGGCGCGTTATAAACAGCCTAAGCAGGTCTTCTTTGCGCCCGCACTGCCTCGCAATGTGATGGGCAAGGTACAAAAAAACCAGCTGCGCGATACCTTCGCCGATACCTTTTCATCAAAACAGACCGCTGCCAACGCTTAATACTAGCCTGCGCCGTAGAGGCAAACCGGGAGAAAACCACTGCGGCTAAAACTTTTTCAATACCATGCAAAATAAAGATAAAACAGGATGTTACCTATGGTGATCTACGGAGTTGCCCTCCTCGCAGGGTGTATGTTAGTTGGCCTATGGGCCGGAGATGTGCTCGGCATGCTGCTGGATATCGACTCTAATGTCGGTGGCGTGGGTATTGCGATGCTGCTGCTTATTTTTATCGGCGGCTACCTTAGTGACAAGAAGAAACTGCCGGCCAGCACCGAGAGTGGCATTACGTTTTGGAACGGTATGTATATCCCCATTGTGGTCGCCATGGCGGCCAGCCAGAACGTCGCGGCAGCCATTGATGGCGGCCTGATTGCACTGTTCGCAAGCCTTGTTGCCGTTGGCGCTAGCTTTGCCTTGATTCCTCTTTTTGGTCGTTCAAGCAAGAAAAAGCCTTCATCAGAAGCGCCTTCGACCGCGCAGGATCCGCTATCCGCTCGCTCCGTGGCGAGCAGCCACTCACGCCCTACGCGCTAAAAAAAGGCCATATTTATGCTTGAATCACTGCTTACCCAGCTGGAAAAACAGCACCTGATTGCCGCCTTCGCGCTGGTCGGCGGGGCCATGTACCTGTCTTATATTGTCAGCGATAAGCTAACCCGTGGTCGCGTCCATGGATCAGCCATCGCTATTATGGTCGGTTTGATACTGGCCTACGTGGGGGGAGTCGCGACCGGCGGTACGAAAGGACTTGCCGATATCAGCCTATTCGCTGGGCTAGGGCTGATGGGCGGCGGCATGCTGCGCGACCTAGCCATCATCGCCACGGCGTACGGCGTTCGTTTTCAGGAGATCCGCGAAGCCGGCATGAGCGGCGTGGTGGCCTTATTTCTAGGCGTGATAGTGTCGTTCGTTGCAGGTGTTGCGGTTGCCTACGCCTTCGGCTATCGCGATCCGGTCACCTTAACCACCATCGGTGCAGGTACCGCCACGTATATCGTCGGCCCAATTGCCGGTGCCGCCATTGGCGCCTCTTCCGAAATTATTGCGCTCTCCATTGCCGCCGGTCTGTTCAAATCAATATTGGTCATGATTATGACGCCCATGCTGGCACGTCATATTGGTTTGGATAACCCACGTTCGGCCATGATCTTCGGCGGCCTAATGGGCACTACCAGCGGCGTTGCGGCAGGGCTTGCGGCAACCGACCCCAAGCTTGTTCCTTATGGCGCGATGACGGCAACGTTTTACACCGGACTTGGCGCATTGCTCGCGCCGTCGGTGCTTTATCTAGCCGTTCGCGCCATTTTCTAACTGACGACTTACCGTTAACGTTTCGCCAAAACGCCAATGAGCTCGGGAATGGAAAGGCTCTGATCCTCAACGGAGGTGTATAGGCTGTGAACAGCGGCGGCAACGCCTCCTTCAACGCCAAGATCATCGGTCATCGTATGGTAATAGCCCAGGTCTTTACTGGCATTGGCGACGGAGAACCTAAAGCCCGACGGATCGTTCTCGGCAATATAAGGACGCAGCCGTTCTAACACGACCCCACCGCCACCGCCGGCCCCTAGCACTTCAAGCAATGCGCTATCGCTGATCCCCGCTTTACGGGAGGCAGCGGTGGCCTCCGCCAATACCGCCGAAAAGCCTAACGATACAAAATTATGCAGCAGCTTCAGGGTATGCCCCGCGCCAACGTCGCCCGCATGGGCAATGTTTTCCGCAAAGCCCTCCAGCAGCGGCAAAGTTTCATCAAACAGCGCCTTCGGTGCGCCCACGATGAGATTGAGCCGCCCTTCAGCCGCTTCTTTAGGCGTGCGCGTCATGGCCGCATCCATAAAGCGGCCACCTGCCTCAGCGACTCGAGCAGCGACTGTTTCAGTTGAGCTGGGCAGCGCCGTAGAACAGTCCATCACAATGCTGCCGGGCTTCAGACCTTCCAGCACACCGCTGGGCTCAAAGAGCACGGCCTCCACCTGGGGCGACCCCGTCACGCACAAAATCACCACATCAACGTTCTGTGCTAGTTCGCGTCCTGTAGGCTGCGCATGAGCGCCGGCGGCTAACAAATCGTCGACGGGCTGATTGCCCGGGTGCTCTAGAAAACTGACAAAATGGCCTGCTCGCTGCAGGCTGCTGGCAATGCCATGGCCCATCAGGCCCACGCCGACGATGCCTACCTGGCGTTTTGTTGTCATGGGTGTCTCCTTAAAGAGAAAGCGTCTGCTAATGTTTAATCGCAATGGTTTTAATACGCGTGTAACTACGCAGCCCCTCAAAGCCTTTCTCACGACCATGTCCCGAGCGGCCAATACCGCCGAAAGGTAGCTCTACGCCCCCCGCTGCGCCGTAATTATTGATAAATACCTGGCCACTGCGAATACCTTTGGCCAAGCGCAGCTGACGGCCGCCATCACGCGTCCAGATACCCGCACAAAGGCCAAAGTCAGTCGCATTCGCCAAGGCCAGCGCTTGCGCTTCATCCTCAAAAATCTGGACGACCAGCACAGGGCCAAATAACTCTTCGCGTAGCACTTCGTGCCCGTCGGGAATATTGGTTAGCAGCTGCGGAAGTACAAAGTGTCCGTCAGCTGGGGCGCCGGCAGCCAACTGGCCTTTTGCAGCCACCCGAATACCGTCGGCTTCAGCCGCTGCCAAACGCTCTTCCAGCTTGGATTTCTGGCGCGCATTGATCAGCGGCCCGCAGTCGGCATCGGCTTCACCCACATCGCAACGCAGTGCCGCAAAGAGTTCAGACAGCGTAGCAAGGACGCTATCGGCAATATCGCGCTGTACTAACAACCGGCTGCCGGCCGAGCAGGTCTGACCCGCATTTTGGATAATGCCGCGCACCACCGCTGGCAACGCTGCCTCAAGATCGGCATCAGCAAACACTAGCTGAGGTGATTTCCCGCCGAGTTCAAGGGTCACCGGCACATGGTGCTGTGCGGCTGCCTGCGCAACCTGCGTACCGGTTTCTGGCGAGCCGGTAAATGACAGATGATGAATATCAGCATGTGATGCCAGCGCGGCGCCAGCCTCAGAGCCCAGCCCTGGTACAACGTTAAGCGCACCGGCAGGCAAGCCATGATTGGTCGCCAGTTCCGCAAGGCACAGCACGCTCAAGCAGGCGTCCTCTGCGGGCTTAAGGACGATGGTATTGCCGGCTGCCAACGCTGCCGCCACGCAGCGTCCAAAAATTTGTGCGGGGTAATTCCAGGGAATAATCTGTGCACAGACGCCGTAAGGTTCACGCAGCGTCATGACGGCAAAGTCATTTTCAAAGGGAATAGTTTCACCGTGTAGCTTGTCCGCCGCACCGCCGTAGAAGCGGAAGTAGCGCGCGCAGGCGGCAATATCACCCTTCGCCTGAGTCATGGGTTTACCCGTATCGGCACACTCAAGCTGCGCCAGCTGCTGGTGATGGGCTTCAATCACCCCTGCAAAGCTCAGCAACCATTCACTGCGAAGGCGCGCAGACCAGCGAGACCACTCGCCTAGTTGGCCAGCAAAAGCGTTTTGGGCTGCCTGCACTGCGGCATTAACCTCTGCAGCTTGGCTGCGAGCAATACGCGCCAACGGCTCACCGGTGGCGGGTGCTTCGACCTGAATCGTCGCAGCGGTATCTATCCACTGCCCGCCAATTAATGCCTGCTGAGGTGGCAAGGCCAACGCATGGGACATAGGTCACTCCTTTATTGTGGCTATATGTAAGGATTTAAAAGCCGTGTATCTAACCGTAGAAAAGATTGACTAACCCCATCGAAATCCATGGCATATAGGTAATCATCATGAGGCAAACCAGCACCACCAATACAAAATGCACCAGCCAGGGCAGCATTTGATCAATCGATATTTTGGCGACAGCACAGGCGGCAAAGAGATTCACACCCAGCGGTGGAGTAATCATACCCAGCGCCAGGTTCACCACCATCACAAGGCCAAAGTGAACGGGATGGATGCCGAACTGCATGGCAATCGGGGTAAGAATCGGCGCCAGCACCAAAATGGCAGCGCCGGTTTCAATGAACATGCCGACAACGAGCAGCAGCGCATTGACCGCCAACAAAAACGCCCAGGGACTATCGAATACGGATGTTACCCAGGCGGCAACGTGAACCGGCAGCCCAGAGCGGCTGATAAGAAAGCTGAACAGCGCCGCCGCGGCAATAATCAGCATTACAGCGGCCGTTGAGATAACGCTTTGGCGCAGCACCGGCATTAGGTCTGCAAGCTTAAGCTCGCGATAGCAAGCCCCGACGACTAAGGCATAGAACACCGCCACGGCCGAGGCTTCCGTTGGGGTGAAAATGCCGCCATAGATACCGCCAATCACCACGATGGGCATCAGCATTGCTGCCCACGCCCGCTGGAAAGCCGTCACAAAACTAGTACGGCCTTTACTATCCTCAAGACCAAAACCACGCAGCTTGCAGAAAACATACAGGAAGAGCAGCAGCGCACTGCCGATAAGAATCCCTGGACCAATGCCGGCAATGAACAATTGGCCAATGGAGGTATCGGTACTCACCCCGAACAAAATGAGCGGAATAGAAGGAGGAATCAGCACCCCAAGCTCCGCAGAGGATGCCTGAATGGAGGCCGCGAGCGGCTTCGGATAGCCATGTTTGACCATCGCCGGAATCAGGATCGCACCGATTGCAAAGGTCGTCGCCACACTTGAACCTGACACGGCAGCAAACATCATGCAGGTCAGTACGCACGTCATCGCCAAACCGCCTTGCACGCCGCCGACGATAGATTTTGCCAGGTCGACAAGGCGGCTAGAGATGCCGCCAGCCGCCATCAGGTTTCCGGCGAGAATGAAGAAGGGAATCGCCATTAACGGGAAGTTATCAAGCCCCACAAACAGCTGCTGAGGAACCATGACCAGCGGCAGCCGTGAGAAAAACTCAATACCGATGATCGATGCCAGCAGGATCGAAATCGCGATCGGCACGCCGGTGGCGAATAAAATTAGCAGAGAAAGGCCGATAGCTAAGTTCATGAGCGAGGCTCTCTCTGGGTCGACCCTAAGTTTTGCTGGATCGCATCTTGCTCACTAGCTTCGTCGTGCATCGGCCCCAGCGCTTCAAGACCACAGCTTTGCGCAAGCAACCTTGCCATCACGGCTAGCATCGCAAACGCGCTGCCCACGGGAATCGCCGCGTATGCCCACGCCATTGAGACCTCAAGCGCCGACAGCGTCTGGCGACTGACTCTCTGGGTCATTTGAATGCCGTAATACACCAAAACAGCCAGAACCAGCAGACAGCAAAGTCCAATTAGCCACTCAAGCGCCAGCAGGGTGCGCTTGGGTACTAGCTTGTAGATCACCTCGACCGCCATCATAAAGCCGCCACGGAACGTAGCCGCCGCCGCCATAAAGACACACCAGATCATCGATGCCCGTGATAGCGTTTCCGACCACGTGGAAGGAGCATTAAAGATAAACCGAGTGAGCACCTGATAGAAGCTCAGCGACACCGATATTATCAACATCACAATAGCGATCGTTAGTGCCAGACGAGTCAAGACATGTTCGACACGCAAAAGCCAAGACACCATGAGTCACCTCACCCCGTCAGGTTGTGGGAAAGTGGCGCCCAGCGGGCGCCACGGGATGGGCTCAGCAGCTGCTGTTACGAATGCGCTCTAACATTTCATCACCGTACTGTTCAATAAAGCGGGCGTAAACATCCTCCACAGCCTCTTGGAAAGGCGCTGGATCGATGTTGTCCGTCACGGTCATGCCGTGTTCTTGTAGAAACGCGACGCCCTCCTCCTCTAGCCGCGACACCTCAGCACGAGTAGCGGCGGTGGCTGCTTGGGCGGCCTCATCGAACCACTCTCGCTCTTCATCACTCAGCCCATCGAGCAGCACGGGAGAGCCCAGCAAAATAGCGGGCGAGTAAACATGCCCCGTCAAAGACAGCTGGTCCTGCACTTCGTAAAGGTTCGAGGCAACAATGACGGCAATTGGGTTTTCTTGACCATCGACCGTACCCTGTTGCAGCGCGGTGAACAGCTCAGGCATGGCCATCGGCGTAGGGCTTGCGCCTAATCCTTCAAACGCCTGCTGGTGAATACGGTTCTCCATGGTACGAATCTTCAGGCCGCTAACGTCCTCAGGCGCAGCGATGGCACGCTGGCTATTGGTGATATGACGGAAACCGTTTTCCGACCAGGACAGGCCAACCAAATCGTGCTCGCCCATTTTATCCAACAGCTCCTGGCCGATCTCGCCATCAAGCACACAGCGCGCCTGCTCGTAGCTGGTGAACAAGAACGGCAGATCAAGCACATAGGTCTCCGGAACAAAGTTACCCAGCGGCCCGGTGGAGGTGATCACAACATCGACGGTACCAATCTGCAGCCCCTCGATCATGGCGCGCTCTCCGCCGAGTGAGCCGCTCGGATGATCCGACACGGTAAATTCGCCGTCAGAGAGGCGCTCTAAAGTTTCTTTAAAGGCGCGCGAGCCCGCACCGTAGTGAGAATTACTAGAGATGGCGTAGCCCACGCTGACTTCAGTGGCCGCCTGGGCTTGAAACGTGAGCCCCGTCAGAGCGATAGCGGTGCCGATGGCTGTCACGAGCGTGCGTTGAGTGAAGCGAGTGGTCATGGTGATGCTCCTTCGTTGTATTTATTAATTAGGATGACGGGAGCCTTGGCTCCCCTTATTGCTCGCCCATCAACTAGGCGTCGTGGCAGCTAGGAATAGCGACATCAGTGATACTCGGCCACATAGGCATCAACAATCTGCCGAAAATCACGATCTCCGACAAACCCAAGCTGAGTAGCCTTAGCCGTTTCAAAGCGGGCGGGCCAGCTAGCCACTAAGGGCTCAATGCGAGGGTCCTGCTCATGGTGCACAAGCGCTACCGCTTCTGGCCCGGCGATCTCTTGCAAAGCATCCAGCATCTCAGCGACATGGGTGGTGATGCCAGGCAGGATGAACGCGCGGAATTTACCGAGCGCCTCTTGAGCAATATCGGCCCCGTGTACCAGCGCATCAATCACCTTATCCGGCGACATCACGAACAGCGGCTGGTTTACCGAGACAGGGCAAACGGCCTTCTCACCGTTCAAAGGCTCACGCAGAATACTTGAGGCAAAGCTTGAGGCCGCTGCATTCGGCCGCCCAGGGCGAATCACGATCGTTGGCAGGCGCAGCACAAGGCCATCAATAAACCCACGACGGCTGTAGTCGTTAATTAAAAGCTCACACATCGCCTTTTGCGTACCGTAAGACGTTTGCGGCTGCAAAGCGGTCATATCATCAAGTACGTCGGGCAAATCACCGCCATAAGCAGCCACGGAGCTTGCCATGATCAAGCGGGTGTTACTCAGATCACGAGCACGGCAACCTTCTAGCAGCGCTCGCGTGGCATCAAAATTGACCAGCATCCCCAGGTCAAAGTCTGCCTCGGCAGCGGAGCTCACCACCGCGGCCAAGTGATAAATAACGTCAGGGTGTTGATCCAGCACGCTATCCAGCGCACCGGGCTTAGTAATGTCGACTGCCAGCGATGTCACCGAGACATCGCTTTGCGATGGCTGCGGCGCCTCAACTTGGTCAATCAGCGTTAGCCGGGTGATAGGCTGCTGACGAAGCTCGCCTCGCGCCAGTAATTGCTGGACTAAACGCTGGCCGAGAAAGCCAGCCGCACCGGTAATCGCTATGTGCATTGTGTCGATCCTATGTGGCAATTGTTATTGTGTCTTCAGCCGAAGTTAGCTCAACGATCCGTTAGACCCCACTGTTTACCCCAGCCTAAGCCTGCACGGGTTTCTGCCTGTGGACGGTACTCGCAGCCAACCCAGCCGCTATAGCCTAAGGCGCCCACGCGCTCAAAAAGAGCGGGATAATGCACTTCCCCTACGTCAGGCTCGTGGCGCGTTGGCACACCTGCAATCTGAATATGGCCGATGGCACTAAACTGGCGCTCAAGATGACGTAGCAAATCACCGTCCATAATTTGGCAGTGATAGAGGTCAAACTGGAGCTTCAAATTCTGCGCCCCAACCTCTTCGATGACCGCCATTGCCTGGGCTTGGCGAGACAGAAAAAAGCCGGGCATATCGCGAGTATTGATGGGCTCAATCAGTATGTCTCGGCCGACTTTCGCCGCCTCACGCGTCGCATAGCGCAAATTGCTGATATAGGTCGCGTGATGCTCAGCTACGGTATCCGCATCGGCGCCCTGCGGTAGCAGCCCTGCCATGGCATGTACCCGCGGGCAGTTGAGCACTTCTGCATAACGTAGCGCCTCAATCACTGAATCACGAAACTCACCTTCGCGCCCCGGCAGGCTCGCCAGGCCTCTTTCACCCGCGTCCCAATCACCTGGCGGCAGATTGAACAGCACTTGCTCCAACTGCGTTTCTGCCAACGCATGGCGTAATTCTTCAGCGGCGAACGCATACGGAAACAGGTACTCCACGCCCTTAAAACCGGCCTCTGCGGCGGCTGAAAAGCGGTCTAAAAAGTTATGCTCGTTAAATAGCATGCTGAGGTTGGCGGCTAGTCGAATCATAGCGGGGCTCTTTTGAATAGCGGTGCTGTTTTTATGGGCTGCATTGCTCTCAGCCTCCGCAGGCATCGTTAGCCGCTTCAGGTAACGTGATGCCCGATAAACGCTGATAAACTTTTATCACCGCCGAATCGTCTTCACGTCCGAAACCCGCGCCGCTGGCAGCGGTAAACAGCTGCAGCGCGCTAGCCGCGATCGGCGTTGTTAGCGCCAGCTCCCGCCCGGTTTGATGCACAATATTGAGATCTTTAACGAAAATATCCACCGCTGACAGCGGCGTATAGTCGCCACTCAGAATATGCGGCACACGATTTTCAAACATCCAAGAGTTGCCTGCCGAATGGCTAATGACGTCAAAAATCACCTCTGGGTCGAGTCCCATACGAATACCTAGCGCCATCGCTTCAGCAGCGGTGGCAATATGCACCCCGGCCAGCAGTTGATTCACAAGCTTCATACTAGAACCAACGCCCGGCGCATCGCCAAGGCGATAGACTTTGGCTGCCATGGCATCGAGTACAGGCTCAGCGTAGGTGAACGCCTCGGGCGAACCGGACGCCATCACTGACAAGTCACCGCTTTTCGCTTTAGCCGCCCCGCCGCTAATGGGTGCATCGAGCATCATTAGACCTTCCGCCGCTAAGCGCTCGCCAAGCTGCTTCGCCTGGCTTGGTGCCACCGTTGCACACTGCATAACAAGGCTATCCGGTGCCAAATGGACGACGACGCCCTGCTCACCGAATAACACTTGCTCAACCTGCCCTCCGTTGACGACAACCACCAGTACAATATGGCAGTCAGCAAGGTCTGCAGGCGTTGCAACGCTACTGCCCCCTGCTGCCGTGAAGGCTTCGCGCGCTGCTGCCGAAATATCACAGCCTGTCACATTAAGGCCGCGCTGAAGCAAGGCAGTAGCGGTTCCCATCCCCATAACGCCTAGGCCTATGACTCCAACGCGGAGGGCTTGTTGACTACGTTCACTCACCTGGCGATACCTCTCTGCGGTTGTATTGGCTGTCGCTGTACTGGCTATAGCAGTGCTGCGAATGATAGCGCTACCATTCTTTCTAGATTATTCTTTGCGTATCGACAAGCTGAACATGAGGGATACGCGACCAATGTCTAAAGAGCCTACCAGCGGATCTAAACAGCGCCGCCGCTCCGATCAGGTCACGCTTAGCCAAGTGGCAGAGGCGGCAGGCGTATCACCGATTACCGCCTCACGAGCGCTGAATCATCCCGATAAAGTGAGTGAACGGGCTCGGCACAGCGTTCATGCCGCGGTAGAGCGTTTAGGTTATGTCCCAAATCTAATTGCAGGCAGCTTAGCCTCCTCCCGCTCACGGCTAATTGCTGTCATTGTGCCTTCGTTGGTTAATACGGTGTTTGTTGAGGTTATTCAGGGGCTTCAAGAAACATTAGAGGCGCAGGGCTACCAGATCCTGCTCGGCAATACCGACTATGACTTGGATCGTGAGTATCAACTGGTGCGCACTTTTTTGGGCTGGTCATGCTCGGCACTAGTGACCGCAGGCCTACGCCACAGCCAAGCATGTCATACGCTGCTCGCCAACTGGGACCATCCCATTATGGAGGTGATGGAACTGGGTCAAGCGATGGACCTTAACGTTGGGCTCGACCATGTGGCTGCAGGGCGCTGCATGGCTAGCCATCTTATTGAAAAAGGCTATCGCCATATTGTTTATGTCGGTGCTCGTCTGTCTCAGGATTATCGCGCAGGCATGCGCTTTGAAGGGCATAAATTAGTGTTGAAAGCTAAAGGGCTCGCAGTACCTCTGGTAGAACTAAACACGCTGGGCAGCCTACAGGCTGGCGCGGAAGGCCTAGCCCAGGTGCTGGCACATTACCCGCAGACCCAAGCCATCCACTTCGCTAACGATGATTTGGCCGCTGGCGCGTTGCTTGCCGCCCAGCGCCAAGGCCTAAGGGTGCCAGAAGATATCGCCATTGCCGGATTCAATGGTTTGCCGCTTGGTCAGCACGTAACGCCACAGCTCACCACTATTCTCTCACCCAGAGAAGAGATAGGCCGCCTAGCCGCCAGCACCTTAATACAGCGGCTCAGCGGCAAAGCCGTTGAACACCGCCAGCATGATGTTGGTTTTACCCTCCAGGCGGGTGGCAGTACTTAGCATTGCACTCAGTTACAGCATTGGAGGATTACCAAGAATATCCAACCCCGTGCCCAGCTCATTTTCAATTGCCTGGCCAATCGCCAGCAGCTTGGCATCTTGCCATGGGCCGCCTAGCACTTGCAGGCCAACGGGCATGCTTGCAGCATCTTTTCCCACCGGCAGCGTTAGCGCACATAGACCCAGAAAGTTAGCGATCACCGTATTGCGAAGGGCATGCATATTGGCTTTAGAATAAGCGCCTTCCGGCTGCAGACTCTCAATAGTGGGCGGGGTAATGGCCACTGTCGGGGTAAGCACGGCATCCACATCCGCCATGCGAGCGGCGGCGGATTGATAGAGCGAATCCAGCACCGTACGACGACGCACGTACTCCCAGGCAGGCATATCATCAGCCGCTGCGATACGGGCAGCCACATTAGGGTCAAGAGAAGCAATCATCTCGGGTAGT
This sequence comes from Halomonas sp. AOP12-B1-6, assembly GCF_052379225.1. Classification (NCBI taxonomy): domain Bacteria; kingdom Pseudomonadati; phylum Pseudomonadota; class Gammaproteobacteria; order Oceanospirillales; family Halomonadaceae; genus Halomonas; species Halomonas sp. AOP12-B1-6. The sequence continues at coordinate 280,811 of NZ_JBQSYK010000002.1, forward strand.
GCGGTTTTTAGAAATGCTGCCAGCTCAGCGGCGGCTACACCGCCCAGTTTGAAGAGTGCATACGCTTCTTCGATGCCCGGCAATTCCAACGTTACTATCCGTGCTCCGGCGCCTTCCAGCTGTTTTATAGCCGCGCGAACTGTTTCCGCAATGCCTGGGCTACAGTCATCCCAGAAAAACGTTTCCGGCACGCCAAAGGTGAGATCCGCAAGCACTGGGATAGCCGGTATTCGGTCATCGTTGCCACCTCGCGCGCCATCACCCAACTGACCATCCAGTGCATCAAACGCAAAGGCTAGGTCATCCACCCGCAGCGCCAGCAGGCCTGGGGTATCCAGCGTGGTCGAGAGTGGCACAATTTGTTGGGTCGACCAGCGCCCGGCGGTGGTTTTCAACCCGACGACGCCGGTCATCGACGCAGGAATGCGCACTGACCCAGCAGTGTCAGTGCCCAGCGCCAGGCTAGCAGTGCCACTCACCAGCGAAACACCCGCTCCGGAGCTCGAACCGCCAGGCACTCGATGCTGACCAATATCCCAGGGATTACGCGGCGTTCCCCAGTGAGCATTCGTGCCCAGCCCACCAAAGGCAAACTCAACGGAGTGGGTTTTACCCATCATGGAAGGTAACTGTTTCAGTAAAGCACTCACTACAGGCCCGGCAGACTCCCACCGTTTCGGCAGTCGCTGAGAAGACCCCGCATAAGTGGGCAATCCAGGCACTGCGTAAATATCTTTGATCGAGACCGCTATGCCCATCAGCGCACCAGCATCACCACCTTGGGCGAGTACAGTATCAGAGGCTTTGGCCATCGCTAGCGCTTGTTCACCGTTCCAAGTGAGGTAAGCATGATCATTTTTGCCGCGCTGTTGATAAGCGGCTATCGAAGCCTCGGCAAGTGTAGTGGCGGTTAACGTACCCGCTCGCAAGCGAGCATGCTGCTCACGCAAAGGTAGAAATATCGGTGAATCCTGCATACGTCACGTACCTCCATCCAGTGTCTAACGTACTTCAAAAATCGCTTCGACTTCCACTGCAGCATTGCCAGGGAGAGTAGCTACCCCAATGGCTGTTCTAGCGTGTCGCCCAGCCTCGCCAAACAGTGCGACAAATAGCTCCGAGGCACCGTTAATAACCAGCGGCACATCGTGAAAGCCCGGTGCCACATTAACGAAGCCATTCATACGTACGCAGCGCACCACTCTAGAGAAGTCACCCTCAAGTGCATCGCTAAGTGATGCCAACAGATTTAAAGCACATGCTTGGGCTGCTAGCTTACCGGTTTCAAGGTCAAACTCAGCGCCCACCTTTCCCGAATAGAGAACATCACCTCCGCGCTCACAAATTTGTCCGGCTAAAAATAGCTGGCTGCCCAACTGAGACCAAGGCAAAAACATGCCACGCGGTTTTGGAATCGCGGGAAGCGTAAGGCCCTGCTCCGCCACCGCTTGTTCAATTGTTTTACTCATTGTGCGTTGTCCTTATTGATTAACGTATTCACGCTATTAATTAATAAATTAGCGATGGCAGCCAGGTACTTAACCAGGGTATATAAGTGATAATGATCAGCGCGATTAGCATCAAACCAATGAGCGGCAAGCAGGCCTTAAATACTTCCTGAAGTGACATTTTGGAGATTGCCATGGCGACAAACAGGTTCAGCCCTACCGGTGGTGTAATCATGCCCACCGAGAAATTGATTAACGTGATAATGCCGAAATGAACCGGATCGACGCCAACTTGCGCGGCGATAGGCTGCAGTAGCGGTGAGAGCACGATGATCGCTGAAGCGCTATCGAGGAAAAAACCAGCAATAATCATCACGACGTTAAAGAGCGCCATGACCTGAAACGGATCATCTGTCCAAGACAACACTTGCCCCGCCAGTTGGCTCGGGGTGCCGGTAATGGCGAGCAGCCAAGAAAAAGCGGAGGCACCCGCAGTAATCAGCAGCAGCGTGGCGGAAATCAGCCCTGAACTTCTCAGCGTACCCATCAGCTCCATGACATTGATCGTGCGATACACCACCATGCCAACAAACAGCCCATATATGCAGGCAACGGCTGCCGACTCCGTGGGGGTAAAGACTCCGCTGTAGATACCACCCAGCAAGATCACCGGCAGACCCAGCCCCCAAGCGGCGTCTTTAAAAGCCGCCAAAATTTGACGCAGTGTCGGAAATGAGGAGCGCTCATAGCCTTTGATGCTGCTAAACACAATGCAGTAGGCAATCAGAATAGAGGCAATGACAATGGCCGGTAGTAAACCTGCCGCGAACAGACGACCAACCGAAGTTCCGGTTACAGAGCCATAGATAATCAGCGCAATACTCGGCGGCACAATCGGCCCTAACGTACCGGCGGTGGCAATCAAACCAATCGCAAAGCGTTTATCGTAGCCAGCCGCTACCAGCGCCGGAAACATAATCGAGCCAATCGCCACCACCGTTGCGGGGCTTGAGCCGGAAATGGCACCGAAGAATAAGCATGAAAGCACGGTAGCCGCTGCTAAACCGCCGGGCACCCATCCGACTAACGCTTTGGCTAAATTGATCAACCGATCTGAAAGTCCACCAATGCGCATTAGCTCTGCCGCCAGAATAAAAAACGGAATCGCCATGAGCGAGAAGTTATTCATACCGGTAAACATGCGCATCGGCACAATGACCGGGTTGGTGGTGCCAAAAAACTCGATCGCTAAAAACACCGCTAATGCTAAAGAAGCAAAGATCGGTAACCCAAGCAGTAGCACGGCAAAAAAGATGGGTAATAATGCAGTAATCATAGTCGCTCTCCTGGGATTAAATGAGCTTATCCGAGCCGGCCACAAGCTCTTCGGAGAGACCTACCGGAGGCTTTTTCCAAACTTCATTAATGACCCATAGATAGCGAAGAGTCAGCAAAACACCGGATACGCCAATAGGCAGATAAAACCATGCCATCGGCAGGCGAAGTGCCGCTGTTAGCTGTCCACGGTCTAGCGTACTGAAATAGAGGACGAAGCCGTAATAGGTCATAAAGCCTGCGAATATGATGCCAATGATCGCCGCGATCATATGCAGCCATCTATTAACGGCGGGCGAAGCAATTGCATTAATCACATCCACCGAAATATGCGTGCCATGACGCACGCCCATACTGGCTCCTACGAAACTCATACAGATAATGGAGTAAATAACGACTTCTTCAGCCCAAAACAGCGAACCGCTAAAGCCGTAGCGATAGACGACTTGGATGGTGGTGAGGATGGTCGCAATCGACATGAAAACGACCATCGCCACACTTTCCAAGCGATCAAGACATTTATTGAGCGCTTCGAACATGAGACATCCGCACCCTTAATTGGGTAAAAGGAAAGGAGCTAGGTTTTAGGAGACCCTAGAATCAGTACTCAATACCAACAGCGTCATATACTTTGTGCAGCAACTCAGTCGTGACGATATCTTCATACTCTTCGTGCACCGGCATACTGGCTTTAATAAAGGCTTCGCGCTGCTCTGGGGTGAGTTCATTAATCGCGATTTCGTCTTTGATTTCTTCCATAATGGTTTCTTCATCCCGCAGCGTTAGCTCACGGGACGTGTCTCGACCATTATCAAAGGCTTCCAGCATGACCGCCTGCAGATCTTCCGGCAGTGAGTCCCAGGAATCCTGGTTCATCACCGCAGCATAGGCGTGATAAGCATGACTGGTCAGCGAAAGGTAATCCTGAACTTCGTGGAATCGCATGGTGTAGATATTAGCCAGTGGGTTTTCCTGGCCCGACACTACCCCTTGCTGTAAGCCGTTATAAACCTCGGTAAAAGCCATTGCGGTCGCATTCGCACCCAGGTTTTGATACGTGGAGATGATGATGGGCGCTTGCATGGTGCGCATGCGAATATTTGCCATATCTTCGGGCGCTTCAATAGGGCGATCATTGTTAGTAATATGACGAAAACCTGCTCCCCAGAAGTTGATGCCAATCATATTATGGCCACTCAAAGTATCGAGAATTTCTCGGCCTACCTCACCATCAAGAGTTGTCACCATGGTGTCGTAATCTGCAATTAAGAACGGTAAATCCAAAATTTGCATGCGCGGTTCAAAGTTGCCTAGCGTAGCCGTTGGTGGAATACCAATATCCACGAGCCCCATTTGAATCTGCTCGATAATTTCCACATCGCCGCCCACTTGAGCGGCAGGTAATACGTTGATTTGAATACGCCCGTCAGATTTTTCCTCCACCTCTTCTTTAAATTGCAGTGCCGCTTGGCCGTTAGGTGTCCCTTCAATTAATACATGAGCAAAACTAAAGGTGTAATCGGCCGCCTGAAGTTGAGCGGCACTAAAAGAGGCCATTGCGATAGCAGCGGATAGGGTGACTTTCTTTAGTATTAGTTTCATGTCCAGCACCTTATTTAATTATGGTGGGTTATTTTTTTAGTGTTTTGTTACTGCATTTGAGCAAGATTAAGAGTCCACTCATGCCATCATGCGTTCCATCGCATTACCCAACGCTGCGCGCGGGGTACTACTCAGCAGTAAGGCAAGCGCGAGTCTTGCCTTACGTGCACTGATATCGTTGAGCGCTATCACTCCGGCCGACAATAAGTCGTCGAGGCTACCGCTAAATTCATAGCTGGTGTTCACCGGCCCTTGAGCACAACTGCTCACAACCGCTACGGGCACACCCGCGCTAACCAGTTCCCTTATTGCGTTCATCCAGCTAGGCGGCACATGGCCACGCCCTAAACCATCAATTACTATCGCCTTTGCTCCACTCTCGACACAGACTTTCAATACGTCTGGTGAGGCATCCAAATAGGCTGGCAGTAGATCAACTCTTGGTAGCGGAAAGTCCCATCCTTCGATCGGGTTCGCCACCGCCGCTGCTGCGTGATAAAGCTTTACGCGCTGCCCATCGATATATCCCAACGGCCCGGCGCCGGGCGCATTAAAACCGTGCAGTTGGAAGCTGCTCATTTTTCGGGCATAGCGTGCAGTGAATAACGACTCGTTAAAAACCACCACACAGCCATGCTGACGCAGCTGTGGGCTTGTCGCCGCCACAATGGCATCGCAGATATTTTTAAACGCGTCGGTGCCTAGCTGGTGAGGTGCTCGCTGCGAACCAGTAATGACACAAGGTTTATCAGCCGGCAGCGTGAGTGACAGAAAGTAAGCGGTTTCTTCTAAGGTATCGGTACCATGAGTGATCACCAGCCCGTCCACATCCGGGCGTGCCAGCGCTTTTCGCCCTTGAAGATACAACTCAGCGAGATCAGCGAGGGTGATGGCGTTACTGGGTTTTTGCAGGATCGAAATAACTTCTACCGTGGCTTCGACCCCCTGCGGTAGCACTACCCGATCCAGCAATTGCTCACCGTTTAATGCGCCTGACTGGCTACGCCCTGATTCGCCAGGCTTACTGGCTATGGTGCCGCCCGTCGTCAACACCACGATGTGTTTTTTGGTCATGCAGGTTCTCGCATTTAATGTCTAATCGACTCGGACACCAGACATCAGATGTCTGATATCATGCTAGACCTACTAACGAGCTTTATGCAAGCAGCGTACATAAAACAATAAAAAATATGCATATTTCTTTTAAATATATGCAATCAAGCGTATTAAGCCGCTAGGCTTACGCTTTATTAGCATGTAATAAATACCGATGAGCCACGTGAGGCCCACATGAGTTTTAAACGCCAGCCCGAGACTACCCCCACGAACACGACTTCTTTTGGAGATTCGATGGAGCGCAGCTCAGTCGCGCTGCAACTACTCGAGCGCATCAAAAGTGCCTTGATACGCGGCGACCTAAAGCCGGGTGACTATTTACCTTCAGAAACTGAATTGACCCACAGCCTGGGCATTGGCAAATCAAGCGTGCGCGAAGCCATAAAAATGCTGCAAGCCATCGGCATTGTGGAAGTCAAACGTGGTCAGGGCACTATGATTCGCCGCGAGCCAGGCAAGCCGCTGGTGGATCCTATGGCCTTTGGGATGATTTTAGCGCGCGGTATGACGAGGGACGTGCTGGAATTTCGTAACATGTTTGAACCTGCGTATACCCTTCAAGCAATGGGCGAAGCAACGGCACAGGATCATCAGCGCATTCAGCAGAGTATCGACGCCATGGAAGAAGCGATCCGGGTAGGGGCACAAACGTCTCAGCACGATATCGCCTTCCATCGCGCCATTCTGCACAGCACCCATAACCCCATGACCATCCGCGTCGGGGAGACCTTACTGCAACTGATAGAAGCCGCGCTGGAAACCTCAATGCGGTCGCTACCTGAAACCGCTTTAAAAGATCACAAAGCGATTTATAAAGCTTTCAAAGCAGGCGATAGCGCGGGCATTCATGCGGCGATTGCCGTTAGTAGCGACAGCTGGGAAACCAACCTTACCTATGAAGGCGACAGCGGATTGAGCACTCCCTCAGCTTAAAATTAACTATAAATTATCATTAACACTTTAACTGACCGCATAAAGCCCTTCTCGACATTTTGCTAAAATAGCTAAAGCGGCACCAACGCTTTTAACGCTGTACGGCGAAGGTGCTGCGTCAAACCGGCTAATAGGCGCCCGCCATTACGCCAGTAGTGCCAGTAAAGCGGCACGTCGATGGAACGTCCTGGGATCAGCTCCACTAGCTTGCCTTGCGCCAGTTCATTGCGCACTTGCAGCTCAGGCACCATTCCCCAGCCAAACCCGCTTTCAAGCAAACGTACAAAGCCCTCAGAAGAGGGACACAGATGATAGGCAAAGCTGCCCGTTACGCCAAACGTTGCTAAATAGCGATGCTGCAGTAAGTCATCTGCACCAAATACGATAGCGGGCGCCTGGGGTAAAACCTGCGCCCTAACGCCACCTGCGAAATACCGCGCGATGAAGGCTGGGCTTGCCACGGCAAGATAGGGCATAACGCCCAGCACTTCGCTATTCGCTCCCGCCACCGGGCGCTCGGCGGCGCATACGCAGCCCGCTACTTCGCCAGCGCGCATGCGCTTTAATCCCACTTCCTGATCTTCGACTATCAACTCCAGCAGTACGTTTTGATGGGCGCAAAAATCGCCAACCGCCGCCGCCCACCACGTCGCCAAACTGTCAGCGTTGATCGCTAAACGTAGACGCTCCGGCATGGCGTCATCGAGCATTGGCACTTGGTCTTGAAGGTCGCGTTCAAGCAAGCGCACCTGCTGCACATGATTGAGCAATCGACGGCCAACATCGGTCGGCGAGGGCGGCGTCGCTCGAATCAGCACAGGCTGGCCAATGCGTGCTTCAAGCAGCTTGATACGCTGAGAGATAGCCGACTGCGACAGCCCCAGCGCTTGTGATCCCCGCTCAAAACCACCCTGCTCGACGACTGCCGCTAACGCCGCCAATAATTTGTAATCAAGCAATTCATTTTCCTAATGGCATATCAGTAATATTCGTTTTCCTTATACACGCAGCGGCAGCACACTTACCAACAATTTTATCAACATTACGTAGGGCGCTATGTGGCAGGGTGTGTGGCAAAGTTATATCAACGGCCTGCTGGTCGCTATCGGTCTAATTATGGCGATTGGTGCTCAGAATGCGTTTGTGCTCTCACAAAGCCTACGCCGTGAATATCATCTAGCCGTAGCGTTGGTATGCATGGTTTGCGACGCGGTGCTGGTAGCCGCGGGTGTATTCGGATTGGCAGGCATATTGATGCAAAGCCCGCTACTGCTCGGCATTGCGCGCTGGGGAGGCATTGCTTTTCTGCTTTGGTACGCAACCCAAGCACTGTGCCGCGCTTGGCGCCCCGTTACGCTTGAGGCAAACGGCACGCAGGCGCGTTCTTTCCACGCGGTGATGCTGGCGACACTGGCCGTGACCCTGCTCAATCCGCATGTTTATCTCGACACGGTCGTGCTGATTGGCTCGCTAGGTGCCCAGCAGCCAGTGCCGAGCGCCTACGCGTTGGGCGCGGCTAGCGGCTCGGCGCTATGGTTTAGCGCGCTAGCCCTGGGAGCTTCCTGGCTAGCACCCTGGCTATCAAAGCCGTTAACCTGGCGACTGATCGATATTGGCGTGGCCATTATGATGGCGACCATTGCCTTTCAGCTGATTGTCGATGGGCTTTAGGGCTATCGCCGAGTAGTTCGACGCTGTGCGCTACAGGGCTGAGGTTACACCCCCACCGGACCACCGTCGCGTTTCTGAATGACCACCGTCGCAGCCCGTGGGCGCACTTGACCGCTGGCGGCAATGGTGGCGTCTTGAACCAGCGCGCCGCCGTCAGCGGGCCAGTTGCCGGGGTGCTGAATATTGATAAACAGTGCGGTTTTATCCGGTGTGGCAAAGATACCAGTGACCTCCGAACCATTAGGCCCTACCGCGAAACGCTTTAGCTGCTGCTGATTACTACTATTAACCACCGGGCCGGTGCCTTGGATATCGCCCAGCCCGTTAGGTACTACCGCAAGCAATTGATCGTTTGTATATTCCGTTAACCCACCATAGCCATTATCGGTTTGAATCCAAAGAATCCCCTGGCCGTCACCACGCTCGTCGAACCACAGCCCATCGGGGCTCGCGAACTGGTTCATTTCGCTCAGGCCAGAGTGGTTATCCACATCGCTTGCCGCGGCACCAAACACAAACACTTCCCAGGTGAAGGCGTTCGGCAAACGGCTTTCGCGCCAGCGGATAATATGCCCCGCTTCGTTATTGGCACGCGGGTTGGACGCATTGGTGGGTGCTGTGCCATAACCAACGCCTAACTGCTCAATGTCGTCACCGGTATTGGTAAACGTCGGCGTGGTTTCTTCGGCGGTACGCTGAGTATTATTAGTCAGCGTGAGGTACACCTCGCCTGATGTAGGATCGACAGCCGCCCATTCTGGCCGGTCCATTGGTGTTGCGCCCATAAAATCCGCCGCATCGCAGGTATTAATGATAATTCCTGCGTGGTCGTCGTCTGCCAAGCCCAGCGCCACGGCTAGCGTGCGGCCATCCTGCGTTGTCGCATCAGGCGTCAGCGCTAGCCAATCACCACTGCCATCGGCATGGAAACGGGCCACATACAGCGTGCCGTTATCCATATATCGACTACCGATAGCCAAGCGGTCGTATTCTTCGCCGGGGCGGTTGGCATCAGCGGGATTCCAGGGGGCGTCAGAGACGTATTTATAGACATACTCATTGCGCGAATCATGTCCAGAGTAGTAAACCACCGGCTGACCGGCTTCCAGCTTGCCCAGCCAGCAGCCTTCATGGCGAAAACGACCCAGTGCCGTGCGCTTAACGGCGAGCGCATCGCTATACGGGTCCACTTCTACCTGATAGCCAAACGAGCGCGCCTCGTTGCGATAATCGTCAGCCGCGTGTTCACCTCGTGGAGTAATATCGAAACGGCCAAACTCATCGTTGTCCTCAGAGGCATCACCTGCCGAGGTATCCCAGCCATAGCGGCTTTTATCGGTAGGAATACCGATGCGCGCATCGTCCTGGAAACGTTCACCACGGTTAACGAAAATATCCGGCCAGTTCTCTTCGCAGGCAATATAGGTGCCCCAGGGAGTAACACCGTTGCCACAGTTATTGTTGGTGCCACGGGTCTGCATCCCCGACGGTGAAAACTGCGTTTTGACGTAGTCGCTGCCGGCGACGGGGCCTGCGATTTCCATCACCGTTGCGCTGGTAAAGCGGCGGTTATAAGACGAGCCCGGCACATGCGCCCAGTGGCCGTTGGCATCTTTTTCGACCTCAACCAGGGTGACACCATGGGCATTGATTTCGGTGCGTGACTCATCGGCGGGCCGCTTACCGCTTTCTGCATTAGTCGGACCACCCTGAGGTGCCCACAGCGCTTCTTGATCGATATATTCATTGTTAAGCGCCAGCACAAATCGACGCGAGGCGTTATCGGCATCCAGCGCAAACCCTGCCATGCCGTCATGGTGCATGCCCACACTCACAGCCTGGCGATCAGGCGTCATCGGCTGGTCAGCCTGCCAGGTATCGGCAGCGCTGAGCGGCGTACCCCAGGGTACTAGCACCTGTGCCACATAGCCTTCTGGCACCACTATCGCGTCAGTCAGTGAACCGTGTACGGCTTCGAAGGCCAGCGTCAGCGGTGTTTTTTGCGTGCCGTTTGAGGCAAGTGCCTGAGCGGCGCCACCAAAACTCAGCATTGAGGCCGCCGCCATGCTCAAGCCGCCACGCATCACATCGCGCCGAGATACATGTTTTGCCAATACCGCTGCGAAAGGTTCATTGCGGCTTGGGTTAAGCAGACGATGATCTTCGATCTCTTTACTCATGTTGGGTCTCCCTCGTATCGTTTTAAGCTAACGATTGAATTTCAAGAGACTTTAACTGAGCAAAATGACAGCGCGATGACGGTCTGCCTGCCTGTATATAGGTAAATTAAAGACACCTTTTGGCACAGTTGCTGCCATTAATCGCATGATGACAAGCGTTTACCTCCCAAAGCCTATTGAGTAGCATTCTCAACTCTGTTAAATTAACGCTAATAGTTATCATTAACACAGGAGTCATCATCGCATGCAGTTTCCCGACAAGGGCGCTGAGCAACGCCATGCGCCAGTAGTGGCGCCTATAGCGGCGCGTGAAGTGGATAGCAAAGAGCTGCTGGGAAGCGCTGGTCAGCTGATTATTCATCATGAACAAAGACGCTATATCTTGCGTCGCACCAAAAGTGGCAAGTTAATCCTTAACGCATAAGCACACCCTAATTTTAAAAACTAATACAGCAACAGCCAGCCATATTGCAGCCTAACTGCACTCAGCCAGCGATGTCTTCCACCTCTCTTTGTTGGAACTATCCGGCTCATGAAATACACATGCGCGTTCAGCGGCCTTTGCCTCACTTTTTCCCCTCTACTCGCCGCTTTTGCAGACGATGCTGAACTTAATCCGGTAACGGTGACGGGCACTCGCGCGCCGACGGACCTCTCTCGGGCACCGCTGATTATCGACATCATTAACCGCAATGATGCGGTGCTAGCAACGGCTAGCCGAGTGGAAGACATCCTTAGCCGCCAGCCGGGTCTGCATGTCGCTGGCCAGGGACGCCGCAACGGTCAGACGTTGAGTATGCGTGGTTTTGGTCGCTCAGGCGTGCTGATACGTTTAGACGGCGTGCGGCAGGATATTTCGACGGGCCATGTCGGCAACTTTTTCCTCGACCCTGGCTTAATTCAGGAAGTACAGGTAGCTCGCGGCGCCCTCTCCAGCTTATACGGCAGCAATGCGATGGGGGGTGTGGTCAGCTTTACGAGCGTTGATGCCGATGACCTGCTGGCACCTGGCGAAGATAGCGGCGTACGCCTTTCCGTTGGTGGCGCCACCGCTAGCGATGAATTACGCGGCAGCCTAACGGCCTTTGGCCGCCGCGATACCGCCAACGGCAAGGTGGATGGCTTATTTTCAGTCGGCCGCAGTGAGTCTGGCGATATTCGGCGCGCCGGTGGCGATCAAGCAGAGGAAGACGCCACCCTCAACAGCCTACTGTTAAAAGGCGGTTGGGAGCCAAACGACGACCAGCGGGTATTTATCAGTTGGCAGCATTACGACGAGCGCGCAACCCAGCCTGCCAACCCTCAGCAGCTTTCAACAGATGCCAGCAGCCCACTGCGTGACCGCGATGTTGAGAGCAATAACGTGCAGCTTGGCCATCGCTGGCAGCCTGGCGCCGCGACCGAGATCACCTCGCGGCTAACCTTTAGCCAGCAGGATATTGATGAGCCCCAGGCCAGCCGCTCATTAGAACGTATCGGCTTGCAAAGCGATGGCTACCATCGTATGGATCACGGCTGGCTCTCCCAAACACTGGTGTTCGGCGCCGAACTGGAACAGGCCCGCCAGCGCCCGGACGGCGAAGCCAACGGCTTCCCAAAAGCCGATATTGATACCCAAGCCGCGTATTTAGATACCACGCTAACGGCGGGGCGCTATTTGTCTGATGGCGGCGCGGGTCAGTTTGATGTTGGTTTGGGTGCGCGCTTTGATCGCTACGACGCTACCGGGCAAGACGATGGTGACAGTGTCCATGATCAAGTATCGCCACGCTTTCGTCTTGCCTGGCGTCCTGATGATGCGCTGATGCTGTTCTCTGGCTACGCCGAGGCTTTTCGCGCACCTAGTCTCTCCGAGCTTTACGCCAACGAGCGTCATTTTGCCGGTTTCTGCGCCGGGCCATTTTTCTGCACCCCGGACAACTACTGGATACCCAACCCCAATCTTTCCCCCGAAACCAGCAGCACGTGGGAAAGCGGCGTGGTCTGGCACCAGGGCGATTGGCAGGTACGCGCCAGCTATTTCGACACCCGCGCGGACGACTTTATCGACACTCAGGTCGACATCATGGCAGGCACTACCCAGGCGGTGAACATTCAACGTGCTCAGCTATGGGGCTATGACGCCCGCGTGACATGGCAGCCTAGCGCTCTCCCATCACTGACCAGCTTTGCCGGTCTTTCGGAAGTCTCCGGCAAAGACCGCGACTCTGGCGACCCACTGGGCAGCCAAACACCGCTAGAAGCAACGCTGGGCAGTGAGCTGGCGCTCTATGGCAGCAATATTCGCCTAGGTTGGCAAAGCCGATTCGCTCAATCCTTCGATAAGCAGAGCGACGACGAGCGTCTACCTGGCTACGGCCTTCACGATTTACATCTTGCCTGGCGTCTTACTCCGGCCGTTGACACCTCGCTGCGGCTCGCCAATGCAGGCGACAAAGTGTGGTACCGCCCCGATGGCAGTCTAGGCGATGGGCGCAGCCTATTCGCGACGCTCAACTGGCAGTGGTAACCCAGATAGTCATCAACCCACTCAGTGACCTATGCAGAGGTAAGTCATGATTGAGTCTCAACAAATCGCTATTTCCGAAGCTTTCGACGCGGCGCGAGCGGCCCAGCCACGGCTACCCGCGATTGACATTGCCGAGCGCTTAGCGATTAGCGAAGGCGAACTCCAGGCCGCCCGCCTCGGGCGCGATGTGTGGACGCTACCCTTAGCACCGAATGAACTTGCCGCTTACCTACCCCAACTGGGCTGTGTTAAAGCGCTCACCCGCTCTCGCTTAGCAGTACTCGAGCAAAACGGCGATTACCCTGAGCTAAACGGCGGGCCGCAAACGGGGCTGTTGCTTGGTCCCGGCGGCCTAGATCTAAGACTGCTCTATTCGCACTGGCACTGGGCCTGCTTAATTCGGGACACGATGCCGCCACTCGAAGGCAAAGAGACATGGCGCTGGAGCATTCAGGTGTTTGATCGCCATGGGTGCGCTATCCACAAATGCTTTGCCCTCGAAGACCCGCTGCCGCGCCCTTGGGACGAACTAATGGCCATGGGCAATAGAGATTCGCCAGCCTTTACCCAGTTAGCGCCACGCTTACCGCGACAGCTTCCCGACACGCCCTCTCTCGCCAGCGAGTGGAGCGCGATGCGCGATGTCCACCAATTTTTCACGCTACTGAGACGGCATCAATTAGAGCGTATCGAGGCCAACACGCTCATGGAAGGTCGTTTCACCCGAGCCTTGCCTACCAATGCACTGGAAACATTGCTAACCCAGGCGAGCCAACAGGCTCTGCCGCTTATGCTCTTTGTGGCAAGCCCCGGCTGCGTGCAGATACGTACGGGCATCGTCCCTCCTCCGCAGCGCGCCCGCGGTTGGCTGAACCTATTTGGCGATCAATTCACCCTGCACATTGATGACACGGCGGTTAATCACATCTGGCAAGTCAGCAAGCCCAACCGTGATGGCGGCGTTACCAGCATTGAAGCCTTCGATAGTGAAGGGACTCTTGCGCTGCAAATTTACGCTGAACGCCAAGAAGGTCAGGTAGAAAGGCGAGACTGGCGGCAGCTACTAAGCACGCTGGAAAGCTGTGCGGAGGTTGCATGACTCAGCAGCACGTGGCTTCCCGCTTAGTGGCCATGATGACACTGGCATGGCTGTGCGTGGGCACCCCTCTCGCCCATGCCGACGAGCAACCGTCGACTAACGAGCGCTGGGTAGTCCTCGGTGGTGATATCGCCGAAACACTGGCCGCACTGAGTGCCGACGCCAACGTGATCGCTCGCGACGATACCGTCCTTTATCCCCCGGCCATGGCTGACTTACCTTCGGTTGGTTACTTACGCCAGCTCTCTGCGGAAAGCGTGCTGTCGGTTCAGCCTGACCGCGTGCTGGCCGCCGAGCATGCCGGCCCGAAAGAAGTGCTGGAACAGCTGACGGCAGTGGGGATAACGATCGATATTATCGCAGCCCCCAACACGCTAGAGGCTATTCCTGCCAAGGTCCGCGCGGTGGCACAGCAGACTAATCGTCAACGTGAGGGAGAGCGGCTAGCAGTGTCTTTAACCGCAAAGCTGGAGCGCCTAGCCGCGCTGCCTGCACTGCCGCCGATCCGAGCCATGTTTGTGATGCAACATAGCGGTCTGACGCCGAGAGTAGCGGGAAGCGGCACGGCAGCCCATACCGCCTTAGAGGCCGTTGGACTAGAAAACGCGTTTGCAACCATGCAGGGCTATCACAATGTGGGCGCCGAAGCGCTGGCGAAAGAAGCCCCCGAGCTGATGATTATGTCGCAGCGCGGATTAGATGCCTTGGGTGGCGAAACGGCGCTATGGCAACTACCGGGAATGGCATTAACGCCAGCGGGCCATGCGCAGCGCTTGATAATCATTGATGACCAGGCGCTGCTCGGCTTTGGCCCCCGTGCGCCGGATCAACTCCTCGCGCTACGCCAACAGGTAGAAGCGTTATTAACCGCGCCAACGACGGCTCGGACTAATCAATGACCATTAGCCTAAGCACGCACCGTCCTCGTGCTTGGCTGCCGGCTAGCCGCGCGCCGCGCGTTCTTATGGGCTTAACCATTGCGCTGATGATCGCCTTAATGTGGGGCGCGGCCTCGGGGGTGCTGGGCATTTCCCCCTGGGCGCTCATAAGTAGTAGCACCAGTGAGCTCAGCGTGCAGGTGTGGTGGCAATTGCGCTTACCCCGGCTGCTGCTAGGCGTTGCCGTTGGCGCCATGCTGGCAGGCAGCGGCGCCGCCATGCAGGGCTTGTTTCGCAACCCGCTGGCCGACCCAACGCTGCTCGGCCTAGCCAGCGGCGCGGGTCTCTTTGTCGCGCTGTGGATCGTACTGTTTCAAGGCAGCGCGATGGGTAGCCTTTATGGTCAGTTCGCAGCGGGTTTTTTAGGTGCGTTAAGTGTTTGCGTCATCGTCTTTGGCTTAGCAAAACGCCAAGGCGGCAGCAGTGCGGCGGTCATGACGTTGCTGTTAGCGGGCCTGGCGATTAACACGCTGGCAGGTGCCGGTGGCGGCGTGCTGGCCTTCATCGCCAACGACGAACAGCTGCGCCAACTCAGTTTATGGGGCATGGGTACGCTCACTAACGCGTTATGGCGTACTACCGCCATCGCGCTGGTACTGATTAGCATTGCACTGTGGATGCTATTGCGCAGTGCCAGCGAACTCGACCTGCTGCAGCTTGGCGAATCCACCGCCCATGCGGCAGGACTAGATGCCTCGCGCCTCAAGCGTCGCGTCGTTGTCGCCACCTCGTTAGGCGTCGGGCTGTGCGTTGCACTGACCGGTGTCATTGGTTTTCTTGGCCTGCTAGTTCCCCACTGCCTGCGTCTGTGGCTAGGACCCAGCCATCGCCTGCTGCTGCCCGCGTCAATGCTAGGTGGCGCACTACTGTTGGTCGTCGCCGACACGCTGGCGCGCACACTAGGCGCACCGGCAGAGATTCCGGTGGGTCTGCTCACAAGCCTCCTGGGTGGGCCTTACTTCCTTTACTTATTGATGCGCCGGAGCTCGTCATGCTGACCCTGCATAAAGCGGGATTATCGACGATGCCCTCCTTAGCCCCCATCGACGGCACCATTCGCCCTGGTGAGCTACTCGCTATTGTCGGCCCCAACGGCGCCGGTAAAAGCACGCTACTCAGCATGTTGTCAGGCTATCGCCCTTGCGAGGAGGGCGAAGTACGTCTGGATGGTCGTTTACTACAGGAATGGGAGATAGATGCCCTGGCCAGCCGCCGTGCGCTGGTCGCACAGCAAGAACCGCTGGGCTTTGATTGGCGAGTGGAGGAGTTGGTGTGCTTAGGCTGCAACCCAGAAAAAGCGCTCATTGCCGAACTGCTCGATGACTTAGATCTCATCCATCTTGCTAAGCGCAGTGCGCTTACGCTTTCCGGCGGCGAACGCCAGCGTGTCATGGTCGCGCGAGGCGCCTGCCAGATTCTCTCCAGACGCTCTGCTACCGCCCATGATGGTGGTCTTTTGCTATTGGATGAACCTACAAGCGCACTGGACATTGGCCAACAGCAGCGACTCATGCGCCAGCTGCGTGTCTGGGCTGAACAGCATCAGATGGCGATCGTCTGTGTGCTGCACGACCTGAATCTGGCCAGCACCTACGCTGACCGAGTGTGGTTGCTCAATAAAGGCCAGCGCATTAGCCACGGCTTACCAAACCAGGTGCTTAGTCTCGACACTATCGCTGATATTTATGCAGCGGAACTCCAACTCATTCGCGCCAGCCCTGCAGCGGCGCCTTTTCTTGCCCTTAGACCTTGATGCTTTTATTTATGTTATGAGCGAGCTTCGCATGACTAAGCCCCCTGCTGTGCTGCTGCGCATGTTTCTCAACGAAAGGCACCGTCTCGTTAAACGCATCAAGCAAGTCGTTGGAAGTACTAGTGTCGCAGAAGACTTAGCGCAGGACACGTTCGTAAAGCTGTGGCAGCGCTCCTCCAAAGACGCCGATACCGCGGGTTTGCTGCACCGTACTGCGCAAAATTTAGCGTTGGACTATTTGCGCTCTCAGGCAGTACGACGGCGTTACCAAACCAATGAACTAAATACCGCTGCTGATGAGCCGCCTCAGGCACCAAGCCCAGAGCAGATAGCGAATACGATGCAACAGTGGCAGCGGCTTACCGAGCAACTCAACGACTTACCGCCAAGGACAAAGCGTGTCTTCTTACTTAATCGCATTGAAGGTGAGACCTATAACGCGATTGCTGAACGCCTTGGCATTTCTATTAGCACCGTTGAAAAAGACATGATGCGGGCAATGCGACTGTGTCGTGAATGGCAACGACAATCAATTAATGAGGAAGAAGCACCGGCTAAACGTTGTATTAATAATAACAAGCCACGTATTCAGAAAGGGCTAGATCGTGACTAAGCCAAATGAACCTACACGTCAGCAAGCGCAAGAGCCTATTTATGACGACGACATCATTGATGAGGCCACCGCTTGGCACCTAAAAATCAAGGACGAAAGCGCAACACAACAAGATCATCAGGCCTTTCAAGTTTGGTTAAACGCCATGCCCAGCCATTATCAAGCCTACCAAGAGGCAGTGCATCTTTGGCAAGCGGTTGAAGCCCCTGCTCGCCTTCTTGCTATTCAGTCATCACCCGCCAAACCCACACGGGTAACGGAACGAGCATGGGGATGGGCAGCGGCTGCGCTGTGCGTATTGGGCTTGCTGCTAAGTTTTGAATTATGGCGTGAGCCCGGTCACTGGGATCACCTAATGGCTGCGACGATAACAGCACCTGGGCAAACACAGCACCTCCAACTGACCGATGGCTCAACGCTGCTACTTGATGGCAATAGCGCGATAAAGACTGATTTTAAACAGACGCAAAGGGGATTAACGCTACGCCGCGGTCGCCTCTGGATTGATGTCGCCAAAGATGCTCAGCGACCGTTCCTCATTACGGCGGGAGACACCTTAGTACATGTTGTAGGAACTCACTTTTCTGTCATGCGTAGCGGGGGCCAGGTAACGGTCACAGTTGCAGAAGGACAGGTGACCGTCAGTGATAGTACCGACCGCCAAGCCATGCTGGTGGGCGGCCAGCAAATTACCATGCAAAACGGTGAGCTCGGCCCTATCTCATTCGTAGAGCTACCTCTGGCGCTTTCTTGGCGGGAGGAAAGGATCGTGTTTGATGATGCCGCAATGAGCGAAGTCGTCGCGCAGTTAGAGCGCATGCTGCCAGGTCGCCTTCTTTTGGATACCCAAGCGTTTGACGACGTGCGCCTTTCAGGCAGCTTCCCGGCGAACAAACCGGTGGCATTACTCGACACATTAACCAATGTCTTTGATATCACCGTCCATCGCTTGCCGGGCAACATCGTTTGGCTGCGTCCGTCGCATACCGGCTGATATCACACCGAGGAGAAGCCAACTCTGTATTTGCCCCTCTTTACTCACCTAACTGTCGCGAGTGACTTATGGAAGCACTACTCCCCCTCTCCAAAGGGGCTAACACACTGCCGCTAAGCAAGCGCTTAAAGCTGGATACACATTCTGCCCATGAGCGTGTGGATCAAGCCATTATGGCGCTATCTCCTTTCGCCAGTCTTGAAGGCTACCAACGCTTTCTTTTTGTGCAGTATCAGTTTCAACGCCATACAGCACCTCTCTATCAACAAGAATCGCTATGCACTTGGCTGGCAGGATTAGCCGAGCGTTGCCGGTACGACGCGGTAATCAGAGATTGCCAAGACTTAGCCATTCACCTGAACGCATTGGACGAGCACGCCCTTGTGCCACCGACCATCGGCTCACAGGCCGCAGCGCTTGGCTGGCTGTACGTGAGTGAAGGCTCAAACTTAGGCGCAGCCTTCTTATTTAAGTACGCCAGCCAACTCGGGCTTTCCGATAAATTTGGCGCCCGGCATCTAGCACCTAGCGACTCCGGTCGCGGTCTGCACTGGCGTCGTTTTACCGCTCAGTTGGATGCCGTCTCTTTGGAAAAGCAAGAGGCAATTCAAGCTTTAAACGGCGCCAGAGACGCTTTTCAATTCGTCAAGTCGCTAGTATCAGAAGCATCAAAAAGATAACAGGGAATGGCAATGAATCAGATGATAAAAGCCCTCATATCCAGGCTACGTGCATATGGCCTTCCCATCGCCTCTCTACTACTCAATTGGTGGGCAGCTAGCCTATTTACAATCACGTTACTAAGCGGATGCCTAGGCACTCTTTACGGACTACTCCATGAATCACATACAGCTTGGTTCTGTCTGCTGTGTGCAGTTTTAGGCGGGGCCCTAATACATAGCATGATGATTGTTATTGCACTGACGATTTCAATAGTGGCTGAGCCTACGTGTGAGCTGGAGCAGCATGAACCACAAAGCTAAAAAAATACTTAACTAAAAACTCATTTTTAGATGAGGGAAACCCTCTCTGCAAACGTTAATGATCATACAAACGATTATTATTAACATAAAAAAGGGAGCATGACGTCCATGCACTGCAAGGGTTTCCCATTCAAGTCGCTTGCGGCAAGCCTCAAGCCAAACCACCCGCCCACCTTCAGATATGCCGTCACGGCTGTCATGCTCGGCCTGCTCATCAGCCAGGCACATGCCCAGTCATTACCCCCGAACGCCGCCGACGCTGTGCAGCAAAATCCACTACAACAACGTTATACGTTTGATCTTCCTGCTCAGCGCCTGCTCTATTCCTTGGGTGAATTTACAGCCGCAACACAAATCGCTGTAGTGCGCCAAGATGGTGAAGCCATCAATGGCATCGCCCCTGCGCTACAAGGCGAAATGACCGCCGATGAAGCGCTACGTGCCCTTCTGACGGACTCTTCACTAACAATCTCATATCGCAATGGCAGAACCGCCGAGCTGCTGGAGCCAGCAACCTCGCTCACCGTGGGCAACCAAACGGCCTTTAGCACCCTGACCGTATCGGCTGACCGTATAGGTGACGATTGGGTCTATCACGAACCGCGTTCGGTCAGTGTGATCAGCCGCGAGCAGATTGATCGCTTACCGCCACGTCACGCGGCGGACATGTTGCTTGAGACGCCGGGTGTCTACAGCGCAGTAAATACTCAGGACCCGGCGCTTTCGGTCAATATTCGTGGCATGCAGGACTTTGGCCGCGTCAACATGATGATCGATGGTATGCGTCAAAACTTTAACGAGAATGCCCACCAGCAGCGCAATGGCAGCATGTATGTGGACTCCGAGCTGCTGAGCGAAGTGGTCATCGAAAAAGGCCCCAGTTCAAGCATAAACGGTGCAGGCGCCATTGCTGGCAGTGCTAATTTCCGCACCCTTAACTATGACGACATCATCATGGAGGATAATAATGTCGGTGCTCGTATACGAGCCAATACAGGGATAGGCAATGAAGGTAATGGCGTCAATTTTATTGGCAGTGCCGCGATAGCGGGACGTTTTGGAGATCAGCTGGAACTGCTGGCAGCGAGGAGTCGGCGAAGCTTGGGCGAATACTCGCCGGGTCGCCGAAAGGAAAGCTTTGATTGGCTTCTTGTTGGCGTACAAGACGGTATTGAGGGCCGCAATAGTGAGCAGGCTGTCGACCGCGTTAAGTTCAGCGATCAGACCCAGGACTCCAACTTATTCAAGGCTCGATGGCACCTGACACCCGAACAATCGTTGCAGTTCACCTACCTGGATACCGACATTTCCTACAACAACGTCTCCGATCGCCGGATTGTCAACTCCGGCGATGGCAGTGTACTTGACGGCGACGATGCATGGCAGAAACGCGGTGATGCCCAGGCGACGTCACAATCCATCGGGCTGGAATACACCTTCAACCCTGACTCCAACTTGGTTGACCTTGACGCGAGAATTTATCGCGTTTCCACCGATAACGAGCGCTATACCCAGGAGGGGCGTCCGGTGATGGCGGGCGATACCAACATGACGGAAACCGCCTGGAACCTCGGGCTATGCTCAACGCCTTTTCCTGATAGCTGGCGTAAGCAGTGCGAAGCAGGGCTTGGCTCTAATGTCACAACAAGCATCGATACCTATGGCCTAGCCCTAGAAAACACATCAAGGTTCTCATTAGGTGATGTTGAGGGCTTCCGCTTCAATCACGGCATCGAATATTTCCAAGACCGAGGAGACTCCAGTACCGAATATGACCGGCGTGGCAGTACCATCACTACATCCGAAAATACGCTTCAGCCCCGTGGAAAGCGCAGCATCGCCAGCGCCTTCGGCAATTTAGTGTGGGAAAATAACACATGGACACTAGGCGGTGGCCTACGCTACGACTACTACCGTCTCAAGGGCGATACCCGCGTTATGGGAGTGGAATGGTCCTACTTAACCCGTCAGGAAAAGTTTGACCAAAGGTTCGACGAGGCAGCCCAGCAAAGGATGCGTGATGCTGGCACCTATGATCTTATCTTTAATCGTGGTCAGTATGCGCCTGGCTATGACTCGGAGCATGGGCTGTACGCATATGAAGTTAACAATCGCGAGGACAAGCTGCTGCCGACTCTGCAGGCAGCGTATCGACCCTCTAGCTGGTTAGAGCTATTCACGAGCTGGGGTGAATCCTGGCGCCCACCGGCACTGACCGAAGCACTAATGGAGGGCAGCCATCCCAGTGACCCCTTCGCCATCATGTCCCCTAACCCCTACGCAGAGCCCGAGACCTCTCGCAGCTGGGAAGTAGGTTTTAATACCGTGTTTCAGGGATTGCTGACGGACAATGACCGTTTCCTTAGCAAAGTGACCTACTACGACACCCGCGCAGATAACTATCTAATTACCAGCATGGCCAATGCAATGCCCGGCGTAGTGGCGGGTGCTGGGTTGGGTAATACCATGTTCATCAATAACCGCCTTCCCATGAATTTTCGTGGTATCGAGCTGGAACTCGACTACGACGCCAGCAATTGGTACACGCGTCTGAACTACACCCACGTGCTAGGCGGTGACCAAGGTTTCTGCCAGGAAAGATGGCCACTGGGCAGCCATCAACCCCAGTTTGATATGCCTGATAAGGCGGGCAACTATACAGAAGAGCATCAGATGGCGATCGAAAATGGCTACGACTCTTACGAAAGCTTCCTTGATCAACAGATGGTCTGCGCGGTTGGAGGCCAGGCGGCGGGCTATGGCATGAACAGCGCCCGCAATTTGCCAATGGACCGAGGAAGCTGGGTAATCGGTACACGCCTATTCGACGAAAAGCTGGATATGGGTACCCGACTCAACTACAGCGCCGAGGGCAAGCCAGAAGATTTCGAATACGCCATCTGGCCCAGCTACGTTACCTGGGACCTCTACGCAAGCTACCGCTTCAATGACCATCTACTAATGCGAGCCTCCATCGAGAATCTACGTGACCGTAATTACGTCTCAGGATACTCAGATATCTTCTCCCGCACCTATGCGCCAGGTCGTACAGCAATGGCAGGAATAGAGTTGCAGTTCTGATGCTATAGCGGTTGCTGTAGCTGTAGCTGAAGGCTCATATCCCTTTAGGGTATGAGAAGTGGGCATGGCGATAATGCCCGTTAGAGCTCGCCGGATAGGCCGACGAGTCTCTCTTAATCAAGTAAAACGAAAGGAGTATATAAAATGTCTATTTCCTATACTTACGATGAAAACAACTTCCCTGGTGAATTTGCAGTAGGTAGCCTAGAAAGTTTGCTGCTGGCTTTCCAGAGTGACGGTGTCGACGGTGAACACCCTTCTAATACTGGCGGTTTCTACGAAGATGGCAGCCTCTCATCCAATCCTTTCTCTGGTGATACCTATGCGATGGCCCTCAATGGAGGTGACTTCGCCTTCTCGGCAACGGGTGATATCACTTACGACTTCCCCAGCCATACGCTACACGGCACCCTGACTGGGTTGACGCTGGGAGGCGGCCTAAATAGTGATGGCACGGTATCCGATGACTTCATCACTTTTGACTTCAACGCGCCGCTGGATGGTGATCTGGCCGATGGTCGAGAGAATGCGGTCCACGACGTAATTTGGGGCTTAATGAATGGCTCAGTGGAGGGTTGGGACAGCAGCAGCTCAGTTAGCCAGGGCGGCTTGCTAGCAGTACTGGACGATGCTGGTCTGCTTGGCGATGCCATTCCGGCTTCTGCAACCGGCGTTCAAGAGTTCAGCGAATTCGATTTCGCTCTGGCTGCGTGAGCAACGCCATCGCTATAAACAGCTAATAAAAAAGGCAAGGGGAATCCCCTTGCCGCAACGTTCAAACACCGCGTCATGGGCTTTATGCCTTGGCGCGGTGCCTCGGCATTCTCGCCCGATGAGACGAGAAGTCAAGCAGAGACGTGACCAAAGCACTAATGAGAGAACGAATTCGAGACGAACTGCTATGGCGATTCGTTGATTTGTTACGTCTATTTTCAGGGACATAGCCAATGACCCCCTCCCAACGCCAGCCCGGAAACGAACTCTACCGAGCACTCGGCCGCTATCGCGGCACACTGCGCTCGGTAGGGCTGTTCAGTGCGGTTATCAATCTACTGATGCTAGTGCCGCCGCTGTATATGCTGCAGGTCTATGATCGCGTACTGGCTTCCGGCAATACCACCACGCTAGTGATGCTAACCGGCATGGCACTGGGGCTGCTGGCGTTAATGGGCGCCTTGGAGTACATACGCAGTCTGGCAGTCATCCATATTGGCGAACGCTTCGATGAACAGTTGGGGGAGCGGGTTTACGCTGCGGCCTTCGAACGCGGGCTAAGCGGCCAGGCTGCCCAGGCGGGGCAAGCTACACGTGACCTTGACTCGCTGCGCCAATTTATCACCGGCAGTGCGGTATTCGCGTTCTTCGATGCTCCCTGGTTCCCGTTGTATTTGCTGGTGATGTTTATGTTCCACCCCTGGATAGGTTGCCTGGCCCTGGGGGGCGCCGTGCTGCTGGTGGGCTTAGCGTGGCTGAATGAACGGCTTTCCCAGCCGCCGCTGCGTGAAGCGGGTGCGCTTTCTGTACAAGCTAATGCCATGGCGGAAGCACAATTGCGCCATGCCGATGCCATCGAGTCGATGGGTATGCTGTCGGCCTTTACCCGCCGTTGGTCGCATTTTCACGATGGCTTTGTTGCGCTGCAAGGGCTGGCCAGCGAGCGTACCGCCCTGGTCACCGCTATTTCTAAAAGTTTACGCGTCGCGTTGCAGTCACTGGTGTTGGGGTTGGGCGCCTGGCTAGCGATTGGCGGGCAGATCAGCCCTGGCACGATGATCGCGGGTTCTATCCTGATGGGCCGTGCGCTCAGCCCCATTGATCAGGTCATCAATGCCTGGCGGCAGTGGTCATCGACACGGCTGGCTTACCAGCGTTTGGGTAACCTGCTAGCAGCACACCCGGCCCGCCAATCAGGCATGGACCTACCTGCCCCGCTGGGCAAGCTTGATGTGCAGTCGGTGAGCGCCATGCCGCCCGGCGGAAAAACACCCACGCTGGTTCAGGTGGGCTTCCAATTGGAAGCAGGCAGTGTGCTCGGTGTTATCGGGCCTTCGGGATCAGGCAAATCTACTCTGGCTAAACTACTGGTGGGCGTTTGGAAGCCGAAGATCGGTACTGTCCGGCTAGATGGTGCCGATATCCAACGTTGGAACAAAGCGTTGCTGGGGCCACATATCGGCTACCTGCCTCAGGATGTCGAACTTTTCGCCGGTAGCGTGGCAGAGAATATCGCCCGTTTCAGCGAACCAGAGCCCAATACAGTCGTCGAGGCCGCCAAAACCGCGGGCGTACACGAACTGATTCTGGCCCTCCCCAATGGCTACGACACCTACTTGGGAGATAGCGGAATCGGCCTTTCGGGCGGGCAGCGCCAGCGTATTGCCTTGGCCAGAGCGCTCTACGGCCCCCCTGCGCTCGTCGTCTTGGACGAACCCAATGCAAGTCTTGATGACGCCGGAGAAAAAGCACTATTGGAAGCGTTGCAGCGATTGCGCGAACACCACGTTACGGTGGTGCTGATCACCCACCGCCCTCAGGTACTCAAAGCTACCTCTCACTTGCTAGTACTACGTGAAGGCCGCCTGCAGAAGCTCGGCCCCACTGAAGAGATCTTGCAAGCCCTGAGCGCTGCCCGCCAAGCGGCGGCACCTGCCAATGGCGCGATGGCCACCCCGTATGCGCAAGGCGCTTATACCTACGGTAATGTTTCCATCAATCGTCAGGAGCAGCGCGCATGACCCTTCGCGATATCTCGCAGGCGCCGCCTGCTGCAAAACTGCATACCTCCACAGCCACACCGGACTGGCAAGCACTCGCCATGCACCGTAAGCGACGACCACTACGCATAGGGAGTTGGCTACTGCTGGGAGGCTTAGCACTGTTTGTGGCTTGGGCAGCCTGGGCACCGCTGGATAATGGTATCGCGGTACCGGCGACAGTGGTCGTCTCCGGCAATCGACAGGCGGTCGAGCATCCAACCGGCGGTATTGTTGAGCGGCTTTGGGTACGTGAGGGAGAACAAGTGGAAGAAGGTCAGCCGCTGATCAGCCTCGATACAGCACGGCTGCAAAACGAGACAAGCGCGTTGCGACTGCAGCGGGCTTCATCATTGGCTGAAACTGCACGCCTGGAAGCGGAACGTGATCACCTTGATACCTTTATCACCCCGGCAGAGCTCGCTAACAGCGGAGATATCGCCATCGAAACGCTACTGACCTTACAGCGCCAACTGTTCGCCAGCCGGCGTAATGCGTTGTCAGCCGAACTCTCAGGTATCAACGCTAACCTGGATGGACAGCGAGCAAGGGCGTCGGGCCTTGTATCCTCGCTGGCTCAGCAGCATATTCAGCTGTCAGTCCTGAGAGAACAGCGCAATAACCTGCGCGAATTGTCGACCGACGGCTACATTCCTCGTAACCGGCTGCTAGAGATTGAAAGTAGCTACGCTCAGCTGCAAGGCGATATTGCTTCGGCCACCGGCACTCTGCAGCAAACTCGACGACAAGTCGATGAATTGCAGTTACGGCACGCCCAGCGCAATGAAGAGTCTCTGCGTGACGTGCAGGATCTACTGGCCCAAGCACGCTTACGTACCCAGCAGCTGGCTGCTCAACTCACCAGCATTGAATTCGATCTGGCCGACGCCCAGATACGTGCTCCCCGCTCGGGCACAGTGGTGGGACTGACGCAGCATACCGAAGGCGGTGTCGTTCAACCCGGTGCCCTACTGATGGAAATTGTACCCCGCAGTGAACCCCTCTTAGTCGAGGGACAACTACCCGTTGAACAGATTGATCAAGTTCACCCAGGCCTCCCGGTAGAGCTTGCGTTTACCGCGTTCGAGCGTAGTAGCACACCACGCATACCCGGGACTGTTAGCCACGTTTCTGCTGACAGGCTAATCAATGAACAGACGGGGCTGCCTTATTACCGACTGTATGTAGAGATAGCGGCAGATGAACTCACTCCACTGGGTAATCAACCGCTCAAGGCGGGTATGCCAGTCGAGGCATTTGTACGCACTGGCGAGCGCACGCTGCTCAACTATATGTTCAAGCCGCTGCTGGACCGTGCACGCACAGCCTGGGGGGATGCATGATCCGAACGGCATTACTTCGATATCATACTTGGCTGTTGATAACCTACATCTGCTGGCCTTTCAGCGCGCACGCGCTAGATTTTCGTGAGACCTATGAACTCGCCAAACAGCACAACCCAGGTTGGCTGGCCGCACAGAGTGAAAGTGCAGCTGGGCAACAGGAGCGAGCCCTGGGGCGCTCGGCTTTATTACCCACACTTAGCTATCGCTACTCACGGGGCGAAAACTGGTCGGAAGTGCTGCAGGAAACACAGCGAGGCACAACCACAAGCGATATGAATTACTCCAGCTACTCGTCTGCCTTCACGCTGACGCAATCCTTGCTGGATGCTGCAGCTTTCGCCCGCTATCAAGCAGGCAAGGCACAGGCCGAAGCTGCTGTACTAACACTTGAACGCGCCCGTCAAGCACTTGCTGTTCAAGTCCTACAGACTTACACCGGGGTGCTTTACGCAAATGACGATATCGAGCTGGCTAAAGCCCACCTACGTGCCCTACAAGAAGAAAATGAACGCAGCCAGCGCTTTATCGATTACGGTGAAGGCACCCGTACTGACCAATTGGAGATTGCCGCTCAGTCACGCTTGGTGGAAGCTCAACTGATCGAAGCCGAAGATCGCTTGAATGACGCCCGCAATGAACTGCACGCTCTGACCGGCACAGTAGCACCACCTGCTTCACTCGCCCCACTGCAGGCCGGTCAGCTAGCCCATAATGTGCAAACCACCCAGGAAAACCCAGTGTTATCTCTGGAACACTGGCACGAACTTACGCTCGCCCATAATCCTGAACTAGCCGCACAGCGCAGTCTATTGGAAGCAGCACGACACCAATTGCATCAGCAGCGTGCCGGACATCTGCCGAGTGTGCGCTTGTACGCGCGAAGCCAGATATCCGACTCCAATTCAGAAAATATGATTGGGCAACGTTACGACACCGACAGCATTGGCGTTGAGGTTAATCTATCGCTCTATTCAGGCGGCCGGGTTGTCGCTGCTAGCCGCCAGGCAGATAATACCTATGAACAGACGCGTCACGAGCTAGATGCCGCAACAGTAGCGCTACGCAATGATGTTGAACGCCAATACCGTCTAACCCGTAGCAGCCAACAACGCATTGAGGCCTATCAACATACTGTTACCGCTGCGACGGCACGCCTGGAAGCTACGCGTAAAAGCATTCTCGGCGGTGAGCGAACCAATCTGGATGTGCTAAACGCCGAACGTGGACGTTTCGAGGCACTGCGCGATCTATCCCGCGCTCGCTATGATTACCTGTTGGCTTGGTTAACACTACGCTGGCAGGCTGGCGTTCTGGATAATGATGATATTGACCAGATCGCGGGATATTTCGCGCCATGAAAAAAGGTTATAAACGAAGGAGCCTGAGGTGACGCCAAAGCGCTTCCAAAGAAAAGCCTCAATGCTAGTACGCGGACTGTGGGTAGCGATCGCAGCGCTGAGTTTTAGCATCGGTGTACTGGGCATTTTTTTGCCCTTACTTCCCACCACCGTGTTCATGCTGATCGCCGTTTACTGCGCCTCTAAAGGCTCGCCACGTTTTGAGGCATGGATTCGATCAAGGCACTATGTTGGCCCGCTACTGGTTACCTGGGAACAAGAGCGCGCCATTCCACGGCGCGCAAAGCTGGCAGCCGTTAGCATGATTGCATTGAGCGGGCTAATCACCGTCTGGACTCTTGGCCCTGGCTGGCGGAGCTTGGCCATTATCGTGCTACTAATAATAGTGGCGGTGTGGCTGGCAACCCGGCCGGAACCATCTTCTTGCTCGAAGTAAGCTGCTTTCGGGTTGCATTAAATGGATTAATCCCGCTATTTCTTCTTTTTGCGTAGCTGTACTAATGCTTCCTGCGCTAAATCAACACGTACGCTCCCTCCCCTCACCAATGCCTCAGCCACTCGTGCAATCTCTTCACCTTCAGCTCCCGCCATTA
Source organism: Halomonas sp. AOP12-B1-6 (assembly GCF_052379225.1). Classification (NCBI taxonomy): domain Bacteria; kingdom Pseudomonadati; phylum Pseudomonadota; class Gammaproteobacteria; order Oceanospirillales; family Halomonadaceae; genus Halomonas; species Halomonas sp. AOP12-B1-6. The sequence continues at coordinate 309,116 of NZ_JBQSYK010000002.1, forward strand.
ACGCGATATTTTTAGCATGCAGCGCCATATGTCCTTTTTGAATACCGGTCGTGGCTAACGCTTTTAACGCTGCAAAGTTCTGCGCTAACCCGACGGATACGATGATGCGTGCTAATCGATCAGCGCTCTTAACGCCTAAAATATCGAGGCATCGACGAGCGGTAGGGTGCGCCCGTGTGGCACCACCCACCAAACCCACGGGCATCGGCATTTCAAGGGTGCCCGTCAGGTTGCCATCACGATCTTTCTCCCAGTGGGTAAGGGAGCGATACCGCCCAGTCCGAGCGGCATAGGCATGAGCACCCGCTTCAACTGCACGCGTATCATTACCCGTCGCCAACACCACAGCACTCACCCCGTTCATCACTCCCTTATTATGAGTAGCCGCTCGATAAGGGTCCAAATCAGCGAAACGATAGGCCGCCAGAATTCCATCACGTACCGATGCTCCGCCTATGTGGTCAATATGCCAGGTCGCCCTGACTCTTGCTAAACGGCGATCAGCTAAATTCGATAGGATACGCAGTCGGCTCTCTCCTCCCGACCACTCTGCCAAAGAAGGAGCGACAGCTTCAGCCATGGAGTTGACTGCATTAGCCCCCATCGCGTCACGCACGTCCACCAACAGGTGGACAATCACCATGCCATCAAGTACACGAACTTCTAAATCGCGAAAGCCACCACCATGCTCTAAAAGTACGGGGTCCGTCGCGTCACAAATCCGCTTAATTTCATCGCGGGCATCCAGCAAACGTAACCTAGCAAATTCTGGATTAGCTACTCCAATAAGTTGCACCTGAGCAATCATAATGGGGGACGACGTATCCGTATAAAAACCACCTGAATCACGACACTGCCTCGCTGCATTACAAACCGCGGCAACGACAGATGACTCTTCCGTCGCCATAGGAACCAGCGGCTCTTCCCCATCAATGATCAAGTTAGTTGCAACACCAATAGGTATATTTAAGGTGCCGATGACATTCTCAATCATACTATCGGCTGTTTCTGCTGGCAGGTTCCCGGTGTCCGCTAAATGCGCCTCGCCGGCAGCATCAAGGCCACTCATATCGGCAACGATACGCAGCCGCTCTCGGGGTGAAAGTTGATAAAACCCTGGAATTCTCGATGTGCTCGTCGTCATAACCGTTACCTAAACTTGGATAAAGTATCGCGGTGGTGAGATATGTCCATTTGAGCGGTCAGGCCAACCAGCCCATGAGCCAAGGAGCAGCGTACAGCGTCATAAATTGTACGCCATAGTTCACACCCCAGCGGTTCAAAAGACCGGCAACAAGCGCTAATACCCCTACACCTAAAATCCCCATAACGCCTGCGTCCATAAATGCCAGAAGCATAACGAGCGAGAAGAACATCGCGAGAAAAGCCTCGTGAGGAATCCGCTGGAAAACAAATACGCATATATGTCGGGCATAGCGCACGGCAATGGGATAAGTAATCAGCAGCGCTACACTGGCCCCCAAAATACTGGCCACCGCGATTTCACTAAAACTCATCAAATGGTGAGCATTCTGTTCTAACGTCAGCACTGGCGGTGCATTAAAGAATGCATTGCCAGGACCAATTGCCATTGGACTCATGGGAATGCCGAGCGCGGCGAGGGGTATTAAAATACCCGCGATATAAGCGGCATTAGTGACCGCATCCATTGAGGAAAGCGCACGGCTGGCTTTTTCTACCGTTCCCTTGACCCAACTCGACATAACCTCACCCAGAAAAATCGTTATACCGACGGGGCTCATAAAGAAAGTGACCGACCCCAGCACCGAACTAGCTGTCGCTGAAACTGCTTCTTGCCGAGTCAAAATTCGAAAAGGATTGGGAAAGCGACCAGTGTCGTTGCTGTTATCAGTGGCATAGATTTTTATTGTTTTAGGCTCATGAACCGTCATTTTGCGGCGCTCTTCACGCACAGTCAGCTGCGCCAGATTAAAGATCATCGGGCCAATAGTGATGCCTAAAAAGAACGAGATGAAAACTACTTGGCCTTCAGGAATAACCCCCATGCCCCAATAAAAGTGGCGTAGCGCTTGGATCAGTGCAGCCAATATGACAATGCTGATGAGGCTGATCACTTTTTCACGGCTCATTAGCGCTAAAAATACGGCGCCGACAAAAAAGATCTGGCTGGCGTACTGACTCAATACATCCGCCAAAGGCGTCAGCAAAAATGCCAACAACAAACTCACGGGGATGGCGACAAGGGTTCCAATGACCGAGCCCGATGCCATTTTGCGAATTGCTAACGTAGCGTGACCTTCCCGCTTGAGGATCATTGCGTGCTCGACCATCGGCGCTGACATTACGCCACCCGGTATCCCTGCCACCGAAACGGGTATCGAATCCGTCAGCTTCTTTGCCACAATAGCGGCCATAAAAAAAGCCAGCACGACAGGAAGAGGAATTCCCGCAACCACTAGTGCCAGCGTCACGGGGGCAAGCACCGCCGTTTCATCGGTGCCCGGTGCAACACCAATGGCGGTATAGACCACTACACCGATCAAAGCGGCAAGTAACATCTGCAGAAGCAATATGACATCCATTTTCACGCCTCCTTTTCAATATCGAGACGGCGCTTAGGGCGTAAAACAATGGCGTTAATAGCAAAGCCTAAGAGAGCTCCACATAAGCCAACGATTAGGGGCATCGGCGCTGGCCACGGCGTATAAATAAAACCGCCTAGTGTCAGCGGGGTAGAAATAGCTAATGCAATGATCAGGTCTTTTCCCGTCACCGTATCATCCCAAACGGTTAAGTAAGAGGTTTCTTTATGAGGCATGCAGGTACTCCAAAGACATCATTATTGGTTTTTTTATGCCCAGGTTGGCGGCCTATAGCTTGTGTAAATATAGGCCGCTGAGTAAGGTACACTTATACGAATTGTATGAAGTACTGTACCCATCAAACAATAGATACAGTTTAACCTTCATTCACAGTTCAGCCTTCTTTGAGTGCCATCGATGTCCAAATCTCGCCAGGTAGCCACCGCCCTGCTAAAAGCCATCGATGATGGCCGTCTCTCACCGGGTACGCGAGTGGCCTCCATTAGAGAAGCTGCCCAACAGTTTGGCGTCTCGAAAAACACCGTCATTGATGCTTACGACCAGTTAGTCGCGCTCGGCCATCTGTATGCACGCCAAGGCGCGGGCTTTTTCGTATCACGCCCGCTACCGTCTGCAATGGAAGAGACAACGGCCGACCTCTCAGAAGCGGTCGACAGCGTGTCACTACTACGCGAACAGTTAGTGGGCAACTTTGAGGTGCGCGCGGGTGATGGCAGGGCTCCAGCTAGCTGGATGGGAGGTACGGAACTAACGCGCCTGATCAGGCGCAACGCCGGTCTCAATGGCATTAACGATATTGAATACGGTGTACCTCAAGGCTATTCCCCTTTGCGTGAGACCTTAGCTATGGCAATGGCTGGACGTTCGATTCACGCCTCTCACGATCAGGTCATGATGACCTTTGGTGCTAACCACGCCTTCGATCTCATTATTCGTCACTTCGTGGCTGCTGGCGAAAGCGTTCTGGTTGAAACGCCCGGCTATTACCCACTTTTTGGGAAACTTCGCCTAGCTAAAGCAAAACTTGTTGGCGTCCCACGTACAGCGCATGGACCTGATTTAGAGGAGTTTGAGAGAAAGGTAAAACACTATAGGCCACGGCTTTTTTTCTTGCAGCCCAACGCGCATAACCCCACTGGCAGTACTATGTCACTCAACAACATGCATCGGTTATTGAAGCTCGCTGATCACTATGGTGTAACGCTAGTGGAAGATGATGTATTCGCAGACATTCTTCCCAAAGGTAGCGCTCACCTCGCGGCTCTTGATGGGTTAGAAAGAGTTATTTATGTAGGTACATTTTCTAAAACGCTTTCCACAGGCTTACGCTGTGGCTACGTGGCAGGCAGTCGCTCAATCGTTAGAGCATTAGTCGATATTAAGATGCTCACTGTTGTGAACACCTCGACGTTCAATGAAATGGTTATACATGATCTGCTAATCAGAGGTCGCTATCGACGCCACCTTGCACAACTTCGCGAGCGGGTTGCCAAAGCCAGCGCGACTGCTTTGCGTGCTTTACAGCAAATAGGGGTCGACGATGTGAGTGGCCCAGGCGGGGGTTACTATTTATGGGCCAAACTGCCAACACATATCAATACAACGGAGTTGGCTAAAAAAGCGTCAGAGAAAGGTATCTTTATTGCACCTGGCGCCATTTTCTCACTACGCCCAGACAGTACCGATGCCAATTCCATGCGCATTAATATTGCCCACGCCAACGATCACCGTTTTTTGGACTTTATTCACACTGCTGTTAATCGCTAGCTACGGATATTCTCTACGTGAGAGACAATACTTCTCCGTTTGGGTATTTCATCCATGTGCTGCCTAGATAGCCAAGGCCATTCAGCTTTTTAAAACAGCACCTTATGATCATCGTAAAAACATGGCATTAACTACTCTCTCAGAGTTCTTCTGCATCGCACGTTTAGGTAAGCTCAGTCGTGCCGTATCTAATATCTTCGCTTACGCTTAATAACGCCTCTAGCGGCTTTCCATCCAGCGAGTCGGTGGAAAGCCTCAGCAGATGGGCGAAGGTAGCTCCCGCACTATCCATACGCTGGATACCTCGGGTGGTATTGAACGCAAGCTCGACCCCCGAGCGAACGCCGGCGCCATGGAAAATTGCCAGGCCATGGTTGGAGGCGAACGCGGTACTTGCCGTGGGTACCTGGGGGCCGTGGTTGGCACCGGGTGTCGAGAGTTCAGCGACGGTGTCACCGCGTTGATTGGTGCCCCAGACAAAACCCGGCGCGTAGGCGAACAGTACGTCACCCATGTTGTCGCCCCAGTAGCCCAGCACGCTGGCGTCCTGTTTCTTGACCGCCAGCGCTACCACGTTGCGCTCGCCCGTGTCGGTGTCAACATACCAGGTGGTCAACGCCTTGAGAATTTGCGTCTGTACACGGGGAATTTCATCACCGGCAACGAGATCACGATTGACGAAAATCTCCAGACCGCCACGCTCATCCTTGAGAAACGCTTGGCTGCGCGCCGAGTTGGGTCGGCCCTGATCGTCGCTTGCGCACAGGCCGAACTCGGCCAATCGCCTGTGAATATCACACAGATGACTGTTGGGTACATCCCCATGGTCGGAGGCCAATACGACGACGGTGTCTTCATCCCGCCCCGCCAACGCCCGGCCCACAGCATCATCGAGAATTCGATAGGACTCACGGATGACGTCCAGATAGCGGGAGTGATCATCCTGCTGATAAAACTTCGATTCGGGATCGCACTGCGCTAGACAGGTGTGATGGGTTTCATCGTTGAGACGAAAGACCGTGGCGAATAGCTGAAAGCCTTCGTTGTTGAGTAGCGTCAGGGCGCTGTCGACCAGCCATTCGAGCTGATAGCGCCCTTCCTCGAAACTGGTCTCGAAATAGTGGCTATCGGGGTCGGCGGAGACCGTCCATTTGGAAATAAAGGGGCCATGACGTTCGATTAATCGCTGGGCGATCTCGGGCTGCCCACTCTCCGCGGCTGGTGCGGTCACCTGTGACTGGAGCAGATCCAGCTTGCCGTTCGTCGGATCAAAAGCGAGTAACTTGAAGCGTACCTGTGCGGCCTTGCCATCGATGTTTACCGCCATCCAGTCGCTCCATTCCTCAACTCCCAGATTGGCTTCGCTCAGGCCCGACTCTCCCGTGCCCAACGTTAGGTCCACGCGATCACCTTTCGGGCTCAGCTCAACAGGAATCGGCTCGCCTTTATGCACAGGGATGGAGGCCAGATATCCATCGCCTCGGCGTTCGATGCCAAAACGATTATGCTTCTGATGATGCGCCAGCGTGCCGGTCGGTGGCCACCCCAGCGCTTCGCTCTGGGGTGTGGTTTGCCACTGATCGAGATGAGTGCTGTGAAGGCAACCTGGCACGAGCTCCATGGGTGCCGGGCCGCTGCCGCTCCAGAACGGCGCGAAGCAGAGATCATCCGCGCCAGCCGGCTTGAGGCTCTCGGGAAAATGAACCAGCGCGGCACGTTGCCCGGCCTCCTGCATAAGCTCCAGCAGATGCCGGGTACCACTGGGCGATTGGCGCTGGCCAACCCAACTGGTGCCCGGCGCCTGGCCGGTCAGAAAGCTGACGAAGTTGGTATCACCCCAGGTCGAGATGTACGGCAGCAGGCGAGTGCTACCGCCTGTTTCGCGCAGACGCTGGATGTTCGGCAGCACGCCCTCGGCGCAGAAACGCTCGACGAGCTCGGGGATCAGTCCGTCGACACCCAGCAGCAAGATCTTGGAGTTCTGACTCATGACATTCTCCTGTGAGCGCAGATTATTGGATTCTGTAGCGATCGATTATCGCCCGATCAATTTCAATACCCAGGCCAGGCTTGTCGAGCACGTCGACACAGCCGTTGGCATTGAGCTGGAACTCGCCGCCGATCAGTTCCTGACGGAACGGATGCGCCGATTGGTCATATTCGAGCATTGGCTCGTCCGGGGTCAGCGAGAGCGGCTGCGGCGGCAGGCTGGCGATAAACTGAACCGCAGCGGCAAGGCCAACGCCTGATCCCCATACATGGGGAACCAACGGTACATGCCAGGCCTGCGCCATGGCGGCGATTTTCTGGCACTCGGTGAGCCCGCCGGCAGCGCCGAGATCCGGCTGGATTACGTCCAGCAGCCCCTCGCTGATCAAGTCGCGATAGCCGATCTTGGAATACTCGTTTTCACCGGCGGCAATCCAGGTGCGAGAAATCCCCTTGAGCTCACGATAGCCATGACGGTTTTCCGGGCTCAGCGGCTCCTCGAACAGATGCACGCGAGTCTCTTCCAGTTCCATCAGAATGCGCCTCGCCGCTGGCACGCTATAGGCGCAGTTGGCATCCATCATCAGCGCCACGTCATCGCCTACCGCTTCACGCACCGCGCGCATATCGCGGATATCCGCATCAATGCCGAAACCGGTTTTGAGCTTCATCGCCCGATAACCGTTGGCCTGATGGCGCAGCGCCTCTTCGACCACTTCCTCGGGATATTTTCCGCCCTCACGGCGATAGAACCCCGTCGCGTAGGGGCGAATCTCCTTGCGAAATGCACCGCCCATCAGGCGATGAATGGGCTGGTTCAGCGCCTTGCCGGTCAAATCCCAAAGCGCGATATCGATCGCCGCAATACCGAACAATGCCGCGCCCTTCTGCCCGAAGGGCCGGGTCTGGTTGTACATCGTCTCCCACAATACTTCACGGTCGAAGACCGAGCGCCCGATCACCAGCGGTTTGAGCGCATGCTCAACCATCGCCTGGGCAACCTGCGGCGGCTGAAGACCGTGATTGACGCACTCTCCCCAGCCCACCAGGCCATCTTCGGTGTGAATTTCCACCAGCATGGCGGTGCGTTGATGCACCCACCCCTGGGAGAATGAGAACGGCTGCTCCAACGGCGCGGCCAGCACATGGGTCTTGATGTCGGTAATAATCATGATGAATCGCTCCAACGGGGAGTCGGGGTTCAGGCACCGACTTTACTAACGGACAACCGGAACCGTTGCACGCTTGCAGCGAGCGGTGCGGTTAAGAAGAAAAATGAGAGCTGTATGAGCATGGCTTTCCCTTTTGCGGCTTGAAAACTCGCATGGTGTTGTCGTTAAGGCTGCTTGGGCACCCTGCCCGGTTAGCAGCTCTAGCGTCTGGGAGCATCCTCAAGCTTTGCCACGTCGCTCTTTTCCACGCCATTCGGCAAAAGCAGACCACAGCGTCCAAATCACGAACAGCGCGATCAGCACGAATAGTCCGGTGGCGATGGTGCTATGCGTGAAAAAGGCGAAGAAGTCACCGCGCGAAATCAGCAGACCCCGGCGCAGAGAACTTTCGAGCTGCGGCCCCAGCACCATGCCGATTACCAGCGGGGCCAGCGGATAGCCGCCGCGACGTAGGGCGTAGGCGAGAATGCCGGTCACTGCCATGACGATCAGATCCAGCGGATTGCCGCGCACCGAGACGGCACCAATGAAGCTGAACATCACGATGCCGCCCATGATGTAACCCGCCGGCAGCTTGAACAGATAGCGGAACAGACCAACCGAAGGTTTGCTCAGAATCAGCATGGCCACGTTGACCAGGATCAGCACCACAAACAGCGCGTAAACGGTCTGTGCCTGATCGGTCATTAACCGCACGCCTGGCGTGATGCCGTGGATCACCATCGCACCCATCATCATCGCCGTGACCACATCGCCAGGAATGCCAAGCGCCAGCGTGGGAATGAACGAACTGCCGGTCACCGCGTTATTGGAAGACTCCGAGGCAATGATGCCATCCGGCTCCCCCTTGCCCAGATTGGCCCGACGTGGAGAGAGCTTTTGAGCGGCGGCATAGCTGATGAAGGCCGCAGCGGCGGCGCCAGTCCCAGGTAAGGCACCGATGAAGCTGCCAATGAACGAGCCACGCAACAGCTCGACCAGGCGGTGTACGATTTGAGGCAGCGTGGGGAATCGCAGTTTGGCTTCGGGTATTTGGGCGGCTTCGTCGTCGCGATCGGCAAAGCGTATGAACACTTCCGACAGCGCAAAGACACCGACCACCACGGGAATCAGCGTTAGCCCGGAGCTGAGCGCGTATTGGCCAAAGGTGAAGCGGTCGACCCCGGTAATCGGATCGCTGCCGACCATGGAGAAGAAAAAACCCATCATCCCGCAGAGCAGGCCCTTGAGCGTGCTGCCCTTTGAAACACCGACGATGCATAGCATGGCCAGACACACCAGCGCGAACACCTCGATGGAGCCGAAGTTGACCGCGAATTTGGCCAGCTGCGGCGCGCAAAAGATCAACAGCACGCAGGAGAGCACGCCGCCGAAGAACGATGCGAACGTCGCCCAGCCCAGCGCCTCGTCGACGCGACCCTGCTGGGTCATCGGGTAGCCATCGAAGGTGGTCGCCGCCGACTGTGGCGTGCCCGGCGTATTGATCAAGATCGCGGTAATCGACCCACCGTAGACCGAGCCACAGTAGACACCGATCAGCAACGCCATGCTGGTGATGACGTCCATGCCGAAAGTGAACGGCAAAAAGATCGTCAGCCCGACCACGGAGCCCAGACCGGGCAAACCACCAATGATGATGCCCGCCCAGGTGCCGATCACAATGGCCAGCAGCGCTTGCCAGGTAAAGGCATCGCCCATGGCCGCCAGAATCATATCCATCTCAAATTGCCCCGCTAGTCAACATGGCCGGAAGCCGGATCAGCAGTACGTGGTGGAACAAAAACCACAACCCACCGGCGATCACCAATGTGCCCAATACCAGCGGTAAGGGCCGGCGGATGCGAAACAGCCATAGCGTCAAAGCGACCACAGGCAACGCCGAAATCACAAAACCCAGCCATGCCGTGGCGATGGCCGACGTCAGGACGGCGGCCATCAATAGCAGCAACGGCGAAAATGTCATTGTTTCTACCGACAGCTGGCTTACGACCTCCCCGATTAATACGAATAGCGCCACCGTGCACCACAGCGCCAGCACGATCCGCGGCATCAGCATGGCATCCGCCGGCCCCTGCCAAGCACTGATCGACAGCGCACAGCCGGCTATCAGCAGCACCAGTGCGATCAGCACACGGGGTTGAAACAACGTTGCAGGCATAGAGTGCTCCTTGAAATGGATCGGCTATCGAGATCACTGAACCAGTCCGGCATCCTCGAGAACCTGTTTGTTGGCCTCAAAGCGTTGCTGCACGAAAGCTTTGAACTCGTCTGGCCCGAGATAAGCGATGCCGGCCTTGGCCCGATCGGCAAAGGTCATGAAGTGCTCGGACTCCAGTGTCGCCTTGCAAGCATCGGCATACTGTTGGGCTCGCTCATCGGAAATGCCCTTCGGCGCCACGATGCCCTGCCAGACAGCAAAGTCCATCTCCGGCAGGCCAAGCTCGGCCATGGTTGGCACGTCTGGATACCCTTCAACTCGCTGTTCAGCGAATACCGCTAGCGGTCGCAGATCGTAGCTCTCGAGAATGGTCTCGGTATCGGCAATGACTTGAATTTCGTTGCCCGCCAGCGCGTTCATCGCCGGCCCGGAGCCACTGTAAGGCACGTGCTCCGCTTGCAGATCGCTATTGACGACCAGTGCCGCCATGGCCAGGTGCGGCAGCGTGCCGGGACCGGATGAACCATACAGGAAGGGATATTCCTGGGAACCCTCGACCAGCTGTTCGAAAGACTCGACGTCCGACGATGGCGAAACCATCAGGAACATCGGGTTGGAAACGGTGCGGCAGATGTAAGTGAAGTCATCCGGCCCGTAGGGCAGCACTTTCATCGACGGCTGAATCGACAGCGCGCCGGCTGGCTCATAGCCGATGATATTGGGATTGCCTTCGCTATTAGCCACTTCGGCAGTTCCCACCGTAGCGCTGGCTCCTGCCACGTTGCGCACGACAGAGGTCACACCCAGCTGCTGGGAAAATATTGGCTCGAAGCTACGTGCCACGATGTCGGTGGCACCGCCGGCGGCGAATGGAACAATTATATCTAATGTTTGGGCTTGAACGGTTTGAGAGGCTCCAACGAACATCAGCAGAGTCAAAGAATGGCGTATGGATTTCATTTTTTCTCCTTTTCGTATCGCTACGAAATTGTATTTTTTTCTGGAGCATCAACTATTTTAAAGTCTAGGATTAAATATTTGTTATTAACTCGCTATAATCGTAGCGCTACGATTCAAATCCTAACGCTACAGTGAGAAGAGTCAATACTATTCGACCAATTCTTTAGTCGAACAGCTAGCCAACTTTGGACAACCACAGGTCAGCGTTAATACTGCTATTGATACGTTCTCTTTGGTGTGAGGTACCATGCGAGGGCTGGCAAAACGAATTCAATGAGCTGTTTTACAAAGAAAACGGGAAGAGAGGATAGTGAGAAAGCGCAGACAAATTTCACAACGAGCCACTATGAGTGAGGTCGCCCAGCTTGCGGACGTCTCACCAAGTACTGTATCTCTCTACTTGCGTCGCCCCGACGAGGTCTCTACTCGCAGGGGCGAGCGTATTCAGTCGGCAATCGATAAGTTAGGCTACCTCCCCAATACCATGGCTGGCGGCCTAGCTTCGTCGCGCTCTAATATCATCGGGGTGATCGTTCCCACGATCACCTTCTCATTTTTTTCAGAAACCCTTGAGACGCTTGAAAAGAGCCTACGCGCTGCAGGTTATCAGCTGTTGATAGGCAATACGGAATTCGACGCCTCACGAGAAGAAGAACTGATTCGCTCGATCCTAAGCTGGAACCCCTCCGGACTTGTATTGACGGGGTTCTCGCATAGCCGAAAATCGGTTTCGCTGCTCACCAAAAGCGATATTTCAATCGTTGAAATGTGGGACTACGGCCAAGAAGGGTTGGACATGGTCGTGGGCTTTTCACATCGTACCTGCGGCCGTCTAGTGGCAGAGCACCTCATACGTAACGGCTACCAAAACATGGCTTTTTTAAGCACTAATTTTCATCGCGACATTCGCGCAAATGAACGCTATCTCGGTTTTCGAGACGCTGTCGTTGCTTCTGGCGGTTCCGTGGAGCTTCGCGAACTTGTCGGGCGAAGTAATACAGCAGAGGCAGGCAAGCTGCTGAGGATCCTGATCAATGAACACCCTGAAACCCAAGCTTTGTTCTGCTCTAATGATATGGTCGCGCTTGGTGCAATGCTTGAATGCCAGCGGCAAGGCTGGTCAATACCCGAGCGGCTAGCGATCGTAGGTTTTGGCAACCAAGATTTCACTGGCAGCACTCTCCCACCAATGACGACGGTGGAGCCTCCCCGGCAGGAGATTGGTAATCATACCGCGCGACTGTTACTTACAAGACTTAGGGGAAACGACTCCACTAATACGGAAACAAGAATAGATCTAGGTGTAAGGCTCATCGTTAGAGAGAGCTCTTGAGCTTTCATATTTTTCTTAGCCTGTCTTTTTTGGCATCTAGATCAGTGGCAAAACTTCTCCGTTCGCGTATTTCATCCATGTTTTTGCTAAGTGTTGACGCAGTACCTGCCCCACCTTCACGGCATCCCGCGCCTCTAGTGCCGACATAATCGCTTCATGCTCTTCCATCGCTTTCGCCCACTTTTCTTTTTTATCGTTGGAAAGGTAGCGCACTCGGTAGAGCTGGCGGCTAAGCGTGCCGTGCATATCGATCAGCGTTGCGTTATTCGACAAAGACACAATTCTGTTGTGTATCTCCTGATTGAGTCGAAAATAGTTTTGCTGATCACGCCGTAAAAAGGCTGCTTTCATCTCAAAGTGCAGCGCCTGCAGTTCGGCCAAATCGTCATCGGTGGCGGAAACACAGGCAAGCTCTGCCGCCGCTTGCTCAAGCACACTCAATACATAAAGCTTTTCCTGCATGTCGGCGGGACTGACCTCCGCGACGACCGCACCTCGATTAGGTGAGATCACCACCAGCCCTTCTGCCGCCAGGATTTTTAACGCCTCCCGCAGTGGCGTGCGCGAAACTTGAAGCTCAACTGCCAATGTTCGTTCGGGCAAACGCTGCCCTGGCTGAAAATGATCCATGACGATATGTTCGCGCAAGTAGTGCGCGACTTTTTCGACAAGACCTGGCGAGTGCGGCTGGGCTGTTTCCTGCATGGGCGTATTCACGTAGTAAGCAATCGCCAAGAATGGCATACCAAAATATTCCTTACAAATTAAATGGCGTTATTAGCCATTTTTTTAATTCATAAATATCAAACAGATAAATATAACAAGACGCATTACAAGACCAAAGTATAAGCGCCCACCAATTGACCTCCAAAATGGTATACCACTACATTCCACACACATAAGTATCGCGTTACTGGTCGCGATAGCACGTTTACACAAGCACGCGTCCGCCATAGCAGACCGTTCGGCAAAGGGAATACCCGCACCTTATGAACTACTTACAACATTTTCAAACAGACAAGGTAGTGGAGGCCTGCATTGCGGGTGCAGGCGACTTTGGCCGAGGAGTGCTGCGTCAGGCACGTCAGATGAAGGGACTGTCGGCGCGTATTGCTATCGACATTAATCCTGAAAAAGCCGCGGAGGCCTTGCTTCATGCGGGAATTTCGAATGAAAAAATAATGGTATGCCATTCTGAGCAAGACGCTCAGCTCGCATGGGAAAAGGGTTATTTTATCGCAGCGGCCTCTTTTGACGCCGTTAAAGAGCTGCCTTTCGATATTTTAGTCGAGTCAACCGGTATTCCCGATGTGGGTGCACGCTTTGCAGAAGCCGCCCTGCTCGCCGGAAAGCATGTCGGCATCGCGACCAAAGAGACTGAGTCAGTCGTGGGGCCCTACTTAACACGCTTAGCCTATCAACAAGGCCGTTTGTTCACGCCGTTAGACGGTGACCAGCCTAGCCTGCTCATTGGCTTACTAACGTGGGCCGACACGCTTGGCTTTGAAATTATTGCTGCCGGCAAAAGCAGCGAATATGACTTCATTTGGGATGAAGCCAGTGGCACCGTCACCTGTAACGGCACGCCGTTTTCAGCCCCAGACTTGCATGAGCTGTGGGAGCTACCGGCAGGCCGTGAGCGCGAGGTAGTGGCGGCACGGGGCAAAATGCTGGCCGCAATACCGCAAATTTCAGTCCCCGACCTATGTGAAATGGTCAACGTTGCCAATGCCACAGGGCTAAGCCCGGACCGGCCTGAGTTTCACGCAATGGTGCTTCGCACCTCGGAAGTACCCTCGCTGTTGGATTTACAGGCTCAGGGCGGGGTCTTGGAAGGGCTACAACGCCTAGAAGTATTTAACTGCCTGCGGCGCCCCGATGAGCTGAGTTTTGCGGGCGGTGTATTTGTAGTCGTGCGCTGCGAAGACCCGCACGTGTGGACTCTTTTGCGTGATAAGGGTCATGTGCTCAGCAGCAACGGCAACAGCGCCATGATTTATCTGCCTCGTCATTTGCTGGGCCTTGAAGCACCGATTTCTTTATTAGACGTGGTCATTAATGGGCTTACTTCCGGCGGCGGGCATGCCACAACGCCGAAGTTTGATCTAACGGCGCGGGCAACGCAGCCTATTCAAGCAGGCCAATCTCTCGAGATGCGCGGCCACCATCGGCACATAGAAGGGCTGCGTCCTGAAATTCATCCTGCGGCATCGCTGTCCTCAGCCGCTAAAGTACCGTTTTATCTACTGCCCGGGGCGCAAGTTATTCGCGATATTGCCTCAAATCAACCGATTACCCTAGCAGACGTGACGCTACCCGCCTCAACGTTAAAGCAACTGCGCGAAAAGCAAGATCTGATGTTTCAGCAGGACACATCAGCATCCAGCGCCTCTGTCGTTAGCACGCTCGACTAACCTTCCCTCACGGGACTAAAAAAGCAATAAAAAACATACTGGAGACACACCATGTTTACCAAGCTCTCGCTCACTAAGCACACGCTAAAAATGGCTACTCTCGGCGCAACTCTGGTTAGCTGCGCTACCACGGTCAGCGCTGACGACGCCGCAGACTACCCCACCAAGCCTATCCAGTTTTTGGTAGCGGCAGGTGCCGGCGGCGGCACGGACAACTTTGCTCGCGTGGTCCGCCCCATGTTTGAAGAAGCCCTCGACGGTGCGCGCATTACGGTGATTAACCTTCCCGCCGCCTCCGGTGCGCTGGCCCACCAGCGTACTGCCAACGGCGCGCCAGACGGGCATACCCTGGACTTCGCTTCCACGACACTGGTCACATCACTGGCGGCAGGGCAAAACCCCATCGGGCTTGATCAACTGACTCCCGTGGCGCGCCTGCAGTCAGATGTGATGGCGCTGTTCGTTAATCCCGAGCGCTACCCGGATTTTGAATCGTTCCTGGCGTATGCGAAGGAAAACCCCGGCAAAGTGACCGTGGGTGGCACACACACGGCAAGCCCTGATCACGTTGCGTTTCTTGCCCTACGCGATGCCTCCGGCCTGGACATGAACTTCATTCCTTACGACAGCACCGGCAATGCCACGGCCAACGTTCTAGGCAATAATATTGATGCCACAACCACCTCGCTGAGCCCACTGCTGAGCTATATGGAAGCGGGTCAAATGATGCCGATTCTAGTGTTTAGCGATGAGCGTCTGTCTGACTATCCGGATGTGCCGACGACCGTAGAGCACGAGTGGGATCTAACCGATGGCAACGATCGGGCAATTTTTGTTCACGCGGATACGCCAGAACCGATTCTTCAGCGCCTGGAAGAGACGTTTAAAAGTGTTTACGACTCTGAAGAGTACCAATCTTACGCCGAGCGTGTGAATTTGGACTATCGCGATGGTTGGATGGGCAGCGATGAGTACCGCCAGCGTCTTGAACGTAACTACGAGCTCTACTCACGGTTACTGAGCAACGACTGAATAGAGCAAGGTGAAGGCAGGCGAATCACTCGCCTGCCTTCCAACACTCACTGACACAGTCGGGCGCTTAGCATGCCCGTCACGTCATTGTCCCTTCGGGGTTTATCATGCACGCCAGGATTACCGTTTTTGCCTCCGCTGTAGTGCTTCTCGCACTGGTCAGCTTAGCGCCTACCCTTCAGTTCCCCAGCTCCGCTGAGGTTTCTACCTTTATTGGCCCGCGCGTATGGCCTCTCTCGCTGTTAATTGCGCTGCTTGGATTGGGTGGCGCGCTGCTCTTCATAACGTGGCGGGATCAACGCAATGGAACGGCCGCTGAGGATGAGCAGGAGATAACCTTGACGCCTCAAAGCAGAAACTTAACGCTTGCTTCCACCCGTCACTGGTGGCTGATCGCGACGACCATCGTCTACACATGGCTCATCGGTGTCGTTGGTTTTCTCATCGCTAGTATTGCGTTCACGTTGGTATGCACGCTGCTACTCGGGGCACGCTCCTGGCGCACAGTGCTGATCACCATCGTTATCGCCACGCTGCTGATGCAGGGCGTTTTCGTCATGCTGCTTGGCATCCCTTTATGACACACCCCATTCGCATGCCGGTAACGTCTATCGCTGCCTGAGCTAGGAGTTAATGATGCTAGAAAATTTTCTAGGCGGGCTGGCCGTGGTGATGCAGCCACTCAACCTGCTATTACTGACGTCTGCCGTATTTATCGGCTTTATCGGCGGTGCCCTGCCCGGTATCAGCGGCGTTATCCTGGTGGTTATCCTGCTACCCGTCACTTACGGTATGGAACCGACGACCGCGTTTATGGTGCTCACCGCCATCTACGGCGCAACGGTATTCTCCGGGCTCATTACCGCCATTCTTTACCGCGCCCCCGGCACGCCTGAAGCGGTCATGACGGCCTTTGACGGCTATCCGATGACACAACAAGGCCAAGCAGGCAAAGCGCTTGGTATTGGCGTACTTAGCTCTGCCATTGGTGGCTTAGTGGGCACTATTGCGCTCATTATCTTTACCCCTATGCTGGCGAAGCTGGCGCTAAAATTTTCCTCGCCGGAGTATTTTGCCCTGGCGGTATTAGGCCTAACGGTGGTGGCCTCCTTGGGTGGCCGGCTTATCTACGGCTTGATTGGCGCCACGTTGGGGCTGTTTATCGCCACGGTGGGTATCGACCCGCTGACCGGCACTAGCCGCTATACGTTTGATAATCTCAACTTGATGGAAGGAGTGGGCCTCATTCCTATGATCGTGGGCCTCTTCGCTGTTTCTGAGGTCATGAAGCGCTCTCTGGATCAAGATACTCATCAGTCGCTGACAAAGGTTAAAGTCAAAATCTTTGACCTGCCTATCCTGCGCCAGATCGGCACCACGCTAACGCGCTCGTCTATTATTGGCGTGATCATCGGCATTCTGCCCGGCATTGGGGCCAGCACGGCGGCAATGGTGAGCTACAGCGAAACGGTGCGCTGGTCTAAACACCCAGAAAAATTTGGCAAAGGCGCGCCCGAAGGCATTGCCGCGCCAGAATCGGCCAATAACGCTGCTGCCATGGGCGCCTTAGTACCGCTGTTTGCTTTGGGCATTCCCGGCAGTGGCACAACGGCAGTGATCTTGGGTGCGTTTATCATGCACGGCCTTCAGCCTGGCCCTATGTTTATGATGACGCACAGTAGCCTGATCTATGCCGTCTTTGCAGGCCTGTTTATCGTCAACTTTATGATCCTGCTATTTTCCAAGCCATTTATCATTCTGTTCACTAAACTGTTGAACGTGCCCTACTCCGCGCTCGGTCCGATTATCATCATGTGCTGTATTGTGGGCACCTATTCAGTGCGCAACTCGATGTTTGATGTTTGGCTGATGCTCGGTTTTGGCGTGATGGGCTATCTGCTTGAGAAACTCAAATTCCCCCTGGTATCTATCATTTTGGGCTTAGTGCTGGGGCCGATAGCAGAAAGCGAACTACGCCGAGCGCTATCAATGTCACAGGGCGATATTGCAATCTTCTTTTCTCGCCCGATCAGTGCCACCCTACTGGCTATCGCGGCGCTGTTGCTTGCGGTGACAATCATCACCCCATTAATTAAGCGCGCGCGCATGAAAGCCGCCACGCCCTGAACCCTGACGACGGAAGCGACGTATGACAATCGTATTAGGCGCCATTGCAGACGACTTCACCGGGGCTACCGACCTCGCCAATAATCTAGTGCGCGGCGGCATGCGCTGTCTGCAGGTGATCGGCGTACCGCAGCAAGCGCTCGACCTTGCCAACGTCGATGCCGTGGTGGTGGCGCTGAAATCGCGTTCCTGCCCGCCAGACGAGGCCGTCGCCGACTCACTGGCGGCCCTCACCTGGCTACGTGAGCAGGGCGCCAAGCAGCTGTTCTTTAAGTACTGTTCAACGTTTGACTCCACCGACCAGGGCAATATCGGCCCGGTGGCCGATGCGCTGCTAGACGCCTTAGGGGCGTCTCAGACCGTCATGGTGCCGGCGTTTCCGGTTAACGGCCGCACGGTCTATCAAGGGCACCTGTTTGTAGGCGATCGCTTGCTCAACGATAGCGGGATGCAGCATCACCCGCTAACACCGATGCAAGATGCTGATTTAGTACGTGTGCTCGCTCGCCAGACAGCACATCCGGTGGGTTTAACCAACCGCGCAGTGCTAGCCAAAGGAGCTGACGCAACGCGTGATCATTTATCCGCCCTCGCGGAGCAAGGCATTCGTCATGTGATCTGCGACTCGTTAGACGAGCAGGATCTCAGCGTGCTGTCAGAAGCCACCGTATCGCTACCGTTAGTCACCGGTGGCTCTGGGCTAGGACAAGCATTACCGGCTCAGTACCGCGCCCAAGGCTGGCTAGATACGATTACCGAACCGGGCCGTTTACAGCCGTCCTCAGGCAGCTCATTAGTGCTCTCGGGCAGCTGCTCACGCGCAACTCTGGCCCAAGTAGCGAATTTCCTGGAACGCCAACCTGAGGGCGGCTTTGCGCTTGACCCGCTATCGTTGGCTGAGGGGGACAAACAGTGGGAGCAGGCGCTGGCTTTCGCCTTTGAGCGTTTGGAGCAAAATGCCCCTGCGCTGATTTACGCCTCGGCAGACCCTGATAAGGTTAACGCCGCTCAGCGAGCCTTGGGCATCGAACGTGCTGGGCAACTAGTGGAGAAGGCGCTGAGCCAGCTAGCCGTCACACTCGTCAACGAAGGCGTTGGGCGGTTGCTGGTCGCGGGCGGCGAAACCTCGGGCGCGGTGGTCTCTGCACTGGGTATCACGACGCTGCGCATCGGTGAACAGATCGATCCTGGCGTGCCATGGACCCAGGCGCCTTGGCCCGGCCGCGAGGGACCGCTCTCGCTGGCGCTTAAGTCAGGTAACTTTGGCGGAGTGGACTTTTTCACCCGGGCGTTCGAGGTGCTGGCATGAGCACACACGATCAGAACACTCAGCGAGAACAGATCAGCACGCTGGGTAAATCACTGTTTGATCGTGGTCTGACCATGGGGTCCAGCGGCAATATCAGCGTACGGCTAGCCGATGGCGGCTGGCTAATGACGCCCACTAATGCCTGTTTGGGGCGATTGGATCCGGCGCGAATTTCTCACTTGGACCAACACGGCCAGTTACTCAGCGGCGACACGCCCACTAAAGAGCAGTTTCTGCACATGGCGATGTATGCAGAGCGCCCGCAGTCCGGTGCGATTGTACATCTGCACTCCACCCATTCGGTGGCGGTCTCGTGCCTGCCGGAAGTGAATCCGTGTGACTGCATTCCACCTCTCACCGCCTACTACGTTATGCGCGTGGGCAAGCTACCGCTGGTGCCTTACCACATCCCCGGCGACCCCAAGCTGGGCGATGCCGTGCGTGGTCTAGCGGGCAAACACAGCGCAGTGCTGCTCGCCAACCACGGCCCGGTAGTGGCCGGCAAGAATCTGGAAGCGGCAGTCTACGCCACGGAAGAGTTAGAAGAGACTGCCAAGCTTTTCTTGCTACTTCGCGGTGAAAATCCACGGGGATTAACGCCGAAGCAAGTCGCTGAGCTGGAAGCTCGCTTTCCAAGAGACTAAATCGGCACCTTATCGATCGAGACCACCTCGTGTAGCCCCATAAACGAGCGAATCTGGCGCACGCCGGGCAGCGTACGACCTCAACCTATTCCACCCGTGCAACGAGCGCTGGGTGCTGGCGGATCATATCAATCAGCGCACGCAGGCCGGCCGAGATATGGCGATGCCCCGGGTAGTAGAGACGCAAGCCCGGAATGGACGGGCACCATTCGTCCAACACACGTTCGAGTCGGCCCTCGCGCAGAGCCTCAACCACCAGGTGGTCAGGCACGAAGGCAATTCCAATACCATCGATTGCTGCGTCAACCATCAGCTGCTGGTCTGTCAGCGTCAAAGGCCCCGTCACATTGATAGCCTCGGTCGTGCCGCCGTGCTCGAACTCCCAACGGTAGATCGCACCGCCTTCAAAGCGGAAACGGATGCAATCGTGGCGATACAGATCCTGCGGCACAACAGGACGGCCTCGAGCAGTGAAATAATCCGGTGATGCGACGGCGGCAAATCGCACTGTGTCCGTGAGAGAAATCGCGACCATGTCCAAGGGTACCGCTTCCGCCAAGCGAATACCGGCATCAAAGCCATTATCAATAATATCGCCCAGTCTCCCATCACTGACGATATCGAGATGCACCTGCGGGAAACTGCGTAAAAAGTGCGCCAACACTGGGCGTAAAACCATGCGAATTGCACCTTCACTGGCATTAATCCGCACGGTACCGCTAGGAGTATCTCGAAAGTCGTCGATCTCTTGCATAGCCTCTGTGATTGATGAGACCGCCGGTTGGAGTTTCGTGGCCAGCCGTTCCCCGGCATCCGTTAGGGAGACGCTGCGTGTTGTCCGGTTAAACAGCCTAACACCTAGCCGCCGCTCAAGCGTCTTCACCGAATGGCTGGTCGCCGAGGGTGTCACATCCAGCGCTAGGGCAGCCGCACGGAAACTGCGATGAGTCGCTACAGCAAGGAATACGGTGAGCGCAAACAGATCAGCGCCCTTCAATTGATGAGTATCTTTCATTGCGGTATCAAACATTGGCGAGATTGTAGAGACAATGAGCATCCCATAGACTTGGGAAGTCGACAACTTGGAGTGATTTTATGTCTATCCACGGCAACTATGCCCCCGAAAAAGTAACCTTTTCTTCGCACGGTGACGATGTGGTTGGCGTCCTCTATAGCCCCAAAGGCGACGGCCCGTTTCCCACGGTCGTAGTGCTCGGACCGTACTCCTTCCAGAAAGAGCAAGCCCCGACCCAGTACGCCACTCGGCTAGCCGACGAAGGATTCATGGCACTCGCTTTCGACCCGCGCACTGTCGGTGAGAGCGGCGGCACTCCGCGCCGGCTCGAAAACCCAAAAATGAAGAACGAAGACGTCATATCAGCACTCGACTACATGCTAACGCGCCCTGACGTCGACCCAACACAAATTTTCTTGCTCGGCATCTGTCAAGGCGGCCCGGAAATGCTAGACATTGCCTCCTATGAAGAGCGGGTCAAGGCCGTTGCATCGGTAACCGGCTACTACCGTGATCGCGAAACCGATCTGTTCATGATCGCCGCTGGGGTCACCGAAAATCCGTTCGACACTGCAACTGCACCGACAACCGAACAGTTGGAAGTGCTGCTGGCAGCACGGCTAGAACGTGCACGCGATGCCAAAGCCCGTTTCGAGGCTACTGGCGAGGTCATATATCAACCACTCGTATCTCCCGATCTCGGTGACCCGGTGACTGGCTCGGAAGCGGGGTTGCCCGGCCCACTGGTCTGGAGTTGGTACGGACCCTGGACACTCAAGGGATGGGACAACCGCTACGCGATCATGAGCGACCTAGATCACTTCGATTACACCACCGTGCCCGGCGTGTCAAAGCTCAACAAACCGGCACTTGTCATACATTCTGACCTGTGCATGAACCCGGCGGCGGCGCGGCGGCACTTCGATTCGATTCCGACCCCGGACAAAAAACTAATCTGGGAAAACGACACCAATCATTTCCAGTACTACGAACAGCCGGACGTCGTCGATCGCACTGTCGGCCATGCCGCTGACTGGTTCCGCGAGCACATGGCCTAATGGTTAGGCGATCACTGCTGAGCCCTTCTCTACCAGCAGGACCAGCAGGTGCCTAGACAATCGTCTGTTGACCAACCATGATCCGACAGCAGAAGTCAAAACCTGGAAGCTCGCTTTCCAAGAGACTAAATCGGCACCTTATGGGTCGACACCACCTCGCGTAGCCCCATAAACGAGCGAATCTGGCGCACGCCGGGCAGGTAAAGCAACTGTTCGGCGTGCAGTCGGTTGAAGCTTTGGCTATCACGGGTACGCACTAACGTAGAGTAACTCCCCGTTTCCACACGACACTTCAAGAAGACCGCGAAGAACGTTGACGCTAAGCGGTTCAACACACCGCCCTATCGTTTCGCGCTGTCTTCTCGGGTAATCTAGGGGAAAGGTCACCCCGCTTGCGCCCGCCTTGCTGCTTGGCAGTGTTGCATTCCAATAGATGCTGATCCTGAAAAAGCAGCGTCGAAATTGAAAGTTGATTGGACCATGTGTCACTTAACTTTTGCGTAGAGTGTGAAGTGATACAACGTTCTAAGCACTAATGTTCAGCGCTACTCGCATTTATGCCATTCTGTCTTCTCGAAATTTATTCAGATCTTTACTGCTTATCTTGTCATCTTCATCGCCACCCTTATGATAGGTGTCAAGAACGTTGAACAAGCCTTCCTCTTCTTCAAGAAGCCAGCGAATAACGTCTTTATCCTTTTTCGACGTGTCTTCGCTATCTAGAAGTTTTTCCAAATCATTCCTGCTTACGACGTCATCCGACCCGTCCCACTTAGTCCATCGTTCACTGATATATTCTATGTTGTCAGCATTATCTTTGTAGAATTTATCGCCAAAGTTTTCTTCAACGTGCTCATCATACTTCTTGTCTATCCACGTATGGCGCCACTCGTTGAGATCTCTGCTGCTAATTTTATCATCTGAACCTTTATGGCTGCCGGCATTCCACCCTCGATTGCTTCCCCCTAACAGGCTGAAATAATCCAGCACTTCAAAAAAGCCATCATCCTTCAGCAGAAGGTTGATGGCCTCTTTTTCTTCTTTTGTCGTATCGTCACTTTCTAGGAGTTTTTCAAGATCTTTTCGGCTGACGATATCGTCTGAACCGTCCCAATCAGTCCATTTCCGGCTAATGAGTTCAATCTTGTCTCTGTGTTCGTCATAAAACTCTTCACCGTACTCGTGCATCACAAGGTCGTCAAAGCTATCTCGCAACCAACCCTCGCTAATTTCCCCATCGTCGGCCACTGTTTCGGTGAACTCCTCAAACACCTCGGGCTGCGCCTCCCAAGTGGGGGTGTCTTCTGGAAACCAGCTTTCATAGATCGCATCAAGTTTACCTTCATGGTAAACGGACTTACTGTACTCGGTGTGGATAGCAAAATTGAACTTATCGCCCCAGTCATCTTCGGTGACGCCGTCGCCCGACAAATCATTAAAGACATTTTCGATGTCTTTAGTGACACCCGCATTTTTCTTATCCGCAAGTGCCGACATTACACCAGATAAGATCGCCCCAATGAAGCCGAGTGCTGCCCCCGCAAGACCGGTTACAGCGGCTATCTTGGTAGCAATCTGTGGGCCAATGCCGAAGCCGGACGCGGCCGACGCTAACCCCATGGTGGTAGAGAAAGAGCCAGCTCCCACCTGCAGGCTCTTCTGTGCAAACTCGATGGGCTCGCCACCGTTGTTGGATAGTTTTTCCAGCCCTTTTGCACCTAATACGATATCAAGCACGCCCCCACCCGCATCCGCCATCCCGCCCAGAACATTCAGCGCGCCCCCCGCCCACTGGAACTTCTTGTTGGCATCAATATTATCTGGAATATTCGGCCCACGTATATCGTCGGCCACCTTGTTAATCCGCTCCCGAAGGTCATCTCCCTCTTCCTGGTGCTTGTCAGGGAGGCCGGAAATCGCCTTATCAATAGAATCGACCGAGTGGCTTTGATTTTTATTGACTTCTTCCCACACATCCTTGGTAGAGAATGACTCACCTAGATCCATTGTAGGTAGATGATCGGGAATGCTCGGTGGCGTAGGAGAAGACTTTGTGTCGAAGTGTTTATCCCAGACGCTTTCTTTGAGGCTCTTATCGAGCCCCAGGGCGTCAGCAAAGTCGGGTTGGCCGGATAGTAACTTATAGCTTTCACCGGTCAATCTGATCAACGAGGGAGTAACACCGACCAGCGAAAGGAAATTGCGCGCAACTTCTATGCGCTCATTTTCGGTTGCACCCAGGTTTAAACCGCCATCAGACATCTTATAGATGCCCGCCACCATAGAGGTCAGACCCGCTGCGGAGGCGAGAGCACCCGATTTAGTTAGTGTACCGAGGACACCGGCCACCCCTTTGCGGTCAGCCGTTGGCACATTGGCCTTGTCAATCGCGCGATCAATTTCATCGGCAGTGATTGACTTATATTCAATTTTTCCGTTTTTACTGGTGTCTAGAATTTCCCGGGACTGATCACCGAGCAGCTCAGTCAGCGCCTTATGAGAATTTTTGATCTCTGTCAGTTTTTCTCGCTCTTCCGGGCTAACGTCAACCTTCTCGCCATTGACAATTTTGTTGTATATATCGACGCCACGCTTGGTACCAAACAGTGAGGTGACCATGCCTTGCAACAAACTGGTAGCAACATCTCCAGAAGCGTTACCCAGGCTATCTTCACCCACGGCATCGGCGCCACCCTCAAAAATGTCGTTGAGCCCGCCGATCGCATCTTGGAATTTTAGCGTATTTTGTACTTCTTCGGCTCGATCCGGGCTGAGCATTTGAAGGCTCTGCATATCATTGGCGAAGCGGGTCGCAGCACCGTCGATATTACCGTCCTCTTTTAGCTCTTCAAGAGCCTTGATGTAGTCATCATCCAGCATGCTATCGGCAATTTTATCTTCCAGTTCATCCTTGTTTTTTATCTTATCAACGGCTTTTTCAAGAAAATCTTCACTATCGGCCATGATGTCTTCATCAGCCATCAGGTCAGATAACTCATTGCCTAACGCCTCTTCGTCAAGCATGCCTCGCGCATCGGCAGCTTTGAGCTCGGACATTTTCTCGGCATAATCAGTATCAGACCCATGCCGCCCAGGCCCTGTATTGTAAGGAAGGTATTGGAAATTGCCTTGCAACATGCCTTGGGCTTCCATTAAGCGAAGATACTTAGCCTCTTTGGAATCGTCGGGCGCATCCTTGTACGCTTCCTTCATGTACTCTTGATAAAGTTCGGCAACGGTTTTTCCATCTTCGGTCGTTTCCGCTTGCATTACATCGGTTTCATCTGAAGCAGGCAGATCTTTGTCTTTAAAAAGATCGTCGACGTCCCCTAGCTGCTGACTGGCCGCATCGGACGTAATCGTGTCAAATTGATGCGGCGTCTTAGATTCGAGAACAACGTACGTCTCGTCACCTTTAGTAACGAGCTTAATCCCCTCCACGGGATTGCCATTTTTATCCGTAACGCTGTCAACCTCATTATCACCACTGAGTACAGGCGAATCATCGCTGCCATAAAACAGCTTATAATCACCATCACCGATTTTTTCATCCACCTCGTCCCATGTCTCTTTCAGGTTTTTGATTTGGTCGTAAACCTTGGGCGTATACTCTTCAGAAACAGCGAAACGCTTTCCTTCGCTGTCTTTATAGATGAGTGTGCCACCCTCAGTCCACGCTGAGTCATCCAGCGTTATCTGGACGCCCGAATCCAAACCGAGACTGATATCATCCAGGTCTCCAAAGTCAGAATATGAAATATCGTTGAAACTTTTCGGAATGGGCACATCGGAATTGGGGGTTATAATCTCAAAGTCTTGATTGCTTTTGGTCGATAACCAATCTTTATCATCGTCCGGAATATCCGCATCCGCCCAGTCATTGTCTTTGCCCAGCCGGTCTGTGTCACCACCGTCCATGACCGACTTAACCTGTTCATAGAGTTCCGGTGTAATGTCTTTCTGCACTAAAAACTTATCGCCATTCTCGGTTCTGACCTCAAGCATATCAAACCAATAAGATAGGGTGACGCCTCCACCGCCGACATATTCTTGACTGACGTACTCAATTTTATCTTTGGACACAAGCTCGTCTTCGGTCACAAGCTCCGGCTTTCCATCCATGTACGGGGCATACTCGCTATCATCGCCGACCAATTCATCTAGCATCTCCTGCCCTTTGTCACTCACCTCACTCTCTGGTTCGCGACTGCCAAAGGAGACGTTGTTAAACGGCAAACGCGAGGCAGAGTCAGAGGGCTCTTTGGCCCCCTCTAAAAACTGTGAGAACTTGGGCCGATCGGACTTTTCGTCGCCGAGTGTATTAGAGAGCCGTTGCGAGTTGCTTGTGGATCCGATTGCAGTAGACATATTACATAGTCCTAAATTTTGTGAAGATGCAAAATCAGCTGTAGGCAACGCGACCTGCTAAATGACTCATGACAAAAACGCAACTAGCGCTCTGCTAAAAAGCTCAAAGCCGCTGTGGCTATGACCAATGGCCGCTTTTTCCGATCAAATGAGTCATCACTGAGTATGTTGATCATTTTTATTTAAAGCTTGTAAACTCTTATATTTAAGCGTAGCTAAAGTTTTTGAAAACGCAATATGCAATATATTGTTCGGGCTCAGCCCGATTCAGTAGCGACGTTACTGAGTTCAGCGTCGCCACACACCAGAATAATCACGCATCGCTGAAGTGAGCCGAGACAGGCCACTGAAGAGCGCCGGCCAAGACTGACTAAATAAGCTTGGCTGCAACCAAAATGTCGGCTACTGACTGAAAAGCATCGCCCGGGACCGGTTCGCCGTTACCGGCACGCCTACCGATCCGGCCGGCCAGCTCGCGGTTTTCCACAACAGTCAGTTGGCATTCCGCTGCCTTGCGTCGCAGCAAAGCAGAATCTTCAGGTGCCGCCCTGCAAACCACCACGGGCACCGGCGTCTCGCCACGCACGTAGCGGATACCCACCAACCAGTCGCCTTCGGCACCAATCATAATTGACGCCTGCTCTATCCCGGTACGCGTTGAGGCCCCATGAGTGCTGCGGCGCTGCCGCTGACGCGCCTTGCGGATTTCCGGATCGCCCTCTATATCTTTACGCTCACGCTTTTGCTCGGAGCGCGTCATGCGCTGATCACGTCGAAACAGCCAGCGCTGCATCTGCACGTCGATCAATCCAACCACTAAAAATACAACCAGGGCAGTAATTACCAACGGCTTGAGCAGGGCCAGAAATATACCCTCAAGGCAACCGATACCACAACGAGCCGACTCCATTAGAGCCTGCAACCCTAGCCGACACACCACAACGAAAGCGACACCAAGTGTGACAAGTTTGAGCAGTGATTTGAAAAACTCAATAATCCCACGCGCAGAAAAAATCCGTTTGACCCCAGCGGCGGGATTAATGTGTTCGAATTTTGGTTTGATAGGTTCAACAGAGAACAGCATGCCGCGCATGATGAGGATGTTGGTCAGGACTGCGGCGACAACGGTGATAACGATCAGCGGCAGTATCGAGTACACCAGAACTTCGACTCCTGCAGCCACTAGCCGTGGCCACACGGTGTCAAAGGGCTCTAGGTAGAGCCGAGTAGTGAGAGTGATCAGACTACGTACCCGAGCCTCAATCATCCCAGTGCTGGCGAGTAAGTAGAGGGTGCAGCCCAGCATAGTGACGGCAGTTACCATGTCACTACTCTTATCCACTTGCCCTTTCAAGCGGACATCGCGAAGCTTTTTATCCGATGCGGGGAGAGACTTTTCCTCGCTTGGCTGCTCACTCATTGCAGACTCCTAAAAAGGGCGGTGCTATGGCATGGAGCCGACCAATGACGCGAAGCGCCGATAGTAATCGTCTAGCATTCCCAATTCGCCAAACATCTGGGGCACCAAGAATACCAAGTAGAGTGCTATCAGAAAGGTGAACAACAGGTTCTTGATCGGTAGCGACAAGATGAACATGTTGAGAGTAGGCGCCATGCGCGCCAGGTAGGCAAGCATCAGATCGGCCACCAGCATGGCGATGACCAACGGTGCAACCATCAGCAAGCCGACTCGCATCACCTGATCCAGAAAGCCAAGCATCGCCAGGGCTGTCCGAATGTCCAAAGCAGGCATGAAAGAATCCACAGGCCATAGTGTATAGCTGTTGTAAAAACCATCGAGCAGTACTAAGAAGCCGCCACTACCAAAAAATAGTGCCACTAGCATGATTACTAAGAGCGTGCTAGTAACACTGGACTGCGTGGCGCCGCTCGGGTCGAGCAATTGCCCCATGGTCGAAGCACGCTGCAGATCGACCAATTCACCCGCCACCTCAGCCGCCCAGAACGGAATACCGAACACCATGCCAAGGAACACCCCGATCAACAACTCTTTGAAGAGCAAGCCAGTGATAATGAAAGCGGTTGTGTCTCCTAGAGCGGACAATGTCTCAAGAATAGGCAGTATCATGGGAATTGATAGGGTCAGGGCCACAGCGGCACGAATCAGACCGGTTAAGCCAAGGCGATTGAAGACGGGCGTAATTAAGATCATGCCCGAAGCGCGGGCCATACCAATAGCGACCGCTACCAACAAAGGATAGACTTGCTCAATCAGTACGTGGGAGAGCTCATCGTACAATATCACCACTCCTTCGGAAGTGTTCCATTATTGCCGTGGCGACGAAAATTGGTTTAACGCGTCCATGACGCGAAATTATTCAATATCTGATCGGTCAGGTTGATAAGCTGGCCAACCAACAAAGGCCCCGCCAGAATCAGCACCAGCATTATTACAATCACCTTGACCGACTGCGGTAGCGACTGATCTTGAATCTGCGTCAACGCCTGAAACAAACCGATGCCAAAACCGATCACAATCGCCGACACTAGCGCCGGTGCTGACAGCAGAAGCACTGTCCACAAAGCCTCGCTCATCAACGACTGAAAGATGCCTTCTGTCATCGCTAACCCCCATAGCTGAGAATCAGACCGTGCATCAACCGGGACCAGCCATCGACGGCGACAAATAGAAAGATCTTCAGAGGCACCGAAATTAAGGGCGGAGCTACCATCACCATGCCCATCGCCATCAAGACATTAGCTACGATTAAGTCTATAACCAGGAATGGGATATAAATCAGAAACCCTATCTCGAAGGCGCGCGTCAGCTCGGATGTGA
The DNA here is from genome assembly GCF_052379225.1 of Halomonas sp. AOP12-B1-6. NCBI lineage: Bacteria > Pseudomonadati > Pseudomonadota > Gammaproteobacteria > Oceanospirillales > Halomonadaceae > Halomonas > Halomonas sp. AOP12-B1-6. The sequence continues at coordinate 337,847 of NZ_JBQSYK010000002.1, forward strand.
CAAAGGCGGGAATTAACGTCACTAGATCGTCATCCCTGACATTTTCTCGCGCTTGCTCAGACCAGATGTTCTGAGTGGCATCAAGGAAGAAGGCTCGCTCACGCTCGTTCGCGTACTGCGATAAATATTCCTTGAGCGGCTCTCGCAAAATCTCTCCGGTCGCCTGGATCTCTTCCATACTACTTAGTCCCGCTGAGCTACTTTCGAGCTGATAGTAAATCTCCCCCACCAGTGGAGTGGTGATATACACAGTCAATACCAAAGCAATGCCATACAACAAAAGATTCGGCGGTGTCTGCTGAACCCCCAGCGCATTGCGAATAAGAAAAAGCACTACGGCGATCTTGAGAAAAGAGGTCATGGTGACAACTGCCAGCGGCAGCAGGCCCAGAGACGCGACAAGAACGATGATCCCGATCAAATCGGGCTCGAACTCATTCATCGATAGCCAGCCTCACGATTTGTACACCCAAACCATCGCCGACCTCCACCAAGCGTCCGCGTCCCATGACCTTGCCGTTGATTACCAAATCTACGGCCTCCTCCGATGGACGCGACAGGGCTAGCACGCTGCCCTGATCAAGTTCGCGCAGCTCGCCTAGCGAGAGCTCAAGACGACCAAACTCACAGACCAGTCGAACCGGCAGTCGACCTAGCATTGCGTCATCCAACTGAGTCGACGGAATGCCGCCGGCGTCCTTCTGGGAGTCGTCGGGGGGCTGGGCCATATTGAAATCTCCTTGGGTCAAAATATGAAACGAGGACCGCAATTGCATACCGTCCCGATGTGCGGCCGCTTCAGCCATTAGGGTACCGCCGATCTCTGCCGTCTCCGGGCCAGGCCTGTCGAGCATGACAACGTCCCCCAGATTCAGACCACGAAGCTCGGCAAGACTCAGCGTCTGACATCCGGCAACCCACTGCAGCGGCCAGGACACTGCAGTGCATGCCTTCGGCGCCACCGAACAATGAGTATCAAGTAGAGGGTATAGTGCTAAGGCAGATGATAGAGTTAGCGCCAGCGAGAGCCAGCCACACTGCTCTTCGCCCTCTAACCGCAGTGCGATGCGCACTGGCAGATCCTCTGGCGTATCAACATCACTATGAAAGCGAATCGTGCTCCCTAGTCGCGCTTCTAAGGGCTTGAGCCATTCGAGTAAAGCATACTCCAGCCATAAAGCGCGCACCTCAGGCGTGCAATCTTGCAATGACCGGCGTAGCGATAGAGGTGCAACCAGCATTGCGAGCGCCGCAGAGTCGAGTGTCAATCTCGCCGCCTCCGCCCCCAGGCCGATTCCAATCGTTATCGCGCTCACGCTGGGAGACGACCCAGGATCCAGGTGCCACCTCAGTGGGTACCCACCTAGCGACAGGACTAGTGGCTCCCGCGGACGGCTCATAACATTCAATATAGCCACGGCACCCGACGGCAGGCGAGGCAAGCGTGGTGAAATCAGTTTACCTGGAATAGCATCTACCAACGTTTTGTTGCTGTTAAGAAACGCCTCTTCATTCACCATCAACGCACACCTCGTGGAATAGCATCCTCAACTTCCAGTTCGGCATGTACTTCATCGCGGAGGCGTTCAGCGTCGTGCCGCCGTGCCACCAGTTTTTTAAGGGCACGCTCGCTCCGCATCCGACGCACCCACTCGGAGGCAAGACGGTCACGCTCGGTCAATTGCCGGGATTGCTCCTGCTCGGCCTCATGACGGACCTCTTCCAGAACTGCTTGACGGCGATAATGCACATTGATGCCTTGGCGCATGTCCTCAAACGCGGCCTTCGATAGCAAATTCTCTCCATTGGAGTCGAACCAAGCCTGCTCCTGGTGATCGAAGGCACGGCGTTGCTCAGCGAGCTTGTTATCAAGCGCTTCTAGATTCTCCGCATCGGTTTGACAGCGGCGCCTCTGCTCTGCCAGGGCGTATTCGGCCCGGCGCAAGCGACTCTCTCGTAGAGCCCGTAGCTTCTCAAGTTGTTGGCGTGCTTTCATGACACAATCTCGCTCATGCGTTGCAGAGTATCCTTAAGCCCACCAATCTCATCGCTGGACTGGCGTAGGAAAGCCTCTATGACCGCGCGTTTGTCCACGGCCTCGTCAGTAAGGGCATCTTGTCCTCGTTGGTATTCACCCACCTGGATCAAGAGCTCGACATCCTGATAACGCGCAAGCAGATCTCGAAGTCGACCGGCATCACGGCGATGGTCTTCGCTTGCAACAGCGTCCATCAAACGGCTGCGGCTGGCCAGCACGTCGATTGCTGGGAAGTGATTGCGGCGGGCCAGGTCGGCACTCAACACGATATGCCCGTCGAGAATCGCCCGCGTCTCTTCGGCCACAGGGTCGAGTGTCCCATCTCCTTCGGTGAGCACAGTGTACAGAGCGGTTATGCTGCCGCGCGCGCCCGGCCCTGAGCGCTCTAGCAAACGCGGTAAGGCCGCAAAGAACGAGGGCGGAAAGCCCCGGCGTGTCGGCGGCTCTCCAGCGGCCAGACCAATCTCGCGCTGAGCGCGAGCAAAGCGAGTGATACTATCAACCAGCAGCAAGACATCGCGCCCTTGATCACGAAAATACTCGGCCACGCTGGTGGCTACCATCGCCGACCGAACACGCTCTATGGCCGGCCGATCCGAAGTGGCTACCACGCACACCGTGCGTCGGCGAGCCTCGGCACTCAATTGTACTTCCAGTAACTCGCGCACCTCGCGGCCCCGCTCGCCGACCAAGCCCAAAACAATGACTTCGGCTTCACTACCGCGCACTATAGCGGAGATAAGTGACGACTTGCCCACTCCGGGTTCGCCAAAAATCCCTATGCGCTGGCCACGCGCAACGGTGAGCGGGCCGTCGATGGCGCGAATCCCCAAAGCCAGCGGATGCTTGATTAACTGTCTTGACAGCGGCGCGGGCGGCGCAGCATGAACCGGGTATTCACTCAAGGCGTCAATAGATGGCTTTGGCGCGCCGTCGATGAAATTACCGAGCGGGCTAACGACACGACCTAGCAGGGCCTCACCGACGGGCACACTCTGCGGTGCCCCGGTAGCAATCACTTCCGTCCGGGTCGACATCCCGTACAGATCGCCGATGGGCGACAAGATAGCGTTTTCGGCCTCAAACCCAATGACCTCGGCGGGTACGCTGCGACCACTAAGCGGATCGCGCAAATAGCACAACTCGCCGATGCCGGCACCGTCGACGCTAGCATGCACTAATTGGCCAAGAATACGCCGCACTCGACCACGTACCGGCCTTAACTTTGCCTGGGCGACGCGCTCAGAGAGGCTCGGCAATAAGGTATCGAAATCAATGTCGGGACCTTGCGTCATCACGTTCTCCCTGCATCATGGCAGAACAGCGCCTCACGCAACGTATTCAGTTGTGCATCCACTCCCACGTCAACCACTGCCACTGGGCTGACTAGTAGACACTGCCCAGCATCAAGTTGGGCATCACCCACCACATGACATTCCCGGTGCCCACCTCTCTCTGTCAGCAGCGTCTCAACCTGGGCAACCAGCTCCGGTGCAACGCGCACCGTTAACGCCATATCATGGCGATATTCGTCAAGCGCCTGACGCACACAACAACTGATCAACTCGGCATCATCAAATTCTCCCAGTATGCGTCGCACCATCTGCAAACTAAGGTCGGCCATCGACTGATCCAGCCCCGCCAGATACGTTTTTACGTGTTGCGTCGTTCGATCCAGCAGCTCGGCAGCCTGCGCCTCTCCAGCCCGCCGCCCTTCCTCAAAGCCCTCTAAATAGGCCTTTTCTGAAGTGCGGCGAGCCTCATCCGCGATGCCGTCGGCTTGACGTCGTACTTGTTTTAGAAAGGCGTAACCGTCAACCCAGGCAGCGGCTTCAGCTGCCTTCAGTATAGTTTTGCCCGGATGCGGCGGTAGCTCGTTCACTCTACTGCCTCCACTCCGTGATCAATCATGAACGCTGACGCACGACGCACGATGTCAGGCCCTTGTTTACAAATCTCGTCACTGGGCTCGGAGTCAGGGCGACCAGGGCTTCCCAATACGCCTAGACGCAGCCAATCAGTAAGCCCTGCCGGCTGCATCGACATCCAAGCGGCGATGCAGGCGACGCCATCGCGCTCCACAGAATGCTCCAAAGCATCGTCATCGGCATAATCATGACTGTGAAGCGCCACGTCGCGATTGCTCAACGCAGCTCTATATGAAAGCTCGCCAAAACGCTGCTTAAGCTCGACGACGCGAGTTGCGCGAATTGCGTGTACGAAAGCTCTGGCGTGGCAGATCATGCCGCAATAACGCGCCAGCTCCTCACCGGCCCCGGGTGGCAGCTTGAATAATACCAAGTCGCTCGCCTCAGGCATCGGTAACTCTTCGGGTGGAAGCAAGCCATGCCGGTGCGCTAGCTGCTCTCCCAGACGCTGCTGGAAGCGCGGATGCCGCGCCAATACTGCCTGGGTAGCATCGTCGGCCACGTTTTCCAGCTCAGCGCATAACCATTGCAGGGCGACATATTCCGTCGGCTTCTCAATAAATGCTTGCCAAGGGTCAAGTTGCGCACTGTCAGGCATCATGGCGGCGTCTCCTCCAATTCATAGGTGCCTCGTTGCCGCTTTCGCCAGAGCACCCAACCCAGAGCACCTGCCAAGCCTAGGACAAGCGCCAGCAATATGCTGAAGAGCCAAACAGCGCGTGTCACACTAGAGGTCGGCATGGCGATGCCAAGAAACGAGCGCAAGGAAGCCTGTGCCTCTCCGACCGGCACCTCAAGCATGACCGCGGCGACCGGAACCACCGAGACACTTTCATAATCAAGACCCGAGATGCCATTGGCAACCAGTGTCTTGATCCTAGGGATCATGGGGTCGATCTCGAGAGCAGGGGAATGGCGGATAAACACCGAAGCCGACGACGGCGTACTGTTCTTTTCCAGCAGGTCGTTATCGGACAGTACTACATGCACTCGGGCTGAGAGCACTCCGTCGATTTGCGATACCGTATGGGAGAGCTCTTCACTGAGGGCATAGATCATTTTTGCGCGTTCTTGCACTGGCGAGGACACCAAGCTATTACTTTCGAAGACCTCATTAAGATTTGAAAACGTCTGCCCCGGCAGTCCCAGACGATCAAGAACGCTAATTGCCTCCGAAAAATGGTTCTCGTCGATGGTGACAGTCATACCCCCCTCTTTCTGAACCACTCGATTCGCCGGTATACCATGCCGTGCCAGACTCGCCACCATCACATTGGCTTCACGCTCACTGAGGTTGGTGTAGAGCTCCGTGTCACATGCCTGAAGCAAAAGCGACATAGCCACGACCGCCAGAAGCCGCACGGCATTCAACCAGGGTCCCGTCATCCGTTGTTTGGAAAGCAAGTGTCACTGTCCTCGTAACAAGGTTTTGCAAGCGCCGGACATCTGAGAAGCACAAGACGACATCAGCTTCGTCAAGGTCGCGTGATCGAACATGGTGGAGAATGATTCAAGCATTCGGTCAAACTGCATGTCCTCCACTCCTCCAGCCCCTTCTCCCGCCATACCTTCGCCGCTAGAGGGCCGCATGGCACCACTGTCATGCAACCTGCTGGAGAAGCTCTGCACCTTATCGAGAGGGCCCTCCAGTGAATTTAAAATACTGGAACCCAGCTCGGCTGGGGTGGTTACCTGCAGCGTCACTCCGGATTGCTGCGCCATGTGTTCGAATAGGTTCTGCGCCGCCAGCGCCTCTGTGCCCCCCCCACCGGGAGGGGTTGCAGCGCCTATCGTAGTTGTAGGAATCATAATCTAGGCTCCTTCGCTGGTATTGTTGACCGAATTATCGACCCCTCGCTCAGCCTTCTTCTTTAAGCATGTCGCTTGCATAGCCCATTAGATGCGATATAGCCAATGAGCCCACAGCCTGGCCGACAATATCAGTGACCTTGGCATTCTCAACAGCCTGATCAAAGTTCTGTTGCTGATCGAGACTCAGTGTCTCATTGCCATTTGAGGCGTTCACTCCATCTACCGTTGCCATAACTACTTCCTCCCATTCGGGTTGCTCATCATTCGGCAGTCTGCTTCGTAATACTGCCTCGAAACACAGTCACTCCACCGTCGTTACTCGGGCTAGGTGCCGGCTGACGCAAGCGCTCGACGCGTCGCGCCACATCATCAACCCAAGCATTCATACCCCATATTTGTAACGTATCACCACCGTCTACAAGCCTGGATCGCATAGGGTCACCAACGCTAGAACCTTCGATATCCGCCATCAGGCGCTGACTATCAATGTCAGTCAGCTCGAAGGACTGCTGCGTCATTTCCTCCCGCGTAGAAACATGCAACACACCACCATCAAAGAACCATGCTAGGTCATTGGCGGCACACACCTGCTCAAGAAACCCTCGGGCAGTCTCAGCCGTTATATTTCCACGAACCGCACCCTCGACCCGCTGAGAAACCTCCATAGGAAGCGCGAGATTCCTGCCAAACTCCTTCAACACAGCTTGAACGTCTTGCTCGACAATCAGATAGCGATATTCACGCTCCATCCATTCAGCGGCTCCATTCGATTCATCAGACGCCCATGTTACGGCTGGAAATAGCAGTATCATGGGACCTGACAAAAGGATGGCGTAGATCATTAAACGCCCACCTTTACTGCATGACGATGTAAGTGATAGTCGACGCTTGCTAGGCTCTCTAGCCTGCCTAAAATGCATAAAAAACCTACACATCATGCTTCCTCGACCCCAGTTGACGAGTTCCAGGTTCGGTGGCTCAATACCTTTAAACATAGAACACTAATTTTTTTTCTACCACACGCCATAAGGCGTACCATGGAGCGTCCAATGTCGATGCGATACTGCATACGCCTTCCCATCCTGTTGTCCTGCTCGTTGCTAGTTGCCTGCGCGACCACTGCCGAGCAAGCCGAAGAGTCTAGCTTATTGTCTTTGGCCGATGACATCGCTGCCCAGGGTGACTACGCCACCGCCACCACCCTCTATGAACGTGCAGCTGAGCTATCGGATGAAGACGTCAATATCAACGTCCGGCTTGGCGACGCACGACTCGCTAGCGGCGATCTGCAGGGAGCACTGCGCTCGTACCGAGCCGCACTGGAAAAGAACATCGACTCCCCAACGGCCCTGCTCGGCCTCGGATCGACCCAGCTGCGGCTCGACAAGGTCGAAAGTGCGTTGCGCAACCTACGCCGAGCAGCACCGGCACTTGACACTCCCACCGCCTGGAGCCGCCTAGGCGCCGCGCAGGCTTTACTGGGCGTGAAAGAGGGCGAAGCCGCAGTCTCTTCCTTTTCGCGAGCAGCAGAACTGCTACCAGATGCCCCCGACGCACAGACCAATTTGGCGCTAGCCCAGTCCCTGGCCGGACAACACGCTACTGCAGTAGCCCACATACGCGATGTCGCCTCTTCCCCGCTGGCCGAGGACCGCCACTTCCATAGCCTGATTTTAATTCTGATACTAGCTGGCGATACCCAACAGGCGGAAACGATCGAGATTCCCGATATGCCAGCATCACAGCGCCAATCACTAATCGAACAAGCCCAGCGCATTCGCGCCTTGCCCGACATCGGCGAACGGGCTCGTGCCATCGGGCTCGCCGGATATTAATGAGGCGACAGCTACATGTCGCTCGTTGTGGCATAGCGGCCCACCCCCCTCGCCTCTTCCTCTAGTCGTTGTCGCCGCCGCTGACTGTGCTCGCGATTAGAGAGCCGTTCCCGAGCCGCTCGGGCCAACGGCTCCGCGCTCGATGGCCCCATGTCTCGCCCTTGCAGCAGATCCCGTGGCCGTTCAACCATGAACTGCAAATTAAGGTCGTTCGCACAACCTGGAGGTAGGGCAACGATGCCAGTCTTTGAGGCCGGTAAATGACAGAGGTGAGGGGCCAGCAAAAGCCGCTGTTCGGTGGTATCATCCACGCCGGTTGCGTGGTAGCCCGTATCCCAGGACATCGGCCCCATTGATGAAGAACATCCTCCTAGCAACAGCAGCAGAGGCACTAGCCGCCAAATAGCCTTAGGCTTTGTCGTTATCACCACGTGCTCCTCACTCTTATTGTAGATAGAAGCCGAAGGGATCGTCCCGTACCGCTTGCCTGGGGAGTGCCTCGCCATTGACCTGCAAATAGCCGTTATCAGCCCGCCCTTGAGCCAACGGTGTACGCAATGGCTGTGTCACAGGCTCGACGATATAGGGAGTAATCAGAATAACGAGCTCAGTTTCACTGCGCTGAAAACGACGAGATCGAAACAGGTTCCCCAAGATCGGCAAGTCACCCAACACTGGCACCCGCTCAATGGCATTGGAGGCGTCGCGCTGGAATAATCCTGCGATAGCAAAGGTCTGACCACTTCCCACTTCAACCACGGTATCCGCTCGGCGCACCTGCAGCCCGGGCACACTGATGCCACCGATCTCAACACCGCTGCTGGTCAAGCTGCTAACCTCAGGCCGTACCTCCAACGATATACGTTCGTTAGGCAACAGGACTGGCGTAAACATTAGCGAGACCCCAAACTGCTTATACTCAATACCTACCAGATCATTGCCAACCGGTACCGGAATGGGAATTTCTCCTCCAGCAAGAAAACTAGCGGTTTCGCCGGTAACAGCAGTGATGTTGGGCTCCGCCAGGATCTGCAGCAAATTATTCCTCTGCAGAGCTTGGAGTAGACCATCAACGCCATCGACGCCGCTACCCACAGTGCCAAACGCATTGCCAGCCATAGAGCCCGGCAAGACACCCACCGAGAGCGAGCCGTTGTTGATCAGCGCGCTCCAACTGATGCCATACTCCAACAACTCCTCACGGGCTACCTCTGCGAAACGCACGCGAAGATTAATCTGAGTGGCTCCCTCGTAGGTGGAGTTATTCTGCGCCGCGCCCTCCCCCGGTGCCTGGCGTTCAAGTGTGGCTTGAGTGGCAAGAGCGCTTTCGACACTCTGACTTTGTCCTTCGGCCAGCAATTGGTTACCAGCCACCCGTAGATGGATCGGTGTGCCAGCATCGGCAGCGTGCAACGCCCGATTAGCCCCCTGAGCGCCATCACTGACCTCTAGGCGCATGGAGGCTTCGGTACTATCATCGGGGCCAAGCGCGATGAGATTGGTATCCCCATACTGCTTGCCGAATAAATAAAGAACACCGGGTGATACTACCTGAACATCGGCAATCTCAGGGTTGGCAACAAACACCGATGACACATCCTGGTTAAAACGTAAGATTAGCCCTTGCCCCGTTTCCAGGCTGAGAGAACGCTCACCAGACTGCCCATGGGCATGACCAGCCATCATCGTCAACAGCAATATGAGAGGCGTCAGAACGCGAGCCATTACACGTCGATCAGTATCTTCGGTCATCGCTCTAAAACTGAGCAGTGTCATGCATAATGTTACTTTCACAGGTTGACTCCATACTGAAATATATTGTTATAGCGGTCTTTTACTCTTCCGAGGTGTCAGCCTTTTGATCGGTATCTCGTGGCGATGTTACCGGTATTTTCACCTGCGCCAGCACATGCAAATTGAATTCCGAGGCGACCTCCTGCCAGGCAATGACCGGTAGATCCAGTTGGTAGCGCTTGGCCCACTGTTGCAGCACTGGGCGAATATCACTGGAGGTAATGATCACCGGAGCCACATCTGCATCCAGCTCGCCCAATCGTTGTTGGAACCAACCGTTCAGTGATCGCGACAAGCGTATCGGCAAGCCACCGTTGCGAGTGCCGCCACCAGAACTACGTAGCGAGGTCCGAACCACTTCCTCGAGCTGGCGTGTAATTACCCAGGCCGGCAGAACCCTGTCTGCTCGTGCGTAGCGATAACATATCTGGCGGGCAAGAGCGGCGCGAATCCGCTCCACCAAGCGCACTACGTTCTGCTCCTGCCCTCCCCATGTCACCATCGCCTCAAGGATGGTACGCAGAGCTCGTATGGGCACACCTTCTTCTACTAGGCGTCTTAGCACATCAGCCATCTTTTGCAACGACACAACCCTTATAGCTTCGCCAACAAGCTCCGCGTAATCCTGTTCCATGCGCGATAACAAAGCCCGAGTCTCCTGGATACCGACGAACTCTCCTGCGTAGCGACCTAGCACTCGCTCCAGACAGTCACACAGCACTCGCTCGACCGTCCGGTAGCCAATGCCCGACTCCTCAAGGCGCGCTAGCTCGCTGTCGTCCACCCAGAGGCCCGGCGCACGGCCACTTAGTGGCGGATGCTCATGGCACTCGACATCCAGTAGCTGTAGGTGGATAGGATCGTCGTCAAGTAATACTCGCCCAGCGGGGATATCGCCTTCCAAAACCGGTACTTCATCGAGTTCTATGCTAATGCGTCGCGCCTGCATTGTCGGTAGCACGCGTACACCGACATTCGGCATCTCGACGCCAAGCTCCAGCCCCACACGCTGCCTCGTAGCGTTCAACAAGCCATGCAGCTCGTCAAGGGACAGAGCCTCTTCCAGGGCAATATCCAGTGATACCATCAGTCGATACCCTGCTGTCGGAAACGCCTCTTCTGCTGGTGGCTCCGGCATTGTGGCCGCTGATGCTGCAGGCGCTGATGTCGCTTCATCGGCGTTACTCACCACCTCAACAGTCTCTTCTATGTCACGTTTATCATGCCTCGCTCGGCGCCGCACGCACCATGCAGCCAAACCAAGGCCGGCGGCCAGTACCAAAAACACGGTAGTAGCGAACCCAGGAATGAAGGCGGCAAAGAAGAGGACGACGGCGGTTAGTTCCAACGCCCGCGCGTTATTGCCCAACTGCGCGATGATTTCACTGCCGAGATCACCAGCCTGATCAGAATTAACTCGCGTCACCACAGTGCCAGCACCGACCGCGATGAGCAGCGCAGGGATCTGAGCAATAAGCCCATCGCCGACAGTCAACAGCGAATAAGTGTTCACAGCCTCACCGAATGCCATGTCACGTTTGAGCATGCCTATCAACAGCCCTCCGATCAAGTTAACGCATAGAATCACCAAACTCGCGATAGCGTCACCCTTAACGAATTTCATGGCACCATCCATAGAGCCATACAACTGACTTTCGCGCTCCAAGCGCTGACGACGAGTTCGCGCTTCTCCCGCGTCTATGTCGCCGTTGCGCAGATCATTATCAATACTCATCTGCTTGCCCGGCATCGCATCCAAGATGAAGCGGGCAGCCACTTCGGCGACCCGCTCGGCGCCTTTAGTAATCACCAAGAACTGGGCGATTGTTATGATCAGGAAAACCACGAGACCTATGACTACCTCGCCAGCAATGACGAAGTTACCGAAGGCAGACACCATCTGACCAGCATATCCCTCTAGCAGAATAAGGCGCGTGGTACTAATCGATAGTGCCAAACGAAACAGCGTCGCCAAAAGAATAATCGGCGGCAGCGACGAATAGTCGACAGGGTGAGAGATATAGAACGCGACGATCAGGATCAGCAGACTAAAACCAATATTGATACCGATTAGAGCATCGACCAGGGCGGTCGGCAGCGGAATAATCATCATGACGACTGCCAGCACGATAAAGCTGGCGATCACTACATCACTGCGCTGCGCTGCACGTTGCGCGATGACATTGAGTCGAGTTAACAGACCGCTCATCTATCCTCCCGGCGCTGTAGATAGTCTTGAAAGCACCGCCGCGCATCATCGTGCCTACCATCGACCCACAGTGCCCGACTCTGCAGCAGCGACAGAATCGGCGTATGCCCTTCCACATATTCAAGACGTTCGACCGCATTCAGCGCACGCGGGACATCGCCGTTAACGATAAAAGCTTGGATAAGGGTGTGAAGGATGCCGGTATGAGCTGGCACTATGTGCGAGGCAAGCAGCAATAGCACCAACCCACGCTTACGTTCACCGCTTTTCACGTACAAGTGCCCCAGCATATGTAACAATTCGGCGGCGTGGCGGTCACTGTCGTCAGTCACGTCGCACCCTCCTCGGCGCGTCGCGCCTCCCATTCCTGGCGCAAGGCAATCTCTTCATAAATCAACTGGGAGGCAAGCTCGGTAGCATCGCCTTCAGCCTCAAGCCTGGGCAAAATGTTATCCACTACGTGTTGCAGCAACTCAATGCTCCGCTCACCGCTATAAAGGGATGGCCCCCCGATTGCCGGCGTCGATTCTCGCTCCACGCGACTAATTAAAGAGTCATCTCCCTCGCGGCGCCCCCGAGTATTATCCAACGCGCGATCAAAGCCAGATTGGAGTCCCGAGTCAACGAGTCTGTCAGCGTTGATATCAACAGGACGCGCCTTAGCCTCTACCGGCTCATCATGCCGAGGATTTTCGGTGACGTTAGCGCGATCAGGCGCAATTCTCATTAACTCGTCCTACAGCGTCAGAAAAAACTGTTCGTCGCCACGGCGCAAGGTAACCCTTTCGTCGCCGATAGCGGCAAGCACCCAGCCTTCCGGCAAAGATGCCCCCGTGTACAATCTCTCGCCTTTGGCACCAATGACATAAGGGTTATCACCCAGCCAAACAGCCTGAAAACGAAAAGTTGGCTGGTCAGCAATCAGGCTCAATTTGGCATTACTGACCAATACTTGGCTGCTGCCGTAGCGCTGATCGAACCAGCGCTGCACTCCCTGCCAATCCTCATGCCGCTCGGGCGCGAATTCGCCCGACACTACCAGATGGTTGCCGGCATCGCTCACCTGTAGCCCATCAAGATCAGCCTGTTTCAATCGACCCTCCAAGGCCTCCGCAGGCGTTTCGTGCTGATCGCTTGTCAGTGCCGCCTCTACCGCTTGAGGATATAAAGTAGCGGTCGAATGTAGAGCTTCGGCAGAAATATTAGCGCCCGCTTCGTCCACTCCCACTAACTGATAAACGCCAGCGATACCGATAATTGTGCAAAGCGCAGTTAACACGGCTCCACGTCCAACTCGCTCGCCCCCGGAAGAATGGCGTCTTCGCGACAACAGCTTATGCGGCAGCGAGTCACGGGTGGCGCGCAATGCTGACTCAACTGCCTCGTAAGCCGATCGCAAGGCGGGCGGCAAAGAGGTCTCAGGACGCGAGAGTCGCAGCCGGGCGTCCCCCATAGCGAGAGTCGTAGGCAAGTCGATGCGCCGTCCAGTGCCTTGCGCCAGCGTTTCGCCGCCAATGATAACCTCCCCACCAACTGCTTCAATTGCTACCATCCGGGCGTGAAACCGCAGGATGACATGCTCAGCAGCGACACCCTCATCGCAGAGCATCACATCCGCCGGCTCCGCAGCGCCGATACGGCATACAGCTTGCTCCAGGGACACAGCTACGCCCTGATGAACACCCCCAGTCACTTGAATCGTCGAATAAACACCTGCGGACGGAGTGAATAACGAACCAATAGATGTCGTGAAAGAAGAGGCCATGAGCAAATACCTATCAATAAACCTCCTGCCTGCTGCTACAAATTACTTCCAGCGGCTGGCAAGAGGAAAATAAAACCGTTGAGACTACAAAAGCGTTATCAACAGCCAGCGGCGGCAAATACCACCACTGACCGATATGATGGCAATCCTCAGTTGTTTGGACGAGAGGACTTGGCGGTATCAACCTCCGTATTACCCTCCGTCTTGGCCTTGCTCACTTCCATGGATTTTTGAGCAGCTTCTTCGAAGACCTGCTTCAGCTGGCCAACATCAATACCTCCACCGCCGCCGTCACCACCAGCAGGAGGAACACCGTTCTCTTTCTTCGGTTTATCAAATGTAAACATTACCATCTCTCCTTTTATTCATGTTATGCCTCCATTGGAGTCAGAAGGCATAGCTTGTAAAGCACTTCTATAGAATTACAAATGCAGAGCTAGAAACCTAACTCAAAGCTCGTGAGCTGTGAGCCAACCTCGTTTTGATCAAATGAATCCACTTGGAGTACATTGATCATTTTTGTGCAAAAAAAATAGAGCTGCACAATGAAGCTAATACTTAATGTAGTTTAATCGTCAGACAACGCAAGGCCAAAATACGCTAAATGGACATAAAATCATGAGCTATTGGTTGGCAATATTAAATTCTGGCTTGACATGAACCGGTAAGAAAATAATTATAATTAGGAAAAAGGAGGCCTAATATTTGCCCCTACCGTGCTTCAATTAACTCCCTTCGCCACTCTTAACAAATAGTTTCTTGGCGACCAGGTTTCACCTGACGCCCTGCTGAGATTATTCTATGAAACTATATGAAACATCTATGAGATCAGGGGCAATTCGGCAGGGTACATAACGACATTGAAAGTCTCATATCACCTCCCCCAGACCTGCAGCTTTTGTCCTTAATGAACAAAGCCAGCTTAGCAGTACCGTCTGAGCATTAGCTTCAATCAGTCGGTAATGCTCCCTCAAGTGCTCTCAGAACTAAAAACAGCCAATCTTCATCATGTTTTCTAATTAAGACAACGTTTTTACAGATAGCATGAATGGCTTTCAAACAAGCCTGTCGATAAAATCTATGGCAAACCATCAAGAACTTTCACGTGAATGGATTGAGAACTAATTTCCCAGAGGACGGGCTCTATGCGCGATGATGACCAATACTCCAATACTGAAGAGCAGCTGCTGTATCTTCAAAAGCGGTTAGACGAGGAAGATACAAGCGCGTTAAAAGCGCTTTTCACTGAGCTCGACACCTTAGAGATTGCGCGCACACTTGAGTCTTTTCCTGCTAAAACCCGCGACTTGCTTTGGGAATACATCCCTGAAGAATTCATTGGTGAAGTGCTGGCAGAAGTCGATGAAGAGATTCGTGCCGACTATATTGAAGATTTATCGGCAAGCGACGTAGAGCAAATTGTTAAAGGGCTGGATGCGCAAGAAGTCGCAGAGGTATTAGATGTTGCTGACGAGGCTATCAAAACCAGTGTTTACGCCAGTTTAGACCAAGAGATTCGCGCGCAAGTTGAGAACCTTCACGCCTATGAAGACAATGTGGTGGGGCGTTACATGGATCCTGAAACGGTCAATGTAAAACAAGGCGTCTCGCTAGAAGCCGTGCAACGTTATATTCGAATCTACCACCTGCTTGATGATGAATCGCAGCAAATTATGATCACCGATAAGGATAAGCGCCTGCTTGGCACCCTGACCTTAATCGACTTAATCAAACAGCCACAAGATGCTGTGGTTGATGATTATATGGATGATTTTTTTACCCTCAATGACCAAATGAAAGTCGGTGACGCGGCAGCATTATTGCGCTCTAAAGAACTCCACTTTGTGCCGGTCTGCGATAGTGACGGCTTATTGGTCGGCCAGCTAAATGCCACTGACGTACTCGAAATCACGCAAGATGATGCTGACATGACGTTAAAGCATTTGTCGGGCGTCAGTGACGAAGAAGAAGTCTTTACCCCGATTATGCGCAGCGCGAAAAGCAGGGGTATCTGGCTGGGCATTAACTTGTTGACGGCCTTTTTAGCGGCGTTTGTTATCGGCCAGTTTGAAGCCGTGCTAGATCAAATCGTTGCCTTGGCCATCTTGATGCCGGTCGTGGCCAGCATGGGCGGCATTGCCGGCAGCCAAACCCTGACCGTGGTGATTCGTGGCTTGGCACTTGGTCAGCTTGCAGGAAATAATAAACGCTGGCTGTATAACAAAGAGCTGTGGGTGGGCATGAGTAATGGCCTGGTGTGGTCGTTAGTGGTCGGCTTTATTTCCTACCTGTGGTTTAGAGACCCGCTGATTACGCTGGTGATCACACTGGCGATTTTTATCAATATGAGCCTGGCCAACGTATCGGGCGTACTGATCCCACTGGTATTGAAAAGACTGCAAATTGACCCGGCCCTTTCGGCCGCGGTGATTTTAACTACCGTTACCGATGTAGTGGGCTTTTTATCTTTCCTAGGCTTAGCCACGCTGATTATTTTGTAATTTTTGCTTCTTAGGCAGACACTGGAGCGCTTTTGAAAAGACGTCCGCGTCTGGTCATAAGTTGCCTATACCGTCACCCACTGCCCTGCCTGGTCGGATTTTTCGATGGCATCAATGAGGTAATTCACGCGGGCAGCCTCACGAAAATCAGGATACAACGGGCGGTCGTTAACAATCCCTTCAATCAAGTCACGTACTTCGATAATTTTCTGGTCATTATAGCCCAAACCATGGCCAGGCGCCGGGCTAAACGCCGCATAGTCGGGATGTTCAGGGCCCGTCAACAGCGTCATAAACCCGCGGCGCCCATTCGGTCCCTCGTGGCGATAAAGCTGTAGTTCACTCATACGCTCTTGGTCGAACACAATGGCGCCTTTGGTGCCGGTTAGCGTGTAGGCAAGGCCCATTTTTCGCCCTGCCGCCACGCGTGACGTTTCGATATTGCCAATAAGCCCGTCACTGAAGCGCAGCATTGCTTGCGCTTGATCGTCGTTTTCAACCTGGGCCATCCCGCTACCATCTGCCTTTGGACGCATGGGAATCACCGTCTGTAGCTGACCACATACCGATGTAATGCGCTGGCCAGTCAGAAACTCTGCCATATTAAGAATATGCGAGCCGACATCGCCTAACGCACCAGCCCCTGCCGTGGCACGCAGCGTATGCCAGTCGTTGGGTTTTTGAGGGTCAAGTAGGTAGTCTTCATTGTGCCGCCCACGGAAATGGATCAGTTCGCCAATTTCACCACTTAGCACGATTTCTCGCGCCAGCTGAGTGGCTGAATTACGAATATAATTAAAGCCAACTAGCGTTTTCACTCCAGCACGCTCAGCGGCCGCGACCATCTCGTCAGCATCCGCGGCGCTTAGCGCCAGCGGCTTCTCCGCATACACATGCTTACCAGCGGCAATGGCTGCAAGCGCCATTTCTTTATGCAAGAAGTTAGGCGAGCAAATATCCACCACGTCTACGTCGCTGTCCGCTACCAGCGCACGCCAATCATCTGTGGCCCTAGAAAATCCCCAAGCACTCGCCCGGCTTTTTGCCATCGAAAGATTTACATCCGCCAACAGCTCACACACGGGCTTAGCTGGGAGTTCAAAAACGCTAGGCGCTGCGTTAAACGCAATGGCATGCGCTTTACCCATAAAACCGGTGCCAATGAGACCAATTTTAATCTCTTTCATCACACACCTATAATAATCAATGAATAAGTAAATAGGACATGCTGCATTAAGAAGGCTGGCTGACCAGCGGTGCTTTACCTTTTAGCTTTTCCAGCGTAATGGCTTCTATTTCTTCCAGCTCGTAGCCTTTGGTTTCTGGCACAAAGCGCAGGACGAAAAATAGGCTGAGAAGGCTAAACGCCGCATATAGCCAGAAACTGAACCCCCCATTAAACAAGGCTTGCAGGGTGGGGCTGCGGTCCATCATCGGAAAGGTTTGTGTCACGATAATACCAGCGAGCCACTGGCAGGCCACAGCCAGTGCCATCGCACGTGATCGAATACGATTAGGAAATAGCTCTGAAATCAGTGTCCAGCATACGCATCCCCATGAGATGGCAAAGGACACCACATAAATAATGAGACACACTAACGCCGCATAACCCACCATTTCGAGATAGAAGGTGAGGCCAAGTAGCGTCATGCTCAACGCGCTGCCTATGGTGCCAACAACGAGCAATGGAATGCGTCCCACCCGGTCAATTAGCAGCATGCCTAATGCATTACCCAGGACGAACGTCACCCCCATAATGGAGGTTTGTAACAAAGCCGACTCGTGATCGCCGGTGACTTTGCCAAGCACTTCCGGTGCGTAATACATCACCACATTGATACCGGTAAACTGCTGGGCCGAGGAGATAAACACCCCAAGAGCGACGATGCCGAACAAACCCGGCGTCAGCAGGCTCAACCGCGTACTGCGGCGAATGTCTTGAAACGAGCGATTGATGTCATTCATGACATGATCGATATGATGCGCCGGGGTGAATCGGGCAATAATATTTCTTGCCTGTTCCTGTTTGCCACGTAACACCAGCCACCTGGGTGACTCTGGAATTAACGGTAATAGCAATGCAAACAGCAGAGCGGGAATAACTTCAGACCCCAGCATCCAACGCCAGCCAACATCTTGTAGCCATGTTTCGGTGACGCCTTTGGCGATAAAGTAATTAACAAAAAAGACCACCATTTGGCCGAAGACAATCGATTGTTGGAAAAGACTAACCGTTCGACCTCGCAAATTGCTTGGCGATATTTCTGAGATATACATGGGTGCAATGACGCTGGCCAAGCCTACGGCGGCTCCGCCAACAATACGCCAAAGGCTAAATACCATGAAATTTTCAGCGAGAGCTGATCCCGCAGCAGAGGCAATAAATAATAATGCTGCGATTAGAAAACTGCGTTTCCTACCAAACGCTAACGCGATTTGGCCCGCCCCAATGGCACCCACCACACAGCCCACGACAACAGAAGAAACAGCCCACCCCGTTTGCGCGGGCGTCAAGCTGAAGTAGCTAGAAATAGGGCCAATTGCACCGGATATAACAGCGGTGTCATAGCCAAATAATAGTCCGCCTAGCGTCGCTATCAGGCTGACTCTGATGATATAAACCAATTGTTTGGTTGTGAGGTTTATAGAATTCATTATTGCACCCACTCTTATAAGCATTCTTTAAGCCATCAAAGGGCGGTTGCCTAACGATTAACGCTGGCAACTCCCCGTGTGTCTTTTATTAATGAGATGTTTTACATCGTGGGCATTGAGAAATGGTTGGTCTCTTCGCGAATACCGCTAGGCCAGCGTTGCGTAATCGTTTTCATACGCGTATTGAAACGCACTCCATCAGGACCATGCATGTGTAAGGGGCCGAACAAAGAGCGCTTCCAGCCACCGAAGCTGTGGAACGCCATAGGCACCGGGATGGGTACGTTGACGCCCACCATGCCTACCTGGATTTGTTCGCAGTATTGACGAGCGGCATCGCCATCGCGGGTAAAGATCGCCGTACCGTTGCCGTACTCGTGGGCATTGATCATCGCGACGGCATCGTCGAAGCTTTCCACACGAGTGATCGCCAATACGGGGCCAAAAATTTCTTCTGAATGAATACGCATGCTGGGCGTCACGTGGTCAAACAGGGTGCCACCAATGAAGTAGCCATCGCCGGCACCATCAATGACGGTCTCGCGCCCATCGACGACCAACTCAGCCCCTTCGTCTACGCCGGTCTGGATATACCCCGCCACTTTGTCACGGTGCTCACGGGTAATTAACGGACCCATATCGTTATCAGGACCATCGACCAAGCCGGGGCCAACCGTTAGCTTATCAAGCTCCGCCACCAGTTTTTCACGCAGGCGCTGGGCGGTCTCTTCGCCGACAGGCACAGCAACAGAAATCGCCATACAGCGCTCACCCGCCGAGCCGTAAGCGGCGCCCATCAGTGCACTCACCGCCTGGTCAAGATCCGCATCGGGCATAATCACCATATGGTTTTTTGCCCCGCCCAGTGCTTGAACACGCTTGCCATGCTTGGATGCGGTCGCGTAAATGTATTCAGCAATCGGCGTGGAGCCGACAAAGCTCACCGCCTGCACCCGCTCATCCGTCAGTAGTACATCCACCGCTTCTTTATCCCCGTTGACGACGTTAAAGACGCCGTCCGGTAGCCCTGCTTCCGTTAACAGTTCGGCTAAGCGTAACGGCGTAGAAGGGTCTTTTTCTGATGGCTTCATTACAAAAGTATTGCCACAGGCCAGCGCAATGGGGAACATCCAAAGCGGCACCATGGCGGGGAAGTTAAACGGCGAGATACCGGCACAGACACCCAGCGGCTGCATCATGGAGTAGCTATCGACCCCGGTGCCCACGTTCATGGAGTGCTCGCCCTTTTGTAGGTGAGGAATGCCACAGGCAAACTCGACCACTTCCAGACCGCGGGTCACTTCGCCTTTGGCGTCAGAAAACACCTTGCCGTGTTCGCTGGAAATAAGGCGCGCCAGCTCGTCAGTATGCTGCTCGACCAATTCTTTAAATTTAAACAGTATCCGGGCACGCTTAAGCGGTGAGGTTTTGGACCAGGCGCCAAATGCTTCATCCGCTATGCGTACAGCTTCTCGCGCCTCGTCAGCAGATGCTAGAGCGACCTGAGCGCTTTGTACTCCCGTAGCAGGATTATAAACCGGCGCAAAACGCTCACTGTGGTTTGAAAGGCGCTTGCCCTTTAAAAAATTCGATAACGTCAGCATAAAAATTCCTTAATTAAACAGTAGCGGTAATAGTGGCGTCGGCAATATCAAACCCTGCCTGCTCGGCAAGTTGGCGTAAATTGCGGTGGCCCAAACGGGCGTAGGTCAGCGGGTGAGCTACCTCTGGGTCCTGTTCAGCTTCAACCACCAGCCAGCCTTGATACCCTTGTTCACAGAGATGCGTTAAGGCAGGTAAGAAATCGATATCGCCATCGCCCGGCACCGTAAACATGCCGTCAAGCACGCCATTTAAAAAGCTCTTATCGCGATTACGCACGGCTTCCAGCACCGGGAAGCGCAGGTCTTTACAGTGCACGTGGTGGATGCGATCGCTGTAGCGCTTGGCAATGGCGAGCGGGTCACCGTCGGCACCCCGCAGGTGGCCAAAGTCCAGCAATAAACCGACATCTCCGCTGGTGTTATCCATCAAGCGTTCGACGTCTACCTGGCTTTCAATCACCGTGCCCAGGTGATGGTGATAGACCAGCTGTATGCCTTGCGATTTAAGGTAGTCGCCGACCACATTCAGCCCGTGGGTAAGGCGCTGCCAATCGGCTTCGGCCAGGTGAGGACGCTGGGAAAGCGGGCGCTGCTGATCACCGTGCACACAGTGAGTGACTTCACACAACACCATGACCTTAGCACCGCACTGTTTGAGCAAATTCATGTGGTCTTGTATGGCTTCAATCTCTTCTTCAGGGCTACGCGCTAGCAACTGTGCCGAGTACCAGCCAGACACCAGTGCGAGGTTGTGGCTATTGAGCACTTGCCCCAAAGCATCCGGCGTACGCGGAAACTTGTTGCCCAGCTCAAAGCCGCTAAAGCCTGCTTCGCGCCCTTCTTTCAGGCAGGTTTCCAGGGAGGTCATCGCGCCTAAACTAGGTAGGTCGTCGTTCGTCCATGTGAGCGGATTAATGCCTAATGTTACCGTGGGCATAATGTGATTCCTTATGATTGTTTAAGCATGCTCGACTAACGCGCTTGTTGCTGCTTGGCATCGCGGTAGCTCTGGTAGGCCGAATTGACCGCTTCCCGTTCAGAAACTTCGGGCACGGCCACTTCCCACCAGGCACCGCCTTCTTGGGTGCTGGGTAGCGGGTCGGTATCCAGGGCGATCACATAGGTGGTTTGAGACTGGCGGGCACGCACAAGTGCTTGCTCAAGCTCGGCAATACCGGTGACTGACTCAGACGCGCAACCTAAGGATTTGGCATGCGCAGCAAAGTCGGTTTTGGGCGCGCCAGCTTCGACCGTACGGCAATCTTCGAGCAGGTTATTAAAGCCTGCGCCGCCAGTGGCCTGTTGAAGGCGGTTAATACAGCCATAGCCGCGGTTATCCAACACCACCACTATCAGCTTGTGACCCAGCATCACCGAGGTCGCAAGCTCTGAGTTGTGCATCAAATAGCTGCCGTCGCCAACCATGACCACCACTTCGCGCTCGGGCTTGGCCATTTTTACGCCCAGCCCACCGGCAATTTCATACCCCATGCACGAGAAACCATACTCCACGTGATAGCTGCCAGGGCCTGAGCATTGCCAGAGTTTATGTAGCTCACCCGGCAGTCCGCCGGCAGCACACACCACGGTCGAGTCATCGCCTGCCTGACGGTTGACCGCGCCGATCACCTGGGCGTCGGTCGGCAATACCAGCCCTTGGTCAGCCGTCACGTTATTGACGACATCGGCCCATTCGCGCTTGAGCGTTGCGGTGCGTTCTCGCCAACTATCCGGCGCATGCCATTCAGCTAGCTCAGCGTCAAGCTGCTGCAAACCCACCCGTGCATCGCTGATAAAGGGCAGCGCATGGTGCTTGAGGCTATCAAAACGGCCGACGTTAAGGGCAATGAGCGTTTTCTCACCGCTTTCAAATAAGGCCCGCGACCCGGTGGTGAAATCTTGCAGCCGTGTGCCAATCGCCAGAATGACATCCGCCTGCTTCGCCAACTGGTTGGCGGCAGCGCTACCGGTCACGCCAATGGCGCCCACCGCACAAGGGTGGCGGTCCGCCAGCGCGCCTTTGCCTGCCTGTGATTCGGCAACCGGTATGCCATGCGCCTGGGCAAAATGCTCCAGCGTTTCGCAAGCATCCGCGTAATGCACCCCGCCACCGGCAATGATCAACGGGCGCTTTGCCTGCTTAAGAGCAGCAACCGCTTGCTGAAGCTCATCCTGTGTTGGTGGCGCGCGGCGAATGCAATGCACCCTGGGGGCAAAAAAGCGTTCGGGGTAATCATAGGCAAAGGTTTGTACATCTTGAGGGAGTGCCAGCGTTGCAGGACCACAGTGCTCCGGATCGAGCAGCGTAGCGATAGCCTGCGGCAAGCTCGTTAGCAGCTGCTCCGGGCGGCTGATACGGTCGAAATAGCGCGACACGGGGCGAAAGCAGTCGTTAACGCTGATTAAAGGGTCGCCAAAATGCTCGACCTGTTGCAGCACCGGGTCAGGCGCTCGGGTGGCAAACGTATCGCCCGGCAACAGCAGGATGGGCAGACGATTAGCGTGTGCCAAGGCCGCGGCGGTGATCATGTTGGTGGCGCCCGGACCAATGGAACTGGTGGCCGCCATCAGTCGCTTGCGCCCATTGGCTTTGGCAAACGCAATCGCCGCGTGGGCCATTGTTTGCTCATTGTGGGCGCGAAACGTCGGCAAGTGGTCTTGAACGTGGTAAAGCGCTTCACCTAATCCTGCCACATTGCCATGGCCAAAAATCGCAAACACGCCTTCAAACAGTGCCACCTCTTGACCATCAACCTCAATACGTTGCGCGGCCAGATACTTAACCAACGCCTGGGCCATGGTCAGTCGAATAGTGCTCATTACGCCTCCTCCGAGTGAAGCAACGTGTGCCGCTGGCTTTCGCGCAGCTGCTGCCATGCCTGAATCAGCTCGGCATAATTAGTAGCTACCCGCTGCACCAGGCCGGCATCATCAATACGCCCTGCCAACCAATCGCGGCTGGCGCTGGCAAACAGCGTGCGCCCAACGGTAAAACCTTTGCAGCACGCGTGTTTAGCGGCTTCTTCAAAGCCGCGCTTCATGTCATCCATGGGCGCGTCTAGCCCGAGCAGCACCACGCCGCGGCAATAGCTATCTTCTCGGGCGATGATCGCGCCCACTGCCTGCCAGGCCGCATCAGACATGGCGGGAAGCTTCCACCAGTCGGGATAAATGCCCAGGTTGTAAAGCCTCTGCAGGCTGCGCGGCAGCACGGTGGTGTCGCTGGGCATATCAGCGGGAGGAATGATCTCGATCAACAGCTCCAGCCCATAGGCACACGCGGCCTGATACAGCTGACGCAGGCGCTCTTCTTGCTCAAGACGCAGCGACAGTTCGTCATCAGGGTGATAGAACACCAGGCATTTAATGATGTGCTCGCGTGGCCAGTGGCGCAGGCAAGCACCTAAGTCGTCGCCGTGTTGAAAGCGCAGCGGGCGAGAACCGGGTAGCTCTACCGGCCTGCCAATCCACCAGCCGCGGCCACTTGCCAGGCTTAGCGCCTCTTGACCAAATACGTCGTCAACCAAAATCGCGGGCGTGGTGATATTGCCTAGCCGTGCGCCTTCTTGAGCTGCCTGCACAAGAAGCTCTTTCAGCACAGGCAACCGTGCAGGGTCGGTGTGTTCATCACGGGCCATATCAGTGAGCTGGCGGCGATGGTCAAACGCCAGCCCCAGCACTTCAGGCCATTGGGCCGGCACGCGTGTGGTCACTCGGTGCAAATGGTTCAGACGTTGATCGATATCGGGGCGCAGCACCTCATCGCGGCGGGCTAAATAATCCAACAACTCATCTTCTGTCGGCATTGCAGGGGCGCAGCCATGGCGAGAAACCACCAGTGCCCCGCAGGCGTTGGCATAATCGGCACTGGTTTGCCAGGATTCGCCGCGCAACCAGCCGCGTAATAGCCCGCTCATAAAGGCGTCACCGGCCCCCAGTACGTTGAGCACCTCGACCTGTACCCCTTTCACCAGAATGCCGTCTTCGATGCGCTCGGGAATCGCCCCTTCTAATACTACGCAGCCCAGCGGCCCCAGCTTGCACACCAGCGTGGCATCGCTTACTTGACGTACCGCACGCAGGGCCGACAAAGTATCCGTACTGCCGCCGGCAATGTGAAACTCCTCCTCAGTGCCGACGATCAGGTCAAAATCAGGCAACCAGCGCTGTAGGTCTGCGGTAACTGAATCATCGGCGATAAAGCGTGTTTCACCATCGCCTGGGTTGGTCAGCCCCCAAAGAACGGGGCGATAGTCGATATCCAAAACACGTTTAACACCCGAGTTAGCCGCCGCCTCCAATGCCTTGCGACACGCCTTGCGCGTGGTATCGGTTGAAAGGTGGGTGCCGGTAATCGCCAGCGCCTTGGCCCTGGCGATAAAGTCTGGGTCGATAGCATTAGCATCAATGGCCATATCGGCGCAGTCGCGGCGATAAAACAGCAGCGGGAAACTTTCGCTATCCTTAAGTGCCAGCAATACCAGGCCGGTATGGCGCTCAGCATCCGTTTGTAGCGCAGACGTATCAACGCCCGCTCGCGCAAGTTCTTCGCGCACAAACTGCCCCATCTGCTCATCACCCACCCGTGACAACATGGCTGATTTTAGCCCTAGGCGTGCCGTGCCATAAGCCACATTGCCGGAGCTTCCACCTAGATATTTAGCGAAACTGGCCACATCTTCCAAACGACTACCAACCTGCTCGGCATATAGGTCGACAGCTACGCGTCCTAAACAAATGAGGTCTAACGATCGCTGGTGCGTGTCGTTGTGAAGCATAAACGTCTCCCCCACGCCACTGATCGTGGCATTGGTTATAAGTGGTCAAAGGCCTAACGGTGTCTTATTGAATTGACTCGGCCTTATAGTGAAAAGGCAGACCGAAAGCGTTCCAGCGCTAATTCGTCATCCTCGGCGGCCCAGCCTTCTAAGCCCACCGTGCCGCGATAGCCAATGTCATTCAGCGCGTTAGCAATGGCTGGATAGTTAATTTCGCCGGTGCCCGGCTCGCAACGCCCAGGCACATCAGCCACCTGCACTTCGCCGATGTAGGGCCCGCAGCGGCGAATCAACTCGATTAGATTGCCTTCACCAATTTGGGCGTGGTAAACGTCCAACATGATGCGCAGGCTAGTCCGGTCAACGCTTTCTACCAGCGCCAGCACATCGGCCAACCGAGCAAACGGAACGCCGGGGTGGTCAACGTCGGTATTGAGGTTTTCAAGCACAAAGGTAACGCCGTGCTGCTCGCCTAAATCCGCCAGCCGGTTCAAGGTTTCCCGCGCTTTGAGCCACATAGCGCCGGTCATCTCTTGGCAAGGCTTAACGGGCAACCCATTACCATCTAGCCCGGTGCCGTGAAGGTTAAGGCGCGGGATACCCAGGCGCTTGGCGACTTCTACCGACTCGGTGGCGGTGCGCAGCAGTTCATCAGCCCCGGCGGCGTCTGCCAGGGTGCCGCTGACATAGCCGGTCATGGATGAAAATGTCGCCCCGCTCTTGGCGAGTGCATCAATGTCGTGCTTAGTCCAGTCCCAGATTTCGACTTGGAAGCCCCGCTCAGAAATACGCTTAATGCGCTCCATCATGGGCAAATCGCAGAAGATCATTTCAGCACAGACGGCCAGCGTGAACGGCGATGATGGTGTTAATTGATTCATCATGCTTCCTTAGTAGCCGCTAGCAGTTCGCGGTGAAGATTGCTCAGTGCTGCTTGTTACATCGGCAGGCTGAGTGTCTTGATCAGCTAAGCTGGCTTTCTTGGCTTTATCGTCTCGTTGGAATTCCGCAAGCTCTGCATCCAGGCTTTCAAGCTCTGCGCCACCTGCCATCATATTGAGCACTTCTTCGCGGCTGACTTCCTCTTTGCGGAAGGAGCCTAAACTGCCGCCGCGTGACAATAGGGTGAACGCATCGGCCACTGGGTAAGCATGGTGGACGTTGTGGGTAATAAAGATGACCGCAAGCCCATCCGCGCGGGCTTTAGCAATGTAGCGCAGTACCACGGAGGCCTGCTTGACCCCCAGCGCTGACGTGGGCTCATCAAGAATCAGCACTTTGGCGCCAAAATAGACGGCACGGGCAATCGCCACACACTGGCGCTCCCCACCGGAAAGCGTGCCCACTGGCTGGCTTGGGTCGCGTACATCAATACCGATTTTAGACATTTCCTCCTTGGCAACCCGGTCGGCGTATTTCCAGTTGATGCGCTTGAACGGCCCCCAGCCCACCGTCGGCTCACGACCCATAAAAAAGTTACGGGTAATCGACATTAAAGGCACCATCGCCAGGTCCTGGAAAACGGTGGCGATACCGGCGTCGAGTGCGAAGGCGGGTGACTTAAAGCGGGCAGGCTTACCATCCAGCAGCATCTCGCCGTGAGTGGGTCGATGGACGCCTGACAGGGTTTTGATCAGAGTAGACTTACCCGCGCCATTATCTCCGAGTAGGCACATTACCTCACCGGAATAGACCTGCATCGAGATATCACTTATGGCGATGACACTACCGAAGTGCTTGCTGACGCTGCGCATTTCAATCATTGGAGTGCGTGTAGTCATGTTATTTAGCCTCCATCGCCTTTTTGCGCATGTAGTTGTTGAATAACACCGCCACCAGCAACATCACGCCCAGAAAAACCTGGAACCAGTCAGTATTGACACCGGTGTAGAAAATTCCCATTTGCACCATGCCGAAAATCAGCGCCCCCAGCGCGGCCCCTATCGCAGACCCATAGCCTCCGGTCAGCAAAGCGCCACCGATCACCACCGCGATAATCGCTTCCAGCTCTTTTAGCAGGCCACGGATGGTGTCCGCCGAACCGGTGTCCATCACCTGAATGCAGGCAAAGATGGTGGCCGAGAAAGCGGTGAACATGAACAGTGAAATCTTGACGCGATGGACGGGAACGCCCGAATTGCGCGCCGCATTGGCATCGCCACCACTGGCGAAGATCCAGTTTCCGTAAGGCGTGCATAGCAGCACCCAAGTCGCTACAGCGGTTAAGCCCAGCCACCAGACAATCGACACAGGAATGCCGGTGACCGTGGGGTTGCCCGCAAAGTTGGTCGCCATCCAGCCATTTGCTGCCATCCAGCTAAATAATCCCGTAGCGACTTCTCCAGAGAAAAGCGCCGCGAACCAATCTCCTGGGATATGCTCCTGCACTCCCCCCACCTGAGTACGCCCCGTCAATAACCGGCTAGTACCGATAGCCAGGCCACGCAGAATGAACAGGAAGCCCAGGGTAACGATAAATGACGGTAACCCCGTTTTATTGACCAGATTCCCGTTAATCCAGCCCACCAGGCCCGCACAGGCGAACGCCATTAAAATAGCGGCCCACAGCGGCCAGCCATACTCCACTGCAGGAATGGCAATCAGAATGCCTGCCAAACCAATCATCGAGCCAATCGAGAGATCAAATTCTCCGCCGATCATCAGCAGCGCGGCGGCCGTGGCGATAATGCCGAGCTGAGCGGCGACTTCAAGAAAATTAATAATACCCGCTGGGGTAAACATCCCGGTGCCACTGGAAGCCGCTATAAAAAAGGCAAGCACCAGCACGGCACCGGCCAGCGCCCCCAACTCGGGACGGTTAAGCGCTTTCTTCCAGAAAGAGACTCTCTGGATACGCTCATCTTGCTCAGCCGCTACTGGCGCAACCGATGGTTTCGTTTCAGTGGAACTCATGGTGACCGACTCCCAAGGCTCAACATCGCCGAGCCTTTTCCGATTAGGTAGTTATCAACGGATGCCCTGGCTACTTAACTCAATAACCTGTGCAGCGTTTTCTTGAGTGACAAACCCAGGGCCGGTGGCAACATCCCCTGCGGGTAGCAGTCCATTCTTGACGAACTGATCTAGGAACATGACGGGCAAGTAGCCTTGCATGTACTGCTGCTGGTCGATCGCGAAGTCCAGCTCGCCCGCATCAAGGGCTTCCAGAATGCCAGGCGAGAGATCAAAGGTAGCTAGAGTGAACATCTCGGTAGCGCCTTGATCGCGCATGGCACTAATCATTGGCTCAGCGGCTAGGGCGCCTAGCGTTAACACACCGCGAACATCATTGTTCTGATTAAGATAAGCGATAATGGCATTTCGGATGGCCGTGGGGTCGTACGTCGTTGCTAGCTGCTCGGCGTTACCGTCAAAGCCATCGACAAAACCGTCACAACGCTGATCAAGCCCCTGATTGCCTTGCTCATGGTTAACGCAAACGCCTTTCTCGACGCCCATCTCTTGCATGCGCTCGGCGGCTTGGCGGCCCGCCTCATACTCGCTTTGCCCGATATGCAAGCGGGCACCGTAATTGCGCGCCACGTCGCCTCCGGAGTTAATCGTGATAACGGGAATGCCGTTATCCACTGCATTTTGAACAACGCTGCCGAGTGCACTTTCATCGGTGAAAGAAAGGATTAAACCGTCTGGCTGAGACGCCACCGCCGCCTCCACGAGCTGCTGCATCTTGGCCATGTCGAAGGTTGAAGGTGCACGATACTCAAGCGTTGCGCCCACTGTTTCAGCGGCCGCTTCTGCGCCATTTTTAACCACTGACCAGAAAGGGTCCGAGGGAACACCATGGGTCACCATGACGAAGCGGTTCTCTTCTTGTGCCTGACCTTGTGCTTGCACCTGTGCGGCCCCCGCCATTAGCGCGGTGGTGGCCGCTGAGGCTAAGAGCCATTGAGGCCAGCGGGATAGAGATAGACGTGCCATAAATAATTCCTCTTAACATTATCGTTGTTGGTCGAGAAGCGGCATTTAATGCCTTGGCGCTATGAAATATAGATTCCACATCGACCCTATTGCAAACTATTTATTCTATACTTTGGTATTATTGGAATATTTATTTCACTTGAACTAGACTACATAGCAACTCGCCATTTGGCTCTGAGATTGCCAAGTGGCGCACAATCTAACGCTGAGGAATGTTTATGCAGCAGCCTCCACAAAAGCAGCCTCAAAGTTATCGCGAGCTGGAAGCGCTAATGAGTACTGAGTACGCCACGCTGAGCAAACGCTTGCAGCAAACCGCGCGCTTTATGCTCGATCATCCTCAAGAAGTCGCACTCGCGACCGTAGCGAAAATCGCTGAGCAGGCCGATGTCACCCCTTCCACGTTAATTCGCTTAGCCAATAGTTTGGGGTTTAAAGGCTTTTCTGAAATGCAGCAGCTGTTTCGCAGTCGCTTGGTAGATGAGCTTCCCAACTACACTGAGCGAATTCGCGCGGTGCGCAGTGCCACCGGAGAAACGCCCGACAGCACGCAGCTACTATGGGAATTTGCCGATGCTAATCGTGCCGTTTTAGAGCAATTGCCTAGCCGCATTGACCCAGAAAGCCTGGAAAAAGCGCTGGATATTTTTGAAAAAGCCCATGCTATTCATGTGATGGGGGCACGGCGCAGTTTTGTGGTGGCTAGTTATATGACTTATGCCCTGGCGCATGTGGATAAGCCCGCGTTGCTGGTTAGCGGATTGGGCGGTATGTACCGCGAGCAGTTACGTGCAATGAGCCAGCACGATGCTCTCTTAACGATTAGTTTTTCGCCCTATGCCGAAGAGAGTCAGCGTGCGTGTGAAGGTGCTAAGCAACGGGGCTTGCCTATCATCGTAATTACGGACTCCCACCTTAGCCCACTCGCAAGTTTTGCCGACGTGGTCTTTGTGGTTAACGAAGCCGAAGTAAAAAGTTTCCGTGGTCTAACTGCCTCACTGTGCTTGACGCAAGCCTTGGCAATCAGCCTGGGAATGCGTCAGGACAAAGCACGCGAAAAAGCCATTCAGCAAGATCAGCAACGCAACCCCTAAACACGGACATCCGCATAGACGCGGCTACAATTACAATAGGAGAAAGACGATGA
Organism: Halomonas sp. AOP12-B1-6; assembly: GCF_052379225.1. NCBI lineage: Bacteria > Pseudomonadati > Pseudomonadota > Gammaproteobacteria > Oceanospirillales > Halomonadaceae > Halomonas > Halomonas sp. AOP12-B1-6. Next base: position 367,852 of record NZ_JBQSYK010000002.1, read on the forward strand.
GACTTGCACTCATTGGTGCTGGACGCATTGGCAAGGTGCATGCCCAAGCGATTCATTCACACCCCGACGTAACGCTGGCTGCCGTGGCTGACTTTTACGCTCCCGCCGCCGAGGCGTTGGCAAATCAGTATGCAAGCCAAGCCGTCTCTGTAGACGCTATTTTTGCAGATGACAGCATCGACGCAGTGCTAATCGCCTCTAGCACGCCCACCCACGCCGAGTATCTAGAACGTGCAGCGCGCGCAGGCAAAGCCGTTTTATGTGAAAAGCCGATCGCTCTGGATTTAGCCCGCACTCGTGATGCCCTTCAAGTGCTTAGCGAGCACCCTGTGACCTGCGCGCTGGGCTTTAACCGCCGACATGATCCCCAGTTTTCGGCCCTTAAAAAAGCGGTTACCGAAGGACGTATTGGTGCATTGGAAACGCTGACAATCATCAGCCGCGACCCCTCTCCCCCGCCTGCCGAATATATAGCCGAGTCCGGCGGCCTGTTTCGGGACATGATGATTCATGATCTTGATATGGCCCGCTGGCTGCTAGATGAGCCGATAGAAAGTGTTTTTGCCGTAGGCAGTAGCATCATCGACCCAGCCATTGGCGAAGCAGGTGATGTCGATACGGCTATGGTCACTCTCACCACGGCCAGTGGAAAGCTCTGCCAAATCAGTAATTCGCGTCGTGCCTGCTACGGCTACGACCAACGTATTGAAGCCTTTGGTAGTCAAGGTATGCTTCAGGCACAAAATGAAAGCGATACTCGTCTGCGCTTCACCGGCGAGGCAGGACAAATAGAAGATAAGCCTCAGTGGTTTTTCTTAGAGCGCTACGCACAAGCGTACCGGCTTGAAATCGGTGACTTTGTTGATGCCTGGCAGGAGAACCGCGCGCCGCTTGCAGGCGCACAAGATGGTTTAGAAGCGTTGCGTTTAGCCGATGCCGCCGAGCTCTCGTTGCGAGAAGGCCGCAAGATTCTACTGCAGACTGACACAGCCTTTACTAAATAAAGGAGAAACGCATGTCATCACTACTAGTACGCCCCGCTGCCCCGGATGAAAAAGGCACCGTTATTAACGTTACCCCCGCCTCTGCAGGCTGGGAGTATGTCGGTTTCCGTGTGCATAAACTCGCCAAAGGAGAACGCCTGGAAGCGAGCACTAACCACCAGGAAGTATGCCTCGTACTGCTGACGGGACGTGCGAATGTGGCAAGCGGCGAGCACTCTTTCGAGGACATCGGCGAACGGATGGATATTTTTGAACAGATCCCTCCTTACGCCGTTTATCTACCCAACGACGTTAGCTATCAAGTGGAGGCCACCACGGATCTGGAGCTGGCGGTCTGCGCGGCCCCAGGCCACGGCAATCATTCGCCACGCCTAATTGCCCCGGACAACATCAAACAAAGTACACGTGGGCAGGGTACTAACACGCGCCATGTGCACGACATCCTGCCTGAAGGCGAACCGGCAGACAGCCTGCTGGTGGTCGAAGTGTTTACCCCCGCCGGCAACTGGTCAAGCTACCCACCCCACAAACACGATGTGGATAACTTACCCCAAGAAACCCGGCTGGAAGAGACCTACTACCATCGCATTAACCCTGCCCAAGGCTTTGCGTTTCAGCGTGTTTATACCGACGACCGGTCTCTTGATGAAACGATGGCCATCGAAAACGGTTGCTGCGTACTGGTGCCCAAAGGCTACCACCCTGTGGGTGCTGCTCATGGCTACTCGCTCTACTACCTTAATGTAATGGCAGGCCCTAAGCGTGCCTGGCAGTTCCATAACGACCCCGATCATGAGTGGATGATGGAAAGCTAAATCGACGCTCAGTTTTTCAACATCCTGCTTTTCGATAGCCTGCTTTGCCTGCTAACGACTGTCTAATGCTATGCTGTTGTGCCTCGCTCACGCGGGGCTTTTTTTTACCACCCCTTTAAAGCATATAGAGGCCCCTCATGCTGCCCGACTACTCCGTTATCGCCTGGCTGTTGATTGTGTTTTCCGTCTACCTGACCGGCATCTCAAAAGGTGGTTTTGCGGGGGGCTTCGGTACGCTTTCAGTGCCGTTGATGGCGCTGGCGATTAGCCCCGCTCAGGCAGCAGGCCTGCTGCTACCACTATTGCTGGTCATGGACGTGTTCGCGGTAAAAGCGTGGTGGGGCAAGCATGATATAGCCGAAGTCTGGCGCTTTGTACCGGGGCTGTTCGTCGGTGTTGCGGTGGGGACGCTGTTGTTCGACCGCCTAAGTGAAGAAGGCTTACGTCTGACACTGGGTGCTATCACCTTGCTGTTTGCCGCTTACATGCTGCTTAAACCCGTCGCCAAGAAACCTATTTCCACCCGATGGGCGTTACCGGCTTCCACCATCTGCGGTTTTACCAGTTTTATGGCCCACGCCGGTGCGCCGCCGCTGAACGTGTATATGCTGCCGCGCAAACTGGCCAAAGAAACCTTTATCGCGACCTGCGCGGTGACGTTTGCGGTGGTTAACGTCATTAAACTGGCGCCATACATGTGGCTTGGCGAGATTAACGTGACCAGCGCCTGGGCCTCGCTGGTGCTGGTGCCGATTGCCTGGATTGGGGTGCGTAACGGCTTGTGGCTACAAAGCCGAGTTAACGAAAAGCTGTTCTATCGTTTAGTAATTCTGGCGATGTTTTTAGTAGGCTTTAACTTGATATGGCAGGCGCTGACATAGAAAAATGCTTATCTAAAGCGTGAGGCGACACAATATGCAAGGGTGTTCGCCAGTTTAAGCATGGCCACCCTTCTACACTCGCTACCTCAGCCAGCACTGGGTCGGGGTTCACCGCTACAGGGCAGTCAACGTACTGCAATAAGGGCAAGTCGTTACGTGAATCAGAGTAAAACGTGATGTGACTAGGCGTTACCTGTTGTTCCGCTAACCACTGTTGAAGACGTAAGACCTTTCCGCCGCGATATGAAAAGATGCCCTCGCTACCGCCGGTATAGCGTGCTTGTTCATTAATACCGCTTTCGACACTAGGCTCTACCGCCAGGACGTGGTCAATACCTAGCGTCACCGCCATGGGCGCCACCAAGTGACGGGAAGAGGCTGAAATCAGCACCATTGTATCGCCAGCCTGGCGGTGCGACTCCAAACACGCCCATGCTTGGTCGAAAATACGCGGCTGCAGGTGGGTCGCAACAAACCGCTCGACCTCCTTTTGAACATCAACAACACGGCGCCCGCGCAGCGGCTTCAGCGTCATCGCCAGATACTCTTCAAGCTTAAGCTTTCCCGCGTGGTAGGCCTGCTGCATCAGCTCTGCACGCGCCATAAAGGTCTCGGCATCGCTGATCCAACCTTGCTCTATCATCCATAGGTTCCAGCGGGCGCTGCAGTCTCCGTCCAGAAGCGTGTCATCAAGGTCAAACAAGGCCAGGCGCATAGCGGCACTCCTCTCATCGTGGGCTCGCGGTGCGTAGAGTATGCCAAGGGCCATGACAAAACGATGACGCTGCTAATCCCTCTCTTTATCGCTCTCTTTATCGCTCTCTTTATCCCTCTCTTTATCGCTCGCTATCAGCGCTCGGTAACGCATCCCGCCATGAGTAAGTCGGTGCGAAACCGACAAGACGACGTGCTTTGTCATTGCTATAGAAAGTTTCGAACTCGCCCATCTCGCGCCTGAGCGGCACGTTCGGGTAAAAGCGTTCAATCACCTGGGCATTCGTCAGGCCAACCGAAAGATCGTTATTGGCAACATTGAAGACCTCGTAACCCAGGCCATCTGTCTTCAGGCAACAGTCGACCATCTGCCCCAGATCACGCGCATCAATGTAGGCGAAGATATTGCGCTGGCGCATAGCCGGTTGATCTAAAAAGTCCGGAAATAGCTCGGCGTATTCATGCGGCTCAATAACGTTATTGATTCTTAAGCCGTAGATATCGATACCTGAGCGCGCCTGAAAGGAACGCGCCGTTACCTCATTAACCACCTTGCTCATAGCGTAGCTGTCCTGGGGAACGGTGGGATGCTCCTCATCGACCGGCAGATAGTCCGGTGTCTTCTCACCATCCGCAAAGCAGATGCCGTAAGTGGTCTCGCTGGAGGCAAAAATCACCTTAGGAATACCTAGCCGAGTGGCGGCATCCAGCACGTTATAGGTACTGAGTGTATTAATACGATAGGTTTCATTATCCGGCCGGTGCAGGATAGCGGGAATAGCGGCGAAATGGACAATAGCATCGTAACGCGGCACGCCGGTGCCCGGTTCAAGCTCGTCGATCCCTGCGTAAGCTTGGCATGCATTAAACACCTGGCCAGCGTCCGTCAAGTCGACCTTCAGAGTGGTGATACCGGGCACGTCGGACACAATCCAATCCAGATTGGTGACTCGGTGGCCCTGATCGCGCAGGTAGGCCGTCGCATGACGACCGGCCTTGCCGCTGCCGCCAGTGAAGAGAATTCGCATGGAGACTCCTTAATGAACAGAACGAACCATTCCACTTTAGCAAAGAAATGCCCAGGACTGACTGATTGAAGACAGGGCTTACTAAAAGGACTTGTGCACTGGATTAGGAGGTTAGCCGCGCGGCTACCAAGAGTATCAGTTAAGCATCCAGGCATTTTCAAAGCAGCCTGGATGCTGCCTCATGGCCAATCCGAGCGTTTATTTATTCATAGCTTCAGGCAGGTAGAGGGCGATGCCGGGAAAGATATGCATTAATGCAATCGCCAGCAGCATCAGTAGGAAAAACGGCAGCGTGGCCTTGGTAATGGTCAGAATATCTTTACCGGTTAATCCTTGAATCACGAACAGATTAAAACCAACTGGCGGCGTAATCTGCGACATTTCAACCACTACGACCAGGTAAATACCAAACCAAATCAAATCGAAGCCCGCAGCGCTTACCACCGGCATAATAATCGCCGTCACCAGCAGAATCAGCGAGATACCGTCGAGAAAACACCCCATCACCAGCAAAAGCAGGGTCAGTGCTACCAGCAGCATGGTGGGTGAAAGCCCCATTTCACTAATCGCTTGAGCCAGTTTCATGGGCACTTGAGTAAAGCCCATCGCCGAGGTTAAAAATGAGGCGCCGGCAATAATAAACGCGATCATGCAGGCCGTACGGACAGCGGCAAACAGTGAGTTTTTGAAGATATCGCGATCAAAGTGACCGTTAAAACGTGCAATCACAATCGATAGCACCACACCCACCGCAGCCGCCTCAGTGGGCGACGCTAACCCACCATAGATTGAAAAGACAATGCCGCCGATCAGTAGCAAAATAGGGACGAGTGACCACGTATTACGCAGCTTTTCCGCAAAGCTCATGTCCGACTCATCTTCACCGGTAAGCCCTTCACGATTGCCTTTAAGCAGCGCCCATAAAATGAGATAGGTCATAAACATTGCCAGGATCATTAAACCGGGGCCAATGCCTGCCATAAACAGCCTGGAGATCGACTGCTCAGTCACCACACCGTAGACGATCAGCACGATAGACGGTGGAATCAACAGCCCCAGCGTCGAGGCGCTGGCCAGCGTACCAATCGCCATATTGCTGTCGTAGCCCCGTCGTTCAAGCTCTGGTAGCGTCATCTTGCCCACCGTAGCGCAGGTCGCCGCGGAAGAGCCGCACACCGCAGCAAACATCCCGCTGCCAATAATATTGGTATGAAGTAAACGGCCAGGCAGTCGATTCAGCCAGGGTGACAGGCCGCGAAACATATTGTCGGCAAGGCCTGAGCGAAACAGTATTTCACCCATCCAGATAAACATAGGCAGTGCGGTAAGGTCCCAGCCGTAGCTAGCCCCCCAAAAATCTGAGGCTAAGATCGATCCTGGTGAGAACGAGCTGAAGAACTCTAATGCTATCCAGGCAGTGCCGATCAGCGCGAAGGCGATCCACACCCCGCTGCCAAGCAATAGCATAAGAGTAAGAATGGTAGCCAAACTTAGTAATAGCACGCGGGCGTCTCCGGAATAAAAAGCATGGGCTGAGTAAGTACAAAGTGAGTTGTCATAGACTTAGCAGACATAACCTCAGTGCATCTCACTGTCATCCGTCGCGGTGGCCTCGCGAAAGCTCGAGGGGTCGCGGGCGGCGATGCGCAATGCCATCAACAAGGCTTCGATAAGGGCCAAACACAGCAGGCCGACGCTCGTCGCCAGCACGGTTTGGGGAATCCATAGCGGAATCGACAAAAATCCTGAGGAAACATCGTTATACGCCAAACTTTCTCTTGCCAGCTCAATCAGGCCGTAACTCAGTATTAGGCTGATCGCCAGCGCAATAATTAAACAAAATACTTCAAACCAAACGCGCACGGCCGATGGCAGACGTGCAATCAGCAGCGTCACACGAATATGGGCATGGTGCACAAAGGTGTAGGCTAATCCTAAAAAGGTCGCCCCTACCAGCAGGTAAGAAGCCAGTTCCGAAACGCCGGTAATACTTAAACCCAGGCGACTCAAGCCAACCAGTACAAGCAGAGCATCTATCAATCGAAAGGTCACCTGGAACGCGATGAGCGCACAGATAGCCACCATACACGCCGCTGCTCCCCAAGCTCCCAGACGATAGAGTTTGTCGAATTTAAACGTCATATTCACAGTCTCGCGAAGCACATGGGAAAAACAGAGGGTCTGGCCAAAGCCAGCCCCTCACAAGAGCTATCAAGATGAGGATTAGCTATCCCGCTGATCGCGATAAGCTTCCAGTGCCTGCTTAGCTTCGTCATCGGCACGAGACTGCCAGTCTTCAAAGAGCTTGTCGCCAGCCGACTGTAGGGCAGCGGATATGGCTTCATTAGGCTCAGAAACCGCAACACCTTTCTCTTCCAACGTGACCAAACTAGCATCGTTATCTTCTTGGCTCATCTCCCAGCCACGTTTTTCAGCCTCAGCGGCGGCTTCCATTAACGCGTCCTGAGTCGCTTCATCCAGCCCATCAAAACTACGCTGACTCATGAATATTATATTTTTAGGCAGCCACAGGTTGGCATTGGTGTAATCCGTTACATAATCCCACGCGGCCATGGAACTGCCGGTGGAGCTGGAGGTAATCATGGCATCCACTCGGCCAGTGCTGAACGCGGTGGGAATATCCGATTCTTCGGTTTCTGTGGGGCTGCCACTCAAGTAATCGACGAAGCGCTGGGTATTGATGTTAGGAGCACGAACGCGCAACCCTTCAAACTGCGCAGGATCTGTGAGTGCTTCTGCGGTGTAAATACCTTGCGCGGGCCACGCAACCGCATACAAAGGAATCAATCCTTGATCAGCAAATAGCTCGGTAATCATGGGCTTAGTCGCTTCCCAAAGCGCGTAGGCATCATCATAGCTACCCGCTACGCCTGGCAGCGTGTCGACTTCAAAAATAGGGTCATCGTTGGACAGAACCGAGAGAAACACTTCACCTGCATCAATAGTGCCCCGGCGGACCGACGGCTTAATTTCCCCATGAGCGACCAATGCCCCCCCGCTATGAACGGTGATGGTCAGCTCACCATCGGTAGCTTCTGCCACATCTTCGGCGAACTGCTTGGTATTTTGAGTGTGGAAGCTAGCATCGCCATAGGGCGTGGCCATAGTCCATTCGGCAGCGTGAGCCGTGACCGTTAAGCCGCAGGCAGTTGCCAGTAGCAGTGTAGACGTTAGTGTTTTGCGCATCTTGAGAACCCTCTTATTCATTTTATTAATGTGTTACTTCTGTAGTAGTACCAGAGGAGGCACTGGAAGTAATCCAACGCCCGGAGAAACGTGTTGTTGTAATATCCATTCGCCCTCTGAGCATAGCGCTTGGGCAGGCCATACGGAATGCTCTAGCAATGGTTGACTGATAAAATAAGCGTTGTCGTACTGCCAGCCCTTTAAACAGAGTGATGACGCACGTGACGATGCATTAACCATGCAATGTTGAGGCCACTTTTAACAGTGACTACAGCCAACGCTTTTATCACGCCCTGCTGCTAGCGCTAAAATATATCGCGCTCAGCGATTAATCATTTTTCCAACCAATAACAATATGATAAGAGCAGTAGAAAATAAAAATTATCAAAAACGATTGGCACTGGGCAAGCCGTATTCATATATTGTTGGTGGTTTACACGTTAGCTTTTGCTAAGTGAAAGCACCTAAATAACAGGAGTCGCTATGGCCATCCCCCTGCTTAACTGCGATATGGGCGAAAGTTTTGGCAACTGGAGCCTCGGCTTAGATGCCGATGTGATGCCCTATGTCGATTGCGCCAATATCGCCTGTGGCTTTCACGCCTCTGACCCTCATGTGATGCGACGTACCGTCAAACTGGCTGTCCAGCACGGCGTGCGTATTGGTGCGCACCCAGGCTACCCCGATTTAATGGGCTTTGGCCGCCGCTCAATGGCCTGCTCCCCGGAAGAGGCTGAAGATATGGTGCTCTACCAAGTCGGCGCACTGGCGGGCATATGCCAAGCGGAAGGCACGCAACTCAGCTACATAAAACCCCATGGCGCGCTGTATAACGACATGGCCGCTAACCTTGCGTTACTCGAAGGCGTGATGCGCGCTGTGCGTGCCTATGATCCCAGCCTGCCGCTGATGGTGATGTCGACGGCCGACGCTGCGCCGCACCGCGAGTTAGCCGCCAAGCTGGGCATTACCCTATGGTTCGAAACATTTGCTGACCGCGCCTACGATGCCAATGGCCATCTGGCCTCACGGCGCTTACCGAACGCCGTTCATCACGATCAGCACACTATCGTCGATCAGGCGGTGATGCTGGCGAAAGGCGAATCGCTCACCTCACTTGACGGCACTCCGCTACAGCTGGCCTGCGACACACTTTGTGTTCACGGCGACAATCCCGAATCAGTGGCCGCCGTGCGTGCCATCCGCGAGGCCTTTCAGGCGTTGGAGCAGGCGTGAAACCGAGCATTCAAATACGTCCTAAAATGCGCATTGAAACGACCGCCATGGACGCCCTAATGGTGCGCCTGTTCGATACCATTGATGAAGCCAATATGGCGTGGGTGATCGCCGCCGATCAAGCCCTGCGCGCCGCCTTTGGGAACGCTTTAATTGATTTAGTCCCCTCATACACCACGCTATTAGTTCACTACGACTGTCAGCAGCTGAATCACAGCGATGCCCTAAGCCTTATCAACAAGACGCTTTGCAACCTCACGCCTGCAGATACCCAAGCGGGTGAACTACACATAATTCCCGTGTGGTATGACGAAAGCGTGGGGCCCGAGCTGCCCCTGGTCGCCAAGCGCGCGGGCTTAAGCGTCGAGGCGCTGGTCGAACAGCACTGCAACCACGACTACTGCGTATTCGCACTCGGTTTCGCGCCCGGCTATGGCTTCATGGGCTTGGTAGATGAAGCGCTAGCCACCCCGCGCTTAAAAACGCCGCGCCGCAAAGTCGCGACAGGCAGCGTAGGTATTGCCGATCGCCAAACGGCGATTTACCCGCTGCTTTCGCCAGGTGGCTGGAACATTCTTGGCCGTACTAACGTGCCGCTTTTCGAGTATGCCAAGCGTGGCGACCCCCTGTTCCGCCCTGGTGACAAAGTACGGTTTAAAGCGATCTCGCGCGCCGAGTTTGAAGCGGACGGTGGTGATACCACCCCGATGGAGGAGCGCTCATGAGCCAAGTTGCTACGCGTAAAGCGCCCGCAGGAATGCTCGTTAAACAAGCAGGACCGCTGGCGTTAATTCAAGATGCCGGACGATTTGGCGTGGGCCATCTTGGCGTGACCCAAGGCGGTGCGGCCGACTGGATTTCTTTTCGATGGGCCAACTGGCTGCTAGGCAACGAGCCAAACAGCGCAGCCCTCGAGATTGTCATGGGCGGCGGCTTAAGCCTCGAAACCGAATGCGAAGTGCACCTTGCGCTAACGGGCGCTGACTTGGATGCCCAGTTAGACGACAAGCCACTGGCCCCGAACACAAGCTTCACCCTGACGCCCGGCCAGCGCTTAGTATTTCGCCAGCCTCGCCAGGGGTTGCGGGCCTACCTCGCGTTTCCCGGCGGGCTAAATGCGCCCGAAGTGCTGGGCAGTCGCGCCTGCACCGCCCGTGAGCAGCTAGGCGGCTTACATGAAGATGGTAAACCGCTGAAAGTGGGCGACCGCTTGACATGGAAAGGCACCGCCCCAGCGATTCGCCGTATTGCGGAAGGCCAAGGCCCGCAGATGCCAGCGTCAGGCTGCCGCTTACCTATCGTACTCGGTTCACAGATCGCCTCGTTTAGCGGTCGCGCACTGTTCCAAGCTTTTAATCAGCCTTGGACGGTGGATAACCGCGCCGACCGTATGGGCGTGCGGCTCACGGGACCTGTCCTGAATGGCTCACTGACCGGCATTATTTCCGAAGGCATTCCACTCGGTGCCGTTCAAGTACCGCCTGACGGTCAGCCCATCATACTCATGAACGATCGCCAGACAATTGGCGGCTATCCGCGCCTGGGTGCGCTCACCCCGACCGCCTGCGCGATGCTTTCCCAATGCCTGCCGGGCACGAAGGTGTGGCTAACCCCTGTCAGCGCCAGCCAAGCGCAGGATGATTATCGGGCACAGCTAAACGTGTGGCGCTAATACGTCAAAGCCCCTCGGTTGAGGGGCTTTGTTGAGGGCTTTGGCACGACCAGGTTCTAACGCATTAATGTCTGGCCATTTGCAGTTCTTTAACGACAATATCGCCATCAACCACAATAGGTTCACCATCCAGAAACAGCGAGCAATTGCGCATCGGGATATCGAGATGGCAGGCCGTATCGTTAGTGCCACCTAACTCATTATTTGGCCCGGTAGAGAACATTACGTTGCCATAAAAACTGCGCGGCTCCATGCCCATGCCGCCGGGAAACTCGCCAGGCACCATACGGTGCCACTTGGCATTGGGGTTCATGCCCCAACCGACATGGCTCATACCCAGCCCACGCGGATCGTTAAAGCTTTCCATGTAGGACTTAACCAGCTCCGCATCTAGCCCACCGCGGATATCGGTAATCCAGCCCTTCTTGATGGTGTACGTAATCGGCTCTCTGACATACATATTCTGGGGCAGCAAAATATCGCCTGGCGCAACGACAATGGTGCCATCAACCCCGTCATCATCACCGCCGGTAAATACAAAGCCGGACGGCCAATGGTCCCACCGCCCGGGCTCATCGGTGCAGGCATACTCAGCAACGGTGGCGTATGTATTAAGTTGATAGGTGACATCCGTTCCGTGGGGCGACGTGATGCGCATAACCTTGGCTTTTGCCAGCAACTCGGCGGCTAATTCAACCTTTTCCCGGAGTTCCTTCGTAGGCAGCATTCTGGCCAGCAATTCCGGTGGTTCAACGGCGGTTAAGATCCGTGTACCGGCCGCTTGAATGGCCATTTGCTCAGGTGAGAAAAGCAGAAAAATACAGTCGATCAGCATATCGCAATTTTTGAGCGCCTCCACCGCGTCGGGCATACTGGCAAGCCCTGTCGCACCCACGCTCCAACCGCCAGTGGGTAGCGGAGCGGGTAAGCGCATGTGGTACATGTTGGCGCCTAAACGCTGACCCGCGGCCATAAAGGCATCGGCATATTCCAGGCGCTCGCTTCCCTGCGTAAGCACCACAAGTCTTTCACCTTCGTGTACGCCGGACATTTTTAACTGATGGAGACAGATTTCCGTAAAGCCTGCATGATCCATAAAGACTCCTACTTCGCTGGTGTAAATCTTATATCGTGTTAGGAAAATCTTCTTGAGAGCGTTTGAGCTTCCAATATTAGGCCTCAAACGCTCTAAATATTGTCAGATAAAACTAAACGTTCGACTCCTGAGTCGACGGGCTAACCTTGTGGCTGCGCTTTTTACCCAGCTCTTCTGATATGGCGTCAAAGAAAGCATCGGTGGCTGCTTGATGAGGCTTGGTCATCAGACTAACGCCAACAAAAAGCACGCTAGCGACGACGATTCCCCATATGCCGGAAGGCAGACCCAGCAGTGAGTTTCCGGTGGCATACATCAGCAGCACAAAGGCACTCGTGCCTACCACACTGACTAAGGCACCAGCGCCAGTGCCACGCTTCCAATAGAAAGCGCCGATAATGGCGGGCACCATCGCGACCAGGCCAGACGATGCGGCGACTGACAGTACGGCAATCAAGTCCAACTGCAGCTCGGCAAAGGCCAATGCCAAAATTGCGATGACAGGTACAACAAACTTACCCACCAGCAGCTGGCGTTTCTCACTGACGTTAGGCTTCACGTTCGCATACACATCACGAGAGACCATTGAGGCCAGCGTCAGCATGATGGAATCAATAGTAGAAACGGCTGCTGCCATAATGCCGACCATCACGATCACACCCAGTACCGGTGGTACAAACTCAGATGCTAGCAGCGTGGGCGTCGCCAAATCGGCACTTGCAAGGCTGGGGAAAGCGGCTAAAGCTGAGAAGCCCCACAGTACCGACACCATGGTGTAGATAAAGCCAAACACTAGAAAACCAATCAGCATTTGACGCATTGCGCGCAATGAAGAAGGCATAAACAGGCGCTGGCTAACTTGGGGATTAGAGAGGCTAAAGAAGAACCAAGGAATCGTTAGCCCTAAGAAAGTAACGAAGCTGAACAAACCCGAGCCCGGCACCGTGAGTGACTGAGGATGCTCCGTCGCAAGCGTGTCAAATAGCGCGCCAAAACCACCCAGGCCCTGAATGACCAGGAATGCCACGAGCGTCGAGGCCACAATCATCATGATCGCCTGGAGAGAGTCGGTCCACATGACCGAGCGAATTCCCGCTATATAAGAGAAGAAGATAGCAATCATCGTGGCCATGATGACGCCCGTCGTAAAGGTAATCGCCCCGTCGGTAATACCTTGCAACAGGTAACCTACACCCGCCAACTGAACCGCTGAATAAGGAATCAGGAAGATACAGCTGGCAAGAGAAACCGCCATTGCGACATGTTTGCTGTTATAGCGATGACCCAGCATTTCGCTTGGCGTCACATAACCGAACTTTTTTCCGACGGCCCAAAACTTCGGCCCGAAGATAGCCACCAGGGAAACGCCCGCAAAATAAATAATTTCAAACCCCAGTGCGCCCACGCCTCCGGCGTAGGTGAGGCCTGCTAAACCGACCATCATAAACGCGCTGTAGGTGGTGGCACTGTAGCTCAGCGCCGAGACAAAACCATTCATCTGTCGATTGCCCAAAAAGTATCCTGACATACTTTCTGCAGCGCCTTGTCGCGACATAATCGCAATGCCTACCGCAATCAATAAATAGATAGCAATAGACCACCAAATGAGTGACTCAGTCATTGCTGTGATCCTCGAAGTCTTTAGTGATAAACACGTTCAGCGCAATGACAATTAACCCTGCAACCGCCCAAAACAAGAAGCTGCCGTACCAAAACGCGACATTGCTCAACAGGGTGTAAGGCACTAAATAGCTCAGCAGGACAATTATCCATACGAGCCATATCCATTTACTTCGTTTTCCAAACTCAGGTTTCATAGTCCACCTCGTTTTATTACATCATGGAGTAGAGTGTGTGTTGTTTTGGTGAGGCTGGCGTAAATCAGCGCTACGTTGTTCTAGTTGTTGCCAAGGTGCTTTATCTGGTGCAAAGCGCGCTCGAAGATACATCGCTAAATCAGCGATTTGGGTATTGCTAAAACTGTCGGAAAAACCAGGCATACTGCCGGTTCCTGGAACGTGGTCTGCGTGGACACCGCTTAAAATCGACTGAATAACGTTGTCTGGGTGGTCGCTATGAATATTGGTATTCAGCGCGAGTGACGTACTCGCGCTGGAGAAAGTAGGTACTCCGGTTGCCACGTGGCAGGCTGCGCAAGCGCCATCGAATAGGCGCTCGCCCGCCTCCAAGCCGGGCGCACTAAGCGTTGCGCCAGCCACACGCTCCTCCGCCCTCGCCACCGCTACGTCGCTATCATCCGTCGGTGCCTGCATCTGTGTGGCCACATAGTGGGCAATGGCTCTCACGTCGTATTCAGGCAATTCGGCCAATCCCGCAACGACTGGTGCCATCGGGCCAGAGGCAACCCCATGCAGCGCCGACTCACCATGGCGCAAATAGTCGTAGAGCGATGTTTCACTCCAAGCAACCGGCGCACGCGACAGCGCATTGAGTGGCGGCGCCTCCCAGCCATCAACAAAGGCCCCTGCAAAATAATTCTTGCCGCTTTTCTCCGCGCCCATGGCATTACGTGGGCTATGGCAAGCACTGCAGTGGCCTAACCCTTCTGCCAGATAGGCGCCTCGATTATAAAGCTCGCTTTGCATGGGGTCTGGCTGGAAGGGAGTGGGGTCGTGATAAAGCGTGTTCCAGCCAGCCATTAAGGCGCGTACGCTGAAAGGAAAAGCAAGATCGTTAACGGTTTTATCCGATGACACCGCCGGCTGAGACATTAGGTAGGCGTACAGCGCCTGTAAGTCGGTATCACTTGTTTTGGCAAACGCCGTATAGGGAAAAGCGGGATAGAGATGACTGCCATCGCGACTGATGCCATGGCGCATTGCTCGTTCAAACGCCGCGTAGGACCACTGACCAATACCCGTTACCTCGTCTGGCGTAATGTTAGTACTGTAGAGCGTTCCAAAAGGCGTTTCAAATGAACGCCCACCCACGTTGGCTACACCATTGTCAGCGGTATGGCACGCTGCGCAATCACCAGCGGCGGCGACTAGCCGCCCGCGCTCAATGGTATCGGCGGAATAAAGATTGGCGGCTGGCCGAGCAATAGGGACCACGGCGCCTTTCCACGGCCATGCTATAGCCACCGTGCCCGCCACTGTAGTCAGTGCCGCAGCGGCTAACCAGCGTCGCTTCGCAGGCCGCTGCAGTTTGGCCGGGCGCCCTGTACTCTCCACCGTCGGCTCTTGGAGTGCCTGGCGGACACGCTTGGCAGTAAAGGGAGGCTGGCGAAAACGAATGCCGGTCGCATCAAATAGCGCGTTGGCAATCACGGCAACACCGGGCGACAGCTCAGCCCCGGTTAATACATCGGTAGCAGGTTGGTTAAACGAAGAAGGCACCCTTTGCGTTGCCGGTTGATAGCCGCGCGTAGCCAGCTTGCCTGCTCCTGAAGCGACGGGCACGAGTACATTGCGGCCATCACCCCACTCATCAAACGCAGGGCTTTGACCCAAAAGTGGGCGAGCTTCACCCAATACCCGTGTTTGGAGCGTTTGCTGAAGACGCGCGGTATCCACATCAGGCCCCGTGTCTTGGCCAACCACCAAGCGGGTCAGCTGCACCTCACCGGTAATACGGTTAACCACTACGTCGGCAATCCACGCGGAGCGTACACCGGGTGCCTCACGTTGATCACGGCTTGGCAGCTGAGAGTATGCAAAACCGCGACCTCGCAGCAGGTCCTGCGGCGCTGAATTTGGCGCTGACGTGGGAGAAAGCGGCGACAGAGGCAGCGTCCATTCAGCCCGTTTAGCGACCGACTCTATTAGCGCTATGCCACGCGCATCGTCGAGGTGACGAAGACGCAGCGCAATGGGGTCCTGTTCGCTATCACGAGCCACCTCATCTAGAAACGACTCTCGCGCAAACGCCTGCTGAATGTCGACGACAGTAGAATCACTTGAAAGGCTATTGGATTGGCTTCTTGCAGCAAGATATTGGTCGCGAAAAACGTAAGGTGAAAACGGCGCCGCATCGTTACTATTATCCGAAGCCTCAGTAGCCGAAGCCTCAGCCCTAAGCTCGGTGATCGCGGCCTTGCCACTCAGCCAGAGCCCGACAGCGGCGACCTCACCGATAATACTAGCCTGCTGGTAATGATAGCGGGTGATCTCACCGCTGCTGGCAAGATCGGCTTCTAGCGTCATCCGCTGCGCCTGACCCAGCGCCTCTTTATCTTTTGCATAGCGGGCATCAAGCCAAACCGCTACCGGAGCCCCCACCGCCTTAGACATTAGCGCCGCATCGACAGCGGCATCATCGCCGCAATGGCGGCCAAGCCCGGTTGCTTGACGCGACACGTGCGTTTGGTCGAGGCAATAGAGTTCAATCTGGTTAACGGGCAATGCGGTTAAGCGACTTAAATCGTGCTTAAGCGCCAGTGGAGTAACGGTTTCTCCCCAAATATCGAGCTGGTGCTGGCGGTAATCCGCGATCACCCAGCCGGGGCTATTTCCCCAATGCATCCGGCTCGGCCAGCCATACTGCTGACGCATTGACGCCTGCGATTGAGGGCTTGTTTTAACAGCGCTGAATTTGAGAGACGTAGATTTAATAGAATCAGGTGCGCTATTGGTTGGCTGACGCACGGATTGCCACTCAACCTTGAGCTGTTTAGCCGCATCAATAGCCAAGGCCAAACTGCCGGCAACAACACCGACAAAGTCTTCTTCAACCACCACCTCAATAGCACCTGGTAGTGAGCCGATGCTGGACCTATCAACACTGATTAAGCGATCGCTCTCAAACCGCTCGCCATCCCAATGATAGTGAGGTGGGCGTACGACGACGCCATAGCGTGAATGCGCCAATGCCGCGGGAATGCTCGCCTGATGATGCTGACGACGAAGCCGCTGCCCTTCACTCATGAAGTGGCTCCTGCAATCGGCTCGCATTGAGGTCAACAGCCAGGCGCGCTGCTTGCAGAATTTCAACGTGAGTACCGCATCGGCACAGATTATGCTCAAGCGCGGTACGAATCTGTTGCGCTGAAGGCTGTGCGTTATGATTTAACAGCGCACGAACGGTGATAATCATGCCGTTCAGGCAGTAGCCACACTGGGCTGCTTGCGCATCAATGAAGGCTTGCTGAACAGGATCAAGCTGGCCGTTGCTGGCCAGCCCATCAAGCGTAATGACGTCATGGCCAACGGCAGCGGACACGGGTAGCACGCACGTTCGTGCGGCCATGCCATCGATCAATACACTGCATGCACCACATTCGCCCAAGCCACAGCCGTATTTAGGCCCATTAAGCGCTAGGTCATTACGCAGCACATTGAGTAGCAGCGTATGCGGGGGCACTGCCAGCTCATGTTCTTGTCCATTGACTGTCAACGTTAGCGTCATAAGGAATCATCATCTTATTGTTAAAACGGCCTGCTTGCCAAACACTCTTCGTCGTACTGAATAATCAGCCTATTTTCGCCTTCATCGCTAGGCGTGCACCGGTAAAGTGCGGCGATGCTCATAAACATGCATAAAAAGCGTACACGCCATAAAAAAATACTAATAAACATATAGCACTCAATTGATGAGTCTTTCAAGTTTTTATAAAAACCATAAAAATACAAAAAAAGTCATTAAATTCAGCATAATATATACTCAATCAACCTATTTGCTCATAAAAATAATTTTCCCATTAAATCCTTGACCAACAAATAAATGGTGTATACGTTGTTTTATAGCATTCACAAACTCACTCCCTGAGGCGCTCTGCACGGTGGTGTGTGAATAAAAACAGCGAGGCAACGACGATATGAAGAACAAACCCACCATTGCAGTCATTGGCGCCGGCCTTGGCGGTGCCGCGGCTGGCGCACTGCTGCAGCAAGCGGGTTATCCCACCAAGGTTTACGAACAAGCGCCGGCTTTTTCTCGCCTTGGCGCGGGAATTCACCTTGGCCCCAATGTTATGAAAGTCATGCGGCGTATTGGCATTGAGGACAAGCTTAATGCCATGGGGTCACATCCTGATTACTGGTTCAGCCGTAACGGCATGACGGGGGAATATCAGTCGCGTATCCCGCTGGGTGAGTTTGCTCTCGAAAACTACGGGGCAGCCTATATCACCGTCCACCGTGGCGACCTCCACGAATTAATGGTGAGCACGCTCGACCAGGATAATCTACATTTCGATAAGCGCTTGGTAGATGTCGATGACAGCGGCGATAAAGTCGTCATGACCTTCGCCGATGGCTCAATCGAAGAAGCCGATTTAGTCATTGGTGCTGATGGTGTTAATTCACGCCTGCGTGAGAAATTACTCGGCGCTGAAGCACCTATCTACAGTGGCTGGGTTGCCCATCGCGCCATTATCTCCGCTGAAAAGCTCAAAGCGTACGATTTGGATTTTGAGGCGTGCGTAAAGTGGTGGTCAGAAGATCGTCATATGATGGTTTATTTCGTCACCGGCGACGAAAAAGAGTATTACTACGTGACGGGCGTGCCCGAACCCGACTGGAACCACGGCACCTCCTTCGTCGATAGCTCCCAGGAAGAAATGCGTACAGCGTTCAAAGGCTATCACCCCACCGTACAAGCGCTGATTGACTGCACAGAAAGCGTCACGAAGTGGCCTTTATTGGAACGTAATCCGCTACCACTTTGGCATGAAAATCGATTAGTACTGCTTGGTGATGCCTGTCACCCAATGAAGCCACATATGGCTCAAGGCGCCGCCATGGCGATTGAAGATGCTGCCATGCTGGTGCGTTGCCTGGAAGATGTTGGCGCTGACAATTATCAACGTGCTTTCGAGCTTTATCGCACCAATCGCTTTGAGCGTGCCTCGCGAGTGCAGCAGGTCTCCCACGACAATACATGGCTACGCGCAGATGAAGACCCGGCCTGGGTATTCGCCTACGATGCCTTTGAAGTACCACTGAAGCAACCTGACGCGATCAATGAAGGAAGCCCAGTATGAGCAGCACCTATCTTTATGGCGCGAACTTACATGCCAACGGTATTCGCCAGCACTACCTGCGTTTCGGTGACAGCGCTAAGTCCTCACGCCAACCCCTGGTGCTGATACCGGGCATTACGAGCCCCGCTATCACCTGGGGGTTTGTAGCCGAGCGGCTGGGTCAGCACTTCGATACCTACGTGCTGGATGTCCGTGGGCGGGGCTTATCGTCTAGCGGCCCCGAGTTCGCTTACGACATCGACACCTGCGCTGACGATGTGATTGCGTTTATTGATGAGTTAGGGCTCGACAATGTCATTCTAGCGGGCCACTCCATGGGCGCGCGCTTTGCGCTTCGCGCCATGAGCCGCGGCGCAAAGGGCATTGCCAAACTGGTACTGATCGACCCACCGGTTTCAGGACCAGGACGTCGAGAATATCCCAGCAAGCTGCCGTGGTATGTGGACTCGATTCGTGACTGCACGCGTGGCGCCGACATTGAGACCATGCGTCACTACTGCCCGACCTGGAGTGACGAGCAGTTGCGGCTGCGCGCCGAGTGGCTACATACCTGCTTTGAGCCGGCCATAGTTCAGGCGTTTGAAGAGTTTCACAGCGTCGATATCCACCAAGACCTCCCCAACATCAACGTGCCTACGTTGCTGATGTGCGCGGGCAAAGGCGGCGTTATCCAGGATGAAGATCGCGCTGAAATGATCGATCTGCTGCCCACCCTGCGGATTACCACCGCGGAA
The DNA here is from genome assembly GCF_052379225.1 of Halomonas sp. AOP12-B1-6. Classification (NCBI taxonomy): domain Bacteria; kingdom Pseudomonadati; phylum Pseudomonadota; class Gammaproteobacteria; order Oceanospirillales; family Halomonadaceae; genus Halomonas; species Halomonas sp. AOP12-B1-6. Next base: position 387,182 of record NZ_JBQSYK010000002.1, read on the forward strand.
AACGCGGGCCACATGATTCCCTGGGATGATTTCGACGGCTTTTTTGCCGCTTTTGAAGACTTCCTCGGCAAACAACTCTAACAAAGGCCAATGATCATGACGCACAGCACCAAGAGCTATTCCAGGAACTATCGCATCGGGCAGATTGTGCCAAGTTCTAACATCACGATGGAAACGGAAATTCCGGCCATGCTGGCGGCACGGCAGCTAATCCGGCCTGAGCGTTTTACCTTCCATTCCAGCCGTATGCGCATGAAAAATGTCAGCAAGGACGAGCTCGCAGCGATGGATGCTGAGTCAGACCGCTGTGCATTGGAGCTTTCCGATGCGGCAGTCGATGTGATGGGCTACGCCTGTTTGGTCGCGATCATGGCCATGGGGCCTGGCTATCACCGCGAATCACAACAGCGCTTACGCAGCCGCACCAAAGAGAACGGCTGCGATACGCCGGTGGTGACGAGCGCTGGCGCGCTGGTCGATGCACTAGGCGTGATGAAAGCCAAACGCGTGGTCGTGGTAGCGCCCTATATGAAGCCACTCACCGAGATGGTGGTCGACTACATTCGCCAAGAAGGCATTGAAGTGCTTGATTATCGAGCACTCGAAATCCCTAACAACCTGGATGTCGCCCGCCACGATCCCGCTAATCTTCCTGGCATTGTGGCTAGCCTCGATTTAAACAACGTCGATGCCATCGTGCTATCAGCCTGTGTACAAATGCCATCGCTAGCGGCCGTTGCCAAGGTAGAAGCCTTAACGGGCAAGCCAGTGGTCACTGCTGCTATCGCCACTACCTACGCCATGCTTAAAGCGCTCGATTTAGAGCCTATTGTGCCCGGCGCTGGTGCCTTGCTGTCAGGCGCTTACTAGGAGCTAATATCATGACGCCCTCTAACCAGACAGCCAGCGGGAAAGGTGCTGACGATCGCTCTTTAGACGACAACTACAAAGGTGTTTGGGATGGCCGCATTGGCTTTGGTAACAAGCCTGCGCTGCTAGTGGTCGATTTCATGCAGGGCTACACCACGCCTGGCTCGCCGCTATTTGCCCAGGGCGTGGTAGATGCCGTTGCCAATATGCCCTCACTGTTAGACGCAGCCCGGCATAGCGGTATTCCTGTCCTCCACACCAACATCCTGTATCACGCGCCGGATCAAATTGATGGCGGCATATGGGTGAAAAAAGCGCCGGTAATGCGCGCCATGGTAGCGGGCAACCCTTACGCAGCGTTCTGCCCAGAGGTAACACCGCGTGAAGACGAGCTGGTGATGACCAAGCAGTATGCCAGCGCCTTCTTCGGCACCTCGCTTGCTTCAACGCTTGTCGCGATGGGGGTCGATACGCTGATCATCACCGGCTGCTCAACCAGCGGCTGCGTCCGCGCCACTGCGGTTGACGGCCTACAGCATGGCTTTCGCGTGATCGTCGTGCGCGACTGCGTTGGCGACCGCCACCCAGCGCCCCACGAAGCCAATCTGTTTGATATCGATAGTAAGTACGGGGATGTCATTAGCCTGAATGAAACCTTGGATCACCTAGCCACTAGCTAGCTATCCGCGTTCATTTTTTCGAGCAGATGCATCAGCGCAACGCGCTCTGCGGGATTGAGATTTTGCATGGTCTGATCGCTGATTTGCTTGGCGCTGGGTACCATATTTTCTACCAACTCAGCGCCCAACTCAGTGATGACAACCATCACTTTGCGCTGATCATTAGGGTCCGTGGTCAGCGAGATCCATCCGCGGGCCTTGAGTCGTTTAATAACGCCACGGATAGTCGCCGGGTCTATCGCCGTGACGTTGACGATATCGGTTAACGAGCTGGGACCACGTTCCATTACCGTGCACAGCGTCACGAACTGGATCGCCGTTAACTGTTTATCGCTACTGTATCGCTGAAAAATAGCCGTATGGCGCTGATAGGCTTTGCGTAGCAGGTGCCCCACTTGTTCTGAAAAATCATAGCCTTGCTCTGAAGGCGTAGGATGCTCACCGGCCGACGAGTGATGAAGCGCACTATCCGTTGTCATTCAATATCCTTAATGTATTGGCGCCGCGATGTACTGAGTATGGCACTGATGATCAGGGCACGTAGCAGCCCACGAAATACTGCTTGCTTGAGAACAATTCACCATGCTTTTATGGCGTATACGCTATAATTTTACCTTACTTATCGCCAATTCATCACCTCAAATACATTAATTTAAAAGATAGCTTTGGAAGCGGTTATGGCGGATAAATCAAACTATACAAGACAGTCACTGCTGCATGAGCCAGATCTTCTGGTTGTCTATAGAGACCCTATAACGCCGCCCAAACCAGCTCCAGGTCAACCTGGCACACTTTCCCTCTTCACGCCCATTGAGCCCGAGATATTCATCGCCATCTTGAGCGATAGCCATATCGTGGCGTTCAACGGACACGTAGATCTCGGCACCGGCATACGCACGTCACTGGCACAAATCGTAGCGGAAGAGCTGAGTACGGCGTTCGATAGTGTCACCATGGTGCTCGGCAATCCCTTTGATGTGCCCAACCAAGGACCCACCATCGCCAGTGCGACGATTCAGATTACCGCGGAACCTCTTCGCCGCGCCGCGGCACAGGCACGCGAATATTTGCTCACACTGGCTGCCAAACACTTTGGCGTCGAGCGCTCCCTACTCAGCTGCCAACACGGCGCTATTCAATTCAACAGTACTATCCAGCCCAACGACAAGCATCACCCGCCGATAAGTTTTGGAGCATTGCTAACGGGTGCACGCCATGCGTTGAAGCTAGATGATCGCGCACCGCTCAAGCCCGCCAGCGATTACACGCTAGTGGGTCGAGCCATGGCTCGTGTTGATATCCCTGACAAAGTCACAGGAAAATTAACCTTCGTCCATGACTTCCGCCTTCCCGACATGCTGCATGGCCGAGTGATTCGCCCCCCTTATGTAGGTCACGATAACGGCGCGTTTATCGGCACTAGCTTGATAGCCGTTGATAAAAGCTCTGTTGCTCATTTGCCAGGCGTGATTAGCGTTGTCGTGATAGGGGATTTTGTCGGTGTCGTTGCTGAGCGTGAAGAACAAGCCGCCGCTGCTGCTAAACAGCTTAAAGTTGAGTGGCGCCCGGTCGAAGGGCTTCCCCAACTGGACAATATTGAGCAAGCGCTACTGGATTTACCCAGCAAGCAGCGCATGCTTATCGACGAGGGTGATCTAGATAGCGCGCTTAGCGTGGCCAGCCAGCAGCTCAATCGCAGCTATGTTTGGCCTTTTCAACTGCATGGCTCGATAGGCCCTTCTTGCTCAGTGGCTGATGCTAAAGCTGGCGCGCTTCACATCTGGTCGGGAACACAGAATCCACATAGTTTGCGTGCAGACTTAGCGCGCCTAACCGGCTTAGATGAGAGCGTCATTACCGTCACTCGCATGGAGACGTCGGGCTGCTATGGCCGCAACTGCGCCGACGATGTGGGCGCGGACGCCGCGCTTCTTTCCCAGGCAGTCGGCCGCCCTGTTCGCGTGCAGTTAACGCGCGAGCAAGAGCACACGTGGGAGCCTAAAGGAGCCGCTCAGTACATGGCTATTGAGGGCGGGCTGAACGCAGACGGTAGCCCAGCAGGCTATCGTTTTAGCTCACGCTATCCTTCTAACAGTGCACCGACACTGGCGCTGCTTCTGACAGGTACAACCCCGCCGATCGATATCCCCTTTGAAATGGGCGACCGAACATCAGTGCCGCCCTATCATTACCCTCATCGGCAAATCATTTGTGACGACGTGCCGACGCTTGTGCGCGCCTCTTGGCTACGCGGCGTCTCGGCATTACCCAACACCTTCGCTCATGAAAGCTACATTGATGAACTGGCCTGTTTGGCAAACGAAGATCCCGTCGCCTACCGATTGCGCAACTTGCCTGATGTCCGCGCCTGCGAGCTTATTGAAGCGCTCGTGCAGCGTGCGAACTGGAAAGCAGGTGTCGCCAATAAAAATCCGAAAAAAGACGCTGACTGGTGCTATGGCCGAGGCTTCGCTTATGCGCAATACGTGCACAGTAAATTTCCAGGCTTTGGCGCGGCACTCGCCGCCTGGGTTGTCGAGCTTAAAGTGAATACGAAGAGCGGACGTATTGTCGTGGAACGGCTATTCGTAGGGCAGGATGCGGGCCTAATGGTGAATCCTGCCGGCGTTCGCCATCAGGTACATGGCAATGTCATTCAGATGCTAAGCCGCACCTTAAAAGAACGTGTCACCTTTGAAGATAGCCTACCCACCAGCAGGGAATGGGGCGGATATCCAGTGCTGCGTTTTTCTGATCTTCCAGCAATTGATGTCATGCTGCTTGATCGCCCGGAACTGCCGCCATTAGGCGTAGGAGAATCCACATCACTACCCGGCGCTCCCGCGATTGCTAACGCGCTCTTCGATGCAACAGGCGTACGCTTTACTCACCCTCCTTTTACCCCTGACGCCGTTCGCGAGATGCTAAAATCGGCTTTACTGCCACAATAAAAAAGCCCGCATTCTAGATGCGGGCTTGGCAAAACGAATTAAACCTCGTCGTGATTAAGCAATATCAAATCGATCCGCATTCATCACTTTCGTCCAGGCTGCGACAAAATCTTTCACGAACTTCTCGCCGTTATCGTCCTGGGCATACACTTCTGCGTAGGAACGCAGAACCGAGTTAGCGCCAAACACTAGGTCAATGTGCGAAGCGGTCCACTTGAGGGCGTCCGTTTGACGGTCGCGAATCTCGTAGGCATTGTTACCTACTGGCTTCCAGGTATTGCCCATGTCAGTCAAGTTGACGAAGAAGTCATTGGTCAACTGGCCTTCACGGTGGGTAAATACACCTTGCTGGGTACCGCCGTAGTTGGTGCCCAGTACGCGCATTCCACCGATCAGCACGGTCATTTCGGGGCCTGTCAGCCCCATCAACTGGGCGCGGTCCAGCAGCAGCTCTTCCGGCTTCACTGCATAGTCTTTCTTCTGCCAGTTGCGGAACCCGTCTGCCAGCGGCTCTAGCGGCTCAAACGATTCACCGTCGGTCATCTCAGCAGAGGCATCGCCACGCCCTTTCAGGAAGGGAACGCGAACATCATAACCTGCTGCTTTAGCGGCTTTTTCAATCGCCACACTGCCGGCCAGAACAATCACGTCGGCAAGGCTCGCACCGGTGTCGGCAGCAATCTGCTTGTATACTGCCAGCACTTTGGTGAGACGCGCAGGTTCGTTGCCTTCCCAGTCTTTCTGGGGCGCTAAGCGAATGCGAGCACCGTTGGCACCGCCACGCATATCAGAGCCGCGATAGGTTCGCGCGCTATCCCACGCAGTGCTAACCATCTCGCTGATGCTCAGGCCACTCTCAGCGATTTTCTGCTTAACCACTTCTTCGCTGTAGTCAGTGCTGCCCGCCGGAATCGGATCTTGCCAGATCAGGTCCTGGGCAGGCACTTCCGGGCCGATATAACGCGCTTTCGGGCCTAGGTCACGGTGGGTCAGCTTGAACCATGCTTTGGCGAAGGTCTTTTTAAAATACTCCGGGTCCGCCATGAATTTTTCACAAAGCGCCCGGTAAGTCGGATCCATCTTCATCGCCATGTCTGCATCGGTCATGATCGGGTTGCGACGAACAGAGGGATCGCTGGCATCAACCGGCTTATCTTCTTCTTTGATATTCACGGGCTCCCACTGGTGGGCGCCTGCCGGGCTCTTCTTCAGTTCCCACTCATAGCCAAACAGCAGGTCGAAATAGCCCATATCGAACTGCGTAGGGTTGGTCGTCCAGGCGCCTTCAATACCAGAGCTCACGGCATTGCTTGCCTTGCCGCCCATGGCCGGATTACCCCAGCCAAACCCCTGGCTCTCAACCGATGATCCTTCGGGCACGGCACTGAGCGCCCCCGCATCACCATTGCCGTGACATTTACCTACGGTGTGACCACCGGCGGTGAGCGCGGCGGTTTCTTCATCGTTCATAGCCATACGAGCGAAGGTTTCACGCACCTGCTGAGCCGTTTTAAGCGGATCGGGCACGCCGTTAACGCCTTCGGGATTTACATAGATAAGCCCCATTTGCACCGCCGCTAGGGGGTTTTCCATGGTTTCCGGCTTTTCAACGTCGCCGTAACGCTCATCAGAAGGCGCCAGCCACTCTTTCTCATTGCCCCAGTAAATATCTTTTTCCGGATGCCAGACGTCTTCACGGCCAAACGAAAAGCCGTAGGAAGGGAGGCCCATGGATTCATAAGCCACCGTGCCAGCCAGAATCATCAGGTCGGCCCAGCTAATTTTGTTGCCGTACTTTTTCTTGATTGGCCATAGTAGACGGCGCGCTTTATCAAGGCTGACGTTGTCCGGCCAGGAGTTGAGCGGTGCAAAACGTTGGCTGCCAGTACCACCGCCACCACGGCCGTCGGCAAGGCGATAGGTGCCCGCTGAATGCCATGCCATACGAATCATCAGGCCGCCGTAGTGGCCCCAGTCGGCTGGCCACCACGACTGGCTGTCGGTCATTAGCGCATGAACATCTTGCTTCAGCGCGTCAAAATCGAGTTTTCTGACTTCTTCCCGATAGTCAAAATCAGCATCCATCGGATTCGTTTTGCGGTCATGCTGGTGCAAAATATCCAGATTAATACCTTCAGGCCACCAGTCTTTATTCGACGTGCCCGTTGAGGTGTTACCACCATGCATGACAGGACATTTACCACTCATAGCTTTCTCCCTTATTGCTTGTGCCTTGGTGGCGCTCGTCTGACCGACGACCAAGTCAACTGACCGTGAGCTTGCTCACGCTAGTACTGTGCGTAAAAAATGTAATGCGCTTACCCAGCACTTTCACCTAGCTCTGTTTTAAAGCAGAACTGCCATAGCCACAATTTGCTTTTTATTAAAATGTTAATAGCTTTTAACTATTTGTCGTCATCAACTTTCGCTAGCCGCCGCTACGCTGTGAATTCTTCGGTGTCGATATCGGCTTGCTGCGCTTCGCCGTAGCGGGCACCTGCCACTTGATCTGGCGTCATCATGGCATCCAGCTGTGTCAGGGTGATGTCATCAAGGCGCAGCGTTTGTGCTGCTAAGTTTTCGCGCATGTGGGCAGGCGTACGCGTGCCCGGAATAGGGATAATGTCGCTGCCTTTTGCCTGCAACCACGCCAGCGCCAGCTGCCCTGGCGTGACGCTTAATGCCTGCGCCAACGTCGCAAGGCGCTCAAACAGCGCGACATTGTGCGGATAGTTCTCGGTGCTAAAACGCGGCATATTACGACGCATATCGCCCTCTTCGAGTCGCGCGGGGTCGTTAATGGCCCCGGCTAAAAACCCCCGCCCCAGAGGACTAAACGCGACCATCGCCGTGCCTGTCTCACGGCACGCATCAATCAGAGCGATTTCAGGATTGCGCGTCCACAGCGAGTATTCTGACTGCACCGCGGCAATTGGGTATTCAGCCACCGCGCGGTGCAAGGTTAGCGCAGAAACTTCAGACAACCCCACGCCACCAATTTTGCCCTCTTCCATCAAGCGCCCTAGCGCGCCTACGCTCTCTTCAACGGGGACTTGGCGATCCAAGCGGTGCAGGTAGTAGAGATCTAAATGATCGGTACGCAGCCGCGCAAGGCTCGCTTCGCACTGTTTGCGCAATGTTGCCGGGCGGCCGTCAATCACCCGCTTGCCCGACTCAGGATCCATCGCCATCCCGCATTTACTGGCTAGAAACAGTTGATGTCGTTTGCCCTCCAGGGCGCGACCGACCAAACGCTCATTGGCTGTAGCGCCATACATAGTAGCGGTATCGAAGTGGCGATAGCCCATATCAAAGGCCTCATCCAAAGCACGCAGGGCAGCACTTTCAGGCACGACGCTGCCGTAACCGTGAGAGAGGTTCATACAACCCAGGCCAATCGAAGGGGCATTAACAGCATTAAGACGTTGGAAAAAACTCGACATAGGAACTCCCGGCTTTAAAACAGTTTTATAACGTTTCACCGCCAAACTGCAATGCGGCTAAATGACGATAGAGCGGGCTGTTGGTGATTAACTCAGCGTGCGTGCCCGCCGCAATAAGTCGCCCGCCATCCAACACCAGTAATCGATCTGCCGCGATGACCGTGGCGAGCCGGTGGGCGATCACGATGCTGGTGCGCCCCACCATCAGCCGATCCAGCGCCTGCTGTACCAGTCGTTCGCTTTCGGCATCCAAGGCGCTGGTGGCTTCATCCAGCAACAGCACGGCGGGATTTTTTAGTAGCGCTCGGGCAATAGCGAGCCGCTGACGCTGGCCACCGGAAAGCTGCACGCCCCCCGGCCCCAACGGCGTATCAAAGCCCTGGGGTAGCGCCTCGATAAACGCAAGCGCGCTGGCATCCTGAGCGGCGACCCGTAATTTGCCAAGATCAGCCTCGGCGTCGCCATAGCGAAGATTGTCCGCTACCGAGCCGCTAAACAGCACCGGCTCTTGGGCCACTAGCCCGATGGCACTGCGCAAAGCACTCAGATCTAAGCGACGAATATCAAGTCCATCGAGGGAAACATGCCCTTGGCTAGGATCATAAAAACGCAGCAGCAGTGCCAGCAGCGTGCTTTTCCCCGCTCCCGAGGGGCCGACAATAGCCACTCGCTCTCCTGGCTGGATATGTAAATCAAACGCCTCGAGCGCTGGCGTCGTCCTACCGGGATAGACGAAGCTAACGTTCGCTAATCTAATCTCGCCACGCGGTGGATTGGGTAACGCGTGAGGGCTTATGGGCGACTGGATAGCGGGCGGCGTATCGAGCAGTTCCAGCAGCCGCTCAGCGGCCCCTGCTGCACGCTGCACATCGCCCGCCACTTCGGCAAGCGTGGCAATAGAACCCGCTGCCAGCACGGCGTAGAAAATAAACGCCGATAGCTCGCCGGCGCTCATGGTGCCTGCTAATACCGCTTGGCCACCCTGCCAGAGCATCAGCCCAACGGCCGTAAACACGACTAGCATGGCAATGCCCGTCAGCCAGGCTCGTTGCTGTGTGCGCTCTACGGCGCTGCCAAACGCCTGCTCGACACGCTGGCCATAGTGGCGCTTATCCTCAACTTCATGGGTAAAGGCCTGAAGCGTTTGGATACCACTCAGCGCCTCCTCCGCATAGCGGCCAAGTTCGGCCACGCGGTCTTGGCTGGTACGCGATAGCCGCCGCACTCGACGGCCGTACCACACAATGGGCAAAAGCGTGGCAGGAATGCCAATCAGCACCAGCGCCGAAAGCCAAGGCTGAGTGATCAGCATTAATACCACCGCACCGATTAACATCACGGCATTACGTAGCGCCAGCGATACGGAGGAGCCAAACAAGCTCTGTAGCACGCTGGTATCCGCGGTCAGCCGAGAGGCTATTTCACCGGCGGCACGCCCTTCACTCGCGCTTTCAAAGAAGCTGGGCTCGAGGGAAAGCAAATGGTCAAACACGCGCCGGCGCAGGTCAGCAGCCAAGCGTTCGCCAATCCAGGTCACTTGGTAGTAACGCAGTGCAGACGCTAGTGCCAGTACGGCCACGACGACCAGCATCAAGACCAATGCCTGCGCAAGGGCCCGCTCATCGGCACCGATAAAACCGCGATCAATCACTAAGCGCAGCCCATTGCCCAGCAGCAGCACACTGCCAGAGGCCAGTATCAGCGCCAGGCCGGCCAATGCTAACCGTAGCCGGTATGGGCGAAGGAGTCCCAGCAAACGCAGCAGCACACGGGGGTTAGAACGTTGATTCATAATAGTGAGTGCTCAGCAGCCAAGGCGGCTAATGACCATAGCAGGAGTGGCAATGGCCTGCACAGCACAAAAAAGCCCGCGAATAATCGCGGGCTTACGTGCAGACTGACGCAGCTAACGACGGATTAACGCCGCTTCACGTCCTCGCCTGAACCTAATCAATCAACGGCAGCAGCGTATTGAGACTATCGCGCGCATCGCCATAGAACATCCGCGTGTTGTCTTTGAAGAACAGCGGATTTTCAATGCCGGAATAACCGGTACCCTGGCCGCGCTTGCTGACAAATACCTGCTTCGCCTCCCACACTTTAAGCACCGGCATGCCAGCAATGGGGCTATTCGGGTCTTCTTCAGCCGCGGGGTTAACGATATCGTTGGAGCCAATCACGATCACCACATCTGTAGAGGCGAAGTCATCGTTAATTTCATCCATTTCTAGCACGATATCATAAGGTACTTTGGCTTCAGCCAGCAGCACGTTCATATGCCCTGGCAAGCGCCCGGCCACCGGGTGAATACCAAAGCGAACGGTTTTACCCGACGCGCGCAGCTTACGCACTAAATCACTCACCGCGCTTTGTGCTTGAGCCACGGCCATGCCGTAACCCGGCACAATAATGACGCTATCAGCATCATTCAAGGCACTCGCTACGCCGCCTGCATCAATGGCCACCTGCTCGCCTTCAATCTCCGCCGCGGGCCCTTGCTTACCGCCAAAACCGCCTAAGATCACATTAATGAACTTGCGGTTCATCGCTTTACACATGATGTAGGAGAGAATCGCACCCGATGAACCTACCAGCGCACCCGTCACAATCAGCAGGTCGTTGGAGAGCGTAAAGCCGATAGCCGCCGCCGCCCAGCCGGAGTAGCTGTTGAGCATCGACACCACCACCGGCATATCCGCCCCGCCAATCCCCATGATCAGGTGATAGCCGATAAAGAATGCCAGCGCTGCTAACAGTATCAGCGTCCAGAAGCCGGCACCGTTCAGGTAAAGAATGGCTAACAGCAGCGACAGCACCGCCGCGCCCGCATTGAGCAAATGCCCACCGGGCAGTTGACGGGGTTTGCCATCGATTTTGCCCGCCAGCTTACCAAACGCAATCACCGAGCCGGTAAAGGTCACTGCGCCGATAAAGATGCCCAGCACTACCTCAACCTGCAGAAACATCAGCTCGTCAGGGGCTTTGGTAGCGACCAGCGCCGCAAACGCGGAGAACTGATCCAGCGAGGCCTCAGCGGCCCGCGCGGCCATTACCCGACGGCGTTCTAAATCGGCGCCCCACGCCACGAGTACCGCAGCCAAGCCCACAAAACTATGCAGTGCGGCGACTAGCTGGGGCATTTCGGTCATCTCGACCTTGCCCGCGACATAAGCGCCAATCCCTGCGCCGATCAGCATCATCGGAATCAGCCACCAGTAGCCGCCAATGCCTGGCCCAAAGGCGGTGAAAAACACCGCCAATGCCATACCGACGATGCCGTACCACACGGCGCGTTTAGCTTTTTCTTGGTTACTTAAGCCGCCTAGCGACAAAATAAATAGTACGCTTGCCGCGATTGCCGCGGCAGATACGAATCCTTGACCCAACATATCGTCTCTCCGCCGCTTAGGATTTTTGGAACATGGCCAGCATCCGGCGTGTCACCAGGAAGCCACCCACGATGTTAATTGACGCGATAAGCACTGAGATTGCCGCCAATACGCTAACCACTGCGCTGCCGGAACCAATCTGCAGAATCGCCCCCAAAATAATGATGCCCGAAATCGCATTGGTCACCGCCATCAACGGCGTGTGCAGCGAGTGGCTTACTTTCCAAATCACCTGGAAACCGATAAAGCAGGCTAATACAAAGACAATAAAGTGCTGCATAAAGGAAACAGGCGCGACCTGACCGAGCAGCAGCATCAACGCGCCACCGATGGCCAACAGCCCCACTTGGCGCGTGGTTTGCGCTTTAAAGCCGGCAATCTCGGCGGCTTTTTTCTCTTCAGGCGTGGGCTCTTTCTCTTTTTTCTTCGGCTTAGCCGCACCAATCGCTTTCACTTTGGGCGGCGGCGGTGGGAAGGTGATTTCGCCCTGATGCGTCACCGTAGCGCCACGAATCACATCGTCGTCCATATTGTGATTAATCACGCCCTCTTTCTCAGGCGTTAGATCCGTCAACATATGGCGAATATTGGTGGCGTACAGCAAGGATGATTGCGTTGCCATGCGCGATGGGAAATCGGTGTAGCCGATCACTATTACGCCGTTATCGCTGACCACGCGCTCGTCAGGCTTGGTGAGATCGCAGTTGCCGCCTTTTTCGGCGGCCAGATCAATAATCACCGAGCCCGGCTTCATCGCCGCGACCATATCTTCCAGCCACAGCTTGGGCGCAGGCTTGCCGGGGATCAATGCGGTAGTGATGACGATATCGACATCGAGAGCCTGCTCACGGAAGCACTCAAGCTGCTTTTCGCGGAACTCAGGGCTTGAGGGCGATGCGTAACCGCCGCTTTCAGACCCATCTTGGCTGTCTTCAAAATCGAGGAACACGAACTCCGCGCCCATGGATTCGATCTGCTCAGATACCTCAGGGCGCACATCAAAAGCGCGCACCACGGCACCCAGGCTGGTGGCCGTACCAATCGCGGCCAACCCCGCCACGCCCGCGCCAATCACAAGCACCTTAGCCGGTGGCACTTTGCCCGCGGCAGTCACTTGGCCGGTAAAGAAGCGGCCAAAGTTATTGCCCGCCTCAATCACCGCGCGATAGCCCGCGATATTGGCCATGGAAGAGAGCGCATCCATCTTCTGGGCACGCGAAATACGCGGCACCATATCCATCGCCACAACGGTCGCGCCCTGGGCCTTACACTTCTCTAGCAGCGCTTCATTTTGGGCCGGCCAGAAGAAGGCAATCAGTGTTTGACCTTCACGCAGGCGTTCGGCCTCTTCATCAGAGGGCTCGCGGACTTTAATGACCACCTCAGCATCACGCCAGAGCGCCTCAGGCCCGTCCACCACCGTCACACCAGCATCGCGATAAGTGTCGTCATTAAAGCCCGCAGCAAGGCCTGCGCCAGTTTCAACTAGGCACTCATGGCCTAGTTTCTGGATCTGCTTTGCGCTCTCAGGGGTTAGCGCTACACGCGCTTCTCCCCGGGCACTCTCCTTCGGTGCGCCTATTTTCACTGGCGTTCTCCTTTTATTAATTGTCTACAGCGCCCCTTAAATGAACGTAATGCAACGCACATTCCGCTCAAGGCATAGCATCATTACTGACGGCTAGTTTTCTTTCAACCGTCTTTAATCTTGTCAGGACAACATTAAAAGCTAATATTTCTTTTATTAAGCCGCAGAAGGCCGGTGGCTGAATGCCTGAGCAAACGTCATAAGCTGCTGATAAAGCCAGGCAATGGCCGGATCGCTGGCATAGAGCCCATGCTGGATCAGAGTCATTTTTAACGCTGGCAATTCCTGAGGTGGTTCCACTAAGCGTACCGGCAGCATATCGACAAACCGTTCAGCCATTTGCCGCGGGAGCGTCATGACCGCCTCTGTTAGCGCCACCACCCGCGCGGCGGCAATATAATTGAGATTCTTAGAAATCACATGCCGCGTTAAGCCGTGCTGCACCAAACAGCTGTCAATGTTACTGGGGCGCAAGCCGCTGATATCGGTCAGTTCCACATGCCTTTCGCGGGCAAATTGCACGATATCTAACGCCTCCCCTATGCGCTTATTGTGAGTCGCTGCCAAACAGACCAGTTCCTCATCCATCCAGGGCGTTTGTATTACGCCGCTAGGCAGCGCGCTTTGGCTATCCAATCCTACCACCATGTCGACATGGCGTTGTTCAAGACCTTCACCTAATACATCAGGGGTAATCAGCTCGATTGAAAAGCTAATGCCCGGCGCATAGGCCAATAGCTGGCTAAGAAAAGGCGGGTACATCACCTCTTCAAAGTAGTCCGTGGTGGCAAGCGTAAAGCGCCGCGCGCTCTCGGCAGGCGCAAATAAGGCAGGCGGCGCAAGGCCCTCACGCAGTAGCGCCAGCGCCTGCTGCACGACGGGCAATAGCGCCAGTGCGCGTGGGGTTGGCTGCATACCGTTTTCTGTGCGCACAAACAGCGGGTCGCCCAGCGACTCACGCAGGCGCTTAAGCGCGTGGCTCAGCGCTGGCTGGCTGAGATAGAGCGCTTCTGCCGCCCGAGTAACGTGGCGCTCGCGCATCAGCGTCTCAAAGACCAGCAGCAGGTTAAGGTCGAAATGGCGGAACGATCGCATAAATGACTGCTATTCATTTTATGAATGATTAAATTCTAAACATTCATTTAAATTATTACCAATTATTCCTTATCGTCTGCCCCATTCGCGACTATCAGCGATTTCCTGACCATAAGGAGAAGCACACCGGTGACTCACCACCACGCAATGTCTGCACAAACGATGCCCAGCCTCTATGGCGATGTGATTTCTACCTTTATGGGCGTAGCAAAAGCGACGGACCCCAAGGCAACCGACGCCGATGTCGTGGTAAGTGGCGTACCTTTTGACCTTGCCTGTTCGGGCCGTGCCGGCACCCGCATGGGGCCAAATGCTATTCGTCAAAGCACCGCTAATTTAATCTGGGAAGGCAAACGCTGGCCGTGGGACTTTGCGCTAGAAGAACGCCTAAGCGTGTGCGATGCCGGCAACGTTGACTATGCGTATGGCGAGCCAGAAAGCCTGGTAGACAATCTGGAAAGTCATGCCCATCGCTGGCTAAGCGCGGGTAAAAAAATGCTGACACTTGGCGGCGATCATTACATTAGCCTGCCACTGCTGCGCGCCCATGCTCGGGTACACGGCCCGTTAGCACTGATTCATTTCGATGCTCACACTGACACTTACGAGCAAGGCACGCGCTTTGATCACGGCACCATTTTTCACCACGCCCTAAAAGAAGGCCTGGTCGTGCCTGAGCACTCGCTGCAAATTGGCATCCGCACCAGCTACGACCGCCGCAACCATCCTTATGAAGTACTGGATGCTGACTGGGTCAACGACCACGGCCCTGCTGCGGTGCTGGAACGTATCCGCGCCCGCGTTGGCCATCACCCGGCCTACGTTAGTTTGGACATTGATGGTCTCGACCCCGCCTACGCCCCCGGCACCGGCACGCCCGTTTGCGGCGGCATGTCGACTGACTTAATGTTGAAAGTCATCCGCGGCATGGTCGGTATGGATTTAATCGGCATGGACGTGGTGGAGGTTAATCCCGCTTATGACCACGGCGACATTACTTCGCTCGCCGCCGCCACGCTGGGATTAGAGTTTTTGTACACGTTAGCGGCGTCTAAGGGCGCTTGATTGCGGGGCTCCTGGGCAAAAGCAACTTAGAACGCAACATCAACAATAATCATATCGGTATAGGTGCCAGCCGGTGGCGTGCTTTGTCCCGGCAGTATCTCGGCACGATAAGTAAAACCTTGAGAGCTGCCGCTCGGCGTGCCAGGGTTTGTATCGGCTGTCGACGAGGCGCGTCGTTCGCTGCCACCATTTCCCCAGCGGCTGTTACCAGTCGTTCCTTTGTAAAGCTGGTAATTAAGGTATTGGCCGCCGCCTTCCATTCGTCGCACGTTACCCGCGGCATGCTGCCCGTCGCTTAACCCAACGGAATAGTCACTGCCTTTCGTGCAGGTAATGTCAATCGTGCGAGAGACTGTGTCAAAACCCGCTACAAGCGGCGCACTGCCGAAATCCAGGTCGGGGGCTTGAATCGCGCAGTCAGGAGTGACCATGATACTAAGATTGATGGTAGTAGTTCCTGTACCCGTCCTTGCTAGGCAAATTCCTAACAATCCAATGTCGCAGATTCGCCAATTCCAATTGATGGTCAGTGTGTCCGTATACATGCCGGCTGCAACATTGGTAGTGGGTAAGGTTCTAAATTCCATGGGAATATTAATGTTTTGGCCACCAATCAGACCAAGTAGATCAATCAGCACAGGATTAAAATAGTTATAAGCCGTACCGAGGAACATTTGCTCATTCTGTGATGCCAGAGCAAAGATGCGATAAGGGATTGCGTCGTTATTCTCGATGTTAACCAGCCGTCCTTGGTTAGTGCTGTTAAGCGTGGCACGAATCCTCTGGTTGGAGGTAACGGCTAGCCCTAGCAAAGCGCCTTGGCAAACAGCACCTGCACTGGGTTGAGCCGAGGTATTTTGAGGCGAGCTTTCGATAACAAAAGAATTGACACTACCAAAGGCTGCGCTAATGTTTGGACTTATCGTGCAAGCCCAGGCGTTAGGACTAACAATCGCTAAGGCTAGCAGTACGAAACCGTATAGCCCGCCGTATTTAGACCGTTTTGGCGTACCTTCACGCTTCCCTAACGACATAATTGGCTTCCTAGGTGGTGTATTTCATCAGAGAGTACGTCAATGGCCAGTCTTAGCTCGCAGCTATCGCCGCTGGGCAGCGTTACGTGAAGTTGATTAGCGCTTTCTAAGTTTTCTAAATAGGTCTGACCATCCCAGCCTATTAGCGAAACTGCACCGCTGTTGGTTATGACACGGGAACCGAGAGGTAAAGGGTCACCCTGCGAGTCGACTAATACTAGCGTTGCTGCAATGACGCGCTTAACCGGAAAATTAAGTAAATAGCCGCTTCTTGCATTGACAGCGACGCGCTGTTCAACGTGCGCCACACTCAGGTTAGCGGGCAGTACTAAAGGGTCTATCTCATACTTTCCTGCGTAGTAGGCGCGTGCCCACGGGACGAGTAGGTGGCCGCTGTCTCGGGTGCTGCCGACCAACTGATTCTCGTAGCGTACTGGAACACCGGGTTGGCCATCGGTGCTGACCACAACAAATCCGTCGCGTACGTAGTTGGCAGCAAACCATTGGCTATCCATGCGTACTAGTGAGCCCCTGGCATCAGCATAGTGCACGGCATTTTGTTGAGTACCGAAAGTACCGCCTCGCAACTCAGTAGCGGCCCCGCGCCAAGCTAACTCAGCTTGACGATAGTCGTTTTCGGAGCTGCGTTGCTCATAGGCTAGGTTCCAACCCCAACCGCCCTGTATCGGCGCTGTTTGAGTATATTGAGTGCGAGTGGACATGCCCCCTTCAGCATCTCGGCGAACGCTAGCGCTCAGCGTGCCAGGGCGGCGACTGAGCGGTAGCGTGACTTGTGCCAGAGCACTCCAATCTCCACCAACTTCTCGGTTAGCCGATAGCGAGAGATGCATACGCTCCCATAAAGGGCGGCTGTAGGTCAGATTAAGTAGACGCGAACGGCTATCTTGATCTGTTTTAATATCGAAGTAGCCACCAGCCAAAGAGCCTAAACGCCCCAAACTGAGGCCGGTGGTGAGCTGAGAGATCTCTCGCTGTGCTCTATAGTTTGAGTTACGTTGAATGCTGTTGGCTAAGTCGACGAACTCCGCCTGCTCCACCTGATGACGCAGCCCTATATTGAAGCCGCGACTGCGGTAGCGGTATCCCGTCGTATATGATGCTCCTGTAATTCCTTCGCTATAACTCTGTCGATAGGCGGACTCCAGCGTGCCGAGCCGCCATAGTTTAAAAGCGCCGCCCGCACCTGCGGTAGAAACATCGCTGGCTGCCTCTGCCTGAAGCTCGAGTGTGAAATAGTCATTAATACCACGGCGATAGCTACCGGTAGCTGCAATATTGCGGTAAGCAAAATCGCGCTGGCCAAAGTCTTTGCGTAGGGCACCGACACTAGCACTGTAACTAGTTAGCCCCGGACTTAACAATTCACTAGAAATATAAAAGGGCAGATTAGTAGATACTCGGCGACCCTGGCTATCCGTAGTGACTATTATCGCCTCACCCGCCCCGGTCACCATTGGCATATTAGTTAGAGTGAATGGACCAGGGGCCAATGCCGTGGAAGATTGGCGCGTTCCATCAATAAATAGATCAAGGGTAGTAGGAACCGCCGTTTCCCCCGAGAATTCGGGCAGAGGGTATGTCACGAGATCCGGCCGAAGAGCGAAATCACGGGAAATTTGAATGCCCCCTAAGCGCACTGCGTTGGTCCAGCCTAGCGGCCGAGTTATCACGTCACCTGCGGTGTAGTGAACCATTGTCTCTTGGTCAGCGTACTCCCAGCGGGTATCGAAACGTCGATAGCCTTCGTTCATGCCGCTTTCACCCGTCAAAGCTTGTCGGTAAATCCCCGTAGTGGTGAATGTTCCCGTGGTGCCGAAAAGGCGTGCCTCATGACCAAGACTCGCCGTAGTGCCTCCTCGCCGAGCACTGCTAACGTAGGCATCGTAATTGAATAACGCGCCTGGGCTTGCTTGCAACGGATAACGACTATTCGTGCGTGCGCTGGCGTGATACTGGCGGGATAGCCAGTGAGGAGGAACATTGATGTAAAGCCTTTGGGTCGGGCTGTGATATTGAACCTCTACATCGCTCAAACGACTTAGATTGATGACCTCCTCCCGGCCTGCTAAGCGCTCAGCAGGCAACCCGATATCAATCAACAATTCACGCTTAATCAGCAGAGAGTCATCTTTCTGGATAACGGCAATAACCCTCTGGGTAGGGTATTGATTGAGAACGATCTCTAAATATAGCGTCTGAACGGTATCGGCATTATCCGCAGTAGGAGGCGCTGGAAGTGTTTGGCTAAGCGCCGGCATTGATGTGATAGCGGGTAGCAGAGCGCTACAACACAACAATAGGCATACCCGAAAAAGCCGATTAAGGCGACAATTCATACAGGTGTCTATTTAGGTAAAACGCGATGGCTTTCACCCAATATTTGCGCATGTAGCTCGCCCATAGGCCTGACTCCTTGGGGTAGTAGCCAGCGGCGCGTACCGCCGGGCAGTACATAGCCAAGTAGACCTGCGGAAACTTCCGCGCGTGTTTCACCTTGTTTGAAGGCCACTTGGCTCAGGCGCACATGGTGTTGGCCAGTATTCTGAATTTCCAACTGCGCCTGCTCGCCCTGTTGAATAACCCGCCAGCTTAGTCCTGGGTAAAACCCGCTATTACTATGATTAGCTACGCGTTCTGGTGGAATGCCTCCTTCACCGTAAACGAAAAGCGGTAATGAGTAACGCATCTGTAACTTAACCGCAGCGCGTGGCGTATTCTGCACCTCATTACCGGGTGCTAGCGCAGGAATTTCATCGATGATAATTCGGTAGGCCTGCTCTTGACCAACGGGCGGCACTGCCTGCCGAATCAGGCGTACCATCTGCCGCTCGCCGGGAGCGATTGTCATCATTGGCGGACTCCCTACCACTGACTGCTGGGTCTGATACTGGTCATCCCCTCTTTCTTGTGACCACGCAAATATGCGCAGCTGCATATTGGCTGGCTGACTGCCTTGATTTTCGAGCCAAAGAGCACTGGCTTGCTGGTCGCTCTCGATAACAGGGTAAATGGGCCAGATCAACAAAGAGCTAGCCATTGCGGAAATCGGGCTCGCCAGCAGGCTTAGCAAAGCGAGAACGCCAATGACGTAACTGAAACGCATTATTCGCACTAGGTATTCCCTTTCGTTACTTATTATCCCGCCAATGAGACGTCACCACTCCAATGTGACTAATAATTCATCACTGTAACTGCCGGCAGGCAAGTTACCCGGCAGCATCAGCCTGCCCCAAATGGGCAAGGTGATATTGTCTGGTGTGGTCGAAGTATCTATGGAGACTGGTTGACTGATCCCGATGGCGTTCTGAAGTGCGGCATCTTGATAAAGCTGATAGGCGAGCGTCTCGTTTCCATTTACACGCTTGAGCTGGCGCTCTACGTCCCATTGCTGACCGCCATCAACTCGAAGCGTTAGCGGCGTTCCAGGCGTACAGCTCAACGTAAAGGCGCTTGACGTGACTAGTGATGCACTGCGCATGTCTTGGGAAAGTGCTGATGCAGTACCAAAAGCCAAACTACCTATCATGCCAAGGAGTGTTCCGTTAGACGGAATTTCTTGGTTAACTAAACAGCCCGGAGTAATGGTGGCCGATACCATAAAGGTGTCGGTTGGCGAGGCTTGAGAAAGCCCCGCTACCATCACTGCGGAACTGACAAGTTGCCAGCCTTTAATCATTCAACGCTACCAGGCGAGCTGAACTTGTAGGGTGTCCTCGTAGGTACCAGCAGGCAGGTTGCCTGGGCTACCAAAAGCTCGGCCATAAAGCGAAATGGTTTGAGCCGTATTCGTGAATGGGTCTAGCACGATGTCTCCATTGAGAGCTAGCAGATCAGTGCGGGCTGCATCGGTATATAACGTGTAGCCCACAAAAGTGCCGCCTTCAGTATTCTGCATTGCATGAGTTGCGGGAGCTGCATCACCATCATTCCCCCCTTCCACTAATGTAAATGTGGGCGCAACGCCCGGCGAGCAGAGTACTGTGATACCGCTGCCACCCGCTACTTCAGTATCGACTTGATCGAATAGTGCCGAATGGCTGCCAAATGCTAGGCTGCCGAAGTCGACTCCCGTGCCTTCAATGCCACCAACTGAGCATGTGGCCTCTAATGTGATAGAGGCATCAATGGTGCCGGTAACGCTTTGAGCGTTGGCTAAAGTGGATGTAACGAAAAGCGTCGCGGCCAAAGTACTCAGGCTAGCAGTGCGAGAGAAGTTCAATACAAGCATGGTGAGCTCCTGGGAAGAGATATTCCGCTGAACAAAATTATCAAGGCACAACTAGCTATGGCTGTCGATAGACAGCTAACAATGCTAGTGGTTACGACTTTTTATCAATTTTTCTTTAATAAAAAATAACTATAAACTAATTTTTATTAATATCAAAACAAAATAAAAATAGCGCATCTCGACAGCCTTTATTAGCTGCTTTTCTTAGCAAGAAAAGCAGTGGTTTATAAACAAAATACTGACAAAATTTACTATACAGACAACTTAAATAATAATAAAAAACCATAAGTAACAAAAAGCATCAAATCATAGATAAATCATTCAAGGACTGAATGCCGGGCTTCCCCGATCCGCATGACACACCCGAGCCTCAAACGGAGGCCATCTCAGAGGCCTCTGAGCTGACGCCACCCTAACGCCCAGCGCCTATCCAAGAAAATTTCTTATCGAAGCGGCAACTTTTCTATTAGTCGAAACGACAATTGCCATTGTGTGACATTAGAACGTTACTATGCCTTATGATGGCTCAGGCCAATACCACAACAAGGGCATAGTACTAATGAAAATTCAGCGTCCACAATCGTTTCGAGTCTTTGGACAACCATTAGCGGCAGCAATACTCTTAGCAGGCTTTTCGGCGCAAGCGATGGCTAGCGAATCCGTTAGCATTGGCGTGGCTCCAACGGCTTCAGGCTGGTATTTCGGCTATTCCGAGCTTTCCAGGCTTATTAGCAGCGACTCCCCTTTAGAAATTTCTGTTCGTGAAACAGGGGGCTCTCAAGAAAACACCATTCGTTTAGGTCGTGGTGAGATCGATTTTGCACTCGTAGATGCCCCCGGCGCCTACGAGGCTTATCATGGCGAAGGGCGCTATCAGAACAAAGCCATCGACGATATCAGAATGGTACTTTGGGTTGCCCCTTCCACCATGCATTGGGCAGTTCGTCAGGACAGCGGTATCGAAACGTTTGAAGACTTGGACGGCCAGCGCTTTAACCCCAGTAGCATTGGTGGCGGAGGCGAGTACATCACCGAACGCGTCTTCGATGCGCTTGAAATCACTCCCGACTATCAGCGTATGAGCATGTCGGATGCCTCCGATGCCGTTGTGGATGGCCGCATCATTGGATTCAGTTATAACGGCATTCCCCCCATTCCAGCCTTTACGGAGGTTCACTCGGCACGACCTTTGCGCGTGCTATCAATGAGTGATGAACAAGTAGCGGCCGCAACGGAAAAATTGCCCTTCTTGTCTGCAGCGACTATTCCAGCAGGCACTTATCGGGACATGCCAGAAACGACCACGCTGGGCACCTATATCGGCGTCGCAAGCAGCGCTGATCTATCCGAAGATGCAGTTTACGAGTTCACACGTGCTTATTGGGAAAATATCGAGCGGTTAAGCCAGACCTTTGCTCCCGCCCAAGGGATGACGCCAGCCATCTCTGTTGAAAATACTACCTCCCCGCTTCATGCAGGCGCCGTGCGCTACTATCAGGAAATTGGCCTAGACGTACCCGCCGAGCTTCTACCGCCAGAGATGTAATAAACATCACCCCCCCTAGATTCATTTAACCTAGGGGGGGTGATGTGTGGCCTGCTGAACGTAAAGCACTACCCACTGTTGCTCAAAAAGCAACGAACTTGTCACGCTAGTCTCTCCTTCCTGTCTGCTAAGTCGCTTAATTTATAGCCTCTAAAATAATGACGCTAATAACGGCAGGAACAGGCAATGCTTTCAAAACACGTTTTTTCAGAAAAACAGCTGCAAGATGCCACCGCGCTGCGGCATAGGCTTCATCAAAACCCTGAGCTTAAATTCCAAGAAACCGACACTGCCACGCTAGTTGCAAAGCAACTTCGTGCGCTTGGTTACACAGTTACAGAAGGCATTGCTATCACGGGTGTGATGGCTGAACTGGACACCGGGCGAGACGGCCCCGTGATTGCTTTCCGAGCCGATATGGATGCTCTTCCTATTCTGGAAGCTAACGCTTTTGATCACTGCTCCCAGCAGGAAGGCTTGATGCACGCCTGCGGCCACGACGGGCACACCGCCACGCTACTGCTTGCCGCCGAGGCCATTATGGCGATGCGTGATGAGCTATGCGGCTATATAAAGCTGCTGTTCCAGCCAGGAGAGGAAGGCGGCAACGGTGCAGACTTAATGGTCAAGGCAGGCGTGCTGGAAAACCCTAACGTATCCGCCGTATTTGGCTACCATAACCGCCCTGGCTTTCCAGCCGGCCAGCTATTCGTCAAATCCGGTTCGGCCATGGGCGGTAACGACACTTACAAAGTCATCATTAAGGGCGTTTCCGGGCATGCTGCAATGCCGCACCTGGCGGTTGATCCTATTTACGTAGGCGCATCACTGGTACAGCAGCTACAGGGATTGGTGGCTCGCCATAAGTCTCCGCTCGAAGCTGGCGTGATTACGGTAGCGTCTTTTCACGCCGGAGATGCCGCCAATGTTATTCCCGGCCATGCTGAGCTGCTGATCAATATTCGCAGTGACCGCCCCTCTTCGCGTGAGGCGCTGACCGGCAAATTAGAGCAGGTGATACAGGGCGTATGTGCAGCCCACGGCGCGCACTTCCAGATTGAGCATCTTCATCAAATTCCGCCGCTAGTTAACGATCCAGAATGGTCAGAAAGAGTGCTGGCAATAGCCGCTGAGCATGCGGTTAGCGACGATATTCAGCAGCTAGATTACATGCCGACCATGGGCGCAGAGGACTTTGCATTTTATCTCCAAGAAGTGCCCGGCTGTTTTTTCTTTGTCGGTAACGGTGACAGCGCTTATCTACACAATGAAAAGTATGATTTCAATGACCAGATCTTACCGGTCGCTGCAGGCATGTTTGTGGCCCTGGCAAAAAGCGTGTTATCCCAGCGTTAGTGGCCTCTCGACACCCCATTAGATTAAAAATAATGTTTAATAATAAGGGCTAAAACGATGCAAGGCGTACTTTCTTCTATTGAGCGGGTGGGCAATAAACTCCCCCATCCGTTTATTCTGTTTGCCATTCTGGCCGCCGTGGTGGTGGTTATCTCCGCCATTCTCGCGATGTTTGGTGTTTCTGCCATCAACCCGCAAACGGGCGACAGCGTCGCCGTTCGCAACCTGCTTTCTGCAGACGGGATCGAATTCATGCTGACCAGCGTGGTCAGTAACTTTGTAAATTTCCCACCGCTGGGGCTCATTTTGGTGGTCATGTTCGGCATCGGCCTTGCGGATAAAGTAGGCCTAATGTCGACACTGATGCAGGCGAGTGTGGCGAAAGCTCCGCCTTCTCTGCTTACCTTCTGCGTATTTCTGGCAGGCATTTGTGGCAGCGTTGCATCCGATGCTAACTATCTAATTCTGATCCCCCTGGCGGCCATGCTGTACTACTCAGTGGGCCGTCATCCTATTGCCGGAGCCGCTGCGGCTTACGCTGCCGCAGGTGCTGGCTTTGATGCCAGTTTGTTCATCACGGTGGGAGACGCACTGTTTGCGGGCATTACCACCGACGCGGCGCGCCTGATCGATCCCGACGCCTATATTTCGCCGGTCGACAACTACTACTTCGTTGCCTGCTCGGTATTCGTGCTAGCTATCGTTGGCACGCTCATCATCGACAAAATAGTGGAACCAAGGCTTCAGCACACCCTACCGATGGACAAAAATTTTAAAACGGACATCGTTAAACCAGAGCTAAGCGCTACGGAAAAAAAGGGGCTTAAACGTGTCGGTTTTGCCACCCTGATTTATCTGGCCCTGGTGCTTATTGCGGTGATTCCTGAGGCGTCGCCGCTACGCAATGCAGAAGGTGGTCTCATTCCATCGCCTTTCTTGCGCTCGCTAGTGCCGCTGATGTTTATCTATTTTGTAACGATTGGCTTGGTCTACGGCATCACCACCGGCAAAATTACCAGTAGCCGCGACGTGCCCCAGCGAATGGCAGAATCCGCCAGTGATCTTGCGCCGACGCTGGTACTATTTTTTGCAATATCGCAATTTATTGCCTACTTCCGCTGGTCAGAACTTGGTCAATATATTGCCATTGAGGGCTCTAATATTCTGCAAAGCACCGGCTTTACCGGCCTGCCTTTAGTCGGGGCATTTATTGCTATGAGTGCGATACTCAACGTCTTTATGACCAGCGGCTCGGCTCAATGGGCATTAATGGCACCGGTTTTCGTTCCAATGCTGATGATGATCGACTTTGACCCAGCCTTTGTATTGGCGATGTTCCGTATTGGCGATTCGAGCACCAACATTATTTCCCCAATGAGCCCGTACTTTTCGGTCGCGCTGGTCTATATGCAGCGTTACAAGCCAGATATGGGGCTGGGAACACTGATTGCCACGATGCTACCGATGGCACTCGGCTTTTTGATTGCTTGGTCGGCGTTCCTGATGTTCTGGCTTGCCATGGGATGGCCGATTGGCCCTGGTGTTTACATGATGGCAAGCTAACGCCTCGCGGCATTATTGCATCGTCATCATCAACTTCCACAAATAGTCGGCAGCGGGCGAAAGCCTTCTGCCGGCTCGACGCACGAGATTTCCCTGGCTACTGGCAGCTAGAGAGTGCGTAATGGGGATCGCTTTCAATAACCCCGCCTCTATCTCATTTCGGGCGGCGGCGGCAGTCATAAACGATACGCCAATGCCCGCGCTTGCCATGCGCCGTGAGACGGAGTGTAGATTACAGCGGTAGGCAGGCGTTGCTCTTTGCCCAGCGGCGCCAAGCACCGCGCTAACAAACTGCTGAGATCCTGATACATCCGGCAAGAAGATCAACTTGTGCTGCAACAGCTCAGCCACGGTGACACCCGTCTGGCAAGCCAGTGGGTGGAAAGGCGCCACCAGTGCACATAGCGGCCCACGCTCAAAGGAGTGAACCACTAGCCTAGGGTCGGAAACCGGGCCATAGGTAATGGCAATATCTACCTCATCTGTCGCTACCATTTCATGCGGCTCGCGAGGATAGTAGATGCCCGTTTTAATTTCGATTAGCACCTCGGGATATTGCTCGGAAACACGCCGCATTACGTGGTTAATAAAGCTATCGACAAAGCCGTCGCCTACCGACACTACGACTTTACCCGTCTGCAAATTGCGTAAGCGGGAAAGCGTATCACTCAGTTCAGCATTCAAGCGCCGCTGGGCCAGAAAGCTTTCCAGCACTAGCCGGCCCGCTTCCGTCAGCATTACATGACGCCCCTGCCTTTCCAGCAACGCCATGCCAAGCTCTTGTTCTAAGCCCCGCACCTGACGGCTCACCACGGACGGGTTGATATTCATATGCTCAGCCGCTGCGCGGATACCGCCACAGCTGCTGACCTCTAGCAAATAGAAAGCGCGTTTATCCAGTATGTTCATAGCATGCACGTGTTGTAACGCCGGCAGCAGTTATGCAAGAAGCGATATAAGTGTCATACATAATTTGAGAGGCTTTGCTGAGTAAAACAAATAGATCCGCACCTAACAGTTCATCCGATGAATAACCGTACTGTTTTTCTATATAGCGATTAATATAGACAATACGTCGCTTATCATCGGTGACCATGCATCCCACCGGAAAATTATCGAGAGGAAATAGATCGGCTGTATACATGGTTTGCCTGCAATAAGGTCTCAATGATTCACACGTAACTGTCTTTATGGCCTTGGATAATACCCCAGTTTTTATTTTTATAACGTAACCATTTGATACAATTAAGAGCACAGAAAGCAACCCTGTAATTAAACAAGTAATAAAACGACGGTGACCTGCCCCATGAAACGCTATGAGCAATTTGCCGATGAGATAGCCGCGCTGATACGCGAGGGCGTAATAAGCCCTGGGGAGCGAATACCTTCAGTTCGCCAGGCCAGCCGCCATCATGGCATTAGCCCATCTACGGTATTTCAGGCCTATTACTTACTGGAAAACCAAGGACTGATCACTGCTCGCGCACGTTCAGGCTATTTTGTCCGCGAGCATGCGCAGCGCCTGCGGGATGAACCACGCGTCACGCTGCAACACGCAGACCCGGCGGAAGTAAAAGTGAGCGAGCTGGCATTCTCCGTGCTCGATTCACTGCAGGATACACAAACGGTACCCTTTGGGTCCGCGTTCCCCAGCCCCGAGCTTTTTCCACTGACTCGGTTAAGCACCAGCATGACTCGCGGCTTACGCGCTCTTTCGCCACAGCAGCTGGTGGCTGATATGACTGCAGGGCATACCGGCTTACGGCGGCAAATTGCCTTGCGCTACATGCTGGGTGGTATTCAACGACCTATCGAAGAGCTAGTTATTACCAATGGTGCCATGGAGGCGCTCAATTTAGCCCTGCAGTGCGTGACCCAGCCGGGCGATCTTGTCGCGGTCGAATCGCCCGCCTTTTATGCCACCCTGCAAGTGTTAGAGCGGCTGAAATTAAGAGCGGTGGAGATTCCGGTACATCCTCAAAACGGCATCGACCTTGAGGTGTTGGCAGAGCGACTGGCATCACTCCCGATTAAAGCCTGCTGGTTTATGAGCCATCTGCAAAATCCACTCGGCGCCAGCCTTAGCAAAGAGCGTAAGCGGGTTCTTTACCAGCTGTTAAAGCAGCACCAAGTACCGATGTTAGAAGATGATGTCTATGCGGAGCTTTATTTCGGCAGTGCGCCCCCCGTCCCCGTAAAAGCCTTTGATGACGAGGGACTGGTCATCCACTGCAGCTCTTTTTCAAAGTGTTTGGCACCGGGCTATCGCGTCGGCTGGGCAGCGGGTGGCCGCTATGCCAAGGCCATCTCACGGCTGAAGCTAATGACGACCATTTCGCCGTCTATTCCAGCACAAGCGGCTCTTGCCGATTATTTGCAGCACGGTGGGTTTGATCGCCATTTGCGTAAGCTCCGCCACGCTCTAGAAGCTCAGCAAGCCAGTATGCTGGCCGCTGCAAACCGCTATTTTCCTGCCCAAACCCGCATAACGCGGCCTGCAGGCGGCTACTTTTTATGGGTCGAGTTCCCGGAACATATTGATTCACTGCGTCTATTCACCATGGCGCTTGATCACGGCGTTAGCATAGCGCCTGGCCCTATTTTCTCGGCGACGCAGCAGTTTCGCCACTGCATACGCCTGAGCTACGGCCATCCCTGGACTGCCTATAGCGAGCACGGCATGGAAACTCTCGGAAAGTTATTACACAGCCAACGGCGTTTGGAGTGACATTAAACGCTCACTCCACCCTCGCCTGAGTTCACATGCCGACTTAGCTTACCGATTTGATAAATATCGTTCATATACATATCAAACCTTGAAATACAGAACGTCATAAAGATTAATACATAAATAATAATCATTAAATAAAACGGCTCATTAATCCATAAAAGTGCGGACGCCGAAAACTTATAGTGAATGGTATAGATACTCATCCCGCCTAAAAGCTGTGCCAAAAAGCAGTTAATAATAACAAGCGTTATTAGCAGGCCACGCACGTCAAACGTAGGCAGTTTCGTTACCCAAAACGATAGATGCTTTACTTTAATATCGCCGTTATAAACCAACTTTTCTCTGCGCCTTAGTAGAGGAATGGCATAGCGCCCCTCTTCCTCATCATTAAATGCCGTCAAGGCCATTTTCCGCGTAATACCAGGGCCAAAAACAGCAGCAGCGGCTTGGCCAAACTCTGCCTCTGAATGCTCGTTTGAAGACGTTTTTGCTTTGGCAGAGAGCTCTGCTAAGCGGGCTTTATCCGCGCGCGATAATTTCTTTTCATTGCCGACATTTATATTATGGTTAACGTCATACACTTGGTACAAAGCGGCCGTTACGCCCACAAGGATTATGACAAAAATAATATAGATCAAAGAACGTCCTCCACTTGCTGCTTACCCATCAAGAGCCGTCGAAAAACTGACCGCTATTTGCCTTCATTACATCGACATCACGCTATCTATGCATGAGAACTATGCCTATACACCCTTGATCTGTACAGGCTCAGAAAGCCACTATAAAGACAGATCAGATCAGCGCGGCTAAATGAGCTGATCGGCACCCTGATCACTGGCTACATGCATCCGGATGATCTCGCGGCCAGCCACAGCTCCATTCAACGTGTTATGAGCGGTCAGCCTTATATCGATTTTCGCAATCGTGCATATCCTATGGTCTGCTCGCTGGTACGAAGAAGAAGGAGTGCGTGTTGGCGTGGCGCGAGTGATCGTGTGCTGTGCACGATGGCCACGATGCTGACACTCTGCTCAGCTATGCGGATGCGCATATGTACCAGATTAAAAAGCACCGTGGGATCGCTAAATAAGCATCGCAGGGGATGCCCTGCGAAGCGCTAACTCCGGCATGAAACAAGCCTCACAGCATGAGGCCAATCAATAGATACGCGACCAGAGTCACCAAGGCGACAGCGAGCGCAAAGGGAATTTGCGTCTTGATATGGTCAATGTGGTCGGAAGCGGCGCCGGTAGAAGCAAGAACCGATGTGTCCGATAGCGGCGAGCAGTGGTCCCCAAACACACCGCCGCCCGCGACTGCGGCGACGGTGGCATAGAGCAATGGCGTAATGGCATCTGCGCTGAAATTGAAGGCGAGAGGCACGGCTAACGGCATCATAATGGCAAAGGTGCCCCATGATGTGCCGGTGGAAAAGGCAATGACGGCGGCAATCAAAAATGTCATGGCGGGTAGTAACGCAGGCGTCAGCCAACCGGCGGTTGCTTCAACAATGTAATTGGCCGTGCCCATATCTTTTGACAGCTGATTCAGCGAATAGGCCAGCGCCAGGATGATGATCGCGGGCATGACACCCTTCATGCCGGAGAGTGAGGTTTTCATAATATCGTTGAAAGGAATGCCCTGCAGGCGCATGACAATCCCTAAGAACACCGACGCCGCCAGGAAGGCTTCCATGGTCTTGGCCGAATCCATCACAATAAACGTCCCTACCGCCACACCAATCACCACCATGACCGGGGCGAAGAAGTTCCAAAATAGGCTGGTGCGCACACCTTCATAAGGTGGAATATCGGTTAGCTCCTCTCCCACCAGCGGCTCAGCACCATCACGCAATACCTTGCCTTCTTCTTGGGCCCGACGCTCAGCTTCACGCATTGGTCCGAAAAGCGGAATAACGCCAACAATCACCAGCCCCACCACCAGCACAGAAAGAAATGCATAAAGGTTGAAGGGGATGGCATAGAGAAACACACTCATTGCCTGCGCCGCATTCTCAATAGGGCCCATTCCGATCAGCAGCCCAGAGATAAATACCGCCCAGCCGGTGATAGGGATCAGAACGCTCACGGGGGCTGAGGTTGAATCCGCGATGTAAGCGAGTTTTTCACGGGAAACACGGTAGCGGTCCGTCAGGCCACGCATCGTGCTGCCGACAAACAGCGGGCTGAAATAGTCACTGAAGAAAACAAACATCCCCATGACCCAGGCAATCAGTTGAACCTTCACACGCGATAAGGCACGGCGCTCCACCCAGGCAGTAAAGTTTTGAATAGCCCCCGTCCGCTGGAAAAAAGCGATCACCGTACCGATGAATAGCTCGAGCAACAATATCCAGGAGAAGCTCGTCGTGCCCAGCGTTTCCTTTAACAGCGTCGGAAACCCCATCAACCCATTGCCCAGGGTGATTACCCCAACAAAACAAGCAACGGCCAATGAAAAAACGGTATTACGCGTGACGAATGCCAGCACAATCGCAAGTGCCGCCGGCAGGATAGACAACAGCCCAATATGCTCTTGAGGATTCATTGTAATCTCTCTTTTTTATAATAAAGGTTGGGATCAGGTTTCGGATTTCGCTTTGAGGCGCTCTACTTGGCTGGTTAGATAAAACCCTAACCGGCGCACAGGGTCAGGCGGCATCCAACTAGCGGTGCCAAACAGCGACGCAATATCCTCAACGGGCTGTCCCAACGCTTTGCGCGCCAGCGCATCGCCTAGGAAGGTGCCCTTGACGATCCCGCCACCATTACACCCTGCCGATACATACAAATTGGGCTGAATCTCACCCCAGAATGGTGCGCCGTTATAGGTAAGCCCGGTGGTGCCTCCCCACATCTGGTCAAAGCGCACGGGGGCGATGTTGGGATAGCGAGCTTCAAGGCTTGCTCTTAATCCGTCTTCGACACGCGCGTTATCGGCTTCGCGCTCATAGCTGTAGCCTGAACGAATCATCAATCGCCCGTCGGCCGTGGTGCGCAGCGTACAACCCAGCCGGTGCGCAGGCAGCAGCCCCCAGGTTATAGCAGCAATACGCTGACGATCATGCTCCGCTAATGGCTCGGTAATAGCGGCATAGGTATAAATAGCCGTTAGCCGCGAAGAGTCGGCACCGAAAGCCCTCGAAAAAGCGTTATTGGCGAGAATCACTCGCCCAGCCAATACTTCACCTTCCGAGGTCGAAACACGCCACTTTTTGCCGTCAGGCACAATCTGCGTGGCGGGCGAATATTCGTGCAGCTCTATTCCGGGTTCCAACGAATCTGCCAAGCCCGTAATCAATGCGGCTGGCTGGACCAGATAACAGTCCGGCGAATAAAGGCCATGCGAGTAATAATGGGTACCAATTTTTTCAGCGAGCTGGCCCCCGCTTAAGGTCTGATAGGACAGTCCAGCAGCGTTAAGAAAGTCTTCGTACTGTTTAAGTGAACGCTGGCCTATCGCGCTTCTGGCCGCTCGGTAGGTGCCGCTATGCGCTAACTGGCAGTCGATACCTAGACGCTCAACACGCTCACGTAGCAGCGCCATCGTTTGCCGGCTCAACGCGTTTAACTGCCCCATGCGCTCAAGCTCTTCGGGCCGAGCGTCGTTCGCTAAGGCAATTTCCAACATGAAGCCAGAATTGCGCCCCGGGCTACCTTCACCGACTCGATCAGCCTCAAGAATTTTGATGCGATCATCCGGCCGCGCTTGCTGCCAGGCAGTGGCCGCCGCAAAGCCGGTATAACCCGCGCCGATGATGACCACCTCTGCCTCAGACTGACCGTTTAACGCTGGGCGCACCTTTCGCGAAGGTAGCCATGAATTCCAGCCGCACGGGCGCTGATGGGAAGGGTGTGTGAGGAGTTTCATGATGATTCAATCCAAATACAAAAGGCCGTGGGCCTTGTTAACCATGGCAGCCACTTCATCCTGCATGCCTTTGAGAACGTCCGCCTTGTGGTCAGCTGTCATACGCGATTTCAGCATCGAGCAGCTCATCGCACCCAAAGGATGACCACTGTGATCAAGGATAGGAATGGCCAAGCCGCTGTACTCGGGCAGCAGAGATCCCTCCACGCCGTGAGCATAGCCATGAGTGAGTAGATAGTGTATTTCCGCTTCAACATCAGCAACGGCGATCGCGTATTCGCTAAGCAGTCGTGCGGCGTTATGGCTGAGTATATCGCTGCGCTCATCAGCTTCCAGATAGGCAAGCAAGGCGATAGATGCTTGGCCAACACCTAACGGCAGGCGGCCGCCCGTAGCGCTAACGAAACTGCCCACAGGGTAGGCGCCGTTCTGTACTTCCAAGCAAACAGCATTAAAACCATCGCGCGCAAAGAGATAAAAACTATCGCCACAACGATGGGCTAAAGCCAGCAACCTTGGCCGAACCAGGTCACGCAGCCCGGCGCCATTGCCCGCCTGAGCGCCGAGCACCAGCAGTTCATACCCTAATAGATAGCGCCCACGAACAGGAGAAGAGCGCAAAAACCCTTGCTGCTTGAGCCCTTTTAATAATCGATAAAGCGTTGGGCGACTGAATTCGAGCGCATCGAGATAATCATTGATGCTGGCACCACGGTGCCCGCAACGTGCTGTGATTTGCAGCACCTGCATGGCATGAACCAACGTCGAGGGAGTCTGTTGCGTATTACTACCGGGTGAAGGCATGTGTGCAGGCATGGCGCGCGTCATTTTTTGTTGATGTGGCTTAGAACATAGCAAGACAACTTTACGATTTCATCTCACCAAATGAGACACGGCAATCTTGACAGCCGTCTGCCGAACAGGCCATCGCCGATATGTAGTGACCTCACACGGCCTTCACTTGAGGCAGGGCATCCGACTAAACGACGTTGGCTCACCCGCCTCGACTTATCTAAGATCAGGGCTACTCCTCTCTTTCACGAGCTGCCTTTATGAAACCTGAAACGATCGCCCTCCATCATGGTTACTCACCAGATTCGCAAAATGCCGTTGCGGTTCCGATTCACCAGACCACGTCATTTTCCTTTGACAGCGCACAGCACGCGGCGGATCTGTTTGATCTGAAAGTGGAAGGCAATATTTATTCTCGCATCATGAACCCGACCTGCGCCGTGTTAGAGCAGCGAATAGCCGCGCTGGAAGGCGGTATTGCGGGCCTAGCGGTAGCATCAGGAATGGCAGCGATCACCTACGCCATTCAAACCATTGCAGAAGCAGGCGATAACATCGTCTCGATTAGCGAGCTGTATGGCGGCACCTACAACCTGTTCGCTCACACTTTGCCGCGCCAAGGCATTCAGGTGCGCTTTGCCGACAAAGACGATATTGCCGGCATCGAAGCGCTAATTGATGAGCGCACGAAAGCGGTATTTTGCGAAAGCATCGGCAATCCCTCTGGCGGGATCGTCGACCTGCGGGCGCTTGCAGATGCCGCACATCGTCACGGAGTCCCGGTGATTGTGGATAACACCACGGCCTCACCGTTCTTATGCCGGCCCATTGAACACGGGGCGGATATTGTCGTCCATTCGGCCACCAAAT
This sequence comes from Halomonas sp. AOP12-B1-6, assembly GCF_052379225.1. Lineage (NCBI taxonomy): Bacteria > Pseudomonadati > Pseudomonadota > Gammaproteobacteria > Oceanospirillales > Halomonadaceae > Halomonas > Halomonas sp. AOP12-B1-6. The sequence continues at coordinate 420,274 of NZ_JBQSYK010000002.1, forward strand.
ACATTGGCGGCCACGGCACCACGGTGGGTGGCGTTATTGTAGACTCTGGCAACTTCCCGTGGGCGGAACATGCCAACCGGTTTCCGCTGCTGAACGAGCCGGATGTCTCCTATCACGGCATTTGCTATACCCGCGATGTCGGCGATGCCGCCTTTATTACCCGCGCACGCGTAGTGCCACTGCGCAACATGGGCGCGGCACTGTCCGCCCAAGCAGCCTGGAATCTTCTGCAGGGGCTGGAAACACTGTCACTACGGATTGAGCGGATCTGCGCTAATGCGCTAGCGGTCGCTACGCATTTAGAAGGTCACTCCCAAGTGGCATGGGTGCACTATGCCGGGCTGGAAAGCCATCCCGATCACGCATTAGCCCAGCGCTATATGCATGGCCACGCTTCGGGCATTCTTAGCTTCGGGATTAAGGGTGGCCAAGCCGCTGGCGAGCGCTTCTACGATGCGCTTTCGCTTATTTTGCGGCTGGTTAATATTGGCGATGCCAAGAGCTGCTCCTCTATTCCGGCCTCGACCACGCACCGCCAGTTGAATGACCAAGAGCTACAAAAAGCCGGCGTCACCCCGGACATGGTGCGCCTGTCGATTGGCATCGAGCATATCGACGACCTGCTGGCCGATATTGACCAAGCGCTCGCCACCTCCCAAGGCTAGCGGTGCCCCAAGCGCGCTGGGACAGTTAAACTAATCGCTTCCAGTGCGCTTGTATTAGCTGATTATTTAAAGAACGGCGTAGCAAACTTCGTTGGCGCGAACTAACGTTGGCTTCTATGATAAAGTCATAATCAGCGTTAACTCAGGATGAGCTAACGAGATACACAAAGGAGAAGAGCATGTTGAAATTTTTAGCTAGCACCGTCGGTATCATCTTTATGATCGGCCTGATAGTTGTTATTGGCCTTCTAATGCTGATCTTCTAGCAAGGCCTGTCAACACTATAAAGACCCAGTTAACCGAGCACGTGTCGATTAACCGGGCCATTGGGCACTTAGTTTACCCCCAAAGTGCTGAATGCCTCGTTAGGAACGACGTTCCCATAGCGTGACTTCCGAGAGGCTGTGCTGGTATTTATGCATGGTCTCTCTAATCACAAAGGGGACTTTTTCGGGATCGCTAATCATCCTGAAATGAGGTTCAAGCAGCGCCTTCAGGCCATCCAAAGTGCTGACATTTTCGCCGTTTTTCTTGATTCCTCCAATCCACTCCTCCTTCGGCGTATATTCCTCCAGCCACGTGTAGGGCGAGGCGATCATGAGGATGCCGCCCACGTTGATCCGCTCATGCACGGTCTGCAGAAACTGTGCAGGCTTATACAGCCGATCAATCAGATTAGCGGCCACTACTAAATCGTAACCGCTGAATTGTGGTTTGAGGTTGCACGCATCGCCTTGATGAAAGCTTATGCGTTCGACCACGTCTTCCAGCCCAAGGCTTGCCAGCGTACGTTCCTGGTAGGTGACCAGTTCACCCTCTTCTGCACGGGTATAACGCAGCACTTTCTGCTCCGCCATTTCGACACCCTGGCGAATAAAGTTGGCGGAAAAGTCCACGCCATCTACCTGTTCAAACTCACGGGCCAGCTCGAAGCTGCAGCGCCCGCTGGCGCATCCCAGGTCCAGCGCGCGTTTCTTGGGTCGGCCAGCCATACTAGCTAATGCCTTGCTTGCCAGTGCCTGCGGGAAGTTGGCAACGCCAAACCACTCATCGCCGTAATGGAATTCTGCGTACTCCGCCATGCGCGCATCGCTTTCGTAATAAGCGCTGGGTAGCGTGACTTCGGCATCTGACACAACATAGCGAAAGCCCGCATGCTGGAAGAAATGCCGCCGAAACGCATAGCGAGCGCTAAGCCGCGTTTCATTACCGCAGGAGATCCAGGAGCCGCCCTTGATCAGGTTATGCTGGTTATCAAACGTCGGCGTGGTGAAATCATCGTACAGCGGGTGCACATCAAAGCCTGGGAACGGGTAGGTGGGCGTTTCCACCCACTGCCACACATTGCCCACCACATCGAACCACTGGCCATGCTGGAAGCGCGTTACAGAGCACGAAGAGGCACCGTGATCTAAATGCAGGTTGGCATTGGCAGGCGCGTCATTTTCCAGCTCGGACACACCCGCTTCATCCGCTAAGCGATGCCACTCATCTTCCGTGGGCATACGCACGGGCTGGCCCGTCTGTTCGCTTTTCCAACCACAAAAGGCTTTAGCCTCGTGGAAGTTGACCTCAACCGGCCAATCCCAAGGCATTGTCACCTCTTCGGTCATCAAGCGCAGATGCCATTCGTTTTTCCACACCCAGAAGGTGGGATGGGTCGCCTTGGCAAAATTGCGCCAGCCTACCCCCTCTTCCGACCAGAAGGAGTCGGTCAAATAACCACCGGCTTCAACAAACTCCAGAAACTCGTTATTACTGACCAGGAATTGGCTCGCTTTAAACTCTTCAACGTCGGCACGGTGATGACCGTACTCGTTATCCCAGCCGTACCACGGGTCATCAAACGACTTGCCTAACGTCACCTCACCTTGAGGCACCGTGATCAAAGTGTTCTCCGGCGGCTCACCGGCGGTGCGAATAGGCGCCCACTCAGGCTGTGGTGACACCAGATCGAGTGACTGCTGGCGAATCAACACCGAAGACGTTTCAAGGTGGATACGCTCGTGCTCGATCCCCATGACGATAGGCCAGAAGGGGCTATCCCAACCAATGGGCAGCGCAACGGGCAGCTCACGAATCAAAGCGAGCACCGCGGCGCGAACCTTCGCGCGATAAGCCATCACCTCACTGACCAACGGCCACTGATAGTGGGCATCATTGAGGTCATCCCAGCTCATTTCATCGACGCCAACCGCAAAAATAGACTCCATGTTCGCGTCTATTCGAGCAGGTAAGAGCTTAGCCAACACCAGCTTATTAACGAAGAATGTCGCGGTATGTCCGAGGTAGAACATTAGCGGATGCCGAAGAGATATCGACTTACGCCGGTAGGCCTCTTCGCTGGCAAGCGTTGTAAACAGTGACTCATATCGATCGAAGGTGGCAGTGAAGCAGGCCTCAATGCTGCGGCGCGTTGCTTCCGGATCATTACCGGCCAACATGACAGTACGAGGAAATAGATCAGGCGACATCGATGCTTCTCGCCCAGTAGAGGAACGTGTAGAGGTCATATTTTTAAGCGCCTTTATCGTTAAGTGACGATGACAACACTCACAAATGTCGATAGCCACCACTCTTTTGGTAATCGTCGTGTCTCCGCTGCAGCAACTGACACTAGGTGTACAAGTAAACTGTACAGGTAAACATAATAAGACATTAAAAACCAAAAACTCGTACAAAATCTACCTCTGGTTGTACAACAACTTTCTATACATCAAAAGGCACCTCATAGCAGGCCTTTACAAGAGTGATTCGAAACGCTGATTTCCAGTAGGCAGGGGGTACAGATGAGTGCACGCTATCGGACTTCAAAGGTTTGATAAGGCAGTATTTTTCTAAATAAATGGGATTCAAATGCAGAGTAGTGATGGGCTGCAAAGCGTAACGCAACGGCGTATGTCATACCGTTCTCTTTAGACAATAATCCTCTCCTCAGCAGCGAGAAAACCTCTACATTAATTCCACAGATACTCTACAACCTAATTGCTAACTGTAACGATCTCAACTAACTTTGTTACCACGGGTGCGCTAAAACTTTTCTAATGCTGGTTTACTCACTCGCTTCTGAACATGACTGACTGCGACTGCGCCTATTTGGTGCGCTCCAACCGCCGCGCAGTCAGCCTGGGTCAACCAGCACGGAGGACATTGAATGTCGATAACATCAGAAAAGCAGTTGCCCGAATCAGTAGTGGCTTGGCGTGATCCAGAAATGGACTCGGTTAAAGGCACCGAGACGCCCAAAGATCCCAATAAAGGCTATATCGCCCTGCTTGGCTGGAGTATTAATGCCATTAAAGCGGCGCAAAAATTTGACCGCCGTTATATCGTGATTGCCCCCGAGTGGGCGGCGGATTTTTGCACCGCCAACAATATCCCTTTTATCTCTTGGGATTTTATCCGGTTGAATGATCGGTCCATGGAAATCGCCGAGAGGTTGAAGGAAGAAGGCGTCGATATCGCCATTCCGCTGTTTGAAGAGACCGTTGAGTGGTCCGGTGCGATCAACTCCGTCCTCCTTGATAGCCCTCGCATGTTTGGTCAATCCATTCTGTTCCGCGACAAGGCCTTAATGAAGCGTCGCGCGCAGCTTGGCGGTATCCGTGTCGGTATCTTCGAAGAGGCCCACGAGAAAGAAGACATCGTTCGCTTCATGAAGCGCGTGAACCAAACGCTGCTCAAACTTGATGGCGACCCGAACGACCCGATTCACGTTAAGGCGTTCGACAAAGCCGGCTGCCTCGGTCACCGAATGATCCGCACGCTCGAAGAAATCGACAACATTCCGGCCGAAGAATATCCTTTATTGATGGAAAGCCATCTGGATGGCTGGGAGTTCGCCGTTGAGGCCTGGATTCATGATGGTAAAATCCAGTTCCTGAACATTTCCGAATACGTAACGTTGGGTTATTCGGTATTCGTACCGGCGACGGCAGAGCTTGAAAGCTGGCGTAATGCGATCACCAAGCAGATTGAGCTGTTGATTAAAACGTTTGATATCAAGTTTGGCTTGATTCACCCCGAGTACTTCGTTACCGCTGATGGTGAAATGTACTTTGGCGAGGTGGCCTACCGCCCCCCCGGGTTTAAGGCGTTTGAACTGATCGAAAAAGCCTACGGCTTCAATGCCTATCAGGCGTCCATGCTAGTGTTCGATCCGAAAAGCACGAAAGAGGAAGTAGCAGCCTTCTTCCCTAAAGAAGTGGTCGATGCGAAGGGTTACGCAGGCTGCTTTGGTGTCTACCCGCGCCGTCGTGTTGTCAGCAAACTGGAAATGCCTACAGAGTGCGTTGATCACCCCTATTTCGAGTCACATGAGCTGGTCGCACCTACGGAAGAGACAGTGCCTGACCGATCTGCTTTCGGCACACACTGGGGCCTGGTCTTCTTCTTTGGTGACGACCCCATCAAGATGCGCGATCTGCTCAAAGCGCAAGAGGACCTCGACTTCTACGTGTAGAGAGTCGTTAAAACAGCACGCGCCTCTATAGACGCGCTATTGGCATCAGAAAGCGATGCTGACAGCGCGTATTTTTTTGCCGGCGTGGCGTAATCGCCCTATAGCTCCTACGTTGTTTTAAGGGCGTGTTTTAAAGGCCGGTTTGAAAACCAGCGTCGTAAAGAAAGTCATAAAAGAAAGTCGTAAAGACATAGGGAGCTATAACAATGGATGCACTTGCGCGAAAGCTGGGCCTCAGGACAGATCCCACCATATTTTTCACATCGGCCGGAATCATGATCCTGTTTTTAGTGGCGCTGTTAATTGCGCCAGACGCCATAGGCGCAGCCTTCGGCGCGGGGCGTGAATGGATCGTCACCAACCTCGGTTGGTTTTTTATTTTAGGGGTAACCACCTGGGTAGCATTTCTGCTGTGGGTGGCGATGAGCCGTTATGGTGCGATTCGTTTAGGCGGAAATGATGCGAAACCGACGTATACCAACGTTTCCTGGTTCGCCATGCTGTTTGCGGGCGGTATCGGTACGGTGCTGATGTTTTGGGGCGTCGCCGAACCGATTTCTCATTTTGCCAATCCTCCAAGGTCGGATGTCGAGCCATTCTCTGTAACAGCCGCTGACGATGCTATGAGCTTTGCGATTTATCACCTGGGGCTACATACCTGGGCAATTTTCGCCATGCCGGGACTGGCGTTTGCTTACTTTATCTATCGTTACAACCTACCAATGCGTTTCAGCTCGGTCTTCTATCCGTTCTTAGGTGAACGTATCTACGGCCCCATCGGTAAATCGCTCGATATCTTTGCCATTCTCGGCACGCTCTTTGGCGTAGCCGTTTCTATCGGGCTGGGCACCCAACAGATCAATGCGGGGCTAACGGAACTGTGGGGGGTTCCGGATGCGGTGATAACAAAAGTGCTGATCATCGCTGTGCTTACCACCGTGGCCGTAGGGTCAATCGTGGCGGGGCTGGATTCAGGCGTGAAACTGCTCTCCAATATCAATATTGGTATGGCCGTTGGCCTGCTGCTGTTTGTGCTCTTTACCGGCTCGACCGTTTTCCTATTACGTGCCGTGGTCGAAACCTTTGGCCTCTACATAACCAACCTGCTGCCCATGGCATTCTGGAATGACACGCTGGCACGTTACTCCAGCGAAGGCGGCGCCTGGGGCTGGCAAGGCAGCTGGACGGTATTCTATTGGGCTTGGACAGTCACCTGGTCACCGTTCATCGGTATCTTCGTGGCGCGGATTTCTCGCGGGCGGACGATCCGCGAGTTCGTGCTTGGCGTGCTGTTCGCCCCCTCTATCTTTACGCTGGTCTGGTTTGCGATCTTCGGCTGGTCGGCAATGGAGATTGACGGCATTGGGCCCGCTGCCCGAGCGGCATTGGGGGATCAAGCGGGCGTATTGTCAGCGGCTGTCGCCGAAAGCATCCCGCTCGCCATGTTCGCGTTTTTTGATAACTTCCCGGCCGCGACATTGATTAAAGGCTTAGCAGTGGTGATCGTCGCGATCTTCTTCGCTACTTCATCAGACTCAGCGTCACTGGTCGTCGATATGCTGTGTACCGGCAGCGCCGACCCTGGCCCTTGGCATCAACGTGTTTTCTGGGGTGTCTCTGAGGGGATGCTGGCTGCCATGCTCATTGTACTGGCAGGCGATGCCGGGCTGACTGCACTGCAGCAGGTCATCACCGTTGTCGGCCTACCGATGTTTATTCTGGTCTTTATCATGATGTTCTCGCTTTACCGCGGCCTCTCTCAGGAGGATCTCAGCGAAGTACGGGTAGGCAGCCCACCGAGGCAGGAAGAGTTGAAGCCGGAGGATTAGGGGGGGCACAACAGAGGGCCTGTAATTCATCGCAGGCCCTCTGTTTTCAATTATCGCGTTAGGCAGGCTGAATCCATGTCTTCCAACTTCCAGACCACTACTCAGTCATAAGCGTGAGTCTCATCCATCCTATCCAAGACAGCCGCAATTTACTGTCGCAAAGCCCTGGAATAACGTCTCATGCCTCTGCGGGTTGCCATCGTATTCTGCGGAGAAACTTGCCGTTCATTAGTACCACTGAAAAATTAGTGAACCGTTGAAAATTATGCTTACGAGCCTCAACCCGCTTAAGTAAATTGTGCTAATCTAAATTCAGTGAAGCAACAATATAAGTTGTGGAAAAGATCTAATTAAGCTAAAAAATGGCACTTTATACAGCTGATATAAAAAGGGGAATTTAGAATGCAAGTAAAATCAATAAAACTTCTTAATTTCAAAAAATTCATAAACAATTATTTTGAATTCAACGATGATGTTAACATTTTTGTTGGAGATAATAATTCTGGAAAAAGCACCATTCTTGAGGCACTAGAGATAGTACTTAACTATAATTACAGGGGACGTCCTTTTAATGCAGAGTTCACTCCTGATCTTTTCAACCAGGAGGCAGTTAATAACTTCCTAAACTCTGACAAATCATCTAGGTATTTGCCCAGCCTTATCATTGAAGCCTATATTAATGGCGTACCTGAGTATAAAGGAACAAATAATAGCTTAAAAACTGATAGTCAAGGTGTCGTAGTGCAGGCATTATTCGACAAAACATTGGAAGACGTTTACAACCAATATCTGTTAACAAAACCAAACATAACCGCAATCCCAATAGAGTTCTACAAAGTAGAGTGGCTTGATTTTGGCTGGAACCCTATTAAAGCAATTGCTAAAAAATTTAAAGCACTATACATCGATCCCACACGCCTACACCCAACAATGGGTAAAAACCAGTACATATCATCCATTTTGAATACCGCATTGGAGAAAGAAGAGCTGGTAAAACTTACTCTTAATTATAGAGAAAACCAGCAGATTTTTAACGACTCAGAAGAGGTTAAGACGGTCAACGGCAATCTAGATACTGATCATTTAATCACTGATAAGAAACTAACTATTGCAGCTAGCACATTACCAGCAGGCTCTATTCAGACAGGGTTACAGCTTAAAGTTGATGAAGTGCCTTTTCAGTTCATCGGAAAGGGTGAACAGAGCAACGTTCAAATCAAGCTGGCAATTCAGAACAAATCCAAGGACATTGATCTGGTGATGATGGAGGAACCAGAAAACCACCTTTCCCACACAAATTTAAGCAGACTAGTGCACTACATTGAAAATCAGCGAAGCAATAAGCAACTATTTTTAACCACACACAGCTCTTATGTATTGAATAAGCTAAGTATTGACAAAATCTGCCTTCTGCAGTCGGATTATAAAAGGCTGGATAGGCTAGACCCTAAAGTGGTAAAAACACTCAAACGACTTCCTGGATATGACACATTACGGGTGGCACTATCCAACAGGGTAATATTAGTTGAAGGACCCTCAGACGAGTTAGTTCTCAAAAAAATCTACTATCGCAAACATGGCCGACTTCCTGAACAGGATGGAATCGATATAATTGTCGTACGCGGCGTGGGTTTCGATACGTTCATTGCGGTGGGTAAGGAGATCGGAACAAAGATTCATGTGCTTAGGGATAATGACGGAGATTATGAAAGAAACGTAATTGCAGCGCGCTTGGAATACACCGATTTTCCCAATATTCAGCTTTTCTCTTCTGAAAGTGATCTTGAATTCTCACTTGAGCCAGCATTGATTTACGCCAATGCTAATAACTTAGAAATGCTTGATGCCTTTGCAGAGATGGTTTTGTCGACTCAGACTAAAAATCTCTACAATAAAAAATCCACTTTGGAAGATAGGCGTGAATTTCTGATCGATTGGTTCAGGAGTATTAAAGGCAATGGCAAGGGTACAAGGAAGGTCGATTCTGCAATCAAGCTGTTTGATGGCTCGCTAGAATTTGAATACCCAGCTTTCCTCGATGAGGTATTCAATTTTGACTAACGAACTATGGATTGCAGGCGCTGGATCGGGCAAAACGCATAAAATCATTACAGACGCTATCAATATTATTGACGGAGGTGGGAGAGTTCTTGTCATTACTTACACCATCAATAATCAAGCAGAACTTCGCTCTCGCTTCGTCGAACTTTACGGTAAAAGTAGCGAAGATTTTGTAGTAAAAGGACTATTTTCTTTCTACTTGGAAGATATGGTGAGACCTTATCAGAACTTAGTATTCACTGATCGCATCACGGCTATCGCCTTCACTGAGAATAATCCTCACTTATGGCCAGGTTCTACCAAGTACAAGAAAAACCGTGGCGAGAAGCTCGATGACGGTTTAATAAATCCGCTTCATTACCTCACACCATGTAAAACTCAGGTCTACTCAGGGTTATTAGCCAAATTAGCGGCCCTTATCGCAAAGCAATCAACAAATGCTCCTGCGAAGCGGCTCCAAGACATCTACCACCGAGTTTTCTTCGATGAAGTCCAAGATTTAGTAGGATGGGATTATGAAGTAATTAAGTCACTCAGCAAAATAATGCCCTCCACTATTTGCTGCGTGGGTGATTTCCGTCAAACAATTTATAGCACTACATTTGGACATAAGGCACCAAAGACGTCTCAACAAAAAATAAAATACTTTCATAAGCTTAAATTTAAGCAGCACTCAATGCCTACAAATCGCAGGTGCATTCAGAGCATCTGTGACCTCTCTGACACAATTCATCCTAATATGTACGTAAGGGCAGTGTCAGAAGTAGATAATATTCCGGATGAAATTGCTCACCATTATGGCACCTACTTAGTTAAAAAATCCCAAGTTAATGATTATATAAAATATCTAAATCCTCAGATTTTACGGTGGTCGTCAACTACAGGTAAAAGCTATCTTCCGGCCAATCTTTCATGGCACACCTTTGGTTCAAGCAAAGGACTTGGATTCAATCGTGTATTAATTATACCTCCGAAGAAACATATTGATTTTTTAAGTGGAGACACTGAAGCATTTAATAAGGATAAGACGGATGAGTCTAGAAACAAACTTTATGTAGCAATTACGAGAGCTCGTTATAGCCTAGCTATTCTAGTCGACGACAAGCTTGTGGGAAAGATACCTTACCCAGTATGGAACGACACAATCAACTCCACCACTTATCCAAAAAATAATTTAAATTCCAACAGAACTTAATATTCGAAATAAGAGAAACAGGCATTCTTCATAATCATCTGCAATCAAAAACTTTGATAGATTATAACTAAAAACTGAACAGCCTCATGCCAAAAAATCTATTTATGCGAATAAAACTCCTCTCATTACTATAAATAGTATTAACAATCCTTTCACCTGAAGGTTGGCCCATAAAAGAGGGGCCTGCGATTTCTCGCAGGCCCCTCTTTTACAATTTGGCGCGCCCGGCAGGATTTGAACCTGCGACCCTCGGCTTCGGAGGCCGATACTCTATCCAACTGAGCTACGGGCGCTTGTGGGTGCGTATCGTAACCGTGCGGGCGCGATGTGTCCAGCCGTATGCCGCTTGAGCCCTTTGGTCAATTGACCCTTTTCCTTTCTCTGGTGCATGCTTCGTAGGTACTTTCTCACCTTCGTACATTGGGAACATAATAAAATGAAAACATTTGCACGCAGCACGCTGGCATTGGGCATCTCACTGGCGTTAGTTAGCGCCGCGAACGCTGCTGATTTTGCGGATATGGACCCCGTTAATCTGCGTTTGGCCCACGTGGTCAATGAGCAGGACGGTTTCCACATCGCCGCCATCAAATTTGAAGAACTGGTAGAAGAACGCACCGATGGCAAGGTGACGATCGAGATTTTCCCCAACGCGACACTGGGCGACGAGCGCACGCTGCTGGAAGGCATGCAGATCGGCACCGTGGATATGGGCGTAATCACCAACGGGCCGGTGGCCAACTTTGTGGAAGAGATGGCGGTGTTTGAATTGCCGTTCCTGTTTCCCTCGCCAGACGCCGCTTATGGAGTGCTTGATGGCCCGATTGGCCAGGAGCTGCTGGATAAGCTATCAGACGTCAACCTGAAAGGCTTGGCCTACGCCGAGCGCGGCTTTCGTAACCTGACCAACAGCGAGCGGGCGATTAACGCGCCAGAAGATCTTGATGGCCTGCGCATCCGCGTGATGGAGAACCCGGTGTATACCGACACTTTCCGTGAACTAGGCGCCAACGCGATTCCCATGGCCTGGACCGAAGCCCTCACCGCGATGCAGCAGGGCACGATCGACGGGCAGGAAAACCCGGTGAACGTGATCCATTCGTTCAAGCTCGATGAAACCCAAAATTACATGACGCTTTCTCGCCATACCTACGCACCGGCTATTTTTGTGATGGGCATGCCGGTCTGGAATCAGTTGCCCGAGCCCGTGCAGGTGGTGTTGAAAGAGTCGGCGCAGGAAGCGGCGGAGTATGAGCGCCAGGTCAACGCTGAGATGGAAGCTGAGCAGTTAGCAGCGCTGCGCGAAGCGGGCATGGAGATCAACGAAACGCCGGATATGGAAGCGTTCCAAGCAGCGGTTGCGCCAGTTTATGAAAAGTACGGCGAACAGTTTGGCGATTACCTACCGCGCATTCGCGAAGCGTTGAGCGAGTAAGCAGCATCTTAAGCATTGCGTAATTCGTTAACGCAAAAGGCCACCGTTGGGTGGCCTTTTGCTTAGATTAAAGCAGCTATTACATATCGCGCTTAGGCTAAAATTTTGCCAGGATTGAGCAGGTTCTTAGGGTCTAGCGCCAGCTTCATGCGCTTCATCAGCGCGATTTCTTCTGGCGAGCGTGAAAGCGCCAGGTAGTCGCGTTTTTCCAGCCCCACGCCGTGCTCGGCGGAAATCGAGCCGTTGTATTTTACTAGCGAACCGTACACCAGCTCTTCCACTTCGCGGCGGCTGTGCGGGCTGGCGTCGCGCACCGTAATCATAATGTGCAGGTTGCCATCGCCCAAATGACCAAACACGACCATCGTGCCGGTTTCCGGCCACTGCGCGTTTAGCTTGCCCTCTAGCGCCGTTACGTATTCATTCATATGCGTGATCGGTAGGCTGATATCGTAAGAGAACATGGGATTAAGCTCATGCACCAGCGTTTCGATATCCTCGCGCACGTCCCAAATGCCCTGGCGCTGCGTGCTTGAGTTGGCCAGCACGGCATCGGTGATTAACCCAGCTTCCAGCGCTTTTTCTAGCACGCGTGCGAACGCCTCGGCTTCTTGCTTTTCATCGGAGCCCAGGGTTTCGATGATGGCATAGAACGGTGAGTCGGTTGCCAACAGCGGCGTATGTTTGGTCGTGGCGGAGGTCATCAACGCGTAGTGATTATTCCACAGCGCTTCAAAGGCGCTCAGACTGTTCGCGAGGTCTTTAGATGCGAGCTTCAGCAGCGATGTCAGCGCGTCAAACGAGGGCACGGCGACCAGGGCCGTTTGCTCGCTGGGCATATTGGGATGCAGGCGCAACACGGCGCGTGTAACGATCCCTAGCGTGCCTTCGCTGCCGATGAACATCTGTTTGAGATCATAGCCGGCGTTATTTTTCAGCATGGTATTCATCGAACTCACCACGGTGCCGTCACTCAATACTACCTCTAGCCCCAGCACCTGCTGGCGCATCATACCGTAGCGTATAACTCGGATACCGCCCGCGTTGGTAGCGATGTTGCCACCAATGGTGCAAGAACCACGCGCCCCCAGGTCGAGTGCAAACTGCATATCGATCTCTTGGGCAGCTTCCTGGACACGCTGAAGCGTCACGCCTGCCTGTACCTGCATCGTCGAACCGATCGCATCGATGGCCTCAATCTGATTCATCAGCTCTAGCGATACCACCAGCTCATTGGGGCTGGCCACGGCGCCGTGCACGATGCCGGTTAACCCGCCGTGCGTCACCACCGGCTGCTTGGCGGCATGGCATTTCGCCATTACTTGGCTGAGTTGCTCGGTCGATTGCGGTCTGATGATCGCTTTCGCTTCGCAAGGCGCTTTGGTGAACCAGTCGACGCTTCGCAGCGCGATATCGTCGCCTAGCAGCACACCTGTTTTGCCTACGATGTTTAAAAGATCGTTAATCAGCGTGTCCATTATCTGTTCCTATTATGGCCAGTCGGCGCAGTGAGCAATCTGGCGAGTTACGGGTTTTTCCGGGCTGAATAAAGACCATTGTCATTTCTTGCTTCTTTGCCCAAGCAGCCAGGGTGGCACTGATGTATTCCGGGCCAAATTCACTATGTCATTACACTTCGACGATGATAGGTATGCAAGGCGGCTAGGACATAATGGAAGCGAAACTGCTTCAGCCGACCATCTCTTCGATGTCGCGAAAGATTAACGCCCACTTATCGTCGTCTATCTCCAAACCAACGAGGTTGCGTAGAAGAAATGCGCCCTCTGCCGCCAAATAGGCAAGTCTGCGCTGTCGACTCTCCCAATCATTTGCGTCCAGATCGTCTATGCGAACCCGGTACCAGCTCTGCATTTCTGAGCTGGCGTAGCCGCTGCTTGCTAGTGTGGCGAGCATCGCGGAGACGGTCCTGCCGACGTGACTCTCTTCTCGTTGTGTAGACTGGAGGTGGGCTTTCAAACGGGCATCAGCAGTTCTGTTATCCCCGAGAATGGCTTGGTACTCCTCAGCCTCGCGGACCATCCACCTCGCCAGTAACGCCTCGACCATCGCCTCGCGGGTGCCGAAGACTGTCTGCACACTTGCCTTCGACAAGGAAGCTGCTTTAGCTAATGATCCGAACGACAACGAAGCGGCGCCTCCGCTGGCAATCACACCTTCCGCCAAATCGAGCAACTGTTCACGATCGATCAATCTCGGCCTAGCCATACTATTTCCCTTTTCACCCTGTTAAAATACGGTCGTATTTATATACTGACATACCTAATGTCGCAAGTTTTCAATCAAGCAGGATCGAATGTAAATGACTCTCTCTCCACTCGCTCGCCGGGCCACCTACGTGGTAGTTTTTGAAACATTCGCAATCGCTCTTGCGACATTACTTCTCATGGCTCTCAACGGGGGTGAAGCACACAGTTCGCTACCAGTTGCAGCTGCAAGCTCCCTTGCCGCAGTGGTCTGGAATTTCATCTATAACACGCTCTTCGAACGGTGGGAGATGAGCCGCAGTATTCAGGCCCGTTCCCTTGGCCTGCGTGTTGCCCATGCCGTTGGTTTTGAAGGTGGCCTGGTCATCATTTTAATCCCTCTGTTCATGTGGTGGTACCAAGTGGGGCCGCTCGATGCACTTAAAATGGAAGTGGCGCTACTGGTTTTCTTCCTGGTCTTCACCTTCGTGTTCACGTGGATTTTCGATCACTTAGTGCCGATCAAGCGCGAGGCTTGATCAGCAAACTTTCTCCTGCCAAAAACATCCACTTTTGACCGATCTTTGCCTATCGCGTTTCTGGTGTCGATAGGATTACCTCTTGAGCCCGCGTTCTAGCACTTTTTTTCTTTCTATGATGAATCACAGGAGTAGAATCATTTATTTGTGCGCTAAAACCAATATGCTATAGGTGACGCCCCTGTCACAGATAGCCCCTTGTCTCACTATAAAAAACTGCCCACTCCAAGGAGATCACGTGGATAACGCCACACGTTCCAATATGCCTTACCAGCTGCTTCAGCGCGCGACGCTAGCCATGGTTTGCACCAGCCTTCTGGGGCTTTCGCTGGCCACTCATGCTGACACGCTACCCGCCACCACGCTGCGCTTGGCACACGTTGTTAATAGCGATGACACTTACCACATTGCGGCAACGCGCTTTCAAGAACTGCTCAGCGAAAAGAGCGACGGCGCGATTAGCATCGAAATTTTCCCCAATGCTTCGCTAGGCGATGAGCGTACGCTGCTGGAAGGTATGCAGATTGGTACCGTCGATATGGGCGTTATTACCAACGGGCCGGTGGCTAACTTCGTTGATGAGTTTTCCGTTTTTGAGCTGCCGTTTCTGTTCCCATCTGCCGAAGCCGCCTACTCGGTGTTAGATGGTGACATCGGCCAGGAGATCCTCGACAAGCTGGAAGGCGTCAATCTCAAAGGGCTGGCTTACGCCGAGCGCGGTTTTCGTAACATCACCAATAGCCGCAACGCGATTAATACCCCTGACGATCTTGATGGTTTAAGGCTGCGCGTGATCGAGAACGAAGTGTATGTGGATACCTTCCGCACGCTGGGTTCCAACGCCGTGCCGATGGCCTGGACCGAAGCACTGACCGCCCTACAGCAAGGCACCATTGATGGGCAGGAAAACCCCATCAATGCGATCTATGCGTTCAACCTGGCGGAAACTCAGGATTACCTGACCATGACCCGCCACATTTACGCACCGGCGCTGTTTATTATGAGCCTGCCCAAGTGGAATTCACTGCCCGAAGACGTGCAGACCTTAGTGCTTGAGGCATCACGTGAGGCATCGGCCTACGCACGTGAACAAAATGCGGAAATGGAAGCCGAGCAGTTAGCCGCCCTTGAAGCCGCCGGTATGGAAATCAACGACTCGCCGGATATTGAAGCGTTTCAGGCCGCGGTAGCCCCGGTCTACGAAAAATACGGCAGTCAGTTCGGTGACTACCTCCCCCGTATCCAGGAGGCGCTGCAGTAACGTGGCCACTTTGTCGCAATCGTTATTATCACTATTAAGAGGCATTGAGCGCGGGCTGGATAAGATTCTCCAGCCTATCGTGTTCCTTGGCATGGCTGCCCTGATTGGCGTGATCACGCTACAAATTGTCTCTCGGGTGCTATTTAGCGCCGTCGGCTGGACCGAAGAAGTCGCCCGTTTTCTACTGGTATGGATCACCTTTTTGGCCGGCACCCTGGCGTTTCAGCGCGGGCGGCATATTGCCGTGACCTTTGCGGTGGATGCCCTACCCGGCCGTCTGCGCCAAGCGGCACGGGTTATCGCCCTGCTCATCGTGCTGGCCTTTATGATCACGCTGATTGTGATTGGCTACCGTTATATGCAGGTGCAGAGCTTTCAGAAATCCGCCTCGCTGCGCCTGTCGATGACCTATGTGTATGCGGTGATGCCGATCTGCGCGGCCATTATGGCATGGTATGCGCTGGTCGATATTCTAGAGCTGCTGCTTAACGGCGAGACCTCCCATCACCAGGAGGAACCGCTATGACGCTGCTGCTATTTGGGCTTTTCTTCCTGTTTATGCTGCTGGGCGTGCCGATCGCTTTTGCGATTGGCGCCAGCGCGCTGTATGCCCTGTACCAGTCGGGCGTACCGCTGATGGTCGTCACCCAGCAGATGTTCCAGGGCATTAACTCCTTTGCGCTGGTCGCGATCCCGATGTTTATTCTGGCCGGTGATTTAATGGCCCAGGGTAAGGTGAGCGAAAAACTGGTCAGCTTTGCCGATTCGCTAGTGGGCTTTATGCGCGGCGGGCTGTCGGTGGTTTCCGTGATGGCGGGCATGTTCTTTGCGGCGATTTCCGGCTCAGGGGCCGCGACCACGGCAGCCGTAGGCTCAAGCCTAGTACCAGAGCTTAAACGCAAGGGCTACGACCCGGCCTCGGCGGCTAGCCTGATCGCGGCGAGCGGCACCATTGGCGTGGTCATTCCGCCCTCGGTGCCGATGATTATCTATGCGGTCATCGCCCAACAGTCGGTATCCAAGCTGTTTTTAAACGGCTTTTTGCCAGGGCTCGCGATGGGATTAGGGCTAATGGCCATCGCCATTGCGCAGGCCTATAAGCGCCAATACCCTAAAGGTACGCCGCTATCACTAGCCACTATTCTGCGCACCTTTAAAGATGCCAGCTGGGGGCTGATGACGCCGGTGATCATCCTGGGCGGTATTTTCACGGGGCTATTCACACCGTCAGAAGCAGCGGTCGTCGCGGTCAATTACGCCATGCTGGTATCGCTGCTTGTGTATCGTGACCTAACGCTGGTGCAGGTTTATAAGCTGTTGATTCGCTCTGCGATGACCACGGCGGTGATTATGCTGGTGATTGCGATGTCAGCGGTGCTGAGCTGGACGCTCTCCAGCTGGCAGGTGCCGGGCGCCATTGCCCAAGCCGTGCTGTCGCTCTCGACCAACCCCTACGTGATTATGCTGCTGGTGGTCGGCGTTATTTTGCTCACCGGGGTGTTTATTGAAACGGCCAGCGCGCTGATTATTCTCACGCCGGTACTGCTGCCGCTGGTGCTTCAGCTGGGGATTGATCCTATTCACTTTGGTTTGATCATTGTGGTGGGGCTTTCCATTGGAATGATTACCCCGCCGGTGGCGATTAACCTTTACGTGGCGTCATCGATCACGCAGCTGCCGCTTGAGCGCATCACCCGCGCCATCGTGCCGTACTTATTGGGGCTGATTGGCGTGCTGCTGCTGGTCGTTTACGTGCCGATACTCATGGGCTGGTCAGGGCGTTAGCAGCGTTGGAATTTACTGACCGCAGCCCTTCCCCTTCAATGCCTTTGACCAAGCCCAGGATGGCTTGGTCGGGCTTAGCAGGAGACACCATGAACGCACAGCGCCCAAAAAGCTCGTCATCTCCACCAGAGGCCGCCTTGGCGTATCAGCCAATGGAGGTACGCCACGATGCCAGCGGCTGGCATGCCAACGCTCAGGAGGACATGCTGGCACTGGAAGTACCGGTGGCGCTGGTCTACAACGGTATCTCCCACGCGGTGATGATGGCCAGCCCTACCGACCTGGAAGACCTGGCGCTGGGGTTCAGCCTTTCTGAAGGTATCCTTGCCCATCCGCACGAGTGCTACGACATGGAACTACGTGAGGAAGAGCATGGGCTGGCCGTTCAACTGACAATTTCGACCCAAAGACTGGTGGAACTCAAACAGCGCCGCCGCAACCTGACCGGCCGCACCGGCTGCGGTCTATGCGGCACCGAATCCCTGGAACAAGCGATTAGCCCGATTCCCCATGTGATTGCGCCAGCGCTGAGCGACGCGGCTATTCAGCATGCCCTGGGCGAATTACTCGCTCACCAGCCGTTACAGGCGGTGACTGGCGCCAGCCACGGTGCTGCTTGGTGCGATTTAAATGGACGAATTCAACGGTTACGCGAGGATGTTGGCCGCCACAATGCGCTAGACAAGCTGATCGGCTCCTTGGCCGGCGATGGGGTGCTGCTTGATGAAGGCTTTGTGCTGGTCTCAAGTAGGGCTAGCTACGAGATGGTGCACAAGTGTGCCAGCGCAGGCATTGGTGCACTGGTCGCTGTCTCTGCGGCCACGGCGCTGGCGGTGGAACAGGCCCGCGAGGCGGGTTTACTGCTGGCTGGCTTTGCACGCCCAGGTCGTCATTTGATCTATCACCGCCCTCTTACAACAGCTGCCTATGCACAGGATGGCTAACGCGAAAGCCCCTAAACTGAAGGCCTTATATGTGCCATTTTTGCCCACTTTAGGTATTTTTCTACTGTGTAAGCAGTTATTTAGCTAACAATTGTAGGTTTCATAACATGGGTTAAGGTGTGCATTACCTTAGTCGTCCAATCTACTTAGGTGGTGGCCAAGGATGGCCCGTTTTTAGCAAGCAGCTAACCACATTCTTCAGTTGCCCTGACCACTTAAACCGCCTGGTCAGGGCGGCTTTTTTGTTTATAGGGCTGCCGCAACATCAGGCCGACGCTCGTCAAGCATTCCTTTATCGAGAATAAAGCGGATGATCTCCTCAAGCCCCACCCCATCATAAAGATTGGTAAATACAAAGGGGCGCTCGCCGCGCATCTTTTTAGAATCTCGCGCCATAATGTCTAACGAAGCGTGCACCTGTTCCGCGATATCCATTTTATTGATAATCAGCAAATCGGACTTGGTGATCCCTGGCCCGCCCTTGCGTGGAATTTTGTCGCCGGCAGAAACGTCGATCACGTAAAGCGTTAGATCGGAAAGCTCAGGGCTAAAGGTCGCTGAAAGATTATCGCCCCCCGACTCCACCATCACCAGCTCAAGCTTAGGATGACGCGCCTGTAGCTCATCAATGGCGGCAAGGTTCATCGAAGCATCTTCACGAATAGCCGTATGCGGGCAGCCGCCGGTTTCCACGCCCAAAATGCGATCGGCAGGCAGGGCATCGTGTTTGAGCAAAAAATCGGCATCTTCGCGGGTATAGATATCATTAGTGACCACGGCAATATCGTAATAATCGCGCAGCGCTAAGCAAAGCTGCTTGAGCAGCGCCGTTTTACCGGAACCCACCGGGCCGCCTACTCCAATACGTAAACAGTGCGTCATAACATGTCCTCAATAAGCGGATTAACTGCTGAGCTATCTAACGTCTACAAAACGTGAATCTGTTAGCTTCTAAACAGGCGTGAATATTGCGTTTCGTGTAATGCGCTGGCGAGCGCCAACCCAGGCAGCACAGGGCCTAGCTCGTCGTCATATAACGTCAGCGCATGATCAACGGCATCAACCAAAGCGGGGCGCAGCTGCTCAATAATACGCTGCGCAGCGGTGTGACCAAGCGGTAGCGCTTTGCAGGCCACGGCTAGCTGATTTTCCAGCCACGCCCAGGCAAAGCCGAGCAACATTTGCCGAATAGACGCGCCACGCAAGTGGGCCGCAAAGGCAAATAGCGTCACATAGCCTGGGTGGGCCGGTAACAAGGGCGGTAGTAAGTCTTCACTCGGCATCAGATTTAAGCTGCCCAACAAGCGCTTTAACGATGCGCCCAGGCGGCTATCTTCAGCGGCTAACTCCGCCGTTTCCCGCGTGGCGGCCAGCCACTCATCCCACTGCGCGATTGAATCACGGTCTGCGTCATCAATGGCCTTGTGCAGCCGTGCCAGTACCGGTAGTTCGCAGCGTGTTATGCCATCTTCCAAGACGCCGCACAGCCATTCAGTCAGGCTGGCCTCATCCCGTACCCAATCAAGCTCAAATGCGCTTTCCAAGCCTTGCGAGAAAGCAAATGCCCCGATGGGCAACGCCGGGCTAACCAGTTGCATCAGCCCCAACAGCGCTAAATCGTCGTGCTGCCCGGCGGATGCGGTTTGCTCAGTGGGCATGGTGGTGATCGTGATCGTGCACATGGTCGTGGCCGTGCGCATGGCCATGGGAGTGCCCACCGCCTACTTGGCTATAGGCGCCCGGCTCTGGGTCGAAGGTCGCGTCATGGTGCTCCAGCGTGGCGCCCAACAGCACGGCTAGTTCCTCCAGCACGTGATCTGGCGGGAAGCGCACCCAGCTGCCTTTTTCATCGTCACCTAAGGCTAACTGAACGTGGCGATTACCCAGATGATAGGCCAGTCGCGCTAGCGGTAAGCCAGTACTCACTCGCGCGGTAACCACCGGTTCTATGGCGGCGCAGATGCGTACCACTTCGCCGCTTTCGGCTTTTAGGCCTTCGCCGCTACGCAGTACCGGCCCGCGATCTAAAAACAACCCAAGCTCACGGCCACTGTCGCTTTTGGCTTTCAGGCGTCCACGAATTCGCAGCTCAAAGGGCAGCGTTAGTGTATCGCTAGCAGCGCTCTCGTTTATCGGCCCTAAACGTTCTATCAGTTTTAGCATGACTAGCGTCCTTTCTCGCTCGGTGCGGCTGTGCCGGGGGTAGGCAGTAGAGAGGGTCTTTTGCCATGGATGGCAAAAGTAGCGTACACGGACGTATTCACAGCGCCCTCTCGTAGGCCTATCCCCGGCGCCCCGGATAATAGTTCAATCAAAACAAGTGATAGCGCTGGGCCAGCGGCAGTTCGGTGGCCGGCTCGCAGGTTAAAATTTCGCCGTCACAGCGCACTTCATAGGTTTGCGGGTCCACGGTTAATTCAGGACACGCATCGTTCAACTTCATATCTTTTTTACGCACGCCGCGCACGTTTTTACACGCAGCCAGCGTACTTTGCAGGCCCAGGCGCTCCTTAATACCGGCATCTAGCGCGGCCTGGCTAACGAAGTTGAGTCGAATTTGACTGGTGGCACGGCCGAAAGCGCCAAACATGGGCCGGTAGTGAACCGGCTGGGGTGTGGGGATTGACGCATTGGGATCGCCCATGGGCGCGCCCACAATCATGCCGCCTTTTAAAATCAGTGCCGGTTTAACGCCGAAGAAAGCAGGCTTCCACAGCACTAAGTCAGCCAGTTTACCCACTTCCACCGACCCCACTTCATGAGCAATACCGTGCGTGATCGCGGGGTTGATGGTGTATTTAGCGATATAGCGCTTAGCGCGAAAGTTATCGGCGCCCAGCGCTTCATCTTCTGGCAGTAAGCCGCGCTGTACTCTCATTTTATGCGCGGTTTGCCAAGTACGGCAGACCACCTCGCCTACGCGCCCCATGGCTTGGGAGTCTGAGGCAATCATCGAGATCACGCCAAGGTCATGCAGAATGTCTTCAGCGGCAATGGTTTCGCGGCGAATACGCGAATCGGCAAACGCCACGTCTTCAGGAATATTAGGGTCGAGGTGATGACACACCATCAGCATATCGAGATGCTCGTCGATGGTATTGATCGTGTAGGGCCGTGTCGGGTTGGTGGATGACGGCAGCACATACTCTTTCGAACAGGCGGTCAGAATATCCGGCGCGTGGCCGCCGCCCGCCCCTTCCGTGTGATAGGTGTGAATACCGCGCTCTTTAAAGGCTGCCAGGGTGTCTTCGACAAAACCCGACTCGTTTAGCGTGTCAGTATGAATAGCAATCTGCACATCATACTTTTCCGCCACGGTTAAGCAGTTATCAATGGAGGCCGGCGTGGTACCCCAGTCTTCGTGGAGCTTTAGGCCCATGGCACCCGCTTCTAGCTGGGCCTCAAGCGCTTCGGGCAGGCTGGCATTGCCTTTCCCCAGCAGGCCGATATTCATCGGCAGGTCATCAACGGCTTGCAGCATTTTACCAATATGCCATGCGCCGGGCGTACAGGTCGTGGCGTTGGTACCGGTAGCCGGCCCGGTGCCGCCGCCTAGCATCGTGGTGATGCCACTCATCAATGCTTCTTCGACCTGCTGGGGGCAAATAAAGTGAATATGCGAGTCGATGCCGCCAGCGGTAAGAATTTTGCCTTCGCCTGAAATAATTTCAGTACCGGGACCAATCACGATATCAACATCGGGCTGTACGTCCGGGTTGCCAGATTTGCCAATCGCAGCGATACGGCCATTTTGCAGCCCTACATCGGCTTTAACGATGCCCCACCAGTCTAAAATCAGCGCGTTGGTGATGACGGTATCCATCACCGAGTCATCAACACGCTGGCTTTGGCCCATACCATCGCGAATCACTTTGCCACCGCCGAACTTCACTTCATCACCGTAGTGAGTGGCGTCTTTTTCGACTTCAATCCACAGCTCGGTATCGCCTAAGCGAACCCGGTCGCCCACCGTAGGGCCGTACATATCGGCGTAGGCTCGCCGACTGATCTTGTTGGTCGGTTTCATTGTTTACCTCCGTCGAGCGCGCCCATGACTTCGCCACGAAAGCCATAAATTTCGCGCTTGCCGACAAACGGAATTAGCGTGACTTCACGGGTCTGGCCAGGCTCAAAGCGAATCGCCGTGCCTGCTGCCACGTCTAAACGAAAGCCGCGGGTTTTGACGCGATCGAAAATGAGCGCGGGATTGGCTTCTGCAAAATGATAGTGAGAGCCTAGCTGGATGGGGCGGTCACCGGTATTCGCAACGTCTACCGTAATGCGCTCACGCCCCACGCACAGCTCGATATCGCCCTCTTTTAACTGATACTCACCAGGAATCATCGTATCTTCTCCAAGAGGGGCGCTTAGTTGATGGGGGTATGCACAGTGACCAGCTTGGTGCCATCCGGAAACGTGGCTTCTACCTGGACTTCGTCAACCATCTCGGCAACGCCTTCCATTACGTCTTCACGGCTAAGTATTTCACGGCCATAGCTCATTAAATCCGCCACGCTGCGGCCATCCCGAGCACCTTCCATAATCTCGAAGCTGATAAGCGCCACCGCTTCCGGGTAATTGAGTTTTAAACCACGTGCCTTGCGGCGCTCCGCCAATTGGGCGGCTGAGAACAGCAGCAGCTTGTCTTTGTCTCTCGGGGTTAGTTCCATGAGGTGTCTCCGTTACATAGGTTAGGCGGGACTGTAGTAACATAGCGCAACCCATGTACCAAAATGGTGAATAAAAGGAAAAGAAATTAAAATTCAAAAACTTATAATTAATCACTGGGCTTAGCCGAACGCTTTAAATGCACCAAATCAATCAACCCACCCCGCCCAGGCACCAAAATAGTGCATTTTGGCGTTACCAAGAATTTAAGCATATGCCGTCTTCAAAAAATAAATAAAAACCATTATCATTTAAGGACCTATTCATAGCGGTATTCCCATAACGTGACGGTCTCTCGACGCTACACCATCAATCACTTTCTGGACTATGGCCGTCGCTATTGCATCGACTATCGCTTCCCCGACGTGAATGCCGCCCCCACTTACCTGCCTCATGCAGCCGTTGCTATTGGCCGCGTAGAAGAACATGACTTGATGGACGGGATGGGGCTATTCATTTCCGATCTCGACATTAAGCGCCCCTACCGATCTTGCTCACAGGGCAGTGAAACGTTATTGATTGTCGTGCTGCTAGAAGGCCGGGTCCATTTTGATATTTCAGGCCAGCGCCGCTGGCTAACCGAAGGCGAGGCATGCTGTTTGCGACTGACGGAGGAGCGGACTCTCAGCGCTCTTCACCCCGCCAATCAACGGCTGCGCACGCTATGCCTTTCATTGCAGAAACCGGCGATCAATAGCTGGTGTGGCGCATCTTCTGCTAAAACCATGTCTCATACGTGGCGATTGAGTGCCGGCTTACGCCTCGCTCTTGAAGAAGGATGCGACCGTGTTGGCTCAGAGCTTGCTCAGCGCACACAGCTTCAAGGACTAGCGTTACAGGTATTAGCGCAAAGCATGTCGGCTCAGCCCCAGCAATGCATAGCACCACCCCTATGCGCTTACCAGGAGCGCCTTGAACAAGTTCGTCGCTGGCTGGATGAAGAACCGCTGCTGAATCATTCATTAGCCCGTTTGGCCGAGCACGCAGCGATGAGCCCAAGCACCCTGTTACGCCACTTTAAGCTGGCCTACGGATTAGCCCCCATCGACTATTTGCGAAAGCGCCGCTTAGCGCTAGCCAAGGAGCTGCTCATGCGTGGTCATAGCGTGCAACAGGCTGCTCACCTAAGTGGCTATCGTCACGCCAGTAATTTCATTACGGCTTTTCGTAAGCTGTATGGCATCTCACCCGGCGGTTTATGCCATCAGGCGGGCTGAATGAAAGTTCCCGCATTTGACGCGATCTGACGATTGCGCATAACGCATGGCTGAGATGGCATAACTATTCCCACTCCATTAATGGAATAATTCTCAATTGTTAAAAAATTCACTTGAGAAGAATAACCGATGCCATCTTTTCCCCGTCTAACGCTCACTGCTTTATTACTGGCATATCCCCTTCACGCATTGGCGGATGCAAAGGAGACGCTCAACAATCTTGTCGTTACCGGAGAGCGGCTTGCCGATAATAGCGAAAGCACGCAGCGATACACGGTGCCGGCTAGCCGTAGTGCAACGGGCTTGTCGCTGACGCCTCGTGAAACGCCGCAATCCGTTAGCATCATTACCCGCCAGCAGATTGATGACCGAGCATTACAAACCAGCGGTGACGTGCTCGCTCAGGTACCTGGCGTTTCACCCAGTCGTGCCGATAGTAACCGTATGAGCTATTCCGCACGCGGCTTCACGATTCGCAGCTTTCAGTTCGATGGGCTGAGCATTCCCATCAACAATTTCTGGAATTTTGGGGATACAGATTGGGATGCTGCTATCTATGACCGTGTGGAAGTAGTACGCGGCGCGACGGGGCTTTTGACGGGTGCAGGCGACCCCTCTGCGAGCGTGAATTTTATCCGCAAACGCCCGCTGCCTGACGCGGCAATCTCGCTTTCTACCAGCATAGGGCGATGGGATCGACGCCGGATAAGCGCTGATGTCTCGACACCGTTAACCAGCGATGGCACGACGGGCATCCGCTTTGTCGCTGCCAAAGATCGCAATGACAGCTTTATTAGCCACCAGGGAGATGATCACGACACGTTATATGGCGTGATCAGCAGTGAACTGTCGTCTGCGACGCAGTTAACGGCAGGCGTTGAATACCAGCGCAATGACTCTGATGGCATGGGCTCTGGCGTGCCCGTTTTTTACGCCGATGGCGACCGCACCGACTTTGATCGCAGTGCCTCTAACAATACCGCCTGGTCAACGTTCTATAACGAAACCACGCGCGCGTTTGCAGACCTCAGCCACACGCTGGATAACGGCTGGACCTTGCGGGCGGCCTACAGCCATAACGACGGTAACTACGGCATGCAGTACCTATACCGTGGCGGCTACCCCGACCGAGATACCGGCCTTGGCATGTCGAGTTCTTACTTGAACTACCGCGGCAACCGTACTCAGCAAACGGTCAATCTCTCCGCAGAGGGCAATTTTGGCCTCTTGGGGCGCCAGCATGAGCTGGGCATAGGCTGGATGTATAACGAGGACGATTTCGATATTTTGACCGCGTCACCCGCGGGTGCAGCGCCGGATGCCGGTAGCTTCTTCAACTGGCGCGACAGCGTGGTTGCCAAGCCCGCATGGGGAGATTTTGCTAACGCTGATAGCATGCGCGTCACTCAAAGCGGCGGCTATGTGGTCTCACGCTTTTCACTCAGTGACCCGCTGAGCCTGATTGTCGGCGCACGCCTGAGTGACTGGGAGCTGGATCAAAACTACTTCGGCGATGAGCGGCAATATCGCTATAGCAACGAGCTAACGCCCTATGCAGGCCTTGTTTATGACGTGACCGAGCATACCTCGCTATACGCGAGCGCTACAGAAATTTTTCAGACTCAGAACGCTCGCTTTGAAGACGGCTCACTGCTGGATCCTCTGCAGGGGCGTAGCTATGAGATCGGCGCTAAAACCAGCTTGCTGCGAGACCAGCTGGATGCCAGTGTCGCCGTGTTCAGAACAGAGCAAAATAACGCCGCTGAAGCGATCCCGGGCGTAGAGGTTATCGGCCAGCCCGGTACACAGGCAAACCGAAGCATTGATGGTAATCAAGTTAACGGGCTGGAGCTGGAACTCATCGGTGAGGTGCAGCCTGGCTGGAACCTGAGCGCGAGCTACACCTTAGCGCAGGCAGAAACGGCCCAGGGAGAACGCACCAATACGTCCCACCCGCGCCAGCAGCTTAAGCTGTTTACCGCCTACCAGTTGCCGGGCACATGGCACGACCTGACCGTGGGCGGTGGCGTGCGCTGGCAAAGTGATATCTCGCGCGCTGCCTCTAGCCCGAACGGTAGTGTGCAGGTCGGCCAGGATGCTTATGCTGTTGCCGACCTGATGGCCAGATACCGCTTCAATGACAATCTGAACGCTCAGCTAAACGTCAATAATCTCTTCGACAAGGATTACTACGAGCAAATTGGCTTTTATAGCCAGTACTGGCTGGGCGAACCGCGTAGTGCCACCGTTTCATTGAACTGGGATTGGTAAGAACCGGCCGTTAGGGTTGTGTCCACCACAGCCCTAGGTTAACCAGATACGCGGCGTATGCGCTTCACGCTCAATCCAACGCGGACGCAGTAGCCGCCAGGCCTGTTCACACAGCGACCAGGCTTCATTGCGTGAATGCCCCAAGTAGCGCAGCAGCAGTACGCCGTAACGCACGGTGACGGCCCAACGAGGGTTATCCGGCAACGCCTCGCGCAGGGCATCAATAGCGGCAGGTGCATCAGCAATACCTACCGCCCAGAGGGTAGCTTGTACGGTCGCGCCGCCTTGCCCCCAGCGCCCCGCAAAACGTGGGTGTAGCGGGTCTAACGGCTGGCGCTCTAACCACAGCGGTTTGCCATCTAGCGTGAGCCGAAAGTGTTGTTCAATGCGCCCCGAAACGTAGGGCAAATCGCTTGCCGGGCGCCCCAGCGCCATCATTTCCCAACCTAAGCAGCGAGCACTGCCGTGTAGGGCAATATGCGTGCGCTGCTCACCTTTCGAGCCATCAAAGGCGATGGTTTCTTGGGGCAGCCATTCCAGAATCGCGTTATCTTCCACGCTTAGCTGGGTGTGTTGAGCCCAGGCAACGCCTTGGCTGTCGGCTTTATATAGCTTGTTGGCCGCGGGAGTGGTGAGCAGCGCATGGGCACCGCTCTCTACATGAGCACTAATGGTAAGCGCATCGCCACTCACCAGTCCGCCCGGTGGGTGAAGCACGTACACATGGCACGCCTCACTTCGGCCTTCTGGGTAAAACGGCCGTTGCACCCGCAGCGGGCCTTGGTGGCGCGCCTGTACCATGCGGGTAACGCCGTCGCGCTGGGCAAAACGTAAGTCCAACGAAGCCGCCCAGTGGCGGCCTTGATCAAAGCGGTGGCCAGAGGCAAGGGGAGATTTTGCGATATCGCATAGCATCATAATTAGCTATCGCTTCCTTTCAGTAAGCCGTTAGCTAAGTAGTGCAATTAATGCGCCAAAATGGTGAAAAATTATTTTCCAGCTCTAAGACAATGACTTAAACAATTTCTCCCTACACCTAAAAATTTTCAATGCACCACAAAAGATCAAAAAAATAACAATTTGCACCAAACAAGAACGTACAGGCGCTGCTTATGCTGCCAACGGGGCTGCATAAGCAGGTAAATATATCGATTAAAGGGGATAACGCGGCTAGACAACCGCTCTGCCGCAAGGGAGTGAAGGAGCCAGGTATTGGAGAGAGGTGTGGGCAACGTATTAGACATCACCTTGCAAACGTGACATTAGGCTCTGTACGAAAACTGCCTTCGCTCGCCGACTTTTCGTACAAAGCCTAGCCCGCAGGACGCGGCTCTACTTGGCGACTCTGCTTAGCGACTCTGGCCTAACCATTTTACCGGCTCTCAAAGGGCGGAATGGTGAGCTTCCTCAAGTGAGTTTTCGGTCAGTATAACTAGCGCGCCGGTAATCAGCGCCTGCATACCTTGCGCTAGATCAATCTCCATTTCCGCCTCTTCTTCAGCACGATCTACCGCGTCATCAGGCGCCTGTCCTATCACCGAGTAAATCGTGTCTGCCACGGCAAAACAGTGAAAGGCGACCGTCGCAAGCAGCCAACGCGCCTGGGCCTGGGAAATCTCATAGACCTCCGCAATATGCGCTTGGTGCGCATGGATTTTTTCAATCATGGGCTGGGTCGCCGCCAAGCGACGGATTACGTAGGGCGTTAGGCCTGGGTGCGCTTTGACAAACTCGGCTATCGACATGGCAAAGGTGAACAGATACGCCTGAAGCGCTTGGGATTCCTCTCGACGAGCGCGCGGAATGCTCCAGCGTCGAAAAATCTCTTCGGCCACCAACCTCTTCAGCGCCTTGAGATTCGTCACGTGCTTATACAGCGCCATATGGCTGATGCCTAGCGCGCTGGCCACCCCAACAAAGGTGATGTTGGGCAGACCGATTTCGATACCCGCATTGGCAATACGCTCAAGCGTGATGGTAGGCGGCCGCCCGCGTGCTTTAACTGGCTGTTGCGTTGTCATATTGCATCCTTGATCGCTGACGTCCCCTATCTAGCCACTCACTCACCTTAGGGTCAATTAGTTGATTGACATGCAATTATATTAATTAGTTTATTGCCATGAAACTAATTATCTATTAGCCTAACTAAACGCGACTAATTCTCGTTACAGATTGCTGCTATGCAGGTTCGATAACCCCCTATGGCCGAGTACTAACGCTTCATGAGCACGCACGATACATCGAAATCCCAAGGTAAGAGCCCCATCAGCCAAGTGCTGGCCCCTATACGCACACGGCTTTTTGCCGCGGCAATGCTGGCGGGCATCGGCACGATATTAACGATGGTGCCGCTTGCCGGTATGGCACATATCGCCAAGATTCCTGTGTCTGACCCAGGCGCCGCCTGGACGTTATCAACCGCCAGCATGCGTGAAATCGGCTGGGTGGTAGCCGCCAGCGTCGCGAGCCTTTTCGTCGGCATGGGGTGCATGTTCCTGGGCGAGCTGGTCGCGCATCTGGCGGATAACCAACTCACCTACCAGTTACGCTTGGCTGTTATGCGGCGCTTGTCCCAAGCACCGCTTGGCTGGTTTACCAGCCGTGCATCCGGCGATGTAAAACAGGCGATGCAAGACGATATTGCGACGCTGCACAGCCTGACCGCGCACTTTTACACGGCGGTAGGACGCGTGCTTGGCGCCTTACTGATCTCGGTGATCTACCTGCTCGCGCTGGATTGGAAAATCGCCGTGATTACGTTACTGCCGCTGCCCGGTTTCTTTCTTTTCCTGCGCCGGCTGATGCAAGCCGGCAAAGCCAATATGGGTGAGTTTATTGCCCAGCTTGAGCGCATGAATAACGCCATCAATGAATTTGTCTGTGGCATTCCCGTCGTCAAGGCCTTCGGTACCACCGGACAAGCCTATCGTGGCTACCAAGCCGCCGTGGATAGTTTTGCTCATGCCTTTGAGCAATTTACCCGCCCTCTGGTCGCTTCTATGGCGCATGTCCATGCGATGGTGACAACGGGGACGATATTGGGTCTGACGCTCACGTTTGGCATATTTTGCGTCGCCAATGGCTGGTCAGAACCGGTCGATCTGGTGCCCTTCATTCTGGTAGCACCCGGCATCTGCGCTCCGTTACTGCTACTGCATACTTTGCTGCACGACTTAGGCAGTGCCGTTGGCGCCGCCCAGCGCGTCATGGCACTGCTTGAAACGCCGGTGCTGTCATCAATCCCCCCTGATGAGCGCCAGCTCCCAAACAACCATGAAGTACGCTTTGAAAACGTCAGTTACGTCTATGACAACGCTCAAAACGGGCTATCTAACCTTCACTTTACGCTTGCACCTGGCAGCGTGACGGCAATTGTTGGCCCATCTGGTGCGGGCAAGTCCACCCTGGCACGGCTGATGCTGCGCTTTTTTGACCCCACCCATGGGCGCATTACGTTAGGCGGGGTGGATCTGCGCCATCTTGAGATGTCAACGCTCTACCAGCGTATTGGTTTTGTTCTGCAAGACGTGCGTCTTATCCATGCCAGCATTGGTGACAACATTGCGTTGGGCCGACCTTCGGCCAGCCAACAGGAAATCGAGGATGCCGCTCGCGCGGCGAATATTCACGAACGTATTGCAGCGCTCCCTCAAGGCTATCGCTCGATTATTG
Source organism: Halomonas sp. AOP12-B1-6 (assembly GCF_052379225.1). Classification (NCBI taxonomy): domain Bacteria; kingdom Pseudomonadati; phylum Pseudomonadota; class Gammaproteobacteria; order Oceanospirillales; family Halomonadaceae; genus Halomonas; species Halomonas sp. AOP12-B1-6. Next base: position 450,482 of record NZ_JBQSYK010000002.1, read on the forward strand.
GCGAGGATATTCAACTGTCAGGTGGCGAGCAGCAGCGTGTCAGTATCGCCCGCGCCATATTACTTGATCCGCCTCTATTGGTGCTGGACGAGGCGACAGCAGCCGTTGACGCCAGCAACGAACTGGCCATTCAGCAGGCACTTTCGCGTTTAACCCAGGGGCGCACGCTTGTGATTATTTCGCATCACCTAAATTCGATTATGCACGCCGACCACATTCTGGTACTCGATGACGGCAAGGTCGCTGAGCAAGGCGATCACGACCAACTGCTAGCCAGCAAGGGTCTTTATGCTCGCCTTTGGGCACTGGAAGAGATAACAAACTCACTGGAATCGAAGGTGGCAGCGTGCTGAAAATGCTCAATCAACTGCTTGGCGACGACACCGCGCTTTTACGTCGCTATCTCGGGCTGGCCATTGTCTATGGTGTGCTAAGCGGTCTGACCATCTTGGCCCTTATTCCGCTTCTCAATTACCTCCTGATCGGCCAACTCAGCGTGGCCACCGCATGGCTGGCAGCGCTGCTTTTCGGCATCCTGGTCTGTTGGGGCGTGCGATGGCACGTGGAGCAGGCAGGCGTCCGTGTCGGCGTCGCCATCTTGCAGTCGGGTCGCCATCGCCTTGGCGAACACGTCGCGCACCTGCCGGTCGGCTGGTTTACCGCGACGAACACCGCGCGACTTAGCCATGCCACCACGCAGGGTATGATGGCGGTGGCTCAGCTTCCTGCCCACGTCTTTACACCGGTAATCAGCGGGCTTGTCACGCCTATCGTCCTGCTTGCCGCGCTGTTGGTGTTGCATACACCGCTGGGCATTGCAGCGCTGGTCGCACTGCCGCTGCTGTTGGGGGTTTTATTACTCACCGCTAAGCTTGCCCGGCATGCCGACAGAGCCTTCCAGCAACACTTTGCCGATACCAGTCAGCGCATGGTTGAGTTCGCCAGTGCCCAGGCCGTCTTACGCGCCTTTAGTGGCAACAACCACAGCACGCGCTTCTTGGAACAGGCCATGCAACAACAGCAGCGTTCGGGAACCAGGCTGGCTTGCCTCTCGGCACTTTCGGCGCTGCTCAATGCCTGGGCAGTACAGACAGTCTTTGCCGTACTGCTGATCGTCACGACCCTGTGGATCAATACGCTTCTAGAAGGATCGCTGACGGCAGCGAGCATCATCAGTGTCATCATTGCGCTGGTACTGGTAAGCCGGTTCGTCGAGCCGCTGCTGGATGTCGCTCAACATAGCGACATTTTGCGCAGTGCAAGAGGGCAACTCGAAGAGATCCAGTCGATTTTCGACGCGCCCCCCTTAGCCGAGCCCACCGCCCCTCAGCCGCCGCGTGACGCCTCCATCGAATTGAGAGCTGTCCGCTTTCGCTATGCGCCGCATGAGCCCGATGTGCTCAACGGGGTTAGCCTATCTATCACGCCCGGTAGCATGACCGCATTGATCGGCGAGTCAGGTTCAGGCAAGACCACCCTGGCACGACTGGTAGCGCGGTTTTTCGATGCAGATCACGGTAGTGTGCTCGTCGGCGGCGTAGACGTGCGCGATATGTCGAGCACCCAGCTGGCGAACCAAGTCAGTCAGATCTTTCAGGAGAGCTACCTGTTTGCTGGCAGCATTGCTGACAATATTCGCTTTGGATGCCCCGAAGCCAGCGATGCCGCACTGATGGAAGCCGCGCGTCTAGCCGGTGTCATCGAGATCGTCGAACGCCTGCCCCAAGGATTGGACACCCCGGTGGGCGAAGCAGGCACCCGCCTTTCCGGCGGCGAGCGGCAGCGTATCGCCATCGCCCGTGCCCTCATTAAGAATGCGCCCATTCTGCTGGTGGATGAAGCGACAGCCGCACTGGATGCGGAAAATCAGGCCATCATTACCCAGGCGCTGGTGCGACTGAGAGGCCAACGTACGCTCTTGGTGATCGCCCACCAACTCTCTACTGTGAGCATGGCTGACCAGATCATCGTGCTAGATGAGGGGCGTATCATTGAGCAAGGCGCGCCCGATGAACTGCTCGCTCAGCAGGGGCGATACGCCACGTTCCTTGGCCAACGCCAAACCGCCAAAGGATGGCGCATCACCCCGGATAAAACGCGAGAAACCTCACAGTGATGCGCGTGTATTTGCCTCTCCTGTTTGTATTGCTGTGCGGGATATCATTACTGGTCGGCGCGCGGCAGATAAGCGGTTACCAACTCATCACCCTGTCGGATGATGCTTGGTTGACGCTGATGGCCAGCCGGCTGCCACGCCTGATTACGGTGTCATTGACCGGAGTGGGCCTCGCGATTTGCGGTGTGATTCTGCAGCATATCGTGCGCAATAAGTTCGTGGAGCCCGCCACCTCGGGTGGGCTTGATGCCGCCAAACTGGGCATTCTCGTATCGCTGCCACTAATGCCTACGGCTGGCGTTGGATCACGAATGCTTGCCGCCCTGCTCTTCTGCTTCGCTGCGAATGTTATCTTTATCGCTATCGTTCGCCGCATCAAGTTCATCAACACGGTGCTGATTCCCGTCATCGGTTTGATGTACGGCGGCGTACTAAGCGCCCTCGCCGAGTTCTACGCCTACCGCCATAACATCCTGCAAAGCATGCAGGGCTGGCTGCTGGGAGATTTTTCGAAGATCGTCCAGGGTCATTACGAAATTATCTACCTTATTCTGCCGGTCGTTATACTCGCCTACGTCTACGCTCATCGCTTCACGGTACTGGGCATGGGCGAAGAGATGGCGACGAGTTTAGGCGTGAACTATCTCGTCACCTCTGCCATTGGACTGATGCTGGTGGCCATTACTGTCTCGGTCACGGTCATCGCCGTGGGTGCCATCCCCTTTGTCGGATTAGTGATTCCCAATCTGGTGGCGCTGTACTACGGCGATAACCTGGCTCGCACTCTACCCGCCGTAGCACTGTCGGGGGCAACCCTGCTGCTGGCCTGCGACATTGCGGGACGCCTGCTGATCTATCCCTTTGAAGTGCCCATCGGCTTAACGTCGGCTTGTGTCGGAGGAGTGCTGTTTCTGATCCTGATTGTCAGGAGGGCACAGTGATGACTATCAAAGCTAGCCACACCGTTTGGGCGGCAGTGATCGCTCTTGCGCTCGCTTTTGTCTTCGTACGCTCCGGTTTCGACTTCGAGTATGTGATCCCGAAACGACTTGAACGCTTGGCCACCATGGTGATCGGTGGCATCTGTGTCGCCTGGTCCGCCATTACGTTTCAGAGCCTTACCGGTAACCGGATATTAACGCCTGCCATCATGGGCTATGAGGCCGTCTATCTGCTGTTTCAGACCTTGTTGATGCTGATGCTGGGCACTCACAGCCTGATGGTACTCGGCGAGCACGGCAACGCCGCACTCTCGATCCTGCTGATGCTTGGCTACTCCTGGACGCTGCATCGCTGGCTGTTTAGAGACGACAGAGACAATGTCTATTTCCTGCTGTTGGTAGGACTGGTACTGACAATGGTCATTACCACGTTCACCCAGTTCGTTCAGCTTAAGATGAGCCCAGGTGAGTTTTCCATTCTGATGGGTTACAGCCAAGCCACTTTCGGTAACGCCAACGCCACACAACTGCTCTACGCCACGCTGATCGTGGCCACGATTTGCCTGGTGGGCCTGAAAAGCCTCCCAATGCTCGATGTGCTCTTGCTGGGCAGAGAGCAGGCCATATCGCTTGGCATCGATTATCGACGCTGCGTGCAGCGCCAGCTCTTTCTGATCGCCGCGCTGGTGGCTGTATCGACCAGCTTGCTTGGCCCTACGGCGTTCATGGGCATTTTCGTGGCCAATACCGCCTATGCGCTTGCCGGGACTTACCGTCATCGGGTCACGCTGCCGTTGGGTTGTGCCATCGCCATTGCCCTTTTCATCCTCGCCCAACTGCTGGTCGAACATCTCTTCAACTACACAACCACCGTCGGCATCCTCGTCAACCTTGTGTGTGGGGCTTACTTCCTTTCGCTGATGGTGCGTAAGCGGGGCGCAGCATGATCACGGTTCAAGACCTTCATAAAACCTACGGCGACCGTTCGGTGCTATCGGCGGTCAATCTCTGCTTTCCATCAGGACAGTTAACGTCCTTGGTGGGCCCTAATGGTGCGGGCAAGACGACGCTGCTGATGATGCTCGCGAGACTGCTTAAGCCCACTCGTGGGGATATTCGACTCGACGGCTCCCAGGTAACGCGCATTCCCATCAGTGAGTATGCCAAGCAGGTGGCCACACTGCGCCAGACGCCTGAGTTCAATCTACGCCTGACCGTCGAGGAGTTGGTGGCCTTTGGCCGCTTTCCCTATAGCCGTGGCACGCTCACTCGGCATGACCATCGTGTGATTGACGACGCCCTGTCGTTTCTATCGCTGACGACACTACGCGGTGCTTATCTGCATGAGCTCAGCGGCGGCCAGCGCCAGATGGCGTTCCTGGCCATGACCATTGCACAGCAGACCGATTACCTACTGCTCGACGAGCCACTGAATAACCTCGATATCAAACATGCCGTTCAGATCATGCAGGCGCTTCGCCGCCTCTGCGATGAGCATGGACGAACGGTCATCCTGGTCGTTCATGACATCAACTTCGCCGCCAACTATTCCGATTACATCGTCGCCATGAAGGACGGGGCCGTGCACTGCGATGGCAACGTCTCCGATGTCATCACCGAACGGCGCTTGAGTGAGCTTTACGGCCTGAAGTTCGACATCGCCCATAACGAACGCGGCTATCTATGTAATTACTTCAAGCCCTCAGGAAACCTGGAATGAAACAATCTCTCAACAACCGCTTGGCACGCTTTCTCCCACTCGCCTTGGTGGCGTTGCTACAAGGGTGCGATCAACCCTCAGCCAATGACATGCCCGCACAGGAGGCCATGACACCGCTCACGATTCACCACGCGCTGGGCAGCACTGTGATCAATCACCGTCCACAACGGGTAGCGGCATTGGACATGAATGAAGTCGACTTTCTGGATCAGTTGGACGTTCCGGTGGTGGGCATGCCAAAGGACTTTATTCCCCATTTTCTGGAGAAGTACCGGGACGACCCGACGATTGAAGACCTGGGCGCTATCGTACGCCCTAACCTTGAGCGAGTGCATCGAGCTAACCCTGACCTCATTCTTATGACGTCATTACAGGCCAACGATTATGACGAGCTGACGCAGATCGCCCCCACGCTGCACTTCGACGTGGATTACCGCAACAGCCAGACCAACCACATTGACGTTGTCATGGATCATCTCATGGATCTTGGGCAGATCTTTGGTAAACAGGCGTTGGCCCGTCAGCGAGTTGCCGAGCTGGCTCATACCGTCGAGGAAGTCAGACGTGTTACCCAGGGCCGCCCTGAGAAAGCCCTTATCCTGCTGCACAATAATGGTGCCTTCCACTCCTTTGGCATGCAGTCACGCTACGGCTTCATCTTCACCGAACTAGGCGTTGCACCCGCCGCACCTGACATTGATACCGGCCTGCACGGCCAGCCGGTCTCTAGCGAATTCATCCAGCAGGCTAACCCCGACATCATCTATGTCGTAGATCGTACTGCCGTGATGGAGCACCGGCCCACCATGAGTGCCGACAGCCTGGCAAACCCCCTGTTACGCCAAACTAACGCCTGGCGAAAGGACCGGGTGGTCTTTGTCGACCCCGAAGCCTGGTATGTCACCGCAGCCAGCGTCAGCTCTCTGGCGATCATCGCGGATGACATTATCGACGGATACCGGAACTAGCGGCTCGTCGTCCCAGAGCACCTAAAAAAAACGTTTTCATCGACTGCTTCATTGAGCCTTTTAACAGTTGCTCAATTGAAGCGGTGTAGTTCCTCTGTCTTTAAAAATGGAGATCGACATGCCCTTACGTTGCCACCACCGCCCCCTACAGCCGACGAGAGCGCCACATTGCGCCTCTTGCTCAAGCCCTTTATCGCTCGTCAGGAGCGCCTTTCCGCTGGCGCTGAGCGCGAGTGCTGCCATGCTGCTTTCCTCACAAGCTCTAGCACAGGCCCAGGAGACCGAGACCCGCAGTAGTACTGCCCTAGCCCCTATCACCGTACACGGAGAAGCGACATCCGTTAACGATACGTATTCCGGCGGCCAAGTCACCTACAGCAATAGGGCTGGTTTTCTGGGTAATAAAGACTTTATGGAGACGCCTTTCAATACCATCAGCTATACGGACCGCTTCATCCAGGATCAACAAGCTCAGAATATTACCGATGTGATTGCAGCGACTGATCCGAGTGTCTTCAGCAACGGCGTCACCAGTGCCTGGAGCGAAACCTACTCGATCCGTGGTTTTGACGTCAGCACACGTGACGTAACGTTCGGCGGTCTGGCCGGTATGGCCCCTTACTACCGCACGTCCCCAGAAATGTTCGAGCGCATCGAGGTGCTCAAGGGGCCTTCGGCACTACTCAGCGGGATGCCACCAGGTGGCTCCGTTGGTGGAGCCATTAACCTGGTTCCCAAGCGGGCTGGCGATGAACCGCTGACGCGTTTCACCACCACGTATATGTCCGACGCTCAGCTTGGCGGGCACCTTGATGTCGGCCGACGCCTGGGTGACGATCAGCAGTTTGGCGTTCGCTTTAACGGCGTATACCGCGACGGCGAGGGTGCTGTGGACAACCAGAAACCAAGGGTTCAAATGGGCTCTCTAGGGCTGGACTGGCGCGGTGAGCAAGCTCGACTGTCAGCTGACTTGTACAGTGCTGACGACCATATTGATGGCCCCGCTCGAGGTATCAACCTGGCCCCAGGCCTGGCAGTTCCAACGCCTCCCGACTCCGATACATTGATCAATCCGGACTGGGCCTTTGCCGACACACGAGACAAGGGCGCCATATTGCGTGGCGAATTCGACTTTACCGACGAGATCATGGGGTACGCGTCAATGGGTCGAAGCGAAACGAACTACACCTACAACGGTGCCATGTTAGCCCAGGTGCTTGATGATCAAGGCAACTATCGCACAAGCATTGGTCAGCTCGCCTTCGATGTCGAGAAAACATCGGCGGAAGTTGGGCTTCGCGGCCATTTCCAGACCGGCGCCGTCAGCCACGCAATTAGCGTCAATGCCACCCATTACGAGCATGAGCAGCACGACTACGGCCGCAGAATTGTCCCCGGTGCGGACTGGGTCACCAACCTATACGATCCGCAGTGGGGCGCCGCTGCCGAATTCATCACGCCGCACATCATGCATACAGAGCTACGCTTAAACAGCTACGGCTTGGCAGACACGCTCTCGTTTGCCGATGATCGTATACAACTGACGCTCGGCGCCCGACGCCAGGAGGTAGTGAGCGATGCCTACAGCGTGGCAACCGGCGAACGTATCTCCCGCTATGATGAAAGCGCGGTCACCCCCGCCGCAGCACTACTCTTCAGAGCCACCGACCAGGTATCGCTCTACGCCAACTATATTGAGGGACTCAGTCAGGGGGCCACAGCACCTATGAGTGCCGCTAACGCGGGTGAGGTGTTTGAGCCTTACACGACTAAACAGAACGAGGTTGGCGTGAAGCTTGATCTGGGTGATTTTTCACACACGCTTAGCCTGTATGAAATAAAGCGGCCCAGCAGCTACACCGATCTGGTCACCAATACCTTCTCGGTTGGGGGCGAGCAGCGGAACCGTGGAGTAGAGTGGAGCTTCTTCGGCACTCCTATCAGCAACCTGCGCCTGATGGGTGGCATCGCCTATGTCGATCCTGAAATCACCCGCGCCGCGAGCGATGAAGAGCAAGGTAATCAGGCAACCGGCGTACCGAACCTGCAAGCCAAGCTAGGCACTGAATGGGATCTGCGCGCAGCACCAGGGCTGACACTGACCGCTAATGCCACCGCAATGTCAGAGCAGTACATTAATAGTGACAACTCCCTATCAGTCCCCGGACACACTATTTATGACGTTGGCGCACGCTACGCCTCTAACCTTTCCGGCTATCCACTCACACTGCGTGCCACTGTTAACAATGTGACCGATAAAACGTACTGGGCAATGCCTCAACTCTCAAGCCTCGCATTAGGCGCCCCCCGCACCTTTATGTTTTCGGCCTCACTGGACTTCTAGACAGCTTTAACAAGCGATGCTGATGCCATAACAGCTACTGTTGTCCACTACTGATTTTCACTGCTGTTTTTCACTACTAACCTCGTAAAACATCCCCCCTACGCCCGTCGAGCGGGCGTAGGGGGATAACTTCAACCGTCATTGTGCCCCATGACGCAGGTGCACTGCAGGCAACTCCGAACCCGGCCCAATAGTTCCCTACCTGGCAATGGTTATCACAACGTGGCAATTGACCGCACAACTGTCACTCTCTCATCAGCTAAAATCCTAGAATCTATATAAAAAACACAACACGGCCAACAAAGCGTATCGAGTAAATGTATTTATCACGTTCAGTAGGGACTCTTTGGTATCGCATGGCGCTTTTTATGGCGTTTGTGGCGATGCATCTCCTATTGGGCGGGCCGCTGATTTCGCAGTACCAAGCCGGTGGTCAACATCACGCTAATCACGGCACTCACCACCCACCTAGCCACCCATCTAGTCACCATGGCGGGGGCCATCATCAACACGCGGCGCCGCAAGCAAGCACTGACCACCACCATCATGCGGGCCAGGCTGAAACAGTAGAGCCAATATTTAACTGGTTTCATCAGTGTGGCTACTGCGCTGTCTGGCAGCAGTTTCCGACCACCCAAGCCTTGCTTCCCGCGATCGGCCAGCAAGCGTTCATCACCCATGAACGACTGCTGTCGCAACCGGCTCAGGGCACGCAGTCCTGTGATACCTACCCTCACGCACTTACTCGCGCACCGCCGTTCTCGCAACCTGTATAGCCCATTTCTCTTCGTCCTATCAGCCTAAAGATCGCTTTTGGCTGACGGCTGCTTATGCAAATTCAATTGGCGCTTAGCGAAACAAGCTAACGCGTCAGGAAACGATGATGTCGACGACTACCTCTTCCCCACAGGCTGGGCGCAAAGCCTCATTAGACCTGTACCGCGCCGTCTGGCGCTGGCATTTTTATGCCGGTCTTTTAGTGTTGCCCTTTATGATTATCCTGGCGATCACCGGCGGGCTATATCTTTTCAAAGACGAACTGGATGCACTGATACACGCTGACGTGAAGCGCGTGGCCGTTCAAGAGGCGACGCTCCCTCCCTCTTCGCTGGTAAGTGCGGCCCTGACAGCACACCCCGGCACCGCTGTAAAATTCACTGATCCCGCGACGCCGGAAAGCTCGGCAGAAATCACGGTTAATACAACCGCGGGCGAGCGATTAGCGGTTTACGTCGACCCGTATACTGCCCATGTGCTGGGTGCGCTGGATGATCGCGGCACGGTAATGTGGACCGTTCGCTATTTGCACAGTTTGAAATACTTTGGCCCTACGGCGCGCAAACTGATTGAAATAGCCGGCGGCTGGTCAATTCTGCTGGTGCTCACCGGCATTTACCTTTGGTGGCCACGGCGTAAAGGCGCGGGCGGTGTGATTAGCGTGCGCGGCAAGCCCCAAAAACGCGTGTTCTGGCGCGATCTGCATGCCGTGCTGGGTATTTTTGTGGGCGGGTTTATCGTCTTTCTAGCCATTACCGGCATGCCCTGGTCAGGCGTATGGGGCGCGCAGGTTAATCAGTGGGCTAACGGTAACAATTTCGGCTATCCAGCCGGTGTACGGGTGGAAGTGCCCATGTCCGAGGCACGTTTAAACGAGCAAAGTCTGACGAGCTGGTCACTCGAACAGGCACAAATTCCAACATCCACGCACTGGCCAAGCCAGACAACGAGCATTGGCCTTGACGGTGCTGTCACCATCTTCGATGAATTGGGATTGCATCACGGCTATGCGGTCAGCCTGCCGGCCACGGAAACCGGGGTGTACTCCGGCTCGGTCTACCCCAATGATCTTAGCCAACAGCGCGTAGTGCATCTGGACCAGTACACTGGCGAGCGCTTGATCGACATGAGCTACGCCGACTACGGGCCCATGGGTCGCTGGCTGGAATTTGGCATTAACGTGCATATGGGCCAGCAGTTTGGGTTATTTAATCAGCTGCTGTTTCTGGCCGTCTGTATGGCGATTATCTTGCTGGCGGTATCGGCTGGCGTGATGTGGTGGAAGCGCCGTCCCTCGCGCGCGATGGGCGTACCGCCACTACCGGCTGATAAACGCGTTTTCCGGGGGTTGATTGCCATTTTGGCAATCGGTGGTCTGCTATTTCCGCTTGTCGGCGCGTCGCTGATCGTTATGCTGCTGCTTGATTGGCTAATTGTGCGTCCAAGACAGGAAAAACGACTAGGCTAAGCTCAATAACGCTCCGGCCCTTATGCTATCACTAGCATAAGGGCCGGAAGGTATTTCAACATGTGCCTTAGCAACCACGTCTGGCGTGGTTAAAAACGCATTATCAGGAGCCTGAAGCCAAGTTCTTAAGGTCAGCAACAATAGACGTCATCGAATCACTGTCGCGGATCATGAATTTTGCTTTACCGTGGCGATCAAACGCAAAAACGGCGCTGGAGTGAGTGACCTCATAGTTGCCGTGCTCATCCTTTTCGCCGTATTCGTAGGCAATACGATATCGGTTAGCGACCGCGTCTATATCCGCTCTGTCGCCGGTCAGGCCGATAAACTCGGGCCCAAACGCATCGGTATATGTTTGCAGCACGCTGGGCGTGTCACGCTCAGGATCAACCGAAATAAACAACACCTGTAGATTGTCCCGATCACCCTCCTCCAATTGCCGTATGGCTGATGCAACGGTTGCTAGCATGATAGGGCAAACATCAGGGCAGTTCGTAAAGCCAAAGTAAACCAGCGTGGCTTTATCGGCATAGGCTGTTTCATCGACGGCCTCGCTATCTTCATTGACTAAATCAAAATCAAGTTCCGGCAGCATGTCGGAGACGTCGTTAGTGCGCCAACTTTCGTCGCTACATCCTACTAGCAACAATAGCCCGATAAACAAACATAGCCTTTTAATCATCGCTAAACATCCATCACAAGAACTGTCTTACATTGATCCGGGAGCAACGACGGTGAAGGTAACCGGCAGCTCTGGCTGATTTTCAAAGTGAAGCAGCACATCCACTTCATCGCCTTGCTCCAACGGTTCAGCTCTGTGCATGAACATAAGATGATAACCTTTGGGAGCAAAGGCAAAACTCTCACCAGGCGCGACGTCGACTTTTTCAACAGACTCCATGCGCGCCATATCATTTTCAGTGGTGCTAACGTGCATTTCGGTCATATGAAATGCAGCGCTTTCTGCGCCCACCAAGGTGAGCGGTTCATCACTTGTATTGGTAATATTAAAGTAGCCAGCACCAGGTGAGTCGCCGGGCAATAGACTCAGCCTCGCGTCGGTGACTTCAGGTTCAGCAGCCTGCACGCTGCCTGCCGACAGCGCTAACGCTAAGAGTCCCCAGACTGCTTTAGTACGCATGTTTAGCATTTTAACTTCCCCTTATTGTTAACGTTAAGTTGTGGACAGCAAGGTATTAACCGCCTGATTAGACACTCATTGACAACTCAGCAGACGCCGTCATGGTCTAACCAAGCGTTAGTCAATAAGCGCTATTAACACAGAGAGCCAAGGCTACAGTTCGACTTATATCGACGCGAATTAATATCGAGCACGAGGTCGTGGTTAGTCGTGTCATAAAAGAAGGGCGCAAAACCTTTTTCTGCTGACGGCGTTTTGTACAGGCCGCACACACCGTAACCGTAGTTAACACTCTGCAAATACTGAAGCTCCACGTCATCAGGCGTTTCAAGCGCTGTCGCCGTCGCTAATGCTCGCTGAATATCACCTTCTTGGTTTTGATCAGACATCGCCTGACTGCCAAAGATGAGCCCGCCCAAAATGACAATGGCGGTAAGGGGAATGGCGACAAGCAGTATGAAGGGACGGTTTTTACGCATAAGTGGGCTTTTTAACAGTAGTCCGCATTGAGGTTAACGTCATTGACAATGACTCTAGCGGTTGCAGGCCTATTTATCCATTGAGAGTGGCCAATTGCGCCAATCTGCCACACCCAATGGAGCGCTACTAGACTATTTCAAAGGCCTCGTTCAGCATGTTATACCGTCAAATGCTGTTTAATCAGCGCGTTAGAAAGCTCACTGATCTCGCCTTTGGCGACCGGCCGACCGCGGTCCATGATCACGAAACGGTCGGCGTACTTGCGGGCGAAGGGCAGCTTCTGTTCGACCAGTAGCACCGTCAAACCATCCTCATTGATCAACTGACGAATAACCTGGCCAATTTGCGCGACGATATTGGGCTGAATGCCCTCCCCCGGCTCATCCAAAATGAGCAGTTGGGGTGCAATCACCAGCGCGCGGCCGATGGCGAGCTGCTGCTGTTGGCCACCGGAAAGGTCGCCGCCACGCCGGTGTTTCATTTCTTTCAGCACGGGGAACAGCTCGTATATCCGTTCGGGGATTTTCTTCAGCCCGTCCCGACGCGCCGCTAAGCCGGTGCGCAGGTTTTCTTCCACGGTCAGTAGCGGAAAAATCTGCCGCCCCTGGGGCACATAGCCAATTCCCAGTCGCGAACGCGCTTCCACGGCTTTTTGGGTTAGTTCGATCTCACCCGCCTCTCCGCGTGTGTAGCGTAACGCACCGCTTTTCACCGCGACTTCGCCCATCACTGCTTTCAACAACGTGGTTTTACCCACGCCGTTGCGGCCCATCACGCAAGTACACTGGCCGGCGGGCACATCAAGGTCTAAATCCCAAAGGGTGTGGCTTTCGCCATAAAACTGGTTGAGCTTTTCAATGGCTAACATCAGGCGGCCTCATCATCATCAGCACCCAAATACACTTCGATCACTTTGGGATCACTGGATACCTGATCCATGGTGCCTTCCGCCAGCACGCTGCCCTGATGCAATACGGTGACTTGGCGGGCAATCGAGCGTACAAACCCCATATCATGTTCCACGACGACCACGGACTGCTTGCCAGCAAGCCCCGTGAGCAGTTCGGCGGTGCGCTCCATCTCCTGCTCAGTCATGCCGGCGACTGGCTCGTCCACCAGCAGTAAGCGCGGGCGCTGCATTAATAGCATGCCGATCTCTAACCACTGCTTCTGGCCGTGGGAAAGGATACCCGCAGGCTGGTGGCGTAGCGCCGTCAAGCCGATGGTTTCCAGCACTTCATCGATGCGGTCTTTAATCTCACCGGTCATGCGGGCGGTGAGCGTGGGAAAAATGCGCTTGTCCGCCGACATGGCAAGCTCCAGGTTTTCAAACACCGAGAGCGCTTCAAACACCGTGGGCTTTTGAAACTTGCGCCCAATACCTAAGCTTGCGATATCTGGCTCGTTCATATTAAGCAGGTTATGGCGGCTGCCAAACCAAACGCTGCCGCTATTAGGGCGAGTTTTACCGGTGATAATATCCATCATGGTGGTTTTACCTGCGCCGTTAGGGCCGATAATGCAGCGCAGCTCGCCATCATCAATGGTCAAATTGAGGTTATTGATCGCTTTAAAGCCATCGAAGCTAACGGTGACATCCTCCATATACAGGATAGGACCATGGCGCACGTCCACCGGTGAATCCTGCGGCACCATAAAGTCGAACACCCGATCACGCTGAGTTAGCGATTGCAGCAAGCTCATGCGGAAGCCTCCTTGGGCGCGGTGGGTTTGGCGGTATTATCGTCGCGCTTACGCCGCTTGATATGGCGAAACAGCCCCGCCACACCCTTGGGCAGAAATACCGTGACCAATACAAACATCGCCCCTAGCGCAAACAGCCACGCATCCGGCATGACGCCGGTAAAAAACGTTTTGGCGTAGTTGACTAAAATAGCGCCAATCACCGCGCCATAAAGCGTAGCGCGACCGCCTAGGGCCACCCACAGCACAATTTCGATAGAGAAAATGGGTGAAAACTCGCTGGGGTTAATGATTCCCACCTGCGGCACATAGAGTGCCCCCGCCAAGCCTGCCAACATCGCCGACACCACAAACACAAACAGCTGAAAGCGCTCGACTCGGTAGCCAAGAAAGCGCGTACGTGCTTCGGCATCACGCGTGGCGATACTGACCCGGCCCAGTTTGCTGGTCACTATGGCACGGCACAGAATATAGCCCAGACCCAGCGCAACCCCGGTGGCGATAAACAGGCCCAGGCGCGTATCGTTGCTGCGCAGGTTGTATCCCAGCAGTTCGCGAAAGTCGGTTAAGCCATTGTTACCGCCAAACCCCATCTCATTGCGAAAGAACGCCAGCATTAAGGCAAACGTTAAAGCCTGGGTAATGATCGACAGGTAAACGCCGGTCACTCGCGAGCGAAACGCCAAGAAGCCAAACACTAACGCTAGCAGCCCGGGGGCCAAGAGCACCATGGCAAAGGCAAACCAGGCCATGTCGAAGCCCTGCCAGAACCACGGCAGGCTGTCCCAGTTTAAAAACACCATAAAGTCCGGCAGCACCGGGTGGCCGTAGGTACCCCGATCACCTATTTGGCGCATCAGGTACATGCCCATGGCATACCCGCCAATGGCAAAAAAGGCGCCGTGCCCCAGGCTCAAAATACCCAGATAGCCCCACACTAAATCTACCGCTACCGCTAGCAGCGCATAGCTTAGGTACTTGCCGAACAAATTGACCGTATACGCCCCCACATGCAGTGGGTTTTCTGGCGGCACCGCCACATGCAGCAGCGTCACCAGCACCAGCGCGGCTAATAGTACCGCTAGAAAAATCTGCGTAGAGCGCTCGCTGAACGGACGTGTTAGCCAAAAATTGGTCGATGCTTCGGTCGTCAATGACATCGCTTAGCCCTCCGCAGCCCGGCCCTTCTGCGGGAAGAGTCCACGCGGGCGTTTTTGAATGAATAGGATGATAAAAACCAAGACGATAATTTTGGCCAGCACTGCGCCCGCCCAAGGCTCTAATACCTGATTAATAATCCCCAGCGATAGGCCCGCCACCAGCGTCCCCCAGAGGTTTCCGACGCCGCCAAACACCACCACCATAAAGGAGTCGATGATGTAGTTTTGCCCCAGGTTAGGGCCGACGTTGGTCAACTGGGAAAGCGCGACACCGGCCAAGCCGGCCACGCCCGAACCCAGTGCGAAGGTCATAATATCGACACGGGTAGCGCGAATGCCCATCGAGCGGGCCATGGCCCTATTTTGCGTCACGGCGCGCACATCAAGCCCTAGCCGTGTGCGGCGCATAATCAGCATCAGCCCTGCAAAGACTACCAGCGCAAAACCGAGCACCACCATACGGTTAAGCGTGAGAGACAGCGCATCATTGATCACTAAAGAGCCGCTCATCCATTCAGGGGTAATCACCGTGCGGTTAAGCGGCGAAATAACGGTGCGCACCAGCTGCTGCAGAATCAGGCTGATACCAAAGGTCGCCAGCAGAGTTTCCAGCGGACGGCCTTTCAAAAACTGAATAACGCCACGCTCGATAGCAATACCCGCTAACGCTGCGACCATAAAGCCCGCAGGAATAGACAGAATCAGCGCCAACCCAGGCTGGCCGGGCAGCAGCTGCTGCATTCCCCAGGTGGTATAAGCGCCCAGCATCATCAGTTCACCGTGGGCCATATTGATTACGCCCATAACACCAAAGGTAATCGCCAGACCAATGGCTGCCAGCACCAGCACCGAGCCGAGACTTAAACCGAAGTAGAGCGTTTCCAAGCCTCGATTAATCTTAAGATTTTGTTCAATGCTGCCCAAAGCGCTCGCCGCTGCGTCTGCCACAATAGGATCATCCCCGTTCACGGCGCGGCTTAGCGCGACTCGTGCGCGAGGATGCAAACTGCCACGCAGCGCTTCAACGCCCGCCAGCTCACCGCTTTCCACTTGGTAGATCGCTAACGCTTGGGAAAGCCTGCGGACAACCTGGCTATCCTGCTCGTCGGCAATCAGTTCACTGAGCGGCTCAGCCAGCGTTTCGTCCACTTCGCCCAATAGCCGTTCTGCCGAGCGGCGGCGACGCTCAACGTTAGGTGAGTAAAGATCAACCACGGCGATGGCGCTACGCAGCTGATTGCGCAGCGCGTTATTTATGCCGATACGATCTAAGTCGCGGCGCGACATCTGGCCCAGCGCTTCGCCCGTTAGTACATCGGCAACCGGCCACTCGCGGCCGCTGTTGTCGAGCACCAGCACTATTTTGCCATCGTCGGCACTCTGTAAGCGGCCATCCAATAGCGCCTGCAGCCAATCGCGGGCGCGCTCATCATCGCTTTGCAAAATAGCGGTGATGGCGTCGCCTTTGGCGCTATATGATTCAACGTCCAGCGCTTCTAGCAGCTCAAGGGCGGCGGCGTCAGCGTTAGCGGTAGAACTCGTTTGGGCTTGCGAGGTGACTGTGATGCTAAACAACAGCAGGCACAGTAGCCCTAAGGAAAGGAAACGCCTCATGGGGTTCTTCCTTTGGTTATTTAAAAACGGTTATCTGAGAGGAAAAGGTAGCGTGCTCCTCTACGCCTCACTTTTCAGTCAGGCGTAGAGGGAGGAAATCATCGTTATTCTGCGAGGGCCGCTTCGGCTTCTTCTACGGCGGTACTGCCGCCGCACGAGCCGTTCACGACGTTAAAGTTGCCGCATTCCATCGGCTTGCGCCAATCGGCAATCAGGTCACGCGAACCGGGTAAGTAATCCGACCAAGCATCGCCGGCCACGGTAGAAGGCGTCTGCCAGACAATATCAAACTGGCCGTTATCCTGAATTTCACCAATCAGCACCGGCTTGGTGATGTGATGGTTGGGCATCATCGCCGCATAGCCACCGGATAGATTCGGCACTGTCACGCCAATAATCGCATCTTTTACGCTGTCGACATCGGTGGTGCCTGCTTTACGAACCGCTTCTGCCCACATATTAAACCCAATATAGTGTGCTTCCATCGGGTCATTGGTCACCGCCTCTTCGTCGCCGGTGTAGTCGATCCAGGCATCGATAAAGTCATAGTTGTCATCATTATCGACGCTCATGAAGTAGTTCCAAGCGGCTAAATGACCCACCAGCGGGCTCGTATCGATACCGGTAAGCTCCTGTTCGCCCACGGAGAAGGCGATGACCGGAATGTCAGCGGCATCGATGCCCTGGTTAGCAAGCTCGGTGTAGAACGGCACGTTGGCATCGCCATTAATCGTTGAGATGACGGCGGTACGCTTACCCTCTTCGCCAAAACGGCTCAGCTCAGACACGATATTCTGCCAATCGGAATGACCGAATGGCGTGTAATTGACCATGATGTCTTCGTCGGCGATGCCATACTCATCTTTGAGAAACGCCTCAAGAATCCGGTTAGTCGTGCGCGGATACACGTAGTCGGTGCCGATCAGCGCGAAGCGTTCGATACCCACTTCGTTGATTAGATACTCAACGGCAGGAATCGCCTGTTGGTTAGGCGCCGCACCGGTGTAGAAGACATTTTCGGAGGACTCTTCACCTTCGTACTGCACCGGGTAGAACAGCAGGCCGTTGAGTTCTTCCACGACGGGCAGCACGGCTTTACGGGAAACTGAGGTCCAGTTACCGAAAATAACGTCAACTTCTTCCTGAGCCAGCAGCTCACGGGCGCGTTCAGCAAACAGCGGCCAGTTAGAAGCAGGATCAACGACAACGGCCTCTAGCTGGCGACCTAACAGGCCACCTGCTTCGTTCTGCTGTTCAATCAACATTTCGACGGTGTCTTTAAGAACGGTTTCGCTGATCGCCATAGTGCCGGAGAGCGAGTGCAGAATGCCGACCTTAATCGGGTCTTCGCTCTGATCAGCATCTTGAGCGATGGCCTGGGCGCTGGCCCCCATCACGGCAGCGGCGAGCAAGGCAGTCGCAAAGCGACCAGGCGAGCGGGTTGCGCTCAGGTGTGTCGAGCGAGCGCTTGTGTTGTATGGCAATGTGATCACTTGAACCTCCTTGCACCCCTTATGAGTGGGGCTTGTTAATTGGCGTCGCATTCAGGGCCGCGGTGTTAGCTCCTCCCTAATACGTCCACTAGCTATTAACACATGCAAGGGGTGCGCCAGATCGGCACAACACTTATTTACAGTCATTTATTCAATGACTTATTGATACTATAAAAAACCATAGCTTAGTCAAATGCACCAACATTAAGCACGGCGCCCGAACTTAAGCACGCTATCAATGCACCAATTAAGCCCCTTGCACCAATCGGGTACTTACCGGACGCCGATACACAACAGCAACGCTAAGCTCACTATCTGGTTACAAAGCCAATAAAAGCGTGAGATACAAAAAAGGAGCCTGGGTATCCCCAAGGCTCCTTATTAATCATCCAAAACGTACCGCTAATGAGTTACACAGAGGCACTTTTCTTGCGGCGTTTTTTCAGTAGCGGTAAGCCAAGCGACAGTAAGGCAACCAGCAGCAGCCCCAGCGCAATCGGCTTATCGATGAAGGTTGTCCAATCGCCACCCGAGATTTGCAGCGCACGGCGCATGGACTCTTCCATGATATTACCCAAAATCAGCGCCAGGATTAGCGGCGCCGCCGGGAAACCAAACAGGCGCATTCCCAGGCCAACCAAGCCAAAGCCCAACAGCAGCAGCAGATCAAACACGCTGAAGCTCATGCCATAAACGCCGATCATGCAGAAGATTAGGATGAGTGATAACAGCAATGGGCGGGGCATATCGAGAATTTTGGCGATATAGGGAATCAGCGGCAGGTTAAGCGCCAGCAGGAAGATATTGCCGATATACATACTGGCAACCACGCTCCAGAACACGTCCGGGCGCTGCTCAAGCATCATGGGGCCAGGGTTCACGCCCATTACCAGCAGCGCACCCAGTAGCACCGCGGTAGTACCCGAGCCCGGCACGCCTAGCGTTAATAGCGGTACAAAGGAGCCGGTACAAGCAGCGTTATTGGCGGCTTCTGGTGCCGCAACGCCCTTGATATTGCCCTGTCCAAAGGTGTGGCCATCTTTAGCAATACGCTTTTCCATACTGTAGCCCAAAAATGAGCCGATGGTTGCGCCCGCACCTGGCAGTACGCCGGTAAAGAAACCCAGTACCGAGCTACGGCCAATGGGGCCAGCGATCTCTTTTACTTCACTGCGAGTCAACTTCAGCGAGCCAATCGCATTACGCGGCACTTCTTTGCCACCGCCGCCGCGCAGCAGCATATAAAACACCTCGGCAAGCGCGAAAATACCCAGCGCTACGACAAGGAAATCAATGCCATCGAGAAGCTGAATGGAGCCAAACGTATAGCGCTCGGTGCCGGTCTGCATATCGATACCCACAATCGAGATAATCACCCCAACCACGGCGGCAATGAGCCCTTTGACCAGAGACTTATCCGACAGCGAGACCACGGCGGTTAAGCCCAGCACCATCAGTGCAAAGTACTCAGAAGGGCCAAAGCTGACGGCCACTTTCGACAACAGCGGTGCGATCAGCATTAAGAAAATAACGGAAACAGTGCCGCCGATAAAGGAAGCGTAGGCGGCAATCGCCAGCGCTTTGCCCGCTTGCCCTTTTTTAGCCATCGGGTAGCCATCAAAAGAGGTCGCCACCGTGCCCGCCACGCCGGGGGCGTTGAGCAGTATCGAAGACGTAGAGCCGCCGAAGATGGCGCCGTAATAAACCCCCGCCATTAAAATTAAACCTGACGAAGGCTCCATGGCAAAGGTAATAGGAATCATAAGGGCAAGTGCGCTGATAGGGCCTAAGCCCGGCAGCATGCCGATAATAGTGCCGGCGAATACGCCAGCAAACACGTAAGCGATATTGATCGGCTCAAGCGCGATGCCAAAGCCGTACATCAGATTATTGAAGGCATCCATGGGAATTACTCTCTTAAAGACCTGCTAGCTTAATTTCGACTAAAACGGCTGGTTTAGAAAGGCAGCACGCCAGTGGGTAGATAGACGTCCATCACTCGCGTCATGGTGAGATAAAGCGCTAACACCACCCCCAGTGACGTAGCGAGGTTAACCGTATGGCGGCGGTAGCCGTAGTAAGCCGTTAAACCCACGCAAAGCAGCGTCGAGGCGAGCACGAAGCCAATCGGTACCAGTAAAAATGCATAGGCGGCAATTGCCAGCGAGGTCACGATGACTCGTGCCCAGGGCGTTAATAGCAGCGGCCCTTGTTGTGCCTCTTGATCAATTTCGTCAGCACCGGCAATCGGCGTAGGCTTCTCAAAGAACAGAAAGCCCGACAGGATCAATAAAGAAAATCCTAATACTTTGGGAAACAGGTCTGAATCGACCGGCCGCGGTAGCGGGAAAGTCGGGATTTGCCATGCCATCGCGATGTAGGCGACAGCCAATAGCGCCAATATCAGCGCTAACCACTGATTGGTATTTAAACGAGTCATAGGAATCTCTCCGAAGGAGCCAACGCACCGACTGTCGTTAACAACCCGCTTTAGTCACGGTTTTTAACAAAAAAACAAGTGGTTAACAACAGGGGTGCCCCAGCCGCACTTAGGCGGCTGGGTTATACAGGAGTAGGATTACTGGCGCAGCAAACCAAGCTCACTCAGCACATCGCTGAACTGCTCTTGCTGCTGATCCAGGAAGGCACCAAATTCTTCGCTGTTTTGGTAGGCGTCGATCCAGCCCAGCTGGTCGCTCGCTTCACGCCAGGCGTCGGTTTCAAGCATTTCAGCGAACAGATCTTCGTAGTAAGCCACAGCTTCTTCAGGCATATCCGGCGTGCCCATGATGCCGCGCCAGATATCGAAGGTGTAGTCGTAGCCTTGTTCCTGGTAGGTAGGTACGTCGGCTAAGCCGCCACCCAAGCGCTCTTCAGAGGAAACACCCAGCGCGCGGAGCTGGCTACCTTCACCCAATTGGCCAACTGACTCGCCAGCACCGGTGATGACCGCTTCAATATGGCCGCCCATCAGGTTAGTCATTGCATCGCCGCCGCCCGAAAACGGAATATAGTTGATGTCCGCAGCATCAATACCCGCTGCTGAGGCCAAACCTGCCACAGAGATATGATCCATCGAACCCGGTGCACTACCACCGCCAACACTCAAACGGGGGTTCTCTTTAAGAGCCGCAAACAGATCTTCCAGCGTTTGATACTCAGAGTCTGCCGCGACCAGAATGATCGAGTAGTCGGTATTAATTCTAGCGACCGGGGTAAAGTCGGTGTGGTCATAGCGTGAGGCGCCTGCCAGCGGCACCAAAATCATCGGTGGGCTGGTCGCAAATAGCTTGTGCGGATTGCCGGCGTCGCGCGCCACTTGTGCCCAGGCGACGGCACCGCCACCGCCGGGTACGTTGATCGCGGCGAAGCTTTCATCGGCCAGAGCTTCTTGCTGGATCACCCGCGACATGGTGCGGGCAAGCGTGTCCCAACCACCGCCCGGATTAGCTGGCGCGACGAATTCAATAGAGCGGCTTGGTGTCCACTCTTGCGCCTGTGCGGCGGTCGTCATTCCAGCAAATGCGGCTAGTGGTAGAGCAAATACAGATAAGCGCTTAAGAGTAAGCGAGGTCATGATGGCGTTCTCCAGATCTCAGTGTTGTTGTATGGTTATTTGTATAAATATTGGTCTTATTATGTGATGACACGTCGCGAACGTTAGAAGACCGTGCCCCTGACCGACAAGCTTATGCGCATAAAAGACAAAAAGTTCTTTATGGGCATTTTGTTCATTGTGCTCACTCGCCTTAACCGCGCATTAACGTTGTGACGGCGCATCTTCCAGAATGCGCCGCCTTCCATTGCTACCGGCTTCCCAAATTCAGCTTAGCCGTGAAGCATCCGTGGATCAAACGGCTATCACGCCGAGTAAAACAGCACACATCAATAGTACAATACTCAACCCCCACATCCAGAAGAACGAGTAGCGCAAGTGCTTGTGCATCTCTAGACCGGAGAGCCCTAGCGCCAGCCACACGGCGGGAGCCAAGGGAGATACGAAGGTGCCCACGATGTTACCAATGACCATGGCATAGGCTGTTGAATACGAGTCGATATCAAAGGAGAGACCGATTTGTTCTACCACAGGGAACAGAGCGAAGTAGTAGGCATCCGTACTAAGCAGCAAGTCCAACGGCACACCTAGCACCCCAATAATGATATGCAGATAGTCGGAGAAGGCGCTCGGTAGCACCGTCACCACATCATTGGCGATGGCATTTAACATGCCCGTACCGTTCAAGACTCCCAGGAACAGGCCAGCGGAGATAATGATAGAGGCCATTGTTAAGGCACTCGGCGCATGCGCTTGAATGCGCGCCATTTGCTCTTTAGGCGTACGATAGTTCACCAGCAGCGCCACAGCGACACCCAGTAAGAACGCCAACCCCGCAGGCAATATACCGGCAACCAGAATCGTGATGACGGCAATAGCGATGATGGCATTAACCCAGATCAGCTTTGGTCGCAGCAGGCTGACATCAACATCATTTGAGAACACGCCTTGGGTTAGTGAACCTTCGTCATGCTCCTGGCCCGGCTGAAGCGTGCCGTAGGTTCTTAAAATCCGGCGCTTTTCCAGAATTCCCATAAAAACCGCCAGCGCCAGCATTAACACTACGCCGATGGCCTGAATCTGAATTAGTGGATACCATAATTCGGTGACATCTACATCAAGTACCGAGGCCACTCGCCCCAATGGCCCGCCCCACGGCACCATATTCACGATGGAGGCAGAGCCTGCAATAAGCAGCAATAGTAAGTAAGGATTCATGCGTAGCCGCAGATAGAGCGGCAATAGTGCCGGTATAGTGATCAGGAATGTGGATGCGCCGGAGCCATCTAACTGAGCCACCATGGCAATGAGCACGGTAATCAGAGCGACGGTAATAATATTGCCTCTCGATAGCGCGATCATCTTATTGATCACCGGCTCAAACAGCCCCGTGTCCTGCATGATTCCAAAGAAAATAATGGCGAAAATGAACATTACTGCGACGTTCATCACGGAGCTTAGCCCCGCACTAAAAAACTCGCCTAGATCCGTCGCATCAAAGCCTGCCGCAAAAGCTGCGATTACCGGCGGAATAACCATTGCCACCAGAGGAGAAACGCGCCCACTAATAAGGAGGCCGACGATAACGATGATGGTGATAAAACCAATGACACTTAAGCTCATTCGTCATTAACCTTTTCTTTAATTCTTAAGCTTAATCATCCCTAGCAACGCAGAACACGCGCCCGCCTTAAGTCTCAATAGACTTATTGACGAGCCACATCGCGCTCAGCCACACCAGGTGCATAGCAACAGGCGTCGGTTGGCTAATAACTGAGTCGGGGTATTCTCCCCGCCCTAGGAATTGACTAGCGTTAGAAATTGGCTGAAATGGGAAGGATCCTGCGCATTCACCTCGGGGGTGACACTAGGTCCAGTCAGGAACATCTGAGGCAGTCCAGACCCTTTAAAACGCCTTAATGTCAGGGATTCTGACGATCATGGCGCTCTTCTTGTGAAGAAATCATTACTAAGCTGGCGTGCTGAACGCACATTAAAGGATTGGCACAACGCCTCTCAACGTTATGAACATAATGAACAAAAAGTTCATTTTGAGCGTTGTGTGCATTTTGTTCACGCGGCCCCGTCTTCTCTTGCGACGCTACTCCTCTTCACACCAAGGCAAGGCGTCGCCGACCAAACGATAGCGGCGCTCGGGCCTGCCGACATCGCCGTAGCCCAGCTCGGCGTTTACCAGCTGTACCGAAACCAAAAACTCTAAATAGCGGCGCGCCGTGGAGCGGCTAGTGCCCATCTCCCGCGCTACCTGCATCGCAGCCTGAGGCTGAGATGATGCCTGAAGCGCAGCCACCACCGCACGCAGGGTTAGGCGATCAATACCTTTGGGAAGCACGCGTGTTTTCTGCGACGAACGTCCCGCACCACTGGGTTGTAATCGGGCCAGTACGTGATCCAATTCATCCTGGCTCAGCTCTGCGTAGTTGGCCAACACTTCGCGCTCACGGCGAAAACGAATGAGCATCTGGCTCATCCGGGCGGCTTCAATCGGCTTAATCAAATAATCAAAAACCCCACCGCGCAGCGCCTCGCTAATCGTTTCCACCTCACGAGCTGCCGTAACCATCACAATATCCACATGCACGTAGTCGCGCCGGATAGCCCATAAAAGCTCCAGCCCTTCTACATCGGGTAAGTAGGCATCCAGCAAAATCAGATGAATATCATCGGCATGCTGGGCCATCAGCGCTTTAGCCTCACTGCCATTTCGCGCCATACCGACGACGTAAAAACCGTCGCTTTGCTCAATAAAGGCTTTATGAATATCGGCAATGCGAAAATCATCTTCGATGACCAAAATACCGTATTGCTTGGCAGACATGCATTTTCCCCTAGCAATGTTTCATCATTGTTGTAGTGGCAATGTGTAGTGGCGGTGGTAACAGGCGCCGGTGTTGCTCATTTGTGTCGATTAGACCCAAAGCGCTGCGTTCATACAGTGCGGGAAGCGGCGCACAGCGAGCGGTCTAGCACGGCGATAAAGCACGCGCCCTCAAGCTCACTTTCCTCTAGCGTCACTGCTCCTCCGTTTTGACGACACAGCCTTGCGACGAGCGCTAAGCCAATGCCCTGGTGCTTGCCGTTTTTGGTTGAAAAGCCATCTTGGAAAATCGACTCTGCGAGTTCAGCGGGAACGCCTAGGCCGTTATCTTCCACCTCAATCAACAGCTGCTCGCCTAGGTCGGTGAAAAACAGGCGCACTTTAGGCTCCTTACTCGGCCCGTTAAGCGCGGCATGGCAGGCGTTATCTAGCAGGTTGCCAACCACACTCATCATGACTTCTTGCCCGGTAGGCGTGAGCGGGCAAGAAAGCGAGCTTTGCGAGTCGATTTCCAGTACCACGCCAAGCTCCCGCGCCCGAGTGAGTTTACCCAGTAGCGTGCCACTAAGCACGGCGTCAGCCACATGGCGCATTAAAAAGCTCATCTGTGCCTGGGCGAGCTCCGTTTCTTGGTGGATCAGCGCCAGCGCCTCGTCAGTGCGCTTTAGCTGCAGCAAGCCCGAAATAGTGTAAAGCTTATTAGAAAACTCATGCGCCTGAGCGCGCAGCATATCCACGTCGCGGCTTGCCTGGGTCAGTGCTTGAGACAGATCAATGATCTCGCGGCGGCTACGAAAGGTCGCCACCGCGCCCTCGATCTCGCCCTCATGCAGAATCGGTACTCGGTTCACCACCACCGGGTGATCGCCTAGCC
The DNA here is from genome assembly GCF_052379225.1 of Halomonas sp. AOP12-B1-6. Taxonomy (NCBI): domain Bacteria; kingdom Pseudomonadati; phylum Pseudomonadota; class Gammaproteobacteria; order Oceanospirillales; family Halomonadaceae; genus Halomonas; species Halomonas sp. AOP12-B1-6. The sequence continues at coordinate 475,677 of NZ_JBQSYK010000002.1, forward strand.
ACATCTCCTGATCAAACTCCCGCTCGCCGTGCTTGAGGACTTCTAAAAGCCGAGAATTCGGTACCACCCCGCGGATGGGCTGCCCGAGCAGCACATGCGCATCGTCTAGATTAAGAAAGCGCCGCGCCTGCTGATTAACCAGGGTGATATGACCCTCACGATTAACCGCCAGCACGCCCTCGTGAATCGATTGCAAAATGGCCTCTTTTTCCATCGCTAAGCGGGCAATTTCATAGGGTTCAAGCCCCAGAATCACTCGTTTAAGATGCTGTGACAGCCCGTAAGCTCCGGCAAACCCTAAGCAAATCATTAATCCGACCAGCCACCAGCCGAAGCTGGTGTATCTTCCGACGTCCATGGCGACGCGATCCATCATAAAGCCGACGGAAACAACGCCAATGATATTACCCTCCTCATCCCAAATGGGGGCTTTTCCTCGCATGGCGGTACCCAACGAGCCGGTCGCCTCTGAGACATAAAATTGACCATAAATCAGCGCTTGGTCGTTGTCTCCTCCCACCATTTTCTCACCAATCCGCTCCTGCACCGGATGCGAGTAGCGCCTGCTTTGCGCATCACCGACCACCACGTAGCGCGCCCCCGTTTCATGGCGAATGCGCTCTGCGAGCGGCTGAATAATGAAAGACGGGTCGGGAATAGCAAACGCGTTGATAATTTGCGGCATTGACGCCACCGTTTTAGCTACCGCCAGCGCCCGCTCGCCCATCTGCTGGCTAATAATTTCCGACTTACGATGATTGAGATACGTACCCTGTGCCAGTAGCATGCCGGCTAGCAGTAGCCCGACTAACAGCATTACCTGAAGGCGAAAACTGCGTTTATACCAGCTGCGTCTGGCGCGAGTACGGCGCCAGCGCTGTAGGTCAGCTAAGGTGCGGGGACGAGAAATGGTCATAGATACGCTCAAAATACGTGACAGCGTCATTATGACACGCGCCGGCAAACGACGTTGAACGTCGCCACTTTCTGTCATCGTTCGCTGATATAATGGCTGAATGCCTTACTCAAGGAGGGACGTTGTGGCGATCACTCGATGGATGCTCTTGCTGGCCTGCTGGCCATTGTGGCTAACAGCAGCGTATGCCAGCCCGTTCTATGCACCACCAGCGCCGAAAGAAGACTCCCCGGTGTTCAGTGGCGATACTGAACTCGGCTTTACCCGCCTTTCAGGCAACACCGACAGCCAAACGCTTATTGGCAAAACGCTGTTAACGTGGCTAACGGGTAACTTTACCTATTCGCTGCGCGGTGAAGTCCGCAACGTGACAAAGGATGACGAAACCAGCGCTGAGCAATATTTGGTGGCCGGACGCGAGCGCTATGACTTAGAGGGCCCACACTATTTGTTTGGATTCGCCCGCTGGGAAAAAGACCGCTTTGCCGGCTATGACCAGCAGCTCTCCGTCGTTGGCGGCTATGGCCGACAGATTTTTGAGACCGATGCTCATACGCTGTCGCTAGAAGCAGGCCCGGGCTACCGACACGACCGCTTGCGAGATGACGACAACGATCGACTGGCAGTGGCCTACACCGCACTCGACTACCGCTGGGGATTTTCTGACTATGCAGATCTTCAGCAGGAAATGTCATTGGAGTATACCGAGCAAAATATCACTTCCCGCTCGCTAACAGCGCTTACCGCACGACTCAACTCAAAGCTTTCGTTACGCCTGTCACACGAAATCAAGCACAACTCCGAGCCGCCTGCCGATGCCAGTGAGCGTACCGACAGCACCGTGAGTGCGTCACTTCTTTACCGCTGGTGAGCCAAAAGCGTGCAGGCTGATTTTTTTACGCACCAAAATAAAACGAGTTAGACGTTGGTCTATATTAGAGATATACTGTCTCCAGTTTCCTGTCCTCGCGCCATTCATTGAATGGCGCTTTTTTTTTGCTGCGCTTTCCGCATTTGCGCTGTTTCTTCATGTTCCACCCAAGGTGTTCTTATTGATGAACCAACCGACTCCAGGTGCTGAAAGCCATACGCGACACTCGCTTGGCGATCCGACCGTACTCACACTAAGTATTGGATTTATTGTCGCTTTCCTAGGCCTATCCTTTTACGACATTAACTTAGTGGCGGGTGCCATCAGCACCAGCTTCAGTTGGACGGCGTTGGTCTTTGGAAGCTACTTCCAACTACTACTGCTGCTCACGTTCTTTATTGCCATGGGGATTGCCGTCACCCCGGCGGCAAAAGCCAAAATTGGCAATTTGGATGCACCAGAAATGAGCACATTCAAGTGGCTATCGATCATTCTGTGCACGCTTTTGGCAGGTGGTGGAGTGTTTTTTGCTGCCGGTGAGCCGATTTCTCACTTTTTGGTCACGCCACCCGCGTTTGACACTGAGCCAGGCACGCCCGACGCCGTTGCAGGTGCTCTGGCGCAGGCCTTCACGCACTGGGGGTTTATTGGCTGGGCGGTACTTGGCTCGTTGTCCGCTATCGTGCTGGCGCATGCCCACTATGTAAAAGGCCAGCCGCTGCAGCCACGCACGCTGCTTTATCCTCTGTTGGGTGAACGGCTTTTGCGCGGCCCGCTGGGCGGCATCATTGATGCCTGCTGTGTGATTGCCGTTGTGGCCGGTACGGTCGGGCCGATTGGCTTTCTGGCGACCCAAGTAAGCTTTGGGCTACATGAAGTGTTTGATATTCCCGATAACTACACCAGCAAGCTGATTATTCTCGCCGTCCTGGGCACGATGTATGTGCTGTCGGCCGTCAGTGGTGTGCATAAGGGCATGCAGATACTCAGCCGCTTCAACGTCTTTCTAGCCCTGGCGGTTGGTGCGGTGATTTTCGTGTTTGGCCCCACGCTGTTTCTGTTTAACAGCTACGTTGCAGGAATGGGCACTTACATCAGTGATTTTTTCCCGATGGCAACGATGACCGCTGAAACTGCTCCCGCTTGGTGGATGCAGTGGTGGACGGTATTTTTCTTTGCCTGGTTTATCGGCTTTGGCCCGCTAGTGGCTATTTTTGTGGCGCGTATTTCCCGCGGTCGCAGCATCCGCGAGATGATTATTGCTGTGGCGATACTGGCGCCTATCGCCACCACGGTGTGGTTCACCCTGCTGGGTGGTACAGGTATCTACTACCAGATGACCGGCGTGTTTGATTTAACCGAGCCGCTAAGCAACTTCCAGTTTGATGTGGCCACCTTAGCCGTTGCCCAGTCGCTACCGGGCGGCTCCATTATGACCATGGCCATTTTGCTGCTTACAACCATCTTTGTGGCCACCACCGGCGACTCAATGAGCTACGCCATTGCCGTCGTGGGTGCAGGCCACGATGACCCAAGCGCAGTCATGCGTGCCTTCTGGGGGATCGCCATGGCGATCATGGCGGGCGTGCTTTTACATATGGGATCAGGGCAGATCGCTGCGCTTCAGCAGTTTATTGTGGTCACTGCCATTCCGGTCTCATTCATCCTGCTGCCTTCGTTATGGGATGGCCCTAAAGCGGCCTATGCCATGGCGCGTGAGCAAGGGATTATTGACCGTTAATCAAACCCGCTGCTATTAATCACGGCAGTGACGTTTGGCATAGCCTCATTAGAGGCTATGCATTCCCTCACCGAATACACTATCGTAATAAGAACCTTGGGTAGCCCTACCACCTCAAAAAAAATAACTATCTGATTAATAAAAACTTTAGCCATCAAAGCTAGCCTATGTGATCAATATTTCAAGCGATTATAAAACAGCGCCTGATAGAATCATGAGAATTCGGAATGCATACGCAACTTAATTTCTTTTGTCTGCCGCCCTTCGTACGTGAACAATAGCCAGTCAATTCTCCGCTCGCGCTTTCGTTTAGCCGCCTTTGGTCAATGCACCGAAGGCTCGGCACCGCAATGAGCGGCACTGAACCATTACAAATAATCTTACTAGCAGGAGTTAACATGAAGCTTTCCCTGTCCAAGGTCTTCTGTGGCTTAAGTGCCAGCATTTTCCTCGCGGGATGTAGTAGCGAAAGCAAGCCTAATATTGCGGTTGGGCCTCCTGCCAGCACAACGCAAAGCGTTTCTCAGCTGCTTTTTGATGCTTACGGCATTGGCAGCGACAAATACAAGACATATCAGGAAGGCTTTGGCGCCGCGCTCGACGGTGTACAAGATGGCAATATTGATATTTCGATCGGCATTCTGGGCTTGCCTTCAGGCAGCATTGAAAACCTGCAGGCATCTAGTGGCGATGTCCGCTTGATGAGCCTAAGCGACGATGCAATTGATTACATCGAAGCGAATAGCGCCTATAAGCGGTTTACAATTCCGGCCAAAAGTTACGACTTCCAGGATGCTGACGTTGAAACTATCACGGCCTATGCCATTTTGGTGGGTAACACTCAGACCATCGACGAGGAGCTGGGCTATCAGCTAGCGCGCTTGATGCACGAGCATGCTGAAGAGAACACTCACGCTCAATCAGCGTTTATAACGTTGGAAAATGCCCTGAATGGCTCTGAAGGTCTGCCTATTCATCCTGGTGCCAAACGCTATTACGAAGAACAGGGATTGACTGTCGATAACCCTGTCGCTGAACTGGGTGATATCGAGCCTAAAGGTGAGTTCATTCTGGGCACCGGTAGCCAGGGCGGCACTTACTATCCGCTGGGTGGCGAAATGGCGACTATCTGGAATCGCTACCTAGACGGTCAAAATTTCACCAACATTGAAACCGGCGCCTCTATCGAGAACCTGGTAAGCATCCGCGACAATACGATGGATTTGGGCATGACCGTTCACGCGCCCGCCCAAGAAGCTGTTGAAGGCCGCGGTGAGTTCGAAGGTGGCCCCATCGGCAACGTTGCCTTTATCGGCCACATTTACCCAGAAATTATCCAAATTGTTACTCGCGAACGCTCCAAGATTGAAAGCCTAAGCGATCTGGCTGATTAACAACTCCTTATATCGCCGCTGGGTAAACCAGCGGCGTCATCCGCATGAGGCTTAACCGTGGATAAAAAAAAACATCTGATGAAGCATCTCTCTTAGAGAAATATGACCGCGAATCTCAGGTTCGCTCGCCGTTACAATTAGGCAAATGGGCATGGCTCATCACGTTAATGGGCGTGTCACTTACCTGCTTCCATCTCTACACCGCTTACTTCGGTACGCTACCCTCACAGCAGCAGGGTGCCGTTCACTTGGGCATGGCGCTAGGGATGATATTTATTATCTTCCCGGCTACCCGCGGTGCTGGCCCTCGCCAGGGCGTTCCTTGGTACGATATTGTGTTGGCCTTCACGGCAACGTTCGCTGCCTATTATAAAATTATCTTTTATGAAGAAGTGCTGCGTGCCCGTATTACCGGCTACTCTACGTTTGATCTCATTATTGCCGTACTCGGGGTGCTGTTTGTTCTAGAAGCCACTCGCCGTACAGTGGGTATGCCCATCGTGATCATGGCAGCCTTAGCCATTGCTTATGCGCTGTTTGGGAATCTAATTCCCAGCCCCTTGCTGTCTCATCCAGGCTTTTCGCTTGAGCAAGTCTCACCCTATTTATGGTTTAGAGAAAGTGGCGTGTTTGGTACGCCCTTGCAAATATCGGCGCGCTTTATCTTCCTGTTTTTGTTCTTCGGCGTTGTGCTTATGCACACCGGCGTTGGCCGTTTCTTTAATGATTTAGCCTTTGCCGTTACGGGCCGCTTTACCGGCGGTGCGGGCAAGGCGGCGGTTATGGCAAGCTCTTTACAGGGTATGATTTCAGGCAGTTCTATCGGTAATACCGTGGCCTCTGGCTCGTTCACCATTCCTATGATGAAAAATGCGCGCTTCAAGCCTGAAGTGGCTGGTGCCATTGAAGCTTCCGCATCTACGGGCGGGCAGATTATGCCACCACTGATGGGGGCGGCTGCGTTTATCATGGTGGAATACGTGGGCGTCTCTTATCGCGAGATCATGTTCGCCGCGCTTATCCCTGCGATTCTTTATTTCGCCAGTATTTTTATTGGCGTCCATTTTGAAGCTAAGCGCCATCGTATTCTGGGCCTTCCTAAAGACCAACTGCCTAGCAAACGTAAACTGCTGCTGGAAAAAGGCTACATGCTGCTGCCGCTGCTGGTCATCATTGCTACGATCAGCGTCGGATTCACGGCTCAGCGTGCCGCCCTTTTGGGGATCGCCTGTGCCTTTGCCGTAAGTTTGGTGCGTAAAGAGACTCGCCCATCGCTCAAAGACATACTCAATATTTTTGAGCAAGGTGCTCGGGTAGCCTTGCCCGTCATTGCGGCAGTGGCCTGTGCGGGCATTATTGCGGGCGTTGTCGGCATGACCGGTATGGGCTCGAAATTTGCTTCCGGTATCATTAGCCTGGCTGATGGCGTGTTAATACTGGCACTACTGTTCACAATGATTGCCTGCATTGTGCTGGGCATGGGATTGCCAACAACCGCCAACTATGTGGTAACAGCGACGATTGCCGCACCAGCGCTGATCAATGAATTCGGTCTGCCGCCGATGGCCGTTCATCTGTTTGTATTCTATTTCGGCATTATTGCCGATATTACGCCGCCCGTTTGCCTAGCCGCCTTTGCCGGTGCCGGTATCGCCCAGGCGAATCCGATGAAAACCGGCTTTACCGCGGTTAAGCTGGCCATTGGCGCCTTCATTATTCCTTATGCGTTTATTTACAATCCGATGCTGGTAATGGTCGACCCCACTCCTCTGGGATTAATCACCGCGCTGGGGTTCTCGCTGCTGGGGATTATGGGCGTGAGCAGCGCATTGCTCGGCTACTTTGTGCGTGACTCTCACTTCTGGGAGCGCTTGGTAATCTTGGCAGCAGGACTTGCTATGGTTGTTCCTGAGCTACTGACCAGCGGGCTGGGCTTGATAGCCATGGCGGCAGTTGGCTGGTGGCAGTCGCGCCGCCCGGATGCTTTTCAGGACGCGAAGCCGCACGCCTCATGAGCTATGATCAACCTATTACATCACTCCGGTGCTCAGGCACCGGGGCGATTCATAGGTTTTCAGGAGCTCCTCGCTTGGCATCACGTAATCTTCCTTCAACCGCCGCCATGCAGTGTTTTGAGGCTGCGGCGCGTCATATGAGTTTTACCCGGGCAGCCGATGAGCTGAGCCTGACGCAAAGTGCGGTAAGCAAGCAGGTCGCGCATCTTGAGTCGATCTTGCAACATAAGCTGTTTCGTCGGGTTAGACGCAGCCTTCTGCTCACGCCAGAAGGCGCTATCTTTCTGAGCGACGTACGCAAAGTGCTTGCACAGCTTGAGATGTCGACCCATACCATCATGACCTACAGTGGCAATAGTGAGGTACTCAAAGTCGCCACGCTGCCAAGCTTTGGCAGCCGCTGGCTAGCCGACAAACTGCCGGCCTTTTTAGCCGCGAACCCGGGTATTAGTTTGGAGTTTCATGACCGCGTGGAGGACTTTGATCTAGAGCAGCAAGATATCGATATCGCGCTGTTTTACGGTCACGGCAGCTGGCCTAATCTTGCCTGCCATAAACTGGTAGATGAAGAGATGGTCGCCGTTGCCGCTCCTACTCTACTGGCTCAACACCCGATTGAGGCTGCCAACGACTTAGCTCAACTGCCGCTACTACACCTTTCCACTCGCCCTGATGCCTGGCACCACTGGTTTGCGGGTCAGGAGATTGCGACTGACCGCAGCTATCACGGCACCCGCTTTGAAACCTTCCCCATGCTGGTGCGTACCGCCATGGCCGGCGGCGGTGTCGCGTTGGTTCCACACTTTGTCGTTGATGAAGAGCTGGCCGCCAACCGGCTTATGCTGGCCTGGCCGCATCGTTTGCATAGCGAAAGCGCGTATTATTTGGTCTATCCCGAGCACTTAGGCGAGCTGGCTAAAGTTCGCCGTTTTGTCGAGCACCTGGCAGCAAGTGCTACTGTTTGAGAGTCGTCTATAAACGACTCAGGCCGCACGTTTAATGCAGCCTGAGAGGTGTTACATCATCAAGAAAAAGCGAATTAGCCCGCTAGCGCTGCCAATATGCGCTGCTGAGAGGCCTGCTCCCGCTCGGCATAAAGCGCCAGTTCGTCCGTCACCGGCGCCCCTAATGCTTCTTCAAACGCCTCTCGATTGGCGTTGCCAGCATAGGCATCGCTGGCGTTGCCGCCCAAATTAGATTGGAAAATACCCGCCGCGCTGACCGGTAAAAAGTCTTCATAGGTAATGGGCTGCGCCTCAACCAAACCCTGTGCTATCAGGGCATCCATATCGCTACTGGTATTGCCTGTAGCGACTTTTCCAGCATCGGTGAGATGATAGTGGAAGTAGGCGAGTCCTTCGCGGCGCATCGCTTCATCGCTGTCAGGCAGCGCTGTAAATACTTTATCCATCACCGCTTGGTGGGCATCGTTATCTAACCCTGCCGTCTGCTTACGGCCTTCATTTAACAGCTGATCGTAAAGCGCCCGGCCTTTAGGTGTGAGCGCCATGCCTCGCTGCTCGATCTCGCCAAATCGCGCGGTATGCGTACCCTGAGCATCCCCGGCAAAGCGAATAGATTCTTCTAATGCTTTAAAACTCGTTTGGCGCAGCAAGATGGGGCTTTCACGACGCGGCGGGCCTTCGATCACGGCCTTGGGATTCATGCCGACGCTCGGCATACGGCGCTGAGCTTCGTCAATATCCAGGGTACGCGGCGTTAAATGGTTGATGTGCGGGCCACGAAAACACACTACATCGGCAATCAGGCGGTGTTCAGCGCTCAGTGCCTGATAGGTGTCTAGGTCTACCGTGGCATCCTGGTGCCAGCGGAACGTTTCTAGGGCTTCGTTAACAAATTGATCGGCCTCGTCGCTGGTTAATCCGCCTTGCGTCTCAAAGCGTTTGATCAAATCGCGCGCTTTAGGTGTGAAAATATCCCGCTTAGCCAGAATCTCTTCAGCACGCTGGCGCAGCGCCTCGCTTTCAATAAGCTCTAGGCGCAGCAGTGAGGTAAACACGCGGAAAGGATTACACGCCAGCGCCTCATCTTCGATAGGGCGAAAAGCCGTCGAGTGCACCGGCACGCCCGCTGCGGACAAATCGTAATAGCCGACCGGGTACATGCCCATCACCGCAAACAGGCGGCGCAGCATGGATAATTCATCGGCGGAACCTACGCGAATTGCCCCGTGGCGCTCTACGCTCAGTCGCGCCAGCTCTCCTTGGGCTTCCAAGCGGCGGCGCAGCTCAGGCTGCTGGCTCAGCGTCTCTTGGTTAACCTGCTCCACCAGTTCCAACAGCGTGCCGTACTGGGGCACTTCCGCTTGATACATCGCCGACATAGCCGTGGAGAAACGGTCGCGCACGTCATTGGTGGCTAAAAAAGGGGTATGGGTCATTTCACGGCTCTCTATGTGTATTGTTACGGTGAAAAGGGAGTGCTCGCCTTCAGTTGCGCCAACAGCGCTTGAAGGGGGTGCTGCAATATATGATCTGAAAACCGTTTTACCTGGCTACGACAGAAGTACCCGGTGGCCAGCACAGTGCGGCTGGCATAGTCAGGGGCAATTTCGCCGTCAAAGCCGCGTATTCTGAGGGCTTGTAAAAAGCGCGCGTGTAACACACTAATACGTTCACCGGCTTCTGCTGCAATCATGCACTTAGCGTTTCCAGCGCTTGCTCAATAAGATCTAGGCCTTCTTTTAAGATTTCCGGCTCCGTGGTGAGGGGCGGCAATAAGCGCAGAATATTGCGTTTTCGCCCGCTCGGCATCAGCAGAATACCGGCCTTGCGTCCTGCTGCTAACAGCGCCGCCAGATGCTCAGCTCCGCTGGCATTTGGCGTATCGTTAAAGACGATGCCACGCATGGAACCAACACCGGTCATGGCGCCCAGCATAGGAAAGCGCTCGCTTGATTGCCATGCTTGGTAGGCCTCAACCATCAGCGTTTCTTGACGTGCACCCCACTCGGTCAAAGTGGCTTCTTGCATAACGTCCATCACGGCCAGTGCCGCTGCACATGCCACAGCGTTACCGGAGTATGTTCCTCCCAAAGCGCCTTTGGGTAAGGCATCCATCAATTCGGCCCGCCCTACGACAGCGGCCAGCGGCAGCCCAGAGGCGATGCTTTTACCTATTAAGATAAGATCCGGCTCAACGCCCACATGCGTGAAACCAAAGCGTTTACCGCTACGCCCAAAACCAGACTGAATTTCATCGAAAATCAATAAGATGTTGTGCTGATTACAAATATCGCGCATGGCTTGAGCAAACTGCGGGCAGAGCAAACGGAAACCGCCCTCGCCTTGAATCGGCTCAACAATGATGCAGGCCACTTCATCAGCAGGTATTTCAACCTCGAATATGCGCTCCAGCGCGGCCAGCGACTGCTCGGCAGTTACACCGCTATCGCGACTCGGAAACGGCAGGTGATAGACAGGGCCAGGCAAGGCGCCAAGTCCTGATTTATAAGGTTTAACCTTACCGTTCAGGTTCAAAGCAGCCAGCGTACGGCCATGGAAAGCGTCATCAAAGGCAATAACCGCCTGTCGACCGGTAACGCCTCGGGCAACTTTTAATGCGTTTTCAGTAGCTTCTGCACCGCTATTGGTTAGCATGCAGGAAAGTGGGTACGAAACCGGGACAAACTGATTTAAGGCTTCCGCTACCGCTAAATAGCCACGATGAGGCACGGCATTAAATGCAGAGTGCATTAACGTTTCTACTTGATGCTTAACGGCATCAACCACGGCCGGATGGCTATGACCAAGGTTAAGCACGCCAATGCCACCGATAAAATCGATATAGCGCATACCGGACTCATCCCAAACCTCAGCATTAAGTCCGCGAGCAATACAAATAGGATGTAACACGCCCAACGCGGCACTTACATGGGGAAGATCCATCGCCGTTGCTTCTCTCTGTCATTCAAGGGTTAATGCCCTTATCAAAGCAAATTCAAACGGTAGATCACAAACGAAAAAAAACGCTCAATGCATGCCAAATTGGAATGCATGACGAATTAAGTGACTCTCGCTGAAGCGTTCAAAGCCAACAGTCGAGGCAAAGGAATGAATAGTCGCGCTTACGCAACGCAGCGAGGCCGCCCGTAGGCGGCCTCGCTGAGGGTTAAGATGACAGCGGCTTAGGTTTCACCCACATCATCATGATCAGGCTTTTCATGCTCAAACGTTTCAGGGGCTGATTGAAGGCTGCGAGGGTCAAACCGATCATCCGACGTGGAGAGATCACCGGCTTTAGGCTGCCCTGCGGGGCTACCATCAATCGTAAAGGCTTGCTGCATAACCCGTAAGTTCGCGGGCGGCGCAGAGCCGGTTTTGTCTTGCCCGAAGTAAAGCGTCGTATGCGGGAACGGAATCTCGATACCCGCCTCATCAAAGCGCAGCTTGACCAAACGGTTGTAAGCACGGCCAACGCCCCACTGATCGCCCGGCGTGGTCTTAATCACCACACGGATGTTCACGGAGCTATCTGCCAAGGCGACGACACCTGCCACCGTCATATCGGCCAACAGTTTATGACTATGCTCTTCGCTGGCTTTGAGATCTTCAAAGGCAAGCTTGAGCTGCTCAATGGCGCCGTCAATGCTTTCACGATAAGCAATGCCGTACTCGCCAACGTGATTACCAAACTCACGCATATAGTTAGAGACGGTGTCGACACTTGAGAACGGCACAATGTGATACGTACCAGAGAGATCGCGGATCCCTACAGAGCGGATGCTAAGCTTTTCAGCGGTACCGGTAACGCCACCCACGGTGACGACATCGCCGGTATTCATCGCGTTTTCGATCTGGATAAACACGCCCGTAATCACGTCTTGAACGAGCTTCTGGGCGCCAAAGCCAATCGCTAAACCGAGCACACCGGCACCGGCAATCAGCGGGCCAATGTTGATGCCAATTTCCGACAACACAATCATGCCGGTAATGGTCACCATCGCAATGGCCAGTGCATTACGGAACAGGCTGAGCAGCGTTTTCGCCCGTGCAGAAGGCTCACCCATGCCCGTTTCCGGGTTAAGTTTGTGCTCAATCAAGCTTGCCAAGCACAGCCAAACTATAAGTGAAACAATCAAAATAACGGCAACGCCGGTTAGGTTGCCGACTAAGTTCGCTCCGCGCTCAGAGGCGTACCAAGCGGCTAAATTAAAGGCGCCCCAGGCATTTAGCACCAGCATGATGACCACGACCAAAATGATCGTGCGCAGCACGCGCAGCGCATTAGGCACATAGCTATTTAGCCGCGTTTCAAGCAGCGGCAGCTTACGACGCAGATCGTCTGACAGCGTGATGCGGCGGCCAATCGTCTGCGTAAGGAAAGTTGATACCAATAGCCCGATCACAACGGCCGCTAACGTCTTCAGCGTGGCGAACATAACAAACGGCAACGCATCGCCAGGGCGAGTTAACGTCAGTACAAACACCATCAGGAAGTAAAACAGTGCGAATAGATGCCAGGTGCGTGCAAACAGCTGCAGTGAGACGCGGCTGGCCGTCATCGTTGTTCTCGATGCGGTCGCGTTAAGGTTATTACGCACGCGCACACGGTTTTTAAACACAAAGCCGACGGCGTAAATGAACGCCATTAACATGATCAGCGTACCGACTGCCTGACCAAGCGACGCGGCCAGATAGAAGTTCACCAGCGGCACCACGACCATAAGACCGTAACCAACCATGCCAATCAAGCGTGCCAGCCAACGGTTCCAGTAGGATGCTTCCTGGGCCGAAATAGGCAGCAGGCGCAGCCCTTCATAGCGCGAAGAGAACAACATCCGCACCGCGGCTTTAAGTAATTCGATAATTAAGAAAGCATTTAAAAACAGCGAAGCGCGGGTGGAAAGTTCACCGGTTTCACCTACCGCAAAAGTGGCCAACAAATTGCCACCCACATAGGCAAGGGCAATCAGCAGCACATCGATAACTGCGGCAATCACCACGCAGCCAATTAAGCGCAATACGGGTGTTAAGTTGCTGCCGTTGAGCGACAAACCGCTTATCTTAGTAAATAGAGGCTTCGCTAACCGCCTGAAAATCATAAACATTACAAATGTAGCGACAATCACGATGCCCAGATTGATCGCTGCACTGGTGAAGGACGCCAAATCAAAGACGCTATCGGCCCCTTGCCCCGTGAACAAGTCTCCTAAGATACTTCCCACTTGCTCAAACTGCCCACCCACATCACTCACCACACGGCTAGTGAGTTCAGCCAACTGCCGCGGTAGGGATACATCTTCCGGCGCCAGCTGGCTGCCTTCTGCGGCGGCTTCAGGCGATAGTTCAGCGGCAATATCAGCGGGCAGCGCTGAGGCTTGATTGCGCAGCATATCAATCAGCTCTTGTCGCGACTGCTCATTCTCTAAGAGACCCGCCAATGCCTCGTAGGAGGCAGGCTCTGCCTGCGCAGATGACGCTGAACTATCGGCCTTGGCCGATTCACTAGGCGTGCTCTGTGCCATTGCTGGCGTGGCCATTAAGGCAATCATTGCCAGCAGCCAGACACCTAGCCAGGGTAATAAACGAAGTGGCTTCACACCTTAACCTCCTTATGGGTGAGTATTCTTTTCAATCTAACGGCTGCTGTGTTACGCAACCGATATTACCGACACTGATAACTCAGCCGACTATAAAGCTGTACAGGGTAACACGACTTGATTAACAAGGTGTTTCACTGACAGTACGGTGCCAGCCATTGATTCGCCAATAGCAGCACCAGTGCGTAACGAGCACCTTTGGCAACCACAATCCACGCTAATGCCCGCCACCAGGGCAGCCGAAACACGCCGGCGAGAACAGTAAGCGGATCACCGATAATCGGTGCCCATGACACCAGTAGACTCATTTCACCGAACCGATGATACCAACCCTCGGCGCGGGCCAGGCTACGTGGCGATGCCGGAAACCAGCGGCGGTCTTGAAAACGGCGAGCATAGCGCCCCACCGCAACGTTGATCATGCTGCCCAGCGTATTGCCCGCCGTAGCCACGAACCACAGCGCCAGCGGCGGCTCACCCACGCACCAAAGCCGTGCTAGCCACACTTCAGACCCACCGGGTAACAGCGTAGCACTCACCAAAGCGACAAAAAATAGGCTCAGCATCGTGGTGTAACCATAGCCTCGGCATGCCTAAGCTAGCGCGGCACTTGCCCGCCCAGCTGCTGGGTAATTTCATCGGCGGTTTGCCGAACCAGCTCGCCCAAGGTCAGCAAACGCGCTTCGGGAATCCTTGCCATCGGGCCTGAAACGGATATCGCCGCCATCGGTGTGCCGTGCTCATCAAACACACAGGCAGCCACGCAGTGCAGGCCAATGGCATGCTCCTCACGGTCACAGGCAAAGCCCTGAGCGCGAATTTTCGCCACCTCGGCTTGCAGCGTGTCGGGCTGATAGAGCGTATTCGTCGTCACTCGTACAAGCTCGCCTTGTTCCAGCAGCTGCAGGCGCTCGTCATCAGGCATCCACGCCAGCAGCGCTTTACCCACACCCGAGGCGTGCAGCGGCGCACGGGAGCCCAGACGAGTAATCATGCGCATCATCTGAGGCGACTCGTGCTGGGCAAGAAAGACAGCAGTTGCCCCATCGCGAATGCCCAAGTTAGCGGTTTCGGCCGTTTCGGCCGTTAGCCGACGCAGAAATGGACGGCTGGTCGCCACCACGTCGCGCGCTTCCAGAAAGCTGTTGCCGATACGGAAAGTTTTGACATCGATTCGCCACAGACCTTGCTCATTCTCTTGCGTCACAAAGCCTTGGCTTTGTAGCGCCTGTAGCAGCCGATGGGTGGTTGAAGGCGCCAACTCGGCCATCTCTGCTACTTCTGACAGCGCTAAGCCTAGCGGGCTAGCCGCGAGATGTTCCATCAGCGTTAAGCCACGTACCAGCGACTGGCTATGGCCGCCGCTGGCTTTGGCGGTACTCGCCGGACGACCGACCGTCCTGCGTTTGGCTTCACTCACCGGGCTCTCTCCTAAAAGGCTCTCTTAAAAAACGACTTTAAAAGACTATCTTAAAAGCGCCTTTCCTGAAGACGCCGTCGCTGAAAACAGCATTTCTGACAATACCGTTCCTGAAAATAGTATTTCTAAACATACTATTTCTAAAAATAAACAGGGCATCAGGATAACGTGCCAATGCGACCGCTGTCGCGTTTACGGAAACGAATTCCACTAAAGCAGCAGCGTAACGTTAACGATGCTGCCATTGCGGTGGCCGCTTGCCGATAAACGCATCAATGCCTTCGCCCACATCCTCGGCCAGCATATTGCAGGCCATCGTTTCACCCGCAAACGCATAAGCCTCATCAAGCGGCATGGCAAGCTGACGAGCAAACATTGCCTTGCCGGTACGCACCGCCACGGCGCTTTTAGCACAGATGCTCGTGGTTAATGCCGCAAGAGCTTCATCCAACGCGTCATCTTCGGCCACTCGGTTAATCAGCCCCCACTCGGCCGCCTGCTCGGCGCTGATAAACTCGCCGGTGAGCAGCATTTCCATGGCGCGTTTACGCGCCACGTTGCGTGACAGTGCCACGGCGGGCGTAGAGCAAAATAGCCCCACACTAATGCCCGACACGGCAAACCGAGCACTGCGCGCAGCGACCGCCAAATCGCAGCTCGCCACCAGTTGGCAACCAGCGGCAGTGGCAATGCCCTGGACCTTAGCAATCACCGGCACAGGCAGGTTAACAATGGCCTGCATTACCTCACTACAGCGGGTAAACAGCGCCTGGTA
The DNA here is from genome assembly GCF_052379225.1 of Halomonas sp. AOP12-B1-6. Lineage (NCBI taxonomy): Bacteria > Pseudomonadati > Pseudomonadota > Gammaproteobacteria > Oceanospirillales > Halomonadaceae > Halomonas > Halomonas sp. AOP12-B1-6. The sequence continues at coordinate 491,371 of NZ_JBQSYK010000002.1, forward strand.
GTAAGCTTTAGTGGGGTTGGCGCGCATCTGCTTTAAATCATGCCCGGCACAAAAGGCCTTGCCTTCTGCAGCGATCACAACACAGCGTACGCTGCTATCGTCGGCAATCTCGGCTAACGCGTGCTGAAAGGCTTGCAGCATGTCTTCAGAGAGCGCATTAAAACGCTCAGGGGCGCGCATGGTTAGCGTTGTGACGCCTAAACGGTCGCTGCGTTGCAGAAGGGAGGCAGAGGTACCTGCAGACGATGAGCCGGTAGAGATGATGGGCATGATGAACTCCAATTTGAGTAGCACATGGCCCATCAGTCTAGCGCACAAGGCGCGCGTATTGGTCGCTACTTCTTCATTTTGCGCGTGTCGCGCCCTAAGGGATGGGGCTCCCCACGAGACTTGGCAAGCTCAATCTGCCGCTGGCGTTCGCGCGCAGCGGCGCGGGTTTTCTCGGGCAGCGAATCAATACAGTGGGGGCAGCTAATGCCGGGCTCAAAGGCAGAAGATTGCATGTCGTCGGCAGAGATCGGCATACGGCAGGCGTGGCACTGCTCAAACTCACCTTTGCTTAAATCGTGGCGTACCGTGACGCGGTTATCGAACACAAAGCACTCGCCGCGCCACAGCGACTGCTCTTCCGGGACTTTCTCAAGGTAGTTCAGCACGCCGCCCTTTAGGTGGTAAACCTCTTCAAAGCCTTCTTTAAGCATAAAGCTCGAGGCTTTTTCGCAGCGAATACCACCGGTGCAGAACATGGCCACTTTTTTATGCTTTTCGGGGTCGTAGTGCTCGCGCACGTACTCAGGGAATTCCCGAAAGGTCGTGGTCTTCGGGTCTATCGCGCGCTCAAAACTGCCGATGGCCACTTCATAGTCATTGCGCGTATCGATCACCAACACTTCCGGGTCGGCAATAACGGCGTTCCAGTCTTCCGGCTCAACGTAGGTACCGACGGTGTCGTTGGGGTCAATATCCGGCACGCCGAGCGTCACGATCTCTTTTTTGAGCTTCACCTTAGTGCGATAGAACGGCGTTGCATCGCAGTAAGACTCTTTATGATCAATGTCAGCCAGGCGCGAGTCGGCAGTCAGCCAGCTAAGCAGCGCATCAATGCCGGTACGGCTGCCCGCCACCGTGCCGTTAATGCCTTCTTTAGCGAGCAGCAAGGTACCCGTGACGCCGTTATCCAGCATTGTTTGGTGCAGCGGGTCACGCAGCGCTTCAAAGTCGTTCAAGGTGACAAATTTATACAGCGCCGCGACCACTGTGGGCGGCACGGGGCTGGAAGGAGTGCTGGAAATTGTGGTGGCTACTGACATGTGAAGCTCCTGGTAGTCGCCCTCGCAAAGGGCGGACCGGGTGAATAATCGCGCACATTCTACCCTAAAGCGCTGCTCGCTTGAATCTTGGATGCATTAGCCGGGGGATTAAACGGCGAGTTCAATCCATCGATTTATTCGACGAGATCGTACTGAAACCTTCACCCCACGCCGCTCCAACGAAGCGTATATTGGGGCTATTCCACCCCACGCATTCTAGAGAGTAAACCATGATTATTCGTCGAGCCAATGAGCGCGGCTACGCTGACCACGGCTGGCTACGCTCTTACCATACCTTTTCCTTCGCCAATTACGTTGATCCAAAGCACATGGGATTTCGTGCCCTGCGCGTTATCAATGAAGACCGCGTGACGGGCGGCCATGGTTTTGGCGCTCACTCCCACCGGAACATGGAGATTATCTCCTACGTGCTGGAAGGGGAAATGGAGCACAAAGACAATATGGGCAACGGTGAGGTCATGCGCCCAGGCGACGTGCAGCGCATGTCGGCAGGCACCGGCGTGCAGCACAGCGAGTTCAACCATTCTGAGCAATCCGATCTGCATTTTCTGCAGATATGGATTGAGCCAAAACAGCTGGGCATTGCTCCCAGCTACGAGCAGAAAGCTTTCCCGCCGGCTGAGCGGCAGGGAAAGTGGCGTCTGGTGGCTTCTGAAGAAGGCCGCGATGGGTCTGTGGGCATTAACCAGGATGTTAACCTTTACGCAGGGCTGTTCGCGGCGGGGGAAAACACGACTACACCACCCACCCGTCATGCCTGGCTGCATGTTGTTAACGGCACCATGGAAATTAACGGTGAAACGTTCGGCGCAGGCGACGCAGCCGCTTTTCAGCCGGAAGAGATGATTACCCTCACCGGTAAAGAAGCGGGCGAAGTGCTGCTGTTTGATCTGGCTTAATAGCCTGCACCAACCAAAACGGCGCCTCAAAAGAGGCGCCGTTTTTTATGCGGCGGCTTTTACTGCTAAGCGCTAGCTGTTGTGAGACGAGTAGAGCGCACGAATTTTTAGCGTGTGATCTACCTGCTTCAATGCTTCCAGCGCTTGAGGGCCGTAGGCTTTATCGACATCGATAACCACATAGCCGACTTTCTCATTGGTCTGCAGATACTGGCCGGAGATGTTGATGCCATTTTCAGACAACACACGGTTAATCTGCGACAGCACGCCTGGTACGTTGTCATGAATATGCAGCAGGCGGTGCTTGTCTGGGTGTGCAGGCAGCGCCACTTCAGGGAAGTTAACCGAGGTCACGGTGGTGCCGTTATCAGAATATGTAATCAGTTTTTCTGACACTTCAATGCCGATGTTCTCCTGAGCTTCCAGGGTTGAACCGCCCACGTGCGGCGTCAAAATTACGTTTTCTAGACCACGCAGCGGACTTTGGAACTCCTCGTTGTTACCTTTCGGCTCCACCGGGAAGACGTCAATGGCCGCACCGTTCAGTTTGCCCGCTTTAATCGCATCCGCCAGCGGTTCGATTTCCACCACGCTGCCGCGCGCAGCATTGATAAAGATCGCGCCTTGCTTCATGGCCGCAATCTCTTTCGCGCCGATCATCCAGCGGGTTGAGGCAAGATCGGGCACGTGTAAGCTGACCACATCCGCACGACCCAGCAGCTCTTCAAGGCTGCCCACTTGGCTGGCATTACCCATGCCCAGCTTAGCAATGACGTCATAAAAAATAACGTTAAAGCCCAGCGATTCGGCCAGCACAGAGAGCTGCGCACCGATACTGCCGTAGCCAACGATACCCAGCGTTTTACCACGGGCTTCGTGAGAATTTTTCGCTGATTTCAGCCAGCCGCCCTGGTGGGCGCGAGCGTTTTTCTCAGGAATACCGCGCAGCAGCATAATTGCCTCTGCCAGCACCAGTTCAGCCACGGAGCGTGTATTGGAGTACGGGGCATTGAACACCGCGATGCCGCGCTTCAGCGCTGCCGTCAAATCGACCTGGTTGGTGCCGATACAGAAACAGCCAACCCCCACCAGCTTCTCTGCCGCTTCGAAAACGCGCTCAGTCAGCTGCGTCCTCGAGCGAATGCCGATGAAGTGCACATCACGGATCTTTTCGATCAGCGCATCTTCATCCAGCGACGTCGGCAGGTGCTCAATGCTGGCGTAACCTGATGTGTGAAAATTGTCCACCGCGCTTTGGTGGACGCCCTCGAGTAGCAGGATCTTGATCTTGCTCTTGTCCAGGGACGTTTTGGCCATGGCTGAATCAACCTCTAATGGGCGGCGGCATGCGCCGTGTATCGGTTCACGGAAGGCCCATATCCTAGCACAGCCCGCCTCATTCAGACCGATTCAAGATGATGAAAAGTGTGCGTGCTAACGATGAATCTGTCGCAAGTCGTCGCCTTTCGCGTATATGGAAAGGCAGACGCCCCCCCCAGGCGTCGGTGTATACTATGTACCTATATTTAAAAATATCGGCTTGCAGGCACCCCAATGAGCGACACCACATCATCTCCGCAGGATTTTGCCGCGACGGTTGAGCAACTCGAAACCATCGTCGAACGCCTAGAATCAGGCGAGCTCTCATTGGAAAATGCGCTGACTGCATTTGAGCAGGGCGTGCGATTAACTCGTGATGCTCAACAGCGGCTGGATACCGCTGAGCTTAAAGTGCGGGCACTCAGTGAAGACAGCGAAGGACGCTTAAACGTGACCCCCTTTGCTGGCCCTGACGATGCTAAGAACGATCTCAAGGACGTGCCCAAGGACGACGCCGAGGAAGACAGCAAGGAGACGCCCCCATGGTAGCCACGCAGTCTAGCCAGCTTGCCGTTTTACGCCGTACTAGCACTGCCCGTGTAGATGCGACCTTAGCGGCGCTGTTTGATAGTCGACTGGATGACAATAGAAAGCTTGATAATCGACAGGCGGTCGCTCCCCGGCTGGAGGCCGCCATGCGCCATGGCCTGCTAGCTGGCGGCAAACGCCTGCGCCCACTGCTGGTGTATATGGCGGGCCACGCGCTAGGCGCAAAAGACGATGCGCTGGATGCCCCTGCCGCAGCGATTGAGCTGATTCACGCTTACTCGTTGATTCATGACGACCTGCCCGCCATGGACGATGACGACCTGCGTCGCGGCCAGCCCACCGTGCATAAAGCCTTCGATGAGGCGAGCGCGATTCTAGCCGGGGATGCGCTGCAGGCGCTGGCATTTGAAGTGCTGTCCAGCACAGCCCATCCGCGGCTTGGTAATTTGGTATATACGCTTGCCTGCGCCTCGGGGCGCGATGGCATGGTGGCAGGCCAGGCGCTGGATCTAGATGCGGTCGGTGGTCATCCGGATGTCGATGCGCTGGCCCACATGCATGCCCATAAAACCGGCGCTCTCATCGTTGCCGCCGTGCGCCTAGGCGGCCTTGTGGCGGTCGCTGACGACGACCCGCGTTTAAACGCACTCACTCGCTACGCCGCCGCCATTGGTTTAGCCTTTCAGATTCACGACGACATACTGGACGTGACCGGCGATACCGCTACCCTAGGTAAAACGTCAGGCGCCGACGCCGCGCGTGCCAAGCCTACTTATCCCAGCCTGCTGGGGTTAGAAGGCGCACAGCGTAAAGCGCAAAGCCTGATCGATGAAGCCATTGCCGCGCTTGCCCCACTGGGGGAGCGTGCTGCACCGCTGGCCGATCTTGCCCACTACATGATCGAGCGCGACCACTAAACAATGTCTATGCAAACAATGTCTATGCAAACGATGTCTATGAAAATAATGTCTATGAAAACATGCCCATGAAGCTGTTCGACGAGATTCCCCGTGAGCGCCCTGCAACGCCGCTGCTCGACTCTTTTGATCACCCAGCTGCGCTGCGGGCCATGAACGCGCACCAGCTCGCCCAGCTGGCCGACGAGCTGCGCGCCTATTTGCTGTATAGCGTAGGCGTGTCTGGTGGGCACTTTGGCGCTGGGCTTGGCGTTGTCGAGCTCAGCGTTGCGCTGCACTGCGCCTTCCATACGCCGGACGACCGCTTGGTGTGGGACGTTGGCCATCAGGCCTACCCGCACAAAATTCTTACCGGTCGTCGTGAGACGATGCTCAGCATTCGCCAGCACGGCGGCTTAGCGGCCTTCCCTAGCCGTGCTGAATCTGCGTACGACACCTTCGGCGTGGGGCATTCCAGCACCTCTATTTCAGCAGCGCTCGGCATGGCATTAGCCGCCAAAGCACAGGGCAGCCAGCGGCGCGTTTGTGCGATTATTGGTGACGGCGCGCTAACGGCTGGCATGGCGTTTGAAGCCCTTGCCCATGCAGGTCACGTCAATGCCAACCTGCTTGTGGTGCTCAACGACAACGAAATGTCGATTTCCGAGAACGTTGGCGGCATGGCCACCTATCTCGCCCGGGTACTCTCCAGTAAGCCCTATCTCAAGATTCGCGAAGAGAGCAAGAAAGTGCTTTCACACCTGCCCGGCGCATTAGAACTTGCCCGACGCACCGAAGAGCACATGAAAGGCATGGTCAGCCCCGCCACGCTGTTTGAAGAGATGGGCTTTAACTACGTAGGCCCCATCGATGGCCACGACCTTGGCGCGCTCACCGAGACGCTTGAGAACCTGCGTGACCTTGATGGGCCGCAGTTTCTGCATATTAAAACGGTAAAAGGCAAAGGTTTCTTACCGGCTGAAGCGGATCAGATTGGCTATCATGCGATTACCAAACTCGAAAAGCCCAGCGCAGCGCTCAAGCAAGCACCGCTACCGAAAAGCGTCGTTAAGAAAAAGTACTGCAACGTGTTCGGCGATTGGCTTTGCGATATGGCGGCTCACGATTCGCGTTTGCTGGCGATTACCCCCGCGATGCGTGAAGGCTCCGACTTAATTCGCTTCTCTAAGCAGTACCCGGAGCGCTATTTCGATGTCGCGATTGCCGAGCAGCACGCCGTAACGCTAGCGGCGGGCATGGCCTGCGAAGGCATGAAGCCCGTCGTTGCCATTTACTCTACCTTTCTGCAGCGCGGCTATGATCAGTTAATTCACGATGTGGCGGTACAAAACCTGGACGTCACCTTCGCGATTGATCGAGCGGGCCTAGTAGGCGAAGACGGCCCCACGCATCACGGCAGCATGGACCTTTCCTTCTTACGCTGTGTGCCGGGCATGGTGATTCTCGCCCCGGCGGATGAAGCCGAGTGTCGCGCCATGCTCAGCGCTGCTTATCACTACCCCGGCCCTGCCGCCGTGCGCTACCCGCGAGGCACCGGTCCGGGCGCCGATATTCCCGTCCACCTTGAGCCTCTAGCGATTGGCAAAGCAGAAATCCGCCGCCAGTCTTCTAACGACGGCGTGCGCATCGCGCTGCTCGCTTTTGGCAGCTTAAACGGCCCTGCTGCCGAGATTGCCGAACGCTTAAACGCGACGCACATCAATATGCGCTCGATTAAACCTTTGGATCGCGATGCAGTGCTTCACGCCGCCGATGAACACGAACTGCTGGTCACATTGGAAGAGAACGTCATTGCTGGTGGTGCAGGCAGCGCGGTTAACGAGCTGCTGCATGCCGAAGGCGTGCAGATAGAAGTATTAAATCTCGGCCTACCAGATACCTTTATCGAGCACGGCACGCCCGACCAGCTGCTGCACGACTGCGGCCTGGATGCTGAGGGCATCGAAGCCGCCATTCGCCAGCGGCTACCATAGCAACCGCTGCGTGCCTAAGCCGCTGACTTAGCCCATCGCGAGAAGCGGTTTAATCAACACCGCCCGCAGTGCCGAGCTGGCCCCACTGGCGGGCTGGGTATGAACCCAGCCCGCCTCTTCAAGCGTGGCGCAGGCGCGGCGGATAAGCGCATGCTCAATATCCAAATGTCTCGCTAATAGCGCGCTGGAAACGCCCTTGTCAGAGGGCGGCGACGCATCAAGCGCCAGCAGCACTAGCGCAGCCAGGGTGTCGAGTTCGGGATACGCGGCCTGCAGCGCGGTGAGTGCGCGCTGCAGGTGTTGGCCCTCCGCGAGTTCAGGCATTTGCTCAGGCATTTGCTCAGACATTTATTCAAACAATCCGGGCGCTGGCTTCCAGGCGAATAGCAATCGACTTGGAGGCTGGGGTATGGCTTTGATCGCCTTTATGATCCAGCGGGATCAGCGGATTGGTTTCAGGGTAGTAAGCGGCGGCACAGCCTTCGGGCGTTGCATAAGCAACGACTTTAAAGCCATCCACCCGGCGGGTAATGCCATCGCCCGATTCGCCAATCAAATCCACCCACTGGCCTGCCTTAAAGCCCAGCCTATCAATATCCTTCGTATTCAGGAAAATCACCTGGCGGCCGTTTTCAATGCCGCGATAGCGATCGTTATAGCCGTATATCGTGGTGTTGTACTGATCGTGGGAGCGCATGGTTTGCAGGGTTAGCCAGCCGCCTTCTCGGCCCGTCATCTGCTGATGCATTACCTGCTCTGGCAGCCTGTCATCAGAAAACTCGGCCTTGCCGCTCTGGGTAGGAAAGCGCAGCTCAAAGGCCGGATTCATCAGCCAAAAACCGCGCGGCTTGCGCACGCGCTCATTAAAATTATCAAAGCCGGGAATGACGGCCTCGATATGATCACGGATCACGTCGTAGTCATCACGCATGGCGGCCCAGTCAACCACGTCGCTGCCCAGCAAGCGCTCGGCAAGGCCGGTCAGTATGGTGATTTCAGAGGGTAGCGTGCTATCCACCGGGCGGTTAATGCCCGCCGACCCGTGCACCATGCTCATTGAGTCTTCTACGGTAATCAGCTGCGGCTTGCCTGCTGCGCTGCGGTCGACCTCGGTGCGCCCCAGGCAGGGCAGAATCAGCGCGTATTTACCCGTCACTAAATGGCTGCGGTTGAGCTTGGTGCTAATAAATGCCGTTAGGCGGCATTGACCCATCGCCGCTTCGGTCACTCGGCTGTCGGAAATAGCGCGGGTGAAATTACCGGCTAGGCCAATAAACACCTTGCCCAGCTGATCACGCATGGCCTGTACGGCGGCCACGGAATCAACGCCGAACGCTCTTGGCATGGGTCTTTGGTAACGGCTTTCAAGGGCGTCTAGCAGTTCATCCGAGGGCTTTTCGAAAATACCCATCGTGCGGTCGCCCTGCACATTAGAGTGCCCGCGTACCGGCGAGGTACCGGCGCCGGGCTTACCCAGGTTGCCGCAAAGCAGCAGCAGGTTAACGATTTCACGAACGGTCGGCACCGAGTGCACATGCTGCGTAATGCCCATCGCCCAGCAGATAATAGTGGCGTTGGAGCGGGCATACAGTATCGCGGCCTGCTTGATTTCCGCTCGGCTTAAGCCTGCCTGAGCCTCAATCGTCTCCCACTCAGTGGTCTCTACTTCGCGGCGGTAGGCGTCAAGTTCAACGGTGTGTTCAGCGATAAATTGATGGTCCAGCACGGGTTCGCCGGCGCCATCACGCTCAAATAGCGCTTTCGCCATGCCGCGCAAAACGGCCATGTCGCCGCCCAGCTTAGGGCGAAAGTAATGCGTGCTGATCGCATGGCTGCCGTTATGCAGCATTTCAAGCGGCTTTTGCGGGTTGGCAAACTTCTCAAGCCCCCGCTCGCGCAGCGGATTGAAACTAACAATTGTGGCGCCGCGCTCGGCGGCTTCACGTAGCGTACCCAGCATACGCGGGTGGTTGGTGCCGGGGTTCTGGCCAAATACAAAAATCGCCTCGGCCTGCTCAAAATCCTCCAACCGCACGCTGCCCTTACCAGTACCCAGCGCCGCGCCAAGCGCAACGCCGCTCGCCTCATGGCACATATTTGAACAGTCCGGAAGGTTGTTGGTGCCATAGAGCCGCGCCAGCAGTTGGAACACGTACGCCGACTCGTTACCCACCTTTCCGGAGGTATAAAAGATAGCGTCATTCGGCGTGGGCAGCGCCTTAAGCTCTGCGGCCATCAGATCCAGCGCCGCGTCCCACGCAACCGGCTCGTAGTGGTCGGTTTCAGCGTTGTAGCGCATCGGCTCGACAAGCCGCCCCTGATCTTCCAGACGATAGTCGTCCCAGGTCTTGAGTTCGCTAACGGTGTGCTTAGCAAAGAAATCCCGCGTCACTCGCTTGGAAGTGGACTCCCACGTCACGGCTTTTACGCCGTTCTCGCAAAACTCGAATGAAGATCCGTGTTCAGGATCACCCCAGGCGCAGCCGGGGCAGTCAAATCCATCGGGCTGATTGAGCTTAAATAGCGCCCGCGCATTGGTAGCCACAGAGCGGCTATGCAATAAATGCTTACCCACGGCCTTGAGCGCACCCCAGCCCCCAGCCGGGTTGTGATACTCAAAAACCTTGGGATCGTGTACCTTAGAGCTTTTTGGGGCATCCGAATTCGGCGAGGACATCGTGCTTCTCCATAAAGAAGGAAAGGAAGCATCGCGTTAATCATTAGCCTGCTTCCTTAATAGGGCGTTACGTTCGACCAAAAGCGCCGCCTGGTCAAGTGGTGAACGCGCAGTGCCGCCATTAGCGATGTACGCCGTCACTTACCGGCACTAAGCAATCAGAGCGGCAAGCAGAGCGCTCGCCGCATAAAAATGCCTTAAGCCCTTATCTTTCAACTACTTTGAGATTGCTATGCTATTACTTATTATCATTTTCAGCCTAATCGGCCTGGCGTTTGGCGGACCGGTTGGACTGCTGGTTGGCGGGGGCCTTGGTTGGTGGGCGGGGCAGCGACTCAGCCGCCGCTTAAACGGCGCCCGCGTGCGCATTCAAGAAGGCTTTTTGGAGTCGATTTTTTCCGTCATGGGCTGCCTGTGCCAAGCCGACGGAAAAGTCACCGAAGGCGAGCTGAGTGTTGCCGAAAAGCTCTTTGATCAGATGCGCCTGCAGGGCGAACAGCGTGCCAAGGCGCGCGCCGCCTTCGAACGGGGCCGCGCCGCTGACTTCAACTTAGACGCTGAGCTGGCCGCGGTTAATCGCCTGACTCTGCGTCAGCCTGTCTTGCGTCAGGTTTTTATACAGGTTCAGCTCACCGCTATCTCAGCCGACGGCGTTCTGCATCCTGCCGAGCATGAAATGATTCTGCGCGTTGCTCGCGGAGTGGGCTGTAGCGAAGCCGAAGTTCAGCAGATCGAAGCGATGCTGCACGGTGCTGCCGCGAACTCGCAAGGCGCCAGCGAAGAAGCACTTAAAGATGCTTACCGCGTTCTGGGCGTTTCTGAAGACGCCAGCGATGCTGAGATCAAGAAAGCTTATCGTCGCTTAATGAGCCAAAACCACCCCGACAAACTCGCGGGCAAAGGCTTGCCAGAAAGCATGCGCGACGTTGCCCAGGCGCGAACTAGCGAAATTGGTAACGCCTATGAGCGGATTCGCGCGTCCCGCGATAGCGCATAGAAGTAGACCATCGACAGCGCTATTCACGTCCGCTAGATTGACGCTATCACTGTTGTCGCCAGGAGTTCACCATGATCACGCTATACAGTTTTCCGAAATCGCGCTCATTACGGGTGTCGTGGACACTTGAGGAACTTGGCGTTGATTACCAATGCCAACACATAGCGCTAGATAAAGGTGAAGGCCAAACGGCCGAGCATTTGGCGCGCCACCCGGATGGGAAGGTGCCGGCCCTTGAGGATGGTGACGTCCACTTATTTGAATCTGCGCCAATTTGCCGTTATTTGGCGGAAACGTATAGCAACGGCACGCTGCAGCCTAATGATCCAGCTGCTCGCGCTCAGGTCGACCAGTGGCTCAGCTTTATCGTGACGGAAATTGAGCAGCCTCTTTGGAATCAAGCCAAGCACAAGTTTGCCCTGCCCGATGATAAGCGTGTTCCCGCGATTCTACCGGTGTGCGCCTGGGAGTTTCAGCGTGCGCTGGCCGCTTTAGAGCGTCGCTATCACGGCCAAGAAAACTTGGTCGGTGAGTCGTTCACACTCGCTGATCTGTTTTTAACCCACACCCTATCGTGGGCGATCAGCATGAAACACCGCTTACCTGACACGCTAATAGCCTATCGCGAACGCCATATTCAGCGCCCGGCTATGGCGCGTGCTATAGCCCGCGAAGAAGACGCGGCTTAACGTTCTTACCTGCCTTTCTGACGAGGTGACCGCTGGAAAAGCAGGCGGCTTATAGGGGCAACTCAGCCCCATAAAACAGCCAATTCATGTACGCTGCGATCGTTTTCCTCCCTTAAAATGTGTGCGTAAAACCACACATTTACGCTTGTGCATCATTACGTGATCACGTAAATTCAACACTAAAGTCGATATTACATTCACTCACTTTGGTGCATTACTACCCTCGATTTAGCCCTCCCGCCCTACGATTAACTACCTTTTACGGAGCCCTATGCTGCTACTGTTACTCATCCTAATGCCAGTAGTTGGCAGCATAATAGCCGCGCTCATGCCAACCAATGCGCGTAACCGTGAAGCATGGCTAGCCGGAGGCATTGCCTTTGTAGGGCTACTCATCACCGCCTATCTCTATACTCAGATAGGCACTGGTGCACTAGGTACTGGAGAATTAGGCACTGGAGAATTAGGCACTGGTGATGTCGTCCGCTATCAGCTTGAGTGGATGCCCGATTACGGGCTGAATTTCATACTTCGTATGGATGGCCTGGCATGGATGTTCTCGATGCTGATTTTAGGCATCGGTGTACTGGTGGTCATTTACGCGCGTTATTATATGTCTGCCAATGACCCCGTACCGCGCTTTTTCTCTTTCTTATTAGCCTTTATGGCCTCCATGCTCGGCGTGGTGCTATCGGGTAATCTTATCCAGCTGGTTGTGTTTTGGGAGCTGACCAGCCTGACCTCCTTCTTACTCATTGGCTACTGGCATCACCGTGCAGATGCACGGCGCGGTGCACGCATGGCGTTTACCGTGACGGCCACCGGTGGGCTTTGCTTGCTGGTCGGCGTACTGATGCTGGGCCATATCGTTGGCAGCTATTCATTAGATGTGGTGCTGGCATCAGGGGATCTGATTCGTGCGCACCCTTGGTACTTACCCACGCTGATTTTAATCGCATTAGGGGCGCTGACAAAAAGCGCGCAGTTCCCGTTCCATTTTTGGCTGCCTCACGCCATGGCAGCGCCGACACCCGTCTCGGCTTTTTTGCATTCGGCGACGATGGTGAAAGCCGGCGTGTTTTTATTGATGCGCCTATGGCCGTCTCTTTCAGGAACGCCCGAGTGGACATTAATCATTGGCGGAGCGGGGCTCTGCACGCTACTCATTGGTGCCTTTACCGCCATTTTCCAGCACGACCTTAAAGGCCTGCTGGCTTACTCAACGATCAGCCACCTGGGGCTCATTACCTTATTGCTGGGCATTGGCACGCCGCTGGCGATGGTCGCTGCGCTGTTTCATACCCTTAATCACGCTACGTTCAAAGCATCGTTGTTTATGGCGGCGGGTATTATCGACCATGAGAGCGGCACTCGGGATATGCGCCATTTGCGCGGACTTTTTAAAGTGCTGCCGTACACCGCCACCTTGGCGATTGTTGCCAGTGCGGCCATGGCCGGTGTGCCGCTGCTTAACGGCTTTCTATCTAAAGAAATGTTTTTCGCCGAGGCGTTGGCAGTGGGGTCAGCCCGCAACTGGAGTATGTCCGCTGCGGCCGTGTTAATGGGCATTTTCAGCGTTGCCTACTCGCTGCGATTCATCAACGTATTCTTTGGCCCGCTGGCGACCGACCTGCCGCGTGAGCCGCACGAGCCTCCGCGCTGGATGCGCTTCCCGGTAGAGCTGCTGGTACTCTGCTGCCTGATAGTGGGGGTGATTCCTGGCTTGAGCGTGGGGCCATTCCTCAACACCGCGGTTATATCGGTACTCGGCGAGCAAACGCCCGACTATAGTCTTTCCGTTTGGCACGGCTTTAATCTACCGCTGCTAATGAGCGTGATGGCGTTGGGCGGGGGCGTACTGCTTTATATCTGGCTGCGCACACGCCATGGTTTGATCCAATCCAGCCGCGTGCCGTTCCTCTATCGTTTTAATGGCAAACAAGCCTATGAAAGCACGATGCTGAGGATTTCCTCCAGCGCCTCGCTGCTTGAAAAGCTATTGAGTACGCGGCGCGTCCAGCCGCAGCTGCTGCTCATGATTACGCTGCTCTTAGCGGTGCCGCTGCTGATTGTTCGGCCCGTTTCATTGCTGACTTTTTCAGACAACGGCGAGTTTTCCCCGCTGTTCGCCGGACTGTGGGTGATTGGCGCCATTTGTGCCGTGGCCGCCTCCTGGCAGGCTAAATACCACCGCTTAGCGGCGCTCAGTTTAGTGGGCGGTGTCGGCATCGTGGTCAGCATTACCTTCCTTTGGCTATCGGCGCCCGATCTCGCCCTGACCCAGCTGATGGTCGAAACCGTCACGACGGTACTGATTCTGCTTGGCCTTCGCTGGCTGCCTGCGCGGATTACCCCCAAAGAGCTAAACATACGGGCCACGCGCCTTTCGTGGTTTAGACGCTCGCGGGATATGGTGGTCGCCGTTGTCGCGGGCCTGTGCATGAGTATTGTCAGCTATGCGGTATTGGTACGCTCGGCACCCGTGGGCAGCATTTCTGATTTCTTCATGACGCGCGCGCTGAGTGAAGGCGGCGGCAGCAATGTGGTTAACGTGCTGCTGGTGGATTTCCGTAACTTCGATACGTTAGGCGAAATCGCCGTCCTCGCCGTGGTAGCGCTGACGGTATACGCCCTGCTGCGGCGCTTTCGCCCTGCGCCGGAAAGCCTGCCAATTCCGGCGCAACAAACCAATAATGTTGACCCCGCCGCCGGCCAAACGCCCGTACAGCAAGTGGAAAGCGGCTATTTAATGGTGCCCGCCGTTTACCTACGCATGCTGCTTCCGATCATGGTGGTCATTGCTGCTTACTTCTTTATTCGTGGCCATAATCTTCCCGGCGGCGGTTTCGTTGCGGGGCTTACGTTTGCCGTCGCGATTATTGTTCAGTACATGCTGGGCGGCACGACCTGGGTAGAAAAACATCTGCGCTTACAGCCACACCGCTGGATTGCGTTTGGATTAATCATCGCCTGCGCAACGGGACTGGGCGCCTGGCTGTTCGGCTACCCTTTCTTAACCACGCACACTGCCCATATGACGCTGCCGATACTGGGAGAGATTCACCTACCCAGCGCCTTTATTTTCGATTTGGGCGTCTTTGGCGTAGTGGTCGGGTCAACAATCTTGATTCTCGTGGCTTTGGCTCACCAATCGGTGCGTAGCCATCGTCTGCCCATTAGTAACATCGCCCCCGTTATCAACAAGGAGGCCAACTGATGGAAGCCGTCATAGCGATTGCCATTGGCATTATGTTTGGCGCTGGCGTCTGGCTGATCCTGCGTCCACGCTCTTTCCAGGTCATTACCGGTCTGCTGCTCATTTCCTATGCGGTGAACCTGTTTATTTTCATTATGGGCCGGCTGTCGATCAACCAAGCACCGCTGACGCTGGGTGAAGGCACAATTGACCCTTCGCTGTACGCTGACCCGCTGCCGCAGGCGCTGGTGTTAACGGCGATTGTCATCGGCTTTGCGACCACCGCCCTCTATCTAGTGGTGATGATCGGCGCACGCGGTTTAACCGGCACGGACCATGTCGATGGTAAGGAGATGGATAAATGAGCCTACCGTGGGTTCAACACCTCATCCTTGCCCCGGTATTAGTACCCTTGCTATGCGGCGCACTGCTGATTTTGATTAACGAACGTCGGCATGAGCGTAAGTTTTTTATTAATCTTGTCAGCACCGTCTCTTTGCTAGTGATTTCACTGGTGCTGCTTTATCTATCTGACAGCGAATACTGGCCCGACGGCATTGGCGTTTATCTCTCAGCTAACTGGGCGGCGCCCTTCGGTATTGTGCTGCTGGTTGACCGGCTTACCGCGGTGATGATGCTGCTGACGTCAGTGCTGGCAATCGCCTCGTTAGTCTTTTCGATGTCGCGCTGGAGCCGTATCGGCGTTCACTTTCACTCGCTGTTTCAATTCTTATTAATGGGCATTAACGGCGCTTTTTTGACCAATGACCTGTTCAACCTATTCGTCTTTTTTGAGGTAATGCTGGCAGCCTCCTATGGGCTAGTGCTGCACGGCTATAACACCCGTCGCATCCGCGCGGGCATGCAATATATCGTGGTCAATTTGCTGGCATCGTTCTTCTTCTTAATAGGCGTGGCGCTGATTTATGCAACGACCGGCACCTTAAACATGACCGACCTCGCCGCGCGTTTAGATCTGTTAGCCGCCGAAGACCTAGTGCTGCTGAAAATTGGCGTTGTTATTCTAGCGCTCGCCTTTTTGACCAAAAGCGCTATGTGGCCGCTGGGGTTCTGGCTACCCACCACCTATTCAGCCGCATCGCCGCCGGTGGCCGCGATGATGGTACTGATGACTAAGATTGGCGTGTACGTGCTGCTGCGGCTGTGGCTGCTGCTGTTCTCGGATGGGCCGGCAGCAGGCTTTGGCTTCGATTTATTGCTATGGGGCGGGCTCGCGACACTGGCATTCGGTACCATTGGATTACTGGCCAGCCAAGAGCCCGGCCGTATGGCAGGCTATGCTGCGGTCATCTCGTCCGGCACGCTGTTAGCGGCGGTAGGCTACGGGCAGCCCGAACTCATCAACATTGCGCTGTTTTATATGATTAGCTCAACGCTCGCCGTCGCGGCGTTCCTGCTGCTAATTGAGCTGGTTGAACGGATCAGAACACCCGGCGCGGCGATGCTAGCGCTGACCATGGAAGCCTTTGCCGTTGATGATAAGCCTGACGAGCCGGTGGGTGTGCCGATTCCAGGCGCGCTGGCGTTTTTAGGGCTCGCCTTCGCCGGATGCGCGCTGGTGATCACCGGCCTACCGCCGCTATCGGGCTTTGTGGCGAAATTTGGCTTGATGCATACCTTGCTCAATCCACAAGGAATGTCAACCAGCATGGTGACCTGGCTGATGCTGACGCTGATAGTGCTGTCAGGTTTGGCGGGCATTATTTCGCTGATGCGCTTTGGCGTGCGCACCTTTTGGGCCACAAAACACACCACGGCACCGCATTTACAGCGCTCGGAAGTGGCACCCATCACCGCACTGCTGCTGCTCTGCGTGCTGCTAACCGCCCAGGCGGGGCCTACCGTGGCCTATCTGGAGCGTAGCGCTGAGCCGCTTCATCAACCGGGCCTGTATATTGAGCGCATTGAATCGGCCCCGGTGATCACCCAAGAGCCGTTGGGAGAACGCACATGAGCCTACACCGCTGGCTACCCTCGCCGATGCTTTCCGCAGCCCTGTTGGCTATGTGGCTAATGCTCAACCAGAGCGTAGCGCCCGCCCAGATACTGCTTGGCTCGCTACTTGCGATTGCCGCGCCCTTAATAACCAAGCCGCTGCGCCCGATGACGCCGGTACCGTTTAGAAAGCCGCTGGTGATGGCCCGCCTGTTGACGCTATCGCTAATAGAGATTATTCGCTCCTGCTTCAACGTGAGCCGGATCATTCTCTTCGCCAAGCCTCAAGGGCTGAATTCACAGTTTATTAAAGTGCCGCTGGACTTGAAGCATTCTCACGGCTTAGCGCTGCTGTCGTGCCTGATTAACTCTACGCCGGGTACGGTGTGGGTAGAAATTTTACCCGACACCCATGACTTGGTGCTGCATGTGTTTGATCTTCACGACGCCCAATGGTGGGTCGACACCATCAAGACACGCTACGAGAAACCGTTGATTGAGATCTTCGACAATGTATAGGAGCGCGCGCCAATGACGGCCCTTTTATCGTTAGCCATCAACTTCACACTGGTGTGTATCCTGCTGGCGATGCTGCTGTGCGTCGTGCGCCTGCTGCTTGGCCCCACCGCGCAAGACCGAGTGCTCGCACTGGACACGCTATGGATGTGCGCAATGCTGCTCGCGTTAGCGCTAGGCCTGCGTTTTGGTAATCTGATTTATTTTGAAGCGGCCATGCTCATTGCATTGACGGGGTTTGTCTCGACGGTGGCACTCACGAAATTCTTAATGCGCGGCGAGGTGATCGAATGAGCCCTGACTTTGACAACCTACCCTTATGGGTCAGCCTGCCCGTCACTCTGCTGCTGGTGCTGGGCAGCCTAGTAGTACTAATTGGCGCGATAGGCCTGGTGCGTTTGCCGCACTTTTTTCAGCGTATCCATGGCCCGGCAATCACGGTCACTCTAGGTGCTGGCTGCATTTTAATCGCATCAATGCTTTTCTTTACCGCGCTGCAGTCGCGCTTAGTGATTCACGAGCTACTCATCACCGCGTTCATTTTGCTCACAGCGCCTGTCGTGGCAATGCTGATTATGCGCACGGCGGTCTATCGAGACCTTCGGGCGCGTCAGCGCGACGGGAAGACAGAATCAAACGAAGTTTATCCCTTCTCACCGGATGAGTAAGAAGGGCTAACGCCATAGCAATGGCGCCCCTTCTTTTAGTCTGGCACAGCCCTTCACTTAGCCCTTACGCTCAATATCCACATCGCTGGCGCGGGTAAAATCATCCAGGGCCATCATGTGGCCGAGTTTGCCCGCTTTGGTCGAAAGATAGTGTTCGTTATGGGGGTTTAAGCCGGTCGTGATGGGCAGGCGCTCCACTACGTTGACACCGTCGCGGGTGAGCGCTTCCACCTTGCGCGGATTGTTAGTCATTAGGCGTAGCGATGTAATACCTAAGTGATTGAGCATGGGTACGCATAAATCGTATCGGCGCATATCCGCACCAAAGCCAAGCTGTTCGTTGGCTTCGACCGTGTCAGCACCTTGGTCTTGCAGATTGTAAGCACGAATTTTGTTTAAAAGCCCAATGCCGCGTCCTTCTTGGCGCAGATAAAACAGTACACCGCGGCCCTCTTCAGCGATGCGTTTGAGCGCCTCCTGCAACTGATAGCCACAGTCGCAGCGCATTGAGAACAGCGCATCGCCGGTCAAACACTCAGAATGCACACGCCCAAGTACCGGCTCATCGCCGGTCACGTCACCCAGCGTTAGCGCGATATGATCTTTGCCAGTAGCCTCATCTTCGAAGCCATGCATAGTAAAAGTGGCCCAGGGCGTGGGCAGTCGGGAAGCGGCAATGAAGCGAATGGTCACAGGTTACCTCGTTGATTAACCAAACCAGTTAACCACACCAGTGTTGGCAAAGTAGGCAAGTATTCTATCAGGAAGCGGCGCCCGCCTCACGGTGGTTAGACGGCTAAATAGCGGAGAAAAATTGGCTGGGTGCGACGATTTTGCCACGCGGTTAGCCGCTCTCGCGCCTATCTTCAAGTACAACTTCAAGTACAATTACCCCCATACAATGCGGGCAAATTTCTTAAGAGCAAGTGTTTATGACGACTACACCGTTGAAAAATGATCGTTTTCTTCGCGCGCTGGCGCGTCAGCCCGTGGATCGCACGCCGGTATGGATGATGCGTCAGGCTGGCCGATATCTGCCAGAATATCGCGCCAGACGGGCCGATGCAGGCAGTTTTATGGACCTGTGCCGCAATCAAGACCTGGCCTGCGAAGTAACGCTCCAGCCGCTGGAACGCTATCCATTGGATGCGGCTATCCTGTTTTCGGATATTTTAACCATTCCGGATGCGATGGGGCTTGGCCTGTACTTTGAAACTGGCGAAGGCCCTAAATTTCGTAAAACGGTACGCACGCAGGCAGACGTTGACGCGCTGGGCGTGCCCGATGCCGAGCGCGACCTGGATTACGTGATGCGCGCGGTGTCGACTATTCGCCACGAGCTGAACGGGCGCATGCCGCTGATCGGGTTCTCTGGCAGCCCCTGGACACTGGCGACTTACATGGTGGAAGGCAGCTCTAGCAAAGATTTCCGCCACTTGAAAACCATGCTCTATGACACGCCAGACACTCTGCACCAGCTGCTGGATACGCTGGCGCAGTCGGTGACCGACTATCTGAATGCGCAGATTCGTGCGGGTGCCCAGGCGGTGCAGATTTTTGATACCTGGGGTGGCGCGCTTTCAACACCTGCCTACCTTGAGTTTTCGCTGCGCTATATGAAGCAGATCGTGGCGGGGCTGATCCGCGAACACGACGGACGCCGCGTGCCGGTGATTCTGTTCACCAAAAACGGCGGCCAATGGCTGGAGCACATCGCCGATGCCGGTGCCGATGCGCTGGGTATCGACTGGTCCACCGAGCTTTCCGATGCTCGCGCTCGCGTTGGTCATAAAGTCGCGCTACAAGGCAACCTGGACCCCAACGTGCTGTTTGCCCGCCCCTCGGCAATTCGCACAGAGGTTGCTCGCGTGCTTGAAAGCTACGGCCATGGCCCTGGCCACGTGTTTAACCTGGGCCACGGCATCAGCCAATTTACGCATCCGGACAACGTCACCGCCTTCATGGAGGCGCTGCACGAGCTAAGTCCGCAGTATCACCAGGACATTTCGACCCCATCCAGCCTCACGCACCCAGGAGCCAATTGATGAGCGAATTACGCGACGACCAGTGGTTTACCGAAGTCTTTGATAGCCACGGCAGCGCTTTCTCACTGAAGATTTCTGAAAAGCTGCTGGATGTACAGAGCCCGTACCAACACTTGGAAGTCTACGCCACCGAGACCTACGGCAACTTAATGGTGCTGGATGGCTGCGTGATGCTGACGGATCGCGATAATTTTCTTTATCACGAGATGATTGCGCACCCGGCGCTGTTTACCCATCAAGATCCTAAGCGTGTAGTGATTATTGGCGGTGGCGACTGCGGCACCTTAAAAGAAGTGCTGCGCCACCCTGGCGTTGAAAAGGTCACCCAGATCGATATCGATGAAGAGGTTACCAAAGCATCACAACGCTTCTTCCCATCGCTGGTGGCGTCGAATAACGACCCGCGGGCCGAGCTGCTGTTCGCCGATGGCGTGAAGTGGGTCGACGATGCACCGGATGAGAGCATCGACGTGTTAATTATCGACTCCACCGACCCGGTTGGCCCCGCCGAAGGGCTGTTTAAAACTGACTTCCTAAAGCGCTGTCACCGCATTTTGAAAAGTGGCGGCGTAATGGTGCAACAGAGCGAGTCGCCGCTTTATCACAGCGGGTCGATCATTCGCGAACTGCGCCACGATATGCAAGAAGCCGGATTTGATAGCGTTGCTACGCTGCCCTTCCCGCAGCCGGTGTATCCCTCAGGCTGGTGGAGCGTGACGCTGGCCGGTAAATCGATCGACGTTAATACGTTCCGTGAACAGGACGCCGCAAGTCACGGCCTTCCGCTGGAGTATTACAGCGTTGATGCCCACCGTGGCGCGCTGGTGCTGCCTCCGTTTATGCGCAAGGCATTCGCGGCCGAGTAAGCAGCAGCTCTCCTAGCTCCCCGTTAGATCACTACCCACCTGGTTCTGCCCTAGTAAGGTGCAAAAACAGGTGGGCAGTCTCATTTTTTTGCACCTAGACGTTCGTCTCGAATCCGTTGAGTAGCGTTGAAAAGCGCTGAATTAGCCCCTGTACCCTTGTTGGCATCTTACTTGCTAGGTTTAGTTACATGCTCCGGCATGCGTGATTCTGGGAATTCAGGATTCTAATTGATTCAAGGGGAACTACATGTTGAACAAAAAACACCTCGTGCTACTAGCGTCTGCTGGCTCAATGACGTTAGCGGGAATAGCAACGGCTCAAGCAGACGTCTTAGAAGATACCATCGAGCGCGGGGCCGTTCAGTGTGGCGTGAGTGACGGCCTGCCTGGCTTTTCAGCACCGGATGGCGACGGTAACTGGCAAGGCCTGGACGTTGATGTATGCCGCGCAGTCGCCGCAGCGGTTCTCGGCGATGCTGACGCAGTGAACTATATCTCCCTTAACGCCGTTGAGCGCTTTACCGCTCTTCAGTCGGGCGAAGTGGATGTCCTTTCGCGCAACACCACCTGGACCACTACTCGGGATACCACCCTGGGCCTAAATTTCGCAGGGGTTAACTTCTACGACGGTATCGGCTTCATGGTTAGCCGCGACCTTGGCATTAACGGTGCAATGGAACTTGATGGCGCGGCTATCTGCATCCAAACGGGCACCACTACCGAGTTGAACGTGGCCGATTACTTCCGCGCCAACGATATGGAATTTGACCCCATCGTTTTCGATACGTCTGAGCAAACCGTTGGCGGCTTCCAGGCCGGGCGCTGCGATGTATTGACCTCCGACACCTCCCAGTTAGCAGCGCTGCGTATCCAGCTGGATGACCCCGAAGGCGCGGTCATTCTGCCTGAGATTATTTCCAAAGAGCCGCTTGGCCCCGTCGTGCGTCAAGGTGATGACACGTGGTTTAACATCGTTAAGTGGTCGCTGTTCGCGATGATTAACGCCGAAGAATATGGCGTGACCAGCGAAAATGCTGAGGAAATGCTCAACTCTGAAAATCCGGACGTGGCTCGCCTGCTCGGCCAAGACGGTAACTATGGCGAAGGCATGGGCTTAGAGGCTGACTGGGCTTACAACATTATCAGCCAGGTCGGTAACTACGCTGAAAGCTTTGAACGTAACGTAGGCATGGGCTCTCCGCTTGAAATTGAGCGCGGTGTGAACGCTCTTTGGAACGCCGGTGGCTTCCAGTACGCTCCTCCGATTCGCTAAGCGTCTCGCTTGACCCTGGCCCGCCGACTTTTCCAATCTCCATTTCAAGGAATGGGCGGGCCATCTGATTGACCTTCCGTGTAGCGGAGACGCCATCCATGTCGGTAAGACCCAACATTCGCCCCGTCGGCCACAAGCCGCCGTTTTGGCGAGATCGCGCGAAGCGCGCGCTTATTTTCCAAATCATTTTGGTCGCCGTTGTCGCGGCTTTTCTGGCCTACATCATCCACAATACCCAAGCCAACTTAAATGCTCGGGGCATTACCACCGGCTTTGGATTTTTGAGTAACACGGCGGGCTTCGGCATTGTTCAAAGCCTGATCGATTACTCCTCGCAAAGCTCCTACGGCCGCACCTTCGTGGTTGGCTTGATCAATACGCTGCTGGTCGGCGGGCTGGGCGTCATCGCCGCGTCCATTATTGGCTTTACCGTCGGCATAGCGCGATTGTCACCCAACTGGCTGATCGCACGTTTAGCCAACGCCTATATCGAAACGTTTCGAAACATTCCCGTGCTGCTGCAGATCTTTTTCTGGTATTTCGCGGTACTGCGCACGCTGCCCGGCGCCCGAGATAGCATGGCCTTTGGTGAAGCGTTTTTTCTGAATGTTCGCGGGCTTTATCTACCCCAGCCGCTGTTTGAATCCGGTTTTGGGCTGATTCCCGCTACGTTTGTACTCGCGATCATTGCCAGCATCGCACTGATTATTTGGAACAAGCGCCGTCATGAAGCCACCGGAAAACGCCTGCCCGCCGGTTTGATATCGCTGGTAATCATTTTTGGCCTGCCGCTGCTGGTGCTCATCGCCACCGGCGTGCCGGTCACCTGGGAAATGCCTGAACTGCGCGGCTTTAATTTCCGAGGCGGCATTACCATCATTCCCGAGTTCCTGGCACTGTGGCTGGCACTGTCTATCTATACCGCATCGTTTATCGCTGAAATTGTGCGCTCAGGTATCCAGGCTATTCCCCATGGACAGACGGAAGCGGCACAGGCACTGAGCTTGCCGCGCAAATTGGTATTACGTCTGGTGGTCATTCCACAGGCCATGCGCGTCATCATTCCGCCGCTCACTAGCCAATATCTCAACCTGATTAAGAACTCCTCACTGGCCACCGCCATCGGCTATCCCGACCTAGTGTCGGTATTTGCCGGCACTACGCTCAATCAGACCGGTCAGGCAATCGAAGTTATTGCCATGACCATGGCGGTTTATCTTGTCATCAGCTTGCTGGTGTCCATGTTCATGAACTGGTTCAACGCTCGCGTTGCGCTGGTTGAACGCTAGGCCGGAGGCGACACCATGATTCACAACAAAGACACCATCCCTCAGCGTCCGGCGCCTAAAGGCACGATTGGCCCGATCGCCTGGCTGCGCGGCAACCTGTTCAATGGGCCCGTCAATAGCATCTTCACGCTCTTGGGGCTGTATGTGCTGTATCTATTGGTCATCCCAACGATTCAATGGGCCTTTATTGATGCTGACTGGGTGGGTTCCAGCCGCGAAGACTGCTCTCGAGCAGGCGCTTGCTGGGTATTCATTAACGCACGTTTTTCACAGTTCATGTACGGCCTATACCCCAGCAGCGAGTACTGGCGGCCCAATATTGTGTTTGCCATGTTTGCGGCCATTATTGCCTGGATGGTCATTCCACGCCTGCCGTTTAAACGTTGGGTGGCGCTATTGGCTCTGCTGGTATTCCCGGTGATCGCCTACGTGCTTCTACACGGCGGCTACTTTGACCTGCCGCGTGTTTCAACGCATCGCTGGGGCGGTCTGATGCTGACGCTGCTATTGGCCA
The DNA here is from genome assembly GCF_052379225.1 of Halomonas sp. AOP12-B1-6. Lineage (NCBI taxonomy): Bacteria > Pseudomonadati > Pseudomonadota > Gammaproteobacteria > Oceanospirillales > Halomonadaceae > Halomonas > Halomonas sp. AOP12-B1-6. Next base: position 515,046 of record NZ_JBQSYK010000002.1, read on the forward strand.
CCGTCGGCATGGTAGGGGCACTGCCTATTGGCATTGTATTAGCGCTCGGGCGACGCTCGAACATGCCTATCGTCAAAACGTTCTGCGTGATTTTTATCGAGTTTTGGCGCGGTGTTCCGCTCATCACCATTTTGTTTATGGCCTCGGTGATGCTGCCCCTGTTCCTACCTTCAGAAATTAGCGTGGATCGCCTTGTACGTGCCCTGATCGGCTTAACGCTGTTCCAGAGTGCCTATATGGCGGAAGTTATTCGCGGCGGCCTACAGGCCATCCCCAAAGGCCAGGACGAGGCCGCAGCGGCGTTAGGTATGACCTATTGGAAACGTATGGGCCTGATCGTCATGCCTCAGGCGTTAAAAATGATGATCCCCGGCATCGTTAATACGTTTATCTCACTGTTTAAAGACACCACTTTGGTCATGATCATCGGGTTGTTTGACCTGCTGGGCATCGTGCAAGCGGCGCTTTCCGACTCGAACTGGCTGGGCTTCTCGCTCGAGGGCTATGTCTTTGCCGCATTCGTGTTCTGGATTTTCTGTTTCAGCATGTCGCGCTATAGCCAGTACTTAGAGCGCAAGCTCAATACCGGCCATCAGCGCTAACGCCGCTTCCCACTTTTTTAACATCCGTTTTAGCATCTGTTTTAACACCCGATTTTGAGCAGGATGACAACATGACACAAGCAGCCACCAACGCTTCTGACCTGATGGTCGAGATGCGCAACGTCAACAAGTGGTACGGCGATTTCCACGTACTGCGTGATATCTATCTGGAAGTAAAACGCGGCGAGCGTATCGTGGTATGCGGCCCTTCGGGCTCAGGAAAATCAACGTTAATTCGCTGCATCAACCATCTTGAAGAGCATCAAAAAGGTGAAATCGTGGTGGGCGGCATACCGCTTACCCAGGATGTGAAACGCATCGAGCAGATTCGCCGCAGTGTCGGCATGGTATTCCAGCACTTCAATTTGTTCCCGCATCTAACGGTACTGGAAAACTGCTGTATCGCACCGATGTGGGTACAAAAGAAGCCGCGCAAAGAGGCCGAAGCACTGGCGATGGAGTACCTAGAGCGGGTGCGCATTGCCGAGCAGGCCACTAAGTATCCGGGACAGCTCTCAGGCGGCCAGCAGCAGCGTGTGGCGATTGCCCGCTCGCTGTGTATGCATCCCGACGTGATGCTGTTTGACGAGCCTACCTCTGCACTTGACCCTGAGATGATCAAGGAAGTACTCGACGTTATGGTCGAGCTTGCGGAAGAAGGTATGACCATGATCTGTGTTACTCACGAAATGGGCTTCGCCAAAAAAGTGGCTGACCGGGTGATCTTTATGGACCAAGGGCAAATTATAGAAGAGAACGCGCCTGAACCCTTTTTCAACAACCCCCAGTCAGAGCGGACCCAGCTGTTCTTAAGCCAGATTCTGGGCCACTAGCCAATTGGCGAATATGCATGCTTTTTGACGCCTATATTTCGCTCACTTATGCGCGCCTAGCGGCGTAATACTGGCTGGCATCAACGGCGTTTGCTGGCGATGCTGGCTCAGTGGCTTTTCAGCCAGTGCGGTCAATAGGATTTGCAACGGATCACCGTGGCTAACCAGCAAGATCGTTTCTCCGCTGACCTTTTGCTCCCACTCACGGATCACCGCCTGCATACGCTCGGCAACGCTGCTAACGGCTTCAATCTGGTGCTGTTGATGCTCGGCATCCTGAGCATCTAATGCCCATACGCGGGGATAATGCTCATCCCCCTGCCCGTCTAACTCACCGAAATGGCGTTCTCTTAAACGCGTATCCACGCTGAGGGCTAGTCCAAACGCAGCGGCCACGCGAGCAGCGGTCTGGGTAGTGCGTAGGAAATCAGAATGAATAACGCGCGTGGGCCTAGGCCACTGCCAGTCGACCACCACCTGGGCAAGCTGCTGCTCGCCATGTTCGGAAAGGCCAAAATCGGCGACCCCGCGCTCAGGCGAACTAATGATCAGCCCTTGCTGATTCGCCTGGCTATGACCGTGACGCATTAATAAATAGCGGTTACGCCAATGGTCTGAGAGTGACTGTAAAGTATTTGACATAAGTTCGTCTTAAACCCTAAATTGAAGGTGACTGTTTTCGGAAATAACCATTCTTCGTGCAAAATGTCCACTTACGAAACGTAGTTTGCGTCGTCTCTAGTGAAAACCACGAAGATTACAAAGCGAAATAACTACTCAGTTTTCAAAGACACGCTGCATTCAAAGACGCATCAAGCAGTAAAAGCAGCAAGGCTTTAATAAAACAGCAAGACACAAAAACAACGCACAAACGAGGCTTACCATGGCAACTTCGCTTTTCTGCAAGCGCCCGCTTGCAATGCTGACTGCGGCATCTCTGCTTCCATTCGCGCTGCTGTCTACCCACGCCTATGCGGAATGTGAGCGCGGTGATTTAGACGCCATTTATTGTGATGAAAATGGTGATATGGTCGCCGACCTACCCGCTGATGAGGCGGAATGGGCCAACCCAGATACGCTAATTTTTGCCTACACGCCGGTCGAAGACCCCGCTATCTATACCGATATCTGGCAGCCGTTCATTGATCATCTAGCAAAGGTCACCGAGCGCGACGTACGCTTTTTCGCGGTGCAGTCTAACGCTGCCCAGGTAGAGGCTATGCGCAGCGGCCGGCTACATATCGCCGGCTTCTCCACAGGCCCCACGCCTTTTGCAGTTAACCTAGCGGGTGCCGTTCCCTTCGCGCTGATGGGGTCAGATGACGGGCAGTTTGGCTACACGTTACAGCTGTTTACGCACGTGGACTCCGATATTCACGAGCTGGCAGATTTAAAAGGCAAGCGCGTCGCCCACACATCGCCAACGTCCAACTCGGGCAACTTAGCGCCCCGCGCACTGCTGCCTGAGCTTGGCATTACCCCGGATGAAGACTACGAAGTGGTCTATTCGGGAAGTCACGATCAGTCGATGCTCGGCGTTGTGGCGAAAGATTATGATGCCGCCCCCGTCGCCTCTGAAGTGGTTGATCGGATGGCCGCACGTGGCCTCTACGATGCCGACGACGTGCGCCTGATCTACGAGTCTGACCGCTTCCCCACCACCTCTTATAACTACGCTTATAACCTAGACCCCGCTTTAGTCGAAAAAATAGAAGAAGCTTTTTTCACCTTTGACTTTGCTGGCACCGAGCTTGGCGAAGAGTTCGAAGGCGTCGAGAAGTTTATTCCTATCAACTACAAAGACAACTGGCAGGTGATTCGCACCATCCAGGCAGCTAATAACGTGAGCTATACGCCCGAAAACCTGGAAGAGTAAAACGTAACGCACCGCTACTGGCGGTGCGGTTATTTTCTCGACGATGGAAGCGAACACATGCTGGAAATTACCAATCTGGTCAAACGTTATGGCCACGATGAAGCCGTACTTAAAGGGCTTGACCTAAAGGTAGAAGGAAACAGCGTTGTTTCTATTGTAGGCGCCTCAGGTGCAGGCAAAAGCACCATGCTGAGATGTATCAACCGTCTGGTCGAGCCGACCTCCGGCTCTATCAAACTCAACGGCACTGAGCTTGTGAATTTGAAAGGCGGCGATTTACGTCGCGCTCGGCGCAAGATTGGCATGGTGTTCCAAGGCTTTAACCTGTTAGATCGCTTAACCGTGATGGAAAACGTGCTGGCCGGCCGGCTAGGCTACGTCAATCTCTACCAGGCGATTTCACGTCGCTACCCGCAGGAAGACATTGAACGCGCGTTTGTGCTGATGGAGCGCGTCGGTATTGCCCATTACGCCAATAAGCGCGCTGATGAGCTTTCTGGTGGCGAGCGCCAGCGTGTCGGCGTGGTACGTGCGCTGATGCAAGAGCCTGAAGTCCTGCTGGCCGATGAGCCCACGGCCTCATTGGATCCGCGCACGTCTGAGCAGATTATGATCTTGCTGCAAAGTCTGGCCAGCGAGCTCTCACTGCCAGTGTTGATTAATATCCACAACGTCGCTCAGGCAAAAACCTACACCGAACGGATTGTCGGTTTACGCCACGGCAAAATGATTTTTGATGGCCTGCCCGCGGACTTCAATAAAGACGCCTTAGATGCCATCTACGGGGGCATTGAAGCGCCAGACGATGCCATCACGGATACGCCCGTCGAGGAGCGCTCCCATGACTCCGCCTGACGCTCATCCAGCGACACCCCGAATGTGGAAAAAGCCACCGTTTATCGCTAACCCTCTGCTGCGCTACGGGCTAATCATTGTCGCAGCGGTGTACTTGGTGTGGGCCTTTGGCTCGCTGCCATTCAACTGGGCGCGTATTTCTGAAGGCTTACCCCGCGCTGCGCGCATATTTAGCGGCGGCTTCCCTCCTAATCTTGAGCGCTATGGTCTGCTCATTACAGGGTTTAAGGAGAGCTTTCAAATCGCTATTTTGGCCACCCTGCTAGGGGTTTTTCTGTCGATTCCCTTTGCGGTGATGGCCGCACGCAATATCGCTCCGATGCCTATTTATATCATTGGAAGAGCGGTGATTATTATATCGCGCAGCTTTCATCCGGTGATTGTGGCGATCCTCTTTGTGGCCGCCGTTGGGTTTGGCCCGCTGGCAGGTATTCTCACGCTTACCCTCTACTCGATTGGCTTTGTAGGCAAACTGCTCGCTGAGGAAATCGAAGAGATTAACTGGGGCCAAGTGGAAGCCATGAAGGCCGCCGGGGCAGGCTATGTCGCCATTCTGTTCTATGCGGTATTCCCACAGATTCTGCCGCGCCAAGTGGGCCTTTCGATGTATCAACTCGACAGCAACTTGCGCGCCTCTGCGGTCGTAGGGATTGTCGGTGCTGGTGGCATTGGGGGCACGCTAATGAATGCCTTTGGACGCTACGACTACGATTTCGCCTTTGCGATTTTGCTCATTATCATCGCGGTCATTTTGCTCAGTGAAGGTGTCAGCGGCTGGGTAAGGAAAAAAATATGGTAGATCACGCACAGCAGCTTGCCGATCGCATTTGGCAACGCTATGACCGCAAACAGCGCCTTACTCGCTACGCCGTACTGCTCGCCACCGTCATGCTGGTGGTGTGGGCCGTGCGCGATATTGATATTTTCTGGCCCTGGGTATGGGACGCACCGAATCAAATCTCCAACCTGGGCGCGCGCATGTGGCCACCCAGTGCAGCGGGTTTCAACAGTATTATCGCAGCGCTGATCGAGACCGTGCATATCGCGACGCTGGCCACTTTCCTAACTATTTTTTTAGCGCTACCGGTGGCTTTCATTGCCGCTCAAAACACCACGCCAAACCGTGCGTGCCTATGGTTGGGGCGTTTCATACTCGTCTCCAGCCGCTCGGTGAATACCATCATCTGGGCGCTGCTGTTTGTGGCCATTTTTGGCCCCGGCGTGTTAGCGGGCATTCTCGCCATCGTGTTTCGCTCTATCGGTTTTATCGGCAAGTTGATGGGCGAAGCCATTGAGGAGATCGACCGCAAGCCGGTTGAAGCGATGGAAGCCACCGGCGCGTCCAAAGCCAAGGTGATTGCCTATGCGATTGTGCCGCAAGTCATGCCCGCCTTTTTTGCCATTGTGATACTGCGCTGGGACATCAACATCCGTGAATCGACGGTGTTGGGGCTTGTTGGTGCGGGTGGCATCGGGGTTATTTTGCAGGGCGCTATTGATACTTTCGCTTGGCCAACCGTGGCGACGATATTGATTGCGATCATCGTGTTGGTGCTGATTGGTGAGGCCATTACCAGCCTTCTACGTAGCAAGGTGCTGTAGAAGATTGTGCAAGCGTTTGACCTATCGTCAAACGCTTGCCATGGTTAAAGCACCATCAATGACCAGGAGGATGCACAGTGATGACAACCTATATTGTGGTAGCCGACGCCGCTCGCGCGCGTATCTTTACGCGTGATGCGCTGACGCTGGAGGAGCACGAAAGCCTGGTTCACGCACAAGGACGGCTGCACGAAGGAGATCTGGTCACCGATCGGCGAGGCGATGTGCACGACTCTACCTCCACCACGTCACGCTCAGCTGGAGAAGAAGGCTCGGCCTCCAAGCACGAAAACGAGCTCTTTGCGAAAGAGGTTGCCAACCGCCTTTATAACGCCCGTGTGGATAACAGCATGGAGAAGCTCATCTTGGTGGCACCGCCCAAATTCTTAGGCCTGCTACGCGACAAAATCGATGGCCCCACTCAGAAATTGGTCATTCACTCACTCTCGAAAGATCTTAGTAAAGCGTCACTTGAAGATATCCAGGCTGCCGTCAGCGATTTACGCTAAGCGAACAGTTAAGCAATCATTTAAACGATTAAGGAATCGGCGGCAGCGAGATATCGTCGCTGCGTTTGGCACCGGCCGTCATCTCACGGCAGAGACGTAGAAACTCGCGCACGCCCGTCGTGAGGTATTTATGCCGGTGCCAGATAAACGTGAATTGGCGCTTTAAATCCAACTCCGGCGTGGGCAGCGGTACTAAGCTGCCGCGCCTAAAGGCATCGCGTAGCGCTAGGCGCGAAACGCAGCCAATGCCTAAACCCGACTCCACGGCACGCTTAATACCCTCAGTATGTTCAAGTTCCAGCAGGGTATTGAACCGGCTGCGCCGATGGCGGGCGGCGTGCTCGAGCGTCATACGCGTGCCGGAGCCCTCTTCGCGCATGATCCAGTCCTCACGCAACAGTTGCTCAAGCTCAAGATGCTCCAGGCCTGCCAGCGGGTGGCGCGGCGAGCAAAAGACACACAGCTCGTCTTCTACCCACGGCTGGCTGATGATCATGTCATCGTCGCACTGCCCCTCAATCAGCCCTAAATCCAGCGAGTGCTGGCGCACGCCTTCGATAATATGGCGGGTATTGCGCACCGCCAGGCGAACGCGGCTGCCGGGATGGCGCTGCATAAAGTCGCTGATTAAAAGAGTGGCCAAATAGTTACCTATCGTCAGCGTGGCCCCCACATCCAGCGACCCCACACCCTGCTGCCCGCGTAGCAGCTCTTCTATCTCTTCCCCGCGGTCTAGCAACGCGACGGCCTTGGGCAATAGCTGAAACCCCAACGCGTTGAGCTTTAAGCGCTTACCCACTCGGTCCAGCAGCTGGCAGTCAAACTGGCGCTCAAGTTCAGCCAGCGATGTACTGGTCGCTGACTGCGACATCACAAGCGCCCGCGCCGCCTGGGAAACGCTTTCATGCTGAGCTACCGCCACAAATACTTCCAATTGACGCAGGGTGTAGTGCATAAATCCGGCCTATATCTATTTTAAAGATAAGAGTTATCAATATAATTCGCTTAACAGATATATCACTATTCACTTAGAATTACCGGCAACATATTTAATCATTTTTATTCTTTTTAAGAATAACGCTGCGGCAGTTTAGTCACCGCATCGGTTAATGGAGATTCGCATGAGCAAGTTTGCCCTAGAAGAAGTCCTCAGCGTTCACCACTGGAACGACACGCTATTTAGTTTTCGCACCACGCGTGAGCGCAGCCTTCGCTTCAAAACGGGTCAGTTTGTAATGATCGGTCTGGAAGTCAACGGCAAGCCGTTAATGCGTGCTTACTCGATTGCCAGCCCCAACTATGAAGACCACCTAGAGTTCTTCAGCATCAAGGTGCCCGATGGCCCGTTAACGTCACGCCTGCAGCACTTAAAAGTGGGCGACCAGATTATGGTTAGCCGCAAGCCTACTGGCACCCTGGTCTGCGACGACCTATTGCCGGGCCGCAATCTGTATATGCTTTCTACCGGTACGGGTCTCGCGCCCTTTATGAGCCTGATCCAAGACCCTGAGGTTTACGAGCGCTATGAAAAAGTAGTGCTGATCCACGGCGTGCGTGAAGTCTCTGAATTGGCCTATGCCGACTTCATCACCAAAGAGCTACCGGCCCACGAGTATCTGGGCGAGGATATTGCTAAAAAGCTGGTTTACTACCCCACCGTCACCCGTGAAGAGTTTCACACTATGGGGCGCCTGACCGACCACATCCGTTCGGGCAAGCTGTTTGAAGATACCGGCCTGCCGCCCATTGATCCGCGTCAAGACCGCGCGATGATCTGCGGCAGTCCTGCGATGTTAGACGACACCAGCGCCTTACTTGATGAGCTGGGGCTGAATATTTCGCCGCGCATGGGCGAACCCGGCGACTACGTGATCGAGCGTGCCTTTGTAGAAAAGTAATATGTTGGCAAGTGGTGAATAGTGAATAGAAATAATTCTTTACGTCATCACTACTAGCTCATCAGCATTACGACAAAGCCCCTGATGGAGATGCTCCACAGGGGCTTTGTGCTGCTTATCACTCACGATTTACAAAGTGCTACTCAATCGTTTAAACCGCGTCTTTGCCCGTTTCACCGGTACGAATGCGAATGACCTGCTCTAGCGGCATGACAAAGATTTTCCCATCACCAATTTTACCCGTATTAGCGACCTGGGTAATGGCGTCAATGACCTGTTCCGCCATATCGTCGTCCACCGCGACTTCCAGCTTCACTTTAGGTAGGAAATCCACCACATACTCAGCGCCGCGATAAAGCTCGGTGTGGCCTTTCTGACGGCCAAAGCCCTTAACTTCCGTCACCGTAATGCCCTGTACGCCGATCTCGGAGAGAGACTCGCGCACGTCGTCTAACTTAAATGGCTTGATAATAGCAGTGATCAATTTCATTACGAGAATCCTCTCTAACTAGGTGGCCGTGATGGGCTTTGCTGTGCGGCGGCGGATGGCCCGCTAACGACCAGCATACACCGCTATGGGAGGAGAATAAAAAAGCCTCCCCAAAAGGGGAGGCCATGAGAACAACACTTGCTCATTTAGGCGCCTTGGAATTGCTTTTTGGCGCCACCTAATTATTTTTTAACACTAAACTCTGGGTAAGCTTCGAGACCACACTCAGCGATATCGACACCCTCATACTCTTCTTCTTCACTAACGCGCACGCCCATGATCGCTTTGAGAATAAGCCATACCACCAGGCTAGCAAGGAAGACCCAAGCAAAGATGCCCACAATGCCAATGATCTGGGCACTAAAGGTTGCATCGGCGTTGTTCAGCGGCACTGCTAACACGCCCCAGATACCGACCACACCATGAACCGAGATAGCACCGACAGGATCATCCAACTTCAGCTTGTCTAGTGTCACGATGGCAGCGACAACGATGATGCCGCCTATCGCGCCAATCATCGCCGCGCTCAAAGCAGAAGGAGAAAGCGGATCGGCAGTAATCGCCACAAGGCCCGCCAATGCACCGTTTAACGCCATGGTGAGGTCCGCTTTACGGAACCACAGTTTAGCCAGAATAAGCGCGGCAATGACGCCACCCGCAGCGGCCGCATTCGTGTTCACGAACACCTGTGCCACGTTGTTAGCGGAACCGATATCCGACATTTTTAGCTCTGAGCCACCGTTAAAGCCAAACCAGCCCATCCACAGAATCAGTGTGCCTAGCGCCGCCAGCGGCATGTTGGCACCGGGAATCGCATGAATCGAACCATCTTTACCGTATTTACCTTTACGTGGTCCTAGCACCAAGACACCAGCCAGCGCAGCGGCGGCCCCTGCCATGTGCACAATGCCCGAACCGGCATAGTCAGAGTAGCCCGCTTCAGCTAACCAACCACCGCCCCATGTCCAGTAGCCAGATACTGGATAGATCACCGCGGTCATGACAACCGCAAAGGCCAGGAATGCCCACAGTTTCATGCGTTCAGCCACCGCACCAGACACAATCGACATGGCCGTTGCGACAAACACAACCTGGAAGAAGAAGTCGGCTCGCATGGAGTAATACGGTGCATCGTCGCCACCTGCAGTGACGGCATCAACGCTGTTTTCGGCACCAATCAAGAAGCCCAGGTTTGGCAGGAAGCCACCGGCAGAGCTTGAGTACATGATGAAGTAGCCAACCAGCAGGTACATGGTGCAGGCAATAGCAAACAGCGCGATGTTTTTGGTTAGAATTTCTGCCGTGTTTTTCGAACGCACCATGCCCGCTTCAAGCATGGAGAAACCAGCGGCCATCCACATGACAAGCACGCCGCAAATTAAGAAGTAAAACGTATCGAGTGCGTAGCTAAGATCAGCCAATTCATTCATTGTTAGTTCCCCGTTGAACTAAAAAAGTACCTTGTGAGTGCGGTTTAAACGGCGTCTGCGCCGCGTTCACCGGTACGAATACGGATCACGTCTTCTAGCGGCGTCACAAAGACTTTGCCGTCGCCAATCTTGCCGCTGTTAGCAGCGTTACAGATCGCATCCAGTACGCCCTCTAAGCGATCATCGTCTACGGCCACTTCCACTTTCACTTTGGGTAAAAAGTCGACCACATACTCGGCACCGCGATACAGTTCGGTATGACCTTTCTGACGACCAAAGCCTTTTACTTCGGTAACGGTAATGCCCTGCACGCCGTTATCGGCGAGTGCTTCACGAACGTCGTCGAGCTTGAATGGCTTGATGATAGCGGTGATGAGTTTCATCCCGGATCTCCCCTGCTGGATAAGTCCTGCTAGATTAGTAGCGGCGCAGCCGCCAGAATAAGCACCTGAACCGTTAATGCGCATACTGTGCCAGCTGAATTTTTTTTATTTATAATCAGTCAATTAAAGCAATAAACAATGGTTTTAAATGACCGATTTTGCGTAAAACCATTACCGCAATAGGCCTAGCGCACCAAAAAAGAGCGTAAGCAAACATTGCCTGCCCTATTTAGATGCAAATCACCTACAAGACAGTAAACGCACGCGGCACATGCGAATTCGCCCACTGTTGCGTATCCTTACCGGTAAGCAATTACCTTTTATGTATGACTCATTAGGAGAGAGCCATGGCGCCTCAAGACCGTATTAGCCGACTGGCCCAGCAGATTGGCGACCGCTTACAGAACGCATCTCAAGCCCCGGAAGATATTCAAAAAGGCGTACAGCAAGTGGTTCGCAGCGCGTTTGATCGCCTGGAGCTGGTCTCACGCGAAGATTTCGATATTTTGATGGATGTCGTGCAGCGCACACGGACGCGTGTCGAAGCGCTGGAACGCCAGGTGGCAAACTTGGAAGCGGTGATTGAAACGCAGCAAGCCGCAGCGCCGTCACCCACGGCGCCTGTACAAGCGTCAGAACATTCTTCACAAGACGCGGCGGCCGTGAAAAAGCCTGCCGCTGGCGACGCGTAACACGACGATAAGTAATCCGTTGAGCGGCGGTCTGATGGCCGCCGCACAGCTCAACAACAGCAGAGGCTAGTAACATCTGCTAATTTCCAATAATGAGAACATTTATCATTGCGTTTTAGGCTGCCAATGATTACGATCACCGCCAATAACGATCTGTTCTCTGGATACTTCATGCAACGCTCCCTCATTGTAAGCACCGATGCCAACTCTCACATCGTTAACCCCGGCCACGCTTAGCCAGCTGGGGCATAAATTCGGCATCGACTACTTACACCCTGGGGAGGCGTCTGACTGCCCGCTTGCACACGGCAGCGTCAGCGATTTATCGCTGCCTCCTGCGCTGCACCTCACACTGTCGGATCTTGAGGTTCGTCATCGCTATCTCTCGCGCTCAACTCAGTCCGTGCCATGGTTTGTGTGTGTGGTTATGGATGGCCGTATTAATATCAGTCAAGGCCAGACGCAATTCACTATCGGTGCTGGCCAAGGGCTGTGCGCGCATTTCACCCCGCAGGCACCGCTGATTGTCGAACAGCCCGCTCAGGTGCGGCTGCGCACGCTAAATATTGCCGTTCTGGCAACCGCTCCTTATGCGCTACCCAGCGCACATGAGCCACAGCTGCGCACCTGGACACTGCCACCGGCGCTCTTTACACAGCTACTTGCCACAAGCGAACATCCGCTGGACGACTGGCGCCAGTCGCTGCTTTGGCATGGCCTTTCGCTACAGCTACTTGGCTATGGACTACCCACGCCGTCCCTCTTCAGCTTCCCACTGCCCCCCGGTCTTAAAGCGCGCGAGAACGAGCGACTCGCCCAGCTGCATGAAACCCTGTGCAACCACCCGATGGCCGAGTACTCACTTAAAGCGCTTGCGCGCAGCATGGCCATGAGCCAGAGCAGCCTGCGCCAAAAATTTCGCGACCGATACGGCTGCACCATCTTTGATCATTTACGCCGATGCCGCCTTCAAGAGGCCTATCGCCAATTAGAAAACGATCACAGCGTCCAACAGGTCGCCCACGCCTGCGGGTATTGCCACGCCACTAACTTTGCGACCGCCTTCAAGCGGCAGTTTGGTATCGCCCCAACGGCGGTCATTAGCCGCTGCTAATGGTTTACCTTGCCCGCAATGGGTCTCTTTGCTCAGCAAGTTCCTTCGCGACCCGCGTTTTTGTCATATCCAATAGCTTCTTTGTCATCGCGCATACCTTTCTCTAGCGATTAAGCGCAATAATTCTCATTAACATATTAGTTAATGGCTTCCTCTTTTAGGTATACCTACATGCTCTTCGCGCCTCATCGCTTCTCAAACGCTCCATTGTTCTTACGCTCCCCGCTAAGTGCCGCAATTATTGCCGTACTCGGCATCACATCCGCGAGTGCACAAGGGGCAACGCCGCTGGGCACAGTTACCATCACGGCACAGCAAGCCGCGACGAAGATAGAAACGCCGTTTATTGAGACGCCGCAAAGCGTTTCCACGATTACCCGTGAGCAAATGGATAATCGCGGGGTAAGCACGGTGCAGCGGGCCACAGACTACACGCCTGGCGTGTACTCCAACCAAGTGGGCGCCTCCAATCGCTTTGACTACCTTGTGCTACGCGGCTTTTCTGACGGCAGTTTAAGCAATACGTTTTTAGACGGCTTAAAAGTCATGGGAGATGCCAACTCGCATAGCAGTATGCGCATCGACCCGTGGTTTTTGGAAAGTATTGAGGTGGTGCGCGGCCCCGCATCGGTACTTTACGGGCGCGCCTCACCCGGCGGCGTGGTGGCCTTGAACAGCAAACGGCCCGAATTTGAACAAGGCGGTGAGCTGCGCTTTAGAGTGGGTAATAACAACCAGCGCAGCGCAGCGTTTGATGTCACCGGACCTATTGGCGCTGAGCAACGCGTAGCATTCCGCTTAACCGGTATTGCCAGCGCTGCTGATACTCAATTTGGTCCAACGGAAGAACAGCGCTACGCTATTGCGCCTCGACTAACCTGGGACATCACCGACGATACTAGCCTGACTGTCGAAGCCTACCTTCAGGACGAACCCGAAGGCGGCTACCACTCTGGCGTTCCTTATGAGGGCTCAGTGGTGCCGCGCAACGGGAGTAAAATCAGCAACAACTTCTTTGACGGCGAAGCAGACTACGATGCCTACGAGCGTACTCAGCGAATGGTCGGCTACTCGCTGGAACACCGCTTCAACGATCAAGTGACGGGCCGCCAGATGTTGCGCTATCTCAACTCTGACGTCGTGCTTAACCAAGCCTATGGCTTTGGCTGGACCTCACCGACCTCCAACGAATTGAATCGCTATTACTCCGGCAGTAACGAGTCCCTTGAAGCGGTGACGGTTGATAACCAGCTGGAAGCGCGCCTCAGCAGCGGTGTTGTCGATCACACACTGCTCTTCGGGGTCGATTATCAGCAGCGCGAAAATGACGTTTCATGGCCATCCGGCGCATTCCCTTCCCTGAATGCGTTCGAGCCAATCTACGGTAGCGACCCGCTCGCGTTTTACGACCCGATTCGTGAGCAGCATAAGATCGAACAAACCGGGGTTTATTTACAGGATCAGATCGCCGTGGATAACTGGCGTTTCACGCTGGGCGGGCGCTACGACTGGGTTAGCATTGATAACACCAACCTCGATACCGACGATACGAGTTCACTCAGTGACACGCAGTTTAGCGGCCGTGCCGGCGCCGTTTATCTATTCGATAATGGCGTGGCCCCTTATTTGAGTTACTCCACTGCGTTCACGCCGACCAGTTTCGTCGATGAAAGCGGCAATTTACTCTCTCCCATGGAAGGCGAGCAGTGGGAAACCGGGGTGAAATACCAGCCCAACGGTAGCGCCAACCAGTACAGCGCGGCCATTTTCCATATCACTCAGGAAAACGTAGCCACTAAAGAGCAGCCGAGCGACCCTTACCGCGCCGTGGGTGAAATTGAATCCCAGGGGCTTGAGCTGGAGGCACAAACGCAGCTCACCGATACGCTCTCGCTTCAGGCAGGCTATAGCTTCACCGACATCACCTACGCTAAAAGCGACGACGGCAACCAGGGTAACAACGCAATTTACTCACCTCGCCATCAAGTCCAGGCATGGGCTCACTATGAAGCCAATGACGGCTGGCTAAATGGCGTCGATATGGGCGTTGGCGTGCGCCATTACGCAGACATCGCCGCCGACCGTGCCAACACTGAAACGGTGCCAGACTATACGCTAGTCGATGCCACCATCGGTTACGACCTAAGCCACGTAGGCGTTCCGGGCGTCGAAACACGCTTAAACATTAGTAACGTGTTGGATAAAGATTACGTCGCCTCGTGCAACTCGCTTGATTACTGCTACTTCGGCGCTGAGCGCGGTGTGACGGCTAGCGTTCACTATCGTTTCTAAGCCTCCCTATACACAACCACTCGCCCAGGCCAATGCGCCTGGGCGTTGCTGTTTCTGAATTAGATTTGCAAACAATAAACATTATCTTTTAAATATATCGCTTATATTTCCGGATGGCCTTACCACCTCATGCGCCACACCACCCTGCTCGTTTTATGTGCTCGCTGCGGACTGTTCGCCTTATGCTTGCTGGCCGTTTCTACCGCGCATGCCCAGGTTGCCACGGTGGACTGGACCATTGCCGAAACGCTGCTGGCGATCGATGCACCTGTCAGCAGCATCGCCCAGCAGGCTGACTACCACGCCTGGGTTGGCGAACCTCGCATTCCGGAAAGTGCTACCGATATGGGTTTGCGCACGCAGCCTAATCTGGAGCTTTTGTCCCAGTTCCCCCCCGAGCAGCTGCTGATTTCCCCCATGTTCACGAGCTTAGCGCCGCGCTTGGAGAAAATCGTACCGGTGACATCGCTGGCGCTCTATTCACCCGGCGCGGATACCTGGCAGGAAATGCAGGCGCTGACCCGCGAGCTGGGCGAAATAACCGACCGCGAAGCGGCAGCAGAGCAGTTGATCAATGACACTCGAACGCTGATGGCATCGCTACGCCAAGCACAGCCAGATACCGCACCGCTGTTGATGGTGCAGTTCATGGATGCGCGTCACGTGCGTGTCTTTGGGAAAAGCAGCTTGTACAACGCCGTGCTTGAGCAGCTAGCGCTGCCTAATGCATGGGAGCAAACGACCAATGCTTGGGGATTTTCACTGGTGGGGGTCGAAGCGCTGGCGCTCTATCCCGAGGCAACCATCGTGATCATCGATCCCTTACCCGCGGGAGTAGAGGCAGAGCTTGCTAGCAGCGGCCTGTGGCAAAAGCTGCCTAACGTCAAAAACGTTAACCTGCTGCGCCTGCCACCGGTATGGAGCTTTGGAGCGCTGCCATCTGCACAGCGCTTTGCACGAGAACTGACCGCCGCGTTGGAAGAATCTCATCGCAGCGATCAGTAGCTCACGCGTTAAACGGCTTACCAGCGGTAGCTAACGCTGCCGATGACGCTGCGCGATTCACCGTAGTAGCACCAGAATTCGCAGCTCGCAACGTACTCTTTATCGGTCAGGTTATTGACGTTAATCTGGGCCTGCCAGCCATCGGCAAACTCGTAGCCAACCATGGCATCCACTAGCGTGTAGCTGCTCACATCGCTAATGCTATTATCCGCATCGACGCTACTGCCTACGTAGCGCACGCCGCCGCCCAGCGTTATGCCATCGAGCGCCCCCCCGGTCACTGCATAGTCCAGCCAGGTGGATGCTTGATGGCGTGGAATTAAGCTGGCACGACGATCATCTTCCAAGCGCGAATCGTTATAGGTGTACGCAGCGGTGACCTTAAGGTCATCCGTTACGTAGCCCACCCCTTCCAGCTCAAAGCCTTGGGACGTACGCTCGCCTTCCTGCACCTGAAAACCTGCCGGCGAGTTGACTAGCGTGTTGCTTTCTTGGAGATCAAAAACCGCCGCGGTGATATAGCCGTCCCAGCTAAACGGTGCGACCTTCACACCCACTTCCCACTGCCGGCCTTCGCGCGGCTCGTAGAGATCGCCGCTGCTATCGACGCGGCCTACCGGGTCAAACGACTCGGTATAGCTGACGTAAGGGTTAATGCCATTTTCACCCAGATACATCGCACCACCCGACCAAGATACCTGATCATCATCTGAGCGCTGCGTGGTATCGGCAGTTACGTTGCGATTTTCCGTTTCTGCCTGGTCATAGCGAACGCCGCCTAGCAGCACCCACCGGTCGTCTAGCCGCAGTTGGTTTTGCGCATAAAAACCGGTTTGCTCTTTGTCGATCTCACGGGTGATCAGATCATTCTGGCCAATGGGCGTGAAATTGCCGTACGTCGGATTAAAAATATCGATCGGCTCACCGAAGGCGAAGTTATCTGCTTCCTGACCCTTTAAGGCGAGGTTTTGATAATCAACGCCTAGCAGCAAAGTATTCTCGGTGCGATCAGTATACCAGGTGCCCACAACGCGGTTGTCGACCGTCCAGCTGTCGATGTTGCCATCACGATAAACATGCCCGCGGGAAGCACGCCGGTCATCTACCATCGAGAGTACATAGGTGCTGCGTAGATCTAAATCGAGCTCGCTGTAGCGCAAATCTTGCTCAAACGCCCAGGTATCATTAAGGCTATGCCTCAATTCATAGCCTAGCCCCCACTGGGTGCGTTTATCCTGATCGTAGCCCGGCTCGCTTAAATTAGTTTGTGGGTCAACGCGGCCAAAAGGCGTGTTTTGCACGGTGCCGTAAGGCAGTTTAAAGCCGTTAACGGGAACACCGTCGTCTTTTTGCACGCTGGCCAAAAACGTCACGGTCGTGTCTTCGCTAACGTCCACCGCTAGGCTCGGTGCAAAGTAGTAACGCTCGTTGTCCGTCGCATTTACATCGCCATCGCGCTCCTTATACAGGCCCACCATGCGGTAACGTACGTTGTCAGACTCCCCCAGCGGCCCGCTGGTATCAATACCAATTTGACGATGGTTACGATTACCCAGCTGTAAATTCACCTGCCCCTGCGGCGTTTGCGTTGGGCGCTTGCTCACCGCGTTAATCAGCCCGCCGGGAGGTGCTTCGCCGTATAGAATTGACGAAGGCCCTTTAAAGACGTCAATTCGCTCCAGGCCAAACGGCTCAGGCAGCCACTGGTAAAAGCCCTCGCGATAGATGCGCAAGCCATCTTGATACGTCGATTGATCAAAGCCACGCACCTTGAGCCAGTCAGTGTTGTTATCACTGCCGTAATGGCCCGCTAACACACCTGCACGGTAGCGAAAGGTTTCATCTAACTGCTGCACGTTACGCGTGTCTAGCTCTTCGCGGTCAACGCTAGAGACAGGGCGAGGCGTTTCCACCAGCGGCGCATCTACTTTTAACGCCGTGCCTACCACGACCATCGTGCCATTGTTAGCCGTGCCATCCTGGGCGCTAGCGGTAGAACATAATAAAGTCGCGGTGATTGGAATCAACGCAGCAGCAATCGAGCACGCCAAAGGACGGCGTATAAACGGCACAGCAGGCATAGTCGGCAACTCATTATGAAGTTAGAGGAAAGCAGCAATGTCAGTATAGTAAAGATCATGATAATCGTTGTTATTTGTATTAATCATATCGCCTTGACCGGCCCGCTATCAACATCCTCTTAAATACGGTAGTTTAACGCTTAGAGTAAAGTTTGCTTAGAAAGCACTAAGGTTCAGATATTAGCGAGGAAAGGCGATGACGCTAGCCATTGTGGCCACGCGCGCAGGCGTGGGCTTAGACGCACCAGCGGTGCATGTTGAAGTGCACCTGGCTAACGGCTTGCCGGGCCTAACGCTGGTGGGCTTGCCGGAAACCGCCGTAAAAGAGAGCCGCGAACGGGTACGCAGTGCGCTAGTCAATGCGGGCTTTGATTTCCCGAATACTCGACGTATCACGCTAAACCTCGCCCCTGCTGATCTGCCCAAAGAGGGTGGCCGCTTCGATCTTCCTATCGCTTTAGGCATTCTCGCTGCCTCTGGGCAAATACCGGTGGAAGCGTTAGAAGGCATGGAGTGCGCTGGTGAGTTAGCGCTGGATGGAAAATTACGTGCCGTACCAGGGATACTACCGTTTGCGCTGGCCACCCGGCGGGCAAAAAAAGCGCTAATTGTGCCCCGCGACTGCGCCGATGAAGCCGCGCTAGCAGGCGATCTACCGGTATTGCCCGCCGATACGCTTTGGCAGGTCGTCGCTCACCTGCTTGATCAGGAGAAGATTCCACCGCATAGGCTCAGCGCCTCGGTGAAAGAGGCGGCAACGGTGGATGACCTTGCCGATGTGCGCGGCCAGCAGCAGGCGCGACGCGCGTTAGAAATTGCCGCGGCTGGCGGCCACAACCTACTCTTTGCCGGCCCTCCGGGCACGGGCAAAACCATGCTGGCCAGCCGCTTACCGGGCATTTTGCCGCCGCTTTCTGAAGAAGACGCGCTAGAAGTCGCCGCCGTGCGTTCGGTCTGCGGCCTGCCCTTAGAAGCTGATTGGGGTAAAAGACCGTTTCGTCAGCCCCATCACAGTGCCAGCGCCGCGGCGCTGGTCGGGGGCGGCTGTGAATTACATTAATAAAAACGACTAAACAAAAAACTGCACGACTGGCATACTGCACTTAAGAAAAAAATAGGTGCTAATATTTGCATGGCTAGTCGAAATCTAATCACTAATTTTGAAGAATTTCCTCACGATGGTCGCCACTGGATGATACGGTGGGTAGATGGGTACCAATCGCATGAGGGACGAACATCAACCCCCTCTGTTGGCGTCAAGCTTTGTCCAGTAAGCTCGAACCCAAACAAACAAGAAATCTGCAAGCCTGCCAGCCTGAGTGAAGAGATCCTGGTACGCGCACATACGGGAATAGTTCCAGAGCTTGTTTTAGGTACCATATACAAAAATGGGCGCCTAATTGGTCGCGCTAATGCTCAAACTATTAATATTAATGCAGATTTAACAGATAACAGTTCTAGAATTGTTAAAGCAAACGATATCATGCCTGAAAGGCCAAGTTGGTGGAAAGATGAATTCCCATACCGTTGGATAGGGCAGTCAGAATACAATCTTGGAAAAGACTTTTCTAACAGCTACTGCGTTGTAATTCAGCAAGCACAAAGTACCTATATAATCCCTTGCCACGAAGTTTTTAGGGCCCTCATGGCACCCTCTTCTGAGTTCGCACTAGCATTAACAACGGGGCCATGGGCAACAACTAGGGAAAGAATTGTTAATATACAAAAAACTGGAACAATTTCCGATGACGAATGGTTGGTAATTTTAAGAAAGAGAATTAAGGATAAGTTTGCTGATAATGCAGCGAATCTCACTATTTCTGAACATGGCATTCAAGCAGCTAATGCTATTTATGCTAATGCCTTAAGGGCTACTGGTGAGTCTTATATATATGCAGGCATTCCTTTTCTAGTTAACAATTTTAAATTTTCTGTACGTGCAGTTCAAATACAATCAGAACCTAACAAATATCTTTGCTTGGAGATAATCTCAGCAACGTGGCCTTTTAGTAACTTGACAATCCACCATGGTCGCGACAATAGTGGCGAGACAGGCAAAGACACTATAGATTCAGATAAAGATAAGCCTTGGCCAAATGGCAGTCAGAACAACAGCAGCCCAAATGATGATTTAGCGATTTCTTCTAAAGAAGATCCTGCAGCGAATTCTGGGCTTGATGAAATCAGCTCTTTAGGGGTTGCTTGGAAAAACAAACCAGAATTAAAAAAAATTGAAAAAGAGGTTAGTTATAAATACCTTACAGGAAAAGTAACGCCTATTGAAAATCAATTTTTCAAGTATGGCACTTCTGGATTACCGACGCATGGAAATACAGAAACAAAGGAGGTTTCTGCGGAACAGGTCGGCCAAACAAACATGCCTTATAGGTTTTTGCAGTTAAAGAAAATGTTGAATCTGCTTCGCAATAAAAAAATAATAAGTAATCTTTTCTGCTATCAGCCACAAGAAGGCGGTCTGTTTAGAGATAACATTCTGACTTGGCCATTACCCAAAAGAGTTATAGACGAGTATCAAAAAAAACACAGAAGGGACAAATGGACCACGTTAACACTTTCAAAACATAGAAGCGTTTTAGTTTATCATTTTGACTACAGCGGAAGTAGAGTATTTCTTCTTGAAATTGAATGTAGAGAAAATGAGGGTGGGTACTGTGCGTTACTGCTTGAGATAACAGAAGAAAACCATCAAGCGACTATCAAAAAAGTTATAAACCACATAGCATTTTTCCGTGGAAATTTAAAAGGAGCTGAAAGTAAAATTCGAGCTTCTTCGGGTGTTTTAGATATGAAAACATGGGTACACGCATATAATAAAAAGCAAGATAGCAGTTCATCTATAAAGCCACTTAACCATGTAAGCTTCACCAAAGCTTTAAGAACGCTCACAGGCGAATAAAGACTAAAGTAATTTAAAATATATAAGCTAGGTGAAACGTACCGAAAGACGTCATCCAGAGGGCGGTTTTTGTAAGAGGCTACTTTAGCAGCCCTTCCGAAAGCCGCAATTCATGCTAAACAGCATTGCCCTCTTGCACCTTCAAACAATCCTGCCAGATTCACTATGCGACGATTTGGTCAGCCTCTGCGTGCCAGAAGAGACAGATATCCAGCGAAGCTATGTGGGATGCATCGACTCAACACGAATCGCCAAACAGGCACTACAGAGCGGGCGAGGAGTACTAGATCTTGTACGCGAAGAAGGGCTTTTAGACGACGCTACGCTGAGTGAAATTCAGCGTCCCGCGAACAT
The DNA here is from genome assembly GCF_052379225.1 of Halomonas sp. AOP12-B1-6. Classification (NCBI taxonomy): domain Bacteria; kingdom Pseudomonadati; phylum Pseudomonadota; class Gammaproteobacteria; order Oceanospirillales; family Halomonadaceae; genus Halomonas; species Halomonas sp. AOP12-B1-6. The sequence goes on from NZ_JBQSYK010000002.1 coordinate 535,979, forward strand.
GATTGCTTCGAGACAAGCAACACGAGTTACGCCGGTCAGCGGGTAACTTCCTTGTTTCGATAAGAGTAAGTGACCTGCCTAGATTTAAACCTTCAAGTGGCAGGTCACAGTAAGGTTATAATTACTTTACAAAAAAGTTAATGACCTATCTAGCCCAACAAGCCCTTAAGCGCTTCTTGTGCAGCATTATTTTCGTGCCCCACAAAAAAAGGATTATCTTTTATAACAGCGTTTTTCGCTAGATTGAGTGGTTGGAATGGATCTGAGGTAATATCAATCTGATAGTCCCTCAGAGATCTACCAAACTTACCCAGTGCAATGCATGTGACAGAATTAGCGCCTGCTTTACGCAAAAGTGCGGCGGCTACACCGAAAGACACCCCATGAGTAGTACAGTCATCTACCACTATGACATTACGCCCGGTGAGGTTACCGCGATATTTAGGGTTTAAATGAATAGTTTCTATCTGTTCGGTGGGATCAAGTCGATCTGTTCTTGAACCAGCTGACGACCGCTTAGTTGATGGTTTATGACGCACAAACAAGGGCTCTCCCTTTCTCGCCATACGAACTTTTGATACAGTTGTCCTTAAGCGATGCGTAAAATCGCTGAGTACCTCGCTATCACTGTTATCGCTAGCTGACGAAGGAAACACTCCCCAAAAAAGCTTTGGAAACGAGTCAACACCCTGAGTTAGCAGAGATCTCGCAACCATTGCAAGTAAGGCATTCAATCGAGGCCCCCCTTGTTTTATAGTACTAGTTAGATGCGCGCGAAATTGTTTTTGATCAAAGTCTTTTCCGAAAGTAGATAGATCTGAAAGAGCATGTACAGAATACGAAGCGCCTTGGCCATTGAACCACCACTTGCCATCCCACTCCGAAGTTAATCGAAGGGTTTCCTTAAGAGAACGTGCACAATCCACTTGAATACCGAGCTCAGACACTCTTGGGTCATTTGACCAACCGGCTGCAACCATAACCGCTTTACCATTCTTACCCATGGCAATGTCAGCTTGCGATCCAACTAGCACTAAGACATCTTGCGGCGCGATTTTTAGCTTTTCGGCAGTTCTTTTAATAATCCCTCCATTTTGCCGTCCTAGCTCTTGCTTAAATATTACACCGGTTTCGGCAAATAACTCATCAAACCAACCCGGTTTGGCGTTATTTGAGACAATCCCAACCTTATGATTATTTTGAGCTGCTTCTATCAAAACCTGTGCAATAGAGGGATCGGGGTCACCATTAATTAGCAGCGCACTGGGAGAGGTTACTATCAACATAGGCTTCTTTTCATATTGTTAAAGTGACTAGGAACTACCTAAATTTCTAAATTCTGTTGCACTGGTTCGGTCGCGATATCTTCTGATTGCTCGGAATCCACTTGCAATGAGGAGGTATCCAAATCCAGTAGCGCTATAAGCTGCTCGGTTTCTCTAGGTATCTCAAACGATGTTGCGCCACGTGCACGCTCCGAAAAAACCATTTCTGGTCGGGCTTTTGCTGTTCCTGGCAGGAATATATTGACCACTTTTCTTTGGTATTTTGAAGCATATTCAACAGTGTGAGCTGTGCCGCTCTTTATTTTCCATTCAACTGGAATAACAAACTCAGAAAGGCCTGCCTGGATTCGATTTCGCCTCACAAAGTTCTCACCAGAATAAGATTGATGTGGCAGGTATTCTGTTATGACTGCCCCGCCATTCATCAAAATTTTCTCACGGATCTCTTGAGAGCCTTTGGGGTAATCAAGGAATATTCCATTTCCTAAAACCGCCACTGTGGGCAAGCCATACCTGAGAGACTCCTGATGAGCAACTTGGTCGATGCCAAAAGCGAGGCCAGATACTACCGTTCTCTCTGAATGTGCAAGTGTTGCGACAACGTAGCGAGCCAAGAACTCACCATCCTTTGAAGGCTTACGAGTGCCCACAACAGCAATTGGACGATTATAAAGGGTTCGAATATCCCCTTGGATAAATAGCCAGCGCGGCCCATCTTCAATTTCTTTAAGCCTGCCTGGGAACTCCTCCTGATCCCGAAAGACTAGCCGTGCTCTATATTTGGCCAGTTCCCTGGCTAGCTGAAGGCCAGCCTCCCAGACTCTATGCTGCCACTCTTCAGGACTTTCACCGTCCAGCAAAAGTGATACCTTCAGCTCTTTTTCAAGAACAGAAATCGGTGAATTTTTGAGAAAGTCTTTGAACCCTTTCCCGGGCAACATCAGACGAAATAGCGTCCAGTACCCAACACCTTTGATAGTCGATAGCGCAAGAAAAGCTACGACTTCATTACGCCAAAAATTGGCACCACGATCCATGCCTTACATTCCCAGTTAGCCGCTTTTTTCGTTATCCATAGTAGAGACTACTTGAATTCGGGTTCGCGCAGAAGAACCTGCCTACGCCAGTCGTACCTTTCACGTCACTTTTTCTTATTAAGCACGTACCCTGGATTCATAGAATAAGCGCAGCACTTTGGACCACAAGGTAGAGGCAGGAGGGCCAGCGCCGGTACCCTCTCTGCCTTACCTACCAAAGTGAAGCAGAGCATGGGATACCGACAACTGACCCAGATCCAACGATACCAAATTTTTGCCTATCTTGAGACCGGCATTAGCCAGCGAAAGATAGCTAAGGCCATTGGTGTCCATAGCAGCACCATTAGTCGCGAGATAAAGCGCAACGGTCTGACCAGTGGTTATGCGCCTGAACAGGCTCAATCGGCAAGTGATCAGCGCCGACGCACTGCCTGGAAAGTGACGAAGCGGCTGCCCAGCCTGATTCGCTGGGTCACTGACCAATTGATGGACGAATGGAGCCCTCAGCAAATCAGTGGCTTCATGGCCAATGCCAACGGGGCCTGCGTAAGCCATCAATGGATCTATGCGTTAATCTGGGACGACAAGAAGCACGGTGGAACATTATGGAAACGGCTCCGACTGCCACGCCAGCGGCGCTACCAGCGCCAATTGGCTAAGCGGGCGGGGTTAGGCAAAATCCCGCACCGAGTAGGCATTGAGCAGCGCCCTGCCAAGGTGGAAGAACGGCGCCATATCGGACATTGGGAAGGCGACACGGTGCTTAAGGGCCACAAAGAATCTGGACTGGTGACCCTGGTCGAAAGACGCAGTGGCTACCTCTTGGCAGCGCGGCTGCCAACAATCACCGCCACTAGAACGGCTCAGGCAATGACGCGGTTATTGGCACCACGCCGAGGGGCAGTGCACACCATCACTTTGGATAATGGGTCGGAATTCGCTGAGCACCGGAAAGTTGCCAAGGCCGTCTCGGCTAAGACCTATTTTTGCGACCCGTACCGCTCATGCCAGCGTGGTACTAATGAAAACACCAATGGTCTGATTAGGCAGTATTTTCCTAAAGGTACTGACTTCCGCAAAGTGACCAATGCCGAGCTACGAAGTGTCGTCAATAAGCTAAACGATAGACCAAGAAAGCGGCTGGGATACCGAACCCCAGCCCAGGTGTTCTTAGGTGAATACTCAGGAGCACTAGAAACCGCAGGTGCTGCACTTATTAGTTGAATCCAGGACTGAAGGTCATTCCACTGCAATTTAGAACTTTTGTATTCTTGGCAATGCCAGTAATGACCCTAGCCCATAAGCCCCCATGGGTGACAGATATTAGCAATATTGTTAAATGACGAAGGCAGCTTCATGCCTACAACAATACGGCCTAGTTAGTTCATGTTACCCAGGCCAAGAAGGCGCATCCGGTAGTGACAATGGCCTTTGATCAAGGCCCGCCCTGACTCTTTTTTACGACACATCTTGCTCAAAAATGTCCAACAGCCTCGCGCTAAAAGCGCTTTATTGGCCACTTCAGAGCAGATCATGATTAGAGTTTGCTTCCGACGTCGTCACGAAAATAATCCTCTGATGCAACTAGGCCAAATGTGCTGTTCGGCTCGTTAGCCTCTATCCCAACCTCCTCACTGAATAAATTTTGTATACGTCGCTCCTGTTTTAGGTACGCAACTGTGCCAAAAAAGCAACTCTCACAGAGATGTAGTTCGTAGCGCTCGCCATCGTGCTTAGCCCCGTATCCCCAATGAGCTTGGAGCGTCGCAAATTCAAGCCCAACATTCGCTACCCGAGTGGAGCATAGGCATACATCGCACATCACATCGGTGACGGAATCGATTTCCACCTTTTCAATAATTTTCATTTTGATTCTCCTACATTATTCAATCATCTATCTCCCAGGCCCAATAATCTGAAGAATTGAATGATCCGGTTACACCATTGGCTGCCACTAGATCATGATGGAACCCCAATGAGGGTGGTAGTCGCTATTTCGTACAGCACCCGGTTAGGCCTAACAGGATTCACTAAGCCTTTCATCGCCGCCTATTACGCTGAACGCTTCCGCTATCAGAATACGCTCAGAAACGGCTTGCGAATGAATGAAAATAATGACACTTTCCCTTGAAACACTAAGAAATAGTAGGGAATGGTAACGTATGGCAATTTACCAATATGAGCTCAGCAATGCTTCATTTCGTAAGCAACAACGGGTTTTTTCATCACCAAGCATCGGTCGACCGACTGCTTTCTTGAGCCATAGTCACAAAGATAACCAGCAAGCATTAGGCCTTCAGCAAATGCTCATTGAACAAGGGTGGGATATCTACATCGATTGGCAAGACCAAAAGATGCCGGAACGCCCTGATGCAGAAACCGCAAGGCGAATCAAGAATGCCATTGTGCATGCCAATTGGTTCCTTTTCCTGGCTACTGAGAACTCCATGTCATCACGATGGTGCCCTTGGGAGATTGGTTACGCTGATGGAAAGAAGAATCTCAATAACATCGTCATCGTTCCTACCGTCGACTCATCAGGTCGTCATCATGGCAATGAATATTTACAGCTTTATTCCCGTATCGACACCACACCAAACGGAGCATTAGCCCTATACGACCTTCAAGGGCACAGTCGTTGGCTGAGAAATATCTGATTATGCCTTACAAAAACCTGACGGGAAGCTCAGAATGAAACGTGATCAGTTACGGCTCGTTGACACCCTTTCAAAAGAGCTAGAAGAAGGAAATCTGGCTATTTTTGCGGGTGCAGGCTTTTCAAGAGCAGCAGGTTATGTCGACTGGAAGTCATTGCTCAAGCCAATAGCTGATGAGCTTGATTTAGACGTCGATAAAGAATGGGATCTAGTTACGTTGGCGCAATACCACACAAACGTCAATGCGACCAACCGAGCAAAACTCAATCAGCTACTGGTGACTGAGTTCTCAATGACGGCGGAGCCCACTGAAAACCACGCGATTCTGGCAAGGCTGCCTATTCCGACCTACTGGACAACCAATTATGATCGTTTGATCGAAACGGCGCTTGAAAAAAACGAAAAGATAGCTGACATCAAACATACCAATAAGCAATTGGCAACGACACGGCCGAAACGTGATGCAATTGTTTATAAGATGCATGGTGACATCGAGCATGCCGCTGACGCGGTGTTGACTCGCGATGACTATGAGCGTTACCACGTCAATATGCAGCCGTTCATTACAGCTTTAAGCGGTGACTTGGTTTCTAAAACCTTCCTCTTTCTCGGCTTCAGCTTCACCGACCCTAATCTAGAATATATTCTTAGCCGCGTCAGGATTCAGTTTACTCGAGATCAACGACAGCACTACTGCATCCTGAGAAGAGCTAGCAAGGGAGAGAATGAAGACCTTGCTGACTTCGAGTATCGCCAACGTAAGGAAGAGCTTTTCACAGGAGAGCTGCTCCGTGTAGGGATCAAAGCCGTTTATGTTGATGAGTTTTCTGAAATTACTGACATTCTGCGTGCCATCGAGCATCGCCACAAAAGAAATACAATCTTTATCTCTGGTGCTGCTCATGACTATAACCCGTGGTGCAAGGCTGAATCAGAGCAATTCGTTTATCATCTGAGCAGGGCCATTTGCAAAGAACAGTACCGAGTGATCTCAGGGTTTGGCCTCGGTATAGGTAGCGCAATCATCACTGGCGTGCTTGAACAAACTGTTATGAATGGTGGCCGTCTCGACAACGACCAGTTAATTCTTAGGCCCTTTCCACAAAGCAAGACTGGGGAAAGGCCTCTGAAGGAACTGTGGACAGAATATCGACGCAATATGCTCGCTCATGCAGGCGTTGCTATTTTTATGTTTGGCAATAAGCTGGAAAATGGCGAGTTAATCCTTTCTGACGGAATGCGTGAAGAATTCGATATCGCTGTAGCGAAAGGCGTTTTTGTAATTCCTGTAGGTATTACAGGCTCGATGTCGAAATTACTGTGGAATGAGGTTATGAAGTCTTATCAAGAATCTCAGCACGAGAATGGTAAAAAGATTACACCCTTGTTGGGTGAACTAGGCGATAAATCTACATCACTTGAACGCGCTCAAGAAGTCATCCTCCTCCTCTTACGGCTCATCTAAGGTGTCCCCATGGCTAGAAAGGTTTTCTTTAGTTTCCAGTACGACGACGTTCTGAGAGCGATGAATGTCCGTAACAGTAACGTGATCAATGCCAACCCTAAAGTTGGATTCATCGACAAAGCAGAGTTCGAGAAGTTAGAGCGCACAGGTGATAGCACGGTAAAAGCATGGATAGATGCCCAGCTTATCGGTACGACTGTGACAGTCGTACTTATAGGTGCCAATACTGATAAAAGTAAATGGGTAAAATACGAAATAGAGAAAAGTATCAAACGGGGCAACGGATTGTTGACTATAGATATTAGTAAAATCCCAGATTTCAATAAACAAACAAGTGACTTCTGCGGCATGAAGATCCAAGGATACAAGCACTACCGCTGGAATACAGATAATGGTCGTGAAAACCTTGGAGTATGGGTTGAAGAAGCCGCCAAGGCTGCTGGAAAACCTTGAGCGATATTTAAGCGACCACACCTTTGAGCTAATTAACGAAGATGAATTCTGATGCCCCGCCTGAAATCATACAGGCTACCAGGGGACCTATTCACCAAGCGATCCTGCGTTTGAACCCTTGTTTTAGCGGAAAAATGTCACGTGCTAACTGCTCGAATTATCCTGAATCGGATCAGGTGTCTTTGCCATCCATCAGAATAAGCTGAAGTACCACTGGCTTAGTTGCTGCCAATTGGGTTAGTGGCACACATATCGCCAATCGTTTTTAGTTTCATTGCATAACGGATTGTTGTAAGCCATTGCTTACAAACGCTGTGGTCAATCGCTTACATAAAAATGGCTTGATAAAGGCTAGGGTGAAAGTGTGACGCCCAGGATCGCCGCTTTAGCACGTCGAATGCGTCACAACAGGGATGTGATTATTGGTAGTGAAAAGAGGTAGGAGTGCCAGGGATGGCAGCTCTTTTCTAGGTTTTGGCCACTGCTAGCTCTTCCCAGCGTGTGGTGTAGCGTGGTGTACGGTGCTCGCAACGCAATTCCCAAGCATTCTGTTTGCGAGGCATGCCAATCCGGACGGTATTTTTTCCGTGTTCGCGATTGAGCTTATCGAGCGTGGCCATCAATTTTTCATTACGAGCACGTTTCTCGTCACTGATCGGTTCGGCGAGCAGCCCTAGTTGTTCATTGTCGTGATCGCACAAATCAATGAGCATAATCCCGCATTTTTGGTACCAGATGTCTTTTTTAAAAATTCTTTCTAGCCCTGCCATGGCAGCTTTGATGAGCTCGCGGCTATCATCGGTGGGGTGAGGTAGCGGTATTACTAACCGTTTACTGTAGCTCGGCAGATCTTGCCGAAAGCGATTGGTGTGAACAAACACCATCAATGCCTGCGCCAAGCCGTTTTGTCGTCGTAGCTTTTCACCAGCACGTGATGCGTGCACGCGTAGGGCTTCGTGCAGATCGGTTTTGTTCGTCGTGAGCCGGCCGAAGGAGCGGGACACCATGATCTGTTTTTTTGGTTGGCTCATGTCGTCGAGTGATATGCAGTTTTCGCCCCTCAACTCATAAACCAGACGTTCCATGACCACACTGAAATGGCGCCGCAAATGCTTAGAGCTGGCGGTGCGCAGCTGCCAAGCATTCTCTATGCCTAGAGTATGAAGCCGCGCTGCACTGCGACCTGCTACCCCCCATATCTCATTAACGGGTAGCTGCTCCAGGAATTCCCGGGTGTCGCTGCTGTTAGGGTCCATCATGGCCACGCCATTGAAAACACTTTCTTTTTTAGCGCGGTGATTGGCAATTTTTGCAAGCGTTTTGCTAGTGCTTAAGCCAACGCTAACCGGAATACCTGTATCTCGCTTAACTTGCTGTCGCATTAATTGGCATCGTTCTTCTAATGTGTCTGGTTCAAAGCCCTCAAACGATAGAAATGACTCATCAATGCTATATACATCCACGTGAGGCGTATGCTGTGAGAGAACATCAGTAACGCGGCTGCTCATATCACCGTAAAGCGCATAATTTGAGCTGAGCAATGTGCATTGTCGACGAATATGCGGATCAATCTGATGGGCAGGCATTCCCATTGCCACACCTAAGTTTTTGATTTCTTGCGAACGCGCGACCACGCAGCCGTCGTTATTCGACAAAACGCCGACAGCTTGGCCTTCCAACCTGGGAGCAAAGACTCGTTCGCAGGAGACATAGAAATTATTGCAGTCGACCAAGGCAATCATACGGTGAAACCGGGTGCTAGCGGTTGGATGCTATGGGTGGCCACACCCCAATTGTGACAATCATGCCCAGTGAGAGGGATGGGCTTAAACTCTGGGTTAGAGGCCACCAAATACGGCCGACTGCCCATGATGCTTAGCTTTTTACACGTCAGCTCGCCGTCCACGCTCATGATCACGATATGGCCTGGCTGAGGATTGATAGACCGGTCGACAATTAACAACGCATTATCTTTAATGCCATCGCCTTCCATGGAGGTGCCTTTGGCTCGCAGAAAGAACGTTGCACTAGGGTGCTTAATCAAATGGGCAATAAGATCTAATTCGACCTCGACATAATCGTCTGCGGGACTCGGGAAACCAGCGCGGACTTCGCCACCCGCTAAAGGCAGCCTTAGCGGTCGAGCCATGGTGTCGACGCGTCCAAGAATGGTGAAATGCATACTCATGCCATGCTCCCCATCGCTCGCCATGTGCCTGGTAGATGCACCTCAATGTTTTCAAGCGGTGCGAGTAGCGCGTCTTGTTCAGTCCCCCAAACCGCCAACAACTGCGTACCTTCCTCTCTCAAATCATCCCGTTGAAGAGGAAATCCTCCAACGATAACTGGAAGAGTACGGGGACTACTGAATGGCCGTTGCATAGACCGTGGGTAAGTTTTCTTGCTCATAAGCGCCTCCCTATATAGCTGTTAATATATACAGTATTAAGGGCTGACAATAAGCGATCAGCCTAGTGAATCGCAAGCACTCTTCTTCATTCGTTGGTCTTATCGTGTTGGCAAGCCCACCTTATTTTGACGGTGGTTAGATGAGGGCACCGCGATTTTGGTGCGTAGGCTGACTTGGATGGCCAATTCTCGTCTATCCTGCAGCTATGTGCGGACGATTTGCTTTATTCACCCCGATACCTGAGCTGACCAAAAAGGTCGGTGCGGTTATGTCTGAGCGCGACATTCGACCGCGCTACAATGTGGCGCCGGGTACCTGGATCGCGAGCATACGGCAGGCGTCTGAGGACTCTGCTCCCACGCTTGAAGAGGTGTGGTGGGGATTTCGCCCATCGTGGGCCAAAGGGAAAGGCACGCAACCCATAAATGCGCGAGTTGAAACCGTTGCGACTAATAACTTTTTCAAATCGGCATTTGCTAAACACCGGTGCCTCGTACTCGCTGACGGATGGTACGAATGGATCAAGAACACGCCCCCTAAGCAGCCTCATTATCTGTGCCGAAGGGATCGAGAGCCCCTATACTTCGCCGCTATCTACGCAGAACGGGATGATGGAGGTCTAGGATGTGCCATTCTCACCGAGCCAGCTCGAGGCAGTGCTGCCGATGTGCATGACAGGATGCCGTTAATTTTGGACGACGACAGTCTTGAACACTGGCTTGCTACTGACCTGACGGATAAAGAGACAATCCGCAGCATGGTGCGGCATATCGATGCGGGACTAGTTGAACATTGGCCGGTTAGCACGGCTGTTAACAAACCTTCCGAGGGACAAGGTGATGAGCTGATCAATCCTCTCTAGCGTTTCTGATCTTGAGATTGATAGTTTTCCAGCGCTTTTATCTATCCGCTAGGTTGTAGCCATAGGAAGGAAGAACAAATTCAAAGTGAGGAGCCAACAAAGCTATCTCACTGGTAGGTTGAACACCGTAAGGTGGTTAGACGTTATCCATCATCGGCCGCTTATGCATGGCTAGCCTCAAGTACCACGACGATCACTTCCGCGACGGCTAACTTATTAGTATAGCCCCCAGGATAATGGACCAGAGTACATACCCAAAATAAGGGTGCCTAAGATTATGACCACGCCAACTAGTTTGCGCGAAGCTGAGATGGAAGCAAGAGCGCGTCGAGCCGTGATGGAAAGCGGCGATTGGTTAACTGTCGATGAGATATTGCAGTTGCCAGGCGTCCGCTCACGTGGTGATAGCGGTGATTTTCAACCCAGTTGTCCAAATGGCTGCACTTAAGCAGCCTTTTTATTACGCTCGATTTCCTGCACTTTCCCTGGGTTAAGCGACACTGAACCAGTGACCTCCCAGTTTCGGGTGCTGCCCGACCAGCGTTTCGGATAGCGACGCTTAGCGCTTTCATAAACCGCTTTACGACGTTCAAGGCGTTTTCGATCAACGCCACGATGCCGGTCAGCTGGCGTGACATATTGGATGCCACTGTGAAGGTGCTGTTCGTTGTAAGCCCGCTCGAACACCAACATCCATTCTCGTACCGCGCTCAGCGATGTAAAGCCCTTGGTGGGCCATGCTGGGCAGTATTTGACGGTACGGAACAGCGCTTCCGAGTAAGGGTTGTCGTTGCTTACTCTCGGTCGACTGTAAGACATCAACATCCCTAGTTCGGTTAACCTCGCTTTGAGCGTATAGGACGTCATCGGCGCGCCATTATCCGAGTGCAACACCGGCGGCTGATGCCAGCATTTCTCACGCAATAATGCACGCTCCATCAGCTGTTTAGCCAAGTCGCCCGATTCCGTCTCATGAACTTCCCAGGCAATGATTTTGCGGCTGTAGATATCCATGATCAGGTAGAGATACCAGTGCTGGCCTCGTACAACGGAGGCGCAATAGCTAATATCCCAGCTCCAAACCTGGTTCGGCCCTGTCGCCGTAAAACTGGTCGGCGCGGGTACTGTGCGGCGTGCTTTCGTACGGCCACGATGATGCTGCTGGTGATGCTTTTTCAAGACCCGATAAAACGACGATTCGGAGGCCAGATAGACGCCGTTGTCTGCCAGTAAGGGCACGATTTGAGACGGCGGCAAGCTCTGATACTCGGGACGATGACACGTGTTCAAAATGGTCTGCTTTTCCTCATGCGTCAGCTGATGCGGCTGCCTCCCTTGTGCCGCCTGTGGACGCTGATCCTCAACAACAGTGCCACACTCAGATCGCCAACGCTTTAGTGTGCGCTCGCTTACATCGATAATATCGGCTGCTTGATAGCGGGAAGCGCCCCCCATAACCGCTTCGTCAAATAGCGCGATAAGCCTTGCACGTTCGTCGAGCGGCGTTAGTCGTCCTCGCCGCTGTCGGGATCTTCGCTGTACAAGGCGTCGAGCTTTTTTGAGAGCACCAGTAACGACGTCGTCTCTGCCACTACCTTGTCTTTGCGTCGCACTTCCGCTTTGAGTTGCTTGATGGTCTTACGGTCTTCTTTACGTTGCTTTTGCGCCGCTTTTTCCTGATCTTCTTGCCGACCAGCGCCTTCGAGGCAAGCCGCTTTCCACTGTTGAATTTGCTCGGGATAAAGGCCTTTTTCGCGGCAGTAAGCGCCAAGCTCCGCCTCTGACAGGGTGGCGGTTTCGATGACCACGGCGAGCTTGGCGTCGGGCGACCATTCGCTGTCGCCTTGGGTGTAACCCGGCACAGGCACTCCTTTTACTCGACACTGTTTTAGCCAACTATACAGCGTCGCGTCAGAGATGCCTTCCTCTGTTGCTACCGATGCCACACTGTGATTATGGGGTGGTAACAACTTCTTCAGGACGGCTGCTTTACGCTCTGCAGAATAACGTGGCACAAGGACTCCATGCCGCTCCCTCTGGATTAGATTTAGGCGATATCACCAACCGGACAACAAGGCTGACAAAGGGGGATAGTGTTCATCCTGCTCAGTGGAAACAACAAGGTGATATTTTTACTATCAATGACCACGGCACCGATTACTACCCAGCGTTTGGGCTTGAGAAGGATGCTGGCTACCGACCGTATCGCGTCATGTCGAAAATCATCGACATCTTCAAAGAGGATAAAGACGGATGGGGAATGGCCTTTTGGTTTCAGTCGATAAACAGCTATCTTGGCGGGCTAAGGCCCCAGGATCTGATAGCTACAGACCCTGATCTCGTTATTGATGCCGCTCTAGATGAGGTGCGAGGAGTCACACATGGATAGTGAGTAGACCAATATGGGGTAGTGGCAATAACAATCGACACGCTTCAAACGAGCAAAAAAGATAATCAGAGCTCCCCCTAAAGGTGACTTAAGTTATTATGAAGAGCTATCCGTGGAAAGGGGCTATGTCATGTGCAATGGGTCGCCCGCTATACCCCCATAGGGCCATGCCTTTACCGGCGTTGATGTTAGTCTGAATATGCTCACGTGGGTTTAATAACCATTATTTGCGAGGCTACTCATGTCAGCATCAGCCATTTCGCCTCAAAAGCATAGGAATAATGGGCGCGACTACCTGATAGCAGAGGTAATCCATGCTTCACTAAAAGCCTGAGAAATTTGACTCCCCATCATGTATGAGTGACGCCAAAAGCAACCTAATTCACGCTCTGCCGATAAAGCGGGAGGAAGCTCCATCACTGCTAAATGATCCGGTAAATGTACATCTCTTACCCAGCCATACGGCAATAATGCATGACCATAACCTGCGGCAACTAAAGCCATTCGATGCTCAACACCAAGGCCATATGTACGAGTCAAGCCGGAGCTTAATAATTTACTTAAGCCTTCAGTAATTAGCGATGGAACAAAATCATCCTCGCTAAGTGGTAGTAATCCAGGCTCACAGAGCATAAGAGGATGGAGTTCAGGCTGAAGTTTATCGGCTCGCACTAGTAAGACAAAGTGTTCCTTGAATAAGCTTGTATATGCCATCCCCTCAGGAACCGACTGTGCTGCACTAATTAGCAAATCAATTTCACGGTTCTGTAAACGCCGTAACAGACCTTGATGCTTGCCACTAACCAACTCGACTTTAGTTTTACCTGAACGGTGAGCACAAATCTGGATAATCCGTAACAAGTTATCCGGTGCCAGTGAGGAAATCACTCCAATACGTAAGGTTTGCCCAAAGGGAAGAGCTAAGCCATCATCACGTAACCCCTCAAGCCGAGTCACGCCTTCTAAAATTACGGCGATTAAGTCTAAAACTTCCTTTCCAAAGGCAGTGGGTGTTATTTTACTCCCCCTTTCAAAAATGGGCTGTCCGAGAATTTCCTCTACTTTTTTTACTTGATAAGACAAGCCCGAGGTCGAAATACCCATGTCTATGGCCGCATAACGAAAACTACGTTTCATTGCGACGGCCTCAACTAAAAGCAAGTCACGCACAGACACTGCTGCTAGCTTGTTCGAAATTACTTCACGCACCGTCATAAACATTTCGATTCCAATTGATGAAACACTGGCTATAATATTTTTAATCAAAATGATAGTCAATCTCATTCTTAATTGGAGAGGTTATGACCTCAATACCCCGTTGCTTTGCCGTGCTAGTAGCGACAACTTTGTTATCAGGTAACTTGTCAGCGCAAGAATTTAACTTTACTGATGTAACCGGACAGGAAATTAAGTTAGAAGCCCCTCCTAGACGTATCATTACTCTGCCCAATCCAGCTGCAGCTACCTTCATCGCAATAGATGGTTCTACCGAGCTGTTAGTGGGTATGAATGAGGGCTCTAAACGAGCCTTTGAGAGCGGTATGATGAGCGTTATGTTTCCTGAAGCTGTTGATATCTCCAGTGACATTTTGTCGGAAAACGGTGGTTGGATGCCCAACGTAGAGGCCATCGCAGAACTTAAACCGGATTTAGTCATCCAGTGGGGTGAGCGCGGCGATGATATCGTAGCTCCACTTCGCAATGCAGGTTTGCCCGTTGCTCTAATGGTAGGCGGTGGCAATGCGGGTACAGAAGAGCTGGCCCGAGCCAATATGAAAATGGTGGCTGATATCACGGGTAATACTGAAAAACTGTCAAAGCTTATTGATTGGCGTGACCGTGTACAAAGTGAAATTACTACTGGTTTAAAACAAGTAGGCTTTCATGCAACACCAAGCATTTTGCATTTGCGCTCTGCCAAATCCAAGTTGACTGCTACTGGTGAGAAAAGTTATCAACAAACCTTCATCGAGCTGGTTGGCGCTAAAAATGTAGCTCAAGGAGCTGGCGTACAAAGCACTGTTAGCGTGGAACAGATTCTTGAATGGAACCCAGATATTATCTTACTTTCCGCAGCAGAGACGGATGCTGGATTAGAAGCGATATACGACGACCCATTACTTTCTCGCTTAAATGCCGCCGTACAAAAACGCGTTTATAAGACACCTCAAGGTGGATATATCTGGGATAGTGCTTCCCATGAAAGCCCCTACACATGGATGTGGCTGGCCAATCTTACTCATCCCGATATTTTCTCTTTTGACCTACGTCACGAATTAAAAGAAGGCTTCAAATTACTTTATAACTTTGACCTATCGGATGAGCAGATAGATCGAATTCTGCGTATTGCTATGAACGGCGACAGTCACGGTTATCAAGTGTTTCGTAAACAATGAACACATATACGCGATCGATTCACTCGTCCTCAGAAATGGTTGAGCCAGTTACCCTGAGCACTTGGCGTGCTAGTCATTGGCCTCTTTTGTCCCTACTGCTTATAGCGACTGTGCTAATCGGGCTATCAGTAGGTCGATACAGCGTAGCGCTAGATGAGATTGTAGCCATCCTATATGCAGCCTTACGAGGTGATAACTCACAGCATATGGATGCGTTGGTGATCTTGAATGTACGCTTGCCGCGCATATTATTGGCAGGAGTATGTGGGGCTGGGCTTGCCATCTGCGGGGTAGCCTTACAAACCTTATTTCGTAACCCTCTCGTTTCACCTAAAGTGCTAGGTTTATCCTCAGGTTCAGCATTAGGAGGATCACTGGCAATTTTGGCTGGAGTAGGGGGGCCGCTACTGATGGGGGCTACGTTTGTATCAGCATTTGCTGCTCTGTTTTTAGTAGTGCTGATTTCAAATATGGCGGGTCGTACTTTGATGACTATTGTGCTTGCTGGAATTGTTATTGATGCTTTATTTGCAGCAGGTATTTCGTTAGTTCAATATGCCGCGGATCCAGAAACGAGTTTACCTGCCATCGTCTTTTGGCTGATGGGAAGCTTTGCAACGGCGAGTTGGGAAAAATTTGCACAAACTGCTCCTATACTCATTGCCAGCATTTACCTACTGAATAGAATGCGCTATCGCATTGCTGTACTCGCTATGGGTGACGACGAAGCTAAGTCGTTTGGCATCCATGTTGCACGCTCCCGGATGATCGTCTTCGCGTTGATTTCTATCATTATCGGCGCCTGCGTAACCGCATCGGGCGTAGTGGGGTGGGTAGGACTCGTAATCCCACACTTTGCTCGTATGTTAGTAGGCGAAGATCACCGCCGGCTCTATTTCACGAGTCTTATGCTGGGTGCCACTTTCATGATTTTGACTGATACGTTGGCTCGTAGTTTAACTGCTGCAGAGATTCCTTTAGGCGTACTCACAGCTCTAGTTGGCGCCCCCGTCTTTGTGTACTTACTATGCACTCGTCGACGTGAAAGGGCTTAATCATGCAAACCGTCTTTACCTCTCATCTCAGTTTAACTGGAGCGTGCGTACGTTTTAGTGAACGTGTGATTTTTCAGGATTTAAGTTTTAACGTACAAAAGGGCGAAACGTTGGCCATTTTGGGCCCAAACGGACGCGGTAAGACTACGTTGCTAAAAGCTCTATTAGGCTCACAACGTTTAGATCAAGGACAACGGCAGGTACCCCACCTCATCGGCTATGTACCTCAATACCAATACGGTAGTGAAAACCATTGTTGCCTCGATGTGGTACTCATGGCACGAGCCGCCTTGCTTCCCATGTTCAGCCTTCCTTCACAGCGGGATCGTAAGCTAGCTCTTGAAGCATTGGAAAAAGTAGGCGGAGGGCATTTTGCTTATCGTTTATATGGCTCTCTATCCGGCGGCGAGCGCCAATTAGTGTTGCTTGCTCGTGCTTTAGCTACTGGTGCTGAGGTACTCATACTTGATGAGCCGGCTTCAGCTTTAGATTTAGCTAATCAGGACTTATTGCTTAACGTCTTATTCGAGTTACGCCGAGTACGTAGCCATTCGGTCGTTTTTACCACTCACCATCCGCAACACGCTCTGCATCTCGCAGACAAAGTACTGCTGATGCACACCAACGATCAGATTAAATTTGGTCCAGCTGATGAGCTGTTAACCGAGTCTGAGTTATCCCGTTTATACAACGTCAGACTACGCCGTCTAATGGTGCAAACGGGAGAACATTTTCAAAGCACAATCTGCCCGGTTTTTGGAATACGTGAACCGGATCAAGATATGCCCATTTCTTATCCTCTAAACAAAGGTAAATACAATGAGTAACGATACAATCTCCTATCTGGAAAATGGACATGAATTTACAGTCCACTTTGATGAGTTATTAAAATACCACGGTGCCGGTTATCCGGGTGGTGTAGCCCACGGGCTAAAAGTTATGCAGCGAGCCTGGCCCTTGCTAGATAATGGTCGTTTGCCTGAACGACGTGAAATTCGCTGTGTCACAGCCTTTGGAGGCCCAGGGGGTAGAGATGCGATTGAGTTTGTTACCCGCGGTCTTACTGAGGGTCGCTACATTGTTGATAACTCAGTAGGGCTCGAAGAAGAAGAGTCCCCCGGTGGTCGTTATTACTTCCGTTTCGAGTACCGTGGCACCGCTGTTGAAATCACCATCCGTCCCGGACACGTACGCCCCGAGTTCATTCAGTTAGCACGCAAGAAAGACCGCTCACCAGAAGAAGAGATCATTTTGGCTGAAATGAAGCTCGAAATGGGAGAACGCTTGTTAGTCCAGCCCGCAGAAGATATTTACAACGCTACCGTATTATCGTAATAAGTCATAGCCATGAGTCAAGAACGTCAAACTTGGCTCGGGCTACTTGCCCGAGCTAACCGAGATTATCTGGAAAATATCTGGGCTACTTACAATCCGGGTGTGCCTATACAAAAACTCGCTGGCCCTGAAACGGGGTTGGTGCAGCTCAATACACAAGCTTGTAAGGCCTCAGTGTCATTTCAGTTTGGTGAGGCTTCTTGTACTCGCTGCGTAATCGCTATTGGGAAAATTCAAGGTTACGCAGTACATTTGGGCTCCGATCTACGCAAAGCGGAGTTAGCGGCCTATCTAGACGCCTTTCTACAAACGGCCCCCTCCCACCAACGTGAGCTGGTGCTGCACCCTATACGCCAACAGTTAGAGCTAAAAAAGGCTGAGAGGGAGCAGCTGACGGCTGCTACTTCTGTACGTTTCTACACCACACAAAAAACTTAGAATCATGAAAATACCTTTACGATCTGAGCACAGACATGACGATGAGTTACATCGGCAGACGCGTACTTATCGGCGACTACTGCATGCCTTTGGTTACCCAATGCGCATACAGCAACTAGAAGAGCGTGCTATTCATTGCATCGTTGACTGCCTTCTAGACAGCCAAACGACGGTAGCTATTGAGGTGGAAAATAAGGAATTAACAAGCCGTATTTTGAATACAGGCGCAACCTTGAGCCAAACTCCCGAATGGGTTTTTGCAGGTTCTCAACGGCATCACTTACAACATATTCCAGCAGGAAGCCGTGAGGCGCCTGAAAGTGGGGCAACCCTTGTCATGGAAATAGCCGCCATATCACCTACAAACGGGGGGCTTGCTATACGAGCCACCGGTGCAGGACTCAACAAACCACACACTTTATATTTTTCAGGGTTACATCAAAATGTAGTCATTGATCATATTGCTTTTCGTGCCGATTACCCGCGTGGAGTGGACCTACTACTATGCGCTGACACGCAGCTGGTTGTATTACCACGTCACTTAACTTTGGAGATCATTTAATGTACGTACCAGTAAAGGGTGGTGAACAAGCAATTGCTGCTTCCCGTATAGCCGTAGAACGGAGTCGCCGAGGCGACGACACAATCCCCGAGATTGAAATTAATCAAATCATGGCACAAATGTCGTTAGCTCTTGATCGGATCATGAGTGAGGGGGGCTTATACGATCGACGTTTTGCTGCTATTGCCTTTAAGCAAGCTCAGGGAGACATTGCCGAAGCGGTATTTCTCGTACGTGCTCATCGCGCGCAATTAGCCAATTTTGGCTCAAGCCAAAACATAGATCTAAAAACAATGCATTACAGTCGCCACATTTCCGCCACGCAAAAAGAGTTGGCTGGAGGGCAAATTTTAGGCGCCACTTACGACTACACCCACCGCTTACTGAATATGGATTTAGAACACTCTCGCCCTCAGTGCGAGTTACCTAAATCAGTGATAACAGCTCCCTCATCGCCCTCTAGCTCTGAGCCACTGTACGCAGATCTTATCCGCACCGAAATATCTAAAGCTCCGATAGACATTACGCGAACTGTTTTGCCTTCTTTACCTGATCCTTGCGAGCGTCTCGCTCATCTCGCTCGTGGCGAAGAAGGCTACTTAACTGGATTAGCTTACGAGAGTTTGCGTAAAGCCTCAACGAGTCATCCCTATGTAGCGCAATTAATGAGAGGGAGCGTTGAAATATTCGTAGAGCTGGAAGACCTCAATTTAACCGTATCCATTGGTGAGGTTGAGTTAACTGCCTGCACTACTGTGGCTCCAAATTTTAGCTCATCTCCACATTTAGAAGCGGGTTTTGGTATTGCTTTTGGAGCTAACGAGCGTAAAGCCGTCGCCATGGCAATCGTAGATCAGCACTTTAAAATTGAGGGTGCTACCAGTGATGCACTCATGCATACCGACGGAGTCGCTGCATCCGGCTATGTCAGCCATTTGAAATTACCTCATTACTCTGACTTTGATGCTGATTTAGCGCGTTTACGCCGAGTTCAGGCTAAGGAGGAAATATGAATTATGCCTACCTTGATCTACCGTCCAAACAAGAAATACGTCGTAAAACCCTAAAAGCACTCTGTCTACCTGGACGTCAAATACCTTTCTCAGCTCCTGAGCTACCCATTGCCTATGGTTGGGGGGTAGGAGGCATGGCTATTACCGCTGCCTTATTAGAACCGAATGACACGTTAAAGGTAGTCGATCATGGTTCGGATGATACCGTTAATGCCCTGAATATCGCGGATTTTTTTACTAAAACGGCAAACATATCAATTACGACAACAAGCTCAAAGGCTACTCTCATTCAAACGCGTCAGCGAGTCCCTGAAAGCCCGTTGCGGGAAGAGCAAATTGTGGTGTACCAAGTTCCTCGACCTGACCCTCTACGTGGATTTATTAATGATGCGGCCGAAGCACTGACACGGCACGCACATCATGATTACGGTGTCGTGTTAAGCGCTCTATTTGAAACATGGTTGCAACAAGATGAGGCGTGCTTAGGATACGACCACCCTGTGATTGTTAATGATGGGGTCTTAATGTCACCGTCGCCTATTCCTGCTATGGATAACCCCCGCATGGCGATGATGCCTGCTATTCAGATTTTTGGCGCCGCACGCGAGCGACGAATTTATGCATTGCCTGCCTATACACCCTTAGCAAACTTAGCTTTTGTTGACCTGCCTGCTAGCCTGAAAAAAGTCGATACAGCATGTTGTATCTGCGGCTCATCTATTCATTATTTGGATAATATTGGTACGTCAAACACCCCCCATTGGGTATGTTCCGACTCCGAAGCATGCAAGGAGCGCGCTCATGTTTAGCTTGCCAGATCCCGTGCTGACAGCACAGGCTATCTCACTTGAAATAGCTGGGCACCGTATTTTGTCGGATTGTCACCTCAAGCTTTATCCTTCCGAGGTTCTCGCTTTAGTCGGCCCCTCAGGTGCTGGAAAATCAAGTCTTCTGAATATACTTGCTGGACGACAGCTATCTAACAACTGTCAGGCTCTTTCCCTTTTAGGCCAGGATTTACTACGTACCAGTCTTTATCAAACTAACCTTTTACGTCGGCGGGCGTGTGGCTATGTGGCTCAGGATGCCAGCACAACCCTAAACCTGAGACAAAGTGCCGCCACTAATATCGTACGTCGTCTTTTTGATTTAGGTGACAACCGTGCGGTTGATGCACTCAAACAAGCACAAAAATGGGGCCAGCGACTTGGTTTATGTCCAGAACGATTACATGAGCCAGTGAAGAACTTTTCGGGAGGGATGCGCCAACGCGTACAAATCGCTGCGGCCATGATCCATCAGCCGAGCATTTTATTTTTAGATGAACCCACTGCTGGTCTCGACTCAGTCGCTCAAGCAGATTTTTTAGATGTGCTCTCTAATTTGAGAAACCAAACACAGACTGCCATGGTGTTTGTGACTCATGACTTACGTCTAGCTCGACTCATTGCTGATCGGGCCATCGTGATGGATCAAGGCCGCATCGTCAGCGAATCCATTATGGATCGTTTGCTTACTGAGCCTGAGCATCTCATCGCCCAAGCTCTTGTTAAGGCAATGATTTAATGAATAAACCAACTGTGATTTTGCAGTATGAAGGCAATGGCATACATCATGGGCCACTTCGCATAACGGCACAAACAGGGCAGATCGTACAGATCTGGGGAGCGTCAGGCTCAGGAAAATCGACTTTGCTCTCACGAATTTGGGGAAGTCGAAGCTTAGGAACGGCACACTTGTGCATACGAACCCACGATCAGCAGTTCACACCAAGCACAATGACACCCGCCCACTTTGCATTTCTACGCTCACGATTAATGTCGTACGTAGGGCAACATCCTACCGTACTACCTCGCGAAAAACTTGTGGATTGGTTTGCTCTAGTCCCCACAAAGACAGTACTCGACGGACTAAGACTGCTGGACCTCTCTCCTAGCTTACTCTCTCGCTATGCCTGTGATGTCTCTGGTGGTGAACTACAGCGTTTTATGTTGCTTCACGCTTATTTTTCTTCTCCTCCAATCTTACTTTTAGATGAGCCCTGTACAGGATTGGATCCAGAGCGTAGTCATCAGGTGAGCACGCTTTTATTACAGGCTAAAGCCGCTCAGAAACTGGTTATTTACACCAGTCATACGAGTGCCAGTTGGGTGGATCAGTCAATCTCTTTAGACGGTTAAACCGTCTACATTTAATTTAACCTGGAAAAGTACTCATAATGAAAAAAATTTTATTGGGATCTGCGTTGAGTGTAGGTTGCCTAAACTTCGTTCATGCCGATACCTCAGTCACACTGGTAATCCCCCCACCAAACCGTAGTGCTTTAAAGTAGAATTTCTCGCAAAGGAAATTCAATGAAAAAGTCTCCCGCTTTGGCTGAGTGAGCGGCTTATTAATGCCTACGCCATACAACATTTAATAAAAAAGAGGAGGGCCAAAAAGAAAAAAAATCTCACGGCAGTGTAAAAACAAACTCAAAAAGATAAATCAGGGAGTAAACATGTTGTTGAACAACAAAAAATGCCATGGCATTTCTACATTGGCACTAGTAGCAGGTTTAGGGTTTTCAGGAACCACACAGGCATTCAATGTGTATGAAGACGGAGAAACTTACTTTGACCTATATGGCCGTATACACTTGACGTTAAACAACGATGACGGTAACGACTATATTAGTGAAGAAGGTTCACGCCTTGGCTTTAAAGCTGGACATAGGATAAATCCTAAGCTAGAGGGTTTTATAAGAGCCGAGTTTAGATTCACCGCTAATGATCGTGACGAGGCACGGCCTAACGTCATTGATGATATAAGGAACACATATGTAGGGCTACGATTTGAAGACGTCGGAGCCGTAAAGGTTGGTAACTTTGACTCCATCTATTATCAGAACATATCCAAGGTTATCAATGTAAGAAATACTGTGGATTGGCGAGCCTTGGCAAAAGGTGGTGCCCGCGCCCGTGGAAACTCTATCTCTTTTGAATCCCAAAGTTTCGATGGCTTCAGCCTGGGTGTCGCTGGAAAGCTCGATCCAGAAGATGAAGATGCAGGTGAAGAAGAAACACTTAACCTAATGGGATATGTAGCCTATGAAACAGGCCCGGTACGTTTTGCCGCTGGCTATGATGAAGCAGAAGGTGATGATGATGCTCTACTCGGGGCAAGCGTAACCTACAAAATATCTCCACAGCTAAGTGTCGGTGCGTTATTTGAAGAGCAGGGAGATATTCGTCATTATGGTATAGCACCCGTTTTTAGTTACTCAGAAGGCAAAATATACGGGAACGTCAGCTATATGGAAAATAGTGACATGAATTTGAGTGACGTCCAATACGTTGCGGGTGGCAGCTACCGGCTTAGTGATCCAATGTTTGTATATTTAGAATATGCTAGCAGTACAGATAGGGAGATCAATGCGATTGATAAGGATTGGTGGGCTTTAGGGGTTCGATACGATTTCTAAGTTTCACAGAGCCCATTAATACAGTTATCAGCGCTGCGTTGGGTTCTAGGTGACGAATGGGATATGTTGGACACCTAAGTTAACGAAGCATTACAGATAGATAGTTAGGTGCTTGTTGCCAGAAAGGCACGCATGCGCACTCATAAACCGTTAAATTTAGGGGGTTTTGTGCCTGAATGGGCTATTAGATTCTTTGATTCGATCTCATCTGTAACATCAGCAGCTAGAGCACTAGGTACGGTTTTGCTTGTTCTATTGCTCTGGAGGCCAGCCTCAAAACTATTCTCTAATATTGGCTTTCCCGATGATTACATAATTCTTTTCCTGACAGTTGGAGCGTTCTCCGTTTCATACCTTGTAGTCAGGTTGCTTGAAATTGGATGTCTCAAGATCTTAAGTTTGCAGAATGATCGAAAGGCTAGTTTAAGAAAAGAGAGAGATCTGGCCAACTTTAAAAAAAAGGTGAGAATGACCCTGCCACACCTCAATCCCAAAGAACTCAGAGTTCTTCGGGAATTGGTTGAATCAGAGCAGCGCATGGATATCCGGGAAAAGGAAGTTAGCTGGCTGAGCAAATCGGGTTGGATCACAAAAATACATCAAGCACCCGCTGCTGAGTTTTTTTCCAGCTGAGCCCTGTAGTACGTCCACTTTTTATTGAGTTCGAAAAAAATCGTTTTAAGGGGATGGTGAATCAAACGATTTCTAATCTTACTGAACCGCAGCGAAATTTTTTGGAGCTTTTTTGGCAAGAGCCGATAATTCATGGCACAAGGGAAAGCCAAAATTCAATGCCTTACAAAATCTACCATGCTGGCTTGGGATTAGTCACTGTACTTGGACTTTCAAAATCAGAATGGCGAGAAGGTGGACACCTGTGCGAGCGATTTGCACTTAATAACTATGCAAAGTCGAGATTGGAAGATGAGGTTTATGGTATTCCTCCTGTTCGGATTGAAGTTGATCTGAACCTCGAATATGTAGAAGGTCCCGGTTCCTCAGGTGGTGGAGCGCGAGGTCGGATTTAACAATCACAGGCATCAGTATTGACCACTAGAGCGAATAGCCAATTTGATGCGAATAAAAAAATGGCAAAGGTGTGGCAGCCTGTCAGCGATAACAAATGGTTATCATGCGAATTATCATAGGGCTCACATTGGCCAAGCTCTACACCTTACATTCCTATTTGCGCTTCAAGCTTTTTTACATGGTACCGCACAGTTCCCGTGCTCATAGGCTGCATACGGCTTCTGCCAGCAAAGATAAAAGCCTCAGGGTCGATTCCCAACTGATCTACCTTCATTAAATGAGGCAGCGGCCCGAGGAGCTCGTAGCGCTCATCATCCACAGTAATGAACACCTTTCGGCTGGATTGCACAACGTGTGCACAGCGAAGCATAAGTACCTTTTTTAATGGCAACTGATAAAGCATTGAAATTGCTGCAGGCATTAAAGCTTTAGCTTCGCGCTCGTTCGGTGTTGAAACAAGCTTTTCCATTACTGCCTTAATTTTTTTAACGTGTTGCTTATTGCTTATCCCTTTATTTTTTTTCTCAGGTAACACGAGATTAACGGCGTATTTATCTTTGGCAAAGGTTCTGAAAACAGCTAAGGAAGCACAATGCCCTGGCTTTTTCTTAGCATGAGATACGATAGCTTCTTCGGGAAGTTCCTGAATGGAAGATACCTTGGCTGACATCAATAGCTCTATAGCTGCTCGCAGATAGTTCCTAACAGTCAAAGGTTTGATTGGTGTCTCTTTGTAAGTAACTCTCTCACTCAATTCTTTTGCATAGTCGACGACCTCACGATGCCAAGGCTGCTTCTCATAACATTGCAAAATATCATTAATCCTCTTATTTTCAATCGCTTGCTCTTTCTCTTCGTTATCCCACTCTATGCCTAGTTTTTCTACTAAGAAATTCACCACATGAAAAGAACGGCGAAGCTTTTCAGCTCCAAATAAATTGAATAAGTGTTGCTGATCAATATCTCTGACGGACAAAGTATTCCGTTCGAGTATGACCAAAAAACGCGCATAACTATCTATTCGCGTCGTCATATTTCCCGCTTGCCTAGGAAGCCTTTCCCAAGAGCAAAACTCAAGAAATAGCGCTCTACACCAAGAAGCTTCAAATAACTCAAGGTTCAGCATTATTCGTCGGTCTAAACGGCGTTTTAAAGAACAGTCTTGGCAAGGGGCGTTGCCACCACCGGGAGTATCTGCTCCACAGTCAGGACATGAGTGAGTTTTTGGATATGGCCCGCTGCAATCTCTACAAACAGCTCGTCCTTCAACATCATATTGATGGAGCTGACGATATTTCCGACAAACCGAGCAGGTTACAAATGCGCAGGCCTTCCTTTCGCATGCCTGGCAGATAATCTCTGAAAGTTCACCATTAGTGATGCGTGAATATCTGCTAGAAAGACATCCACAACGGGAACAGGTATGTTCCTCTCGCCCATGCGGAGCGCAGCTTTTGCAAAACGCAGCGTGACCAATAAGATAACCGGCTCTCGGCAGCGGCTTATCGCAGCGCGCGCAGACACGGTGCAGCCTGAGGCACTCACCGCAGACCGGGTTCTCTTCATACTTATGGGCTCGCACTGACTCGCCGCATTTAGTGCAAGTCTTCTTCTTAAACTCACGGGCATAACATGTCGAGCAGTAAGCGCTCCCTTTGTAGCGCCTTTGCGCCTTAAGCATGGATCGACCACAGTCATCACACTGCAAGTGGGGCTTATGACTCACAAAAATGGGTATCCTAAAAAACTTAATATATGTCGAGCTCTTTCCTGGCGGAACTGTACAAGCTCAGTTCGTCGGCACCGATTTAGACAAGGGCCTTTTGGCTGCTGATTCGTGCTGCGCGTTCTTCGTACCCCCACAGGCAGATATGACAACTGCTCAGCAAAAAAAGCAGGCATTATAGATTTTATGAATGTCCTCTGAGTTAGACCAAGCACACTTGAACCTTCTTGGAATGACGATGGCCAATCAAGAAGCCAATATGCCAAGGTTTCCAAAATTGCAGTCCTATAGGCAACACGCTGATGCTCATACAAGCAACGCTGATTTGAAGGACGATGGAAGGGTTTCAAGTCGTAATGATGCCTCAGTCGATCATGCTGTAGCGAATTAGCGAGCACGCCTGCCATTACCCGAATGACACTCAGAGCTTCCGGACTGGTGGACGCTTGTGGGAGCAAGTTAGTCGGAGTTCCATTCGCTAATTTCAGTAGCTGGGATTGAAGAGCTAACACTAATGGAGAACAGCACAAGGTTGGTAACTTGCGAGAAAGAAGCGACACCCCACATACCGTACAGCGATCCATTCTTTGCACGGTACTTAGATGTGGCATCAATGGCGCATCACAACGTGGGCAAGCATCGCTCATCATGGCGCCATGGTAAGGACAAACAACCATAAACCCTAAACGCCAGTCACGATAATAGATGGCCCCATAATCCTTGAAGCATTCGGAACAATATTGGAGGCCGTGCTGGGTACGTACCTTGTTAGATATCCCCGCTGACAGAAGAAAGGGGACATTTCCCTGACGATGAATTTTTACCAAACTCTGCTCAATTGAACGTAATGTCATCCTTTCGACTGACGCAACATCAAAACCTGAGTGGCGCGACACGGTATAGAGCAGCTCATCACTGGCACTACGATCAATGTCACGGCTCCAGATAGGAATAGATGGAGCCCAGTAATTAGCAAACCGATAGGGGGTCAGGCCGTGAGCAAAGGCGCTACGCATCAACCACGAAGTAAACAGCTCATTCTTAGCTGGTGATAGCATGATCGCCCAGCTTCCTCTGATCACAGTTTAAGCGCCTCCTTGCCATAATCAGAGAGTTTAACCCAGCCGATGTTATCAAGAAGCTTAGCGTCTATATGCTCTTTACCATCTCGGATCGCTTTAACGGTCGCTCTTTTAAGCACGGTCGCTACGCCGCCGATGGTGCCCCCACTCATACTATGTAGCTTTATCGCGATATCCTGACTAGACAGCTGAGAGGGCTCAGCTAATGGCAGTAAGCGTTCAAAGCTGGCCAAGAGGCGCAAGAAGCTAACATCTAACTGCCATCGAGGTAGTGCCAGCGGCTCAAAGCGACTTGAGAGTTGAGTATCGGTGTGCAGCGCGAGAATGGAGTCACGCGTACCGACGGCTACAAGCGGAAGCTGTAGCTTATTGCTCAATCTTTTAAGCATTCCTAGAAAATGCCTCTGTTGTCTTGCACTTCCATGTAGCACATTGTGGATTTCATCAATAATGAGCATCCTGGCTTGTACGTAAGTTAATACCGAAATAGCTTGGTTCTCCTTACGCTGCACGGGATCCGTATCTCTGTGGGCTATCTTTAATGACAGAAGTAACTCAGTCCAAAAACGCCCCTCATTTGGTTCGGAGGGCATTTCCATAACAATGACAGGTGCTAATGGCTCTCCAGAGGGAAGAATCTTCACAGGATGCTTTTCTCTGAAACGGTCGATTAATGTACTTTTTCCATTCCCGCTTTCTCCGACCAGCAACGTGTTGGGCATCCGCTGTACACGGGGATGTGCTAATTGATCCTCAAGCCGGGTCATGATTTCTTTGGCCCTAGGATAGGAAATCCAATGGTTTTGCTGAGCGAAATAAATGCGGTCTTCCGTCGTCCAGGTGAGTGTCTCAGCAATCTCTGGCTTGAGGTGATCAAAATGGGCCATATTCATTCCCTAGGCATCGTCATCGAATGGTTCTATAGGCAGTGCGAATATATCAATCTCACTTTGCACCTCTGTTTGAGGTGGAGCAGGAAAAACACTCTTAGCAGGCGCTTGTGTTTCAACAGATTCCGTTTTCTTGGCGAGTTTCTTCGTCGTATTGATACGAGCCATCTGACGTCTTGCTTGCTTCGTTTTCGTGACGGCCTGTTCAACACGATGACGCATCTTGAGAATGGTCTCAAAAATCACATCCTCATCAACATGCCGCAGTCCTTCCTCTCGAATGCGGCGAGTTGCTTCCCGTAACTCCCACACACTAATCGCTGGTCGAGTAGGATTCCGATAAGGAACCATGTAATAGATCTCACTTTCAGGGTCGTAGAAATAGACTTTACTGATATCGCGTGGATCACGACGGATAGTAAATGAACGAGCCTTCGTTTGATTTTCGGGGTCTTTTGAACCAATCCAAGGGTTCAACACTTCATGGTAGTAATTAATTTCATCCAGCTGGACGCCGTAGCGCTGCACAGTGCGTGAATAAAGAGGAAGGAAGTCTAACTTCAAACGCGTGGGGTCAGTTGGTATAGGCGGCATCCCCAAGCCCGGCTGTGTTGAGTCTCCTAATATACCGAGTTGCCACTTGCGCATTGGTGGCATGTTCAATTCAGAATGCTTGCGACGGTGATACACCCCAACAATAAATTCAACTAAATGCTGCTCAAACTCACGAAGGGTGAGCGCTGATTCTTTTTCTGAGTCATATCCTTTCCGTTGCTCAACGTTGGAAAATGTTGTGCCAGGTAAGGTGTGTATCTCATTTGCAGCAGTACCCATATAACGCTCTATATGTCCGCCGTAGTGGGGAAGCTTTACCGGACGTAATTGCAGGTCGATACCGTATTGTTCACAAGCCCGGCGCAGCATTTTCCCCCGGAATTCTTTCGCGTTATCAGCATGCAGAACACGCATTTTCCCCCAGACTGGCCACTCTTGCCCCACCCCCAGGTTTGCAAGATATTCATGCTTAGGCAACATGGCATTGGAGACACACAAACCCACTGAGATAGCACTGGGCTTTTCCATGCTAACCGCAATCCCCACCACCATTCGTGAAAAGACATCAATAGCCAGAGTTATCCACGGTCGGCCAAGCGCCAGACGATGCTCTTCATCAACTAAGATGACGTCAGCAGGCGTATGATCTATTTGAACAACAGCAAGAGGGAAATCCGCATTTGGAAACTCTCCCCTGATAGGAGCAAAGGTGTCACGCGCCTTATCTCGTAGCCCGCGGCGTCTCATCGTTTCACGTGTCGAAATCTGTTTTATGCGGTTACGGATTGTATTGGAGTGAGGAGGAAGTAAACCGGCCTGTTTGCAATGAGCTTTGACAGTGATAATTACGTCACTGGGCTTATATCGTTGACGACTTAGATATAAGTCATTGATCGCCCCTTCGATTATTGCCTCGACTTTCTTATCGAGCTTTTTCGTACCTGGCTTGCGGCCTCGCGGGGCTGGTATCAATGCTGAAATATGGCCAGCCTCGTGATAGTCCTTAACCCATTGGTATAAAGTGGCAACGTGAACACCGGCTTCTTCTGCTAACTGCTCTGCCTTTGCACGAGTACGAAATGGATCGTCAAGTAGAGGACGGATTGCTGCAAACCGCTGCTGAGCAACTTGCCAGTCTTCGTCTTCGATCTCGGATAAATCCTTTCCTTCAGCAACACCACCTTCTCCAAGCTCTATATCCGTTACGGGACGAAGCTGATGCGCAGACAGACGGTGCACCTCTCCAGTGTCGGTATCTTTAGCAAGGAGGGTTGCTGCATCCAACAAGTGCGAAACTCTATAGGTACGACCATTGGCTGTTATCACAGACCCAGTAGTTACCGATAGAAAAGCGGGCTCTGTAGCCATAAGAAACCTTCTCCGTTAGTAATCCATATGGGGCTGGACATGTTTAATGGGCGTATGAGGTCAGCATGAACACGGCCTATAGCGATCATTTGCCATAAACAACTAAGCGCACACATACGCTTTTCCTCATTCGCATAAGCAGCTGTAAGTAGAATTTCAGGTGTTGTTTCACCGAGCACGGCAAGGGTTCTAGCCAAGTGAGTAGCGGTAGCCGAGTCCTCTGCCAAGTCCCTATAGGCCCTTAGAAATCGTGCATTGTTCAATAGGCCAGTGCCTCTAATCTCTCGCTCAGTCACAATGCGAAAGCCCCAACCTTGCTGCTTGCAATAGCGTATAGCTGCCTGAAATTTAGGCTTCATAATGTGCCAATTTTCTCTCAAATCTTCGCGATACTTAACCTCA
This sequence comes from Halomonas sp. AOP12-B1-6, assembly GCF_052379225.1. NCBI lineage: Bacteria > Pseudomonadati > Pseudomonadota > Gammaproteobacteria > Oceanospirillales > Halomonadaceae > Halomonas > Halomonas sp. AOP12-B1-6. The sequence continues at coordinate 565,852 of NZ_JBQSYK010000002.1, forward strand.
TACAGAATCGGCGCCGCTTCATCCGAGTAAGTCACGAGCATATCGGGCGTGTACTGACGCCTTTTTCGATCATCATCTTGATACTTAAGGGTTAGCGGCTGCTCACAAACCGTAGCGACCAACGGATCAAAATCGAGGATCATCAGGAAATCGCGCTCTAATGATGACTCAAAATTGCAAGTGCTTCCTCGTAAGAAAGAAACCTGCCCAGTAAGGCTCCTTCGGTTAGTTCCAATAACTCTAACAGGCCGATTCATATTCAGTCGCCTATATATTTGTGATTTTAACACCCAGTCGCTTATATTGGTGTCAATTAGTAGCGTATTTACTTGTCGAAAATAACGTAAGATATTGTTCCAGTATAGCATTAGTAGCTGTTTTTAGTGGAATTCACAGCGGCTCAAAACCTAAGCCCGGTGAAATTTCGCTCGCCCATCACGGCGTGCTGTTTTTAGACGAGCTGCCCGAGTTTTCGCGTAATGTATTAGAGGTTTTGCGCCAGCCGCTAGAAACGGGAAGTATTCATTTAGCCCGCGCTAGCCATGAGCGCCGCTACCCCGCGCGCTTTCAGCTGGTAGCCGCTATGAACCCCTGCCCCTGTGGACATTTAGGCGACCCTAGAAACCGCTGTCAATGCACGGCCAGCCAAATTCAGCGCTATCAAGCGCGGCTTTCCGGGCCGTTACTAGACCGTATTGATCTTCAAGTTGAAGTACCGGCGCTGCCGCCGGAGCAGCTTACCGCCCAGACCCAGGGCGAACCCTCCGCAGCGGTGCGCGAACGCGTAATGGCGGCACGTGAACGCCAAATGCAACGCGGCGCGCTAAACAGCCAGCTGAGCGGCAAAGCGCTGGAAGCCGCCTGCGCGCTCAATGATGAAGAGCGCGCTTGGCTGGCGGGGGTGCTCGAAAAACTCAAGCTTTCCGCCCGCGCCTACCACCGCGTGCTGCGCGTCGCGTTAACGCTTGCCGACCTTCAAGGTGTCGAAAAGCCCACTCAGCCGCACCTTATTGAGGCGATTGGCTACCGGCAGCTGGATCGAATGTTAAGGGGGGCGTAGCCGCAGGCACGGCTTGCTGCTGGCTATCGTTAAGCTGATCTAAAAAACCATCCAGAGCTTCAAACAATACTTCACGGATGGCATCGGCCTCGTTCACAAGATGGTGACGGGCGTCTGGGTGTCGATGAATCTCGTTGTTGGGAAACTTCTCCGCCAAAATGGCTAAATTCCATTCCCAATCGACCGTTAAGTCTTGCTCGCCCTGAAGAATAAGAGTGGGCAGCGCCAGCGGCTCTAACGCCAGCAAGCGAGGCATCCAGCGGCGCATCGCGCTTACCCATGCCACGCTTAAGCGCTCAGGCTGCAGCGGGTCGCCATCGCGCAGAAACGCGGTGAACTGCTCATCCGTGGAGTTGGGACGATATTTACGCGGCAGCTCCTTTAAAAATGGGCTGGCGATTAAATGTACCCAGCTCGCTTGACTCCAGCCCCAAGGCCGCACCAGCGGCGCCAGCAGCACCAGGCCTGACCAGCTGGCTGCCTCACGGCGGGTGAGCGCATCGGTCGCCAGAATGGCCGCGCCGGTGCTTTGCCCCACGCCCAACCAAGGTGCAGGCGCCATGCCCTGAGTTTTTAAAATCGTCTGCACGTAGGTCAGGCTGTGTTGATAATCCTCAAAATCTTCTATTTCCGCGCGCGCGCCGCTAGAAAGCCCGTGACCCGGTAAATCCCATAGCACCACTCGCCAGCCCTTGGCGAGCAGGCGTTTAAGCAAATGACGATACAGCCCCATATGATCAAAGTAGCCGTGAACCACAAACGCGGTCCCTATCGGCTGAGGAGGACTCCACACTTGGCACCACAGCGTAAAGCGGCCCGTATTGATAAAGCCTGCATGAACTTCACTGGCATCGGTTAGCAGCGCCTCCAGGCCATAATGGTGGAAGTAGTCCTGCATCGCATCTGCCAGCATTTCCCCTGGCAACAGGCGGCTAAGGGCAGTCTCGCCCGCAGCATGGCGAAACAAGCCTTCCAGATGTTGGAAATCATGCATGGTTGTTTCTCCATAGCGCCATTTTCCGTTGGCCTTAACGCAACTGATGGGTTGCGCGCCTAGCGCCTAGTACTCAGCACCTAGCACCTAGCACCTAGTCATTTGGTCGAGCATTTTACCACTTTAGGGTCTACGCTGTTTACATGCCCAACCAGATATGGAATTATTTTCCATAAATATATTTTACTCTGCTTGTGGCAAACATATTACCCACAAGCAATCTGACAGGAGAAACCCTATGAGCGAGCGTATCACGCGCCACGGTTTACAGGTGGCAACCGATCTAGATCGTTTTATCAATGAACAGGCGCTACCAGGAACAGGCGTTGATGAAAAGGCCTTTTGGGCCGGTGTTGATGCCCTGTTTCACGATTTGACACCCAAAAACCGTCAATTGCTGGAAGAGCGCAACACGCTGCAGGAAAAACTGGATGCTTGGCATCGGGAAAACCCTGGCCGTGTTAACGATATGCCAGCGTATCGCCGCTTTTTGAAAGAGATTGGCTATTTAGCTGACTCTCCTGCCAACGTGGCGGCCACCACAGCTAACGTTGACCGCGAAGTTGCCGTGCAAGCCGGCCCCCAGCTGGTTGTGCCGGTTAGCAATGCGCGCTATGCGCTGAACGCCGCTAACGCGCGCTGGGGTAGCCTTTACGATGCGCTTTACGGCACTGACGCTATTTCAGAAGAAGATGGCGCTGAAAAAGGCACCAGCTTCAATCCAAAACGCGGTGCCAAGGTCATTGCCTACGCCCGCGGCGTGCTGGACCGCGCGGCGCCGCTCGCTACTGGCTCGCACCGTGATGCGATCAAATACGCCATTCGTGACGAACACTTGGTGGTCACTCTGGAAGGCGGGCGTGACACCGGCCTGAAAGACTCGGGCAAACTGATCGGTTTTACCGGTGACGCCGCTAAGCCTGACTCCATACTGCTCGCTAATAATGGCCTGCATCTGGAAATCCAGATTGATCCAACCGATTCAATCGGCAAAACCGACCCGGCTGGCGTGAAAGATGTGGTGGTTGAAGCGGCTCTGACCGCCATTATGGACTGCGAAGACTCCATCGCCGCGGTCGACTCAGAAGACAAGGTTGGTGTTTACAGCAACTGGCTGGGCCTGATGAAGGGCGATCTCGAAGAGAATATCGATAAAGGTGGCAAGACCTTTACGCGCAAGCTCAACGCTGACCGCACTTGGCAAACCACCGATGGCGGCAGCGTTACATTGCCCGGCCGTTCGCTGATGTTCGTGCGCAATGTCGGTCATTTAATGACCACACCGGCAATTCTGGACGAAGATGGCAACGAGCTTCCGGAAGGTATTCTGGATGCGGTAGTGACCTCGCTACTGGCGTTGCACGACCTAAACAAAGACGCCGATCAGCCACGTAACTCACGCACCGGTTCTGTTTATATCGTCAAGCCGAAAATGCACGGCCCGGCGGAAGTGGCCTTCGCTAACGAGCTGTTCGGTCGCGTTGAAGACATTTTGGGCATGAGCCGCGACACCCTGAAAATGGGCATCATGGACGAAGAGCGCCGCACCACCGTTAACCTCAAGGCGTGCATTGCTGAAGCGGCTTCGCGCGTGGCGTTTATCAACACCGGCTTCCTGGATCGTACCGGTGATGAAATGCATACCGCGATGGAAGCAGGCCCCATGGTCCGCAAAGGCGATATGAAAAGCGCCAAATGGATCACCGCGTATGAGAAGAGCAACGTGCAAGTCGGCCTTGCCTGTGGCTTGCGCGGCCGCGCGCAAATTGGTAAAGGCATGTGGGCCATGCCTGACCTGATGCACAACATGCTAGAGCAGAAGATCGGCCACCCGAAAGCCGGCGCTAATACCGCCTGGGTGCCTTCGCCGACCGCAGCTGCGCTGCACGCTCTGCATTATCACCAGGTCAACGTCACCGACGTTCAGCGCGAGCTGGAAGCCCTGGGCGAGCCTGACTACTTAGACGACCTGCTCACAGTGCCGGTGGCTGAAAACGCTAACTGGTCGGATGAAGAGAAGCAGCAGGAGCTAGATAATAACTGCCAGGGCATTCTGGGCTACGTTGTACGCTGGGTAGAGCACGGCGTGGGCTGCTCGAAAGTGCCGGATATTCACAACGTGGGCCTGATGGAAGACCGCGCCACGCTGCGCATTTCCAGCCAGCACATTGCCAACTGGCTGCACCACGGCATTGTTGATGCGCCGCGGGTGGAAGAAACGCTCAAACGTATGGCGAAAGTCGTCGACGAGCAGAACGCAGACGACCCGACCTATACCGCCATGAGCGCTGACTTTGAGGGTTCCACCGCCTTTAAAGCGGCTTCAGACCTGGTCTTCAAAGGTCGCGAACAGCCTTCTGGCTATACCGAGCCGCTACTTCACGCGTGGCGCCAGGTGCATAAAGCACAGGTTCATAAAGCATAGGTTCATAAGACCTAGTAAATTGGTTTTATGGTGTAATCAGCCTCGAGGCTTATGCCTCGGGGCTTTTTTTATAAAAGGAAAACAACAATGACCGTGATGAACGCCGAGCAGATTGAACGCTTTCTGGATGACGTCTTTCCCCAGCGAATGGGTAGGATTGAGAGCGTCGGCGAGATGCGTGCCACTATGCGGCTAAAAATTGGCCACGAGCACCTGCGCCCTGGCCCGCGCGTTTCCGGCCCCACCATGATGGGCTTCGCGGACGTCGCACTGTATGTGGCTATTTTGGCGCAGATTGGCCCGGAACCCATGGCCGTGACCAGCGATTTCAACTGCCACTTCCTACGTGCGGCCTCTGGTGATCACGACATTATCGCCCATGCCAAATTGATTAAACTCGGCCGCCGCTTAGGCGTTGGGGAAGTGCAAATATACTCAGCCAGCGATGACATACGCCCTGTCGCGCATGTCACCGCCAGCTATGCGCTGCCCATTACCTGATTGCGCTAGCTTACTTCAGGGAGCTGGTCGATCATTCGATCAAGCGTCATCGGGTACTCACGTAGCCGAACGCCGGTCGCATTATAGATCGCGTTGGCAACCGCGGCCGGCACGCCACAAATACCCAGTTCACCCACGCCCTTTGCCTTGAGAGGCGTTGAGGCCGCATCCGCCGTGTCCAGGAAAATAATCTCCTGTTGAGGAATATCGGCATGCACCGCCACCTCATAACTGGCGAGATCGTGATTGACGAAGAAGCCACGCTCAAGATCGGCGGTGAGCCCCTCCATCAAGGCGGCACCGACGCCCATTGTCATACCGCCAAGCACCTGGCTACGCGCCGTTATCGGGTTTAGAATGCGCCCCGCATCACATGCCGCCAGCATGCGTCGAACACGGGTTTCGCCAGTATGCGCATGCACAGCCACTTCAACAAAATGCGCCGCAAAGGTGCCCATCTGCATGCTGTCTTGAAAATCACCAAAGTGCATCGTATCTTCAGCGACCAGCTCTTCGCCATCGAGGATATCGGCAAGTGCGAGGTCAGTCGCATCTGCCACCACTCGGCGGTTTTCAAAGCGCGGCGTGTCGAGATTTAAACGCTTGGCGATCAGCGCTTGAAGGGCCAAACAAGCGGCATACACGCCGGCGGTGGCGCTAGCGGCGCCGAACTGGCCGCCCGAACCGGAGGAGACAGGATAATCGCTGTTGCCCAGCCTGACCTCGACGTCGGCTAGCTCAAGCCCCATTGTTTCGGCAGCTGTCTGGGCAATAATGGTGTAAGAGCCGGTGCCGATATCGGTCATATCCGTCTCAACGATCAACCGCCCGCCCTGCAGGCGAACGCGCGCGCCGGAGTTCAGCGTCAGCGCCCCGCGATAAGCGCCGGCCATGCCATGGCCAATCAGCCACTGCCCTTCTCTCATTGCCCCCGGAGTGCGGTTACGTGCCTCCCAGCCGAAGGCGTCGGCACCTTGGCGTAAGCATTCAACAAAGTGGCGTTCGCTAAACGGCTTGGAGGCATCCTCGGGGTCCACCTGCGTATCGTTGAGAATTCTAAACTCGACGGGATCCATACCCAGCTTTTCCGCCATTTCATCCATGGCAATTTCTAGCGCAGCAAGCCCCGACGCCTCGCCTGGCGCACGCATATCCGCTGACTCAGGAAGATTCATGTCGATGGCCTGGTGGGACACACGGCGACTCTCTGCGGCATAAAACGTGCGGGTCTGATTGACCGGATTCTCGCCGCTGCCGCCGGGCAGCGTATGCGATACCGCCGAATGGTCGAAGGCGGTAATCTTGCCCTGAGCATTGGCGGCAATGCGCAGGCGCTGAATAGTGCCGGAGCGATGGGTGGTATTGTTGAACACCATGGGGCGCGGCAAGGCCAGCTTGACCGGATGCCCGCAAGCACGTGAGCCAAGCGCTGCCAGCACCGCATCGGCACGTAGCCAAAGCTTGCCGCCAAAGCCACCGCCAACGTAGGGGCTTTCTAAACGGATAGTGTCTGGCTCGATATTAAACGTGGTCGCCAGCGCCTTATGCGTCCAGGCAATCATTTGATTCGAGGTCCATACCGTCATCTGCTGGCCATCTGACCAGTCGACGATTGAGGCATGCGGCTCCATCATGGCGTGGCTTTGGGAAGCGGTGCGATAAATCTCATCCACCGTGACAGGCGCAGCTGCAAACGCAGCGTCCACGTCGCCCACATCGGCTAGCGGCTCGCCGGTGCCCTGCAGGCGCTCCCAGGCTGCCTCAAGGTCAAAGACCCCCGGCGCTTCCTCGTAACTCACCTTGATCAGCGCGGTAGCGCTGCGCGCCTGCTCAAGGGTGTCGGCCACCACCACCGCAATCGCCTGATGGTAATGCTCGATAACGTCGCCCCCAAACAGCCGTGCGTCGTTACTTTTGGCGCGGCCCAATGGCTCAATCTCTAGCGTTGTCACCACGCTGACGACGCCCGGCGCGCCACGCGCAGCCGACGCATCCATGTGGGTAACTCGCCCATTGGCAATGGTGGCGCACAATGGGTAGCCGACCTTTTGATTCGCCACCACGTCATGACGCTCGTAGGCGTAAGGTGCACGGCCCGTGACTTTTAGGATGCCGTCAATCCGCGCATGGGGCTTGCCGATAATACGGGCGCGATCAAACAGGTTGTCTTCGGTGGGTTGATTGAAATCCATGGGGTCACTCCTGAGCCAGCAGCGCGGCAAGCGTTCGCTCTGCCAGGGTAAGCTTGAAGGCGTTCTCTTGCGTGGGGCGGGCGCCGTTGAGCAAGCGCTCCATTAGCGCAGTTGCCCCCTTCGGCAACGCCGCATCAGCTTCCTCGCGCCGCCACGGCTTGGGGGCAACGCCGCCCAGCGCCACACGCCCGCTGCCGTCAGGGGTCTTGATTAGCGCAACGGATACCAGTGCAAAGGCGTAAGAGGCGCGGTCGCGCACTTTATAATAGGCGTGACGCCCTTCGACAGGCGCTGGTAGAACCACGGCGGTAATCATTTCGCCTGGTTCCAGCGCATTTTCCACCTCGGGTGTGTCGCCAGGCAGGCGGTAAAACTCATCAAGCGTGAGGCGCCGAGTTTTGCCGCTGGGCATGACGGTCTCTATGTCAGCGTCCAATACCCTGAGCGCAACGGCCATATCCGAAGGGTGGGTGGCGATACACCGATCAGACGTGCCGATAATTCCCAGTTGGCGCGACGTCGCGCCATCACCCAGTGCCGCACAGCCCGCGCCAGGCGCACGCTTATTGCAAGGCATCGCCGTATCATAAAAGTAGGGACAGCGGGTGCGCTGTAAAAGGTTGCCGCCCGTAGTGGCTTTATTACGCAGCTGGCCCGAGGCGCCCGACACCAGCGCCCGGCTTAATACGCCATAATCTCGGCGAATGCGTGGGTCGGCCGCAAGCCCGCTATTGCGTACCATTGCCCCCACGCGCAAACCGCCGCCGCTGGTGGGCGTAATATCATTGAGCCCGGTTCCCGTCACATCGATCAAGTGCTGCGGGATTTCAATCTCGTGCTTCATCAAATCAAGTAGATTGGTGCCTCCGGCGATGAATTTAGCGCCGGGCACCTCTGCAGCCCGCGCGGCCGCTTGGGCCGGGTCGCTCACTCGTTCATAAGAGAAGGCTCTCATGCGCGCTCCTTAGCGACCTGAGTAATCGCTTTTAAAATATTGGAGTAAGCACCGCAGCGGCACAGATTGCCCGACATCCGCTCACGAATTTCGGCATCGGTTATTTCGATCGGTGCGGTTAAATCATTGGTTACATGGCTGGGAAAGCCTGCCTGCATTTCTTCCAGCACTGCGCTGGCCGAACAGATTTGTCCTGGGGTGCAGTAACCGCACTGAAACGCATCATGATCGATAAACGCTTGCTGCATGGGGTCGAGCTGGTCGGCTGCTGCTCGCCCCTCGATGGTCAAAATATCATCACCGTCGTGCATAACGGCCAGCGTCAGGCAGGCGTTAATCCGCTCGCCATTAACCGACACCGTGCAGGCGCCGCACTGCCCATGGTCGCAGCCCTTTTTTGTGCCCGTCAGCTTTAAACGCTCACGCAATGCGTCCAGCAATGTCGTGCGGTTATCCAGCTCAACGTCGTGTCTTGCTCCATTGACCACGAAAGAGACGCTTGAGCTCTCAGCGCCACTGCGTAAGGTGTCGTCACGCCTTTGAACGCTACTAGGTGGGTTCATAAATGATGCCTTCCTTGCTCACTGCGGTCGTTTAATGAATGACATAACCGCTTTAGCATAGCCATAATTGTTGTAAGCAACCTGTCTCCTGAGCCGAAATTGCTTAAAAAAACATGTCGTGAGATGACGGCCCACGCCAACACGGGCAATGGAAGCCGTTTGCTAACAAGGGGATGCGTTTGAAATGCAGCATTTAGATCGACAGGTGATCGAGCAAGCCATCGCGTGGGCACAGAAAAGTGAAACGCTTTGGCTGTGCACCGTACTGGCAACGTTTGGCTCATCGCCACGCGCCCCCGGGTCATGGATGGTGGTCAGCCAAACGGGACAGTTTATCGGCTCACTATCAGGGGGCTGCGTAGAAGAGGACTTTATACAGCGCCTGGGCGCGGGTGAGTTTGATCAGCCGATCACCGTCATGCGCTATGGCGACCCTAACGACGCGCAAGGCGCTCACCTCGCGCTGCCCTGCGGGGGCATTCTAGACGTGTTGATCGAACGTCTACCCGCCGAACCCGAGACACTTGAACACCTAACGACCTTGCTGGCCGCCCTGCAAGGCCACCGCCGCGTGCTACGTAACGTGCATTTATCCAGCGGGGAGCGTTACTTTACCGATGAGCCCGGCCTAGGCCCGCGGGTAATACACGATGCTGAATCAGGCATTGTTCAGATGCGCCTCGCCCCCGCCAGAAGGCTCATTATTGCCGGCATTTCACCGATTTCAGCCCCGTGCGCTGCCTTCGCTGTCACCCTGGGGTTTGAAGTCATTGTCTGTGACCCCGATGAGGCAGCCTGCGAGGACTTTTCAGTACCCGGCGTAGCGGTTAAAGCGTTACTGCCTTCCGTTTATATCGCTGCCGGTGCTTGCCATAGCGCCACCGCAGTTGTAGCGCTCACCCACGACCCGCGCATTGATGATTTGGCCATGATAGAAGCGGTGCGCACGCCGGCTTTTTATATTGGTGTAATGGGCTCAAGACGCACATCAGCTGCCCGCGCCGGGCGGCTGCTGCGCTCCGGCGGGCTAAGCGAAAAAGAAGTCAACCGACTGCATATGCCGATTGGCTTAGCGTTAGGCAGCAAGACCCCGGCGGAAATCGCTCTCGCCGTCATGGCAGACATTGTGCGAGTGCAGCATGGGCGCGCCATTAATGAGCTCTAGCCACGTTGTCGCCTTAGTGATGGCCGCCGGCTACTCCCGGCGCTTTGGCCAGCACGACAAGCGCAGCGCGATGCTAGCCAGCGGGCAGTCGCTGCTGGCAACGTCCGTCGCCCATGCTGAGTATTCCTTTACGCTGCTACGCGTGGCGATTCGTGAAGACGACACGCCAAGCTTACTCGGCCTGGCCGACACCATGGCGCTAATTCAGCTGCAAACAGCGCACTTGGGCCTGGGATCAAGCCTCGCCGAAGCGGTAGCCGCGCTGAGTCATGACCCGCGTCTGGATCACGTTCAGGCGGTCGCGATTTTATTGGGCGACATGCCCTGCATTGAACGCAAGACGCTGCTGGCGCTTCAGCGGTTAGCCACCCGCGACACCATCCTGCGACCCTGCTATGAAGGGCGGCCAGGCCATCCGGTGATTTTTGGACGAGAATTCTGGCCAGCGCTTGAAACGTTAAGTGGCAATAGTGGCGCCCAGCCGGTTATTCGTCGCCATTTATCCCAGTATCGAGAATATGACGTGCAGGACGACGGCACGCTTATCGATATCGACGCGCCAGCAGACATCGCGCGTGTCGATAGCAGGCGCACAGAACAAGCCCCATAAAAAAGCGCTACGGGCGGCTTACGAGGCTTTCACGACCGTAATTGCCAGCATTACCCAGCCTAACATCAGCAGCAGGCCACCTATCGGCGTGACGATGCCGACGCTAAGCCCCGCCAGCGCCATTACGTAGAGTGACCCCGAAAAGCCAGCAACACCCAGCGCCCAGCAGGCTAATATCCAGCGCTGGCCACTTAGCGGCTGTACCCGCTTCCATACCAGCACTATCATCATGGCAAGCGTGTGCCATGCTTGATAACGTACGCCGGTTTCAACAGCGCTGACCATTGCTTGGGTCGTCCGTGCCTGCATGCCATGCGCTGCATAGGCACCCAGCATCACCATTAATACGCCCGAGAGCGCCACGACACACCACCACACTTTATCTGTTCGCTGCACGTTGCTCTATTGCCTCCCGTTTGATTGCGCCCTACGCGCTGATTGCACTCATGGCGTACCTTGAACGGCTCGAAACCGCTACAATAGGCAACGCATTGCCACGACGAATGAGACACTCCTATTCATGTCTACACAAGCTATGCCCATACAAATAGAGCTAAACGGTGAGCCACATACGCTGGCGGCTGGCCTTACCGCCGCCGACCTAGTGGAACAGCTAGGCCTTAGCGGTCGTCGTATCGCCGTTGAAATTAACGAAGAGATTGTCCCCCGCAGCCAGCACGCCAATACCTGCCTGGCCGATGGTGACCACGTGGAAGTCGTGCATGCCATTGGCGGCGGCTAAAGGAAATACTATGACGCAACCTACCTCTGCACCGCTAGCCGATGCCCCGCTAACCATTGCCGGGCGCGATTTTCACTCGCGCCTGCTGGTTGGCACCGGCAAGTACAAAAATTTTACAGAAACCGGCGCCGCCATTGCCCAGAGCGGCGCTGAAATCGTCACGTTTGCCGTCCGCCGTACTAACTTAGGCCAGGATGCCGGTGCGCCCAATCTGTTGGACGTTATCTCGCCCCAGCGCTACACCCTGCTACCTAACACCGCTGGCTGCTATACCGCTAAAGACGCGGTGCGCACCTGCCGCTTAGCCCGCGAGCTGCTTGATGGCCATAACCTGGTCAAGCTGGAAGTACTCGGTGACGAAACCACGCTTTATCCCAACGTGGTAGAAACGCTAAAAGCAGCCGAAACACTGCTTGCCGACGGTTTTGATGTGATGGTGTACACCAGCGACGACCCTATTGTGGCTCTCGAATTAGAAGCGATGGGTTGCTGCGCCATCATGCCGCTGGGCTCGCTGATTGGCTCTGGCCACGGCATTCAGAACCCGCACAACGTACGCCTCATTGTTGAGCGCAGCAGCGTGCCGGTGCTGGTGGATGCAGGTATTGGCACTGCGTCAGACGCGGCCATGGCCATGGAGCTAGGCTGCGACGGCGTGTTGCTGAATACGGCCATTGCTCACGCCCGCGAGCCGCTACGCATGGCCAACGCCATGAAGCTGGCCGTTGAGGCCGGACGCGATGCATTTTTAGCCGGCCGCATGCCACGTCGGCAATCCGCCGACCCTTCCTCACCTTTCGCAGGCCGTATTAACGGTTAATTGATTCGAGACCCCATGACTGAATCTAGCTCTGAAAACAGCCCTGAAAATAGCGATTCTCAAGACAGCTCCCTTGAGAACAACACCGGCCCAGAAAGCCAAGATGCTCCGTTGCACCGCCGCGGCATTAAAAGCTATGTGATTCGCGCGGGCCGAATGACCCCGGCACAGAACCGCGGATTAGACGATGTATGGCCGCGCTTTGGCTTGACCATCGCGCAAGGCCGTCAAGACCTAGACGCACTCTTTGGACGCCAGGCGCCACGCGTAGTGGAAATCGGCTTTGGCATGGGTAACTCGCTTATCGAACAGGCCCAGACTCACCCAGAGACTGACTTTATTGGCATTGAAGTCCATGCCCCCGGCGTTGGCAAACTACTTGATGAAGTCGACAAGCGCGGCCTTAGTAACCTGCGCGTTTATCGGGAAGACGCTCTAGCAGTGCTTGAGCAGTGCCTTCCCGAAGGTTCGCTGACCACGCTGCAGCTGTTCTTCCCCGACCCATGGCCGAAGAAAAAACATCATAAGCGACGCATCGTGCAACCAGCGTTCGTCGAGCTAATTCGTACGCGCCTGATGCCCGGCGGCACCTTTCACTTAGCAACTGACTGGGAAGCCTACGCCGAGTGGATGGCCGAGGTGATGGAAATAGCCCCCGGCTATGCCAACACGGCCACCCAGGAAACGGCCCCCTATGTACCCCGCCCCACGTTTCGCCCGCTGACCAAGTTTGAAGCACGCGGCGAAAAGCTCGGCCACGGCGTATGGGATTTGATTTACCAGCGTCAAGATTAAGCTATTTTTAGTGCTGCCTATTCAAACGCAGTGCGCGCGCCGTCAGCATCTTGGGGGGCGCATTTAGCGTTCAACACCTGATGCATCGCCCCTTCACCACTTTCAAAGGCGTCGATATTGGCTAGGGTGGTCTCAGCAATATTCGTTAAGGCCTCTGTGGTGAAGAAGGCCTGATGGCCGGTGATCAGCACATTGTGAAAGGTTGTCAGACGCATAAACTGATCATCGCTAATCACTTGTTCGGATAAGTCTTCAAAGAATAGCTGCTCCTCCTCTTCATAGACATCCAAGCCAAGGCGGCCGATTTTGCCGCTTTTCAGGCCGGCGATGACGGCCTGGGTATCAACCACGCGACCGCGACCCGTGTTTAGAATCATGACCCCAGCTTTCATTTGCGCGATGGCATCGCTATTAATCAAATGATGAGTGTCAGGCGTTAGAGGGCAGTGCAGGGAAATAATATCGGCTTTAGAGAACAGTGTTGGTAGCGGCACGTACTTTATAAATGGTTTTGCATCCGAGTTGGGAAAAGGGTCATAAGCCAACATCTGGCAGCCAAAGCCATGCATGATATCGGCAAAAATCAGCCCGATTTGTCCCGTGCCAACAACGCCGACCGTTTTGCCATTGAGATCAAAACCCAGCAGGCCATCCAGAGAAAAATTTCCCTCACGCACGCGGTTATAGGCGCGATAGGTCATTCGATTCAGGCTGAGCAGAAGCGCCACAGCATGCTCAGCGACCGCATGCGGCGAATAGGCGGGAACGCGTACAATCGTCATGCCTAATCTAGCCGCTGCCGCTAGATCCACATGATTAAAACCAGCTGAGCGCAACGCTACCAGCCTTGAACCGCTTTTATAGAGCATTTCTAATACCGCGGCATCAAGGCAATCGTTGACGAAGGCGCATACTCCGTCAAAACCCTTAGCCATAAACGCCGTGTCAGCCGTGAGGCGCGTATCGAAAAAGCTCAATGTATGCTTGCCAGCCGTATTGGCGCGGGTCAGAAATATCCGGTCATAGGGTTTAGAACTAAAAACGGCAATGCGCATGACCCAGTGCTCCCACAAAAAATCTATTCACAAATGCATTAAGAAATAAGCGGTGATAACGACAGCATAGGCGACGAGCACAAAACGAGTAACGCTAATTTGCGCAGAGCATTAGCAAGGAGAGGTTATTAGCGAGAGGTAGAAAAAAGAAAGCCACTCCAAAGGAGTGGCAAAAGACCGTGACTAGCAATGAGAGGGAGAAACCATGACAGTCAACTGACGCTGATCTTTGCGAAGTATCTGTCTTGGTCGTGGCGTCTCATCAAACGCCACAAACACACTGTAATCATTCTCATTCAAGCCGTCAATACAAATACGAATATTTTTTATTTAGTTTCTTAATTAGCTTACCAGCTTCAGCCATAGCGGCAGTGTGAGCATTGCTAATAATGTTTGCCCCGTGATGATGGCCGCCATCAGCTCGGCATCGCCTCCCAGCTGACGCGCTAGAATATACGCGGACGTGGCGGTCGGCAGCGCTGCAAACAGTAGCGCCACGTCCCGGCTGACAGGGTCTAGCTGTAATATCCAGGTTAATATCAGCACGAATGCCGGCATTAATAACAGCTTAACGCTGTTAGTGGCCAGCACGCCACGGTCAATACGTAGCAGCGCCGCTGGGCGTAGTGCAACGCCTACGGCTACCAGCCCAAGCGGCAAAGCCGCGCGGCCTAGCAAGCCAACTGTCGCATGACTCCAGCCGGGTAAACCGATGTCCGAGACATTCAGACCAATACCCACGAGACAAGCCAAAATCAACGGGTTTTTAACCAGCGCCATAACGCTTTTACCCAGGCTTGCACTGCCCAAGGTTCCTGCGCCGACAAAGCTTGCGACACACATGACGTTGACCACCGGCACCATCAGAGCAACAGCGACCGCAGCGGTGGTCGCTCCTAAGCTGCCGTGTAGCGCGGCGGCACCGGCAACGCCAACATAGGTATTAAACCGTACGGCGCCTTGGAACACAGAGGTAAACGCAGCGGGTGCGAGCCGTAACCAGCCACGCAAGCGCCATAGCAGCAGCCCAAAAAAAGCCATCGCGCCCAGTAACACTAGCGCTAAACGGCCGACCGGCACCTGGGTCACATCGGCGGTGGCCAAGGTGCCCACCAGCATCGCTGGGAACAGTACAAAGTAAATCAGCCGTTCCATCTGCGGCCAAAAAGTATCGCTTGGCCACCGCCAGTTACCTAGTACTGCACCCAGTAAAATCAATAAAAACAATGGGCCTAAAGCGCCGGTGATACTCTCCATTTGCGTTCCTTATACCTGCGACACTCAAGCACAACGATATCGACTTGATTACTGTTACCATGGCAATCATTTCCGCCTGACGCCTTGCGTAGCGATTATTCTGCCATGAAGATGATGTCCAAAGCTGCATCCCCTGCAGCCTTCCCCGTATTAAGGGTACTGATACTGATCACCGGCTTAGCGCTGGCCGCCTGCGCATTGATGCATTAGCGATATTACCACTGGAAGTAGCAGTAGAGGGTGTGAAAGCCACGCAGATGGACGTTGATTTTATTGGCCGGGACATGGATGTAGGCTTACATCGTTTTGGCCTTACCGCCCGTTCGCCGGGCCACTTTCAAGGCCAAGGCCAGGTAGGCATCTGCACTCAGGCAGTTATGCCTTGGCGAGCGCGAGTCATACTAAAAACGGCCGACGGCAATGTCGGCAGCTGGTTTGATTTTGATGTCATTCGGAGTTAATGAAAATGGCCAGTAAACCGCTATGGCTTGAAGTAGGTGTTGCCGCATTAGAAACTGAGCTAGAGGATTAATCGATTGGCTCTGGCGCTGTCTGAAGGCGATCGAGCATTGCCATCAATGCGCTAATTTGAACCCCTTCGCGGGTATCGTATTGAGGGCTTACCTGCCAGGTGCTTTCAGCAAATCCCCACCAGTCCCAGCAACCCTGGGGATTGGTCATGCTGCTTTCTGCCTGAGGATAAAGCACGATTTGTTGATGCGCTGCAGCCCAGTCATTTAACCCAGAATAGCGGATGAACGTATCACCAATCGCCGCTTCATTCATTTGGCAGCCGTGAATTGCCAGCGTTACCGGGCAGCCGCCCGCCTCGCAGTCTTGCGGTATAAACACGTAGCCCGTGTCAGCCAACCCTTTTGCCGCAAATTCCGCTTGATCAAAGGCGATTAGCGCCCCGCTCTCTTCTCCACTGGAGCTAGCGTCATCTGAGACGTCGCGCTCGGGATAGAGCCAATCCAGCATTTCGCCAGCAATGTCTTCATCGCAGGATAATACATAGCTACCGCCGCCTTGATGGCAGTCGCCCCACTCATGCGGATCAGAAGCGGCGTTACTGGGCAAACGCACCGGCCAACCATGCCCAATATTTTCGCTACGCACAACGCGCAGCTGGTCGGGCGAAGCAAGCCAGCCCTGCCATTGCTCGGCTAATAAATCACCGAGTTCAGGCTCAACCACTTCATCATCTTCACCGTGCCACAGATAAGCCCGGAGCTGACTAAGGGCATCTGTTTTACCCACAAGATCACGTGCTAGGTAACGCTGATGGCGGGTTTGTAAGTCGTCCAATGACGGCGCGCCGTTGCGAGTCGTCAGGCACTGATTCAACGCCAGTCTGAGCGAGCCTTGGGCACAGCTCCAAGGGCCTGCCGCCAGTACACCCAAGCCGCTAAAACGCTCGGGCCATGCCACTGCCAGCTGGGTAGCCATGTAGCCGCCCGACGATAGGCCCACTACGCTT
Organism: Halomonas sp. AOP12-B1-6; assembly: GCF_052379225.1. Taxonomy (NCBI): domain Bacteria; kingdom Pseudomonadati; phylum Pseudomonadota; class Gammaproteobacteria; order Oceanospirillales; family Halomonadaceae; genus Halomonas; species Halomonas sp. AOP12-B1-6. The sequence continues at coordinate 582,466 of NZ_JBQSYK010000002.1, forward strand.
GCGTCATCAGAAGCGGCGCCCAACGCAGGCAGCGCATTGTGCTCGCTGGCGGCCTCGGCTTGAGCAATCAGCGGCACACACATGCTTACGCAAAGCAGCGTGAAAGCAAGAGGATGCACCGCTAAAGCCGAGGCTGGCAGCATCGCTTATTCGACGCCTAGCAGTTCAACGCGGAAGGTAAGCATCTCATTGGGTCCAATCGGGCCCTGGCCGTTTTCGCCGTAGGCAAGCTCAGCCGGGATATACAGCATCCAGCTATCGCCCACGCTCATCAGCTGCAGCGCTTCCTGCCAACCTTCAATCACTTGATTGGTCTGAAAGCTTACCGCCTCGCCACGTTCAAATGAGCTATCAAAGACCGTGCCATCCAACAGCATACCTTCGTAGTTCACTTCAACAGTGTCTTCAGCACCTGGGGTCGCGCCGTCACCAGATTCAAGCACTTCATACTGAAGGCCAGAATCTGTCACCGTGACTTCTTCACGCTCAGCGTTCTCGGCTAGAAAGGCTTCGCCTTCATCAAGATTCATCTGCGCCATTTCTTCGGCTTCAGCTTCACGTGCCTGCATCGACTGCTCTTGGAAAGCCATTAACGCTTCGGTCATCTCTTCTTCCGTCAGCGCGAGCTCAGCATCTTCAAAAACATCGCGCATGCCGTCGTTAAAGGCATCCAAATCAAGGTCTTCAATATCCGCCTGCATGCTTTCACCCAGGGTAACACCCAGGCTATAAGCCAAACGCTGTTCGTCGGTTTCTGGCGCTGCTGCTGCAAAAGGGGCGACCAAAAGCAGCCCCGTAAGAGCCGTTGTAGAAAGCAGTAGTTTCATGAAAGATCCTTTTAAAGCGGCGCCGAACGCCTATCAGTGTCACCCAAAGACTAACACCCACCGCTCGTCAAATGCATCTGCCGAGCGGTGGGTGTTTAATAAGACCACAAAATACTAAAGAGGTTTAGCGATTAAACCACCAGCGTTGGACAATCCGCCGCGCCCGCTACACGCTGGGAGACGCTGCCAAGTAACGGATTTTTTTCGCCATTGGTGCCCTGTGCACCAATGACAATAAGGTCACATTCACGCTTATGGGCAAAACGCACGATGATCCGCGAAGGGCGACCGCCCTTTACAAAAGCCCGCACGCGGGAAGCATCAGCGCCAAGCTCAACAGCATGGGATTTCGCATGGACGGCAATTTCCGTGGCGTACTCTTTTAACGCATCGTCGGGAAGATCCAGCTGGCTGGGCCGCACCATAGAAAGTGAGGCTTCCAACAGGCTGTGGTGCTTAAAAACGCACAGTAAATAAAGCTCAGCACCGGTCAGCAAATGCAGCCCCACCGCTTTTTCCAACGCCTTGATAGCGCCTTTTGAGCCATCCACCGGGACTAAAATGCGATTAAACATTCGTGTACTCCTCGTGGCCGCTTACCGAAAGGCAACATCACGCAGAAACAGCGCAATCTGCGGGAACATGATCAGCAGCGCGGCGGCCAAGATCAGCATGAAGATGAACGGCGGCGTGCCTTTAATGACATCCCAATAAGGGCGTTTAAAAATCGCAATGGCGGTAAATATATCGCACCCAAAGGGCGGTGTTGCCGACCCTATCGCCACCTGCAGGGTAATCAATATACCCACCAACACCGGGTCTAAGCCCGTTGCAGCAATGGCCGGCGCAAAAATCGGCGTTAACACCAAAATGACCACAATCGGGTCGACAAACATACACGCCACAAAGAACGAGATACAAATGGCAATCAAAACGCCCGTTGGCCCAGCGTCATTGACACCCACCGTTTCCAAGATCATCTGCGGAATTTGCGCGAAAGAGATAATCCACGAAAAGCCATTACCGACAGCGACCAAGATAAACACCACGGCCGTAATCAGGCCCGTCGATTTGGCGATAGCATAAATGTCGTGCATCTTCAGCGAACGAAACACCACAAACTCTAGCAAGATGGCGTACAACACGCAGGCAGCAGCGGCTTCGGTTGGACTAAACACACCCCCGTAAATACCGCCTACGATAATGACCGGAAAGCCTAGCGGCCAAAGCGCTTGTTTTACCGCCAATGCGCGCTCTTTCCAGCTCGCCTTTGGCTCGGTAGGCACGTCTTTAACGATGGCATACACAATGCTATAGGCGGAAAACATCACCAGAATCATTAACCCTGGCCCAATCCCCGCAATGAACAGTTCACCAATGGATGTACCTGAGATTACCCCATAGATGATCATGCCAATGCTGGGGGGAATCAAAAAGGCGATGTCACTGGCGTTAATGATTAGCGCTAACGTAAATGAATCGGAATAGCCTGCCTTAAGCATCTTGGGCCGCAGCGGTGAGCCAACGGCCACCACCGTTGCCTGCGTTGAGCCAGAAACAGCGCCAAACAGCGTACATGAGGCAGCGGTACTGACGGCTAGGCCACCTTTGATATGGCCGATAAACGACATGACCATTTCGATCAAACGGTTAGCCGACTGCCCGCGGGTCATAATGTCCGCGGCTAGGATAAACATCGGCACGGCAATTAATGAGGCGGGGCGTATGCCTGCCATCATCTGTTGGATCAGCGTATCCATCTGTCCAAAGCCGTTAAACATCATATAAAAACCAATTACCGCGGCGGTAATTAGCGGAATCATCATAGGAAAGCCCAGCAGCAGCAGGGCAATCATAGCGGTGACCATTATCGTCGTCATATCTGTTCCCCTAGAGTGCAATGCCCTGCATCAGACTTCAGTTTCGGTATCTTTGTAACCATCCACGACGCCCGTCGAGAGATACACATCGTCAGAGGTGACGTTTTTAACCGCCGTCAGCAAATACTGAATACCGGTAATCAAAAACCCCATTGGCACCCACAGGTAAATAATCCATACAGGCAGCCCCAGCGATGGCAGAACGCGACCTTTGCTGTATAGATCAAGAATATAAACGATTGAATAGTAAAGCAAAAAGAACATCACTAGGGATGTAAACAGGGCGATAAAGATCATCAATACTTTGCGCCCACCGACCGGCAACGCATCGTAGATAGCCGACATGCGGATATGACGACCATGGCGGGCGGCATAGCCGATGCCTGCAAAGGTAATCATGATGATCAAAATCCGGTTTAGCTCACCGGAGAACATAATACTGTTACTAAAGACAAAGCGCGCAATGACATTGGTGACCGTATTCAGTGCCATTAGCAAAACGCCTACCGCAAGAATAACGGCTTCAATTTTGCTAATTGCAGTGTCGATCACTCCCAATATCCCCGGCAAACCGGAGTGGTAGCTATTTTCCATCTCTTCATCGGTCATGGCCTGACTCCTCTCTAATGGCTCTAACGGCAGCTCAATGCCCTCAGTACAATCAATACAGCGTTTTCCAGACCCGTCTCGCGCTATTGAGCAAGAGATTATCGCTAGCGTAACGGCATGCTGATGCAGATGTTTCAACGCTAGATGTACGTAACCCACCCGTAGCGCTTACAAGCCCTAAAGTGAATATCCAACTCCACGTCGGCGCAACAAAAAAGGGGCAGCCTTCGCTGCCCCTTGGGTACATCACCCATTTTGCCCGTATGGCTTATAAGGGATGATTACTCGTTGGTAACGGTCTCAAGGTCTGCTTTAAACTGATCAAGCAGCGCTTGACCACCTTCACCGGTCATTTCAAGGAAGGCTTCTTCAACCTGCGGAGCACGCTCACGGAAGGCCTGAATCTGCTCTTCGTTCAGACGCGTCACCGTTACTTCATCAGACGCCGCCTGAATTTTTTCTAGCGCTTCATCGGCTAAGCCTTTGATGTGCTCAATCGTCTGATCATAAGCGGCTTGTGAAGCTTCTTGCACCAGCGCTTGGTCTTCTTCAGACAGGCCTGCATAGAAATCCTGGTTGGCCATCATCGCGGTGGTAAACCAGCCGTGACCAGTGAACGTCAGGTGTGGCGATACTTCATACAGACCGCCTGATTCGATCCAAAAAATCGGGTTTTCTTGACCATCAAGAATACCGGTCTGCAGACCACCGTACACTTCACCCCACGGCAGCGGCGTAGGCGTTGCGCCGAAGGCATCGTAAGTTTCCGACAGCAGCGGGTTGGTCATGGTACGGATTTTCTTATTATCCATATCCTCCGGTGAGCTAATCGGCTCATTGGTAGTAATGACCATTTCGCCTTCTGGATACATTTTCAGCAGCTCTAGGCCTTGCTCGGCATAAAGCTCCGGAAACATTTCGTTGATGGCTTTGCTTTCGTCAAAGAACGTCAGCACAGTTTCTTCGTCGGTCGGCAGCAGGTAAGGAATAAAGAAAATTTGCGCTTCAGGGATCAGCGCCCCCGTGAAACCAGGCGACTGGTTCACAAACTGCAGGATGCCGTTCTGCGTCTGTTCCATAATGTCATCAGACTCGCCCAGCTCACCAAAACGATACACCTGCACCGTGTTGTCAGAATTTTCTTCAATATATTCTTTAAAGGCATAGGCAAAGACATCTTGAACGTCGCCTTCGTACTCTTCGTGAGCGTAACGCCAGTTGTCTGCTTGTGCCACCGACGCCATGCCTAACAGCAGTGCGCCAACGCTGGCAGTAGTGATTAACTTCGTGGTGACAGAACGAGTAGAAACGGTTTTGCTTGCCTTCATGCGATGTTCCCCTTGCAGTGGTAAGCGCGCGATACAAATGCGCAACATTATTTTTAAAGCGAACTGCTTAGCATCTAACGTTTAAAACCAACCCATCGTCGCGTTTCTCAACGCGGCATTATTGTTCGCTAATAGGCAAAAATGCGTCGTTAACTGCGTGCTAGCGGGCAAATAACGCTAGGTGATTCAAAACTAGCTTAAATTCAGGCTAGCGCGCTCCTTGATGAGGGTCAAGTTGACGAACGAGCGTTTGCAGCGCCTGAAGCGACGCCGAAGGCGTGTTTGAAGAACCAGTAAACTGGAAGGCTTTTTCACCATGATTCAGCTTTTTTTCAAGCCATTCAGCTACGTTAGAAGGCTTTTCAACGATGTTAGTGACGCATTTTTCATCGATTTTTACTTCCAAAGCCCATATTTGCCAACGTTGAAGGTTCTCACGTTCGGCCATCAGTTCCGCCTGTTTAATGGTCTTGCGCAGCGCTGCCACAGCTTCGTTCGAGGCAGCCGACGACGTTAAGTCGCGGCGCAGTGCGCGCAAAACATCCGTTACTCGAGCCTGCCAGTGAAGACGCTCCTTGCGCACGGCAGACACGGCTGTCGACACGGCTTCTAAGCCGCATGAATATAGCCAGCAATGAAACAACACTTCGCAAACATCTAATCCCGCCTCGTCCTGTAACGTTAAGCACGCCGCTTCAACGCCTGGCTTGGCGTAAAACGCGAGCGCAAAATCCCATAACGGTATCTGCTGCAAGCGCTGCAATCGGGTAGAATCAAGCGCAATAGAATCTGGCATCGTATGACCCACATTTTTTTCGGGAGAAGGCATGATCGCACTGCGCCAAGTCGCCCTGCAACGCGGCACGCAAACGCTACTCGACAACGCGGACGTTACTCTTAATAACGGGGTAAAGGCCGGCATTATCGGGGCAAACGGCGCCGGTAAATCGAGCCTGTTCAAACTCTTGCTGGGCGAGCTTGCGCCCGACCAGGGTGATGTCGAGATGAGCGGAGGCCAGCGTATTGCGCATATGGCCCAGGAAGTTGACGCGCTTGACCGGCCTATTATCGAGTATGTGCTCGACGGCGACCTGGCATTACGACAGGCCGAGGCCGACTTACTTGCCGCTCGTGAAGCCGACGACGCCCATCGCGAAGCCGAACTGCATGGCTTAATTGAAACGCTGGACGGCTACCGTGCTGCGTCCCGCGCGGCACAGCTGCTGGTCGGGCTTGGGTTCTTACAAGCTGACCTGACCCGCCCGCTGTCGGCGTTTTCCGGCGGGTGGCGAATGCGCGTCAATCTCGCCCGCACCCTTTTCATGCCTTCTGACTTGCTACTGCTGGACGAGCCCACCAACCATTTAGACCTGGATGCTTTACTGTGGCTGGAGCAGTGGCTGACCCGCTATCCCGGCACGCTGCTGCTGATTTCTCACGACCGCGACTTTTTAGATGCGGTGTGCGACCACATCGTGCATATGCACCACCAAACGCTGGAGCTTTACCGCGGCAACTACTCCCAGTTTGAGCGCACCCGCGCCGAAAAGCTTGCCCTTCAGCAAGCCGAAGCCGTCAAACAGCAGGCGCGTCGGGAAGAGATCGAGCGCTTTATCGCCCGCTTTAAAGCACAAGCGACCAAGGCGAAGCAGGCACAAAGCCGGGTCAAAATGCTTGAGCGCATGGAAGATATCGCCGTTGCCCACGTGGACTCCCCGTTCCACTTCACGCTGCCCGCTGCCGATAAAACGTCACGTCCGCTGCTGGTGCTGGATCAGGCTCAGCTAGGCTATCGCGGTAAAACGGACGACGGAAGTGACGATAACATCCAGCTGGACAAGGTCAACGTTACCCTGCTGCCCGGCAGTCGCATTGGCCTGCTAGGTCCTAACGGCGCTGGCAAATCGACGCTGATTAAATCACTGACTGGCGAGCTTGAGCTACTTAATGGCAAGCGCGTGCCCGGCGAGCATTTAGCGATTGGCTACTTTGCTCAGCATCAGCTTGAAAGCCTGGACGTTTCATCGACGCCCTTTGTGCATGTGCAGCGCCTCTCGCCCACCGCCAGTGATCAGGATATTCGCAATTTCCTGGGCGGATTTGGCTTTAAGGGTGACGACGCCTTCGGCACAGTCGCCAACTACTCGGGCGGCGAGAAAGCCCGCTTGGCGCTGGCATTGGTCGCCTGGCAAAAGCCTAACCTGCTCTTGCTCGATGAGCCGACCAACCATCTGGATTTGGAGATGCGCGAAGCATTAACTCAGGCGCTTGCAAGCTTTGAAGGCACGGTTATTTTGGTGTCTCACGACCGTCACCTGCTGCGGGCGACCGTAGATGAGTTCTGGCGAGTAGCCGATAATCGCGTCGAACCGTTCGACGGCGATCTAGAGGATTATCGGGTTTGGCTTAAAGCGCGCCTGGAAGAGAGTCGCCGCGACTCACGCGGTGAAAAGGCCGAACGTCAAAGTCAGCAGCCTAGCGGCGACAGCCGTGAAGCGCGCAAAGCATCCCGTAAAGCGGCCGCCGAACTGCGCGAAAAATTACGCCCGTTGAAAAAACAGCGCGACCAGGCCGAACAGACCATGGAAAAGGCCCAGCAGGCATTGGAAGAGGTAGAGCTCGTGCTGGCTGACCCTGAGCTCTACACAGACAGTGCGCGTAAAGCGGAGTTGACCAAGACGCTTAGCCAACAGGCTGAGATTAAAGCACGGCTGGATGAGTCAGAGCGGCAGTGGCTCAGCACCGAAGAAGCGCTAGAGACAATGGAAGCCGAGCTGCTGGCCAGCGAAGAAGCGGTTAGCTAGGCCTCGTCAGATCTCACTAGCTTTCCAGTAAAAACGTGACCGGGCCATCGTTGATCAGCGCTACCTGCATATCGGCACCAAACTCACCGGTGGCCACGTTGGGCCAAGCAGCGCTGGCCTGGGCGACAAGGAAGTCAAATAGCCGCTCGCCCTCGTCCGGCGGCGCGGCGCTGGAAAAGCTGGGGCGCAGCCCTTTACGAGTATCCGCTGCCAAGGTGAACTGAGAAACAAGCAGCAGCCCGCCGTTCACCTGCTGAAGGTTTTGATTCATTTTACCGTCAGCATCGCTGAACACACGGTAATGCAGCAGCTTATGCAACAGCTTGCTAGCGGCCGCCTGGTCGTCGCCCTTTTCTACGCCCACCAGCGCTAGCAACCCATGCTCGATTGCCCCCACAGTTTGACCCTTCACCGCTACGCTGGCGCGCGTCACCCGCTGAATCAGCGCTTTCATCATGCTTCTCCTTGGCTGCTAACGACAGCGACTGCCGCCACTGCTCGCTAGCCTCTTCCTAACAGCGCATCGCGAAAATCTTCACCCAAAGGGCGCTCGCCTAGCCAGATACTAAACATGGCGCTGGCTAACTCAGCGTTATCCTCTGCAAACAGAACCTCGCCATTGAGCGCCAAACGTAGCTGCGTGCCGTCCCAACTAAGTAGATAGCGGTCGCCGGGCACTACGTCACTATAGCGCTGATTAAGCTGCTCTAGGGGCGCTTCAATCTGAGTGAACTCATAAAGCGTCAGCGTGTCCCGCAGTGTTTCTTCCGTGGCTTCGGCAAAATCTGACGCTTTAATGGCACGGAAATAAGCCAGCTCTAGCCGCCTCGGCTGGTTACCCAGCGGCTGAGGTTGCGTATCACTTTCAAGCTGATAGTACGCTCCAGCGTAGGCGTTCCAGACCATATAGCGAAAAACGCCGCTGCCAATCAGCGTATAGCGCTGCCCGTTCTCGTCAACAACGCGTTCAAAACGCTCACCCCGCTCAGAAACGCTGCTGGCAAAGACACCAGACGTTATCAACATCATACATATCGCCAGTAATGCGCCCAGCGCGGGATGATGGTTCAGCCTTAATCGCATGGTGATACCCTCCTGTTAACAGCGTTTTCTCGCAAACTCTCAGCGCAATACCTAATGCCTAATAAATCTTGCCAAACGGCGCTAGCGTTACCACCACGCATGAAAGTGATGCACTGGACCACGCCCTTTACCCACGTTTAGACGGGCACTTGCTTCTAGCGCGGCATGCAGCCACTGCTTGGCCTCGCTAATCGCCGCCACTGCTGCATTAGCGGGTGCTGAGGCCGGCTGCTTGGCTAAACAGGCGGCGATCGCCGAAGAGAGCGCGCAGCCGGTACCGTGTAAGTTATCAGTATCAATACGCGACGCGGGCAGCCACTCATGGCCGCTGGGTGTTGCCAGCAAGTCAGGGCACGTCGCCCCGCGCAGGTGGCCGCCTTTGAGCACCACATACGGCGCGCCTAACTGCATCAGCCCCGGCAACATTGCCTCCATTTCCTCTAAGCTAGTCGGCGAGGGTGAATCGAGCAGTACGGCTGCTTCTGGCAGGTTGGGAGTGATGACGTCGGCTAACGGCACCAGGATATCCCGCACGGCGCGAATACCGGCGTCATCCACCAATATATCACCGCTTTTGGCCACCATGACGGGGTCCAGTACGATCCAGCGCGGACGTTTCTTACGCAGGACGTCAGCGATCACTTCGGCGACTTCGCGGCTAGCCACCATGCCAATTTTGACCGCGTCTAGCGTGACGTCTTTGAGCAAATGCTCTAGCTGTTCACGAATCACCTGCGGCGACACCGGATAAACTGACGCCACACCGCAGGTATTCTGGGCAATCACCGCCGTGATCACGTTGGTGCCATAGACCCCTAATGCTGAAAAGGTTTTCAGGTCTCCCTGCAGGCCTGCGCCCCCGGAAGGGTCAGAGCCTGCAATCGTCAGTACATTGGCAATAGGATGCATGCTTTCCCCTTACATCAACGAAGGCAGCCATGTGGCCAGTCCAGGGAATAGCGCCAGCGCTAACAGCATGCCGAGCTGCATGATGATAAACGGCACGACGCCGCGATAAATCGCCGATGTCGGCACACTTTGCGGTGTCACACCGCGTAAATAGAACAATGCGAATCCAAAGGGCGGCGTCAAAAAAGAGGTCTGGAGGTTGACGGCAATCATGATGCCCAGCCAGATGGGGTCAACCCCCATCGCTAATAGCACCGGACCAACAATGGGCACCACCACAAAGGTGATCTCGATAAAGTCGAGTATGAACCCGAGCAGGAAGATGACCAACATGACCACAATGGTAGCGCCCACCACCCCACCGGGCATCGAATCAAACATATGGTTGACCAGCTCTTCGCCACCAAACGCTCGAAATACCAGCGAAAACAGTGTCGCGCCAATCAGGATCAAAAACACCATGCTGGTTACCTGAGCGGTGGAGCGCACTACCTCACCCAGCATCGAAAAGCTTAACCGCCGATTGGCCGCTGCCAGCAGCAGCGCACCGAAGGCACCCACTGCTGAGGCTTCCGTGGGCGTGGCAAAGCCGCCCAAGATCGAGCCCAGCACGGCCACGATTAGCAGCACGGGCGGTAAAAGTCCTTTCAGTAGCAGCGGCCAGATACTGCCGGTGTGCCCCAACTCCTGCATCAATCCTTCACGATCCGCCGCCGGGGCCGTACTGGGCTTTAGCCACGCCACTGTAAGCAGATAGATAATATAGGCTAGCACCAGCAGCAGGCCCGGTACCAACGCGCCGACAAACAGATCGCCCACCGAAAGCGTCTTGGGGCTCCAAGCGCCCATCGATAGCTGTGCCTGCTGATAGGCATTGTTGAGAACATCGCCTAGCAGCACCAAGGCGATGGAAGGCGGAATGATTTGACCCAGAGTGCCCGTGGCACAAATGGTCCCGGTCGCCAGTGCCGGTGAGTAGCCGCGTTTGAGCATGGTGGGTAGCGAGAGCAGGCCCATGGTAACCACCGTTGCTCCCACAATACCGGTAGATGCGGCCAGCAGCATGCCCACCAATACCACCGCAATGCCCAACCCGCCGCGCAGGGCGCCAAATGCCATGGTCATCGCATCCAGCAGCGTTTCCGCCACCCGTGACTTCTCAAGCAGGACACCCATCAACACGAATAAAGGCACCGCCAGCAGGGTATTGTTCGTCATGATGCCGTAGATCCGGCTAGGCATTGAGCCCATCCAGCGTGCCTCGAAATGCACCGGAACGCCCAGCGATTGCAGCAACCAGCCTAATCCGGCAAAGGCCAGCGCTGTACCCGCAAGCGACAGAGCCACCGGATAACCCAGCATCAAGACACCGCATACTGCGGCAAACAGTAACAGCGGCATGCCTTCCAATAAAATCGCCAGCACTAGACCATCTCCTCATGCACAGGGGCAGAACTGGATAGCTTGCCGCGGATAATCAGCACCTGACGTATCAGCTGCGCTACCGCCTGTAAAAGTAGCAGGGCCACCATTCCCAGAATCAGCGTTTTAAGCAGGAACACGGCCGGAATGCCGCCGTCCCCCGACCGCTCCATAATGGCCCAGCTGGTAATCACATAGTGGAAGCTTGAAATGGCGATAAATGACATGACGGGAATCAGCAGAAATAGCGTGCCGAGCAGGTCGACCCACGCGCGGCCACGCTCAGACATCTTGCGGTAAAAGATATCGACCCGCACATGGCCATCGTGACGTAGCGTCCATCCGGCGCCGAGCATGAACACGGCGGCGTGCATGTACATCACCGACTCTTGCATCACGATGCTATTGATACCGAAAATATAGCGCAGCACGACGATGGCGAACTGCACCAGCATCATTATCACAACCAGCCAGGCAATGGCCCGGCCCACTCCCTCAGTCACGCAGTCGAGCCAGCGCAGCAAGCGCGGCTCATGGGCATTGGCGAGCATGTTAAATGTCCTGGAAAAGAAACGGCCCAGAATCATCGCTGATTCTGGGCCGAACGTCATCCCTAAAAAGGTCTGGGTGGGCCATAAAGCGGCCTAAATTGCTCTTAGCAGCTTATTGAGTTGCGCTGGGTGCGGGTGTCGCCTTTTTAATAGCCAGTAGGCAGGCGGCTGGTAAGGGTAAATCAACCGCAATCGGCAAGTGATCCGAAAACAGGTGATCCATTACCCGCACCTCAGCGGCCTCCAGGGTTTGCGATAGCAAAATGTGATCCAACGCTTGCCTGGGCTGCCACGATGGGTAGCTCAATAAAGGTGTAACAGGATGCAGCGGCAACGAGGTGCTGAATCGCTCATGGGCGTGCAGCTGAGCCGGAGTGCAATTCAGATCGCCCATCACCACCACATGCCGCAGTGGCTGGATGATCTCGCTTAAGTAGTTAAGCTGGCGCACCCGGCCACGATGGCTAAGCGCCAAATGTGCGACAAAAATATGTAACGCATCCGGCCCGTTACCAAAACGCACGTGAATGGCACCACGCCCAGGCAAGGTCCCGGGCAGGCGGTGCTCTTCAATTTTGGTGGGCACGAGACGCGAAAGCAGCCCGTTGCTGTGCTGGGCAAGGTGCCCAAGATTTCGGTTCAGTTGCTTGAAGTGATGAGGAAATCCGGCCTTAGCCGCCAGGTATTCCACCTGGTTGATGCGGCTGGAGCGAAAGCTGCCGCCGTCGGCTTCCTGCAGACCGACGACATCAAACTGGCCCAGCACGTCGCTCATCACATCCAGGCGTTTCACCCGTTTCCGATTAGGCAGAAAGTGCTGCCAGCTACGAGTGAGATAGTGATGATAAGCAGACGTCTGAATGCCCACCTGCAGATTGAACGTCAGCAGGCGCAAATGACCATCTTCTAACAGCGGCTTATGGGTGCTCGTGACGCTCGCTGTCTTATCAGCCTTCACTTCATTTGACACCGTTATTCTGCGCGCTCAGCACGCACTTGCTTAATCAACTCATCCGCAACCTGCGGCATGTTTTCAAGGCTGCCAGCAGAACTAGGCGTCACGACATAGCGGCCGTCAACCACCAGGGCCGGCACGCCCATTAGGCGCATTTCGCGCATACGGCTGTTGGCCTTGTTCACTTCACTACGTACACTAAACGCCGTTAGCGCTTGTTTCGCTTCTTCTTCACTCACGCCATAGTTGGCAAAGAACTCAGCGATATCATCAGGGTCGGTTAGTGACTGCTTTTCCTGATGAATGGCATTAAAGAAATCTGCGTGCAGCTCATCTTCGATACCCAGCGATTCAGCCGCATAGAAAGCGGTCGCATGGGTATTCCAATCGCCGCCCATGGTGGCAGGCATATGCACTACGCTGACGTCATCGTCGAGTGTTTCGTACCACTCATTAACCGGCGTTTGCAAGCGGTAGCAGTGCGGGCAACCAAACCAGAATACTTCGGTCACTTCGATTTGGCCGTCTTCAACGTTCGTTTCTACCGGCGTCTCAAGAAGCTCATACTGCTGGCCTGCTACTAGTTCCTGGGCACTCACCGCCGCAGAAAGTCCGAGGCCAGCCATTGCGACCATTAGCGTTTTAAACATTGCGTGTATTCTCCATGGGTAAGCGAAGGATGTGACAGTCACTATAGTAGCGAGTTCCCTCCTCTACGACACATTACTAGCGCCCGACAAGGTTTCGCAATCCTGACAAAAAATCGTTTAGGCTCCCAAAGGCTAGTTCAGGCCTAACAAATAGTTAGCGACGGCTTGCATATCGTTATCGCTCATCTTGGCGGCAATATCTTGCATCATATTATTAGGGTCATTGTCACGCTCACCGGCAGCGAACGCCTGCAGCGTCGCGACCGTGTACTGCGCATACTGGCCAGAAAGCCCGGGGTAAACGGCACTGCCGATACCAACGCCAGTGGGCGAATGGCAGGCTGAACAAGCGGGTATGCCCTTAGACAGATCACCCGCGCGGTAAAGTTCTTCGCCACGGGCCAGCAAGTTGGCATCCTCATCGCTCGCTTGCCCAATATGGGTGTCTAATCCGGCGAGAAACGCCGCGACATCCCACGCATCCTGGTCTGAATAACTGTCCACTTGAGCGGCCATTTGCGGCACCAAGCGATCGCCATCACGAATATCGATGATCTGCTTGGCCAGATAAGACATTTGTTGACCTGCCAAGTGAGGGAAGGCGCTCGCCGGGCTAATACCGGTTTGACCATGGCAAGCAGCGCACGTCTGCGCCCGCTCGCGGCCAGCGGATGCATCCGCATCGGCCTGGAAGTCCGCTTGAGCGTGCGCGACGCCAACGGCCATAGCAATGGCCAAGCTTGCCAGTAACTGTCTCATTACCCTTCCACATAGCGGTTTATATTTGACGAATGTGCTGGTCGCTGCCGACTAGAGCGCGATGGTACACTAGCGCCTCAGCTCGCAGAGATATACCGCTGGCATTATAACGAATCACCCCTGGCGGCGGGAATCAAAACCCTGGGCTGCTTTAGGGGTCACTCGTCGCGGCACTGCTCTATGCTCTGTCTTTCGTATCATGTGCGCCGAGCAGGCCGCTTTTATGTTCGTTTTTCAGGATCACATCCATGTCTACCCCTCATGATAGCCTTGTCGCTCGGCTGAACTACCCCACGGCAAGTTTTGTTATCAGCGCGCCTACCCTAGCGCTATGCCCTGACGATACCGGTGCAGAAGTTGCTTTTGCCGGGCGTTCGAATGCCGGCAAATCCAGTGCTATCAATGCATTAACGCAACAGAATGCCCTGGCGAGAACCTCTCGCACGCCGGGTCGTACCCAGTTAATCAACTTTTTCCGCGTCATGAACGACGACGCTAGAAGGCTGGTCGATCTACCGGGCTACGGCTACGCAAAGGTACCTGAGTCAGTCAAACTGGAGTGGCAAAAGCACCTAGCAGAGTATCTGCGTAACCGCTTTAGCCTGCGCGGGCTAGTGCTGTTGATGGATGTACGTCATCCGCTGACCGAGTTCGATCAAATGATGCTCAGCTATGCCGACCAGCGAGAAATGCCGGTGCATATTCTGCTGACCAAATCGGACAAGCTAAAGAAAGGCCCTGCCAACGCGGCATTGCAAAAAGTACGCTCGAGCCTCAAAGAGTGGGAAGACCTGGTGTCGGTACAGCTATTCTCATCGCTCAAACGCGACGGCGTGGACACGCTTTCAAAGAAGTTGGATCAGTGGCTACATACGCCGCCTGAATAGTTCGGCGCTTATACTTCGTTTTCTAGCAGCTTAAGCACGCTGGGCAGCTCTTTAATATGGGCGATGCGATGCACTCGCGGCGGCAGCACCTCGTCACCCGCTGCGGCAATCCATACGGCATGCATCCCCAGCTGCTGAGCAGGCAGAATGTCTTCCTCCCAAGAGTCACCTACGTGCATCGCGCATTCCGGCGCGACGTTGAGGCGTGCAAGCGCGGTAAGAAACGGCGTGGGGTCAGGTTTGGGCGCCAGCAACTCGCCCGCGGCAATGGCCACAGGGAAGTGAGCGGCCAGCGGCTGACGCGCCAAATGGATATTGCCATTGGTAATGGCGGCAAGCTGATAGCGCTCCGCCAATGCGGTCAATAGCCCCGTCGCTTCAGGATGAGGCGTTACCTGAATGCGCAGGCGATGAAACTCGTTCATCGCCGCAGCTGCCCACAGCAACGCGCCACTGCGCGTCAAACCCTGAGCTTCTAACTGAGCTTCCAGGGCGCGTAAGCGCAGCCATGTGAAGTCGCCACGCCGTTCGGGCACATCTTTAGCTTTAGCCAGCTGTAAGCGACGCTGCAGATAATCTTGTCCGCCGTTGACCGGGTCGAGCGCAAGGGCTGGCTCTTGACGCGCAGTACGCCATGCCCTGAGCGCGTCCAACAGCCAGCGGTAATGCCCTTCCTCAGTGCGTAACATCACGCCATGGTTGTCCCACAACGTATCGTCTAGATCGAAGGTAATGGCCTTCAGCACCGTCATGGCTTACTCCCAGGGCTGCGTTTGGCGCGCGGATGAGCGGCATCGTAGCTCGTTGCCAGGTGCTGCCAGTCGAGCCGCGTATAGATTTGGGTCGTCGAAAGATTAGCGTGGCCTAATAACTCTTGTACCGCGCGCAGGTCTTGGCTTGATTCCAGCAGATGGCTGGCAAAAGAGTGTCGCAGCCGATGAGGATGTAAATGCTCGGGCAAGCCGCGAGCAAGTGACAGCTGCGCTAAGCGCTTTTGAATAGCGCGATGCCCTAGCCGCGCACCGCGCTGGCCAACAAATAAAGCCAGCTCTCCCGCAGGCGCCAGCGCAGAACGACAGCCAAGCCAGTCGATCAGTGCCTGCTGGGCTCGGCGCCCAACCGGTACTTGGCGCGGCTTGCCTCCTTTACCGATGACCCTCACTCGGCTGCTTTGCAAATCACCCAAGTCCAGCGCAGCAAGCTCGGCTAAACGCAGGCCGCTGGAATAAAACAGCTCAAGAATGGCTTGATCGCGAGTGCCCAGCGGTGAGCCGTCGTGAGGGGTATCTAGAAAACGTGCCAGCGCATCGACATCAACCGGGCGCGGCAGATGGCTTGGCTGCTTCGGAGTGCGTAACAGCCCCACCGGGTTATCCACCAGCACGCCCTGTTTGACCAGATAATCCGCAAAGCGTGACAGCGCTGCCCGGCGCCGCGCCAGGCTTCGGGGCGCCAAGCCCCGGCTGCGTTCTGCGCCCAAAAAGGCGCGTAGCAGGGCGGTGTCTAGCGCAGCAGGATCTGTGACATCACGGCGATTCGTGAAGGTACATAGCGCCGCTAGGTCATGCTGATAGGCCGCCACGGTCGCCGGGCTGGCATGGGCCGCCAGCGCCGCTAAAAATGTCTCAATGCGATCTGCAATAGATGATGGCTTAGCCATGATCGCCTAGACGTATCAGCAGGCGCGCAACGATATCGCCTAGATACTCGGTGAACAGCGTGTCCATGCTGGCTCGATAGGCATCGGGGCTGGGACTTGCCAGCACCAAGTAGCCAAGTGGGTCGCCAGCAGAGAGGCGCGAGATAGCGCACGAGCCGGCTTTGCGCGGTGCTTTAACATGGGGCAGCAAACACTTCCAATCGCTAACGCTGAGCTTAACGCAGCGGCTAGTGCGGCCATCCAACATAGCGGCTAGACGCGCACTAGCATGCTGGTCTAACACGTGGCGCGGCGGCTGCGGCGGCTGCGGCTCGGCATCGCTTAACGTGGCCGGGCACCACAGCGCCATGGCAGGGGTTTCAAAGCGCTCACTCAGCTGAGTCGCCAGCGCCTGTGCCAATGCATCGCGGTCTTGAGCCTCAACCAATGCAATCAGCGTTTCGCGTAGCCGACGATACTGAGACTCGTTATGGCGAGCGGTTTCTAACAAGTGCTCTAAACGACCTTCGGCGGTTTCAGCACGCTTACGCAGATCAAACACCAGCCGCTCCAGCAGCGACACAGCCCCCTCAATATTGGGATGCGGCACTTGCAGCTGCTGCAATAACCCTTCACGACCCACGAAAAAATCGGGATGCCGCGCCAGCCAGAACGCCACTTGATCAGGATCGAGCGTTTTGCGGGGTTCGGGGGCTTGTGACATCGCCGTTCTCCTCGAGTTAATTGAGTGCTACACGGCCATCAAAGACGCGCGTAGCCGGTCCCACCATTGTCAGCGACCCTTCAGGGTCGGGCCATTCAATGCTGAGTTCGCCACCGGGTAAATGCACTTTCACAGGGCTTTTCAGCAGCCCCTGACGAATGCCGCTAGCCACTGCCGCGCAGGCACCCGTACCGCAGGCTAGCGTTTCGCCGCTGCCGCGTTCATAGACGCGCAGGCGTATTTCGCTAGGTGAGAGTACCTGCATAAAGCCTACGTTAACACGCTTAGCAAAACGAGGATGCGCCTCAACCAACGGCCCAAGCCGCTCGACCGGCGCGCTATCAACGCTTTCGACCTGCAGCACCGCATGGGGATTGCCCATTGAGACGACGCCAATCTGCAGCGTGTCATCGCCCACATCTAGCCGGTGCAGCGGCTGGTCGCCCGGCGCATCAAAGGGCAAAGCCAGGGGGCTAAACCGCGGACGCCCCATATCAACACGCACCATTCCATCAAGCTGCACGGTTAATACCAGCGCCCCGCCCGCGGTTTCCACATGAATTTCATGTTTATGCGTCAGCCGCTGATCGCGTACAAAGCGAGCAAAGCAGCGCGCTCCGTTGCCGCAGTTTTCCACTTCACTGCCATCCGCATTGTAAATACGGTAGCGAAAATCCATGTCCGGGTCGCGGGGCGGCTCGACCACTAACAGCTGGTCAAAGCCGATGCCGAAACGACGGTCTGCCAGCGCGCGGATTTGCGCCTCGTCCAGCCGGGCGCGCTGCGTCACGAGATCCACCATGACAAAGTCGTTACCCAAGCCATGCATTTTGGTGAAGTGCAGAAGCATCAGCGTTCCCCTTCGGGCAGCAACGCTTCGCCGGCCCACAGGCTCGCCACGGTTTCACGCGCCCGGACGACATGGCAGCTGTCGCCATCGACCATAAGCTCCGCGGCGCGAGGACGGCTATTGTAGTTTGAAGCCATCACAAAGCCGTAGGCGCCCGCCGAGCGCACCGCCAGCAGGTCGCCTTCCGCGATCGAAAGCTCGCGCTCTTTACCCAGGAAGTCGCCAGTCTCGCATACCGGGCCAACCACGTCGTAAAGCGCAGTCTCGCGCGCCTCGCGGGTGTCGACCGGCACAATTGCTTGCCATGCTTGATACAGCGCAGGGCGAATCAAATCGTTCATCGCCGCATCCACAATAGCGAAGTTTTTGGTCTCACCGGGCTTGAGAAACTCAACGCGCGTCAGCATTACGCCAGCATTGGCAGCAATCGAGCGTCCTGGCTCAAACAGTAGCGTCAGTGCTTCACCACCTTCCCAGCGCGATAGCCGTGCCAACAACTGGCTAGCGTAATCAAACGGCTGGGGTGGCTTTTCATCGCGATAGGTGACGCCCAAACCGCCGCCTAAGTCGAGGTGATCAATTTCGATGCCTCGCTCACGCAGGCGCTCCATCAGTACCAGCAGCCGCTCCAGTGCATCCAAGAACGGAGCCGTTTCGGTTAGCTGCGAACCGATATGGCAGTCCAACCCTTTGACCTGAAGATTAGGCAAACTGGCGGCTAGCTCATAGGCCGCCAACGCTTCGTCTATCGAGATGCCAAACTTATTATCTTTCAAACCCGTCGAGATATACGGGTGCGTACCCGCGTCAACGTCTGGGTTGACCCGCAGAGACACCGGCGCCACCTTGCCCTGCTCGCCCGCAACGCGATTTAAACGCTCAAGCTCTGGGCGCGACTCGACGTTAAAACACTTAATGCCCACGTCTAGCGCGCGGACCATTTCGTGGGGCTGCTTGGCTACGCCGGAAAACACCACCTTAGCCGGATCACCGCCGGCTTTAAGCACGCGTTCAAGTTCGCCGATCGAGACAATATCAAACCCTGCGCCAAGCTTGGCGAGCAGTCCCAGCACCGCCAAGTTAGAGTTGGCTTTTACTGCGTAACAAATCAGATGCGGATGACTGCCCAGCGCTTCAGTATAGGCCCGAAAATGACGTTCAAAGGTCGCTTTTGAATAGACGTAGCAAGGCGTGCCGTGTTCGTTAGCAATCCGTGACAGCGGCACATCTTCGGCGTACAGCACGCCATCGCGGTAGTTAAAATAATCCATGTGACTCTCCCCTTTTCCTAGGCCAACGGCGCTCTATTCAGCCGCGCGGCTAGGCTGCTCGTCAGACTGTTCGATGGCGGGCGCATCGTCCGGCAGATAAAGCGGCCCTTTTTGCCCACAGCCGGCTAAACCGGCCAGGCTTGCCACCAGCAGTACCATCAGTGCTAACGTTTTCATGCAGCACCCGCCTTGAGTGCACTCAGCGCATCGCGCGCACGCTGGGCAGCAGCACGCACTTGATTCGGTGCGGTGCCGCCAATGTGATTACGCGCGGCCACTGAACCTTCAAGGGTCAACACCTCGAAAACATCCTGCTCAATGATGTCGGAGAACTGCTTGAGCTCATCAAGACTCATTTCAGAGAGGTCTTTTTCCGTTTTAAGACCGTAGGCCACCGAGTGACCGACAATTTCATGGGCATCGCGGAAAGCAACACCTTTGCGAACCAGGTAATCGGCAAGATCCGTCGCGGTCGAAAACCCACGCCGCGCCGCTTCATACATGCTGGTTTTTTTCGGCTCAATGGCAGGCACCATATCGGCGAAGGCTTTCAAGCAGTCGCGCACGGTATCCACAGCGTCAAACAACGGCTCTTTATCTTCTTGGTTGTCTTTGTTGTAAGCCAACGGCTGGGATTTCATCAGCGTCAGCAGCGCCATTAAATGGCCATACACACGGCCGGTTTTGCCGCGCACCAGCTCGGGCACGTCCGGGTTTTTCTTCTGCGGCATAATGGATGAGCCGGTGCAGAAGCGGTCGGGCAGATCGATAAAGTTGAACTGAGCGCTGGTCCACAGCACCAGCTCCTCGCTCATGCGCGATAGATGCATCAACAAAATACTGGCAAAGCTTGTGAATTCGATCGCGAAGTCACGATCTGACACGGCGTCTAGCGAATTTTCCGCCGGGCGATCAAAGCCTAGAAGCTCTGCGGTGACGTGGCGATCAATCGGATAGGTCGTTCCCGCTAGGGCAGCAGCGCCCAGCGGCATCACGTTGACGCGTTTACGACAATCCAACAGACGCTCATGATCCCGCGACAGCATTTCTTGCCACGCTAAAATATGGTGGCCGAACGTTACCGGCTGAGCCGTTTGCAGGTGAGTAAAGCCCGGCATAATCGTATCGGCTTCACGATCAGCCAGCTCAATCATGCCTTCGCGCAGGCGCTTAAGCTCTACTTCAATGACGTCGATTTCATCGCGCATGAACAGGCGAATATCGGTGGCTACCTGGTCGTTGCGCGAACGCCCGGTGTGCAGCTTCTTGCCGGTAATACCAATCTTGTCGGTCAGCCGCGCCTCGATGTTCATGTGCACGTCTTCAAGCGGCACCGACCAGTTGAATTCGCCGCGCTCGATCTCACCCTGAATCTCGTTCAGGCCGTTGATAATGGCGTCGCGCTCGTCATCGGTCAGTACGTCTACGCGGGCCAGCATGGTGGCATGGGCGATGGAGCCCTGAATATCCTGGCGGGCTAGGCGCTGATCAAAGGTGACAGACGCGGTAAAACGGGCAACAAAGGCATCGGTGGGCTCGCTAAAGCGACCGCCCCAAGACTGATTCGTAGCTTGGCTCATCGGAGATATATCCTGCTGACAAAACAATGGAGTCGTTGACGGAAAGTGTACCAGAGTCGTCCCGCTCAGCGGCATGCCGTTTTTACTGTGGCGCCCGGTGCTTTATGATAGGGGTATCATAGTGTGAGTCGCCGTGTCTGCGGTATAGGGGAGAATAACGTGCTATCAATTACCAAATTGCGCATTGCCACGCGTAAAAGCCAACTGGCCATGTGGCAGGCTGAGTACGTTCGTGACCGCTTAATGGCAGAGCACAGCGGCCTTGAGGTCGAACTTGTCCCCCTTTCTACTAAGGGCGATAAAATAATCGATACGCCTCTTTCTAAGATTGGTGGGAAAGGACTGTTCGTTAAAGAACTTGAAGATGCGATGCTTGATGGCCGTGCCGATATTGCCGTCCACTCCATGAAGGACGTACCGATGAACTTTCCTGAAGGATTAGGCCTCTCGATCATTTTGGAAGGGGCCGACCCTACCGATGCGTTTGTGTCTAACCACTACGCAAGCCTCGATGAGCTGCCTGAAGGGGCGAGCATTGGCACTGCTAGCCTGCGCCGTGGTCTGCAAATGCGCGAAGTCCGTCCTGACCTACAAATTCTTAATCTGCGCGGCAACGTGCAAACACGACTCGCCAAATTAGACGCCGGCGATTTTGATGCCATTATTCTCGCCACTTCCGGTCTACAACGGTTGGGCCTGAACGCGCGAATTGCCCAGGCGTTGCCGCCGGAAGTATGCCTGCCTGCCTGTGGTCAAGGCGCGCTAGGCATTGAGTGCCGCCTGCATGATCCTGAGCTTATCAACCTGCTCGCACCACTGGATGATCCTGACACTGCCACTCGGGTACGCGCAGAAAGAGCGATGAATACACGACTCGACGGTGGCTGTCAGGTGCCTATCGCCGGACACGCAGTGCTAGACCTTGCCAACGAAACGCTGTGGCTACGCGGCTTAGTGGGAAACCCAGAGGGTACAGAAGTGCTTCGCGCCGAAGGCAGCGGCTCAATGCATGAGCCTGAGGCGCTGGGCATTCGCGTTGCAGAAGACCTGCTCGACCAAGGCGCAGGTGATATTTTGGAAGAGGTTTACGGTCGAGAAATATGAGCCAGCCAGTACTGATCTGCCGCCCTGGTGAGCGCGGAGAAGCGCTCGCCGCGGCGCTACGCGGCCAGGGCGGAAGCGTTGAATCACTCAATGTGATGCAGCTGGAAACGTTGCCAGAAAATGCTGCCATGCGAAGCACATGGCTAGATATTGATCAGTACCATAAGATAATCGTTATTAGCCCCTTCGCCGCCGTTTGCTTGGCCGAGGCATTAGACCGCTACTGGCCGCAGCTTCCCGTGGGGATTGACTACTACAGCGTCGGTAGCGCTACCGCGAGCACGCTTTATGATCAGCTGGGTGTGCGCGTACACGTGCCCCCAGCCGATGCGAGGGAAGACACCAGCGAAGCGCTGCTGGCACTGGCGTCGCTGCAGCAGCTGGCGCATCAGCGTATTCTATTAGTGGCAGGTGAAGGCGGCAGAACTCTGCTGGCAGAAACGCTCACCGCGCGGGGAGCAAAGGTAAGCCGCATCGCCGTTTACCGACGTACGCTTCAGCCCCTTGCACCCGCCCTACAGGCGTATTTATTTTCAGGTAATTATCGGGCATTGATCGTCACCAGCAGCGAACTGCTGGAACATCTGGCAAAATGGTGCAATCAGGCGGCTTTCAACCAACCGCTAATCGTTTCCAGTCGCCGTTTGGCTACACTGGCTGGCATACTAGGTTTTTGTAACCTCAAGGTGGCGTCTGGAGCAACGTCGGCTGCGTTGATAGCGGCGTTGGAGACTTGCGACCCACAGGGTGCCGATGTCGATCAAGGAACTTACTAAGGGCTAGCGACAGATGAGCAAACAAGTAAATGATCAGGGCGATGTTCAACCGACATCCGCCGATGCCTCTCAAGGCATCCCTAAAACGACCGACACGGCCGCTGCGACTAGCCGCACGTCTGAGCCCAGCACGCCGACTACACCGCCGAGTTCACCGCCGCCCCCTCAAAGCGGTGCTAATAACCAAAGTGGTGCTAACAACCATCGTTCGCGGCGGCGTGGAAAAGGCGGCACCAACAGCGCAGCTTCGTCGGCAGCCAGCACGGCGGCCACACCCTCGTCGACAGGCACTGCCGCGCCAAGTTCATCTTCCCAGGCCACAAGTTCACCTTCGCCCGCACAAAGTACCGCATCATCACCCAGCACGGCATCAGCAACGCCGACACCCCCAAAACCAACGCCATCAAAATCTTCGTCCGGTGGTACGCCACCGCCCAGCAATACGGGTAAAGGCAGCGGTGGCGGTAAGGGCGGCCTCTTCGCTATTGTGCTGGTCATTATCGTGGCTATCGTATTGGCCCTCGTCGCCTGGCAGGGCTGGCAGCGCCTTGAGAACCAGCAGCAGCGTATTGATGAACTGACCCAGCAAACCGAAAGTAATGCATCGCAACAGTCGGTGAGCGATCTGGCGTCGCGCCTAGACGGCGGCGAAGCAGAGCGCGATGAGGCCCTGCAAGGTACGCTCAGCGAGCTGCGCGACGAATTTGGCAGCTACCGTAGCGAAGTCGATGAGACCTTGGGCCAGGTGCTGGATCAACTTTCCCAGGAGCAGGACACCGACGAGCGCGATTGGCTGCATGCCGAAGCCGCGTATCTGCTGCGCCTAGCGAATCAACGTCTGCAGTTAGAGGGCGATGTTAACGGCGCTGCGGCGCTGCTGCGCACCGCTGACGCGCGCCTTGTCGATGCGGAAAATCCCGCGTTGACGCCGGTACGCCGCGAGATTGCCAATGAGCTAGCCGCCCTTGATGGCGTACCCCAGGTTGACCGCACCGGCCTCTACTTAGCGCTGAATGCTCAGCAGGAGCAGGTTGCCAACCTGCGGCTTTCGCAAGAGATTGAAGAACGCGCAGTCACTTCCGGCATCGAACAGCCACCGACCGGTACGTTCCAGCGCCAGTTAGCACGCTTCGGTCAAGAGCTGAAAGACTTGGTGGTGATTCGCCATCACGATGAAGCGCTGGAAGCACTTGTGACGCCCGAGCAAGAGTCGTACCTGCGCCAGAGCCTGCGCTTAATCTTGGAGCAATCCCAGCTAGCGCTGCTAAAAGAAGAGCAGGACCTGTATCAGGCCAGCCTTGATAAAGCACTGGGGCTTCTGAACGACTATTACGATACCGACCGCGAAGAAACGCAAAATGTTATCGCGCGCCTTCAAGAGCTTCAGCAGACCGAGATAAAGCCGGAGCTGCCGGATATCAGCGCTTCTCAGCAGGAACTCACGCGTTTTATTGAGAACCGCCATGAAACGCGTGGCCAAAGCGGAGGTGATGCATGAGAAAGCTTGTTCTGCTGATTGTCGCTGGCCTTGCCGTCGGTGCCCTATTTGGGCAGATGATGATGGCGGTGCCCGGCTACTGGCTCATCCGCGTTGGCGATTCCTCCATACAAACCTCGTTTTGGTTTGGCCTGGTATTGCTGTTTGCCGCGTTTATTGTCCTTCATTTCGTCCTGCGCTTGCTAAGCGGCATCATTCGCCCGATGGGCCGTTTTCGCAGTTGGAACAGTCGTGCACGCAATCGCCGCGCTATGCAGCGCACTGTGCGTGGCCTCGTCGCGCTAACCGAAGGTCGTTGGAAAAAAGCCGAGAAAACCTTGGCTAACGCTGCCGATGATTCCAGTACGCCGCTGGTTAATTACCTATCAGCGGCGCTGGCCGCCCACTACCAAGGCAACCACGCTAAGTCTCAAGAGCACCTCAACCAGGCACAGCTTTCAACGCAAGGCGCGGATACGGCCGTTGGCCTAATGCAGGCGCAAATGATGATTGAGCGCCAGCAGCCCGAAGAAGCCCTGGCGATTTTGAATCGACTGGACAAAAAGCTTTCTAACCACCCGCAGGTGCTCAAGCTGCTGAAACAGGTGCATGTGAGCGTCAACGACTGGGAAGGCCTGCGGCGTTTGATTCCACGGCTGGCGGCGCAAAAGCTGATTTCTCAATCAGAGCGCGAGCAGCTAGAGTTTAAAGCTTACCGTGAGCTGATTATCTTTGAAGCCAAAAACCCAACCAACGTTGAGCGTGTGCGTGGGCTGTGGGCGGATATGCCTGACTATATGCGCGGCAATACGGAGCTTATCGCTATTTATTGCGAAGCACTGATTCAAGCCAATGAAGAGTTTATTGCCGAGCGCCTGCTTAATCATTCGCTGGACCATCACTGGGATGCACGCTTAGTAAAACGCTACGGCCTGCTGAAGGTTGACCCAGCACGACAGTTGGCAAAAGCAGAGAAATGGCTGCAAGAGCGACCTAATGATCCGGAGCTACTATTGACCTGTGGCCGGCTGTCTCTGCGCACCGGCAAATGGGAAAAAGCGCTGGAATACTTCGAAGCCAGCCAGCGCCAGCGCCCCAACGGTGAGGTATGCGCCGAGCTTGCCCGTCTTTACGCCAGTATGGGTGAACACAACAAGAGCCAGCTGTACTATCGTCACAGCGTTGAAATGCTGGCTAAATCGCTGCCCTCGCTGCCCCAGCCAAGCGATGCCAGTGATAGCCAAACCCCTGACACGAAAGTAGCTAAAAAACGCGCTTAAAGTAAGCTGCATAAAAACGGGTGCCCTTTTGGGCACCCGTTTTTATAACGAACCATTAAGATTGTAATGGCGTCGACGCTGTATTAAGAGACTGCTGTTCTGCCTCTGTGGGTACAGGCAACTCGGAGGTGCAGTGGCCGCAGCGAGTGGCTTTGATAGGCACGGTCATGAGGCAGTGCGGGCAGGGCTTCTCAACCGGGCTTTTGGGTGATTCCACCTCTTCACGCTTTAAGCGGTTAATCGTTCTTACCAGCATAAAAACAACGAAAGCCACAATCGTGAAGCTGACCACCGCATTGATAAATAGCCCAACGTTTAGGGTGACTGCTCCGGCCACCTGAGCGGCCGCCAAGGTGGGATAAGGGCCTGCAACGGCGCCCTGACTGAGCACGACAAAGAGGTTGGAGAAATCGACTCCCCCCACCAGTAGGCCGATAATAGGATTCATTACATCCTTGACGAGGCTTTGTACGATCAGCGTAAAAGCGCCGCCGATAATGATCCCCACCGCCATATCCACAACGTTACCTTTAACCGCAAACTCGCGGAACTCCTTGAAAAGCTTGGCCATTGATATCTCCTTTCATTGCTTAGCTTATTAGATTATAGCGTTTTTAGATGTAAAACCTTTTGGCTCAATGCCTTATCGAAACGACGCTTAACGTTGAAACGAACGTTTCATTCATCACTGATGCTCGCCTTACATCCACATTAATTGCCTCAGAGGCGACTTCCAGCATTCTATTTGCGACATCGATTGAATTGCTTTTAAGATTGCTTTGTCAGTATAAGTGTCATCCGTGCCAATATGCATTGTAGGCAGTAAGTATCTAGCGCAGGGACCCAGAAAAAAACGCCGGCGATATAAAACGATAATAAAAATAAAATCAATGACGTTTAGGTGATAGAGGTATAGACCATGACTATTAATCAAGTAAAAAACCCAACGACTGTAGGTCACTCGAACGTTCCGCAAACCCTCGGTTTTCTGCTGTTGGACAACTTCACGCTTATCTCTCTAGCGTCAGCGATTGAGCCCTTGCGCATGGCAAACCAGTTGGCTGGACGCGAGCTTTACCGCTGGTACACCCTTACTCAGGATGGCTCCCCGGTTCGCGCAAGTGACGGCCTGCATGTAACGCCAGATGCCTCAATGCACGCACCGCTGTCGCTGGATTGGGTGGTGGTTTGTGGCGGCGTTGCCCCTCAGCATAGTGTCAGCCGTGATCATCTACATTGGCTGCAGGCACAGTCGCGCCAGCTACGTCGCTTAGGCGCTATCTGTACGGGTAGCTGGGCGTTAGGCCAGGCAGGTCTGCTTGATCATTACGAAACCAGCATTCACTGGGAGTGCCTGGCCTCTATTCAGGAGGCATTTCCAAAGATTGTGCTGACGACACGGCTGTTCTCTATTGATCGCGACCGTTTTACCGCCTCTGGAGGCACGGCGCCGCTGGATATGATGCTCAACCTGATCGCTCACGATCATGGCAAAGAGATTTCTGCAGGCATCTCCGAGATGTTCATCTACGAGCGCATGCGTAACGAGCAGGATCAGCAGCGCGTGCCGTTAAAGCATGTGCTGGGCACGACACAGCCCAAGCTGCTGGACATCGTTGCGCTGATGGAGTCCAACCTGGAAGAGCCGCTTGAGCTCGACGAACTGGCCAGCTACGTTGGCGTCTCGCGGCGCCAGTCGGAGCGGCTTTTCCAGCGCTATCTGCACTGCTCGCCCTCCCGGTATTATCTCAAGCTGCGACTGGTGCGGGCACGTCAGTTACTCAAACAGACGCCTCTCTCAATCATCGAGATTGCCTCTGTGTGCGGCTTTGTTTCAACCCCGCATTTTTCCAAGTGCTATCGCGAGTGCTTCGGCGTTCCGCCGCGCGACGAACGCCTGGGCATTCATTCCTGCCCAAAACATCAGGAAAAATCGCCGCCACTGCTCAAGCGTTGGGGCGTAGAACCGGCGAGCAGCGAACCGGCATCAAGTGCTCTTCTGGCGCTTGCCTATGCTCAAGGTGAGCCGACCTTTGCCAGCGTACCGCTCGTCACCTGACGGGGTCTGTCATCATTGCTATCAGAGCTGCCCAAAAGGCAGCTCTTTTTCGTTAGACCCTCGGTCATATTGCGCCCCCTTTCGCGCCCTTGCCTCTTTTGTATCGCTTAACCCGCCTACTTGCCATATTTGCCACGCGTGCATTTCGCCTAATGACGCTTTTGGAATTTCCGTCGTCGTTTCCAAGAGCTGATCAGCAGCAGGGCAACGCTATGCTTCCTATATAAACAATT
Organism: Halomonas sp. AOP12-B1-6; assembly: GCF_052379225.1. Lineage (NCBI taxonomy): Bacteria > Pseudomonadati > Pseudomonadota > Gammaproteobacteria > Oceanospirillales > Halomonadaceae > Halomonas > Halomonas sp. AOP12-B1-6. The sequence goes on from NZ_JBQSYK010000002.1 coordinate 610,123, forward strand.
CTGGAGCTACGCTATGAACCCTGCTGAGTTGCACCAAGATGCCATCGTCATTGACGGCCTGATTATCGCCAAATGGAACCGCGAATTACTTGAAGACATGCGTCGTGGCGGCCTGACTGCAGCCAACTGCACTGTCTCGGTCTGGGAAGGCTTCAAGGCAACGGTCGACAATATCGTGGCGTCCAAAAAGCTAATGGCAGAGTGCAGCGACCTGGTACGCCCGGTTCGCACCACCGCCGACATTATGCGCGCCAAGAAAGAAGGCAAGACCGGTATCATCTTCGGCTTTCAGAATGCCCACGCCTTTGAAGATCAAATCGGCTACGTCGAGATCTTCAAGGAGCTCGGCGTGGGCATCGTGCAGATGTGCTACAACACCCAGAATCTGGTCGGCACCGGCTGCTACGAGCGTGACGGCGGCCTGTCTGGCTTTGGACGCGAGATCGTCGCGGAAATGAACCGCGTCGGCATGCTGTGCGATCTTTCCCACGTGGGCGCCAAGACCTCTGAAGAAGTCATCCTCGAATCCAAAAAGCCGGTGTGCTACTCGCACTGCCTGCCCTCCGGGCTCAAAGAGCACCCCCGCAACAAGTCCGATGCAGAGCTTAAGTTCATCGCCGACCACGGCGGCTTTGTCGGCGTGACCATGTTCACCCCGTTTCTCAAGAAAGGCGTTGATTCAACCATCGACGACTACTGTGAAGCGATCGAGTACATCATGAATATCGTGGGTGAAGACGCCATCGGCATCGGCACCGACTTCACTCAGGGCCATGACCAGAACTTCTTCGAGTGGCTGACCCATGACAAGGGCTACGCCCGTCGCCTGACCAGTTTCGGCACGATCATCAACCCCGAAGGCATCCGCACCATCGGTGAATTTCCCAATCTGACAGAAGCGCTTCTAAAGCGAGGGATGAGCGAGTCCCAGGTCAGAAAAATCATGGGCGAGAACTGGGTGAGAACCCTAAAAGACGTGTGGGGCGAATAGGCGTTTATTACGCCTGCTCTGCCGTTCACCCCCAAGACCCTGGAAGGCATTGAACAACCAAGCGCTTTTGAATAAGTATAAGTTTAAGGAATACGACCGTGACCAAGACTGCTCCCGAACTCCCCATTGAAGTCGACAGTGAAACCGGTATCTGGACGAGCGACGCCTTGCCGATGCTGTATGTCCCGCGTCACTTCTTCATCAACAACCATGTGGCCGTTGAAGAGGCGCTGGGTGCCGAAAAATATGCCGAGATTCTTTACCAGGCGGGCTACAAAAGTGCCTGGCACTGGTGTGAGAAAGAGGCCGAACTTCACGGGCTAGAAGACGTGGACGTGTTCGAGCACTACATGAAACGCCTCTCCCAGCGCGGCTGGGGCATCTTCATTACCGAAGAGATCGACCTTGATGCAGGTACCGCGCGCGTACGCCTTGAGCACAGCGCATTCGTCTACCAGATGGGCAAGGTGAATCGTAAAATCGAATACATGTTTACCGGCTGGTTTGCCGGTGCCATGGATCAGATTCTGAGTGCTCGCGACAGTACGCTGCGCACTGTTGCCGAACAGACCCAGAGTGGCGCCGAAGAAGGCCACGATAACGGTCTGTTTGTTGTCACTCCCGTGAACTGAGGATCAATGCCATGGCATTCGAGGCACTGTTCAAGCCGATCCAGATCGGCAGTCAGACCATTCGTAACCGTGTGGTCAGTACGGCCCACGCCGAGGTCTACGCCACCGATGGCGGCATGACCACGGACCGTTACGTAAAATACTACGAAGAGAAGGCCAAGGGCGGCTGTGGGCTGTGCATCTGTGGCGGCTCGTCGATTGTTTCCATCGACAGCCCCCAGGGCTGGTGGAGTTCGGTCAACCTCTCGACCGACCGCATCATCCCTCACTTCCAGAATCTAGCCGACGCTGTGCACAAGCATGGCGGCAAAATCATGATTCAGATTACCCATATGGGGCGTCGCTCGCGCTGGGATGGACACGACTGGTCGACGCTGGTGTCACCATCAGGTATCCGTGAACCGGTTCACCGTTCGACCTGCAAAACCATCGAAGAGGAAGATATCTGGCGCATCATCGGTGACTTTGCCCAGGCCGCGCGCCGGGCGAAGGAAGGCGGCCTGGATGGGGTCGAACTCTCTGCGGTGCACCAACACTTGATCGACCAGTTCTGGAGCCCGCGTGTTAACAAGCGTACCGACGACTGGGGTGGCAGCTTCGAGAACCGTATGCGCTTCGGTATGGAAGTGCTAAAGGCGGTGCGCGCCGAGGTAGGTGACGAGTTCGTGGTGGGCATGCGTATCACCGGTGACGAATTCCACCCGGATGGCCTTGATCACGAAGAAATGAAGCGGATCGCTGCCTATTATGATGCCACCGGCAAAGTCGACTTTTTCGGCGTGATCGGCTCGGGCTGCGATACCCACAACACCTTAGCCAACGTTATTCCCAACATGTCCTACCCACCGGAGCCGTTTTTGCACCTGGCGTCGGGCATAAAGGAAGTGGTCAACGTTCCGGTCATTCATGCCCAGAATATCAAGGACCCCAATCAGGCCCAGCGCATTCTTGAAGGTGGTTATGTGGACCTGGTGGGCATGACGCGTGCCCACATTGCCGACCCGCACCTTATCGCCAAGATCAAGATGGGTCAGATCGACCAGATCAAGCAGTGCGTGGGCGCCAACTACTGCATTGACCGCCAGTACCAAGGGCTCGACGTGCTGTGTATTCAGAACGCCGCGACCTCGCGTGAATACATGGGACTGCCGCATATTATTGAGAAAAGCGACGGCCCCAAACGCAAGGTGGTCATCGTGGGCGGCGGCCCTGCCGGCATGGAAGCGGCACGTATCTGCGCCGAGCGCGGCCACGACGTCACAATGTTCGAAGCACAGGAGCAGATCGGCGGCCAGATTACGCTGGCGTCAAAAGCGCCGCAGCGCGATCAGATTGCCGGTATCACGCGCTGGTACCAGCTGGAACTGACGCGCCTGGAGATTGACCTACGCCTGGGTACTCGCGCCGACGAGGACACTCTTGCAGATCTGCGTCCGGACGTAGTGATCCTGGCAACCGGCGGTCAGCCGTTTCTTTCGCAAGTGCCGGAGTGGGGCTACGACAGCGACAGCGATAAAAGCCTGGTAGTCAGCACCTGGGACATTCTCAACGGCAACGTGGCGCCCGGCAAGAATGTGCTGGTCTACGACACCATCTGCGAGTTTTCCGGCGTATCGGTGGCGGATTTCCTGGCCGACAAAGGATCAAAGGTCGAGATCGTCACCGACGATATCAAGCCGGGAGCCGCGGTAGGCGGCACCACCTTCCCAACCTATTACCGCAGCCTCTACGAGAAAGAGGTGATCATGACCTCGGACCTCGCGCTGCATAAGGTGTACCGCGAAGGTGACTCGCTGGTGGCGGTGCTTGAGAACGAGTACACCGGCGCCCAGGAAGAGCGTGTGGTCGATCAGGTCGTGGTGGAAAACGGCGTGCGCCCCGATGAAACGCTCTACTACAGCCTCAAGGAGCAGTCGCGTAACAAGGGCCAGATGGATCTCGAAGCGCTCTACGCGATCAAGCCCCAGCCCTGCCTGTCTGAAAGCGGCGATGGCTTCTTGTTGTTCCGTCTGGGTGACTGCACCGCGCCACGCAACACGCATGCGGCCATCTACGATGCGCTGCGACTGTGCAAAGACTTCTGAAACAATAACGCTGTAAGCTGAACTCATGGGTCGTAAGGCCCATGATTCAGACCTTACGGTGTCTCTGAGAGGAGAGACGCCATGCTTGATGCCCTTTTGCCGATTCTGCTTTTTTCTGCGCTACTGCTGGCTGCCATCGGTGCGGTTCGCCGCGTTCGCCTATGGCGCCAGGGGCGGCCCTCTCGCGTGCCCGTTTTCAAGGGGCTGATGCAGGTGCCCAGACGCTACCTGGTCGACCTACACCACGTCGTTGAGCGGGACAAGTACATTTCCCACACCCACGTGGCCACCGCCGGTGGCTTCGTGCTGGCTGCGCTGTTGGCGATTATCGTCCACGGCTTTGGCCTAGACAGCGCCATCCTTGCCTGGGTGCTCCTGGCCGCGACGACCAGCATGCTTGTGGGTAGCATTCTGGTCGCCAAGCGACGCAGTCCGCCGCCATCGCGGCTTTCTAAAGGGCCCTGGATGCGCCTGCCGAAAAGCCTGATGGCGTTCTCGGTGGGTATGTTCGTGGTCACCCTGCCCACCGCCGGCATTCTGCCGGAAGGCGTTTTCCAAAGCGGTGTGGGTTGGTTCACCGCGCTCGCACTGGCCGCGGTCATCATGTGGGGGCTGGGTGAAATGTTCTTCGGCATGACCTGGGGCGGGCCGATGAAGCATGCCTTTGCCGGCGCTCTTCACTTGGCCTTCCACCGTCGTCCCGAGCGCTTTTCAAAGCGCAACGGCGGTGAGCATCGCTCCACCGGACTCAAGCCGCTAGCACTGAATGACGACCATGCAAAACTGGGCGTTGAGATACCGGCTGACTTCACCTGGAACCAACTGCTGGGCTTTGATGCCTGTGTACAGTGCGGGCGCTGTGAAGCGGTCTGTCCCGCCTTTGCCGCCGGGCAGCCGCTCAATCCCAAGAAGCTGATTCAAGACATGGTCGTCGGCATGGCCGGCGGCAGCGATGCGAACTACGCAGGCTCCCCCTACCCCGGCAAGCCGGTGGGCGAGCACGACGGCAGCCCTCATGGCCCCATCGTCGGCCGTGACGGTGGCGCGCTGGTGGATGCCGAAACGCTATGGTCATGCACTACCTGCCGGGCCTGCGTTGAAGAGTGCCCGATGATGATCGAGCACGTGGACGCCATCGTGGACATGCGCCGCTTTCTGACCCTGGAGCACGGCAATACGCCTAACAAGGGCGCCGAAGTACTGGATAACCTGATAGCCACCGACAACCCTGGCGGGTTCGACCCCGACTCTCGCTTGCACTGGGCCGCGGATTTGAATCTGCCGCTGATGGCCGACAAGCGCGAAGCCGATGTGCTGCTGTGGCTGGGCGACGGCGTGTTTGATATGCGCAACCAGCGTACGCTGCGCGCGTTTATCAGCGTACTGCGTGCTGCGGGAGTCGACTTTGCCGTGCTGGGTAATGAAGAGCGCGACAGCGGCGATGTGGCCCGCCGCCTGGGCGATGAGGCCACGTTCCAGACCCTGGCGCGGCGCAATATCAACACTCTAAGCCAATACCGCTTCGCGCGCATCGTGACCTGCGACCCGCACAGTTTCCATGTGCTTAAAAACGAGTACGCCGATCTCGGCACCGCTGACATGCCGGCCCGGTACGACGTCTTCCACCACAGTACTTATCTCAACCAGCTGTTGGAAGACGACAAGCTCATGCTCAAGGCCTGGAAAGGTGGCAGCGTCACTTATCACGACCCCTGCTATCTAGGCCGCTATAACGGTGAATACGAAGCACCGCGCTCCGTGCTCAAGGCGTTGGGTATCGAGATTAAGGAAATGGCCCGCTCCGGCTATCGCTCCCGCTGTTGCGGTGGCGGTGGCGGCGCGCCGATTACCGACATCCCCGGCAAGCAGCGTATTCCTGATATGCGCATGGAAGACGTTCGCGAAACGGGTGCCGATCTGGTCGCAGTAGGTTGCCCGCAGTGTACTGCCATGCTGGAAGGCGTGGTTGAGCCCCGCGCCGACATCAAGGATATCGCTGAACTGGTCGCCGATGCGCTGATCATCAAAACGCCTGACGAAAAGGCGGCCCAAAGCAAGCCCGCATCAGCAGCACCGCGCACTGTCGAGGAGGTAACGCCATGAGCGAGCTTGTTCGTCGCGACCCTCGTAAGGAGTGGATCGCCCGTAACCGTCTGCACCCACAGCACCTTGAGGTGCTGGCTGAACTCGGCGGAGGCGCCGTAGCCAGTGAATGGATGGGGCCTAACGGCGTCATACGCCGCAACCCGCACGCAGCCGGCTTTATCGGGCCCAACGGCATCCGACGGGTCGACCGCAGCGGCGTTCAACAGGCGGCCCAGTCGCCGGGACGCAGTGTTGAGTCCAAGGATGCACGCCGCCCGGTGGCTATCGATACTCCAGCATTTATGGTGGCGGTAGTGCCCGATATGACCGGTGGGCGTCTTTCGTCTCACGATCGCGACTTGCTGGGCCTGGCCCGGCAGTTGGCCGATGCCGATGTGACCCAGCCCGGCGCCGTGCTGGCTATCGTCTTTGGCGAACATAAAGAAATCGCCTTTGGCGAGGCAGGCATTGATCGGTTGCTGCACCTGGAGGGCGCACGCTTCTGGGGCTACTTGCCGGAGCTTAGCGTCGCCACCTTGCAGGGGGTGGACCGTGAAACGGCGCCCCGCTACTGGCTGCTGCCTGACTCATCCATTGGCGGAGAGCTGGGGCGGCGGCTGGCCGCGAGGCTTGGCGAGCGCCCAGCCGCTCAGGTCTGGCAGGTTGAGGCCGAGACAAAAAGCGCGACAGGCTGGCGCTGTACCGCACGCGGCGCAGCGGGCAGAAACGATATTACCCGCGCCCTGCCACGTATTGTGATGGCCTTGGCCGAGTGCGCCGACCCGGTCAGCGAAACCCGCCATGCGGCTGAGCCGATCGCTCTTTCGCACGGGCTTCCCGACATGCTCAGGCGGATTGAGGACATGGGCGAAGTGGCGGTTGACCCGGCCAGCGTGTCGCTTGCTGAAGCCGAGTTTATTCTTTCCGCTGGTAACGGCGTCAAAGATTGGGACAGCTATCACCACGCCGCCGAAGTGCTCGGTGCCACTAAGGGCGCCTCACGCGTGGCGGTGGATGATGGCTTTATGCCACGGGATCGCCAAGTGGGCGCGACCGGCACCTGGGTTTCCGCCCGAGTCTATATGGCGGTGGGGATTTCCGGCGCCATCCAGCACCTTCAAGGCATTCAGAGCTGCGATAAGGTCGTGGCCATCAACCTGGATGAAGGGTGCGATATGGTCAAACGTGCTGATCTGAGCGTAATCGGCGATGCCAGTCAGGTCCTCGCGGCCCTTGTCGCGCGCATGGAGCAGTACCGCGCCGAACAGCAGGAGAATCGCGATGCCGCATGATGCCAGTAACACCAGTGTTAGCCACTCGAATGCCAGCAGCCTGAACGTGACCGTACTGGTCTCGGTAGGCCGCCACCCGCTGACTGCACGAACGCGGCGCGCTGACCAGGACGCCCGAGCGGTGGAAATGGCCCTGATGCTGACAGGCGCCTCGGTCAGCCTGCTACATGCAGGCCAACAGGACAGCGACCATGAAGAGGCCATCCGCGGCTATCTCGGCATGGGCATCGACTCGGTCGGCCTGATCGAACAGAGTCCCCAGGCCGATGTGGTACCCGCCCTGGCGAAAGCGCTGCGCGAAAGCACCCCGCAGTTGGTGCTGACCGGCACCCGCGCCGAAACCGGTGAGGCCTCGGGCGTGACGCCGTACCTGTTGGCCGAGGCGCTTGGCTGGCCGATCATTACCGGCCTGGCCGCGGTCGAGAAAATCGAGCAGGGAACGGCGGTAGTGCTTCAGGCCCTACCCCGCGGCAAGCGGCGGCGCCTGCGTATTCGCTTACCGGCGATTGCCACCGTCGACAGCAGCGCGCCTCCGGCACGCCAGAGCGCGTTTGGCCCAGCCAAACGCGGCGAGCTAGCGCATCAGCAAGCGCCCAGCGAGATCGACGAAGACCTGGCCACGTGGCACATTCAGCCAGCGCGCAAGCGCCCTAAACGGCTCAAGATCGTCAAGTCGTCATCGGCGCGTGACCGCTTCAAGGCAGCAGCTGCCAAAGCCGGTGGTGGCGGCGGGCAAACGCTCAACGACGTCACCCCGGAACAGGGAGCCGAGGCGATCTTCAAGCTGCTCAAGGAAGAAGGGGTGCTGCGTTAGGCATTCTCTTCTACGTCACCTTTCACAACCGTTCAACCCGCCTAACAAGGCGGGCTGAACAGTTTGGAACTGGCCAGATTCTGCACGATGCTCGGCGTGGTCAGGAGTAACCCGTAGCGGGGGTCTTTAGCCATGGCCGAAAAATGCCCCTGCATCTTCGGCATTCCCTCTCGGGTTCAAGCCCTCCTCCTTCGGTTTTTGGTTATTTACCCACAAACCCCGGATACAGCCGCAAACGCTGCCTTTCACGATGCAGGCCGATCCCCGCGTGCACCACCAAAACGGTGATAACCACCGCCCCGCCCGCCAGCGTCGAGGCCGTAGGCTCCTCGCCCAGCCACCACCACACCCACAACGTGCCCAGCGCTGTTTCCACCAAATAGAAAAGTGCCACTTCCGTCGATGGCAGATAGCGGGTAGCGCTGTTGATTAGCACCGTGGCCAGCGGCATCTGAATAAGCCCCATCACCGCGAGCACGCCGTAGCGCGGGACATCCAGCGAAAACGGCGCAGCCAAGGGCAATGCAATAGCCGCCGAAAGCAAGCCCCCGCCGGCAATCACCACGATACGGTCAATATTTGGATAACAACGCAGCACCGTCAGATTGCCCCCGATTGCCAGCGCCGCCGCCAGGGCATACAAGTTGCCCACCAGCATCCCCGTGGCGCCCTCGCCCATAAAGACCAGGCTCATGCCTAGCATGCTGATGACAATCGCCACCAGCGTTCGCAAGGCAACACGCTCGTTGAGAAAAACCCGCGAAAACAGCGCGGCGAACAGAGGCGCGGTACTAAGAATCACCACCACGTTAGCTACGTTGGCGTTCATCACCGCCAGCACGAAAAGCGCCGAAATCAGCCCAAGCAGTATTGCCGAGACCAGTGAGGCGAACGGATTGACGCGCAGCCTGACCAGCCGATTGCCTACAAGGGACAACAACCCCAGCACGCTGAACATCAAAAAACCGCGCCAGAACACGATGGTCCAGCCATCAGTATCAGCAAGGCGAATCAGCAGGCCATCAAAGCTGAGGAATATCACCCCCAGTACCACCATAAGCAAGCCGCGTTGATAAGCACTTAGCTGCATGGGTCTGACTCCTGATCGGCAAAAAAGATAACCGCCCACCGAAGGGGCGAGCGGTTAAGCGTAACAGTGGATCACTGGCTTAGGGGAGACCAGGAGATGCGCGAGTACTCCAGTTTCGCTTTGCTGCCGCCCAGGCGTATCCGCCCAAGTGGCAAACAGATCAACACGAGACAGAACACCACAAACATATTGCCCGCAATCATGAACAACCAGTCGAAATGCTCGATCGACCAGCTTTTGGCAACGCCCAACGGGGTATTAGCGGCCAGTTACGGGTACACTGACAGGCCAAACGACCAACACGTGAGAGGGTGCCGTCATGATGATTGTGGAACTGATTGATGGTGACGATTTTCGAGCGCGCCTAACCGCGCTGGGTATCGATATTCCTGATGGTGCCGACCCCGATACATGTGCGCGTATCGCGGCACAGGCGCATCAGCAAAAAGCGGTTCCAGGACTCCCTGCACTGGTCCACGAACTCATGGCACAGCAAGCCATCATGCTACCGTCGGTACGCCAAGCAATTGAGCGTTTCCTGCCCTTTGAGTGATGGCTAATCAGTAATGGATAAATAGCGCCTGACAGCGGGCCCGCCAGCACGGGCCCGTTTGTTATAAAAGCGTTCTAGCCCTGGGCCAACTGTAGCGCTACGCTATCGCTGCCCAAGTTGGTGAGCATGCACTCGGCGTACCAGTCGATAAAGTCGATAACCCCAAACTCATAGGTTTGTGAATAAGGCCCGGGCTGGTAGGCCTTTGAATTGATGCCGCGCTGGTTCTCTTCCACCAGCTGGCGATCCTGATCGTTGGTGGCATCCCATACGCGGCGCATGTTTTCAGGATCGTAATCCACGCCTTCCACCGCATCCTTATGCACCAGCCATTTGGTGGTGACCATGGTTTGCTGTGGGCCGAGCGGCAACACCCGAAACACCACGGCATGATCACCCATGAAATGGTTCCAGGAGTTGGGCAGGTGCAGAATGCGCAGCGATCCCATATCCGGGCTGGTCAGCCGGCCCATGAGCTTCTGGCAGCCCGGCTTGCCGTCCATGGTCATGGAGACCACGCCATCGAGTAGCGGCGTTCTCGTCACGCGATTGCGCTTGCCAAAGCGTTTTAGCTGCCAGGGTATCTGCTCGCCGTTCCAGTCGGCCTGCTTGCGGGTTACCAGATCCTTGTACTTATCTGTCGCACGCGGGTCTTCGGTATCGTCAAACTCGATCAGCGAGTTAAGCAGCTCCGGGTGCGCGCCGTTACAGTGGTAGCACTCACGGTTGTTTTCGATGACCAGCTTCCAGTTAGCCTGCTCGATAATGCTCGACTCAGCGGCGACCTTGACGTTATCCATCTGGTACGGCTCAAGGTAATGCTCAAGGGTGACCAGAAAATCATCGATGGCCGGCGGGTTATCACTCAGGTTGATAAACACAAAGCCGCCGGCGGTACACACGCTGACGGGCTTCAAACCAAACTGATTAAGATCGAAGTCAGTGCCCATATCGCTTCCGGCAAACAGCAACCGGCCATCGAGCTCATAGGTCCACTGGTGGTAGGGGCACACCAGCTTGGCGACTTTACCCTTGTCCTTGGTGCACAGCCGTGAACCGCGGTGGCGACATACGTTATGAAACGCATGAATCTGACCTTCGCCGCCGCGCACGATAACAATCGGGTTGTCACCGATCTCTAACGTCATGAAATTGCCCTTGGCCGGGATCTCACAGATCATGTCCGCAAATAGCCATTCCTTTTCAAAGACTTCCTGCATATCGAGCGCAAACAGGCGGGCATCGTTGTAGAACGGTTGGGGTAGAGAAAAGGCGCTCGCCCGGGACTGCAGCATATCAACCGTCGCTTCACGCATGAATGCCAGTGGGTCGTTGTGTGTGTAATCCATTGTCTTGTTCATACCAGATATCCTTTTTAACACCGCCTCCCTTACTCAGGACGGCGACAGGGTCGTTAACCAAACGTGATTGTCTTGTTGTTAAGTTGCGTAACCTGGCGATTGTGTGAAGCGCGCAGCGCTTGTTACTTATTGATGGATTGTGGTGCAGGGCTTTTGCCGTCAATTATCTGCCCACGACACTATGTGGCGTGGCGACGACGTAAGCGGAGATTTTTGATCAGCAGAAGGTGTTGCAAGGTAAGCGTGTGTCGCTAACAGGCAAGCTGGCCGCAAAGCGCGTACCCAGAATGCAGGGTAATGGTGCTGGGCCGTGCAAACAGGACGGGCCGGTGAAGGCAACCCGATAGCACAGCCATATTGAGACGACGATGACAATGAACTTCTTCAATCCCGTCACGACCCAGACCTGGACCAACGGTCGCCACCATGTGCGGTGCGTCAAGATCATTCAGGAAACCTTTGACGTTCGCACGTTCTGCTTTATGGCTGAACAGCCGGTAATGTTCTTCTTCAAGCCGGGCCAGTTTGTGACGCTGGAGCTTGAAATAGACACTCAGCCGATCATGCGCTCCTATACGATCTCAAGCTCTCCCTCTGTGCCTTATAGTTTTTCAATCACGGTCAAGCAGGTGCCAGGCGGCCATGTCTCCAACTGGCTGCACGCCAACCTCAAGGTAGGCGACGAGCTGGTAGTCCATGGCCCGGTGGGTAACTTTAACTCAATCGACTTTCCTGCCGAAAAGGTGCTGTTCCTCTCCGGCGGAGTGGGCATTACCCCACTGATGTCGATGACCCGCTGGTTCTTCGATACCAATGCCAACGTAGACGTCGAGTTTATTCACAGTGCACGGGCGCCACGTGACGTCATCTATCACCGCGAGCTAGTGCATATGTTCTCGCGTATTCCCGAGTTCAAGCTGCATATCGTGTGCGAAAAGAAAGACGATATTGGCGAGGCGTGGGCCGGCTACCGGGGCTTTCTGACCCAGCCCATGCTTGAGCTGATGGCACCGGATTTTCTGGAAAGAGAAATATTCTGCTGTGGCCCGACGCCCTATATGAACGCCATCAAGGCGATTTTACGCGCTAACAACTACGACATGGATCACTACCATGAAGAGTCGTTTGGCGCCACGCCGATGGACGTTCAGGAAGATGTCCTGGAGCTTGCCGAACAGGCCGAAGTGGCAGCCGAGCAGGCCGAGCCCGAGGACCTGATCAATATCGAATTCGCCCAATCGAACAAAAGCGTGCGTATTCAGCCAGGCGAGACGGTGCACGCGGCGGCGGCCAAGCTGGGCCTGCATATTCCCAAGGCCTGCGGTATGGGCATCTGCGGCACTTGCCGGGTGGAACTGAAATCCGGTGAAGTGGAAATGGAACACAACGGCGGCATTACCGACGAGGATATTGAAGAGGGCTACATCCTGTCCTGCTGCAGCAAACCGAAAGGCGATCTGGTGGTCGATTTCTAACGCGGCAAGCCGATGCTCTTCAAGCAGGTCTTCCAAAAGCGGATACCGACGTGCTTCGGTATCCGTTTTTTATGCCGCTAACTCACCATAAGTAGACACAAAAAAATGCTCATGGCCTTTGGCCATGAGCATTTTCAGCGTTGATTAACCGTTCTTTCGACGCTTAATTAGGCAACGCCCAGCATTCCATGGGGGTCGAGTACAAACTTGCTCGCCACGCCCGCATCGAACTGCTCGTAGCCGGTCGGTGCATCTTCAAGCGAAATAACCTGCGCATTAACGATCTCGGCAATGTTCAAGCGCCCGTGCAGGATGGCTTGCATCAGTTGGCGGTTGTACTGTACCACCGGCGTCTGGCCTGTATGGAAAGAGAGCCCCTTGGCCCAGCCCTGGCCAAAGCGCAGGCTCAGATTACCAGTTTGCGCGGCTTTCTCGGTTGCGCCCGGATCTTCGGTCACGTAAAGCCCCGGAATGCCGATGGAGCCACCCTCACGGGTAACTTCCATCATCTGGTTAAGCACCACCGCCGGCTGCTCCTTACCGCCGTGTCCGATCGCCTCAAAACCGACTGCATCAATGGCGCTGTCAACGCTGGGCTCGCCGACCACCGCGGCAATCATTTCGCCCAGACGGTCATGCTTGCTCAGATCAATCGGCACAAAACCCATCTTGCGAGCGTGCTCCAGGCGCTGCTGATTGAAGTCACCAATCATTACCACGGCCGCCCCTAACAGGCGCGCCGAGGCTGCTGCGGCTAGCCCCACCGGGCCTGCGCCGGCAACGTAAACCGTAGAACCCGCACCCACGCCGGCTTTCAAAGCGCCGTGGAAACCGGTCGGGAGAATATCGCTCAGCATGGTCAAATCGCGGATCTGAGTCATGGCCTGGTCGCGATCCGGGAACTTGAGCAGATTGAAGTCGGCGTAAGGCACCATCACGTAGTGCGCCTGCCCGCCTACCCAGCCGCCCATGTCGACATAGCCGTAGGCACCGCCCGCACGATCATCGTTAACATGCAGGCAAAGGCCGGTATGACCTTCCTTGCAGGTACGGCAGCGGCCACAGGCCACGTTGAAAGGCACTGACACAATATCGCCAATGCTGAGGAATTCAACGCCCTTGCCCTTCTCGATCACCTCACCGGTGATCTCATGGCCCAGCACCATACCCGCAGGCGCCGTGGTCCGCCCGCGCACCATGTGCTGGTCGGAGCCACAAATATTCGTTGAAACCACTTTCAAAATGACGCCGTGATCAATGGGCTTGCCATTGGGCGTTTCCATTTTCGGGTAGGCGATATCCTGAACTTCGACCTTACCGTCGCCGATATAAACAACACCACGATTGTTGGACATGCGGAATCCTCTCTTCTGGGCACTGGCGCAGTCTCAAGAACGCTCTCAATAACTGCGCTGGCATCATTATTCTTGAATCGAGCTGGCGTATTTGAAGCACCTGCGAAAAGTGCTTCCGAACAAGCAGGCCAACTAAAAACATCAACCTGTTGCCGCAGCATGACGCACCCGGCCCCCCCACAATTACTCATAAGCGACGTCGAACAATAAATGGGCGACGCCTCATAAAGCCCCATAAAAAATTCAGGCCAATGTCGCAAATACGCCGAGCGGTGACGTCGGCAAGCATCTTGGGGGAAAGGCCCAACGATACTATCGCTGCAGGATAGCGTTGATCGGTGATGTGATTACCGACGCTAAAAGACTTCCGTATCGAAAAAAGCGACTAGCATGGAGACGCAGATGGCTCACAACAATTTTTCTCCCGACGCCCGCTTGGCTCACTACGACACAGCACTTGCTTCGGCAATTGCTGAAGAGACAGTGCGTCAAGAAGCCCATATCGAACTGATTGCTTCTGAGAATTACACCAGCAAACTGGTCATGGAAGCCCAGGGCACTCAGTTGACCAACAAATATGCGGAAGGCTATCCGGGCAAGCGCTATTACGGCGGCTGTGAATTCGTCGACAAGGTTGAAGCGCTGGCGATCGAGCGGGCATGTAGTCTCTTTGGCGCCAATTATGCCAACGTACAGCCCCACTCCGGCGCTCAAGCCAATGCGGCTGTGTTCATGGCGCTGGTAAGCCCCGGCGACACCATCCTGGGCATGAGTCTGGCCCACGGCGGCCACCTGACTCATGGCGCGGCGCCGAACTTCTCGGGCAAGCACTACAACGCTATCCAGTACGGCTTGGTTGAAGGCACCGGTGAGATCGACTACGAAGAAGTCGATCGTCTGGCGCGCGAGCATCAGCCGAAAATGATCATTGCTGGCTTTTCGGCCTATTCACGGGTCGTTGACTGGCGTCGTTTTCGCACCATCGCCGATGAAGTTGGTGCCTATCTGATGGTTGATATGGCCCACGTAGCCGGGCTGGTGGCCGCCGGGCTCTACCCAAGCCCGCTGCCCCACGCCCATGTCGTAACTACCACGACTCACAAGACACTGCGCGGCCCGCGCGGCGGCTTGATTCTGTCGGCCGATGGCGACGAGACGCTGTACAAAAAGCTCAACGGCGCGGTATTCCCCGGCCAGCAGGGCGGCCCGCTGATGCATGTGATCGCCGCCAAGGCCGTCGCGTTCAAGGAGGCCATGAATCAGGGTTTCGTCAACTATCAGCGCCAGGTCATCGAAAACGCCCGCACCATGGCCCGCGTCTTCGTTGAGCGCGGCTTTGACGTCGTTTCCGGCGGTACCGACGATCACCTGTTCCTGGTCTCGCTGATCAAGCAAGGCATTACCGGTAAAGATGCCGATGCGGCACTTGGGCGTGCACATATCACGGTCAACAAGAATACCGTGCCCAACGACCCGCAAAGCCCCTTCGTTACGTCGGGTCTGCGCATCGGCACGCCGGCGGTGACCACTCGCGGGATGGTAGAGGCGGACTGCGAACAGTTAGCTGGCTGGATCTGCGACATTCTGGACGTACTTGCCGACCAGCAGGACACCACGGCGGTAGAAAACCAGGTGCGCGAAAACGTCTCTGATCTGTGCGCCCACTACCCGGTGTATGGCCAAGCCCAAACCACGAGTGAGCAAGTGGCCGATAGCGCAACCTCAGTCGCCTGACGATAGCCGCAGCGGGCTCCACGGAGCCGATCAAGGAGAAACTTTATGCAACGTTATTCCGGCTTCGGACTGGTCAAACATGCGCTCGGGCACCACGAAAACTGGGAGCGCCAGTGGCGCAACCCCGAACCTAAAAAGCGCTACGACGTCATTATCGTCGGCGGTGGCGGCCACGGGCTAGCCACCGCCTACTACCTGGCAAAAGAGTTCGGCGTCAAAAATGTCGCCGTGGTCGAAAAAGGCTGGCTGGGCGGGGGTAATACCGCACGTAATACGACCATCGTACGTTCCAACTACCTGTGGGATGAAGCGGGACGGCTCTATAACCACTCGCTGGATCTATGGAAAGGCCTTTCCCAGGATCTGAACTACAACGTGATGTTTTCCCAGCGCGGCGTGCTCAACCTGGGCCACACCTTGCAGGATATGCGCGACATTCAGCGCCGCGTTCACGCCAACCGCCTGAACGGCATCGACAGTGAGGTGGTCACCCCCCAGCAGATCAAGGAGATCGAGCCTGAGCTGGATATCTCCACCCGCGCCCGCTACCCGATCATGGGGGCTTCCTGGCAGAAGAGCGCGGGCGTTGCACGCCACGACGCGGTCGCCTGGGGATATGCTCGCGCCGCCGACGCGCTGGGTGTCGACCTTTTGCAGAATACCGAAGTCACCGGCTTCAAGATTCGTGACGGCAAGGTGCTCGGCGTCCATACCAATCGCGGCGATATCGAAGCCAACACCGTGGGCTGTGTTGCGGCGGGTAATTCCGGCGTGCTGGCCAACATGGCGGGCATCAAACTGCCGCTAGAGTCGCATCCGCTGCAGGCGCTGGTCTCCGAGCCGCTCAAGCCAATTCTCAACACCGTCACCATGTCCAACCACGTTCACGGCTATATCAGTCAGTCCGACAAAGGCGATCTGGTCATCGGTGCCGGTATCGACGGCTACATAGGCTACGGCCAGCGCGGCAGCTACCCGACCATTGAGCACACCCTTCAGGCCATCGTTGAGATGTTCCCGATGTTCTCCCGGGTACGCATGAACCGCCAGTGGGGCGGCATTGTAGATACCTGCCCTGATGCCTGCCCGATTCTGTCCAAGACAAAGGTCAAGGGTCTGTATTTCAACTGTGGCTGGGGCACCGGTGGCTTCAAGGCGACCCCCGGCTCCGGACATATTTTCGCCGCGAGTCTGGCCAAAGGTGAAATGCATCCCATCGCTGCGCCTTTTTCCATCGATCGTTTCCATACCGGTGCGCTGATCGATGAACACGGCGCTGCTGGCGTGGCGCACTAAGGAGAGCCCATCATGTTTTATATCTTATGCCCTTACTGCAAGGAGCATCGCGAGGAAGAGGAGTTCCACGCTCGCGGCCAGGCCCACCTGATGCGCCCCTCCGACCCGGACAATACCAACGACGAAGAGTGGGGCGACTACCTGTTCTTCCGCAACAACCCGCGCGGCATTCACCACGAAATGTGGGTGCACTCAGTGGGCTGTCGCAAGTTTTTCAATATCACCCGCAACACGGTGACCTACGAGATTCTTGAAACTTACCCCATGGGTGAGCAGCCGACCATTACGGCGGCAACGCCCAACGTTCGTCACGAACAAGGCGTTCAAACGGCCGATGGTGGCTGGCAGACCGTGGGCGCACGCCCTGAAAGCAAGGCACTGAACGAGGAGGCTTCGTCATGACCCAGAAAAATCGTATTGATGCCGGCGGTCGCGTCGATCGCTCCCAGGTGCTTGAGTTCACCTTTAACGGCCATAGCTACCAAGGTTTTAAGGGCGACACGCTGGCCTCGGCACTGCTCGCCAATGGCGTGGATATCGTCAACCGCAGCTTCAAGTACTCACGCGCTCGCGGGATTGTCGCCGCAGGTGCTGAAGAGCCCAATGCGGTCGTCCAGCTAGGCGCCCGGGATAACACTCAGGTGCCCAACGTCCGTGCCACCCAGCAAGGCCTGTATAACGGTCTGGTGGCGCGTAGCACTAACGGCTGGCCTAACGTCCAGCGTGACGTAATGAGCTGGGTAGGCCGCCTGGGTGGTAACTTCATGCCGCCGGGGTTCTACTACAAAACCTTCATGGCTCCTGCCTCAATGTGGATGACCTATGAGAAGTACATCCGCATGGGCGCGGGCCTGGGCCGCGCACCCACTGAATCCGACCCCGATATCTACGATCACATGCATCATCACTGCGATGTGATGGTGATTGGTGCGGGTCCGGCGGGTCTTGCCGCGGCGCTTACCGCCGCCCGTGCCGGCGCCCGCGTTATCCTGTGCGACGAGCAAGAAGAAATGGGCGGCTCGCTGCTGGACAGCCGCGAGACCCTTGATGGTATCGCCGCGTCGCGCTGGATTAAGCAGACACTCAACGAGCTTGCTGGTATGGAAACCGTGATGCTGTTGCCGCGCACCACCGCTAACGGTTATCACGATCACAACTTTGTCACGCTGCACGAGCGGCGTACCGAGCACCTGGCCGATACTGCTCGTGAAGCGGGCTTCCCCGATGAGTCGCGGGCACGGCTGCACCGCGTGCGCGCCGCCCAGGTGGTGCTGGCCAGCGGCACCCACGAGCGCCCGCTGGTGTATGCCAACAATGACCTGCCAGGCAATATGCTCGCCGGAGCGGTCTCCAACTACATCCGCCGCTATGCGGTGGTGCCCGGCAACAGCCTGGTGCTCACCACCAGCAACGACCACGCCTATCGTGCCGCGCTTGACTGGAAAGAGGCTGGGCGCAAGGTCGTCGCGATTGTCGATGCGCGGGCCACCCCCGACGGCGACCTGGTTCGTCAGGCCCGCGACAGCGGTATTCGCGTTATCACCGGCAGTGCCGTGATTGAGTCGCGTGGCAACCAGCGCGTCACCGGGGCACGGGTTTCCGCCATTGATCTCAAGCGCCATGCGGTGACCGGGAAGGTCGAAGAACTTGTGTGCGATACCATCGCAAGCTCTGGCGGCTATAGCCCGGTGGTTCACCTGTCTTCACACACCGGTACGCGGCCCATCTGGAATGATGAGCTGCTGGGCTTTATACCCGGCAAGGTCAGGGGCATGCAATCGGTAGGCGGTGTGGCCGGTTACTATGCGTTGAGCGAGACACTGGCTGATGGCGCTCGCGCTGGCCGCCTGGCCGCGCTGGAAAGTGGCTTTAACAACGCTCAGGATATCGTGCTGCCGGCTACTCAGGCGCGACGCGACGCTCCGGCCTGCGCACTTTATCAGGTGCCCCATGAAAAGAGCGCCCTACGTGCCCCCAAGCAGTTTGTTGACCTGCAAAACGATGTCACCGCCGCGGGCATTGAAGTGGCCACCCGCGAAGGCTTTGAATCCATCGAACACGTCAAGCGCTACACCGCACTGGGCTTTGGTACCGACCAGGGCAAGCTGGGTAACATCAACGGTATGGCGATTGCTGCACGCTGCCTGGGTCGATCGATTCCTGAAGTAGGCACCACCGTTTTCCGGCCCAACTACACGCCGGTTACCTTTGGCGCTATCGTTGGTCGCCACTGCGGCGAACTGTTTGATCCCAAACGCTACACCGCGCTGCACGAGTGGCACGTGGAAAACGGTGCCGAATTCGAGGACGTGGGGCAGTGGAAACGCCCCTGGTACTTTCCTCGCTTGGTCAACGGTAAAAAAGAAACCATGCACGAAGCGGTGGCTCGCGAGTGCCTGGCGGTGCGCGAAGGCGTGGGCATTCTCGATGCCTCCACCCTGGGCAAGATCGATATTCAAGGCCCGGATGCCCGCGAGTTCCTGGGCCGCATCTATACCAACAAGTGGGCCCAGCTAGCCCCCGGGCGCGTGCGCTACGGCCTGATGTGTAAAGACGACGGTATGCTGATGGACGACGGCACCACCAGCTGTCTGGGCGATAACCACTTCCTGATGACCACCACCACCGGTGGCGCAGCAGGCGTGCTGGAATGGCTGGAGCTGTGGCACCAAACCGAATGGCCCGAGCTTCAGGTCTACTTCAATTCGGTAACCGACCACTGGGCGACCATGACCGTAACCGGCCCGGATGCGCGTAAGCTGCTTTCCGAGCTAACGGATATGGATCTTGATAAAGAGAACTTCAAGTTCATGGATTGGCGCGATGCGACGGTCGCCGAAGTGCCCGCGCGTATCTTCCGTATCTCGTTTACCGGGGAGCTGGCGTTTGAAATCAACGTGCAGGCCAACTACGCCATGCACGTCTGGAAAAAACTCTTTGAGCACGGCAAGAAGTATGACCTGACGCCCTACGGCACCGAGACCATGCACGTACTGCGCGCCGAGAAAGGCCTGATCATCGTGGGGCAGGATACCGACGGCTCGGTGACCCCGGAAGACCTCGGCATGCAGTGGGCCATCGGTTACGACAAGCCCTTCCCATGGATCGGCAAGCGGGCCCTGTCACGCCCGGATACTCGCCGCCAGGATCGCAAACAGTTTGTCGGCCTGAAGCCCAAGGATCCCACTGTAGTGCTGGAAGAAGGCGCGCAGATCGTGTTTGACGGAAAACAGTCGATTCCTATGGATATGAAGGGCCACGTGACCTCCAGTTATTACAGTGCGTCGCTCATACATGGCTTTGCCCTGGCCGTGGTGATGGGTGGTCACGAGCGAATGGGCCAAGCCGTGTATATCCCCATGGCGGACGGCACGGTGCATGAAGCCGAAATCGTAAGCCCTGTGTTTATCGACCCAAAAGGAGAACGCCAGCATGTCTAACGTGCGAGAGTTCAACACCGTGCCTGACGGTCACCCGTCAGTTGAGTCTCCCCTGGCGTGGAGCTATCAGCAGCACCCGGCGCCCCGCGCCAACGGCCTACACACAGGCATTGTGCTGCGTGAAAAAGCCTTGCTAGGCCACCTGGTGCTGCGTGGTGGCGCTATCGTGCTGGATGAGGCGGTTCGCGCAACGCTCGGCATTAGCCTACCGGCCAAGCCCAACGCGCTTGCGTTTGATGACAGCGGCGAGCGCTCGATTCAGTGGCTGTCGCCCGATGAGTGGCTGGTGATCGTGCCAGGCGGCGAGGAGTTTGCGTTGGAAAATGCGCTGCGCCGTGCGCTTGGCGATGCCCACTACGGCATCGTCAACGCGAGTGGCGGCCAGACGGTACTGACACTTAGCGGCGAGAACGCCCGCGACGTGCTGATGAAATCGACGCCCTACGATGTGCATCCCAATGCTTTCCTGGTGGGAAAGGGCGTTACCACGGTCTTTGCCAAGGCCACCGTTGTCCTGCGCCGCCCTTCCGAGACGCACTGGGAGCTGGTGGTGCGCCGCAGCTTTGCCGACTACTGCTACCGCTGGCTGCTTGACGCCTCGGCGGAATATGGCATCGACACACAATAATAAGCCACAGGCCGGCATCGCTGGCCTGCCCTGACTTACTGATTAAGCTGATGAAAGAGAAGCGCCATGAGCCGAATGACGGATACCTGGATACTTGCCGCCCAATGCCCCAGTATTTTGGGCACGGTCGATGTCGTGACCCGCTTTTTAAAGGAGCAGTACTGCTATATCACCGAACTTAACTCCTTCGATGATCGGCTAGGCGAGCGTTTCTTTATTCGGGCGGAGTTTCGCCCCGAGCTTGATGCCTTCAACGAGCAGACGTTTCAGGAAAATTTTGAACACCGCGCGGCTGAGTTCGGCATGACGTTTGAATTGACCCCGCCGGCCAAGCGAACGGGTGCCGTTATTCTTGTGTCCAAAGCGGATCACTGTTTAAACGATCTGCTCTACCGCTACCGTACCGGGCAGCTGTCGCTAGATATCAAGGCGATCATCTCCAATCATCCGGATCTTGAGCCGCTCGCGAGCTGGCACGACCTGCCTTATTATCATTTGCCCATCACGCCCGACACCAAGGCTGAGCAAGAGACCCAGGTACTCGATATTATTGAAGGCACCGGGGCGGAGCTGGTGATTTTGGCGCGCTACATGCAGGTGCTATCGCCGCGCATGTGCGAGCTTCTGAGCGGGCGAGCCATCAATATTCACCACTCGCTGCTGCCGGGCTTCAAAGGCGCGAAACCTTACCACCAGGCCTATGACAAGGGCGTTAAGCTGGTCGGCGCCACGGCGCACTACATCAATAACGATCTTGATGAGGGGCCGATTATCGCCCAAGGGGTAGAGCCGGTTGATCATGCGCACTACCCTGAGGACCTGGTTGCCAAAGGGCGCGATATAGAGTGCCTGACGCTGGCCAGGGCTATTGGTTACCATCTTGAGCGACGGGTTTTCCTGCATAACGGGCGCACGGTCGTGTTCGGCAACTGATCGCGTATCATGCATAACGCGACGTTTTTCACTAAAGCCAGCAACACAATAGTTAAGTCTGTTCATCGGTTTTGACGATCGGTAAATAATGCGGCATTAATGCATGTTTATCCTGTCTTAAACCTGATGAGCCGGCTTTTTTATTCCCAATTAGAGGTCTTCCATGCCTATCAGTGTTTTCGATCTTTTCAAGATTGGCGTCGGCCCATCCAGCTCGCATACAGTCGGCCCCATGATGGCAGCCTTCAAGTTTGCGACGGTTCTGCGCGATAGCCAGATACTGGACCAGGTGGGCCGCCTGGAAGTGCACCTGTATGGCTCGCTTTCCGCCACAGGCATTGGCCATGGAACCGACCACGCCATTGTCATGGGCTTGTTGGGAGAGCGGCCTGACACCATCGACCCCTCGATTATCTTGCCGACCGTAGAGGCGTTAAAAGACACTCGCGGCCTGTCGCTGGGCCGCCAGAAAGATGTTGTTTTTGTTTGGGATCGGGACATTATCTTTCATGAAGAGAGCCTGCCCCACCACCCTAATGCTATGAAGCTTTGTGCCTTTGCTGAGGACGACAGCCTGCTGACCGCCAATACCTATTACTCGGTAGGCGGCGGCTTTGTGGTCGATCAGAATCAGGTAGATGCCAAGCTTGAAGACATGGATACGGCCGAGATCCCCTTCGATTTCAACTCCGCGGAAGAGCTTCTGGCCATGTGCAAACGCGAAAACATGAGCATTAGCCGCCTGATGCTGGAAAACGAGAAAACCTGGCGCGGCGAGCAGGAGGTCAGAGACGAACTTTGGCGCATTTGGCAGGTCATGTGCGAGTGCATTGATAACGGGCTAATCCATGAAGGAATCTTACCCGGCGGGCTTAACGTCAAGCGCCGGGCAAGGCAGCTTCACCAACGCCTGCAGGCGGCCGAGCAGAACGACTGCCTGATTGCCTCTACCTTTTCCGCTATGGAATGGGTCAATATCTTCGCACTCGCCGTGAACGAGGAGAATGCCGCCGGTGGGCGTATGGTCACCGCCCCAACCAACGGCGCAGCGGGGATCATTCCCGCCGTGCTGCACTACTACATGAAGTTTCAGGCGGGTGCCAGCGAGCGCAACGTGGTGGACTTCCTGCTTACGGCCGGCGCAATCGGCATTCTATGCAAGAAGAACGCCTCCATATCCGGCGCCGAAGTAGGCTGCCAGGGCGAAGTGGGCTCGGCATGCGCCATGGCCGCCGCGGGCTTGGCTGAAGTCATGGGCGCCACGCCTGAGCAGGTCGAAAACGCCGCCGAAATCGGCCTGGAGCACAATCTGGGGCTGACCTGTGACCCGGTGGGCGGCCTGGTTCAGGTGCCCTGCATCGAGCGCAATGCCATTGCCACCGTCAAGGCGATCAACGCCGCCCAGATGGCCCTGCGCGGCGACGGCACCCACTTTATCTCCCTAGATAAAGTCATCCGCACGATGCGCGACACCGGAAAAGACATGCTGGATAAGTACAAGGAAACGTCCAAGGGCGGATTGGCCGTTAATGCCATTGAGTGTTAGAGCGTGCGCTTTAGCTATACATTTCTGAGCTAAAATACTATCTAGCGCTTTGTTCATTAAAAGCCCAAGTAATGCTTGGGCACATCGCCTTAATCAGCCGCCAGTACATTGAGAAGCTTTTGCGCGAACAGTACCGGGGCTTCTACTGAAGGTACGTGGCCCACGCCGTCCAAAACCATCAGTGAAGCACCGTCAAGCTCCATTGAAAGCGCTTGCAGCGTTGCAGGCGGCGTGGCTAGATCTTCACTGCCACCCAACAACTGTACGTTGGCGTGCTTGCCGGTCAGCTTTCCAATAAAGCTATCGCGCCCCAGCATTTCGCACAGCTGGGCGTAAGACTCATCATCGCCACGGCCCATTTGAGTGCACCAGCCGGCTTTCAACGCGGGGTTTGCCGCAAACGCCGCCGGTGCAAACCAGCGCGGCACAATCTCTTGGGCCATCGCCGCCAAGCCTTCCTGACGCACGCGGCCTGCACGGGTGCTCCACAGCTCCGCAGTGCCGATCACCGCGCCGGTGTTGGTTAGCGTGACGGAGAGCAGGCGATGTGCATGTTCGGCTATCAACTGCTGACCAACCACGCCGCCTATCGAGGTGCCGGCGAAGTGAAAGCGCGCAGCGCCTGCAAGCTCTACCAGCGCAAGCGCCTCTGCGGCGAGATCAGCGGGGCTGATGCGCTTACCGCCCACTGCCTGGCTAGCACCATGACCGGGTAGATCCCAGGTGAGCACTCGATAGCTAGGCAGCAGCGCAGGAATGACGTCATCCCATACCGCTTGGCTCATGCCCAGCGGATGCGCCAGCAACACAAGTGGATTGGCTTCTGCCCCGAGCAGCCGGTAAGCCACGCTGCGACCGCTGATGATATGGAATGCCATAGTGCCTCCGTTAAACCCGTTCGATTAGCGTTGCGATACCCTGACCAACACCCACGCACATGGTGCACAGCGCGTAGCGTTTGCCGCTGTTTTGCAGCTCAAACGCAGCCGTCATGAGCAGACGTGCTCCTGACATGCCCAGTGGATGGCCAAGAGCAATCGCGCCGCCGTTAGGATTCACGCGTGGGTCATCGTCTTGCAAGCCCAGGTCGCGCATGCAGGCCAGCGCCTGAGCGGCGAACGCTTCATTGAATTCGAAGACATCGATCTCGTCGATAGAAACACCGGTACGCTTCAGCAGTTTCTGTACAGCTGGTACCGGTCCGTAGCCCATAATGCGCGGTTCAACGCCTGCGGTGGCCATTCCAATAATTTTCGCTATTGGCTTAAGACCGTGCTGTTTCACCGCCGCTTCGCTGGCCACCAGCATCGCCGCCGCACCGTCGTTGACACCGGAGGCATTACCCGCCGTAACGCTGCCGCCCTCACGAAAGGGGGTTGCTAAGCCCGCCAGCTTATCGAGTGTGGTTTCCCGCAGATGCTCATCCTGATCAAATATCAGGGGCGCCTGTTTGCGCCGCGGGATCTCAATCGCCGTAATCTCTTGGGCAAAGCGCCCGGCTTTTTGGGCAGTCGCGGCTTTCTGCTGCGAGCGCAGCGCAAACGCATCCTGATCTTCCCGGGAGATATTGAACTGCTCGGCGACGTTTTCTGCGGTCTCCGGCATGGAGTCAACGCCGTAAGCTTTCTTCATTAGCGGGTTGATAAAGCGCCAGCCAATAGTGGTGTCTTCAATTTTTTGGCCACGAGAGAAGGCGCTATCGGCTTTGCCCATAACATAGGGTGCGCGGGACATAGATTCAACGCCACCAGCAAGCGCCAGCGCCATCTCGCCCGCTTTAATGGCGCGAAAGGCCGTGCCAACCGCGTCCATACCCGAACCACACAGGCGGTTCATGGTGGTGCCAGGTACCGAGGTGGGGATACCCGCCAATAGCGACGACATACGCGCCACATTGCGGTTATCGTCACCGGCCTGGTTGGCGCAGCCCATAAAGACTTCTTCAATCGCCGCGGGATCAAGAGCCGGTGCTTCTGCCAGGACGGCTTTAAAAATGGTGGCGGCGAAATCATCGGGACGTACGCCGGCTAACGTGCCGCCAAAACGACCGATGGCGGTGCGTCGGGGATGGCAAAGGTAGACGTTTTTAATATCGACATCACTCATAAAAAACTCCTTATTCGCCGGCGTGAGCGCGTTCAGTACGTGCTTTCAACTCGCGTAAGATCGTCAGCTCCTTTTCGCTGGGCTCAGGCGTGCTTTCAAGCTGTTCAGCAAAGCGTACTTCCCACCCCGTAGCATCCATTACGTCGCTGCGGCTAATGCCGGGATGTAGCGATACCACCACCAGCTCTTTCGTCTCCGGATCGGGTTTCATCACGCACAGGTCAGTAATCACGCGGGTAGGCCCTTTGCCAATATTGGGTACGTTATCGCGCCCTTTCCCGTCACGACCAAAGCCTAACGTAGTCACAAAATCAACGTCCTTAACAAATGCCCGCCTGCTGTGCTTAAGCGTAATAAATACTTCGCCTGCGTTAGTGGCAATTTCTGGCGCGCCGCCGCCGCCCGGTAGGCGGACTTTGGGCGCTTTGTAATCGCCAATCAGCGTGGTATTCAGATTGGCAAAACGGTCGATTTGCGCAGTGCCTAAGAATCCCACATTGACCTTTCCGCCCTGCAGCCAGTAGCGGAACATTTCCGGTACCGCCACGGTGGTCAGCGCGGACTCACACAGTTCGCCATCGCCGATCGAAAGCGGCAGAATCTCAGGCTTGGTTTGTAGCGTGCCAGACTCATAGATCAGCACCACGTCAGGCGCGTGGGTCAGCCGCGCCAAGTTGGCGGCCTCAGAAGGCAAGCCGATGCCCACAAAGCAGGTCATGCCATTTTCAAGCGCCCGCGCCGCGGTCACTGACATCATTTCTGAAGAGCTATATTCCAGATTCATCAGGCGCGGCCTCCCACGTTAAACACGTTGTCATCAAGCCATTCAGTAAAGGTATCGCGGTCGCGGGCGATGGCATCCCACTCTTTATAAAAGCGATTGCTGCGGCCGTAATAGCCATGGGTATACGAGGGCAGCGCACCTTTCTCAGCCACCGCAATGGCGCTGATGGCCCAGCCGGGAATCACGCAGGCATTAGGGTGCGTATTAAGGTCATCAACGATTTCTTCTACGGTGACGATACTGTGCTTAGCCGCCAGCACTGCTTCTTTTTGTACACCGACAATCCCCTCCACCAGCACGTTGCCTTGGCGGTCGGCGCGCTGGGCGTGAATAATCGACACATCCGGACGCACTGATGGCACAGCGGCCAAGCGCTCACCGGTAAACGGGCATTCAATGAACTTGATTTGGTCGTTCACACTAGGCAACTCACTGCCCACATAGCCGCGCAGCACCGCGAGCGGTAAACCTGCCGCCCCGGCTTCAAAAGCACAGGCCATGGCCGCATGGCTATGCTCAAGAATATCGATCTTATGGGGCCAGCCTTTCTCAACCGCATCGCGCAGACGGTGTAGCGAGCCCACGCCGGGATTACCTCCCCAAGAGAAAATCACTTTTTTCGCGCAGCCCGCGCCAATCAACTGATCGTAGATAATATCGGGCGTCATTCGAATTAGCGTTAGATCACGCTTTTTCTGGCGGATGACTTCATGGCCCGCAGCAAAAGGAATGAGGTGGGTAAAGCCTTCCATGGCTACAGTGGCGCCGTCTTGGACGTAGCGCGCTACCGCGTCATGCAAGCTGAGAAACTCGGCCATATAGGATGCCTCTTAGCAGGTCGTTGGCGAATCGCAGGATCCTGTTCGTCTTGCGAACATAGATTCTTAATGCGAACAATTTACTGCCGAACGCTAATCGGGTCAAACCCTACTGCGGGAGCTTAAGGTTTAATCGATAAATTTATGCTCCTAATAATTATCTTAAAATTCATATTTTTCAGACTATTATATAATTTCATCAGCTTTTTTAGCGTTCACTTCATGAGCGCGCCTGCTACCAAGGTATAGTCTCACTAAGGCGCTCCACTCACCTGTTTTAACCGCGCAGATGACTGAATCGCTATACGCTAGCCACCGGCGTGACCGGTGAACCTATCGCGCCGGGTAAGCGCAGCGGTGGCGCTGTCAGTAAGAACCGATTACGTTCACGGCTATGCAGCCATTGCGCTAAGTCCTTCAGATACCACAGCTCCGCCAACGGCAAGCCGAGCTTGAATAAGCAGTGGTGGTGCAAGGGCAGCTTGGAGCAGCAGCCAGGCTCCAGTTCGCGATCCATGTTCTCTACCGCGTAATTATCAGCGCAGATGGCCGAAATTCCGCTGTCGGTGATCCACTTCAGCAGGGCCTGATCGCTGCCGTCGAGCACGGCGCCAGTATTTTTCAGCACGTCCGGCTGCGGCTTGCCTTGCATATCCAGTAACGCCTCTGCGAAGCCCGTGCGCAATACCAGCATATCGCCACGCTCAATCACCACGTTCAGTTGCTCCAGCGCCGCCATCAGCGCCGCATGGCCTACCAGCGTTCTTCCCATGCCAAACACACGAACCAAATCAACCAATACGGCCCGGCCCTGCATACCATGCACGGCCATATTTTCAACACCCAAACGCTGGGCATAAGAGCCATGCTGTTGATGGGGCTGCTGACTCAAATTGAGCACATCCTGGTCAGCCAAATAGCCGTTGTAATAGCGACGCTCTGGCTGCCCGTCATTATCGCCATCGAACAGAGCGCCCACATGGGCAAGCGAGTCCCACTGTGTGGAGTACTGCAGCGAGAGCTGAACCTGATCGTCACTAATAACGTCCTGTAACCCTGGGCTATGAGTGGCGAGAGGAAAATTGATGTACTGGTCATCACCGAGCGCCGTGGGGGACAGCTTGGGCGGTGAGCGGCGAGGATTCAGTACCTTGCCACCAGGAATATCCAGCGGCAGCGACAGGCAGAACGTTACGCCCTCAAGCACTTCCTTAACGCCTTTGAGCACCTGTTCAGGCCCAATCAGATTAACCCGCCCTAGCTGATCATCGGGCCCGAAATCACCCCAGTTACTGCCTTCAGGACGCTGTTTCCATCGTGGCTGATTCATGACTCTCCTTTTTGCTCATGCTGTGTGGCAATAGCAATAATACGTTGCAGGCTCTCTCGCTCCTGAGTCTGATGTTGCACCCGGGACTCCTCGCTCCAGCGGTAAAAGCCGCGCCCGGTCT
Organism: Halomonas sp. AOP12-B1-6; assembly: GCF_052379225.1. NCBI lineage: Bacteria > Pseudomonadati > Pseudomonadota > Gammaproteobacteria > Oceanospirillales > Halomonadaceae > Halomonas > Halomonas sp. AOP12-B1-6. Next base: position 638,591 of record NZ_JBQSYK010000002.1, read on the forward strand.
TGGCACCTAGACGCCCCTGGGCAACATAATCTTCAAGCAGCGCAGCAGGTTCATCACGCGCATCAAGATCCGGGTAAAGGTAGCGAGCGATATTCAGGTGAATATCTAGCCCGTTGAGGTCACGCTGGCATAGCGGGCCATTGAGCGCCATGCGCACGCCGATGGAGTACTGCACGATGTCATCCAGCGCCTCGGCCTCTACCACGCCTTTCTCTAATAGCGAGAGACATTCACGCATGATGGCATGCTGAATTCGGTTGGCGACAAACCCAGGCACGCAGGTATTGAGTACCGCTGGGCGTTTTCCCAACTGTTTTAGCCAGCGACACGTCGTCTCCACGACCGCAGCCTCCGTATGGCTACCGGGAACCACTTCTACGGTAGGAACAATGTCTGCCGGATTAAAGAAGTGCGTACCTAGAAAACGTTGCGGTAGGCGCAGGCTACTTCCGATATCGTCGATAGGAATACCCGAGGTATTGGTCATAATGATCGTGGTGTCGGCCACGCTGGCCTCGATTTGGGCCACGACCTTCTGCTTGATGGCGATATTCTCGGTCACGCTTTCGATCACAAAATCTGGGGCCTGATTCATTTTCAACTGAGTGGTGAAACAGACGTCGGCAGCGCACGCCCCCATGCTCAGGCGGCTGGCTTCCAGCACCTGCGGGTTGGTATCCACCACCACCACGTGAACACCCTGCGCAGCCATTAACTTAGCTAGCGTGGTGCCCATCGTGCCGGCCCCCACCACAACGGCTTGCAATGAATCTTGTTGCATTAGCTTTGCTCCCTTCACGGCGTCTGATGAGCTTTGTAGTTAGGCTTAGACAAACGTCGCATTGAATAAAATCATAAGCGGGTTAACTATGACACCACAAAACGAACTTATGTACGCTATGCGCACATAGTAGACAATGTCGAATATGCCGACAATAGAGGTCTTTACCAATGAATGCGCTGGCCAATTTCTTCACCCGGCTCGTTAATCGCTACATGCCTGACCCTCTGGTCATTGCCATACTGCTGACCGTGCTGACCATGCTATTAGCCGTGTTGATGCAGGGCACCAGCCCATTGGATGCGGTGCGTTATTGGGGCAACGGCTTCTGGGACCTGCTCGCGTTTAGCATGCAGATGACGGTTATCCTTTTAGCGGGCTATATTCTGGCCAAAACGCCATTAGTAGACGGTGCCCTCAACCGTATCGCTGCGCGCGTTAAAACACCCTTTATGGCGATTGTTGTCGCGACCCTGGTAGGCGGTATCGGGAGCTGGTTGAACTGGGGGTTTGGGCTGGTGATCGGCGGAATCGTTGCTCAGAAGCTGGCACTGAACGTGAAAGGCCTGCACTACCCTCTGGTGATTGCCGCTGCGTATTCAGGCTTTGCGCTTTATGGCATTGGCCTGTCGGGTAGCGTGCCGCTGCTGATTGCCACCGAAGGGCACTTTCTTCAGGACACCATCGGGCTGATACCGCTTAGCGAAACAATCTTCTCGCCTATTCTTTTGATCACCAGCGCCTTTATTCTTCTCACCCTGCCCTTTTTCAATGCTTGGCTGCACCCTAAAAAAGCCGCAGATATTGTTGAAATCGATCCAAGCTCCGTCGCTAAACCTGCCGAAGTCCCTCTGGCTAAAGGCGAAAAAGTCACCGTTGCTGAGCGCATGAATCACAGCAGATGGGTGGGCATCGGTATTGGCTTGCTGGGTATGCTGTATATCGCGCTGTATGCGTTTGATGGCGGTTCGCTAAACCTTAATACGGTCAACTTCGCTTTCCTTTTCCTCGGCATACTACTGTTTGCGTCACCGGCCCACTACCTAGCCGCCTTGGCAGACGGGGTACGCATCGTTTCCGGCATCATCGTGCAATATCCTTTTTACGCGGGGATCATGGGTATTCTGGTCGGCTCGGGCTTAGTAGTGTCGTTCGCTAATATCTTTGTGGATATCTCCAGCGCACAAACGCTGCCTATCTGGTCGTTTATCAGCGGCGGCATTATCAACTTGCTAGCCCCTTCTGGTGGCGGTCAGTGGGCAGTCCAAGGCCCGGTCATGGTGCAAGCCGCCACAGAGCTGGGTGCTTCCCAGGCAGCGACGGCACTGGCCGTGCAGATAGGCGATCAGTGGACCAACATGGTTCAGCCCTTTTGGATCCTCCCGGTACTGGCTATCTCTGGCTTGAAGTTACGCGATGTGATGGGCTATATGGTGCTGATCCTGATTTATCTGGGAATCATCTATGCCAGCGCTGTAATGATCTGGGGCTATCTTGGCGCCTAAAGAGCGCTGCTGACTAACCTTACTAAAGGATTCGCGCATGCCCTTTCTCATCGAAACGTTCGACAAGCCCGACCACCAGGCGCTACGCCTGGAAGTGCGCCAGGCCCACTTAGAGTATCTAGACGCCAACGTCACGCTATTGTTGGCCTGTGGTGCCAAGCTTTCTGACGACGGCACCACGGCTTCTGGCGGCCTCTATTTAGTCGATCTAGAAAGCCGCGAAGAAGCTGAACGCTTCATTAAGGCTGACCCGTTCCATAAAGCGGAGCTATTTGCCGAGGTCAACATCGCGCGCTGGCGGCAAGCCTACCTGAATCGCCAAAACACCCTGTAACGCGAACCCAAGGGAGACATACGATGCTGTTTCATGTGGAAATGACCGTAAAACTGCCGCCGGATATGCCGGCCGAGCAAGCCGCTGAGATTAAGTCGAAAGAAAAAGCCTACTCTCAGGAATTACAGCGCCAGGGTAAGTGGCGCCATCTATGGCGGGTGGCTGGCAGTTACGCCAATGTCAGCATTTTTGACGTTAATGACAACGCGGAACTGCAAGATCTTATTAGCGGTTTACCGCTGTTTCCTTATATGGATATCCAGGTAAAACCGCTGTGTCAGCACCCGTCATCAGTTCGCGAGAACGATGCATAAAAAGCACTGATTGCTTGCCCGCTAAGCGCAGGCTCACTCGATCGACATAGGCTGGGAATATCGGAATGAGTCAACACTCTGCTCAACACGAAAGCACCTCAAAACACTGTGCGGTGGTTACCGGCGGGGCCAGAAACATTGGCGAAGCTATCGCCTTGCGGCTTCAGCAGGATGGCTATCAGGTTATCGTAGTGGATATCGTCGAGCCGGATGCGGCGTCGTTGAAGGCCCACGCGCATCAAGTCGACCTTTCCGATGCGGATGCCACTCGGCGCGTGATGGCCGACATTGCCGAACGCTATTCGGTGACCCGGCTGGTTAATAATGTCGGTATTGTGGCACCGGCACTACTTGAAGAGGTGCAGCTTGAGGACTTCGATAAGTTAATGCACCTCAATGCGCGCTCAGCGCTGGTCTGCACCCAGGCGCTACTGCCGGCCATGAAAGCCAACGGTATGGGCCGCATCGTGTTGAACACCAGCCGTGTCGTGCTAGGCAAAGAAGCCCGTACAGTTTACAGCGCCACCAAGGGAGCGCTGCAGTCCATGGCCAGAACCTGGGCGCTAGAGCTTGCGCAGCACAACATCACGGTCAACTGCGTCGCCCCCGGCCCCATCGCGACTAGTGCTTTCTGGCAGAACAACCCGCCTGACTCTGAACGAGCCCGTCGCATCATTGATAATATTCCTCTGCAGCGTATGGGCCAGCCCGAAGACGTCGCCCAAGCAGTCAGTTTCTATTGCGACGAGCGCAGCGGGTTCATTACGGGCCAGACCCTATTCGTGTGTGGCGGCGTTACCGTCGGCTAAGCGTTTATTTCACCACGCCTTTTTGACGCAGAGCGCTGATATCTAAGGCGCTCTTATGCAGTAAATTGTGCAGGATTTGATCCGTGTCTTCGCCTAATTTAGGCGGAGGCTTGCAGTATTCCAGGGGTGTTTTGGAATACTTAATAGGATTAGCCACACCGGGCACGTCGCCCGCTTCAGATGCCAACGCTATCTTCATATTGCGCGCTTTAACCTGCGGGTCATCAAAGACTTGAGCAATCGTCTGAATAGGCCCACAAGGCACGCTGATGGTGCTTAAGGCCGCTATCCATTCACCGCTAGTGCGCGTTCGCGTGATCGCCACCATAATCGGGATTAGCTCAAGCCGGTGCTTGACCCGCTCAGGGTTGGTGCTAAAGCGCACATCAACGGCCAGTTCCGGCCGCTCGACCGCCTCGCAAAACCGCTTAAACTGCCCATCGTTGCCGATGGCGATAATCACTTTTTCGCCGTCAGCGGTCGGAAACGGTTGGTAAGGCACGAGATTAGGATGGTACTCGCCAGTACGGGTTGGAGAGTTACCGCTGCAGAAATAATTAAGCGCTTGATTAGCCAGCCAGCTGACCTGCACATCGAGCAGCGCCATATCAATATACTGCCCCTCCCCGGTCAAATGCCGATGATGCAGCGCACCGAGAATGGCAATGCTGGCATTCATACCCGTGGTCAGGTCGGAGACGGCCATGCCGACGCGCTGAGGGCCGGCGCCAGGCTCCCCATCGGCGGCGCCGGTTATGCTCATTAACCCTGCCTGAGCTTGGATCAAATAATCATAGCCCGCCATAGACGCCATGGGCCCCGTCTGGCCGAAGCCGGTGATCGAGCAGTAAATCAGACGCGGATTAATGGCCTCTAATGTGGCGTAATCGAGACCTTTACGCGCCAGCCCACCACTCTTAAAGTTCTCCACCAAAATATCGCTTTGTGCTGCCAGTTCGCGCACCAACGCCTGCCCTTCCGGCTGGCTAATATCGACCGTCACTGAATGCTTGCCGCGATTGGCCGAAAGATAATAGGCCGACTCGGCGGTATCCTTGCCCTGGCTATCTTTTAACCAGGGAGGCCCCCAGTGACGCGTATCATCACCCAGCGTTGGGTGCTCAATCTTAATAACCTCAGCCCCCATATCGGCCAGTATCTGCGTACACCAGGGTCCGGCCATCACTCGGCTTAAATCCAGTACGCGCAAGCCTGTCAGTGGTCCCGCCATCGCGCTGTCTCCTGCCCTACAGAGGTGTTATTTAGCTGATTAAGCGCTCTTTGACGTTGAATCGTCTTGCTGTGCCTTGCGGCGTGCTTCTACAAAGCGATACAGCGCCAAGGCAATAGAACCAACAGTTAGTGCGATGAAGAACCAAGTGATAGGGCCGCGCACAAAAATCGACAGATCATTAGACCCAATTAACAGCGAGCGACGCAGGTTGTCTTCAAACATCGGGCCAAGAATAAAGCCGATCAGAAACGGCGCCGCGGGTATGGCAGCACGATTAAAGATATAACCCAGCACCCCGAAGGCCACCATTAGCCCTATATCAAAGGCATCGTTATTGACGGCATAAGAGCCGTAAACACAGAACATCAATACGATGGGAAATAGAATCGACTTAGGAATATCCGCAATTAGCGAGAAGTACTTGATGGCAACATTACCCACCACCAGCAAGATAACCGAGCTGAGCATAATACCCATGAACAGTGCATAGATAAGCGACAAGTTCTCCTGGAACATAATCGGTCCAGGTGTCAGACCATGCACCATAAAGGCGCCCAGGATAATCGCAGTGATGACATCGCCGGGAATGCCTAACGAGAGCAGCGGAATCATCGTAGCGCCCGCAACGCCGTTGTTACCGGCCTCAGCAGCGGCAACACCTTCAACCTCACCTTTGCCGAAATTGGCTTTATTAGGAGAACGGCGGCGCGCATCACTATAAGAAATAAACGCCGCAGCGGTGGCCCCAGTACCGGGAATCGCCCCAATAATAACGCCGATCAAGCTTCCGCGAACGATGCTTTTCATACAGCGCTTAAGTTCAGCAAAGGTCAAACCAACGCCGCTTGCTTTCGCTTTAATATGGGGTATTGCCTTCTTACGATAAAACTCCATGATCTCCGGTATCGCGAAAAGACCAATCAGTAGCGGAATAAAAGAGATGCTATCCATCAAGTTATAGTTATCAAACGTCAGGCGCTGAGAGCCAAATACACTGTCTAACCCCACCAAAGAGAGCAGGATCCCCAACAGTGCGGCCATCAGGCCTTTAATCATGGAACCGCTAGCGAGCGAAATAATGATGGTCAGTGAAAAGCAGATCAGCCAGAAGAATTCGGGGGCCCCGAAATTAAGCGCGATCTTGGCAAGATAAGCAGCAAAGAAAATCAGGGCGATATTGGAGATAAAATCGGCAATCACCGATGAATAAAGCGCCGCTTTCAGGGCTTTCTTCGCATGCCCCTGCTGCGCCATCGGGTAGCCATCAAGCAGCGTACAGGCCGAGGCGGGGGAGCCTGGCGTGCGTATCAGGATAGCGGTAATCGAACCGCCGTACATACCGCCTTTATAAATGCCGACCAGCAGTAAAATAGCGGCAATGGGCTGCATAGAGAAGGTAAACGGCAGTGCCAGTGCTACCGCCATCGTTGCCGTAAGCCCTGGAATTGACCCGACTACCACGCCAATAACTACGCCCGCAGCAATCGCCAGGAAGTTTTCCAGGCTAAAGAATAATTGTATGACTTCCGAAAAATTTTCCATAGTTCACCTAGAGTGGTTCGCCTAAAATGGGTCACCTAAAACAATAATGAGCGACTTAGAGCCAGTACGGCATTATCGGAAGCGGCACACTCATTACTTCAGCAAATAAGAGTGTCACGGCGATGGGAAACAAAAATGCCATGCTATATACCCACCACGTGCGAACGGGATGCGCCACGAATAACACCACGGTTGCCAAAATGCCGCAGACTATTGCGCCTAACGTCTCAAAAAAGCCGATATAAAGCGCTAATGAAGCGATCATCATGATGAAGCGCAGTGACGAACCTTTTTCTATCCTCCGTTCATCCTCCTCGGGGCTGTATTCCACCAGCAAACCCTGAAAGATGAGAAGGATAGAAAACAGCAGTATCAGCCAGCCCACGATGGTCGGTAGCCAGCGAGGTGACATCATCGGATTTTGCAAAATCGCCGGTTCATTGATGTAGTTAGGCACAAGGTAAAAAACCAGCACAGCAGAAAACCCCAATAGAGCAATCCCCGCTATCACATCACTGGCATCTTTTATCTTCACCCTGCGCTTGGGGTCCGATGTCGTCATCGCTACCTTCTCCAAAGAAACAATAGAGGCGAGCGCATCAGCCCTCGCCCCAGTACTAAATAATTAATGGACGATTTCGCTTACTGGCTAATGCCCGCCTGTTCAGCAACCGCTTTCCAGCGCTGCAAGTCATCTGTGATAAATTGCTTAAACTCGTCACCGGCCACTGTGCCCGGCTGCGCGCCTAGCTGCTTAGCAAAATCTAGGAACTCTTCGCGCTGCATGACTCTAGCCAATGCATCTTGCATAACGCTTTGAGCTTCTTCTGGGAACGAGCTTTGCGCAATCAGACCAAACCATGCGGTGGTAACAAACTGATCAAGATTGTATTCACCAATTTCCGACAGCGTGGGAACATCCGGCAGATACTCAGAACGCTCGGCAGAGGTAACGGCCAGCGCGCGTAAGTCGCCCGAACGGATATGCGAAAGCACGGTTGGCATGTTTTCGAAAGAGACATCCACATCGCCACCCAACAGCGCCGGAAGCGATGCGCCACTGCCGGCAAAAGGTACTGCCGTCATGTTGGTATCCGTTAATGTTTTGAACAATTCACCCGACATATGGATAGAGCTGCCCACGCCGCTATGGCTAAACGTCATGTTTTCTTCTTTGGCTGCTTCGATAAACTCGATGACGTTCTGATAAGGGCTATCTGCCGGGACGACCATCACGTTCGGAATATCGATCATGTTTTGTAGGAAAACAAAATCCTCGACCGGGTCATAGGTTAGGCCAGGGTAAATCGCGGCGCCGATAGTGTGTCCTGGCGATGCCATCAGCAGGGTGTGATCAATATCACGGCCACCGCGAGCGACTCGGCCAGTTCCTACCGTGGAACCCGCTCCAGGACGGTTTTCGACAATGACGTTGGCATCCAGCTCCTGCGAAAGTAAATCAGCAACGCGACGCGACAACACATCCGTAGTGCCACCCGGCGCATACGGCACAACAAGGTGAATGTCTTTCGTCGGCCACTCATCGGCGCTGGCAGTAGATGCCATCAAACCCAGTGCCAGTGCGCCGCTGCAAGCGGCCATGCATGTTGCGCTTAAGATATTTTTCATTTTTCATTCCTAATAGAATATTGTTTTTTGTGCGCATAGCGTACAAGTATTCGTAATACATACGGCGAGATTACTTCTTTGCCCCCCCTGAGCAAAACACAACTTTAGTATATGAAGGTGGAAAGACGATCCAAACAATGGGTGCTTTAGACAATAAAATACAATAGTTCGCATAGCGAACTATTTTGCAGTACTCTTTTAGCGACTTAAAAATAACGGATAGTAAACATGCAAGAAGAAACGCTTAATGAAGATAGCCGTGACTTTGTAACGGCCCTGGCGAGCGGCCTGGAAGTGATACGCACCTTTGATCACGAACACCCACGCATGACGCTAAGTGAAGTCGCGACGCGAACGGGGATGAATAGAGCAAAAGCGAGACGTTTCTTACTGACGTTGCACGCACTGGGGTATGTGCGTAAGCAGCAGCGCTATTTTGAGCTCACGCCACGGGTGCTACAGCTTGGTTACGCATTTTTATCTGCTAATAACTATCAGGGCGTGATTCAACAATACTTGGAAGAAATTACCGATGAGACGGGAGAATCATCGTCACTCGCCGTTTTGGAAGGTAATGATGTGGTGTATGTGGCCCGCTCGGCGGCCAAACATCGTCTGATGACAATTACGCTTTCCGTGGGTACGCGGCTACCGGCAGCCTATACGTCCATGGGGCGCACGCTGCTGGCGCAGCTTAGCGATACGGATCTTGAGCACTTTTTATCCACCGTTGAGCTACAGCCGTACACAGATAAAGCCATTACCGATATTGATAAGCTACGAGATCAGATTCTAAGCGCCCGCCAACAAGGCTATGCCATCTCTGATCAAGAGCTAGACCCAGGCCTGCGCTCCATAGCCGCGCCGGTCTATGATGCTAAAAAGCACCTTTTGGGGGCTATCAACATAAGTACCAATGCGGCCAGGGTCGATTTTAATACGTTAGTGAATGTTTACTTACCTATCGTACGCAAAAAGGCCGCACAAATTCAGCTACACGTTAATTAGCCATCACCGCCTCTAATGCGGCCCGGTAGCCCTGGACGCCTAGCCCGGCAATTACCCCGTCTGCACGCAGTGAGATATAGGAATGATGCCGAAAGGCTTCGCGCTTATGGACATTAGATAAATGCACCTCAATGACGTGGCCATCAAAAGCATTGAGCGCATCAAGGATGGCCACAGAGGTATGCGTATAGGCGGCGGGGTTGATGATAATCGCCTGGGTACCATCAAGGCGCGCGGCGTGAATAGCATCAATCAGCACTCCTTCATGATTACTTTGTAAGCAGGTAATGTCCCAACCGGCCATTACCGCCTTCTCTCGTAGCATGTTATTCACATCATCTAATGTCTCAAACCCATAGATTTCTGGCTGGCGACTACCTAGCAAATTCAAATTTGGCCCATGTAATACCAATACTTTTCCCTGACTCATTGCTTTCTTCCATACGGTGAATTAACACATTATTTAGCCTAGCTATCTGTTCTATCACCTAACCCGCTAATGGCGCTAGGTCACGCCTGCAGATAACCACATTAGGCGGCATACTAGCGCCTGACTCTGTTGATATAGGCATCGTTTCATGACGCTTCCTCTCTACCTAGGCTTACCCATGTGGGCCAATCATGACTGGCTTGGCAGCCTTTATCCGCGCCATGCTAAAACAGAGCTACTCAGCGACTATGCCGCGGTATTTTCCAGCGTTGAGGGCAACACCACGTTTTATAGCGGCACGCCCAAGCCAACGATCATTGCCGCTTGGGCCCGCCAAGCGCCGCCCCACTTTCGCTTCTGTTTTAAACTGCCGGCCAGCGTGACCCATGATCAACGATTAATGCGTTTAAAGGATGCATGGGCATTTCTAGCGGCACTTGAGCCGCTTCACGACCGTATGGGGCCTACGATGGTGCAGCTGCCGCGTGATTTTGGTCCGCAAGAGCTGCCTCAGCTTGAAGCGTTGCTGGCTGCCTGGCCTGCCCACTTGCCTTGCGCGGTGGAAGTCCGCCACCCTGAGTTTTTCCACAAAGGAGCCGCGGAAAAAGCCCTTAACCGTCTGTTGATAACTTATTCAGCCAACCGGGTTATGCTCGACGTGCGCCCGGTCTTCTCTACCCCTGCAAATGGCCATCCAGGCTTGGCACATGCTCAGCAGGAAAAGCCGAAACTCCCACTTCACGTGCTTTCCACGGCAAATTATCCGGTGATTCGGTTCATTGGCCATATTGACAAAACAATTAATAGTGACTACTTCACTGCCTGGATACCCCGCCTAAAGCTGTGGATAAGTCAGGGGAAAACCCCTTTCTTATTTGTGCATACTGCTGACAACCGGGAGTCTCCTCACCTCGCCCGCTGGCTGTATAACGCACTAGGGGAAATAACCCCGCTACCTCCGCTTGCTCCATTTGCTGGTGAGAAGCAAAGCCAGCTGTTTTAGTGCACCTTTTTAGGTCAGCTAACTGGCATGCTGGCCATTGATCAGATAAATTGCGGTTACTTTCGGAAAATGGCGCTGGGTATGGCTCAATTTTCCGAAAACTAGCGCACAGCGCAGACTTACTGCTTACCTTCAGTACTTACACAACAATCGACTTAATGGGTGATGTATGGCGAAACTTGCACATGCACAATGGTCATCTCGTATGGGCTTTGTGCTGGCTGCCGCAGGATCGGCGGTAGGCCTGGGAAACATCTGGCGTTTCTCGTATATGACGGGCGAAAGCGGCGGCGCGGCGTTCGTATTGGTTTATCTAGCGTGTGTTGCGTTAGTAGGCCTGCCGATTCTAGTGGCGGAATGGATGATTGGCCGGCGCGGCCAAAAAAATCCAATCAACACCATGGCTGATTTAGCTAAACAGAACGGCAAATCACCTGCGTGGGCATTAATAGGTGCCAGCGGTGTATTAGCCGCCTTTTTGATTCTGTCGTTTTACAGCGTCATCGGTGGCTGGTCGTTAAACTACACACTAGGTTCCGTGATTGGCACCTTTAATGGCCAAGATGCCGACAGTATTGCCGACCTGTTTGGAGGAATGCTCGCCAGCCCGTCAACGCTATTGCTTTGGCACTCTGCCTTTATGCTATTAGTCGTTGGGATTGTGGCTCGTGGGGTAACGAAAGGACTGGAGAGCGCTGCTCGCCTAATGATGCCTGCGCTTATTGTGCTGATGCTGATACTGGTGGGCTACGGCGTGGCAAGCGGCTATTTTGGCGAGACGCTGGCCTTTATGTTCCGGCCTGACTGGAGTGCGCTAACAGGCGGTGTCGTGCTAGCCGCAATGGGGCAAGCGTTCTTCACCCTGTCGCTTGGCATGGGAATTATGATGGCTTACGGCTCCTACCTGGGTGAAGACGTTAACCTGATCAGCACCGCGCGTACGGTCATTATTCTAGATACCGCTATCGCCCTGCTGGCGGGACTAGCCATCTTCCCCATCGTCTTTGCCAATGGCTTAGGTGCAGGCGAAGGGCCTGGCTTAATTTTTGTCACGCTACCGCTGGCGTTTGGCAATATGGCAGGCGGCACGATTTTAGGCCTGATGTTCTTCCTGCTATTAACCTTTGCGGCGCTTACCTCGGCGATTTCACTGCTTGAGCCGGCCGTTGAAATGCTTGAGGAGCGCACTTCGCTTTCTCGCGTAATGGCGACACTGGTGAGCGGTATTGCGGTTTGGCTGCTGGGCGTCGCGGCGCTGCTGTCATTCAATGTGTGGTCCGACGTACTGCTGTTCGGCCTCAACATTTTTGACTTCCTGGATACCTTTACCAGCAAAGTATTGCTGCCGCTGACCGGCCTCGGCGCCATTGTGTTTGTCGCATGGTGCTTTAAACGCGAAAGCGTAGAAGCCGAACTTGGGCTGTCAGCTACCGGCATCAGCGTATGGAACATCATCGCGCGCTATGTAGCGCCCGCAGGCGTCGTTATTGTCTTCGTGACAGGGCTTATTTAAGCCGTCACTGCCTCGAGGCTTACTTTAGCCTCAGTGCAATTCGCCCTCTTGCCGCTCTTCATCGGGCAAGGGGGCGATATCCCGTGATAATTTCTGAAATTCACGATGCAGCTCAATACCCCGCCGCGCCCTTAGGCTACGCTGGGCAGCACTTCGCTGGCGCTGAGCATGCTCGTCTACTTGCATACTCATTAAAATATCAAGCAGTTCGCTTTTAACCGAGGTGATGCGTTCGACGTTTCTCATAATCGACGTTCCTCCAGGTGAATATGCTGTCGTTCACCTGCACCCATGGCGAGCGCTTTTCTTCACACAGTCGCCAAGACGATGCAGTGCAGCACTTCACTTCTTACTATAACCTACTTGACAAAATGATGACTGATCGTAAAAAAAACGCTTAACGGATATTAAACGCTCACCTCTATATCGCTTTCCTTCCCCGTTTACGCTATCGGTCAGGCATACTGTGGCAAAGACTTAAGCCGCACGAATCTAATGCTGCAAACGCAGCGCAGTGCATATTGGTTGTCAACGCGTCTGGGTAGCTCCATCGTGCTGAGCCACCCAGTGTGCCGGAGAGCCAAGGAGCTGAATGTGAGTCGCGCCCTGTTCGATGAGATGAGACGCCGCATGGAGCACTTTCGCCGCTCCGAGCAGAAAGTGGCGCGGTTTGTACTGCGCAACCCAGAAGAGGTTATCCACATGCGCATTGTGGATTTAGCCTCCGAAGCGAAGGTCAGCGAACCCACCGTGGTGCGCTTTTGCCGGGCGCTGGGCTGCAACGGCTTTCAGGATTTCAAGCTACAGATGGCGCAAATGCTGGCCAGCGGTAGCCAGTTCGCACAATTCTCTATGAATGACAGCGACTCGGTGGCCGAATTTTCGCACAGCATTTTTGATTCAACCGTGGGCACGCTGCTGTCCGTTCGCGACCGGTTGGATAACGAAGCCCTCGGCCGCGCCGTTAATGCCCTCGCCATGGCCAACCGGGTGGAGTTTTACGGTTTTGGTGCCTCTGGCGCAGTGGCGTTTGATGCTCAGCACAAGTTCTTCCGCCTGCAAATCTCGACCTCTGCTTACGCCGACCCGCACATGCAGAACATGTCTGCGGTCACCCTCAACGATGGCGATGTGGTGGTAGCGATTTCACAAACAGGGCGAACCAAGGCGTTAGTGGCCAGCGTTCGTTTGGCTCGCGAAGCGGGCGCCACGGTCATTGGTCTGTGCCCCAGCGGCTCGCCACTCGCTGAAGAGGTGAGCCTGCCGCTGTATATCGACGTCCACGAGGACACCGAGATCTACACGCCGCTTAGCTCACGTATTGCCCATCTGGTGTTAATCGATGTTCTCGCCGTGGGAGTCGCCAAAACCCGTGGCCCGAAACTCGCCGAACAGCTCAAAGCCGTCAAGAAGAGCCTCAACACCCTGCGCTTTCCCGAAGAGTCTTAATGCTTAAAATAAAATAAGCGGCCATCACTGTATACACAGCCAGTGGGTAGGCTGTGCTAAACTGGCCGCCTATTTTTTTATCCGGCAGCGGCTACTATGGATGACGTCACGGCGATTCTCGATCAGCTCAACTCCGCCCAGCGCGAAGCAGTGAGCGCTCCTCAAGGCAACCTGCTGGTACTCGCGGGCGCAGGCTCCGGGAAAACCCGCGTGCTGGTACATCGCATTGCCTGGTTAATGCAGGCGGAAGGGCTTTCGCCCTACGCGCTGTTAGCAGTGACGTTTACCAATAAAGCCGCTAAAGAGATGCGCACGCGTCTTGAAGCCCTGCTAAGCCTATCACTACGCCATGTGTGGGTCGGCACCTTCCACTCTATCGCCCACCGCCTGCTGCGCACCCACTGGCAAGACGCCAAGCTGCCGCAGCACTTCCAAATCATCGACTCTGACGATCAACTGCGCCTGGTTAAGCGGCTGCTGAAAGATTATTCGGTCGACGTTGAGCGCTACCCGCCCCGCCAAGTGCAGCATTTTATTTCCGGCTGTAAGGAAGAAGGGCTGCGCCCCCATCAGGTTAATGTCGATGGCGATGCCTATATGGGGCAAATGGTCGAGCTTTATGAGCGCTATCAGCTAACCTGCGAGCGCGGTGGCCTAGTCGATTTCGGTGAGCTGCTGCTGCGAAGCCTAGAACTATTGCGCGATAACCCGACGCTGTTAAACCACTACCAGGAGCGTTTTGGCCACGTATTGGTGGACGAATTTCAAGATACCAACACCCTGCAGTACGCTTGGCTAAAACTGCTCACCGGTATGAAAACGCCAATGACCGCCGTCGGTGATGACGACCAGTCAATTTACGGGTGGCGTGGTGCCAAGGTGGAGAATATCAGCCGCTTTGAGCAGGAGTTCCCGCAAACCCATACCGTGCGTCTTGAGCAGAACTATCGCTCCACCAGCGCGATTTTAGAAGCCGCCAACACGCTGATCAGCAACAACAGCGAGCGGATGGGGAAAAACCTGTGGACCGATGGCATTGAAGGCGAGCCCATCTCGATCTACGCCGGGTTTAACGATCTGGAAGAAGCCCGCTATATCGTCGACACGATCAAAGAGAAGGTCGACGAAGGCTTTAATCGTCGCGACATTGCGATTTTATACCGCTCCAATGCCCAGTCGCGGTTACTCGAAGAAACGCTGATTCGCCAAGGCATGCCATACCGTATTTATGGCGGTCATCGCTTTTATGAACGCCTGGAAATCAAAAACGCCCTGGCTTACCTACGCCTGATGCTCAACCGCGATGACGACGCCTCATTAGAGCGTGTGATCAATGTGCCTACTCGCGGCATTGGCACACGCACCGTTGAGATTGTTCGCCTACGCGCTCGTGAGCAAAGCGTTCCGCTGTGGCAGGCGCTGCATGATGCAATAAATGATGGTTCGCTAAAAGGCCGAGCGGCCAATGCGGTGCAAACCTTCACCAACCTGATTGAACAGCTCGATAACGATGTCGCGGGCATGGCGCTGCACGAAATTATCGATCATGTGACGGTTCATACTGGCTTGATTGAGCATCACAAAAGCGAGCGCGGTGAGAAAGGCCAAGCCCGAGTAGAGAACTTAGAGGAACTGGTCAACGCCGCCCGCGCCTTTACCCAGGGCGATGTGTTTGAAGCGCCTGAGGCGGGCGAAGGCATGGCGGCGCTGGAAGCCTTTCTTTCAGAAGCGGCCCTCAATGCCGGCGACCACGAAGCCGAAGAGTTTGAAGACAGCGTACAGCTAATGACGCTGCACTCCGCCAAAGGCCTCGAATTCCCCGTGGTATTTATTGCCGGTGTCGAGGAAGGCCTGTTCCCGCACAAAATGTCGCTTGAAGAGCCGGGCAGGCTCGAAGAGGAGCGCAGGCTATGCTACGTCGGTGTCACTCGCGCGATGCAGAAGCTATACCTGACACACGCCGAAACCCGCCGCCTGCACGGTAAAGAAGTCTTTCCACGCCCCTCGCGCTTCTTACGCGAACTGCCGCCACATCTGCTCGAAGAAGTACGCCTTCGCGGGCATATTTCACGCCCGGTCACCGCCTCGCGCACCTCCTTTGCTCAGCAAAGCATCGAAAGCAGCGGCGATATTCCCAGCCTACATGTCGGCCAAGGCGTAGCGCACCCCGTCTTTGGCGAAGGAGTGATTCTGAATGCGGAAGGCGAAGGTGCTCGTGCCCGCGTGCAGGTCAGCTTTGACGGTGAAGGCGTTAAGTGGCTGGTACTTGGCTTTGCCAAGCTAACCCCGCTTTAAACGGTTAACGAATGAGCGTTGCGCTCAATGGCTTGCCGATTAAAACCCGCTTAGCGCATACTGGCGGACGGACACTGCGCGCGCCTGCGTGCTGACAAAAAAATCATACAATTTCCGGAGACTTACCCGCCATGCAACGCCGTAACTTTCTCAAGACCGTCGGCTTAGGTGCTGCCGGTGTCGCTGCTGCCCCCTTTGTAACCACTGCAAGCGCACGCGCTCAAGAAACCTATACCTGGGACATGGTCACCTCGTGGCCAAAAAACTTTCCTGCCCTGGGTACTGGCGCGAACGATTTCGCTCGCCGCGTTGAACAGCTTTCTAATGGTCGCATGCAGATCCGCGTTCACGGCGCAGGCGAGCTAGTGCCCGCGCTGGAAGTGTTTGATGCCGTTGCTGCGGGCACCGCTGAAATGGGTCACTCTGCTTCTTATTACTGGCGCGGAAAGGTAGCGGCTTCGCAGTTTTTTACCGCTGTACCGTTCGGCATGACCACCACTGAAATGAACGCTTGGCTGTATCACGGCGGCGGTCAAGAGCTGTGGGATGAAATCTATGGCAAACACAATCTCAAGCCGTTCCCAGTAGGCAATACCGGTGCGCAGATGGCCGGCTGGTTCAAAAAAGAAATCAACTCGCTGGCAGACATGCAGGGGCTGAAGTTACGCTTGCCAGGCCTTGCGGGCGAAGCCATGAATGCCATTGGCGTCAGCACCGTTAACATGGCGGGCTCCGAGATTTTCACCTCGCTGCAAACCGGCGTGCTGGATGCCGCTGACTGGGTAGGCCCCTACAACGATATGGCCTTCGGCCTGCATCAAGTCGCTGACTACTACTACACCTCGGTGTGGAACGAGCCAACGGCGGTACTGGAAGGCACCGTCAATCTAGATGCGTGGAATGCGCTGCCGGAAGACCTGCAGGACGTCATTCGCGAAGCGGCGCGGGCATCAAACATGGCGATGAACAGCGAATTTGCCTATCGCAATGCCCAAGCGCTTGAAACGTTAGTAGACGAGCACGGCGTCCAGCTACGTACTTTCCCTGATGATGTAATGGAGGCGCTCTATGCTTCCTCACAGGAAGTCATCCAGAACCAGATAGATAACGACGAAGAATCCCGTCAGGTTTATGAGTCTTACTCGGCGTTCCAGAAGGTGCTGCGCCCGTTTACTGACGTGGGTGAATACGCCTATCTGAAGAGCCGCGATAGCGTTGGTGCCTAATAGACGGGTGCTTGATAAACAAATACTTAACACCTTGCCAAGCACGTAAAGGGCAAGCACGGCAAAGGGGCGCACTTGGCGCCCTTTTTCTATCTGAGATACGGCCTCTTGAATAACGCCATTAAGAAAGGCGCCTGACAAACTAACTAGTCGCTATGTACCGCTCGGATACGACCGTTGTCGTCTAGTGCCACCATCACAAAACGCGCTTCCGTGACTTTTTGGTGCTCTGCAATCTGCTGCCCATGAGGCGGACGCACCCATACTTCTACGTCGATCTTAATCGAGCTGTGGCCGATCTTTTGCACCTGGGTATAGACGCTGATCATGGAGCCAACGCGCACCGGGCTTAAAAAGTCCATGGCTTCAATTGCCACGGTCGCTGTGCGTCCGCCTGCTTCACGCCCGGCCGACAGTTCGGCCGCCTGATCCATGTGATTGACCAGCCAGCCACCGGGTATATCGCCATAAAGATTGGCATCTTGACGTGAGGCCACTAATTTTAAAGTAAGCTGCCCTTTGGGGGCGGGCACGTCGTCCAAATCCGTTTCCAAAAGAGTCATTAGTTTGCCGCTTAGTCAGTTTATTGTTGTAACCCTTGTTACCAGCGCCGCACGCAGGCGCGCTGACGATATCTGTTGCTGCATCGCGACACGATCAAAGGGATTCAGTTAATCATAAGAGGACGCCCGTTTGAATACCCGTTTGCATACTCTCTTATCGAGTGTTTCACATACTTCGCTGCGTACTTTTTCACAGACGCTGTTGAATGACCAGGGCGCTCAGCCACCTAGACTCCACACTTTGTTGCGCTGGGTGACCATGACGCTACTGCTGGTGAGCCCGTTTGCGTGGGCGCAACCATCGCCGGTTAGCGGTACGTTGGGTGCCGTAGGCTCCGACACCATGGCGGGCCTGATGCTCCGCTGGGGCGAAACGCTCACGAACCGCTACTCGGATGTAACCCTGCAGTTTCAGGCGGGCGGCTCGGCCAGTGCGCCAACGGCTCTGACGGCTGGTACGACGCGGCTGGGACCCATGTCTCGCCCGATGACCGAAGACGAACGCGATAATTTTACCCAGCGCTATGGCTATCCGCCACTGGAATTAAAAATCGCTCGCGATGCGCTTATCATTGTCGTGCACCGCCATAATCCGCTGCGTGCGCTCACCCGCCGCCAGGTCGATGCGATCTTCTCAACCTCGCTGGCCTGCGGCGCAGAGACACCGATAAGGCGCTGGGATCAGCTTCCCTCAACGCGTGACTGGTCGTTTGGGAGTATCGCACTACACGGGCGCAATCTGGCATCAGGCACCCACGGGCTATTTCAAGAACGGGCCTTATGCGGTGGTGCCTTTCGCAATGATATCAGCGAACATCCCGGTTCATCGGCCGTCGTCGCGGCCGTGGGCGAATCAGCCAATGCCATGGGTTACGCGGGATATAACCACCTGACACCTGCGGTGCACGCGTTAAGCCTGTACAACGACAATGGCGTCGCGATTCCTCCTAGTGAGGACGCAATACAGCGTGGCGACTACCCGCTGTCGCGCGATCTCTACCTCTACGTTAATCTACCGCCTGGTGAGAACCTCCCCCCCGCGGAGCAAGCATTGCTAGCGCTCATTATGTCTGATGAAGGCCAGCAAATTGCCCGCGCCTCTGGGTTTGTGGCGTTAGCCCCGAGCACGTTAGAAGCTCAGCGGACGTGGTAAGCAACTGTCATTTAACTGTCATCAACATGCCTTAAGGTGAGGAGACATCTTATGCTGAAGGATCAGTGCTGTGCGCGCCCTGGTTTGCCAATGATAACGACATGACCTCACCTCGGTTAACGACGTCCCGCCAGCCGCTGCGCCTGCTGCAAGATCGCGTGGCCACAGGGTTAATCACCGCAGGCGGTGTCGGCGTGCTGCTCGCGATACTCGCTATCGGTATTTTTTTGGTATGGGAAACCCTGCCGCTCTTGGCGATTGGCGATGCCTTAGCGCTAACAACGCTGACGCCGCTTGCCTGGGGTACGTTGAAAGCCGCGCTGTCGGCTCTACTGTTTGCGATCCCCGTCGCCCTGGGGGCGGCCATTTACTCGGCGCTCTTTATGTCCGCGCGTTTGCGCAGCCGTATTAAGCCCACGCTAGAAATGATGGAAGCAATTCCCGGCGTGGTGGTGGGCTTTATCGCCGGGCTCATCTTGGCGCCGTGGGTAGAGCGCCACCTAGCGAGTGCGCTGGTCGTGATGATTTGGCTGCCGCTAAGCGCGGGGCTAGCCGGTTTCTGCTGGCATTTGGCAAAAACACGCTTACGCCGCCGTTTACCGCTTTCCTGGGCAGGGCTTTGGTTAGTGCCCTGGCTGGCATTCATGGTGACGGTAGCGCTATGGCTCACGCCGTGGATAGAGCAGCATTGGCTTGGCGGCGATTTACGCCAGCTGCTCTATCAGCGCTTTGGAATGGACTACGCTACTCGCAACGCGCTGATCGTGGGCATCGCCATGGGCTTTGCGGTCATTCCCAGCATTTACTCATTGGCGGAAGATGCGCTGGCCGATGTGCCAAAAACCTTGATTGAGGGCGCCCAGGCGCTAGGCGCCAGCCGCTGGCAGGCACTGTGGAAAGTGGCGCTGACGGCAGCGGGCCCCGGTATTTTTTCGGCAGTGATGATTGGTGCGGGCAGAGCCGTTGGCGAAACAATGATAGTGCTGATGGCGAGTGGCAATACCGCGCTGTTGAGCGCCAGTCCGTTTGAAGGGATGCGCTCCATGTCCGCCGCGATCGCCATAGAGCTGCCCGAAGCCGCGCCGGGTACCCAGACGTATCATCTACTGATTTTGGCAGCACTCGTATTGTTTATCTTTACCTTTTTAGTTAACACCTTGGCAGAGGTTGTCCGCCATCGCTTGCGGCGTCGTTACCGCCAGCTGGGAAGCATGTCATGACCGGCGTGCCGACGGATACTGCACCTTCGCGCCGCCGCCTTCACTGGCTGGATGGTCTTTGGCCTTGGCTCTGCGCGGCAAGCGTTGCGCTTTCACTCCTGATGTTAGGGGCGCTACTGACACTGCTGCTGGTTCGTGGGCTAGGGCATTTCTGGCCCGCCTCGCTAGAGGAAGTCACGCTGCGCTCAGGTGAAACCTTTGCGGGCCAAGCCGTACGCGAAGTGGCGCTGCCCCAACAGCCAGGGGACGAGCGCCTATACTTCACCGGCAATCGTGATATTGAGTCCGTGCGCTGGCGCTGGGTAGCGATTGATGACATTGCCATGCAAGCTCAGCCCATGGACCTGATTCGCCTAGAACGCAGCCCCTGGGATGACTTTATTGGCCGCTTAGTGGCTATTGAGCAACACGATCAGCGCTGGGAGGGGGACGCCGCCTGGCAGCAGTTAACGTCGCTGTTAGCGCTGCCGGTTAGCCAACGGCCGGATAGCCAGCTACTGCTTATCACAGCCAGTGGCCAAGCCGTGCAACAGCCGCTGGCCAACGTGGTCAGCGCCCAGGCCCCCAATGCCATGACATGGCGGCAGAAAACGCTCGCTTGGAGCCAATCTGTGTGGCGCTTCTTGAGTGAGGGGCCGCGTGCCGCGAATACCGGCGGCGGCGTATGGCCCGCGATTTTTGGCACTGTCCTGATGGTGATCTTAATGTCGGTCATCGTCACGCCGTTTGGCGTGCTGGCGGCCATCTACCTTAATGAGATTGCCCACCAGGGACGGCTTACTCGATTTGTCCGCATTGGCGTACGTAATCTTGCGGGCGTGCCGTCCATTGTGTACGGCGTCTTTGGTTTAGGCGTGTTTGTGTATGGAATTGGCGGCTCGCTGGACGAATGGTTCTTCAGTGAGACTTTGCCTTCCCCTACCTTTGGTACTGGCGGCCTGCTATGGGCCTCTCTAACGCTCGCATTGCTCACGTTGCCGGTGGTGATTGTTGCAACCGAAGAGGGGCTGGCACGCATTCCTGAGGCTCAGCGCGAAGGCGCCGTGGCGCTGGGCGCTACGCGCCTGGAAATGCTGACCCGCATCGTGCTGCCCATGGCGGCCCCCGCCATGCTGACAGGCATGATTTTAGCCATTGCCCGCGCAGCGGGTGAAGTGGCGCCGCTGATGCTGGTGGGCGTCGCTAAATTAGCGCCACAAATGCCGGTAGACGGCGAGTTTCCCTATCTGCATTTAGAGCGCAAGTTCATGCACCTTGGCTATCATTTATTCGATACCGCTTTTCACGGTGACGATGTGCAAGCTGCCATACCGCTGGTGTACGCCACCGCGCTACTGCTGGTGTTAATTGTGCTGGTGCTTAATCTAACTGCCATATTTCTACGTCATTATCTTAGGCGTCAACGGGGAAGCGAATGCTAGCGCCATTACATTCAGTTAATACCTCTCAGCCACCGGTCACGCATTTTCCACCTGAGCACTGCTGTCTGAGCATTGATCATCTTAGCCTTGCCTATGCGGGGAAAGAGGCGCTGCGTGATCTAACGCTGAGCATTCCTCGTCATCGTGTCACGGCCTTTATCGGCCCCTCGGGGTGCGGTAAATCAACGTTATTAAGAGCCATCAATCGGCTGCATGACCTTAATGAAGCGGTGAGTCACAGCGGCCAAATTGTGCTGGAAGGCCAAGATATTCATGGCCCTCAGGTGAATGTGACTGAGCTGCGCCGACGTGTCGGGATGGTATTTCAAACGCCTAATCCCTTTCCCATGTCGATTTATGAAAACGTCGCCTTTGGCTTACGTTTGCAGCAGCGCCTGCCCAAGCGCAAGCGTGACGACATTATTGAGTGGGCGCTAACTTCTGCGGCGCTGTGGGATGAAGTGAAAGACCGTCTACATCGTTCTGCCTGGCAGCTTTCCGGTGGCCAGCAGCAGCGCCTGGTGATTGCCCGCACCTTAGCGGTAAAACCCGACGTACTGCTGCTTGATGAACCCGCGTCGGCACTAGATCCCATTTCGACGCTCAAAATTGAGGAGTTAATTCGTAACCTCAAGTCAGAGCTAACCTTGGTGCTGGTGACTCACAATATGCAGCAGGCGGCGCGGGTATCGGACTACACCGCCTTTTTGCATCAGGGCGAGCTGATTGAATACGGGCCAACTGACCAGCTATTCACCAACCCCCGTTTGCAACGTACCGAAAACTACATCACCGGCCGCGTCACCTAGGCCTTATCGACGAAGACATCAGGAGTGGTCCATGGATATTACGAGCGATACCCACAGCCAGCATATCTCCCGCCAGTTCAATCAGGAGTTGGAAGAGCTTAAAACCCACCTGATGGCGATGGGCGGCCTGGTAGAAAAGCAGGTGCAAGATGCCGTCTTTGCTCTTCTAGAAGGCGATACCCGCTTGGCAGAGCAAGTGCGCGACAATGATCGTCAGGTGAACGCCCTGCAGCTGCAAATTGACGACGAATGTACGCGCGTACTGGCCCGCCGCCAGCCGGCAGCATCCGATTTGCGGCTGGTGCTTGCCGTTATTCGCGCTACCTCTGACCTGGAACGCATTGGCGATGAAGCCAGCAAAATTGCCCGTAACGCGCTGCTGTTAAGCGAAAGCACCAGCACCATTCGCGGGCTGGTGGAAGTACGTCACATTAGCGAGCACGTGCGTAAAATGCTGCGCGATGCGCTAACCGCCTTTGCTCGCTTTGATACCGATCTCGCTATGCAGGTAGTGCGTGAAGACGAGCTGGTAGATGATGAGTACAGCAGCGCTATGCGTTCATTAATGACGTTCATGATGGAAGATTCACGCTCGATTACGTCAGTACTGAGCATCATGTGGGTACTGCGTGCGCTTGAGCGCGTGGGCGATCATGCTGATAATCTTGCGGAGTACGTAGTCTATCTCGTGAAAGGCTTAGATATCCGCCACAGCGACCCTGACAACCTAGACCCGCAAGGGTTAAAAAAGCCTTGACCTGATTAGGGTTTCCTCCTGCAATACGTCCAGGTTGCCAGGCAACCTGGACGTTTGAATCATGAGGAGCCACCTAATGCTGGATGCTGTCACTGCCCTTAGCCGAGGTACACGCTGTGTTTATCAGCCGGGTATGCGGCGTTATATTTTCTTGCCCATTCTAATCAACCTCATCGTCTACATCAGTATGCTCAGCTTTGTGCTCTCACGCTTTGATGGCTGGCTGGCGCATTGGATGGACATGGTGCCCACCTGGCTTGAATGGCTGTCGTGGCTTATTTGGCCGCTGTTTGTGATTAGCCTAATCGTCGTCGTGTTTTTTACATTTACGCTCATTACCAGCTTCATTGCCGCGCCTTTTTACGGTTTTTTGGCCGCTAAAGTTGAAATACAGGCAACCGGGCGCGAACCCCTTGATGACCGCAATCTTACCCAAACGGCTATCGATGCGGTGGGTCGAGAGTTTGTAAAACTCGCCTATATCTTACCCCGCGCGATCGGTCTGTTTATCATCAGCTGGATTCCTGGCCTGAATTTGGTTGCGCCACTACTCTGGGCACTATTCTCAGCGTGGGTCATGGCGATAACCTATCTGGATTATCCGATGGATAACAACAAGGTAACCTTTAAAGATATGCGCCATCGCCTTGCGAAGCGCTGGTGGCAAAGCCTGACCTATGGCGGATTAATTACGCTGATTACCTGGATTCCGCTGGCCAATTTATTTCTGATTCCAGGCGCGGTGGCGGGTGCCGTACTGATGTGGGACGAACACTATCGGGGCGTTCGAGATATTACGCCAAGTTAAACGCATAGGCCCCGCAGAAGCGGGGCCTATGGGCGCTAGCGGTCACCGTACTGCTAGTGGCTACCAGTCAGTGCTATCGCCTACATCACGGGTCAGATCTTGCGGGCTGTATTGAGTACCACGGCGCGCGCTTTTGCCAGAATCAGCAGCACTGCTAGACGGCGAGAAATCAAGGCTATCACCGTCATCACGCGTTAGATCACGTGGAGATACTTGAGAATCATCAGACATTTGAGACTGTGGCTTATCGATGACGTCCTGACCAACTGCGCGATCTTTATTCAACTCGATGGATGGGTGAGCCATTGCCAACGGGCTAGCAACCAAACCGAAAGAAATACCTACAATGGCGACTTTTTTGCTTAATTTTTTCAATAACATGGCGTTCTCCTCATTACTGCTACGTACCGCTAACGAGTAGTAAAAGTAACCGTTATCGCATTACTTCACAGCGGCTATGGTTTTCAACTAATTGTACGTGTTAGGAGTGCATACTGGATGCCAAAAAAATAAAAATATTTAAAACAGCTGAAAAATCATATCTTTATTTAAAATAATATTGGATACAAAAAACTAGACCCCGCATAGGCGGGGTCAAAGGCGTCATATAACTCTACGATTGCAAATCGCTTACCAAACCTGTCCATCGCCTTCGTCATGCGTTAAGTCTTTAGCCGTAAAATCAACATCAACGCTGGCATTCGTTGACTCAGCCTTTATAACCGCAGGATAGTCGCCTTCATCATACATTAAGTCGGATGGGCTAACGTCAGCCTGGCCTACTGTGCGCTCTGACTGGGCCTGAATGGGCTCAATATCAACTGCGCGATCTTGGTTCGCATTAATTGAAAAATTTGCAAATGCAAAGGGGCTAGCCAATAACGTTAGTGAAATACCCACTAAAGCTGCTTTTTTAACAAAAATATTTAACATTTTGACACTCCTGAAACTGTTTATACCGCTGGCGTGGAAGAAGAAGCGCCTTCATGGCAAACTTTTTAACTTAATCATCTTCCTTACCCTTAGTAAGCATAAAGAATGCCACAACTAATATAGATTATAAAAAATACTATTAATCAATAGCATATAACACATACATTGCGCACAATAATATGACGCAAAAACAATAACCACGCTAAATAACTGTGCACAAATGTCACATGCGCAAGTTTGCATGTGCCTTTTTGACACACAGCTAGAAAAAAGCAGCGTTGCTGAGTTGAAAAAATATAGGGATGATCGATATCGCTAAAGAGGCGCGCAGTCAGTTAACCATATTTAACGAGCAACATTGAAAAAAGCTAAGGGCAGTAAAAAAACAGCAGACAGCAAAAAATTAAGCCCCACCGGAGGTGAGGCTTAATGTCTAGCTTGCAGATAGGTAATGCTAACGCTAGCTTCCATTCCTTGTGCGGGACTCCAACCGTGGATGTTACCCTCACTAACGTTTTGATTTCCTATTGATTCATCCTTGAATCTAAAAACATCCCTATAGCAGAGTCTTTACAGGCTCTCAGTACTATCTTTCAGTGCGGTCATTACATACCGCTATTTTCTTCAGGCAACTCTTCTGTGCTATCAAAATTAGCATCATCTGAATTACTAGTAGAGTTTGGATCCATATCGCTGGCGTCATCACCAACATCATGCGTTAAATCGTGCTGATTTTGCTCACTGGCGGTATCCGTGTGAGTACCCTGCGGATCCATCGCCTCGTCATCCGCAGTAATATCTTGGTTCTGATCAATAGATGTACTTTGCTCAGATTCTGCGAACGCTAGCGGGCTAGCCATCAAGCCAAACGTTAAACCTAGAATGCCAGCTTTCTTGAGTAATTCCTTGGACATCATATTCCACCTCCGATCGCTGTTTAAACCGCTTAACGTAAGAAAGAAAGGCTAAGTTCAGCCAGCAATTCCTGCGGTCATCTCTCTTACTTGCTTATATTCGCTGCAGCAGACATGCCAAAATCTAATATAATAAAATAAAAACAATAATTATCAAAAACTTATAAAAAATAAGATTACGAAATAAATCTTAATTAGCGATAAAGCGCACCCAAATAGTGTGTAAAAATGACACATGAGTAAAGTTTTACCAATCTTACATGCCAATATTGCACACTTCTACAAATATTGTGCAGCAGGCATTTTAGGGCTAGCTAAGGCGCGAAGCGGAGAATGTACAGCGGAATAAAGCACCCTTACCCGGGTGAGATTCAATCAATAGCTGAGCATCATGGCGTAGCAGCACGTGTTTGACAATTGCCAAGCCCAAACCAGTACCGCCCGTCGTCGTGCTACGCCCTTTATCAACGCGGTAGAAGCGTTCGGTCAGCCGAGGGATGTGCACAGGATCAATTCCCTCGCCGTTGTCCTCAACGTCAATACAGGCTCCGCCAGCTTGGTTATCTTTCCAGCGCAACGTGATGTGGCTCCCTGGCGGCGTGTAGCGAACAGCGTTAAACGCGAGATTAGAAATCGCGCTGCGCATTTCCTGCTCGCTTCCTAGCAGACGTGCCTTGCTGTCAAGCGCAATAGTGATGGTATGCCGCTGATCCGATAGCGCTAGCGCATCCTCACGAACACTCTGTAGCAAAGGGCCCAGCGACAACGGCTGATGATCCTTACCACTTTGGTCAATTTCTAACCGGGACAGCAGCAATAGGTCATTGACCAGGTTCTGCATTCGCTGCGTCTGCTCCTGCATTTGCTGAATACCTTTACCTAAGCGCGGAGGTAGCTGCTCGGCAAGATCGCCATAGGTTTCTAAATAGCCAGAAAGCACGGTGAGAGGGGTACGCAGCTCGTGGGATACATTGGCCACAAAATCGCGGCGCATCTGCTCCAGACGATGCAGACGCGTGATATCTCGCGCCATCACTAGCCGCTCATCGTCGCCGTACAGGGTAATTTGGTACTGCAGAATGCATCGCTCATCAATGGGCGATGTTAGCGTTAGCGGTTCACTATAGTGGCGGGCGTTGAAGTAGCTTATAAAGCCCGGATCGCGGAGTAAATTGGTAATGTGCTGGCCACGGTCGTGGGCCGTCTGCAGCCCAAGCATCGTGGTTGCAGCGCTGTTCCACCACTCTAAATCTCCGTGGCGGTCAAGCATAACGACGCTATCGCGCATCGCCTCTGACGACTCTTGAATACGCGCCAAAGTGGCACGCAGCCGACTTTGTGTAATGCGCTGGCTTTTTTGATAGCGATATAAGCGATCAAACAGTTCGCCCCATATCCCCTGGGCAGCAGGTGGTTCATCATGGGGTTGCAGGGTTAGCCATCGATACAGCGCGCGCAGCTGCCGCAAGTGATAAAACAGATACACTGCCAGTCCAGAAGCCAGCCCCAGCCCCGCTGCATCCAATAGCCAGCCAATGCTTGTCCCCAGCGTGGCGAGCCAGGCCAGTTGCCACAGTTCACGGCTCCATAGGCGCACATTTATACCCGTGAAGAGAAACGGTAACCGGTGCCCCGAACCGTTTGAATCAGATTTTGATGGGTTTCGCCTAGCGCTTTACGCAACCGGCGAATATGTACATCTACCGTGCGCTCTTCAACGTACACGTTGCCACCCCACACTTGATCAAGCAGCTGGCTACGTGTGTAAGCGCGCTCCTGGTGTGTCATAAAGAACTGCAGCAGACGATATTCCGTTGGGCCTATCTCAAGCGCCTTACCATCGGAGCTGACGCGATGACTCACCGGATCAAGCAGCAGTCCATTAACCTCTACGGGATCTTCAACACCACGCGGCGTTGCACGACGCAAAACGGCTTTAAGCCGTGCCACCAACTCGCGAGGCGAAAAAGGCTTGGTAATATAGTCATCAGCACCGGCTTCAAGCCCCTGAATCTTATTATCTTCTTCGCCTTTAGCGGTCAGCATAATAATGGGAATCTCAGCAGTGGCTTCTTCGCGCTTTAAGCGCCTAGCAAGCTCGATACCGCTGGTGCCAGGCATCATCCAATCAAGCAGCAGTAAATCAGGCTGGTGGTCGACGATCAAAGCATGAGCATCCTGAGCGTTATCCGCTTCGAGCACGCGATAGTCAGCCATTTCCAGCGCTACCGCAATCATCTCGCGGATCGGCGCCTCATCATCGACAATCAAAACGGTCTTGGCAGTCATACCAGAGCCTCAAGGGGTGCAAAGAGAGCTAATTCAATGAAAAATAGCTCAATGACATATCGATGACGATAACACCATGACTTGATGACAGTTACATGACAGCGGCGATTATTAGCCCGCCACAGGCCACCAACTTAGCGCAATACCCGCGAAAATAAACAAACCTGACCAAAAATTATTGAGGAACGCCTGAAAGCACGCATCTCGGGCACGGTGAAAAATTAACCGCTGCTGATGCAGAAAAGTGGCCGCCATTCCCGCGAGTCCTAACCAGAAAAAACCGCCTAGACCCACTCGCCACCCTACCCATGCTAATAGCAGCAACGTCACCACTTGTAATAAAGCAATAATGACGCGGTCCGCATTACCAAACAGCACGGCTGTCGATTTAATACCGATTTTTAAATCATCGTCGCGGTCCACCATGGCGTACTGGGTATCGTACGCCACGGTCCAAACCACATTAGCAAAAAACAATAGCCAAGCCTCCAGCGGGACATAGCCCAGCACAGCGCCAAACGCCATGGGGATCGCCCAAGCAAAGGCGGCGCCCAGCACGACCTGAGGAAGGTTGGTATAGCGCTTCATAAACGGATAAATAATCGCTAGCAGCACGCCACCCAGCGAGAGCATCACCGTGAACCAATTGGTCAGCAGCACCAAAATGAAGGATATCGCGATCAATGCGATAAACAGCAGCTGGGCCTCGGTTTCGCTAATACGACCGGTGGCTAGAGGACGATTTTTAGTGCGCTTTACATGCCCATCAAAATGACGGTCGGCATAGTCATTCACCACGCAGCCTGCGGCACGCATGGCGTAAACGCCGGCAACAAAAATAAGCAGCACATTGCGCCCCGGCACGCCCTGCGCGGCAATCCATAGCGCCCAAAGAGCGGGCCACATTAATAGCCACGTGCCTATGGGCCGATCCAAGCGCATCAGCTGTAAAAAGTCTGCCACGCGAGCCAATCCCTTCGGCCGCAACAGTGAACGATCCATGCTTACCTCACGAAAAAGAAAACGCAGCTGCTAGCCTAGCGCGAAGGCAGATCAAGGTCATCCGCCATTGCCCGCAAAAAGTACTCTTGTACCAATAACGACAGGCCACCATGCGTAAATACGGAGCGGCGGCCCCAGCTACAATCCTGCTCGACCCCATGTAGGCTAGCAAAAGGCGGGCGTTGTGTTGTCGCCTCTAATGGCCCTCGCACTAAGTCTGGCTGGCGAAATAACCAGCTGCCTAACGAACGCTCGCCCAAACGATCTAAACGCTGGCCTTTTAGCTGTGTCAACGGCGCTACTGAGCGCGCGACCACCCACGGCGTTTCATCTAAACACAGCGCTACTTCACGCAGCCATGCATAGCGTTTAGGGCCAATCCCCAGCGCCTGGGCTTCATCGGGCAGCGGCCATCCCACACCTTGGCGCAGTAAACGCACCCGAAAAGGCTTGCCACCGCCTGCGGCTGTTAAACGAGCGGTTAACGAATCGGTGGAGGCTACCCACTGCCACCATGGAGAGCTCATCGCGGGGCGCGCCGCATGGACGGGGCGCCAGCGTGGAAAGAGATACATTTGCCGGCCAGCGGGTGATGTCACCGAGTTCTCCAGGGCAATAACGGGAGCAGCTAGTGTAACATGACGCTCTAACAGGCTTTGGTTTCAGCAGCTTTTTCAATAACTCTTTCAATAACTCTTTTAGCGACCTTTTGGATGTCTGCATGCCCGCATCATATACACAGATAATGTCAACGACACCGCTATCGTCTCGCGCTGCGCTGGTGATTATTGGCACGGGGATGGCAGGCATAGGTCTTGCTCGTGCACTGCGACGGCAGGGCGACACACGCTCTATCACGCTGATCAGCGCTGACAGCGGCGACGATTACAGCAAACCCCTGCTTTCTACCGGCTTTAGTAAAGGGTTAGCGCCCGAGAAATTAGCTCAGCGAAGCGCCGCAGAGCTTGGCGAAGAGCTAAACGCCCGAGTAGTTACCCACACCCATGTCAACGCACTGGATGTGGATAACCATGCGGTGCTTTTAGGCAATGCGCCAGGGCAAGAGCGGCTGAGCTATGAAACATTGGTGTTAGCGACCGGAGCGGCACCTCGAATGCCTTTTAGCAGCGAGCCTAGCGTTGCTTCACGCTGTTTTACGGTCAACGATTTGGACGACTATCGCCGCTTTCATCAGGCGTTAAGTCACGGACATTCACGGGTAGCCATTGTGGGGGCCGGGCTAGTCGGCTGTGAGTTCGCTAACGACCTTCACGCCAGCGGCCACCCAGTGTCCATCATTGCCCCCGAAGGTAATCTGCTTGCGCGTCTGTTACCGCCGCCATTAGGTCACGCCTTAGGCGATGCGTTCAGCGACGCGGGTATCCGACTTTATTTAGGCCGCACCATTGAATCGATAGCGCTCAGCCACGCCAATGATATTGCGCTCCACTTGGATAACGGCTCCGTACTAAGCACCGACATCATTTTGATGGCCACGGGCCTTGCCCCGCGCACAGCACTTGCCGAAGCGGCAGGTTTAACGGTGTCATCTAGCGGCATTGTGGTAGATCGCCACCTGCGCACATCGCACCCCAATATTTATGCGTTAGGCGATGCAGCCTGCGTCGACGGGGTGAATGCCATGTACGTACAGCCGCTGCAAGCAAGCGCCAAAGCCCTTGCGGCCACCCTGGCCGGCACCCCCACCCGCGTAAGCTTTGGCGCGTGGCCGGTAGTGGTTAAAACCCCGTTATTACCCGTGGTTGCCTACCCGGCTCCATCTCCTCCTGAGCGCTGGAGAATTGAAGGCGAAGGCGGCGATATCAGTGCCTTGGCGGAAGATAAAGACGGGCATTTGATTGGTTTTGCGTTGACAGGCGGCTGCGTGAGAAGGAAAGTGGAGCTTTCCAGAGCAGCACCTGCGCTGCTAGGCTGATTTTCGCCGCGTTCACGACTAAGCTAGATTAAGCTAACCTAGTCATGGTGACGCACCCAATAACATACCTTCGTTTTATACGTTCGATTTTTATCAAAGGGAGATTCCTTATGCGCAAACCTGAACTCGCTGCTGCTATCGCTGAGAGTGCCGACCTGTCTAAAGACAAAGCTGGCCAAGTACTGAATGTCATTCTGGATGAAATCACCAACAGCGTCGCCAAAGGTGAAGATGTTGCTCTGATTGGTTTTGGCACCTTTACAGTTCGCCAACGCGCTGCGCGTACCGGCAAGAATCCACAAACCGGTGCACCGCTGCAAATTGCAGCCAGCAAAAATGTCGCCTTTAAGCCTGGTAAAGCACTGAAGGACGCCGTTTCCTAATGAAGCTCAAGCTGACGCTGTGGCTACTGGGCTTAATGCTCAAACGAGCCCTGCGCCGCAAGCCGCGCTTTCGTGAGCAGCTAGAGCGCATGCGCGGCTTGGACTGGGGAATAGCCACCGAAGATCTAAGTATTGCCCGCCACTACCGGATGACGCCGAAAAGCATCCATACCGGTAAAGGGCTACCCGTAGACTTAGATCTTGAGCTACGCTTCCGCGATCAAGCTACCGCCTTGAAAGTACTCAAAAAGCCAACACAGCAGGCCTTTCTCGACGGCATGATGAGTGGAAACGTCCGCTTAGTCGGCGACTCTGCTGATATGAACAAGCTGCAGAAACTGCTCAAGTATCTGTAGTAAGGCACTATCGGCTTAGAGCCAATCAAGCGGCATTGGGTAACGGTTCTGGCTAAACGCGTTTAGCCAAAAACAGCGCAGAGGTATAACAGCTCTCGATGGATATACCTCATCAACGCTTAGTTTACTTCCGCGTTACCCTGGAGTCTGGCTCGGTGCGCCGCGCAGCGGCGCGCTTAGACATTGCTCCCTCGGCAGTTAGCCGGCAAATTTCATTGCTGGAAGAAGCCTTGGGGGCGACCCTCATGGAGCGTCAGCGTGACGGCATTTCACCCACGCCAGTGGGTGAAATGCTGCTTGAGTACTGCGAGCGCCGCGGGGCTCTTGATGAAGGCTTTATCGCCTCACTTGAATCCTATCAGCGTATGGAAACCGGCAAAATTTCACTCACGGTGGGTGAGGGTTTTGTTAGCGATTTAGTAGCGTCCCCGCTACACGAATTTACCCAGCTTTATGCAGGCATTCAGCTGGATATCCATATTGCAGGCACCTCAGGTATTATTGAAGCGGTGGTCGGCAATCACAGCCATATCGGTTTAATGTTCCACGAACGCACTCACCCCCAGCTACGCTTTTGGGCATCTAGCCCCCAGCCGCTGATGGCTATTTTATCTCCCGATCACCCTCTAGCCCAACAAACCACGCCGCTCTCACTTATTCAGCTCAGCGCACAGCCGATGGCCATGTGGGATATCAGCCACGGCGTACGTCAAATGGTTGATCAAGCTTTTCAACAGGCGCGGATTGTTCCACAGCTAGCCATGAACACTAATTCAATGGTGGTGTTGGCACAGTATGTGCGCAGCGGCATGGGCATCACTTTACTGCCAGCCTTCGCCGTCGCCCATGATTTAGAAGCAGGTACGCTCGTCGCGCAGCCGGTCGATAACCCATTATTTCAGCGCTCCCACGCGCACATGGTCACCCGCGTGGGTCGCCAACAGCCTAAAGCCAGCATTCTATTGCTGCGCCATTTACAGCGCTGGATGCAGGCGTTTCAAGACTCTAGTTCGGCGAATAATCAACCAACACCGCTTCCATAGCCAAAGGCAACGCTTGCCTGTGTCGCAGTTTCCACCCATACGCTTTGCGGCACGGTATATTCACGCAGTCCCTCCAGGCCGCTTGACCGGCCAAAGCCGCTATCACCAAAACCACCAAACGGCGACATGACGCTGATCGCTTTGTAGCTATTGATCCACACCGTGCCTGCACGCAGCTGCCCTGCCACGCGATGCGCTCTTGCCACATCCTGGCTCCATACCGCACCGGCCAGGCCAAAACGCGTTTCATTGGCTAAGCGAATAGCCTCGGCTTCATCGTCAAAGCCCATGGCGACCAATACGGGGCCAAAAACCTCCTGCTGGGCGATTTCCATATCGGGCGTTACGTCGACCAAAACCGTCGGAGCTATGAAGTAGCCTTGTGCTTCCTCAGGCAATCCCGCTGGACGCTTACCGCCCGTTAATAACCGCGCGCCAGCGGCCACGGCGGCATCAATCATGCGCATAACCTGATCAAACTGACGGCTATTTTGCAGAGGCCCCATTCGAGTCGCTTCCTCACTGGGTAGCCCAACTTCGATCTGTTCTGCCGCGCGCGCTAAGCGCGTGGTGACCTGCTCAAATACCGAGCGCTCAATCAATAGCCGCGAGCCCGCCACGCAGCTCTGCCCAGCGGCGGCAAAAATGGCGGCTTGAGCGCCTGCTACGGCTTCATCCAGCTTAGCATCGGCAAATACGATGTTGGCCGACTTCCCGCCAAGCTCTAGCACGCTGGGCACTAAGCGCCGTGCGCCCGCTTCAGCAATCATGCGCCCGCTCTGAGGTGAGCCAACAAACACCAGCTTACTGATGGTGGGGTGATCGGTTAGCGCCGCGCCGGTCGTCTTACCCAGCCCGTTAACAATATTAATCAGGCCTTTAGGCAGCCTTTGTGATTGCTCTTGCCCACCGGTTTCGAGCAGCATTGCAATCACCACCGATGAAAAGGGCGTTAGCTCAGAGGGCTTCAATACTGCGCCATTGCCCGCCGCAATGGCCGGGGCCAGCTGCCAGGCGCAGGTAAACATCGGCGCGTTCCACGGGGTAATTTGCCCTACCACGCCATAAGGTACGTGACGCACGTAGTTAAGATGCGAGGTGGGCACCGGAATCACTTCGCCATGTTGTTTGTCGCACCAGCCCGCATAGTATTCAAACATCTCACGTACTTTGCCCACTTCAGCGCGGCAGTCGCGGATCGGCTTACCGGCGACAACACTTTCCAACTGCGCCAGCGCCTCTTCATGGCCTTCTAGACCGCGCAGCGCAGCATGCATGCGTCGACCACGTTCGCTGGCGGTTAGCGCCATCCATTCCTGCTGCCCACGCGTCGCCGCTTGGGTGGCACGCTCAATCAGCGTAGCGCCCGCATCGTGATAGCTGACCAGCGCTTCACCGGTAGCAGGGTTAGTCAGGGTAATTTGCTCGCCGTCTCCCGCCACTAAGCCGCCATCAATCCAATTACTCAGTGGCGTGTCAGCCGCCAAACCGAAACCTTCAAGCAGTTCGGCAAGGCGTTCACGGGCAAGTTGATTAAGTGAGGTCATCACTTTTCCTCCGTCTGCGTGGCACGCGCTAAAATGGGCGTCGCAATATGGTTAAAATCATCGCTATCAGTTGGGTGATTAGCATTCGCGTGCCAAGCATCGACAACGGCGTTGAGCAGGCCCAGAGGAATATTGAGCTGCTCAGCGGCATCCCGAGCCAAACGCAAATCTTTACGCATCAAGCCGGTGGTAAACCCGGAGTCAAAGCGCTCACTCAACACCCACTCAGGGAAATTCACTTCACTCACCGCGCTGCGCCCAGAGCCACTATTAATCCCGGCTAAACAGGCCGCGGGGGCAACGCCGGCTTTCGTCGCCATGGCCACCGCCTCAGCGGTGGTTAGCAAGTGCGCAGCACACAGGTAATTATTCGCGAGTTTAACAACGTGGCCACAGCCAGGACCGCCCACGTGGGTGCGCTTAGCCGACATTGCTTCCAGCATCGGATTAACGCGTTCGATGGTGGCAGTGTCGGCCCCGAGGAGCATCCCCAGCTTGCCGCTAGCGGCGCCTTTCGGCCCCCCGCTTACCGGCGCATCCAACCATTGAAGGCCCGCAGCAATGACTTTCTCAGCCAGCTCTCGGCTAACCACGGGGTCGCTGGTGGATGTATCGACAATCACGCTGCCTTTAGGCGCCAGCTTGAGCAGCCCCGGTGAGTGCTCGATAACGTCACGCACATGAGCGGACGTGGGCAGCGACAGCAGATACACGTCGCTGGCGGGTAGTGCCTCAGGCGTTACAACGGCCAACCCTTGTTCAGCCAGCCGCGACCGCGCGGGTTCAAACACGTCGCTGCCCGTTACTGTAAAGCCTGCGGCTTTAAGGGTGAGCGCTATATTGCCGCCCATCTGCCCCAGGCCAATCACCGTAATGGTTAACATAGTAAAACTCCTAAGCGCCTTTACTAAGCAATGTGCCGCGTAAAGAGGCTCAACGTAGAAATTGGGCGTAGCCGCTCCCCTACCCATCGGGCATAGAAGAGCGAATAACGCAGATGCTTAAAAAGAGCGGTTAGCGGTTAACGTCTGCTTTAGACAAGCAGCGCGCGTACCAGCTCTACCCAGTAACGCGTACCTAGCGGAAGCAGCGCGTCGTTAAAGTCATAGTGAGGGTTGTGTAACGAGGCGGAATACTCGCCGTTGCCCATCCAAATGTAAGCCCCCGGCCTTTCGGCGAGCAGAAACGAGAAATCTTCAGAGGCCATGCTCGGCGGCGGGTTACGCAGCACGCTTTCTTCACCTAACAGGTTTTCCAGCACCGTGGCACAGTGCTGGGCATGCTCTGGGGTATTGATAGTGGCGGGGTAGCAGCGCTGGTAATCCAGCTCAACGGTTAAGCCGTGAAACTCTGCCGAACTTGCAATCGCCTGCTTAAAGCGCGTTTCAAGGTGTTCTTTAAGCGCCATATCAAAACAGCGCAATGTGCCGCGCAGCTCCACCCGCTCCGGAATCACGTTGAAAGTATCCCCCGCATGCATGCTGGTAATACTCAACACGGCAGACTGACTGGGCGGCGTTTCGCGGCTCACTAATCCTTGCAACTGGCTAACCAGCTGACAGCTGGCTAACACCGTATCGATACCCAGGTGTGGCATGGCCGCATGGCAGCCCTTTCCGGTCAACGTTAAGCTGAAAATATCAAAGGCCGCCATCACATCGGTATCATGCACCGCCGCAACACCCACCGGCAGCCCCGGCCAGTTGTGCAGGCCGTACACCGCATCCATAGGAAAGCGCTCAAACAACCCGTCTTCGACCATCACGCGCCCACCGCCGGCGCTTTCTTCGGCAGGCTGGAAAATAAACACCACGCGGCCTTTAAAGTCCGGCTGCTGCTTTAATGCCCAGGCGGCACCCAGCAGCATGGTGGTGTGGCCGTCGTGGCCGCAGGCGTGCATCTTGCCCGGCGTTTGAGAGGCGTACGCAAGCGACGTCTCTTCAAGAATGTCCAGCGCATCGATATCGGCCCGCAGGCCAATGGTTTTGCCGTCACCACGCTGGCCATCCAGCGCAGCAACGACGCCAGTGCCCGCGAGCCCCGTGGTCACTTCATAGCCCCACTCGGTGAGCAGTGCGGCAATACGTGCGCTGGTGCGATGCTCTTCAAAAGCGGTTTCAGGGTGCTGGTGAAAATCGTGACGCCAGGCGCTTAATTCTGCGCTGTCGGGTAAACGAATTGAGGCTGTCATCCTAATTCTCCTTAAAGCATTATGTGAGCAACCACCGCTGAACCAATAAAGGTACCGGTGAAGACTAACAGCGATACAATCACCAGCTTCCAACCGGCTTGCTTGAACATGGCAAATTCACGCCCTGTCAGCGCCAACCCTGCATACGCCAACACGGGCGTAACCACCGCCAGGAAGTTCACTGCGGCTAACTGCGCGATAATCCACTCACTAACGGGGAACACTGGCAGCGTTGCAATGATGCTAATCAATGACACCCACGCAACGCTAGGTAGGTAGAAGGGACAAAGCCGCCCCATCACTAAGCCAATGATGACCATGACATACAGAATCAGCATGCCGGGTAGCGCGTCTAATAACGGCGCACCGTTGACCACATTGCTAAACCAGGCAGCCACACACACCGCCGCTAGTACCAACGCTGTTTTGCCCAGCTGATTTTCAGGGCGCAGCTCTTTTAACGCTTCAGCGTCAAAGCTATCAACACTAGTTTCATGAGTTTTCATGGCGGGCCTCCTGGCGCGAACCTTTTAGGCGCTTGTACATCCACTCGGTTACCGGCAGTGCGATAAACAGTGAAACGTACAGGCCAGTGGCATAAGTCAGCAGGTTACTTGCCCCTGCAAAGGCCAGCAGCTCATCTCTGGAAGCAGGCACCGCTTCAGCTAACGCCGCCGAGCATGCTGCCACCATACTGCCGCTGCCCACGCCACACGCCATGGCTAAGGCGCGAATATCAAGAATATCCAGCGAGGCGATGTAGCCGGCTAGCAAGGCGAAGTAGAGCGTGCCGAACATGGTTCCCACCACGTAAACGCCCATAATGCCGATACCTTCCGGGCTTCTTAGTCCGTAACGGTCTGAGATAATGGCAATATTGGGTTCACGAGCGATAGAGTAGGTCGCACCAATCGCCTCCCGGCCCATCTTGAGAACCAGTACCGCAAAGGGCAGCGCTATCAGCATGGTGCCCAGATTACCCAGTTCTTGAAGTATCAGCGCGGGGCCTGCAGCGATGATCTGATCAATCGCCGGGCCAATGGTAGAGCCAAATTTAGCAATGAACGGCAGGATGGCGATCAAAATGATCGGCCCCGCTGCATTGCTGACCGGCTTGGGAATAATCTTACCCATGCCCGAAAACAGATGAGGATTAAACAAAACGCCAATCACAAACGCGTATAGCAGCGGTAATAACAGTAGTGTTCCAGGCCCAAGCGGAATTCGCACGATGCCTATCCACTCAGCAAACATCGACGTGACTATCACCATCAGGTGCAGACGCCAGTTCAGCAACAGCTTGAGATCCATTGGGATGATCCTGTTTTTTTTAGAGTCACTGTGAGTATCGAAAAGTTAGTGTTCTAATCATAGAGGTTTAGCGCGCTATTTTTTAGAACACTCCGCCCCTGGATGAATGACAATGCTGTGACGTAACATAAAAAAATTGATTAAACGTTGATTGAACTGTTGGCGACAAACACCGCTGCAACGCTCTATACTGACAAAACTATACTAAAGTCTAATGACCGCCAATAAGAGACGCTATGCCAATTTCACTGCCGCTGCGGCGCCTTTGGACCCTGGATAAATTTGCTTACAGCCTGCGCGTTTTTATAGCGTTCAGCGGTGCTCTGCTTTTAAGCGGCCTGTCTGGCGATATAGCGTTAGTCATTCCACTATTTTTGGGGATTATCGCCTGCGCGCTTTCTGAAACCGACGACAGCTGGCAGGGGCGTTTTCAAGCGCTCGTCGTGACGTTGGTCTGCTTTACCTCGGCATCATTTATCGTTCAATGGCTGTTCCCCTGGCCCTGGCTATTTGTCCTTGGACTGGGTGTTTCTACGTTCACGCTCATTATGCTCGGCGCTATTGGGCAGCGTTACGCCACCATTGCCTCGGGCACGCTCATATTGTCGATTTATTCAATGATCAACATCGAACAGCATGGCGACGTAGACGCAGACGTGGCCGCACGCCAGCTACTCCTGCTCGGCGGTGCGGTGTGGTATGGATTAATTTCGGTGGTGTGGTGTGCGTTGTTTTCGCGCCAACCGGTAAAGCAGAGCATGGCCCGCGTCTACAAAGCGCTGGGCGAGTTTCTAATATTAAAATCCGCGCTGTTTGAGCCCGTGCGCGGCGTTGATGTCGAAGCACGCAGGTTGGCGCTGGCACGCCAGAACGGCAACGTCGTTGACGCGCTCAATCAAGCCAAAGAAATGATTTTTCGCCGCCTTGAAGGGCAGCGCGGCAACCGCAGGCTAAACCGCTACCTGCGTATCTACTTTATCGCCCAGGATATTCATGAACGCGCCAGCTCAACCCACTATCCCTATAGCGCGCTCAGTAAGGCCTTTTTCCATCATGATGTGCTGTTTCGCTGCCAACGACTGCTAGATCAACAGGGCCGCTCCTGCCGCCAGCTGGCCAAATCACTGCTGCTCAAGCGGCCGTTTGATCACCAGCAGAGCGAAGAAGCTTTGGCCGACCTACACGCCTCCATTGAGAACCTCCGCGACCGGGGCAGGCCCGAATGGCGCCCGCTGCTTTATCCGCTGAGTGCCCTCGCCGACAACTTAGCGACGTTAGAAACTCAGCTTGCCAGCGCACACAATCCCGATGCCAGCGAAGAGCGGCGCGATAGCGCACTCTATGATCGCTCTCCGTCTAGCGTGCTAGAAGCGTGGAAGCGGGTGCGCCTGAACTTCACCCTGGGCTCACCCACCTTTCGTCACGCGGTGCGGCTATCCATCGCGCTGATGGCAGGCTATGGGTTATTGCAGTGGATTGACCCGGAACAAGGCTTCTGGATTCTGCTCACGACGCTGTTTGTATGCCGGCCTAACTTTGCCACCACGCGGCGGTTCTTATCGCAACGCATGCTGGGCACCGTATTGGGACTGGTCATTGGCTGGGCGTCGATCAGCCTTTTCCCCCACCCGCTGGTGCAAAGCATGATCGCCGTGGCCGCAGGGGTATCGTTCTTTGCCAACCGCGAAAAACACTATGTTATCGCTACCGCCTCTATCACGCTGCTTGTGCTATGCAGCTTCAACCAAGTAGGCGATGGCTTTAATCTGATCTTGCCGCGTCTTTTCGATACCTTGATTGGCTCGGTGATTGCAGGATTAGCGGTATTTTTTATTCTGCCCGACTGGCAGGGCCGCAGGCTTTACCGCGAGGCCGCCAACGCGCTGAACGGCCATCGCCGCTACCTTGAAGAGATTATCCACCAGTACGAGGAAGGCAAGCAGGATGGCTTGGCCTACCGCTTGGCGCGACGCAATGCACACAATGCCGATGCCGCGCTTTCCACACTGCTCACCAACATGCTCCACGAGCCCGGCCATTACCGGAAACTGGATGCAGACAACGGACTGCGTTTTCTAGTGCTTTCCAACACGCTGCTCAGCCACCTCTCGGCCCTAGGCGCCCATCGCCATCAATTAGCCGACGATGAAGACGATGCCACGCTAGTGCCGGTAGCAACACGTATTGGCGAACTGTTAGGTCATATCGCAGAACAGCTAAACAAACGCCAGCCGGTAGAAATACTGGCAGAGCAAACGGCCGCGCTATTAGCGCAATTAGAGGAGCAAAGCGCTGCTAGCGCAGACGAACAAGCCGTCGCTCTGTATCGCCCTATTCAAAGCCAGCTGCGCCTAATTGCTGAACAGCTAGCGCCGCTAGGCGAGGCTGCTAATCGGTTGGTCGTCAACGAAGCGCCTGTATCCAGCAGCGTTAACGCTTAAACCTGCCCATAGCGGCCCGCGGCTTCTCCCAGCCAGCGGCGTACCAATACAGCGGTTACGTCTGCGTTGCCTTGCAGCGTCTGGGCCATGGCGGTAACGCGCTCTAACAGGTCCGCATCGCGCTCTAGGTCGGCGATTTTCATCTGCGCAAGACCCGTTTGGCGAGTGCCCAGCACTTCGCCTGGCCCGCGAATTTCTAAATCTTTTTCCGCAATACGGAAACCATCGGTCGTTTCGCGCATCACTGCCAAGCGCTGGCGGGAGCTTTTCGACAGCGGCGGATGGTAGAGCAACACGCAAAAGCTTTCCGTGCTGCCGCGCCCTACCCGGCCACGTAGCTGGTGAAGCTGGGAAAGCCCCAGTCGCTCAGGGTTTTCGATAATCATCAGGCTCGCATTGGGCACATCCACACCGACCTCGATCACCGTGGTGGCCACCAGCAAGTCTAGCTCGCCTGCTTTGAATGCCGTCATTACCTCGGCTTTCTCACTTGATTTCATGCGCCCGTGAATCAAACCCACGGCCAGCTCAGGTAGCGCCACCGTTAATTCATCGCGTGTCACCTCGGCAGCCTGGCATTGCAGTACTTCGGATTCATCAATCAGCGTACACACCCAGTACGCCTGGCGGCCTTCGCTGCAGGCAAGCCGAATACGCTCCACCACTTCAGGACGCCGCTCGTCAGGCACCACCACAGTTTTAACCGGCGTACGGCCAGGAGGCAGCTCGTCAATGACTGACACATCCAGGTCCGCGTAGGCGCTCATGGCCAGCGTGCGTGGAATCGGCGTAGCGGTCATGATGAGCTGATGCGGGGTCAGCCCACCCGCCTCGCCTTTTTCACGCAGCGCTAGACGCTGATGCACGCCAAAACGGTGCTGCTCGTCAATAATCGCCAGCCCTAAGCACTGAAAGTGCACGTCGTCTTGGAACAGCGCGTGGGTACCGACGATCATTCGCGCGCGGCCATCGGCAATCGCGGCCTTAGCATCCAACCGCGCTTTACCTTTGAGCTTACCCGCCAACCACGCTACTTCGATACCCAGCGGCTCAAACCACGCTTTAAACGAGCGGTAGTGCTGCTCAGCAAGGATTTCCGTCGGCGCCATGATCGCGGCTTGGCAGTTACCCGCCAGGGCACACAGCGCGGCCATGGCCGCCACGACGGTTTTGCCTGACCCCACATCGCCTTGAACCAAGCGCAGCATTGGCGCTGGGCGGCTTAAATCGAGGCTGATTTCTTCCAATACACGGCGCTGAGCACCGGTCAGAGCAAACGGGAGCTGCGCCAAAAAACGCGCCTGCAGGCTACGCCCTGAGGGTAGCGCCGGGGCACCATCGGCCTGAATACGCAGACGAACCTCGCGCAGGCTTAACTGGTGAGCCAGCAGCTCTTCCAACGCGAGCCGGCGCGTGGCCGGATGCTGGCCCCAGGTTAACTGTTCGATATTCACATCGGGCGGTGGCTGATGCAGTAAGTGCAAACTGGCGTGAAGCCCCGGTAGCTGAAAGCGCTGGCGCAGCGCATCAGGAATAACGTCAGGCAGCGCTTCGGGTGCCGCGTCTAACAGCCCAAGAGCCTGCTGCGTCAAGGCACGCAGGCGCGGCTGATTGAGCCCTTCGGTGGTGGGATAAATAGGCGTGAAATACTCGTCTACCGGTGCTTCACTGCCCCCCATTAACCGGTATTCAGGATGATAGATCTCTAAACCCGTTGCCCCAGCACGGGCTTCTCCAAAGGCGCGCACGCTCGCACCGGGGTGCAGCTGTTGCTGCTGGGCGGGCGAGAAGTGGAAAAAGCGCAGACTCAAAATACCGCTGTTATCACGCACCCGTACTAGCAGGCTGCGCCGCCGCCCTTTTACCACGTCGCAGGCCGTCACTTCGCCTTCAATCACCGCTTCTTGCCCGGCGCGCAACAGGCCAATGGGCGTCAGGCGCGTGCGGTCTTGATAACGTAGCGGCAGATGAAAGAGCAGGTCGCTAACGCGCTGAATAGCCAAGCGGCTAAGCTTTAGCGCGAGGGCTTCGCCTACGCCTTTAAGCGACGTGATGGGGGCGGAGAGATCGCTCATGAGGCGCTTTTCACAGCCTGAGAGGGCTGACGGCACTGGCTGATCGCCTGAATCAACGCTTCAATCGCCTTTGGCCGCGGAAAGCTTGCCCGCCAGGCAATCGCCACGGTGCGCGACGGTGCGGGTTCAACGAAGGGACGACTGACCAACATGGCATTTTCATACTGGTCGGTACCCAGCGCCGACTGTGGCAAAACGGTAATGCCCAACCGGGAGGCCACCATATGGCGAATGGTCTCCAGCGAGCCGCCTTCCGCAATCAGCGTGTTATTGGGACTGTTGAGCTTGTGGGTAATCGCCGGGCAGGCTTCAAGAATTTGGTCACGGAAGCAGTGGCCTTCACCGAGCAATAACAGACGCTCTTCGAGTAAATCTTCTTTATTGATCGCCTCGCGCGTCACCCAAGCGTGATTAGCCGGCATTAACACTTCAAACGCTTCGTCGTAGATCGGCTTGGTGACCACATCGGTCTCGGTGAAGGGCAGTGCCACAATAATCACATCCAGCTCACCGCTTCTTAGCTTGCCACGCAGAGTGCCGGTCATGCCCTCTTCGATATACAGCGGCATTTGCGGGGCAGCGTTAGCCAGCGCAGGCACCAGGTGAGGAAATAAATAGGGCCCTATGGTGTAGATCGCACCAATACGCAGCGGGTTGGCTAGCTGGTCTTTACCGCTACTGGCCAACTCAAATATCAGCGTGCTCTGTTCCAGCACTCGCTGCGCCTGGGCAACAATTTTTTCACCTAATGGCGTGACCTGCACGGTGGATTTCGAGCGCTCAAATAGCGGCGTCTCGAGCTCTTCTTCCAGCTTTTTCACCGCCACCGATAGCGTGGGCTGAGAGACATGGCAGCGCTCTGCCGCGCGGCCAAAATGGCGCTCTTGGGCAAGGGTTACGATGTAGCGAAGTTCTGTTAAAGTCATAGCGGTGCCAGTGGCATCCTCTTGTAGCAGCGTGTGACTAATAGCATGCTGTCAGCGGGACGGAAAAGGACAAGCAAGCTCTGCCGACGATCTTCTCTACTGACGATTTTCTCTACTGACAGTGTCATGGTTCACTGTAATCGTTGACAGAGATTTTGTATCTAATAGGGAATATTAATCAACAGGAGTGAGCACGGTGAAGCTAACCGTACTGATTATCGGCTGTGGCGATATTGGGATCAACCTTGGGCGCGAGTTGCTGGAGGAAGGGCACCGGGTGATTGGCTTACGCCGCAACGTCGAGGCCTTAAAGGGCACCGGGATTAAACCGCTCGCGCTAGACCTGAATAGCCTGGAAGACGCCGACGCCTCAAGCCTTCCTCACGCTGACTATGTCGTGTATACGGTGAGCGCGGACCGCTTTGAAGAAAGCGCTTATCAAAGTGCTTATCCCGAAGGCTTAAAGCGCGTACTGGGCATCATGGCGCAGCACAAAAAACTGCCGCGTC
The DNA here is from genome assembly GCF_052379225.1 of Halomonas sp. AOP12-B1-6. Taxonomy (NCBI): domain Bacteria; kingdom Pseudomonadati; phylum Pseudomonadota; class Gammaproteobacteria; order Oceanospirillales; family Halomonadaceae; genus Halomonas; species Halomonas sp. AOP12-B1-6. The sequence continues at coordinate 682,250 of NZ_JBQSYK010000002.1, forward strand.
GGGTGTTTTTTGTGTCTTCGACCAGCGTCCATGGCCAGCAGGAAGGCGAAGTGGTCAACGAACAGAGCCCCACCGATCCGACTAGCTTCTCTGGCAAGCTAATGTGCGAAGCCGAGCAGGCGCTGATAAATCATTCGCTTCCCGGCACGGTGATTCGCTTCTCCGGTATCTACGGCCCAGGCCGTGACCGGCTGATTCATCAGGTCGCCGAAGGTCGCGTGGCCGCGATTACACCGGTGATTTACTCCAACCGCATTCACCGCGACGACTGCACCGGCATTATCGCCCACTTGATTCGTCGCCAGGAAAGCGGCGAGCCGCTGGAAGATATCTATCTCGGCAGCGATTGTGAGCCCGTCACGATGCATAACGTCATGATGTGGCTTGCCCAGCAGTTGAAAGTAGCGGCCACTGAGACGATGCAATCCCCGTTACGCCGCCGCGCCAGCAAGCGCTGTGATAACCAGCGCCTCATCGACGCCGGCTATCAGTTCCGCTTCCCGAGCTACCGTGAAGGTTATACACAGGTGCTTAAAGAAGGCGGCTTCCTAGCGGTTAACCCCGTATAAAATACAGCGGTGAAGCGCAGGCAAAATTAATCGCCGATGATCATCACTGCTTCAGCTTCCACCTGGCTGCCTTTGGGCAGCGCTTTGACGCCGACGGCAGCACGGGCGGGGAAAGGAGCGGTGAAGAACTCTTCCATGACTTGGTTAACAATGGCAAAGTTATCCAAGTCCACCAAGTACAGGTTCAGCTTCACGATATCACTCAGTGAACCTGCCGCTTCTTCACACACGGCCTGCAGGTTGGCAAAGACTTGGCGTGCCTGAGCTTCAAAGTCTTCTGACACAATCGCCATGGTGGCAGGGTCGAGCGGAATCTGACCAGAAAGATAAACCGTGTTACCCGCTTTAATAGCCTGGGAGTAAGGGCCAATAGCAGCAGGGGCTTTGCTGGTGTTGATAACAGCCTTATTGCTCATGCGATGTCTCGCTCCTTCAGTGAATAATTAGTCGTTCGAATACGTCGTTAAAATAAGTACTCAGCCAACGCCACCAATAGCAGACGCTACCGATAGTGCATCAGTAGGTCGTGTATAGGGATTTTAGTTGGCGAGTCGGGTGATTTTGCCGACACTAGATAGATTACGGATCCGTTTGATAATCCGTGCTAAATGCACTCGCCCTTTCACAGACAGCGTCAGCGTGACCGTCGAAAGGTGTGCATCGCGTTCTTCAATACCAATACGTTCGATATTGGCATCCGCATCCGTGACTAGTCCAGCAAGCTCAGCCACAAGCCCACGGCGGCTCTCAATTTCAATGCGCAGGGCGACCGGGAAGTCTTCATCTATCGTGTCTGACCACTCCAGCGCGAAGAGCTTGTCGGGATCATTTTTATCGGCAAAGTTCTTATCAACAACGTTTTTACATTCGGCACGGTGTACAACCAAGCCCTTCCCCATGGAAAGATGGCCAACAACCGGGTCGCCCGGCAGCGGATGGCAGCAGCGCGCAAAGTTGATCACCATGCCTTCACTGCCGCTGATCACTACCGCTTTGCTACCGTCTTCGGTAGCAGGATGCACATAGTGACCGCCGTGTGCGGCGTCCACTAAGCGTCTTGCCACCACCTGCGTCATGCGATTACCCAGCCCCAGTGACTCCAATAGCGACTCTTCAGACGAGACATCCAGCTCTTTAAAGGCCCGTTTGAGCACGCTTTCGTCCAGTTCTTCCAGGCTGGTGTCAAACGGCGCCAGGGCTTTATTGAGCAACCGACGGCCCAACATGACGGCCTCGGTTTGCTGCTGATATTTAAGCGCGTGGCGAATGGCTGAACGCGCCTTCGCGGTAGTCACGAAGTTAAGCCAGGCAAGATTGGGGCGCGCACCAGGGGCGGTAATAATTTCGAGCGTCTGGCCGCTTTCTAAACGCGTAGAGAGCGGCGCCAAGTGCCGATCAATACGGCAGGCGATACAGTTATTGCCGATATCCGTGTGCACGGTGTAGGCAAAATCGATCACGGTAGCTCCCTGGGGAAGCTCCATGATGTCGCCTTTGGGCGTAAACACATAGATATCGTCAGGGAACAGGTCATTTTTGACGTGTTCAATAAATTCCAGTGAGTCGCCGGCATGGCGCTGCATTTCCAGCAGGCCTTTCACCCATGCCCGGGCGCGTGCATGGCTACCTTCGGCAATCGGGTGCGAGGTTTGCCCCGCCTTGTAAAGCCAGTGGGCGGCAATACCGTTATTCGCCATGGCTTCCATTTCGCGCGTGCGTATCTGCACTTCGATAGGCATGCCGCGTGAGCCAAACAGCGTAGTATGTAGGCTCTGGTAGCCGTTGGCCTTGGGAATCGCGATGTAGTCTTTAAAACGCCCCGGGACGGGCTTATAGAGGTTATGCACCACGCCTAAAATACGGTAACAGCTGGCCACATCTTCCGTGATAATGCGAAAACCAAATACATCCATAATTTCGGCAAAAGGCTTACGCTTATCACGCATCTTTTTATAGATCGACAGTAGATGCTTTTGGCGCCCAATCACGGTGCCATTGAGCCCATCGTCATCGAGGCTTTTTTGCAGCGACGACTGAATTTCGCGCATGGCACTACGCCGATGCCCACGAGCGCTAGCGACGGCGCGCTTAATGCGCTCGGCACGCATTGGGTGAATGGCCTGAAAAGAGAGGTCTTCAAGCTCGATGCGAATGGTGTTGATGCCTAGCCGGCCGGCAATGCGCGCGTAAATTTCCAGCGTTTCACGGGCAATACGGCGCTTTTTATCCGGGCGCAGTGCCCCAAGCGTGCGCATGTTGTGCAGCCGATCGGCAAGCTTGACGATGATGACGCGAATATCTCGCGACATCGCCAGCACCATTTTCTGGAAGTTTTCGGCCTGAGCAACCGCTTTGTCTTCAAAGGTGATTTGGGTAAGCTTTGATACCCCATCCACCAGTTCTGCCACCGGTTTACCAAACTGCTCGGCCAGGGCTTTTTTGGATACCCCGGTATCTTCGATAACATCATGCAACATAGCTGCCATCAAACTTTGATGGTCCATGTGCATGTTGGCAAGAATGTTCGCCACCGCTAGCGGGTGGGTAACATAAGGCTCGCCAGAGCGACGCCGCTGGCCATCGTGGGCCTGCTCAGCGTAATAGAAGGCGCGTTTGACCTGCTGGATTTCATCCGGGGGTAAATAGCCGCCGAGTCGGTCGGCCAGGTCATCAATGGTGAACATCTACCGCGCCTCTATCGCTTGCGTTATCGATTTCTTGATAACCGTTAGTCGTCGATATGAGTCGGTGCCATCGCAGGACGCGGACGCACAGCGGCTTCAACAGGCTCGTCCAGAACCGTGTGATCCACCAGGCCTGCCGCAATTTCACGCAGCGCCATCACCGTCGGCTTGTCGTTTTCCCACGGTAGCAACGCATCACGTGAGCCGCGCGCCAGCTGGCGAGCACGCTGGGTAGAAATCATCACCAGCTTGAAACGGTTTTCAACATTTTCAAGACAATCTTCAACGGTTACGCGAGCCATGGGAGCCTTCCTGTTATGACAGAACCAGGCCGGCGCCGTATGGAACATAAACGGGCCGACCCAGCGGAAAAACGCATTTAACACCGCACTTAAAACAGTATTTAAAAACGGTATTTAAAAACAATAGAACCGAACAGATTACTCGATTGCAGGCGCCTGTGACAAGAGCGCAGATAATAGCAAAGCGTGGCGCTCACTCATTAACGAGCGGCTTAAGCGACGGCTAATGACCAACGACTGTAATTCCTGCAGCGCGGTAGTGAAGTCATCGTTGACGACGAGATAGTCATATTCATGGTAATGAGACATCTCGCTGACCGCTTCGCGCATGCGTCGGGCGATGACCGCATGCTCGTCAGTGCCACGGCTTGATAAGCGCCGCTCCAGCTCATCACGCGACGGCGGTAAAATAAAAATCGATACCGCATCAGGCATTTGCACGCGCACCTGCTGTGCACCCTGCCAGTCAATTTCAAGAATAACGTCCTGCCCAGCCGTCAGTAATGCTTGTACCGCCTGGCGTGAGGTGCCGTAGTAATTATCGAATACTCTGGCATACTCAAAAAACTCACCTCGCGCGATCATCGTTTCAAACGCGGCCACATCAGTGAAATGGTAATTCACGCCATTCACTTCACCCTCGCGCTTCGCACGGGTAGTGTGCGACACCGATACTTGAATACCATCCAGGCTTTCGATGAGTTCACGCACCAAACTGGTCTTGCCAGCACCCGACGGAGCAGAAACAATAAAAAGCGTACCTTGGGACATGAAACAATTTCCCCAGTTTGCGCAAATAAGTTGCGAAAATAAGTTGTGAAAAATAAAGGGCAAAAATAACCAGAACGGCTGCAGGAAAGCAGCAAGGCCGCGCAGTATCGCACACCCATCGCTGCGGCTGTAGGGTTAGTAACAACATACAGGGAGGTAAGTATGCGCAGTACGCTGTTTATATTAGCTTTAATAGCGCTGGGCGTAGCCCTGCAAAAAGAAATTATTGAGCTCCCCCGCCACTGGGCGCCCTGGGCGCCGCTGCACGTTGACGACCCCATTACGCCCATCACTCAGCTCAAGCTCAGCCGCCTGTCGGATGATCGCACCGGCTGTCTGGCCGCTTTAGATACGGTCCCCGCAAGTGAGCTGCGCTACACGCCACTGGCAGATTACGCCCCCACCGCGAGCTGCCCGCTATCCAATATCGTGCGGATGCAATCAAGCGGCGTCGCCTTTAATCAGAGCTTCGTTGCCTCCTGCCCCATGGCACTGGCCTGGGTCATGTATGAACGCCACGCGTTACAGCCCGCCGCCGAGCAGTTGATGGGCAGCCGCGTCAGTCAGGTGAATCATGTCGGCAGCTTTGCGTGCCGGAACGTGTATGGTCGAGAAACAGGAAGGCGCAGCGAACATGCCACCGCAGAAGCGCTGGATGTCACCGGGTTTCAATTCGAAAATGGCGAGCGTATTACGGTGTTAAATAACTGGGATGATGAAGGCGCAACGGGTGAGTTCTTACGCGCCGCGCGCGATGGCGCCTGCGATACGTTCGGCAATATCCTCGGGCCCGATTACAACGCCGCGCATGCCGATCACTTTCACATGGGCATGCGCGGTTTTAGGCTCTGCCGCTAAGCAGTGTCAACCGCCATTTATTCGAGGTTGATGTCGTCTTTATCAGTAGCCGCACCGGTGGCAGCACCGACACCACCACCAATAACTGCACCCTGAACAACGCTACCACCGGTCACGGCCGCAGCGCCGGCACCCACGGCAGCACCAACGCCAGCGCCACTAGTGGCACGCTCGCCGGTGGTCGTGCCACAGCCTGCTAAAGCGACTGTCAGCGCGACAACTGCACCAAGGGCCAGAATACGTGAGTTTTTCAAAATTTGAGTGTGCATGGTCATCTCCTTATGGGTTGCTCCTTTTACACACTAGAAAAAATTTCGCACATTTACCATTTAATTATCGCTGTTCGATAACGAAAAATAGCTACGCCCGCCGGGCCGCAACGCCATAAGTACGCTTTTCCAGCCAGCGCCCTGCGGCAAAAATAACCAGGCCGCAAAGTGCTAATGCTGTGCCCACTAAGCCCGTACTCGACCAGGTAAAGCCTGCACTAATGGCCAACCCAGCCAGCCACGCGCCGAGCGCGTTTGCACCATTAAAAGCCGCATGATTGAGTGAGGCTGCCATGGTTTGGGCATCTTCTGCCACATCCATTAAGCGGGTTTGTAGCGAAGGCGCTAACGCCATACTGGTGCCTACCAAGCCGACACACAAAAGCCCTGTCCAAACGTTATTCGCCGCAAAGTAAAACAGCCCCTGAACAATGCCACACCACAGCAAGATGCAAGGGATTGCGCGCATGAGGTTTTTATCTGCCATGCGGCCACCGATTAAATTACCGGCAATTGAACCCAGGCCAAAAATTACCAGCACCAAAGGCCCTAGCGACTCACTCATACCCGCTTGCTGAGTCAGTGTTGGCATTACATAGCTAAAAATAGCGAACATACCGCCGCAGCCAATACAGGCCAGGGCTAAGGCAACTAACACACGCTGCTTCAGCAACGCAGACAGCTCGCGTACGGGGCTGGCACCTGTATCCACGGGCTGAACCGGTACATAGAGACGTATTAGCAGAGCGGTAAGCAGAGCAATTCCCCCCACACCCACAAACGCGATTTGCCAGCCAAACTGGTTGCCTGCCCACGTACCTAGCGGCGCCCCGATCAAAATAGCGACCGTTAGACCCAGCATCACCCTGGAAATAGCGCGTGCCCGTTGATCCACCGGCACCGCACCCGCCGCTACTAACGCCGCAATGCCAAAGTAGGCACCGTGCGGTAAGCCCGCGAGAAAACGCAGTCCCACAAATGACCAGAAACTCGGTGCCAGAGCGCTAGCGATGTTGCCCACTGCAAACACCAGCATCAGCACGATTAATAACAGCCGCCGAGGCGCGCGTGCGGCCAGCGCTGAAATTAACGGCGCCCCCACCACAACACCCAGCGCGTAGCTACTGATCGCGTAGCCCACCTGAGGAACCGTCACGGCTAAGTCGCCCGCCACGCGGTTCATCAACCCCATGATGACGAATTCGCTCGTTCCTATCCCAAACCCGCCCAGCGCCAACACAAATTCGGCCAGGCGCGGTTTGCGCGCCAGCCCTTGAGACGACGATGCTGTCGAATCCTGCATATTTATCTCCTAGCGGTACCGCCCTGTTGGCACCTTGATTAGCGCAAATGATCGCAGGATTAGACGAAAGTATAAATATGCCGCGTTCAAAAAAATTAGCCGGCAAAAAGCGTTTGCCTGCCCTACTAGCGTTCATTGAGCTTTATCGACAGGCCTGTGCACAGTACTGTTCACTTAATCCTGTTCACTTAACTGTTTATTTCTTCAATAAGGCGAAGGCGATGACACTCGATACCATTGAGCACGCCATGGCGGCACTTGCTGAGGCCGACCCAGATATTGCCCGCGCATACCCATTGGTCGGCGCGCCTAGCCCACGTCAACGCGACCAGGGGTTTGCGACGTTTTTCAGTACCATCGTTAGTCAACAGCTATCCACCGACGCGGCACGCGCGATTATGGGCCGTGTAAATACGTTACTGCCGGAGCTGCATGCAAAAGCGGTGATGGAAGTGGATAGCCAAGCGCTGCGCGATGCGGGGCTCTCCTGGCAGAAAATTGAGTACGCCAAGGGCTTGGCAGAAGCCGAACTCGCCGGCACCTTTAGCGCCGATGGGCTTGAAAAGCTAAGCGATGATGACGCCATCACCGCGATTACCGAGCTACGCGGCTTTGGCCGTTGGAGCGCTGAGATTTACCTAATGTTTTCTCTCAACCGTCCGGATATTTTTCCTGCCGACGACCTGGCCCTGCGCGTAGCGTTAGGGCGCCTGAAAGGCATGGACGACAAACCCACGCCCAAACAGGCGCACCAAATGATAGAACACTGGGCGCCTTGGCGCAGCGTGGGCTCGCTGTTTCTATGGCACTACTACCGGGGCGAGCCTTTGTAAGGGCTAAGCGTCCAACCCACCAAACTTGCCATTCTGATAATCCTCTACCGCCTGGGCAATCTCTTCGCGGGTGGTCATCACGAAGGGCCCATGGGAGTAGACAGGTTCGTCGATCACCTCGCCATGGCCAAACAGCAGGCGTGCGTCGCTGCTGGCTTCGATGTCGAGGCTCTCGCCATCACGATCCACTTCAATCAGATGATGCGGCTTCGCGGATTCACCACTCACCGTGACATCGCCATCGACCACATAGAGAAACACCTGCCGCCCAGGTGTAACGGGCAGTTGCTCACGTGTGCCAGCGGGCAGTTTCAGCGTCGACATAAATACGCCGGTCAACGTTTCAATAGGGCCAGCCTGCTCCTGCCACTGCCCGGCGATCAGGTTCAGCTCGCCGCCGCCCGGCAATTGAATAGCCGGGATCGACGACTGCTGAAGCCCTACATAGCGCGGCTCGCTCATTTTCAAACGCGCCGGCAGATTAACCCACAGCTGCAGAATCTCCAGCGGGCCGCCCTCACGCAGAAACTCGGGTGGCGAGATTTCCGCATGCACGATGCCGCTACCCGCCGTCATCCACTGCACGCCACCTTTATGAATCACGCTTTGATGGCTGGCACTGTCAGCATGGGCCAGCGACCCCTCTAAAATAAACGTCACCGTTTCAAAGCCGCGATGCGGGTGCGGGCCAAACGGCAGGCCACGGTTGTTGGCCGGATACGTTTGCGGGCCGTGGTGATTCAAAAACAGAAACGGGTCGAGCTGATCCAAACCAGGCCCTGGTAACGGCCGACGCGTGGTTAAATCACCGATATCATCGCGCTTGGCCGGGTGCTGGGCGATGACACGGCGGACTGGGCTTGTGGATGCGTCTACTGACATAAAATGCTCCTTAACAATTACCTTTAGCTTAAAACCTAGGCCAAAGGATGAGGAGCGAATAGTTTTCTTCGAATCGTTCTAGGAAATTGATGGGTGATTGTAGGCAAGCCGACATGCGCTCCCAGTTAGGAGTAGCGGATCACCCTAAGCGCGGCAAATGAAATGACTATTACCGCGATTTGACCCAGCGAATCGAAGCGTTGGGCATCTTGGCGATGCGCTAGGTGCGCGCTTGTTCACCTTGATTTATGAGTTGTGCCATATCTGGATTGGTCAGTCTGGCATTTCCGATGGAAACGCTAATACGCACCGTCAGCAAGAAGTGCTTTGTAATGCCGCTGCAGCAGAGTTTTTAGTATCCGAACAATAGCTTAGCGCTCTTTGGCAGCATGATTTAGCACACTGGCAAGATAACTTATCCACGTTAGAGGCCCATTTTCACGTCAGTACCTGGGGTGCGTTGACGCTCGATTTTATCTCTCAGGCGCAATACGGCCGCTATATTGCTGAACGGCAGGCGCAGTACAAAACTAATGAAAGTGGTAGCGGCCCCACGTACTACCAGACCAAAAAGTCCCAAATCAGCCAGCTTTTTTCCAAAGCGGTCGTCAGTGAAGCAAGTGCCCTGCTAGGCGGGGTCAAACCGAATAAGATGGAGCGCTTCGCTAAGGAGCTAGGCATTTGAGATATCTACTGGATGCAAATACCTATATACAAGCGAAAAACCAGTACTACGGAATGGATATTTGCCCTGCTTACTGAGACTGGCTGGATAAGCAGTTTGCGTTAGGCACCATTGCCAGTGTTGATATGATTGGACGCGAGCTAAAAGAAGGCAAGGATGAGCTCGCCGCTTGGGCCCGCGAACGGCCAGACCACTTCATCAGCAACGACGACGAGCAAACACAATTACTGTTCGCTGAAATCGTGCAGTTCGTTATAGAAGGCGACTATAACCCCGGCAATCGCGATAATTTCCTGGCAAAAGCCGACCCATGGATTATTGCCAAAGCTAAGGTCATCGGTGCCAGCGTGGTAACGCATGAAGCTGTCGCGGCCGTTAATACGCGAAAAGTTAAAGTACCTAATATCTGCCAGCAATTCGAAGTACCCTGCCTCAATACCTTCCGGTTTCTGCGGGAATTAGAAGCTCGGTTTGTTCTCGGACAATAAGTAACGCTCAACCAACGCCACCCCAACGGATGGCGCCACTTTAAAAGCATCACTTACCGCCTTTTACGCCGTATCAAAAAAACAATCAGCCCCACCACGAAAAGCGCGAAGATCACGCCTGCCGCCATTAACCAGGGCATGGCTTTCACCAGTAGCGGCGTTGGGCCGCCTTGGCGTAGCTCCGTAACGCGGGCAGCGTCGACTTCAAGCTCGGGGTTGCCGAACTGGCTCAGCACGTAGTTACTCACGGCGGCGATCTGCTCATCGTTTAGCTGCTCGCCAAACGCGGGCATGGCCACGGTGTAGTCATCGATTTCGCGATGCACGCCCTGCAATACCGACATAATCAGGTTATCGGCGTTGGCACCCTGAGTCGCGGTATTGTGTATCAGCGAGGGGTAGAACTGATCATCGGTGCCCTGCCCGTCGATCTGGTGGCAGCTGGCACAGGCGCCGTTATAAAGCGTCTGGCCGTCGGTACGTTTACCATCACTCATGGCCTGAGGGTCATCGTTGCGCAGCGGCTCCAGCGTGGCTGGGCTTACGGGTTCAACTTCGCGGGGTGCCTGGCTTACATCAATGGCCGGGCCTATCGCCGTGGGTGGCACCTGCTTCAAGTAGACCGCCATGCTGTGCAGGTCATCATCACTTAAATAGCGCAGGCTGTGCTCTATCGCCTCAGCCATGCCGCCACCGGCTTGTGCTTTGTTCTCAACGTGGCCAGTGCGCAGGTACTGCACCAGCTCTTCAACGCTCCAGTTACCGATCCCGCTGGCATCGGAGGTAATATTAGGCGCATACCATCCACCGACGTTGGCCCCTGCCAGATAGCGGTCATTGTTTTCCCCCATCAGCGCGTTACGCGGCGTATGGCAGGCGCTGCAATGCCCCAGCGTATCGACTAAATAGCGGCCACGGTTGAGAGTGTCACTTTGTTCCGGATCGTGAGTATAGGCGTCATCCAGGAATAAGAAATTCCATGCGGCCATGCTCACGCGGAGGTTAAAGGGAAACGGCAGCGATGTTTCAGGCGTCGGCTCGTCGACCGCTTCAACCCCGTGCATAAAGTAGCTATACAGCGCGTGAATGTCATCGTCGGTTAAGCCGCTATACGCGGTGTAAGGCATGGCGGGATAAAGATGAGCGCCGTCGGCACGAATACCTTCGGTTAGCGCACGTTTAAACTGTGCTTCTGAGTAGTCGCCAATACCATATTCGCGGGAGGGCGTGATATTGCTGGCAATAATATCGCCCATGGGCGAGGCAATGACGTAACCCCCTGCAAAAGGCTGCCCAGACTCTTCCGGCGGACGGTGGCAGGCGGAACAATCAGCGGCACGCGCAAGATACTCGCCTTGCTGGATCAGCTCGTCATCCACATTCGCTGCGTTACTGGGGCTAGCGGCACCACTTGCATGGCTGGCCAACGAAAACATAAAAGCGACACCTAGGAGCCAAAAGGACGGCAAGCGCATGTTAGATCTCCTTGGCGATGATGTCGGCAATGCGAATACTCAAAGCAACACCGGCAAGCGTGGGATTGATCACCCCTGACGCGGGGATAACACCGGTGGTCGCAAGGAACAGGTTATCGTGATCCCAGGTGCGGCATTCGCCGTTCACTACAGAGTCTTCGGCTCTGTCGCCCATGATCACGGTCCCCATTAAGTGATCTCGGTTTTGCCAGCCGGTATCGTCTTCGATGACCTGGCCGCCCATGATGCGCACAAAGTTGGCGTAGTCACGTTTCGCGACATCAGCCGCCGCTTTTACGTAGTTATCTACGCTGTAGTTAACCGTCAGCATGGGAATGCCCAAGGCATCCTTGTAGCGTGTGCTGGGCCGAACGGTGTTATGGGCATGGGGCAACATCTCAAACACCGTGGAGATATCTACCCAGCGGGCGGCGTCATGGCGGATTCGGTCGTCGAGTTCCGGGCCTACAATCAAATTATCCAGCAGGCGCTGAGTGACGGCCGTGTTGGGCACCATATTGGTTAATGCATGCTTAATGGCTGAGTGTTCGCGGCGAAAGTCGCCATCGCGCCAGTTGAAGATCCCGCCCTGCTGAACAGGCCCGCGACCCGGCCAGACCGGTTCATCGGCCAGAAACTGAAGCCCCATGCCGGTGTGATCCATCAGGTTACGGCCCACCTGATCCGAGGAGTTGGCCACCTCTGAAAGCAGCAGCAGTTTGGGCGTTTCCAGGCCGTGGGCGGCGACAATAAAGTACTTTGCGGTCAGGCGAGTGTCGTCACCGTTGGAGCTGCGATAGTGCACGGCCGCGATTTTACCGTTGTCACCTTTTTCAAGATGATAGGCGGTAGCATCGGTGATCAGCTTAGCGCCCGCGTTTTCAGCATGGCGAGCGTGGACATCGCCGCTGTACATGGCGCCAATCGGGCATACCGGCATGCAGTTATTATTGCCGCTGCACGCCGGGCGACCGTCCCAGGGCTTATGAGTACGAGCGTTAGGCTCGTGGATGAAACGGTAGTCTTCAGCGCTGATTCGATCCCTAATGCGCTGAAAATAATAGGTATCACCCTCGGGGGAAACGGGGTAAGGCTCCGAGCGCGGCGGCCAAGCATCGCCACCCTGGCCGCTTTGGTCATCGGTATCGCTGCCTGAAACGCCCAAGGCTTTTTCAGCGCGCACGTAGTAAGGCTCTAACTCGTCATACTCAATCGGCCAGTCGCGCCCTACGCCGTAAAGCGTTTTAAGCTTCATATCGTTGGGAATATAGCGCCACGTTGCCGCCGCCCAGTGCCACGTGGTGCCGCCGACCAGTTTCAACATGCCGGGGAACAGATCGAAATCGCCGGTGTTTTCGATATAATTTTCCTGGTACGACGTCGGCGCCCACGGTGCGTTGGGGTAAGGGTCGTTGAAATTTCCCTTGCGCGAAGAGGTGCGGAAATTTTCAACAATCTTCCAGCGCGGCACATGCTCACCCGCCTCAAGAATAATTACCGATTTGCCCTGCTGAGCGAGCTCAAAGGCGGCGTTGTTGCCTAGTGCGCCCGAGCCGATAACAATCACATCCGCGTCAAATTGCGTAGCCATGGTAATAAACGGTCCTGAATAAAAGAATCAATACGCTCGACCCGACACCTATTAGCAGGCCGGGGGCGTACTTTGGTATAAGTAAGAATTAATCAGTGGCGATGCTGGCAGGCGGATCGACCCAATAGTCGGAGTGACCGCGGGAATACGTCGGAATAACCGTGGCATCGATAGTCGGCTCAAACATCAGTGCCCCGGTATAGGTAATAAAGCGGGTGTTATCGGTCGCGCTATGACCTTGCACGCTGCCGGTGAAGCCCAAATACCAAGCGCTGATAATCGCCACCGCCGTTTGCGTTAACGCTTCTGGCTGGGTAGCGGCAAAGGCTTTGAAGCTGCGCATATCGATAAGATTGGCATCATCCATCGCCTGGGCCAGCAACCGCTGACGATCAGCAAAGCGCTCGTCGCTATCCAGCAATGCCTGCCAAACGCGCCCGGCGATGCGGGCATCTAGCGCCTCTCTCCCGGTTAAACGCTCGGAAAGCATCAGAAAATCTTGGATTGCTTGCTCGCTGGTAGCACCGGGACTATCCGCCCAGGTACGCGTCGCCCAGGGGAAAAAGGCGGCAGCGGAAACAGCCGCCATACCACCCAGCAGCTCACGCCGGGAAAGACGGAGTGTCTTTACTGCGTTGTTTTTAATAAATTTCATCGACAGACCACGCTTATATTAGCACGCTAATTAATAGTCAGAAATTATACGCCTCTTTTGCTCTATAACAATCTTTAGTCATAGTGTACTTATCAATGTAGCTCAAGCGACTCATCTTTTGGATTGGTTCTCTGAACGGCTCGATCAACGTATTGAGTTCCAACACTCAGAGGGAGTGCTTTCAGCGACCACTTATGGGGATGGAATCACTCTAGCTTCGTGTTTGAGTTGCTGCATTCATTAAAAGGCAATCATCTATAAAAAATTTTGCGCCAGGGCTGAGCAGCCACTGGCGCAAAAAATATCAATTATTATAAATGGTACTAGCGGGGGCTATTGACCAGACTATTAAAAGGATCGAAAAAGGGTGCCGCGTTCAAGATTGTATTTTCTTGATTGATCAAATAACCAGCCTCGGCACTTTTTGCAAGATACGTTGCCCACTCTGGATCAGCTTGAAGAGCGCGGCGTTTGGCAGCCCGATCGTCTGCATCTTTATACATCCAGACGTGAACATAGGAGTTCACGTTTCCCGTTTCAACAGCACCATAAACAACCGGATAACCCAAATGCTTAGATTGAACGTCCCAACCATAATCCTCATATAATTTCATATGCTTTTTAATTGTACCGGGGCGGCAAGTATAGGTTCTTAGGTCATAAATCATTTAGTAGCTCCTTTTCACAGTTAATAGAATTAGTTTTTATTTCTTTCAATGCTATAAAGACATCTCTAAGCGAGTAAGCACTCATTAACACACCGGCAATGGGGATTGATACGTAAAAAAGCCCAATAGGTAAATTTAAAACCGGAGTTAATGCACTGCTTCTTTCTGTAAGCCGCCAGCCATACCAAGCCATCGTTAGAAAAAACACTACGGATAATAAAGCTATCAAACCTTTAAGTACCGGCGCGGCGTATCGTTGGCTTAAGGTTTTTTCGAGCCAATCTACTCTAAAGTGAGATCCCTCTCTCCATAAAGCAGCTGCGCCCATAAAAACCATCCAGGCAAATAAGCCTTGCACTACTTCATCCAGCCAAGCAAAGCTTGCAAGCTGAAAGCCGCGCGCAAAAACGTTCACAAAGAGAAGAATGAATAAAGCGGATAAACACAGGATTGCGATGCCCCGCAACACATGACCAATAGCTATATCTAATTTATTCATGGATTCATTACCAGCCTAGGAAGCCAAGTTGATATTTCAGGAAATATTACAACCGCTAACAAAACGGCAAAAAGACCGATTAGATAAGGAACCAACGCACGTGACAGCCTGCCAACGGTAATATTCGCTATAGATGATGTTGCAAACAAGACCATACCTACAGGAGGTGTGAGCAGACCAACCATCGAGCACATAATCATAATGACGCCAAAATGAACAGGGTCTACACCGATTTGTGTGATCACAGGAAAAAATAGCGGTACCGTTAATACGATTACAGCAATACCTTCTAAAAACATCCCGAGGATTAATAATATTATAACGATAATCGCCATTATTATTGCGGGATTGGTTGAAAATGAAAGCATTGTTTCAACTAACTGATTCGGAACTCTCTGATGTATCAATAACCATCCAAAAAAGCCAGCTGCGGCAATCACAAACATAACGCGCACGGTATGAGTTAATGTATCCCAAAGAATAGAAGGAAGATCAGAAACCTTAATTTCTCGATAAACAACCATCGAGAGAAAAAGAGCGTATGCGCTTGCCATAACACCTGCTTCAGTCGGCGTAAACAGCCCTCCAAATATGCCAGCAATGATAATAACCGGTGTTAATAACGATAACAATGCAGATAAAAAACTGCGCCCTATTTCGAACCAATCAATATGATCACGACGAGACATCTTGTGGCGTAAAGCATGAATATAAACGGCTAGCATAAGTGCTAAAGCCATTAAAATACCGGGTACAACCCCGGCTAGAAATAGCTGCGCAACAGAAACACCCGTAATGGAGGAATATAAAACGAAAGGGATCGACGGTGGAAATACTGGCCCAATAGTCGATGATGCAGCGGTAATGGCAGCAGAAAAATCCGGATCATAGTTGCGTTCTGCCATTGCCTTAAGCTCAACTTGCCCAAGACCAGCTGCATCGGCAACGGCGGCTCCTGACATGCCAGAAAAGAACAGAGAGGCAAGCACGTTAACTTGACCTAACCCGCCACGGATATGACCGACACATGCATCCGCAAAATTAAATATCCTATGCGTTATCCCACCAGTGTTCATAAGATTACCAGCCAGGATAAAAAAGGGTATGGCTAGAAGCGTGAATCCTGTCGTAGCGGAAAACATACGCTGGGGCAACATTGCGAGAATGTCGAGATTACCCTGAAGAGCATAGAACCCTACCGAAACCAGGCCTAATGAAACAGCAACAGAGAGACCTATCCCAATTAAACTAACAAGGCATCCTAAAATCAAGAAAGTAATCATATTTCATACCTTTTGTCAGTTTGGAGCGCTAAACCAGCCACTCCAAACTGTACCCTGATAGGTTAATCTAAGAAGTTCAGGAAGGTTTCCATATTGTCCTGCCCAACATGTTCCGCTACACGTGCTCTAGCGGGCCCCATAAGTTCAACAAAAAGAGATAAATCAGGTTCAGTTACCTGCATACCACGCTCTTTAAGCGCTGCAATCTCTTCTTCCTCTTGAGCCATAACAGCTTCACGCATCATCGCTGAAGCCGCTAGGCTCTCTTCTTTAATAATGGTTTGCTGCTCTTGAGTAAGCGAATCCCATGTGTTTTTATTAATCACATGGACCATTGAGTTATATACATGTCGGGTCAAGGCTAAATGATCTTGAAAATCGTTTAAGTTATAATGGTATATAACACTAATCGGATTTTCCTGTCCATCGACGACACCTTGATTAAGTGCGTTAGGCAGCTCAGGAAACGAAATTTGTGCTGTCGAAGCCCCAAGCGCTTCAAGTGCGGCAACAATTTGAAGCTCTGGTGGAGTACGTAGTTTTAATCCTTTTACGTCTTCGGGTGTTTCAATTGGCCTCTCATTATTGGTTATATGACGGAAACCATATTCCCAATTTGATAATAAGACTAATCCTTGCGACTCTAGTTGGGGAGCAACCCAGTCATAGAAAGGCCCATCTAAAACGCGGTGCGCCTGTTCATAGCTATCAAATGCAAAAGGAGTCATGACAGTGCCGAATGCTTTAACATATTTATCCAGTCCACCTTGAGTGGGCAGATTCATATCGACGACACCTAAAACCGTCTGTTCTAATTGCTCAGGCGGTGAACCAAGTTCATTAGCAGGATAAAGCTCAACAGAAATTTCATTATTGGTTCTTTGGCTTACATTCTCAGCGAATTGCAACGCCGCTTCATGTCCGGGATGCGTTTCCGCAGCAAAGTGTGCCATTCGAAGCGTAATTTCTTGCGCACTTACGGTGCTTGAAATAATAAAGGCACAAGTACCTGTAATAATATATTTATAGTTCATTTGAGAGTCTCTTTTTAGTTGTTACTTATTATTGAGTTCTACTGGAAAAATATAATTCTTATTCTTTTAAGCAGGCTTGAACACCTGAAAGGTCTTCGTATGCTTTGATAACAGCCGTACAGCTTTCGCTACCGTGCCCCATAATTGAAGCAAGAGCGTAAGTGTTATGTACAGATTGAGCCATGAAAGCAGGCATTCCCGCTTTTCCCAGCCATTCTGCATAATAGCGAACGTCTTTTTGAGCGTTTTCTAACGACATATGTGGCGTAAAGTCACGCCTTAGAGTGAGGTCGCCATAAAGATCCATCATTCCAGACTTACCACCTGCTGCTGAAATAATATTAATAACTTTCGACATATCGAGCCCTTCTTTAGCGGCAAGAGCAAAGCCCTCACACCAAGAAGCCACATTCGCGAATGCTATATAGTTGTGTATCAGCTTAAGGCGGATTGCATGCCCTGATGGGCCGACATGAAATATGTTTTCGGAGTAAGTCTTAAAAACTGGCCGTAAACGCTCCAGTAGTGACTCTTCCCCACCAAATAAAATATTAACCTCGCCACGCTCAGCGTGAGCAGGTGTACGAGTCATAGGCGCTTCTGCGTAAATAATGCCCGCTTTATCGCAAGCGTCACGTAATAGGTCTACATGCTCAACCGAGACGGTCGTATGATCTAAAAAGACAGCATCTTTGGGTAAGGCTGCCAATGCGCCATCTGGGCCTAATGCCAAGGCTCTTACGGCTTCTGCTGTGGTAACACAAACAGCGAAAATATCAGATTTAGCCGCGATCTCGACGGCTGAAGCTCCTGCCGTTGCGCCATGCGTAACAGCATCGGCTATCTTGTCTGAATCTAAGTCGAATACAGTGACGCTGTATCCTTTAGCACAGAGGTTTTTAACGAGACCACGTCCCATACCGCCCAGGCCTATAAACCCAATTCTTAGCTCTGGCATTGGTGACTCCTTATTGTTTTTGAATTTTTTACTTAGCAGGAGAGTAGATCACTTCCTATTGTCTGACAACTGTTTTTCAGCTATGTTTATGGTATAAATCTTCATCCTTTGCAACATTGATTTGGCTTTCAGCTATGTACCGGCGTGAGAGTTTATAAAGCATCTAGGAATGTACCCTGATGAAGACACCAGTAACGTTTGAACGTATTGATCGGCCCCGCAGGCTACCTGATGAGGTAGCCGCGGCGCTTACGGCGGCTATCGAAAATGGACAGTTACGCCCAGGAGACCGTTTTCCGACCGAGGCTGTACTGTCTGAAAGTTTTGGCGTTGCTCGCACGGTGGTACGCGAAGCTATTTCGCTACTGAAATACGACGGTGTCGTTGATTCGCGGCGTGGGGTTGGAACGTTTATCACTGAAAACAGCAACCGCTCTGCATTTCGCATTAGCCCTAGCTGCTTTGAAAAGCGTCAACAAATTATTAAATTGCTGCAGCTACGCGCTGAAGTTCAAGCGGGCGCTTCGGCCCTGGCTGCAGAAAAACGCTCTATAAAGCAGATGCAGGGTATCCAGGAGCGCTTCATTGAAATGGAGCGGCTGGATGCACTGGGCCCCGATGGCGCTCTTGAATCTAGAGTGGATATTGAGCTCGATTTTTATCGCTCCATCACCGAAGCCTCAGGTAATGAATATTACATTGAAGTTATTGGCATGATTGAGGGGAATATCCAAAGCAATTTGCGTTCGGCTTTTCTCAAGAATGCAGCCGCGTCTGAGTTTGGCGTCCCCATTATAAACGAGCATCGTGCTGTAAGAGATGCGCTTGCTGCACAAGATATCGCGTTGGCTAGACAGGCTACACGCCTTCGCTTTGAACATGCCGCTGAGCGTATCGCGGCGCGTGAAGACTTTTTATAACGAATAAGGGCAAAACCTATGAACAAAAACAATGTACGTCACGGTGGTCACGTCTTAGTTGAAGCCCTAAAAAAACAAGGCGTAGAACGCGTATTCTGTGTTCCAGGTGAAAGCTATTTGGCAGCGCTTGATGCCCTTTATGAATCTGGCGTAGAAACTATCGTCGCCAGAAATGAAGGTGGCGCGTCGATGATGGCCGAAGCTGACGGTAAGCTAACAGGCCAGCCAGGTATCGCTTTCGTGACGCGTGGACCAGGCGCAACCAACGCTTCATGCGGCGTGCATGTTGCGTTTCAAGACTCCACTCCCATGATCTTATTTATAGGCCAGGTTGCTAGCGACCAACGCGATAGGGAAGCCTTCCAGGAGGTGGATTATCGAGCCATGTTTAATCCGTTGGCAAAATGGGTTGCAGAAATTGATCGTGTTGACCGAATTCCAGAATACATTAGCCATGCATTCCATGTTGCACAGAGCGGGCGGCCCGGCCCCGTGGTACTTGCGTTACCCGAGGATATGCTTTCTTCCGAATGCGGTGACGTCGCTATTGTACCCGCCGCCGTATTGCCTTCAGGAAAAGCAGCAGAAAGCGATGTGAATGCAGTATTAGAGCTATTAGCCTCTGCTGAACGCCCTTTAATCATTGCCGGTGGAGGCTCTTGGTCGCAACGAGCGGCCGATGCACTGGGGCAATTCGCGAATAAAGCAGGCTTGCCAGTAGGAGCCTCTTTTCGGTGTCAGGATTACTTAGACAACAGACACTCAAATTATATTGGCGATATTGGTATTGGCATTAACCCTAAGCTTGCTGAACGAGTGCGTAATGCTGACGTTATCCTGGCACTAGGCAGTCGGCTAGGGGAAATGACGACGAGTGGATACACGCTACTTACGCCACCGATGCCAAAGCAGACTCTTATCCACGTCCATGCTGATTCTTCTGAGATTGGCCGGGTATATCGGCCTGATTTAGGCATTGTTGCCAATGCCGCCGAATTCATTTGCCAGCTGGCAGAGGCGGCTGAAGCACCAAAAACATCCAGAAAGCAGTGGATTACAGAAGCCCGCGCTGATTATGAAGAGTGGCAACAGCCCCAACGCACGCCCGGCAACCTGCGGATGGAGAGTGTCATTGCACACCTCAACGAGGATCTCAGCGATGATGCCATCTTAACGAATGGCGCGGGAAACTATTCGGCTTGGTTACATCGCTATTATCGCTACCGTGGGTGGCGAACACAGCTAGCGCCTACGAGCGGTTCAATGGGCTATGGTTTACCCGCAGCCATTGCTGCCAAGCTGCGACATCCTGAACGCGATGTTATATGCCTAGCGGGCGACGGTTGCTTCCAAATGGCAATGCAAGAATTTGGCGTTGCCTGTCAGTACGGCGCTAATATCATTGTGCTGATTTCCAACAACGGCATGTATGGAACAATCCGAATGCACCAGGAGCGACATTATCCTGGACGCCCATCGGGAACGGATATGATCAATCCCGACTTTGCTGCTTTGGCAAAAGCGTATGGTGGCTACGGAGCAACGGTGACAAGCGACGAGGATTTTCTAACGGCTTTTTCCAATGCGAAAAATGCAGGCGTCCCCGCCATTCTAGACTTAAAAGTCGCACCGCAGGCCTTATCACCAAAACTTCAATTGGCCACACCTTAAGTCAACATATAAGGGCTGGTCAGTTAGACCAGCCCTTATATTAAACGACTTTGTGTACCGCTTAAGATCGCTTTTAGCTATCAAAAGTGTTCGTCTTGTTCTTATCAAGCATCATCGTTATTGGTATGAAATCAATACCTCTTATTCAATGTTCTGTATCTGCTCGCGCATCTGCTCAATCAGCACCTTCAGCTCCACCGCGCAGCGGGTCGTCTCAGCCACCACGAATTTCGACGAGAGCGTGTTGGCTTCACGGTTGGGTTCCTGCATCAGGAAGTCTAGGCGGCGGCCTTTAGGGCCCTTCTGGGCGAGCTGGCACAACAATAAACTTAGGGCGTCATTACTCTGGCTGACGTCACGAGTGAAGACCGACTGAGCAGCAATAGACGGTGCTCACATGCCCAAGCGCAGTAGTGACAGAATAAAGGTCGTGCCTGTTTCATTATTACTTTCGACACGCACGTCACCACCGTGCCATTGGATAATCGAACGGACGATGGCCAGTCCTAGTCCTCCTGAATCGGCTACACCGGCTCGCGCCGAATCACAGCGATAAAACCGTTCGAAAACCCGTTGCAGGTTATCAGGGGAGATGGCCGTGCCGAGATTATGAACGCGTAGTTCGAGCCGATCCTCCATGCTCATCGTCGTAATATGAATAGGCGTTTCGGAACGGCCGTGGCGAAGCGCATTGGCGATCAGATTGGCCAACGCTGTGCGTAGCAAATCGCGATTGGCAACAACGGTACCACTCGACTGATTGACGAGCGTTCGTCCGTCGTCTTCCGCCATACCTTCGAAGTAATCACATAGCTGAGCTACCAATACTCCGAGGTCTACTTCATCAAATGTTAACGCTGTTGAAGGATTCTCGGTCCGTGCCAGAAACAGCATGCTATCGATCATTCTCGAAAGACGCTCGTACTCTTCAATATTCGATTCAAGCACCTGCCGATATTCTGCAGTCTCTCTTTCCCGCCGCAGCGTATGCTGTGTTTGTCCCAATAGGTTGGTTAACGGTGTTCGCAGCTCATGGGCCATGTCTGCGGAGTGTCGGGACAGCTGAGAAAAACCTTCTTCCAGCCGGTCTAGCATTAGGTTCAATCCATGGCTTAAGCCACTGATTTCCTTTGCTTCTCCTGCGACATTCAAGCGCCGATCCAACTGTCTTATGTTGATGCGATTAGACTGTTCAGCCAAGCGGCGCAACGGCTCTAGGCCGTGCCGACTGACTCCCCACCCGAGCACGAAGGCAAGTAGCGCGCCCATCACAAGAGCCAACCAAAGTCGAAGCCGATAGGCCGTCAGCATCTGACGACGCTCATCAAGCAACTTACCGGCGATAAGCGTGAGCGGCCGCCCGCCTTGTTCAAGTGTTTGCCATGCCAATCTTGCCTGTATTGAGCCGGTAGTATTCTCAAAATGGATGGTGTCCGTCATCGGTAACTGGGGCACGGGTAGGTCGCTCGGGTTGACGTCAATCAACACTTGGCCTTCGGCATCCAGTATCCACAACAGGCTGTCGCGATTGCCCAACATATTGGCATAGAGCTTAGGACGCTGGCGAAGCGTAGCTATACTCTCGGCGTCATCGAGCAGCGTTTGCATACGCTCAAGACGTCCATGTAGCATTTGATCATCACGCCAAGCAATTTCACGTGTTAACGAGTGATAGAGGTAGGCACCAATACTGCCCAGCAGCAGCACACTGACCAGCGCGAACATCAGCGACAGGCGAGTCGCTAGGGAGTTCAGAGCGGGCATCAAACGCGGTCCTCAAGTACGTAACCCATGCCACGTTCGGTGTGTATCAGCTTACGAGAATAAGGGTCGTCCACTTTTGCACGAAGTCGACGCACGGCCACTTCGACGACATTGGTATCGCTGTCAAAATTCATTTGCCACACCCGCGAAGCGATATAAGTGCGCGATAACACTTCGCCTTCCCGATCAAGAAACAGCTCCAGTAATGAAAATTCCTTATTGGTCAGAGCAATGCGCTCACCTTGACGAGTCACCCGTCGTCGCAGCACGTCCATTTCCAGATCAGCCGCACGAAAATGCTCTCTCTCGCGAGGTGGACTGCGGCGCAATAGAGTACGTACTCGGGCTAGCAATTCGACAAAAGAGAACGGTTTAACCAAATAGTCGTCGGCACCCAGCTCTAACCCCTTGACGCGATACTCCACCGCATCCATGGCCGTCAAAAACAGCACCGGCACTTGGCTACGACCACGGATCAGTTGCAGCAGCTGCCAGCCGTCAAGACCGGGCAGCATGACGTCAAGAATAATCAGATCAAACTCGCTCTCGGTGATCAAGTGCTGCGCATCATATCCATTGAGGGCGACCTCAACACGATATCCCGACTCCCCCAGGCCCCTACATAGATAGTCTGCGGTTTTGTGCTCGTCTTCTACCACTAGGATACGCATACCGCCTCCCCGCGAAATTGATACAGATTAGCTAGATCAATCGCTTTGTCACATTACAAATCTGTAATGCTGCCGTCAGGTAATTGACGCACTCGGCCTGTCAGGATGTCACCATCAACTCACAAGGATATTCTCATGACATCACGATTTGCTCGACTGCCACTGCTCGGTGCCCTCTTAGTGGCGGGCAGCGCGCTGGCCGGAACAGGCCCTGTCCAGCAGCAAAGCCTCTCGCTAGATATGGCTAATCGCCTAGTGAATGCCTCTCTTGAAGCTTGTCATGCCGATGGCCGGACCGCTGTCGTGGCGGCTGTTGACCGCGGTGGCAATCTGGTCGCTTTGCAGCGCGACGATAATATCGGCCCCCACAACACGTTGGCCGCGCAGCGTAAGGCATTTACCTCACTGTCGACGAATACCACCAGCCGTGCATTATCGGAGCACGCTCGCCAGGATCCCGAATCAGCCAACTTGAACACACTAGACGAGCTGCTGTTGTTAGGTGGCGGCGTACCACTACGATTCGGGGGCGAACTCATAGGAGCACTCGGCGTTGCTGGTGCAGGTGGTTCTGCTATTGATGAGGGTTGCGCCTTAACGGCAATTGAACACGTTATCGGCGATAGCTAACGCTCCCTAACTCACTGCAATCTTCATAAAACGACGATATAAAGGTATTTTTCATGAAAACATTTTCTGCACTACTCGCCGGTATTATTCTCAGCAGTGTCGCGACGACAGCGCTTGCGGCCGATAATCCGCTGAGCGTCCATGTGCTCAACATTCAAACCGGTCAGCCGTCACAAGGTGTTGACGTTGAACTTGAGCGTCGCACCGATACCGGTTGGGAATTGTTAGCGACCGCGACTACCGACGAAAGTGGCCGTATATCAGCGCTTTATCCAGCCGATGAAACGTTCATATCCGGTGTTTATCGGGTGACATTCGAAACTGGCGAATGGTTTGAGGCGCATGATACTGACACATTCTTCCCCAATATCCCCGTGCCCTTCCAAGTGGACGATACCGAGCAGCATTATCATGTGCCTTTGCTGCTTAGCCCTTATGGGTATTCTACCTATCGCGGAAGCTGAGTAAATCTCGCAAAAAGTGGTTTTAAAATAAGGAATTGGCGGGCCATTAAGGCCTGCCGTTACTGATTAATTTTGCGAAAAAGATCTAGCAATTTTGCCCTCTGCGGCAATACCAGCACAGTCAATAAGTACCATGTTTCATGTCGGTAGGCAGCTGGATAGTGGATATACGATTTTTGTCTGCATTAATGTTACCTCTCTTGCCATGGTCTCATCGCAACGTATTAGGTTGCTGAAGCGTCTACTGTTACTGGCCGCGATCACTTCACACACTCGCATAAACATAGTTCTGGCAACGCTCCTCAGCGTGCTAAATAATCTACTCAATGTTCTGTATTTGCTCGCGCATCTGCTCAATCAGCACCTTCAGTTCTACCGCACAGCGGGTCGTCTCGGCCACCACAGATTTCGACGAGAGCGTGTTGGCTTCGCGGTTAAGCTCCTGCATCAGGAAATCCAGGCGGCGGCCTTTAGGGCCTTTCTGGGCGAGCTGGTGGCGCACTTCGTCGATGTGCGCGGTTAGGCGGTCCAGTTCTTCGTCTACGTCGGCTTTTTGCGCCACCAGCACCAGCTCGGCTTCCAGGCGTTGCGGGTCGAGTTCGGTCTTGGCGACCTCCAAACGCTCCAGCAATTGAGCGCGCTGGCGCTCCAGAATCTGCGGCAGCAGGCTTTTGACGGTAGCGACCTGCTCGCTTACCGCTGTCAGGCGAGAGGTGATCATCTCGGCGAGCTTTTCACCTTCACGGGCGCGCGCGTCGATCAGTTCATTCAACGCCTGGTCGAACAGAGTTTTAGCAGCTGCTTTGATGGCGTCTTGATCCAGGTGTTGGGTTTCCATTACGCCGGGCTGATTGAGAAGCGCGAGCGTGGTGGGCGGCACGGCTCTGGGCACCTGCTGCTGAATGGCGACTAGGGCGTCGGCAATCTCTTTTAACCGCTGGGCGTTCACCGCCGGCGCTTGAGCAGTTTCGGAACTCTCGAACCGCACGCTGCACTCCACTTTGCCACGGGCCAGGCGAGTACGCAGTGCTTCGCGCAGCACCGGTTCTAAATCCCGTAGGCTTTCATGTAGGCGGAAATGTGGCTCTAGGTAGCGCTGATTCACCGAGCGAATTTCGACCTGCAGGGTGCCAAAGGGGGCGGCCTGCTCGGTGCGGGCAAAGGCGGTCATGCTGTGCGTCATTGAATAACCTGTAGAGAGATTGGCGTGATGGAAGTGTAGAGCATTTGCCACCACTCTTGTTTTCAATTCACTCGCCTATTCATTCGGCGCGGTCAGTGCTGCGCGAAGGGGCAAAGATCACACACCAATGATGTCTGGCTGCACTTCGATGAGCAGACGGGCGTCCGGCGATGGCGTATCAATCACCTCGAAGACGCGATCAATCATCTCGCCCACGCTTTGTCGCGCCATGATCAGGTGAGGGTGAAACGCGGCGGCCAGCGGGTCCCAGTCAAAACACCCCACAATCATGTCATCTAGCTGGTAGCCGCCCTGCTGAAGCCAGCGCACGACTCCCTCCAGCGAAATCGTTGAGTTGACGAACATCGCGCTGGGAAGCGTGGAGCGGGGGCGCATATATGCCTCTAACGCGACCTGAGCCTTATCGGCGGCATAGTCGCAGGGAAGGATGTCCGCCTCCGAGGTGGACAACCCACGTTCAGCGCGGGCCTGAGAGAAACCGGCGATACGTTCGCGCGTATTGTGATCCTCGCTTCGCCCGCCAATAAACAGGATAGCGTCGTCACGCGCAGCCTGCCCGGCCAAGCGGTCAAGAATGGCGTTGGTGAGCTGCCGCGCGCCTTCCCGGTTATCGGAAATCACCGAAGGTGCCTTACTACCGGGCAAATCTAAGTTAATACTCGCCACGCCGCTTTCGTCGCACATGGCAGAGATAGTGTCGGGATCAGTCGCCCCGGTACTGACCAAACACTCGACCCGGTAGCCGAGCATCATGCGCGCTGCCTCGCGCTCCTGCGCCGGGTCGCGGTTGGTGCAGGCGACAATCGCAAACAGCCCACGCTGGCGCGCCTGAGCTTCAAAATGCTGGGCAATCGAGCTGAAATAGCGGTTGTCGTAGAGCGGCAGAATCATGCCGATAATACCTGAGCGCTCTCGGCGCAGCGCGCGTGCCTGCATATTGGCAGAGTAGCCTTCGCTGTCGGCTAGAGAAAGGATTTTGTCGGCTAGCTTTTGGCTAATACGACGCCGTTGCCAAGAACCGTTGAGCACCGCACTGACGGTACTCGGCGAGGTGTCGGCAAGCCTAGCCAGATCGTAAATGGTTAGCCGCTTAGGTGACTCGCTTACCACGTAACCGCTCCTTGAAATAGATAAAAGTAGCATTGACGTGATTTCATAATGGGTCAATGCTGTATAATGCACAACCGATTGTGCACGCTAAGTTAAGAGAACAAATTCGGAGTATTTACGCATCGCTTGATTAACGTTCAACGCCTTCAGCGTTATGACACCCTCATAGCATTTTAAGGCATAAAGCATCGATGCCTTTTCGACACCGGGCAGCGCACGTCGGCACCGTCAAAACGCTTCAATGCACTCCATTCCACTGGCTGGGCTAGCCAACAGCAAGCAGGCAATGACAATGAAATATAAAGCACTTCTTACCGCCGTTACACTCACAAGCGTCATCGGCAGCAGTGGCGTAATGGCTCAGACGTCACCCACTATCGCTGTGGTGGCGAAGGTAGGTGGCATCCCTTGGTTTAATGCCATGGAAATGGGCATTGAGCAAATGGGTGAGGAATTAGGCGTTGAGGCTTATATGGTGGGGCCCACTAGCGCCGACCCGGCCCTGCAGGTACGCGCGATTGAAGATCTGATCAGCCGCGGCGTTGATGTCATCGGCGTGGTGCCCAACGACCGTGAAGTGCTGGAGCCGGTGCTTGAGCGCGCGCGAGAGCAGGGCATTATCGTGCTGACCCACGAGAGCCCCGAGTCGGTCAATATCGACTACGATTTTGAGATGATTTCGGCGCAGCAGCTTGGCGAAGAGCACGCCAAACTGCTTGCTGAGACCACCGGCTGCGAAGGCTCCTATGCTGTTTATGTGGGCGGCCTAAGCGTGCCTGCACATAACGCCTGGGCAGATGCTGCCGTGAACTGGCTGGACGAAAACTGCGCTGGTTTGGCCCAAGCGGCAGAGCGTTTCGGCGTGGCCGAGAGCGTCGATGATAGCCGTAATACCACCCTTGATCTGCTGCGCGCTCATGAAGACCTGGCGGGCATTATGTCGTTTGGCAGCCAGGGCACCATCGGTGCCGCTCGTGCGGTTAAAGAGCGTGGACTAGAGGGCGATGTTGCCGTGATGGGGCTTTTCTCGCCGGGTCAGGGGCGTCGTCTGGTGCATGAAGGGGTTATCACGGGCGGTTTCCAGTGGAGCCCACTTGAGGCAGGTAAGGCCTTCGTCGCGCTTGGTGAGATGCTCTATAACGGCGAAGAGATTACCGATGGCGCTGAGCTGCCGGTGCTCGGTGAAATCACTCTGGACGGCCATACGATCTTTGCCTCACAGCCGCTGGAGCTGAGCAAAGAGACCGTGGATGAGTTGGCAGAGCTCGGCCTGTAAGACTGCGCTTATTCATATCGTGTCAACACTACCGCGCTCAATGAGCGCGGTAGTTATGTTAAGAGAGCCATCATGTCTAGAGAGGAGCCGCCGATGAGCGAAATCGCGATTCGAGCGCGTCATGTTAGCAAGGTCTTCGGGCAAAGCCGGGTGCTCGATGATGTCGAATTCGAACTTCACCGTGGTGAGGTTATGTGCTTGGCGGGCGAAAACGGCTGCGGCAAAAGTACGCTCATTAAAATTATCAACGGCGTTTACAAGCCTGAGCCAGGCATTGAATTTACGTTTGGCGATGAAACTCTCTCAGCCATTAGCCCGCTAGAAGCGCGCAGCCGGGGCATCCACGTCATCTGGCAGGATCTTGCGCTCTTTCCGCACTTAACCGTCGCGGAGAATATCGTCTTTGATGACTACGTATCAAAGCCGTGGCGGCCGATCTCTTATAAAGAGGCGCTGAAGCAAGCGCGCGAGATTATTCAGCAGTTTGGGCTCAATTTAGACCCTACCGCCCGCGTGGACGACCTTTCGATTGCCCACCGTCAGTTGGTCGCAATCTGCCGCGTACTGCGCGCAGGCGCCAGCATTATTTTCATGGATGAGCCCACCGCTTCTCTCACCTACAAAGAGGTGCAGGCGCTGTTGGCGATTACCCGCTCGCTGGCTGCAAAGGGCATCTCGATTGTATTGGTCAGCCATCGGCTGGCTGAGGTGCTTGAGGTGTGCCAGCGCGTCACTGTGCTGCGCAACGGCCAGCTGGTGGGCACCTACCCCACAGAGGGAATGACCCAGGCAAGGCTCTCCACGCTGATGACCGGCCTTGAACTTGAGTTCACCCCCCGGGCTGAAACCCATCAAGGGGAACCGGTACTAGAGCTTAAGCACCTGAGTCGTCAAGGCGAATTCGAGGACGTCTCCTTCACCCTGCATCGCGGGGAAATCCTGGGGCTGACGGGGCTGCTGGGTGCCGGGCGTACCGAGATCGCTCATGCCATTTTCGGCATGACCCGCCCCACGTCGGGCGAGATACGCAAGGATGGCCAGCCGCTCAAGCTGCGCTCCAATCGCGATGCCGTGCGTCACAAGATCGCCTACCTTTCCGAAGACCGCCTTCACCTGGGCCTGGTACAAAACCAGTCGATTAACATGAACAGCGCCGTCACCGTGCTGCCTTCACTTGAGAAGCCGCGCGGCTTTCTCTCGCCGCGGCGCATCCGGGCGCTGACCGCACACTGGGTCGAGCAACTGAAGACCAAGGTGAGCGATGCAGAGCTTGCGGTCTCGTCGCTCTCCGGGGGTAACCAGCAGCGCATCGCCCTTGCCAAGTGGCTGGCGACCAAGCCTGAAGTGCTGATTCTCGACTGCCCGACCATTGGCGTCGATGTAGGAGCGAAAGCCGGCATTTTCGACATCATTCGTGATCTTGCCGATCAGGGCGTGGCGATTATTTTGATCTCCGACGAAGCGGGGGAAATTTGGATGAATGCCGACCGCGCGCTGGTGTTGCGGGAGGGGCGCATTACCACTGAGGTGATCCCCTCAGAAACAACGGAAGAAGCGCTGGAGGCAATCATCAATGCGTAATCTTTTATCGCGCACACGACTCGGCACCGAAGGGGTGCTGCTGGGCATTATTCTGGCGCTGTCGGTGGTGCTGGCACTGACCACCGACAGTTTCTTAAGTCTTCAGAACCTGTTTGATCTGCTTAACAATCAGTCAGTCAATATCATATTTGCCGTTGGGCTGGTGGTCGTGCTCATCGCGGGGGGCATTGATATCTCCTTCGCGGTGGCGGCCTCGGTGGTGCAGTACGTAGTGATGACAGTGCTGATCGATACTCTGGGCGGCGGCAGCTGGCCGCTGGGCATCCTGCTCTCAATGCTGGTGGGCACCCTGCTGGGGCTCTTTAATGCGCTGCTGATTCACCGTTTTCGAATTGTCTCGATTATCGTCACCATCGGTACGTTTAATCTCTTCTTCGGGCTGCTGATGTACTTCACGGGCGGCGTATCGATTTACGATATTCCCGACTGGCTCTACTACTCGATTCCACTGCTCGATCTGCCTGCAGAGCGCGGCTCGGCCACACTCTATTTCCCCGCTGCCGTCATGACAGTGATGGTCGTGCTCACCTGGTTCATTCTGGCGCGTACCGGCTTCGGACGCACTATTTACGGATTTGGCTCAAGTCCCGAGGCCGCCCGCCGCTCAGGTGTGAGTGTTTGGAAAATTCACGCCTTTGCTTACGGCTGGTTGGGGCTATGCGCGGGTGTAGCGGGCCTGATGCAGGCACATATTGTACAGGAGGTAGTGCCCAACGCCTTGATAGGCCAGGAGCTGCCCATTTTGGCCGCGGTCGTGCTGGGCGGCGCGACGCTGGGCGGCGGGCGTGGCTCGGTGCTTGGCGCAGTGCTCGGCGTACTGCTGCTCGCCGTGGTGCAAAATGGCCTGAACTTGTTGGGCGTTACTCCTTACGCCTTCCGCATGATTGTCGGGCTAATTATTTTGATCGCTATTACGACCAGTAACCTGGGCAATCTGTTGCCCCGTTCAACCAGAGCGAAAACGTATGAATAAGCCTCTGAACACGCCATCCAGCGCTGGCATACGCCTGGGTGGCGATACCATTGAAGTGATGGCCATGACGGCCCTTTTAATTGCCAGCATCGTTTTTTTCTCACTGCTGGCACCGGGCTTTCTCACCGCGACTAATTTTAACTCGATGTCGATGCAGTTGCCGGAGCTTGGGCTACTGTCGCTGGCGATGCTGGTACCGATTATTTCCGGCGGGCTCAACCTCTCGGTCACCTTTACCGCCAATATTGCGGGGCTCACCACCGCTTGGCTGGTGCAGGGCCTGCTAGCAGGAATGGGCATTTTAAGCGTTCCCATGGCGATTATGGTCGGGCTGCTTGTGGGTGCCGCTGCTGGCTTTTTAATCGGCTTTATCGTTGCCTACGTGGGTGCGCACCCCATTTTAGTGTCGCTAGGCGCGATGATTTTTCTGCAAGGCGTGGGCGAGTTTTTAACTCGCGGTGGCGGTATATCGGGTATGCCGCCAGTATTTCAAACCATCGGTAGCGGAAGCTTGCTGGGCGTGCCAATTCCCATGCTGATCTTTCTCACCGCCGCCGCCGGGCTTATGTACGTCATGCACTTCACCCGCACCGGGTTCTCGATCTATATGCTCGGCTCCAACCCCCGTGCTACCGAGTACTCGGGCATTAATGTGAAACGCGTGCTGATTACCGTCTACACCCTTTCCGGTCTGCTCGCGGGCCTCGCCGGCATGGTGATGCTCGCTCGCTTCAACTCCGTGCGCGTAGGCCACGGCGAGAGCTACCTACTGATTACCGTGCTGGCCTGTTTTCTAGCCGGGGCGAACCCATTTGGCGGCTTTGGCCGCGTACTGCCACTGGTGCTGGGCTTAATGAGCCTGCAGGTGATCGCCTCTGGTATGAACCTGATGGGCGCCAGCCAGCATCTAGCCACCGCCGTCTGGGGTGCTTTTCTAATTATTGTGATGGCACTGCGTATGCCGTTTATCAAACAGTCGTGAGTAAGGTTTTCCATGAGTCATCAAGAACATGTTCTGGGTATCGATATCGGTACTGGCAGCGCTCGGGCGGGCATTTTCACGCTTGATGGCGTGATGCTTGCCGAGGCGAAAACACCCATTGCGATGCATCGCCCTGCCGAACACCACGTAGAGCAGAGCTCCACGAATATATGGAACGCAGTGTGCAGTGCCACCCAGCGTGCTCGCGAGGCTGCGGGCGTGGCGCCCGACGCCATCACCAGCATGTCGGTGAGCGCCACCTGCTCGCTCGTGCTGCTGGATCAGCAAGATAAGCCGCTTGAGCTCTCACCGGGCGATGAGGCATGGAATATCATCGTCTGGATGGACCATCGCGCCACCGCTGAGGCCGCCGAGTGCACGGCCACCAACGCCGCACCACTGGCTAATCTGGGCGGCGTGATGTCGCCTGAGATGCAGATGCCCAAACTAATGTGGCTCAAGCGCCACCGCCCAGAGCTTTACAACCAGATTGGCTACGCTGGAGACCTCGGCGACTGGTTAGGCTTTAAATGCACAGGCTCCATTGAGCGTTCGGTCTGTATGCTCGCCTGCAAGTGGACATTTGATCCACGCCCTGGGTATGGCTGGGACCACGATTTTCTAGATCAAATCGGTATGCAGGATGTACTTGAACGCGCCCGTTTAAGTGACCAGGTGCGCCCGGTTGGAGTAAGGCTGGGGCAATTAACGGCGGCGGCGGCGGCCGACCTGGGCCTCACCACTGACTGCACCTTCGCGGTTGGCATGATCGATGCCTATGCCGGTGCCCTTGGCACCCTCGGCAGAAGCCTAACCGACGCCCCCGAGAAACGCCTGGCGGTGATTGGCGGCACCTCCACCTGCCATATCAGCGCCCAACCCGAGCGGCGCGAGGTGCCCGGCGTGTGGGGCCCCTACCCGGGCGCACTATGCAATGGTTTTGTGGCTAACGAAGGCGGGCAAAGCATTACCGGTGCGCTGCTGGATCACTTGGTAGCGATGTTCGCAGCTGGCAGTGAATTTGGCGACGATGTGCACGGTATGCTTTCCGATGTGCTGCTGGAGCGCCTGGAAAACGGCGATCCTGCGCCACATACCCATGTATGCCCCGACTTCATCGGCAATCGTTCTCCGCTGGCGGACCCAGAAATTCGCGGCGCGATTACCGGACTCACGCTAGATACCCCGCGGGAGAGTTTTATTAAGGTCTACTGGGCTGCCGCCACCGCGCTGGTTTACGGCACTCGTGCGATTATCGAGCGACTAAATGCGCATGGTTACGCAATTGACACGCTGCACTTAAGCGGTGGCCACGGCCGCTCGGCGTTACTGCGCAAGCTGTATGCCGATGGCACCGGCTGCCGCGTTATCTTATCTGATGCGCCGGAGCCCGTGCTGCTTGGAGCTGCCGTGGCGGCGATGGCTGCAAACGCTAATGGCGATGTATTGAGCGTTGCGAGTGAGCTATCCCCTGGCGAGCAGGTACTGGCGCCTGACCCAGCAACATATGAGCTACATTCGGCGCGTTATGCTGCTTTCAAGCAGCTCTACGCTGGACGGCTCGATTAACAACCACCGTTCGCGGGCCTTAAACACATAAGCACACGCTCAGACGTGTACAATGGGCGGCTTTTCCTTGTAATGCGATTTTTTGTAGAGAGGTGTTATTTGTGAGCAGTGCTACGCGTCCTGATGTTGTTCGTCCCAGCGGCCGCCAAGCCGACCAGCTCCGTGAGATTCGCATCACGCGCGACTACACCCGTCATGCGGAAGGCTCTGTCCTGGTGGAGTTTGGCGACACCAAAGTGCTGTGTAATGCCAGCGTAGAAGCCGGTGTTCCACGCTGGCTGCGCGGCAAAAATCAGGGCTGGGTTACCGCTGAATACGGCATGCTGCCCCGCGCTACCCATACGCGCAGTGATCGTGAAGCCTCTCGCGGCAAGCAAGGTGGCCGTACGTTAGAAATTCAGCGCTTGATTGGCCGTAGCCTGCGCGCAGCGGTGAATTTGAAGAAGCTGGGCGAATTCACCATTACCATTGATTGCGATGTCATTCAGGCCGATGGCGGTACGCGTACCGCGGCGATTACCGGTGGCTGTGTAGCGCTGATGGATGCCATCCGCTACCTGCAGCGTGAGAAGAAGATCAAAAGCGATCCTTTCAAGCAGCTGGTTAGTGCTATCTCCGTGGGCATTTATAAGGGTGTCCCGGTGCTGGATCTGGACTACCCGGAAGACAGCAAAGCCGATACCGATTTAAACGTGGTGATGACCGAAAACGGCGAGCTCATCGAAGTGCAGGGTACCGCCGAGGCGGGTTCCTTCAGCCGCGCAGAACTCAACAGTATGCTCGATTTAGCCGAGCAAGCGGGCGATGCGCTGCGCAACCATCAGCGTGAAGCGCTGGGAATTCGTGACTAAACGTTTAACGCACGCCAAAAATGCAACAAGCCGACCTAAGGGTCGGCTTGTTGCTTAGTTACCACTTAAACTAATGCGACGCGGGAAAAGTGCGCTGACTAGCGCTTAAAGCGCTAGATCGTACTCAATGATCAGCGGTGCGAACTCGGAGAAAGTCGCATCGTAATCAATCCACGCGTCAACCACGTGGCGGCGGAAGTTGGGGCCGACTAATTGATAGTCGATCCGCCAGCCTTCTTGGCGTTCACGGGGCACGTCTTGATCAAGCTTCGGCCACCAGGTGTACTCACCCGCATCGCGGTTAATTTCGCGGAAGGTGTCGATAAACCCGGTAGGGCCAAGCACCTGATCCATCCAGGCGCGCTCTTCCGGGCGGAAACCTGAGGTCAGTTGATTGTCCGACCAGTTGGCCAAGTCGACGGTTTTATGGGCAACATGCCAAGTTCCGCAGAGGATGTATTCGCGGCGTTTGCGCGACATCTTCGTCAGGTACTCTTGGTACTGTTCCATAAACGCCTGTTTGGCTTTTTGGTCGCTTCCGTCAGGCATCAAAAAGGAGACAATGCTGAAGCGTTCATAGTCCGCCTGCAGAAAACGTCCTTCATGGTCACACTGAGGAAACCCGAGGCCATACATAATCGCCTTGGGAATTTTGCGGCAATAAAGTGCCACGCCGGAGAAACCGTCTTCTTCGGCATCCAGGAAGTAGCCTTCATAGCCCTCCGGATACAGAATATGGTCACCCAGTTCAAAACTTTTCGCCTTAATATTCTGCACACAGACGACGTCGACATCCTGCTGAGCCAGCCAGTCCAGGAAGCCACGCTCGACGGCATCACGAATACCATTGACATTGATGCTGGCAATTTTCATAAATCGTCCCTTTTGCGTCGCTGCTGTATGATACCCGACGTTTAGACGTTTGGGTAAAGGCAGCGACTAAAACTTGCCATTTACCCCATTTTTATTGTTGCTTTCGTACCTATTTAAACTTACCACCTAGTGAGGAATGCCGTGGCCACCACTCTACAACCCTACCAGCACGATTTTATTGCCTTTGCCATTGAGCAAGGTGT
Source organism: Halomonas sp. AOP12-B1-6 (assembly GCF_052379225.1). Taxonomy (NCBI): domain Bacteria; kingdom Pseudomonadati; phylum Pseudomonadota; class Gammaproteobacteria; order Oceanospirillales; family Halomonadaceae; genus Halomonas; species Halomonas sp. AOP12-B1-6. The sequence continues at coordinate 716,820 of NZ_JBQSYK010000002.1, forward strand.
GCTTAAGTTTGGCGAGTTTACGCTTAAATCCGGCCGCGTTAGTCCCTACTTTTTTAACGCTGGGCTGTTTCAAACCGGCCGAGCGCTGGCCAAGCTGGGCCGGTTTTACGCTCAGGCGATTGTCGATAGCGACCTAAACGCTGATGTGCTGTTTGGCCCAGCATATAAGGGAATTCCGCTAGCGGCGGTCACGGCCGCAGCCTTGGCCGATCACCATGACCAGGATATGCCTTACGCCTTCAACCGCAAAGAGGCCAAAACCCACGGCGAAGGTGGCAACATTGTTGGCGCGGAGCTTTCCGGCAATATTCTCATTATTGATGACGTCATCACCGCAGGCACGGCGATTCGCGAAGTAATGAGCCTGATTGAGCAAAGCGGCGCGCGTGCTGCCGGGGTGATCATTGCGCTTGATCGCCAGGAGCGTGGCCAGGGCGAACAGAGTGCGATTCAGGAAGTACAGGCACAGTATTCAATGCCGGTGGTGAGTATCGTTACCTTAGAGCAAGTGCTTACTTACCTTGAAGAACATGCCGGTGGCGAGATGCTGGCCTACGCGGAAACGATTAGGGCTTATCGTGATCGCTACGGCATTGCCGGCTGATTAGATGGGCTGCGCGCCTTCAAATCTTTGTTGGCGCCATGCTTCGTAGCTCACAATAGCCACGGCGTTAGAAAGGTTAAGACTGCGGTTGTTGGGCTGCATGGGCAGGCGCAGCTTGTGCTCAGCGGTTAGCGTTTCATGTACTTGGGGCGAAAGTCCTGCGGTTTCAGAACCAAATAGCAGCACATCGCCGGGAGCAAAATCAGCATCGCTATAGGGTCGCGTACCTTTGGTGGTGATCGCCCAGATGCGTCGGCCCTGCATGGCCGCTTGAAAGGCGCTAAAATCCGCGTGGCGAGTAACGTTGGCGAGGTCACGGTAATCCAGCCCGGCGCGACGCAGTTTTTTCTCTTCCAAGTCGAAGCCAAGCGGCTCAATCAGGTGAAGTCGGCAGCCGTTATTGGCGACTAAACGCATGATATTGCCCGTATTGGGCGCCATGCGTGGTTCAAAAAGCGCTACGTCAAACATCTCCACCTGCCTATTGTTCACCCGTTATGCATTTACTAAGCGCCGCCGATTGTAATCGAAATAGCACTTAAAATAGCACTTAAAATCGTACGCGAAATAACGTGCAGCACTCGCAGAGGACTACCTTCGCCATGACGCCCTCAACATCTAAGAGCATTCTTAGCCGCATTAAAGGGCTAAATCCACGCCAGCAAGAGGCCGTGCGCTACATTGATGGCCCTTGCTTAGTGTTGGCGGGCGCAGGGTCGGGCAAAACCAGCGTTATCACCACTAAAATTGCTTATTTAGTCCAAGAATGTGGAATGAGCGCACGTAGGATCGCCGCGGTCACTTTTACCAATAAAGCCGCGCGTGAGATGAAAGAGCGCGTGGGCCAGATGCTTCACGGTAAAGAAGGTCACGGGTTAACGGTCTCTACCTTCCACACTCTGGGGCTCAATATTATTCGCGGTGAGCTGAAAACACTGGGCTACAAGCCGGGCTTTTCACTGTTCGACCCGGAAGATGCCAAGGCGCTGCTGCGCGATTTAATGAACAAAGATGCCCAGGTAGATGCCGAGCAGATCAACGCCGTGCAGAGTAAAATTTCTACCTGGAAGAATGATTTAGTGCTGCCCAGCGATGCACTCTCATTTGCGGCAGATGACGATGAACACTTTGCTGCACGGGTATACGAAGCCTACGTGCGCCATCTAAAAGCCTACAACGCAGTGGATTTTGACGACCTGATTCTGCTGCCGGTGGTACTGCTACAGCGCAACCCGGAGGCGCTAGAGCGCTGGCGGCGTAAAATTCATTACATGCTGGTAGATGAGTATCAGGACACCAACGTTTCCCAATACCTGCTGGTGAAGCTTTTGATGGCGGAGCGCTCCACCTTTACCGTGGTAGGCGACGATGACCAGTCGATTTATTCCTGGCGCGGCGCTCGCCCTGAAAACCTTATTACCCTGGGTGAAGACTTTCCGCGCCTGAAAGTGATCAAGTTGGAGCAGAACTACCGCTCTACCGCCACGATACTGCGCGCGGCCAATACGCTGATCGCCAATAACCCTCATATTTATGACAAGACGCTGTGGTCAGATATGGGCGACGGCGCGCCTATTCGGGTGATTGTGAATCGCCATGAAGAGGCCGAGTCTGAGCGCGTCGCCAGCGAAATGCTGACTCGGCGTATTAAAGAAAAGGCCGACTGGCGCGATTTTGCCGTGCTTTATCGCGGTAACTTCCAGGCTCGGCTGTTAGAACTCAAGCTGCAGCACTACCAGATTCCTTACAAGCTTTCAGGCGGTACGTCGTTTTTCTCGCGCAACGAGATCAAAGACACCATGGCCTATCTGCGCCTGCTGATTAACCCAGCTGACGACAACGCCTTTTTACGCATTGTGAACGTGCCACGCCGTGAGGTGGGCCCAGGTACGGTTGAAAAGCTCGCCAACTATGCGACTGAGCGCTCAATTTCGCTGTTTGCAGCCTCTCATGAGCTCGGTTTGGAGCAGGTTCTGCCAACCCGGGCCGTCGAGCGGCTGTCGCGCTTTACCCACTTTATTGACGGTGTGCGTAAACGCATGGATCAAGGCGATGCGATTGCCGCCATTCGCGACATGCTGCGGGATATGGATTACGAAGCGTGGCTGTATCAAAACGCCAGCGCGCCCACCGTCGCCGAACGGCGCATGGCCAACGTGTGGATTTTGATCGATCAGCTAGAGAAGTCGCTCAACCGCGACACTGAAGACGATACCGATGCCACTGAGACGGAAACCGACGGCATTGAAGCCGCGATTTCACGCCTGGTGCTGCGCGATATTTTAGAACAGCAGGCCGAAGAAGATGACTCTGATCGAGTGCAGCTACTGACGATGCACGCCTCGAAAGGTTTGGAGTTTCCGCATGTTTATTTGCTTGGCCTGGAAGAAGATCTATTGCCTCACCGCAACGCCATCGAAGTGGGCACCGTTGAGGAGGAGCGACGACTAGCGTATGTCGGCATCACCCGAGCACGCCGCACGCTAACGCTAACGCTTGCCCGCCAGCGCAAAGCCTATGGAGAACTGATGGATTGCCAGCCAAGCCGCTTTTTAGAAGAACTGCCCGCCGAGGATTTAGAGTGGGAAGGCCGTGCGGATAAAGAAGACCCTGAAAAGAAGCAGGCGCGGGGTAAAGACGCGATTGCCGGGCTGCGCTCACTGCTTGGATAATAAAATCATCCACAGGCCGACAGCCAAAATACCCTGTGGATAAGCTAAAACGTTATTTCAGCACTGTCGATTATTATTCTTCCGCAATCATGTAATCGACAATCGCCATCACTTCTTCATCAGCAAGATTAGGACGGCCGCCTTTTGCCGGCATGGCGCCAATACCATTAATCGCACTGGCATATAATTCGTCCGTACCTTTTGCCAAACGCGCTGCCCAGGCCGCTGAATCTTCCATCTTCGGTGCGCCCGCGATGCCGTTAGCATGACACACGGCGCAGCCCGCACTGGTATAAAGCGCGGCAGCGTCAATGCTGCTAATGGAATCGGCTTCGCTGGCGGCCGCCTCTTCTTCTACAGCAACATCAGCAGCAGCCAGAAGAACGGCTGTCCCGCACGCTTGCCCCTGTAAACACAGCTTACCTACCGGCGCTAAACGCTTGGCCATCGCCTCACGCTCGTCTTCTTGAGCAAATACACCTGCCGCGCCCGTAAGCACGCTGAGAGCCACTAGACCGCTGATCATTCCCTTCGCTTTCACTCTCACCACCTCTTGAGTACGGTCTTTTAACGTTTATTCTTAAACCCCTGAGGGCGTCTACATCAATACTGCCGGGATGCCAAGGCGTGCGTATTGAACGAGTATAGCGGCAACACAAAGCGCAAGAAATGTAATAAAGCGTGCTAGGTTATCAACCTACAGACTATAACCTTTATCCTGACAATCAGAGCCTTTATGCGCTATCTCTTTCGATGCTTAGTGGCTGCGGTTGATGTAGAGGAGTAACCACCCCGCCATGCGGATATTATTGGTAGAAGATGACCCCAGCTTGGCATCGGGCATTCGCTTGGCGTTAAAGCCTGAGCATTTCACGGTGGACCACCTTAAGGATGGTGTCACTGCGCTGGCCGCGTTAAAAGAGGGTGAGCCTTTTGATGCCGTTATTCTTGATCTGGGCTTACCGCGAATGGATGGCATACAGGTGTTGGAAGCGGTGAGGCGCCAGGGTAATCGTGTGCCAATCCTAGTGCTGACCGCTCGAGATGCAGTGGATGACCGCATCACCGGACTAGATTCTGGCGCCGACGACTATTTAACCAAGCCGTTTGAAGTCGCCGAATTAAAGGCTCGCCTGCGCGCCCTGTTGAGGCGCAGTAATGGCCAGGTTAATAGCGCCTTGGAGTGCCGTGGTATTCATCTTGACCCACTGACGATGCGGGTAAGCTACCAGGGGCAGTGGGTAGTGCTATCGCGTCGCGAGCTAACCTTGCTGCAAGAGTTTATGACGCATCCTGGGCGGGTGCTCACGCGCGATACCTTAACGCGCCTTGTCTATGGCTGGGACGAGGATGTGGAAAGCAATGCGATTGAAGTACATGTTCACCATCTCCGGCGAAAGTTTTTTCCTCAGCTTATTCGCACACTGCGTGGTATTGGTTACGTAATGGATAAAACCGGCCAGGATGAACGCCCATGACCTCTATCCGACAACGCACCCTGGGGCTTGTGCTGCTGGTATTTGGTCTCAGCATGTTGGTAATTGGTTTTATCAGCTATCGCTACGCGGCTCACGAGGTCGAAGAACTTTATGACGCCAGCCTGGCCCAGAACGCGCGCCTGCTAGACGGATTACTGCAAACTCCGCTACCGGAAGAGTATCGCGACGCGCTGCTTAATAGTTTGGATAACGCTTTACAGCGTGCCAAGCAGTGGGATAAACGCTTTGCAGGGCAACGTTACGAGAGCAAATTAGCCTTTCAGCTATGGGAAAATGACCGTTTATTACTGCGCTCAGCCAATGCGCCTGACGCCGATCTTGCTGACCATCCTACTGGCTTCACTAGCCTTCACATCGATGAGCATGAATGGCGCATTTATGTATTAGAAGTATCAAATTCTACTCAGCGAATAGTGGTCAGCGAACGTGAAGACGTTCGCGGAGAGCTCATTCGAGCCGTGGCGCTGCGTACATTAATGCCTGACTTAATCGGGCTGCCATTGCTGACTGCTTTTTTATGGTGGTCCATCGGCTGGGGATTAACCCCGCTATCGCGCATGGCCGATCAAATTCGCAGCCGTGACCCGCACAACTTACAGCCGCTAACGCTAAGCCCATTACCTCATGAGTTAAACACCATTGCTGGAGCACTCAATCGGCTTTTAAAACGAATTCGGCTGATGCGCATACGTGAAAAGCGCTTCATCGCCGATGCGGCTCATGAGCTGCGCACGCCCTTAGCCGTGCTCGATTTACACGCACAGAATGCGCTGACGGCTGATAATATTGAGGACCGTCAAGAAGCATTAAGCCACTTGCGCAGTGGCGTTGCTCGATCAACGCGCTTAGTCACGCAGCTACTAACACTCGCCCGCCTAGAGCCCGAAGAAGAAGCACTGCCCGATTATCGCCATACGCATCTTCTACGTGAAGTCCGCGAGACCCTAGCCAAGCTATCCCCGTTGGCCACAGAGCGAGGCCAGCAGCTGTTATTAGAAGCGGATGAGCGCGCGGCTTGGCTAATGTTAGAAGAGCCGGGGGCAATTGAAACCTTGGTACAGAACTTAGTCGGTAACGCCATTCAGCACTCCCCCAACCGAAGTGCGGTCAGTATCACGCTGGCAGCAACGGCACAGGGATTTCAGCTAATTGTTGATGACCAAGGTCCCGGCATACCGTTAAGCGAACGCAAAAAAGTCATTGAACGTTTCCAACGTTCCGGCCCCAGTGCGGGTTCAGGGTTGGGCCTCTCTATTGTGGAGCGTTTAGTAACGCGCCATGGCGGTACGTTACAGCTTGAAGATTCACCCAGCGCAGGGCTGCGCGTGGTTATTAATTTGCCGCAGCCAACCGAGAATGAGCTGCTGAAATTGCTCGCTACACAATAAAATTTATCAATCTCTTAAGGTTGCGGTAAGAATTGAATGTAACTGTGGAACAACACGGTGAACCCGATACTCAGAATTCACCTTTTCTCCACATGGAGCGGCCCTAATGAACCAAGTAACATATTCACCTAAGCCATTGACCCAATTAGGCACCACACCGATATTGGCAATGCCTACACCCAAGCGGCTATTACCCACCAGCCCTGCGATGACCGTGCTGACTGACTTTTCTCAGCTAATGCCTCAGTCCGTCGATGCAGACACCCCAATAGACGATGCTCATCAAAAAATGCGCCACGGTGGCATACGTCTACTGTTCGTGATGGATAAACGCGCACACTGCATTGGCGTTATCACCTCGAAAGAAGTGATTGGCTCTCGGCGGATTAATCTTGCCATGCAACAGCGCAATCTCAATCGCGAGGAAGTCACGGCTGAAATGATCATGACACCGTGGCAAAAACTCAGCGCCATGCCCATTTCACAGCTGGGCTCATTGACGATTGAAGACTTAGTATTATCGATGGAGAGCTTTACCGATCAGCATCTCTTGATTACCGAGCTCGACGATAACCAAGAACTGAGAATTCGCGGCCTTATCTCAGCAAGCGATATACAGAACGCCGTGGGTAAAGACATTAATCCCGTCCCGATGGCAAAGAGTTTTGCCGAAATTTGCCAAGTTATCACGGGCCATGATCTGTAAAAATTGATCTCTTTTGAAGCGTAACCCATACCGCTTATTTCACTTTTTTACACGGGTTGTGCTGGGTTAAGTGTACTAAGTTGCTCTCATAAAGTTACTCTCATAAAAATGCCCCTCATTGAGTTATCGATGAGGGGCATTTTAGCTTTTCGGGCCCGTCTAATACGGTCTGAAATCGCAGGGCCGTAATGGCCTAGAACATCGAGGCATTAATCCATAGATGCGCCGCGATACTGCCGATATAGCCCAGTAAAATGGCCGGCATCCAACGTAAGTGCCCGGCAAAGGTATAAACACCTCGCGCCTGGCCCATAAGCGCAACACCGGCGGCAGAACCCATAGAGAGCAAACTGCCCCCAACACCGGCTGTCAGCGTGATCAGCAGCCAGTTGCCTTCCGACATATCCGGGGCCATCGAAAGCACCGCAAACATAACCGGTATGTTATCCACCACCGCCGAAATAAGCCCCAATACCACGTTAGCCCATACCGGGTTCCAGCTGCCGTAAAGCGTTTCGGAAAGCAGGCTGAGATAGCCCATAAACCCAAGACCACCTACGCACATAACCACACCGTAGAAGAACAGCAGCGTGTCCCACTCGGAGCGCGCAATACGGCTGAAAATATCGAAGGGAACCACGCTACCGAGCTGTTCCAGCTTCTTCCAATCGCCCCGTCGGGAATAGCGCTCCCGCTTGCGCTCAAGCGACCGCGGCAGGCTGCGCCGCAGGTAATAGCCAAAGAACTGTAAAAGGCCCAGACCAAACATCATGCCCATGGCGGGCGGTAGGTGCAAAATAGAGTGGCACAGCACCGAAATCGCGACGGTAATCAAAAACAGCACGATAATCCGCCGAGAGCCACGCTTGAGCCAAACGTTCTCTTTTAGCGCCGCAGGCTGACGATTCACAATAAAGAAATTCATAATGGCAGCAGGTACTAAGAAATTGACCAGCGCAGGAACCAATAGTGCGAAGAAGCCGCCAAACGGTACTTGGCCTGCCTGCCACACCATCAGCGTAGTGATATCACCAAACGGACTAAAAGCACCGCCAGCATTAGAGGCAACCACCACGTTCACACAGCAAAGGCTGATAAATTTATTATCGCCCTCAGCGACTTTCAGAACCACTGCGCACATCAACATCGCCGTGGTCATGTTGTTGGCAATGGCTGAAATACCAAAGGCCATTACCCCGGTGATCCAGAATAAGCTGCGATAGCTGAAACCTTTGCGCACTAGCCAAGAACGCAGCGCATCAAAAATACGTCGCTCTTCCATGGCATTGATATAGGTCATCGCGACCAGCAAAAACAAAAGCAGCTCAGTGTATTCAAGCAGCGTTTCACGGAAAGCTGTTTCCGCTTCTTCCGGCATACCCGCTTGAACATAGACCCAGGCGACTATCGCCCAAATAAGGCCTGCAGCTACTAGCACAGGCTTAGACTTGCGCATATGCAGTAGCTCTTCACTCATCACCAACGCATAAGCAAGCACGAAGATCAGGACAGAAGAGATACCGGCAATCGAAGCCGTAAGATTCAGCGACCCAGCGGCAGCATAAGAAAGAGAAGGAAAGGACAAAAGGGTGCAGGCGAGCAACAGCCAAGCGACCCGGCTAGCATAAAGCCGAGTTGCGAGGACGTTTGGTGATTTCATGGCGATATGATCCCAGCAGAAAGGAGAAAGACCGCCACGATAATAAGCACACTAACGACATGCTGCAACGCAACGGCTGCGCACAACATGCGACATATTGCCGCATGTTGTAAAGCGTTTTTTATTCACCCACAAACACACGCCATCAGCCGTCATTCTTATTCTACCGTGACGCTTTTTGCCAGGTTGCGAGGCTGGTCAACGTCGGTACCTTTAAGAACAGCCACGTGATAGCTCAGCAGCTGTAACGGCAGGGTGTACAGTAGCGGCGCCAGCGCTTCGTGCACGTGTGGCAAGTTCAATACGCGAATATCTTCCTGAACAGCGATACCTACTCGCTCATCGGCAAATACAAACAGCTGGCCACCGCGGGCGCGAACTTCCTGAAGATTGGACTTAAGCTTTTCAAGTAGGTCATCGTTAGGCGCCACCGAAATAACCGGCATTTCGCTATCCACCAGCGCCAGCGGGCCGTGTTTCAACTCACCCGCGGGATACGCTTCAGCGTGAATATAGGAAATTTCTTTGAGCTTCAGCGCCCCTTCTAACGCAATCGGATAATGAGCGCCGCGCCCCAAGAAAAGCGCATGCTGTTTTTCAGCAAACGCCTGCGCAAGCGTTTCAATGTTGCTGTCCAACGTCAGGACTTGCTGACACACTTCAGGCAAGGTTTTCAACGCGGCAATAATATCCGGATATTCAGCCTGTCCCTTGGCTTTGCTCACTGACAGCGTTAACAGCATTAGCGCCACTAGCTGAGTGGTAAAGGCCTTGGTGGAAGCAACGCCAATCTCAGGGCCTGCGCGCGTCATCAAGGTAAGGTCAGACTCCCGCACCAGCGAGCTTCCCGGTACATTACAAATCGCCAACGTGCCAACATAACCAAGCGTTTTGGCAAAGCGCAAGGCGGCTAGCGTATCGGCAGTTTCACCCGACTGGGAAAGCGTCACAAACAGCGTATTGTCAGGCACTACGGGGTGACGGTAGCGATACTCAGAGGCAACTTCTACCTGAACCGGCACACCGGCGTAGCGTTCAAGCCAGTAACGCGCTACCAAGCCTGCGTGATAGCTCGTACCGCAGGCAATGATATGCACTTGGCGCGTCTGTTTAAAAAGCGCCTGCGCATCGGGGCCAAAGCTCTCCACTAACACGCTCTGGTCGCTCAGCCGGCCTTCTAGTGCCGCCTCGATAACCTTTGGCTGCTCAAAAATTTCTTTCAGCATGTAGTGACGGTATTCGCCTTTACTCGCAGCGCCATCCCCGTGTTCAAAAGTATGAATAGGGCGCTCAACGTCGTTACCATGACGATCAACAATGCGAATGCTGCCCTGCGAGCGCAGCTCAACCAAATCACCCTCTTCAAGGTAGATAAAGCGGTCCGTGACCGGTAATAGCGCTAGCGGGTCAGAGGCTAAGAAAGCCTCATCAATGCCTACGCCAATGACCAGTGGACTGCCCTGGCGAGCGCCAACAACCACGCCTGGCTCTGCTGCGCACATCACGCCGAGTGCGTAAGCGCCGCCTAGTCCGTTCACAATCTGCTGAGTAGCGTCAAATAGCGATAGCCCATCGTCTAGCTTTTCAGAAAGTAAGTGAGCAATCACTTCGGTATCAGTTTCTGAACTGAACGCATAGCCGCTGCGCTGAAGGTTATCTTTTATATGTTCATAGTTTTCAATAATACCGTTGTGCACTACCGCTACCTGGTTGTCTTGCACCAGGGAGTCGCTGTGATGCGGATGTGCATTCGCTTCAGAGGGTTTGCCATGGGTTGCCCAGCGAGTATGCGCGATACCTGAAAAGCCTGGCAGTGCGGCGGTATCCAAGCGCGCGGCAAGGGCCGCGACTTTTCCGAGTGCTCTGTGGCGAGTCAACGCGCCATCATTAAACACCGTCATACCGGCCGAATCGTAGCCGCGATACTCCAGGCGTTTTAGCCCTTCTAATAAAATTTCTTGAACGTTGCGCTGGGCAACGGCGGCAACAATGCCACACATAATCAATCTCCTGAGCTATTCACCCATGCTAATTAATCGACAAGCAAAACGGTAAATCAGCGGTATTTGAATATAAATCCGGCCTTTTAATGATTGTTGGCACTGTTTTCTAAAACGTTAACGTTATGAATTAAACTTTATGATAGGGGCTTTATAAGCTTGCTGGGACGTTGCCATTCATTCTTTTCTACCTGACGGCACCGCGTTACCGCAAGCGCGTACTCGGTGACGTCTTTTGCAATGGTTGAACCTGCCCCGATGGTTGCTCCTTTGCCTACCGTGACCGGCGCCACCAGAGAGCTGTTAGAACCAATAAAAGCGTTATCACCAATGTCTGTGTGATGTTTGTTAGCACCGTCGTAGTTACAGGTAATCGTACCGGCTCCCACATTCACATCGCGCCCTAAACGCGCATCGCCTACGTAGCTTAAGTGATTAATCTTACTGCCTTCACCCACATCGGCATTTTTAGTTTCAACAAAATTGCCTACCTTGGCTTTCACTGCCAGCCGCGTGCCGGGGCGTAGGCGTGCGAACGGGCCGATCTGATTAAAGCCTGCCGCCACGGTGCCTTCTATAACGCTGTGAGTATCGACAACGCTTTCTGCACCAATGGTGCTGTTTTTGATCACGCAGTAAGGGCCAATACGCACACCTTCACCTAACTCTACGTCACCTTCAAACACGCAGCCCACATCGATAAAAACATCGTGTCCACAGGTCAAACTCCCGCGTATATCCATACGTGAGGGGTCAGCAAGCGCAACGCCTTGTTCCATTAATTGATTAGCCAGCTGCTGCTGGTAGGCGCGCTCCAAGCGCGCCATTTGCGCCCGATTATTGACGCCTTCGACTTCCACTGCGGTGGCTGGTTGGGCAGTACACACCTTAATCCCTTCATCCGCCGCCATCGCAATCACGTCAGTAAGATAGTACTCACCCTGCGCGTTTTCCGCAGAGAGCTGCGGCAACCAGCGCTTTAGCTGAGCGCTGGTCATCGCCATGATGCCGGTATTGCATTCGTTAATCGCGAGCTGAGCACTGTTGGCATCTTTTTGCTCAATAATCGCCACTGCGTCGCCTGCAGCGTTACGCACAATTCGCCCGTAGCCGCTAGGGTCATCCAGCGTCACCGTCAGCAGCCCCATGTGCTGTTCATCCACGTGGGCTAACAGCTCGCTCAACGATTCACACTGCAACAGCGGCACGTCACCATAAAGAATTAATACGTTGCCGTTACCTAGCTGCTCAAGCGCTTGAGCGACAGCGTGACCTGTGCCCTTCTGCTCGGCCTGAACGGCAAAGTTTACGCAGCTTTCTGCCAGCGCTTCGCGCAGTTTGTCGGCGCCATGGCCAATGACCACATGAGTACGGTCGGGATTCAACGCAAAGGCTGAATCCAGCACGTGCTGCACCATTGGCTTACCGGCCAACGTATGCAGCACTTTAGGGGTATGTGACCGCATGCGGGTGCCTTTACCCGCTGCGAGAATGACAATATCCAGTTCTTGCATGTTATTCACCTGCTACGGGGGGAACGGTGGTAGTTGCCGGGGCCGGTAACTGCTCAATGCCCAGCTCATCTATCAACGTTTCGCCAAAATAGTTAACAAATTCAGGGCTGGCGACGCTGCGCCATGCATCACCATCATGAATAAGCATTAATATCTTAAGATTGTTATCGAGCGCCATCTGCATAGCGTCTTCTTCTCCCACCACTAACAGCGCGGTCGCCCAGGCATCCGCCCAAGCGTTGGAAGGATGAAAAACAGACACAGAAGCAAGCTGGTGAGTCACCGGGCGCCCTGTGCGTGGATCAATAGTGTGGGAAAACCGCTCACCGTCAACGTCAAAATAGTTGCGATAATCGCCTGACGTCGCCACGGACATGCTTTCTAACGGAAGAATATGCTGAGCCCGCTGCTCGCCATCTTCAGGCACTTCAATACCAATGCGCCACGGCGTTTGCTCGTCTTCATCACGCAGACCACGGGCAATCAGGTCCCCGCCTAAGTTCACCAAATAATGATTGATATTCTGCTGGTCTAGATAGGCGGCCACTCGATCGGTCGCATGGCCTTTGGCAACGCCGGAAAGGTCGACAAACACATCGCGGGTGCGGCGCGCCTGCATATTCTGGGTATCAATTTCGATGGCATCAAAGCCCACCTGGGCGAGCTTTTCGGCTAATGCTTCATCGGAAGGGATTTGTTCAGGTCGTGCGCCAGGGCCAAAGCTCCACAAATTCACCAGGCCACCCACGGTAATATCAAATGCACCCTGGCTTGCCTCGGCCACTGATTGGCTAATGGCCAACACTTCAATCAGCTCATTAGAGAGCGGCTGCCATTCGTCCAACGGCGCCTCGTTGAAGGCAATAAGCTCTGAATCATCTCGATAGGTCGACATCGCATGATCAACGCTTTCTAACTCTGCCAAAAAGCCTTCTTCTAACTCACGCGACTGGCCTTGCGTGAGAGGATCCATAATGGTCACCTGATAAAAAGTGCCAAAAATGTTTCCCTCATAGCGTACGGGCGGCTCCAGCGGCCGGTCATTTTCTGAACACCCAGCCAGCATGAAAGCGGCTAACAGCACTAAGCCGACGGCTCTCGACAAACGGTGATAGCGTTTCATTATATTTCCCTTGAACAGTAGATGTGCGTATTAAAAGTGGAAAAACCACAGTAACCAAGCCCCAAACAGCACCCGGTACACCACAAATGGCTGCATCCCCAACTTTTTAATAATGACTAGGAAGTAGTGTATGCAGAGATAGGCACTAATTCCCGATAGAAGCGTTCCAACAATCATGGCAGGCCAATCTATCGGCTCTGGTGAGCTTACTAGCCCCACGGCCTCTAACCCACCGGCTAGTACAATCACCGGAATGGAAAGCAGAAAAGAGAAGCGCGCGGCCCCTTCTCGGCTCATCCCCAGCAGCAGCGCGGCGGTAATCGTTATTCCTGAGCGTGAGGTGCCTGGAATCAGCGCCAGCGCCTGCGCGAAGCCGATAAACATCACATCCCTTAGGCGCATGTGATACTCCGTTCGGCTGCCTCGTTTTTTCCAATCCGCATAGCCCAATAGCAAGCCAAAAGCGATAAGGCTAATGCCGATAATCAGCGTCGAGCGCATATGGCTTGCAATCAGATCTCGCCCTAGAAAGCCGATGATACAAACGGGGAGCGTCGCTAGTACTACCCATAGCGCCAGTTTGGCATCTTCATTAACGCCTTTGCCTGTTATCGCATCAACGCTACTAAACACCATGCGCAAAATTTCATGGCGAAAATATAAAATAACCGCCGCTAAGCTACCAAGATGCAGCGCCACATCAAAAGCAAGGCCTTGATCTTCCCAGGCAGTCAGTACTGGCACCAGAATAAGATGGGCCGAACTCGAAATAGGTAGAAATTCGGTAAGTCCCTGAACTACGGCTAAAACAACGACTTGTAGCCAATCCATAATATATCCCAACGTCGGTGAGTGACTAATTTCAAAACGTTGTTAAGGATACACCTCGTCTGCTGCCTTGTCCGCTCTCACTGTTAAGTACCAACAACTCAACATAGCCCTCTTAAACAAGTTGACAACAGCAGTGCTAACTTTTAGCATTACGCGTACTTTTTATAGGCTCTGTTAAGCATGCCTTTAAAAGGAATTAAACTAAACTGTCTTAATGCATCACGTTGGCGGTTATTCTTCACAAATTCATAAGGTATTGAGAGCAACCCATGGAAGATCCTAGTAGTCGATTATTCACGCGTGAAGCAGCCGATAAGCTTGGCCTGCTAGCGCACACGACTCGCCTGTAAGCGCTCTCTGCTTTCCCAGGCCGTCGTTGCCTGGCACATCTACATCGCCCTATCTTATCCACTGCCTCGCGCTTACAGCGAGATAGCCAGTGGTTATTCGCCGCTTATCAATATTGCCGTAAGAATGCATTGTCGCATTCTGCATCTGGCTGGTTTGTATTGAAAGAGGCTAATCATTTGCCATTCTTCGCCTTCACCTATAATCGGTCTTTATGCATTTAATGATAGCTGTTTAGCTAACTTAGCTGCATTGGGATTTATAATGTTTTTATGACGCGCTAACTATTTAAAGCGTTATAAAGACAGGGTTGTCTCGCCTTAAAAACGGTAAAACCGGAGGCGAAAAATGAGCTATGCCGTATTAGCAGCATCGCTACGCAGCGCTATGCAGCGTAATGACCAAAGACCCATGTTGTTTCAGAAATGCAGCCCGCCGATATCGCGGATTTTGCCCGCTACGAGCCGACCTATACCGTGTTGTCTCTGCTGATGCTACTGCCTGAAATGCAGCGTGGTCCCACCTTTGGATATTTGGAAGCCGAACAGCAGCGCCATATCGCGGAGAAAATGACTGATGAGGAACTGTCTAAGCTGGTATCGAGCATGGATGCCGACGAAAGGGCTGACCTTTTTCACCTGGTAGAGCCTGGCCGCCAACCCGCGATATTACGCCTGCTCTCTAAGCGTGAGCGCGACGATCTACGCACACTGGCCAGCTACGAGGAAGGTACCGCCGGGTCGGTGATGACCTCTGAATACGTCTCCGTTCCGAAGAATATCGATGTCGCTGAGGCGTTGAGCCTGTTGCGCGCCAGCGCCCCAGATGCGGAGACCATCTATCAAATCTATTGTGTGGATGTGCAAGGCCGGCTAAAAGGAGCAGTGTCATTGCGTCAGCTAATTTTAGCAGCACCGCACCTGCCCATCTCAGAACTCATGGTCGAGGATGTCGTCTTCGTCACCGCCGAAACACCTCAGGAAGAGGTAAGTCGCCTGATCGCTCACTACGACCTGTTGGCCCTGCCGGTGATCAACGGGGGTGAACGTTTGGTGGGCATTGTGACCTACGATGACGCCATGGATGTGGCGGAAGAGGAAGCCACTGAAGATATGCATAAAGGCGCATCAGTTGGAAAACTGGAGGGTAGTCTACGTTCAGCTAGCTTATACGAGCTTTACCGCAAGCGTGTGGTGTGGCTGGTATTGTTGGTATTCGCCAACATTTTTTCCGGGGCGGGGATTGCCCACTTCGAGGAAACCATTGAAGCCTATATCGCCCTAGTATTCTTCCTACCACTGCTGGTAGATAGCGGCGGTAACGCCGGTTCTCAGGCCGCAACGCTAATGGTTCGGGGGATGGCCACCGGAGATGTTCGCACCCGTGACTGGGCCAAAATGCTAGGGCGCGAAGTCGGTGTGGCGCTAGGGCTGGGTCTTACCATGGCACTGGCGGTTTCCGTGGTGGGTATTTTCCGCGCGGGGACAGACATTGCCATAGTGGTGGCGCTATCCATGGTGCTGATTGTCATGGTAGGCAGCCTAATCGGCATGCTTTTGCCCTTTATCCTACAGCGGTTTAACGTCGACCCAGCTACCGCGTCAACCCCGCTGGTAACCTCGATTGCGGACGCCTCTGGGGTGCTGATCTACTTCGCCCTTGCTACCGCTATTCTGGGTCTTCCCAGCTAACGAGTGGAGGTCAGCCATGACCCTGTTTGCTCAACTATCTACACAGTTGCAGCCACTCTGGCCTCTCATGCTAGCTGCTGTACTCGGTGCATCTGTCGGTCTGGAGAGGCAGTGGCGGCAGCGTATGGCGGGGCTGCGAACCAATGCACTGGTGGCGCTAGGCGCCGCCAGTTTCACCCTGATGTCGATGATGGTCGAGGGTGACATCAGTCCGACGCGAATGGCGGCTCAGGTGGTGTCGGGTATTGGTTTCCTCGGTGCGGGTGTGATAATGAAAGAAGGCGCTAATATTCGTGGGCTCAATACTGCTGCAACGCTGTGGTGTTCGGCATCTATTGGCGTCATGGCGGGTGCTGGTTTTTACCTTCCTGCTACGCTAATTGCAGCGTGTATTCTTGCCGTCAATATAGTACTTCGCCCTATTGTGCTACTGATTAACCGCCAACCTCTTGAAAGCAGTCAAGATGAAAGTGACTGGCGATATGAGTTGAATATCACCTGTCGTAATGACCATGAAGCGCATATTCGTGCCTTACTACTTCAGGGATTACTGGGCGATGCGTTACAATTACTGAAATTGGAAAGCGTCCACCGTGAAGATGAACGCACGGTGCGCGTCACTGCCCAACTCTCTGCTACCGAACGCCACGACACCTTGGTGGAAAAAGTGATTGGACGCCTTAGCCTGGAACCATCAGTCAGTGCCGCTGGCTGGGATATCTCATGACACAAGCGATTGAACAGCATCATAGCCAAGATGCCAAGCGCGTCACTTATATTGGGGCGTGGCTCGATGCTGTATTGAGTATCGTCAAAGTGACGGTTGGCTTTATGGTCGGTTCAGCGGCGCTGATCGCTGATGGTATTCACTCCCTGTCTGATTTAGTCACCGATGGCTTTGTCCTGGCGGCCATTCATTACGGCCGCCAAGAACCCGATAAAGACCACCATTATGGCCATGGCCGTATTGAGACACTCACCACACTGCTGCTGGGAAGCGTGCTGATTTTCGTCGCCGGGGGTATTGCGTGGTCAAGCCTGGATCGCCTGTTTAGTGGTACGGAAGTCAACGCGCCTGGGCTGCTGGCGATTGTGATTACGGTCATCGCGCTATTTAGCAAAGAGTGGATTTTCCGCTACACCATGCGGGTGGCCAAGCGGGTAAAGTCGAAATTACTCGAAGCCAATGCCTGGCATTCACGTAGCGATGCTCTGTCCACTGCTGTCGTACTTGTGGCACTGGTTGGCGCGCAGTTCGGGTTGGGTTGGTTAGATGCCGTGGCCGCCATTATTGTGGGCTTATTAGTTGGGAAAGTCGGTTTGGACTTGCTGTGGGAGTCCGCACGAGAGCTTGTGGATACCGCGTTACCCGTTGACGTACAAAACCAGATGCATGATGTGGCCCGCAGCGTACCGGGCGTGGATAGCGTGCATGATCTGCGCACACGCCAATCGGCAGGCTGGGTAATGGTCGACCTGCATGTCGTCGTGGGCCCTAAAATCACCGTGTCAGAAGCACATGAGATCGGCAACGAAGTTAGCCGCCGCCTGCGTCACGAATTTCCAGCGCTGACGGATGTGATTTTCCACGTCGACCCAGAAGATGATGCAGGCGCAGGCGATCCAAGCCGTCTACCTGGATTGCCACTGCGCCCTGAAGTGAAGGCAGCACTTGATGCGCGTTGGTATAAGCATCCGGTGTGGCGCACGCTGAATGAGCTTCAGTTGCACTACTTAGATGACAAGGTGTCGGTCTCGCTGATCATTGATGACTCAGTGCACCAGCCACCTCAGTGTTTGGCAAGCCAATTAAAAGCGTTAGCTAGCGATATCGAGTGGCTGGGACATGTGGAGGTAATGTTTATCACCCGTGCGGCCAGCAGCGCGATGCGCTAGCCCTTTACCAACGACGTAAACCACCCATTAACCTTATGACTCTGTTAGGCCATCATGGATTCGCTAAATCTCGCGCTTTTTGAGCTGCTTAATGCTTCCCCTGATTCACCCACCTGGTTAATTCTGCTGGCGCATGCATGCGCTGTGAACCTGATGTGGCTAGTACCGGCCCTTTTCGTTATCGGCTGGCTTCGAGGTAGTGAACGGCTCAAGCAATCGCTGTTGGAAGCACTCATCGCAACGCTGCTAGCCCTTTCGGCAAGTGGGGTGATCGGTGTGTTATGGCCTATGCCTCGCCCATTTATGGTGCCCATTGGCGAGTTGTTGATAGAGCATGCCGCCACACCTGCCTTCCCTAGCAACCACCTAACCATCCTACTGACGATAAGCGTTAGCCTGATGCTGCACAGCCACTCTCGACGTATCGGCAGCTGCCTACTGTTGCTAGCCCTTCCCGTTGCTTGGGCAAGAGTATTTATGGGAATCCACTTCCCTCAGGACATGGCGGGCGCGGCACTGCTCTCCACTGTGGTCGCCGTGCTAGTAGGATTTAATCGCGCCTGGCTGGTGCTGCCCTTTTACGAGCATGTCGCCAAGCGCCTTTATCACTTACTCTGTGCACCGCTAATCAGCCGTGGCTGGGTGCGTTAGGCGCAGTCCCGCCGTTAATACTTTATATGGTCGAGAGAATTGCCGTTGCAATACTGAAGTAGATCACTACCCCCGACGCATCAATCAAGGTGGTCACTAGCGGTGCCGATGCTGTGGCTGGGTCTACTTTAAAGCGTTCCAGCACAAACGGGAGGCACATCCCCAACAGGCTGCCAAACAGTACGATAGTCACCATGCTTAGGGCGACGACCATCGCCAACGCATCCCCACCACGCATGATGCCGATAGGCGTCACAGCAATGGCCATAGTGATGCCCAGCGCGCCCGCGACTAACAGCTCTCGGCCAAGTAATTTCCCCCAATCTTTGACGCCTACATCGCCGGTTGCCATACCACGCACCATCAACGTGGCCGCCTGGGCACCAGCGTTACCACCACTACCGATCAGCAGCGGTAAAAAGAACACCAGGGCCACCTGCGCCGCAATCGTTTCTTCAAAATAGGCAATTCCCGCACCGGAAAACAGATTGGCAAAGACCAGCAGTACCAGCCACGTCACCCGCTTACGATAGAGACTCCAAAGCGGTACACGGCTAACACCATCTTCTAACTGGCCAATCGACATCCCTTTATGGAAATCTTCTGTGGCCTCAGACTCGGCCACATCCATCGCGTCATCGTGGGTTACAATCCCGACCATACGGTCATCTGAATCAATCACTGGCAGCGCTAAGAGGTCGTAACGCGCGACAATACGGGCGACTTCTTCCTGCTCTTCATCAACCCGCGTGCTAATGACATCTTTGATCATGATGTCATCCACTAAAGCACCAGGGCGTGCCACCATTAATTGACGAAGCGACATCGTACCAATCAGATGCCCTCCACTATCCAGTATGTAGAGCTGATAAACCGTTTCTGCATCTGGGGCAGTTTGACGTACCCGCATCATCGCTTGAGACACCGTCATGCCACTGGCTATGGCCACATAGTCAGAGGTCATAATGGCGCCAGCGGTGCCCTCTTCGTAGCTGGCAAGCCGCTTTAAATCTTCACGCTCTTGGTGCGCCATGCGGCGAAGTAACGCTTCACGGCGGTCTTCATCCAATAAATTAAATAGATCGGCCCTTTCATCCGACCCCATCTCTTCCAATAACTTGAGTACTTGGGTGTCACCTAACTCCCCAACTACCTCAAGCTGGCTCTCACCAGGTAGATAGCCCAGCACATTAGCGGCACGTTCGGCAGAGAGAATATCCAACAGTGAGAGCGCAGCGGGCAGCTCTTCATCGTCTTCAATCATCTCTTCGAGTACTTCACCAATATCCGCTGAGCGGGTTTCGGCTAGGCGTAAAGAAAGCACCGATTTACTGGGCTCTTCCTTGGACAACTCGTCGAGCAGCTCGGCTTTTAATTCCTGTAGGCTTTCATCATTCAGTGCCATGGCTCTCCCCTTCACGCTGACAAACAGTGTGCTGCAAACATAGTTCTGTACATAGTTCTGTACATAGTTCTGAACATCGTTCTATGAACATCGTTCTATGAACATCGTGCTAAAAACGTCGTGCTAAAAACGTCGTGCTGCTGACTTAGCACACCACCATACTAATCCAATGTAATGACAGACAAAAAAACGCCCCTTAAACCCTTACGTAGCGGGTTCAAGGGGCGTTGATCACACGCCAAGCGCGTGGAGTTAGCCTTTACCCGCCTTTTTGCGCAGTTGCTGAATAGTACGCAGCTGAGCAGTGGCTTCGGCAAGTTCAGCGGCAGCTCGGGTATAATCCAGCTCCGTTGACTTCTCATTAAAGGCTTTTAAGGCCTGCTGACGCGCTTCTTCAGCAGCGGCCTCATTGAGGTCGCTGGCACGGGAAGCCGCGTCGGCCAGAATCGTCACCACATCCGGCTGGACTTCCATGAAGCCACCCGAGACAAAGAAGTTCTCTTCCTTGCCACCGTCGTGGATCACGCGAACCGGACCCGGCTGAAGCTCGGTCAGCAACGGGGCGTGACCCGGCAAAATGCCCAGATCACCCAACATCCCGGAAGCAATCACCTGCTCAACAGTACCTGAGAAGATAGATGCTTCAGCGCTGACGATATTGCAAGTAAAGCTATTCGCCATAGCGAATCCCCCTAATGGACGGGATTACTTCTTCATCTGGTTGGCTTTCTCGACAGCTTCGTCGATTGAACCGACCATGTAGAAGGCCTGTTCCGGCATATCGTCGTATTCGCCAGCGAGAATGCCCTTGAAGCCACTAATCGTGTCTTTCAGAGAGACATACTTACCTGGTGAACCGGTGAACACCTCGGCCACGAAGAACGGCTGCGACAAGAAACGCTGGATTTTACGCGCCCGAGATACGGCCAGCTTGTCTTCGTCAGACAGCTCATCCATACCCAGAATGGCGATAATATCCTTAAGCTCCTTGTAGCGCTGAAGAACGTTCTGCACACCGCGAGCGATCCCATAGTGCTCTTCACCCACTACCAGCGGATCCAACTGCCTTGAGGTGGAATCCAGCGGATCAATTGCCGGGTAGATGCCCAACTCGGCGATTGAACGCGACAGTGATACCGTGGCATCCAGGTGAGAGAACGTCGTGGCCGGCGACGGGTCGGTCATGTCGTCGGCAGGCACATAGACGGCCTGGACGGAGGTGATCGAACCGGTTTTGGTCGAGGTGATGCGCTCCTGCAGAACGCCCATCTCTTCAGCCAGCGTAGGCTGATAACCTACTGCTGACGGCATACGGCCCAGCAATGCAGATACTTCGGTACCGGCTAGGGTGTAGCGATAGATGTTATCAACGAACAGCAGAACGTCACGGCCTTCATCACGGAATTTCTCTGCGATGGTCAAACCGGTCAGCGCCACGCGCAAACGGTTTCCCGGCGGCTCGTTCATCTGACCGTAAACCAGCGATACCTTATCGATAACGTTGGATTCAGTCATTTCGTGATAGAAGTCGTTACCCTCACGCGTACGCTCACCTACACCGGCAAAAACAGAGTAGCCGCTGTGTTCGGTGGCGATGTTGCGGATAAGCTCCATCATGTTAACGGTTTTACCAACACCGGCACCGCCGAACAGACCCACTTTACCGCCTTTCGCAAAGGGGCAAACCAAGTCGATAACCTTGATACCGGTTTCCAGCAGCTCGCCGGAGGCGGCCTGCTCGGCATAGGTCGGCGGCTTGCGGTGGATAGGCATACGCTCTTGTTCGCCGATCGGTCCCGCTTCGTCAATCGGCTCGCCGAGTACGTTCATAATACGGCCCAGCGTCTCCTTACCTACCGGTACGGAAATCGCGGCACCTGTGCTGGTCGTTTCCATGCCACGCTTCAAGCCCTCGGTGGAGCCCATAGCAATGGTGCGCACCACACCGTCGCCCAGCTGCTGCTGGACTTCGAGGATGGTCTCAACATCGGAGACCTTTAGCGCGTCGTAGACCTTGGGCACAGAGTCCCGCGGAAACTCTACGTCAATCACCGCGCCGATGATTTGTACGATACGTCCGCTCATCTTGGTTCCTCTCTAAAACCTGCAAATGAAACCTGTCTGCCGGGAGCCTTCATAATAAGAATGTGCTCCCTAGGCGTTATACGGCAGCAGCGCCGCCGACGATCTCAGAAATTTCCTGCGTGATGGCGGCCTGGCGGGCCTTGTTATAAACCATCTCCAAATCGTCGATCAGGTCGCCTGCGTTGTCAGTGGCACTTTTCATAGCGATCATCCGGGCCGCTTGTTCACAAGCCCCGTTTTCCACTACCGCCTGATACACCTGCGATTCGATGAAACGAACCAATAGGCTATCAAGCAACGCCTTGGCATCCGGTTCATACAGGTAGTCCCAGCTTCCGGGACGGGCGTTTTCATTG
The DNA here is from genome assembly GCF_052379225.1 of Halomonas sp. AOP12-B1-6. Classification (NCBI taxonomy): domain Bacteria; kingdom Pseudomonadati; phylum Pseudomonadota; class Gammaproteobacteria; order Oceanospirillales; family Halomonadaceae; genus Halomonas; species Halomonas sp. AOP12-B1-6. The sequence goes on from NZ_JBQSYK010000002.1 coordinate 739,249, forward strand.
TCTTGCTCAGCGTCTGCACCCATATCGGATGACAGCGGAAGAAGCTGACGAACAACCGGCTTTTGCGTCATGGTATTCACAAATTCATTGTGCACCACATACAAACGGTCAAGACGTCCTTCATCGTATGCTTCGAGCATGACCTTAATGCTGCCAATCAACCCTTCAACGGTCGGGTTTTCACCTAATCCGCTCTTCGCTGCCACCAAGTTGCCGCCATAATTACGGAAAAAAGTACTGGCTTTAGCGCCAAGGGCACAAAAATCTTGCTCAGCACCCTGCTTTTTCCAACCTGCGGCTTCTTTCAGAAGCGCTTTGAAAAGGTTGTGGTTCAAGCCACCGCACAGACCGCGATCCGTAGATACCACGATATAACCAACGCGCTTAATCTCGCTACGCTCGATCATATAGTCGTGCCGGTATTCGGGGTTCGCGTCGGCAATGTGGCCAACCACATTACGGATCTGCCTAGCGTAAGGCTGACTAGCTCTCATCAGATCTTGCGCTTTACGCATTTTCGATGCAGCCACCATTTCCATGGCGCTGGTGATCTTCTGCGTATTTTTAATGCTCCCGATCTGGGTGCGTATCTCTTTTGCAGCTGCCATAGCGATCTACCTTTCGTTCGTGGCTCTCAGAAAGCATGCAAACCCGCCCTGACGGGCGGGCCAGACATTACCAGCTCTGAGTCGCCTTGAACTTCTCGAGACCCGACTTCAAGCTGTCTTGAATCTCACCGTTGTAGTCGCCGGTCTGGTTGATCTTGTCGAGTAGATCACCGTGCTCAGACTTCATGTAGTCGTGCAGCGCACGCTCGAAGTCCAACACTTTGCTTACTTCAACATCGTCCAGATAACCTTCGTTGGCGGAATACAGCGAGAGCGCCATTTCTGCTACCGACATCGGCGAGTACTGGTTCTGCTTCATCAGCTCGGTGACACGTTGACCGTGTTCAAGCTGCTTGCGCGTGGCTTCATCAAGGTCAGAGGCAAACTGCGAGAACGCCGCCAGTTCACGGTACTGCGCCAACGCCAAACGTACGCTACCGCCCAGCTTCTTGATGATTTTCGTTTGTGCCGAACCACCTACACGAGAAACCGACAGACCTGCGTTAATCGCCGGACGAATACCGGAGTTAAACAGGTTGGTTTCCAGGAAGATCTGACCATCGGTGATTGAAATCACGTTGGTCGGAACGAACGCAGAGACGTCACCGCCCTGAGTTTCGATGATAGGCAGCGCGGTCAAAGAACCGGTTTTGCCTTTCACTTCACCGTTGGTGAACTTCTCAACGTAGTCGGCATTAACACGCGCAGCACGCTCTAGCAGACGCGAGTGAAGATAGAATACGTCACCGGGATAAGCTTCACGGCCGGGCGGACGACGCAGCAGCAGCGATACCTGACGGTAAGCGACGGCCTGCTTAGAAAGATCGTCATACACAATCAGCGAGTTCTCGCCGCGATCGCGGAAGTATTCGCCCATGGTGCAGCCAGAGTAAGGCGCCAGAAACTGCATCGGAGCCGGGTCGGCAGCGCCGGCGGCCACAACGATGGTGTGTTCCATAGCGCCATGCTCTTCAAGCTTGCGCACAACGTTGGCAATAGTCGATTGCTTCTGACCAATGGCGACGTAGACGCAGGTCACGCCCTTGCCTTTTTGGTTGATGATCGCATCAATAGCAATGGCAGACTTACCAATCTGACGGTCACCGATGATCAGCTCACGCTGACCACGGCCAATCGGTACCATGGCATCGATTGATTTAAGACCGGTTTGAATCGGCTCATCAACAGACTGGCGAGTGATAACGCCTGGCGCCACTTTTTCAACGGCATCCGTCATTTTGGCGTTAATGTCGCCTTTGCCATCGATGGGGTTACCCAGCGCATCGACAACACGACCAATCAGCTCAGGGCCTACCGGCACTTCGAGAATACGACCGGTACACTTGGCGGTCATGCCCTCTTCAAGCTGCAGGTAGTCACCCAATATCACGGCACCTACGGAGTCACGCTCCAGGTTAAGTACCATGCCAAAGATGCCGTTGGGGAATTCAATCATTTCACCGAACATCGCGTCTTCGAGGCCGTGAATTTTCACGATACCGTCGGAAACAGTGACGATGGTGCCCTGGTTATGGGCTTCGGATGCGACGTCAAGCTTCTCAATTCGCTGCTTGATGATGTCGCTGATCTCGGAAGGATTCAGTTGCTGCATGCCATGTCCCTCAGACTCAAGCGGTTAGCGCTTCGGAAAGGCGGTTCAATCGACCACGCACTGACCCGTCAATGACGGTGTCGCCAGCACGCAGGATGACACCGCCAATAAGCGACTTGTCCACCTGAGTAGTAATAGAGATTTCGCGATTTAGACGTTTCTTAAGCGCGTTCGCTAGCTTCGTTTGCTGCTTGCTATTTAACGTGTAAGCAGACGTGACGCTTACTTCAATACGCTGTTCGTGTTCAGCACGCAGGTGCTCGAACTGGTCAGCGATTGACTTCAGCGCCATTAAACGACCTTGGTCTACTAAAACAGTCAAAAAACGCTGTAAAGCTTCATCCTGCTGATCTGGAATTAGCTCAACCAGCAGCGACACTTTCTGGTCGCTGTCTAGTTTTGGACTGCTTAAACGATGGCGAACAACGTCGTCGGCTACCGCAAAACTTAAGAAACTCAGCGCTTGTGACCAGCTATCAAGCGCCTCATTATCACGCGCGTATTCAAACGCTGCCTTAGCGTAAGGACGAGCGACGGTAAGTAATTCCGCCATGATTCACCTCCTTACAGTTCAGCAGCAAGCTCATCGAGTAACTTGCGATGGGCTTGTTCGTCGACCGACGCTTCAAGAACACGCTCGGCACCCAATACGGCTAGATAAGAAACCTGGGCACGAAGTTCATCTTTAGCGCGATTCACTTCTTGCTCAATTTCGGATCGTGCACTCGCTACTAGGCGTTGGCCTTCAGCGCGTGCCTGTTCGCGGGCTTCTTCAATCATCTGGGCAGAACGCTTATTGGTCTGCTCAAGAATTTGAGAAGCTTGCTCCTTGCTTTCACGCAGCATCTGTTCCGCCCGCTCTTGAGCAAGCTCAAGGTCACGGTTAGCACGGCTAGCTGCATCTAAGCCATCAGCAATTTTTTTCTGACGCTCGTGAAGCGCATTGCTGATCGGAGGCCACACATACTTTGTGCAAAACCAGACAAAGATCGCGAAGGCGATCGTCTGCCCGATTAGCGTCATGTTGATATTCACAGGAATGTACCTCTGACAAGTTCGTGGCGACCGGAGTGAAACAAAACCGAGCGTTTAGCGCTCGGCTGAGCTGTCATTAACCGGCAACAACGAAGATCAGGTACATTGCGATACCAACACCGATCATCGGAACAGCGTCTAACAGGCCTGCCATTAGGAAGGTTTTGGTTTGCAGCTGGTCGCCTAGTTCAGGCTGACGCGCAGTAGATTCCAGCAGCTTGCCGCCCAAAATAGCGAAGCCAATGCCGGTACCTAGAGCGCCCATACCAATCATGATGGCAGCAGCAATGTAGATAAGTTCCATGGTAATGCTCCTAGTTTTTCAAGTTAAAGGTCGAGGGTTGAGGTTAAGGGTTAATGTGTTGCAAGCATTGCTCGGATTAGTGATGTTCGTGTGCAGCGCTGAGATACACCACGGATAAAACGGTAAAAATGAACGCTTGAAGAACAACGATCAAAATATGGAAAATGGCCCATGGCACATCCAGCACCCAAATAGCCCAGAACGGCAGCATGGCAATCAAAATAAAGATAACTTCACCAGCGAACATGTTGCCGAACAAACGCATTGCCAAACTGAACGGCTTAACCAGCAACGCAACAATTTCGAGCAGCAGGTTAAAGGGAATCAGTGCCCAGTGATTAAACGGTGTCAGTGAAAGCTCTTTGGCAAAACCGCCAATGCCTTTGACCTTAAAGCTGTAGTAGAGAATTAGCCCGAACACGCCCAATGCCAAGCCTAGGGTGGCGTTTACATCAGTGGTCGGAACAGATTTCATGTAGTCAACGCCAAGCTTACTAAACAGCACGGGTAAATAGTCGACCGGTATAATTTTGAGTGTATTCATAAACAGAATCCACACAAACAGCGTCAACGCTAGCGGTGCGATGATCGGGTTATGACCTTTAAATGTTCCTCTGATCATGCCCTCGATAAATTCAACCACCATTTCAACGGCATTTTGCAAACCCGTCGGCACACCCGTAGTCGCCATTTTACCGGCTTTGCGGAAAATAAAGATAAACAGCAGACCCATGGCAATTGACCAGCCCATGGTGTCTAAGTGAATGGCCCAAAAGCCCATATCACTTGCTTCTTCCGCTGTATGCGCCAGCGACCAACCATTTTCGGGATGATTACCAAAGGTCAGGTTCTGCAAGTGGTGCTGGATATAGTAAGTCGTAGAGACTTCGTTTCCTGCGGCCATGGACATGTCACCTCAATCAGTTGTGCGATTTTCTAAGCATTAGCGTTTTTTGGCATTAACCAAGGCGTGAACCAATGCGTTAGAACAACCGCCACATAAGCATAAAAAAAGAAAGCGGGGTTTGAGGGGGGCGCTACTACGAACACTGCAACAAACAGTGCCACCGTCAAACCAAACTTACCTGCTTCGGCACGAAATAGGCGCATCGCTGCCTGCGAGGGGCGATTAGACCTCAAAACTCCCATACGCTTTATGAAAAAAGCGTGTGGTAGTAATGCCACTAAGGCACCGAGTAACACCGATAGCGCACCTGGCATTTGTGCCAAAAAATAGCCAGCCATCATCCCGATTAACGTAATGATTAATTGTGTGATGGTTAGGCGAACAATATAGGTTCTGCGTCGCTGGGTTTCGTATCGCTGCATAGCTCTCTGCATGGTTTTCTGCATAGCTCTGGACAAACACCCAGCTCTTTAAAAAAATCGACAGGCTTCAAAGAGCGTATTCTTCGACAAACACAGACAACCTGCACAAATCTTGCGCGATTATAGGGAAGCGCTATCACACCTTCAACCGAGTAGCGTTGATTTTGCCCGTTTAGGGGTCGATTTTCGACCAAATGGTTAAAACATGCCCTCTTCTTAGGCAATATTGCGTAGCCTGCTATTTAATATGCATTAAAATACCGTCTAGTTCTTCAAGGCTGGTATAGCGAATAGTCAGCTTACCCTTGCCCTTTTGACCATGATTAATGGAAACAGCCGCACCGAGTAATTCACCTAAATGCGTTTCAAGCTTGGCTACATCGGGCTGCTTAATTGTCCGACTAGGCGTTTGAAGAGAGGTTTGGCTTGTTTGTACTTTTTTCACCAACGCTTCGGTTGCTCGCACGGTCATGTCGTTATTGACCACTTCGTGGGCAACTTGCCGCTGCTGTGAACTGCTTAACGTCAGCAAAGCGCGTGCATGGCCCATATCAAGATCGCCGCGCTCCAAGAGCGTTTGTACTTCAGGGTCTAATGCCAATAAACGCAGTAAATTAGCTACCTGGGTGCGTGATTTACCCACGGCATCGGCAATTTGCTGTTGGGTAAGCTCAAACTCTTCGCCCAGACGTTTAAGTGCCATGGCTTCTTCAATGGCATTGAGATTTTCACGCTGAATGTTTTCAATTAACGCCAGCGCTAGTGCGACTTCATCGCTGACTTCGCGAATAACCGCAGGAATAACGTCCAATTCAGCCAGCTGAGAGGCGCGCCAGCGACGTTCACCGGCAATAATTTCGTAACGATCCACGCCGATGGGACGTACGACGATAGGCTGCATAACGCCCTGAGCACGAATAGAATCGGCCAGCTCTTCTAACGCTTCAGGCTGAATATCGCGACGCGGCTGATATTTACCCCGCGTTAACTGAGCTAATGGCAAACGCTCAAGTCGATCTTCAACGACCTCGTCAGTCGCAGCGCTAATCGCTGTATTAGTCAGCTCAAGCGGCGTGCCGCTACCGGCAAGTTCTAGACTGTCACGGCGACGAGCACCAGCACCAATCAGGGCATCCAGGCCACGTCCTAGCGCGCGTTTACGCGTCATTCGCTTTCCCTCATTTATAACGATAGCTATAACTACAGCGCGTATTGTTTAAAGTGAAAGACGACGGATCATCTCTTTTGCCAGCACACGATAGGCCTGACTCCCCCGTGAGAACCGGGCATATTGCGTGACCGGCAGACCATGACTCGGTGCTTCGGCGACTTTAACATTGCGGGGTATGGTGGTTTTAAACAACATATCACCAAAGTAATCGCGCAGCTGCTTGTCGACTTCGCGGGTTAAGCTAGTGCGCTTGTCGTACATGGTACGCAAAATGCCCGCAATGGCTAAATCAGGATTAACGTTTTGCTTGATTTGCTCAACAGTATCCAGCAGTGCCGATAGCCCTTCAAGCGCGTAAAACTCGCACTGTAAAGGGATGAGCACGCTGTTAGAAGCCGTTAACGCATTGACGGTTAGCATGTTCAAAGACGGCGGGCAGTCGATCAGCACCACATCGTATTCATCCGCTACCGATGCTAACGCCGCTGTCAGGCAGCTTTCACTTTGCTCACGATCTAATAATTCCACTTCGGCGGCGGTCAGATCGCCATTACCCGGCAGTACGTCGTACTTGACCGGCAACTTTTTGACAATCGTTTCAGCCGCGGTAGCTTCACCCAGCAAAACATCAAGAACACTTTTATCAAGCTCGTATTTGTCGATGCCGCTACCCATGCTGGCATGACCTTGCGGATCAAGATCCACCAATAGCACGCGGCGATCGAGCGCTGCGAGACTCGCCGCCAGATTAACGGCCGAGGTGGTCTTGCCCACGCCGCCTTTTTGGTTGGTCAGGGCAATGATCTGGCTCACTTACTCAACTCCTTCTGGGGTCAGAATCAACAGCTGCCGCTGGGCCGCTTCAAAGGGTACTTCCAGCAGATGACGCGCGTGTAATTTAATACCATGGGGCAGATCACGCAGTTCATCATCCGCCCCCGGGCCTTTCATAGCTAACCACTGGCCATCAATGGCCGGCAGCTCACGAGTGAGCGTGACAAAATCAACGAGGCTAGCAAACGCCCTTGAGATTACCTGATCAAACGCAGCTGCTTCGAACTGTTCAACGCGTGCTTGGACAGGTGTTACGTTTTTCAACCCTAGTTCCATGACCGCTTGGCGTTGAAAACGCACCTTTTTACCGTTGCTGTCTAGTAGCGTGACGTCTAGCTCAGGATTCAAAATGGCCAACACTATTCCAGGTAATCCGGGCCCTGCGCCAACGTCGAGTAAACGCGGCCCGTGCACATAGGGCAATACCACTGCGCTATCCAGCACGTGGCGCGACACCATTTCATCTAAATCACGCACCGCTGTGAGGTTATAAGCCCGGTTCCACTTGTGCAACAGCGCGAGAAACCCTAGCAGCTGTTCGCGTTGATGCTGGCTGACATTAATCGCCAGTTGGTGAAGACCTTTATCTAAACGTAGCGCAACGCTTGCGGGTAAGCTTTTTAATAACACCGTTAGCGAATTCATCCGTTAACCACGTCGGCAGCCGCTACCAGTCGGCGTTTTTTCAGATGTACCAGCAAAATAGAAACGGCCGCTGGAGTAACGCCTGAAATACGCGCCGCATGGGCCAATGTTTCTGGCCTAGCGTCAGCAAGCTTTTGACGGATTTCGTTAGATAAACCTTCTATCTTTAAATAATCCAACTCAGCAGGCAAAAGCGTCGCTTCATGGCGTTTGAGTTTATCAATCTCATCCTGTTGCCGATGAATATAGCCTTGATACTTGGCCTGAATTTGTACCTGCTCAGCAACCGCTTCATCAGTGGTAAGCGTGTCTTCAAGTCCGGGTAACTGGGCCAAGTCGCTATAGTTGAGTTCAGGGCGTTTAAGCAAATCACTCAAGCAGTATTCTCGTGATAGAGGCGCGCCGGTTTTTTCAGCCACTTTCTCAGCAGCTAAGCTTCCCGGTTGAATCCAAACGGTTTTCAGACGTGCGTTTTCTTGCTCGATTGCTTCACGCTTTTGACTAAACGCCGACCAGCGGGCGTCATTAACCAAACCAAGCTCACGGCCTGCTGGAGTAAGGCGTAAATCAGCGTTGTCTTCTCGCAGCAGTAAGCGATACTCCGCTCGCGAGGTAAACATGCGATAGGGCTCCTTGGTGCCCATCGTGATTAGATCATCGACCAATACGCCAAGATAAGCTTCATCGCGGCGGGGGTACCATGCATCCAACTCTTGTGCGCGACGTGCAGCGTTCAAGCCGGCTAGCAACCCCTGGGCGGCGGCTTCTTCATAGCCCGTTGTGCCATTGATTTGGCCAGCGAAGAACAGGCTGTGGATAAATTTAGTTTCCAGCGAGTGTTTTAAATCTCGTGGATCAAAGAAATCATACTCAATGGCATAACCAGGCCGCGTGATATGTGCGTTTTCCAAGCCTTTGATAGAGCGCACAACTTGAATCTGCACGTCAAAGGGCAGCGAGGTCGAGATCCCATTGGGATAGAGCTCATGAGTGTCCAAGCCTTCAGGCTCGATAAACACTTGATGGCTCGACTTGTCGGCAAACCGATGGACTTTATCTTCAATTGATGGGCAGTAGCGCGGGCCAACGCCTTCAATCACACCAGAATACATGGGTGATCGATCAAGGTTAGCCAGGATCAGGTCGTGAGTCTGCTGGTTGGTGTGGGCAATGTGACAGCTGACTTGCTGAGGGTGCATTTCCCGCGAGCCAAGATAGGACATCACTGGCGTTGGTGTATCGCCTGGCTGTTCTTCCAGCTGTGAAAAATCAACCGTTTTAGCATCAATGCGCGGGGGGGTACCGGTTTTTAAACGATCAACCCGAAACGGCAGTGCCCTTAACCGCTCGGCGAGAGCGTTGGAAGGCGGGTCACCTGCGCGGCCGCCCTTGCTTTGATCCAAGCCTATATGAATCACACCACCCAAAAATGTGCCGGTACACAGCACAACGCTTTGAGCATGAAAACGAATACCAGTCTCGGTTACAACGCCACGCACGGTGTCATTTTCGACGATTAAGTCACCGGCCGCCTGCTGGAAAAGCGTCAAATTAGGCTGGTTTTCCAACATCCCACGAATAGCTGATTTGTAACGAATGCGGTCTGCCTGAGCCCGAGTGGCTCTAACGGCAGGCCCTTTGCGTGCATTTAACACGCGAAACTGGATGCCACCTAAGTCCGTGGCAAGCCCCATAGCGCCGCCCATAGCATCGATTTCTTTCACCAAATGGCTTTTGCCAATGCCACCGATCGCAGGATTACACGACATTTGGCCCAGTGTTTCGATGTTGTGAGTGAGCAGCAGGGTCTGACAGCCCATACGAGCAGAGGCCAGTGCGGCTTCAGTCCCCGCATGGCCACCGCCGATGACAATCACGTCAAAGCGGTCGGGATAATTCAAGAGACACCTCGTCTTGTGCCGTTGGGCACGGATGATGTGAGCCAGTGCTTATGCACCCTAGTTCAATACGCCGGCAAGTATAAACCCCCTGTGGGTAACCGTCAGGTTTTTCCACACCCCTTCAATTTGAATAGCCTTTATTAATAACAATATAAAAATAAGATAAGAGAAGTTCTGTAAATGTAGTAACTATTAGTGTGGACAATTTCTGTGCATAAGCAACTAATTCATTTATTTTTCAATAGATTACATTGTTGACTTCTACATGTTTGAACAGCGTATTGCCTGGGCAGAAGCGGTGCTACTCCTGTGGATGAAATACCCCTTTATCCACAGCATCAATTCTACACGCCTTATCCACCGTCCTATACCTGGGTTGTTACCGCACCTGTGAACATCCAGAGCATGCCTGTTAACAAATGCTAATAGATCCCTATGGCAGGCCTTATAGACGCGAAGTGGATAAAAGTAAAAAAACTTTATCCACAGGCAAAAAAAAGCCTGTCACGAGGACAGGCCGGTAAAAAAAACAATTTAACGCGCGTTTAAGACATCATTAATGTCAAATCAGCGCTGAAAAATAGGGTCGATCTAATGTTTTAGTACCCGTGCAAGGAAGGATTGGGTGCGCTCATTTTGTGGCGTATCAAACAGCTTTTCAGGTGCTCCCTGTTCAGCAATTTCACCTTTATGGATAAAAATAACGCGATCGGCGACTTCACGGGCAAAGCCCATTTCATGAGTGACGATTACCATTGTCATCCCCTCTTTGGCGAGTTCGCGCATAGCGTCCAGCACCTCACCAATCATTTCGGGATCAAGTGCCGATGTAGGCTCGTCAAACAGCATCAGGCGCGGTTCCATTGCCAGGGCGCGTGCCAGTGCGACACGTTGCTGTTGGCCGCCAGAGAGCTGGCTTGGGTACTTCTCGGCCTGATCTGCGATACCTACACGGTCAAGCAGACGTTTGGCACTGATAACAGCATCAGCGCGGCTAGCGCCGCGTACTTTCATCGGTGCTAACGTAACGTTGTCTTGTACGCTGAGGTGGGGAAAGAGGTTGAACTGCTGAAACACCATACCGACTTCAGTACGAATGGTTTGTAACGCTCTGGTGCTTTTTCCATTGGGCAAGAGTTCGTTGTTATCAACAGTAAGACTGCCTGCCTGAAACTCCTCAAGACCGTTGATACAGCGAATCAGGGTCGATTTACCTGAACCGCTGGCACCAATAATCACGACCACTTCACCAGGAATAATGTCGAGATCAATGTTGTTGAGTACGTGCAGGCTGCCAAAATGTTTATTGAGCTTCTGCATACGCACAATTGGCTGCGTTGTGTTGTTCAATGTTTCGCTCATTGTGCGTGTCCTTATTGTCCGGCCAGACCTCTACGCTCAAGCTGGCGTAGTAAGATTGAAAGGGTCCAGGTGATCGCTAAATACATCAGTGCGACCATGAAGTAGACCTCAAGGGCGGTGAACGTAGTGGAAATGTAGATTTGTCCCTGACGTACCAGTTCGCCAACGCCAATCACTGAAAACAGCGACGTGTCTTTAATACTGATAATGCCTTGATTACCAAGTGATGGAATCATCCGGCGGAAAGCTTGGGGCCAAATCACATAGCGAAAGGCTTGGGTACGGGAAAGGCCCAGTGATAGCGACGCCTCCCGCTGGCCACGCTCAATCGATTGAACGCCGCCGCGGACAATCTCAGAAATATAGGCGCCAGAGTTAACGGCAATGGCAGCAATACCCGCAACAAGCGCATTAATAGGGCTACCCAACAGCTGTGGTAAACCATAAAAAATGAACAGTACCTGGACAAGGATAGGCGTGCCGCGAAACACCTCAACGTAAAAAATAGCCGGCCAACGTAGCCAGCGCAGGCGGCTCAGCCGCAGCAGGCCAAAGAAAATGCCGATAAAAAAACCAATTGCCAGGCCGCCAAATGAAATAAGTAACGTCCAGGGAATGCCAGGTAGCAGGTATGGAATAGATCCAAACGCTGCCGACCAATCAAACTGAAAATTGACGTCCACGCGTAGACTCCTGAAACAAAAAAGATGAGAAAAAACACTTGAGAAACGCAGCAGGGCCGGGGGCTATGGCCACCCGGCCCTGTTATGATGCTATGCGGTTAGCGAGTCTTTAATCTCACTCTTCGCTGGGCGCTTCACCAAACCACTTTTGATAAATTTCATCGTAGGTACCGTCTTCTTTCATCGCGGCAAGCGCTTCATTGGTAGGTTCTACCCACTCGCTGCCTTTATGAAAAACGATACCGTACTGCTGACCTTCGTAAAGCGGTCCAACGACTTTCGTGCGCCCTTCACCACGGGTTTGTGAGAAGTAAGCAACGTTAGGCGCATCGTAGAACACCGCATCGACGTTACGGCCTAATAGCGCCATATACATATCACTCATAGCAGGGAAAGGAGTGATATCGGCATCTTCCCCTAGCTCAGCTTGTAGGAAGTCGTAGCTGGTGGAACCAATCCGCGTAGCGATAGGCAGTCCCGCGAGGTCTTCGATGCTTTCTACATCGTTGTTGTCAGCGCGAACAATAATCTGTAGACCTGAATCATAGTAAGGGTCTGAGAAGTCAACTATCTCAGCGCGCTCTGCAGTAATGGTCGTACCGGCGATGGCGATCTCTTGGCTGCCTGTTTGTACGGCCGGGATAATGCCAGCAAATTCCATTGTGGTGAGATTAACTTCAAAGCCTGCACGCTCAGCCACTTCGTTGATGATGTCCATATCAAAACCGGTCATTTCACCCGTTTCTTGATCCATCATCTCAAAAGGCACGAAGCTTGGGTCGGTCGCTACGTTTACTTTCGGTAAGTCAGCCATGGCAGCAGTGGTGCCGGCTAATCCAAGGGCTAGCACAAGCGTTGTTTTAGTGAGACTGAGTGGTAGCGCTACTTTCATAAGTTTCCCCGTGTTTTATGTGGCCTGTCATGGCTTTCCAAGCGATTTTTGTCGTTTGGAAAAGCCTTAAGGCTGTTATTGACCTATTAACCTTGGCGAGAAACCGACAAGGCGTCAAGTCACGGGGTGAGCTTTGAGCCAACGCTGTTTAGACCATAAAGGAAGCGCCACAGCCGCAGGTAGCGGTAGCGTTAGGGTTTTGCACGCGAAAACGAGCGCCTGCAAGCCCTTCTTCATAATCGACGGTGGAGCCGACTAAATATTGATAAGACAGCGGATCGACCACTAAGGAGGCATCTCCAAATGCGATGACGGTGTCATCCTCGGCAACGTTTTCAGCAAAATCGAAGCCGTACTGAAAACCAGAGCAGCCACCGCCGGTGACGTAGACGCGTAGCTTTAGAGATGGATTATTTTCTTCTGCAATCAGTGCATTAATGCGCTTGCGTGCACTATCAGACAGCAGTAATGGGGTCGGAACAAAGGCTTCTGCACCGCTCATGGGTACCTCCCGCGAGCTTAAAGAACGAATAAATCGGCATTGGGGGGTGATTATGGGTAATTCCCAGCAAATTGGTCAACTATTGCTGGGAATTAGTCGAACGTTAAGGCATCAGTGCAGGCGCTGTTAATCCCATGTTTTCATCAAAGCCAAACATTAAGTTAAGGTTCTGAATCGCTTGGCCTGAAGCACCTTTGACTAAATTATCAATCACCGATAGCACCACCACAGTATTGCCATTGCCAGGACGATGTACCGCTAGCCTGCAGGTGTTGATACCTTTGACACTGCGCGTTTCGGGATGGCTCCCGGCAGGCATGACATCAACGAACGGCTCGTCGGCGTAGCGCTGTTCAAACAGTGCCTGTAAATCGCCTGGCTCAGCGGTTAACTGGCCGTAAAGCGTGGCGTGAATACCGCGAATCATGGGCGTAAGGTGAGGTACAAACGTCAACCCGACCGAGGCATGACTAATATCCTTAAGGCCCTGGCTAATTTCCGGTAAATGGCGGTGACCCGACGCACCGTAAGCCTTCATTGATTCACTGGCTTCTGCGAGTAACGATCCCACTTTTGCGCCGCGGCCCGCGCCGGTAACGCCGGATTTACAGTCTGCAATCAGCTGTTGGGGATCAATCAAGCCCGCTTCCAATAGCGGTAGATAGCCTAACTGCACGGCCGTGGGGTAGCAGCCGGGTACCGCAATTAAGCGTGCGTCTTTAATTTTTTCGCGGTGCATTTCTGGCAGGCCGTAAATCGCCTCTCCCAGTAGCGCTGGCGCCCCGTGGGGCTGCTCGTACCAGCGGCTCCATTCATTGGCATCGCGTAGGCGAAAGTCAGCCGATAAATCGATGACGCGGGTGCCATTGTCGAGCAGTTCACCCGCTAGGGTGTGAGCAACGCCGTGGGGCGTGGCAAAAAATACCGCATCCATGGCGCCTAGCTGCTTGGCATCCGGCTCGCTAAATGCCAGCGTGTCGTAATGGCCGCGCAGATTAGGGTACATATCGCATACTTTGATGCCCGCCTCTGAGCGCGAGGTAATCGCGGCGACGTTGACGTGGGGGTGCTGGGCGAGCAGCCGCAGTAGCTCAACGCCGGTATAACCGGTACCGCCAACAATGCCGACCTTAATCACAAATAACTCCTTGCGGGTTTGCAAAACAGATTTTAGAAAAAAATGTAAATTACTTTTGACCTGAGTATTGATAGCAACAGCCTAAGCGGATTGCTGCGGGCTGTCTAAGCGTATCGGGCTATGATACACAAGAGGATGAAGACACAAGAACACTAAGACTAACCCAAGACATAGAGTACCAAGGCAAAAAAACAAGGAAGGTCGTCGTGGCGCGTTTTTCCCGTTCGGATTTTACTCTAGAGAGCTTTCGTCGCCAGTTGGCCAATGTCGATGCCCTTCCACAGCTTTGCTTGCTGGGGCTCGTCTCTGGGATTATTACCGGCGCGGTGATGGTGGCGTTTCGCCTGCTCTTGGAAACAGGCGCGGCGCTGTACATGACCGATGGCGACCCTGAAGCCTTTGAAAGCATGGCGCCTTGGCTGCGTACGCTGCTTCCACTCGTGGCGGTTACCTTAGTGGGTGTTTTGCTGTATCGGCAAAAGCCTGCCGCGCGCAAGCTAGGTGTTGGCCATGTAATTGAGCGGCTTTCCTACCATCAAGGTCGCTTTCCTCTGCGTAACTGGCTTAATCAATGGTGGGTCGGCGTCATTTCTGTGCTTGGCGGGCTATCCGCTGGCCGCGAAGGGCCTGCTATTCATTTAGGCGCCGCGGCAGCAAGTGGCTTAGGCCAACAGATGCGCTTACCCAATAATAGCTTAAGAGTTCTAGTAGCGTGCGGTACCGCTGCTGGCATTTCCGCTTCATTTAATACGCCTATCGCCGGGGTCATCTTCGCCATGGAAGTTGTCATGATGGAGTACACCCTGATGAGCTTTATGCCGGTCATTTTAGCCTCTACGATGGGCGCGCTGATGGCACAGCTTGCCTATGGGAATGAGCCGGCTTTTCGTATTCCAGAAGTAGTGCTTGGTTCGTTAATGAACCTTCCTTGGATTGTGCTCACCGGGCTATTTATCGGCTTGCTGGCGGGGCTATTTATTCATATTTCGCGCAGTCAGCGGATACAAGCCTGGCCGCTTTGGCTGCGTTTAGGGCTAGTCGGCGTAGCCACGGGTGCTGTTGCCTGGTGGTTTCCGCAAGTACAGGGCATTGGTTACGACAGCGTGGCGGCTGCGCTCAATAATCAGTTGGAAATTAAAGTCCTGCTGGCGCTAATGATAGCCAAGCTATTACTGACGGCGCTGACCGTTTCTGGTGGAGTGCCAATCGGTATTATCGGCCCCGTACTAGTCGTCGGCGCAGCGACAGGCGCGCTGTTTGGGCTGTTGGGCGGCTGGCTGTGGCCCGATAAAGCCGCTGACCCGGGTGTTTATGCCATGCTAGGCATGGCTGCGATGATGGGGGCGGTGTTGCAAGCGCCGCTGGCAGCGTTGATGGCGCTTTTGGAGCTGACGCATACGCCGAGTATTATGCTACCCGGCATGTTGGTGGTGGTCGTTGCGTGTCTCACCTCGCGTCAAATTACCGGCTGTGAAGGCTTTTTTATTAGCTCGGTACGCTATGGTTTGCACCCTTTGCAGCAACCACTGATGCAAGCGCTCTCAAGAGTATCAGTACCCGCCGTGATGGAACGCCAACTGGTGCGGACTGAGCGAATGATTACCTCTGATCAGGCGCGTTTGCTGCTCGAAACTAATCCGGTATGGCTGGTGATCGAGCGTTCAAGCGAGGAAAAACCGGTACTGGCGCTTAAAGCTGCAGAGCTTGCACGCTGGTTGCTCGAACATGATGAAGCGCTTAGCGATCAACCACCGCCGGACGATGAGTTGATTGATTTGTTAGAAATCCCCGGGCAGCGCTTAGAATTGGCGCCGATTGGACTGCAGGCAACGCTTTCTGAAGCCTTTCTAAAACTTCAAGATAATGCGCTAGGGGCACTGTATGTCGTTCATGGTTATCGCCCTAAGCAGCAACGGATTTCAGGTATTATTACCCGTGGTGCTATCGAACGTTATTATCACTACTCAGAGCCCCGCGGTGCTGACCCCCGTGAAAACGATTTACAAGAGAAAGATTCATCAGTTAAGGAGCGATAATGTATCTATGGGTGAAGGCTATTCACTTAATGGCCGTGGTGACCTGGTTTGCTGCACTGTTCTATTTGCCTAGGCTGTACGTGTATCACGCTACCGCACGGGATAATGGCGATGACCAGGCAATGAGCTATTTTAAAACCATGGAACGCAAGCTTTACCGCGGCATCATGACGCCGTCTATGATTGTGGTGTTAGTGTTTGGCGGTTGGATGCTTTACTTGGTGCCGGCATGGTTTAGCCAAGGGTGGATGCACGCTAAGCTGGCCTTAATAGTGGTTCTAATTGCCTATCATCACGTTTGTTTGATTTATTTAAAGCAGTTCGCTCAGAATCGCTGTACCAAAAGCCATGTGTTTTTTCGCTGGTTTAACGAAGCGCCCGTCATTGTGCTTATCGCGGTTGTGTTACTCGCGGTTGTGAAACCCTTTTGATGCGCCAACCGCTTCCTCCCGTTGTTTTGGTGCTGGCTGGACATGACCCGACTGGCGGTGCGGGTTTAATTGCTGACAGCGAAGCTATTTCGGCATGCGGTGGTTGGGCTGTCACTATTCCCACCGCGCTGACGATACAAAATTGTCATAATGTGACTAGGGTGATACCTGCTGACTCTAACGCAATGCGTCAAATGGCCGAGGCGATGAGCGAGATGCAGGTCGCGGCCATTAAGATTGGCTTGCTTGCCGATGAAGCCACGCTGCGTGCGGCGGAGCAAATTATCCGACGGTTTCCGGGCATTCCCGTGGTCGCCGATCCGGTATTTAGAGCAGGCGGCGGAACTGAGTTATCCACACCCGATTTACGGCAGCTATTTATTGATTGCGTGCTACCGCTTGTGGATATCTTAACGCCCAATCGCGCGGAGCTCGCTCAGTTAACGCCGGGTATCGCCACCCCTTACGACGATACCTCGCGTGCAGTGGCGCTGATGTCTCAAGGGTGCCAGGCAATTTTAGTAACGGCCACCGATGAACCATTACCGGGCAACGATCACCAGGTAGTCCACACATTGCATTCGCCAGAGACCACTCGCCAATGGCAGTGGCCGCGGCTGCCCGAACAGTTTCACGGCTCCGGTTGCACGCTTGCTTCAGCTATTGCCGCACGATTGGCTGTGGGTGAGCGCTTACCAACTGCCTGTGAGCAAGCTCAGCACTTTACTTGGGAAAGCTTGTCTCAAGGCTTTCAGCCACCCAGTGGCCAGTGCTTGCCTAACCGCTTTTCACAGGCTGTCCGCTTTTGATCCTATCTTCTGTACGCCTTTTATTTAGAGGATGTCATGACCACATCAGCTGAACTATTCGATCTAGCGAGCCGGCATATTCCTGGCGGCGTAAATTCGCCTGTCCGGGCATTTAAAGGTTTGCACCGTCCGCCGGTTTTTATGGAGCGCGCTCAGGGCGCCTTCCTGTTTGACGTTGAAGGGAACCGCTATGTGGATTACGTGGGCTCCTGGGGACCAATGATCACAGGCCATGCCGATCAAGACGTACTGGCAGCCGTTCGAGCTCGTTTGGATAATGGCCTTTCGTTTGGCACCCCGACGGCGGTAGAAACCACCATGGCGGACCTCATCTGCGAGATGATTCCCTCTATGGATATGGTGCGTATGACTAGCTCTGGCACCGAAGCCACTATGTCGGCTATTCGCTTGGCGCGGGGCACCACCGGGCGCGATAAGATTGTTAAGTTTGAAGGTAATTATCATGGTCACTCGGACTCGCTGCTGGTAAAAGCCGGCTCAGGGGCACTTACCCACGGTGAACCTAGCTCACCAGGCGTACCTGCTTCACTGGCGGAGCATACGATCACTCTGTCGTATAACGACCCTGAAGGGGTTGAGGCGTGCTTTGCTGAGATTGGCGATCAGATTGCCTGCATAATCGTTGAGCCAGTGGCTGGCAACATGAACTGTATTCCACCCCAGCCAGGCTTCTTAGAAACACTGCGAAGAGTATGCAATGAACACGCTAGCGTGCTGATTTTTGATGAAGTGATGACAGGTTTTCGTGTGGCACTGGGCGGTGCACAGGCACACTATGGCATTACCCCGGATCTGACCTGCCTGGGTAAAATTGTCGGTGGCGGCATGCCGGTGGGCGCATTTGGTGGCAAGCGCGAGATTATGCAGAATATTTCTCCCATGGGTCCTATATATCAGGCAGGCACGCTGTCCGGTAATCCACTGGCGATGGCGGCGGGAATAGCTCTACTGACGAAGCTTCAGGTACCGGGTTTTCACGATGCGTTAACCCAGCGGGTGAACACATTGTGTCAGGGGCTGCAAGAGCGCGCCAACGCTGCACGTGTACCAATGATGACGCAATCAGCTGGCGGTATGTTTGGTCTCTTCTTTACCTCTCAACGTCGTGTGGATAACTTTGCCCAAGCCACGGCATGTAATCCAGATGCGTTCCGCCGCTTCTTTGGCGCGATGCTAGATCACGGTGTTTATCTGGCCCCTTCTGCCTATGAAGCGGGTTTTATGTCGAGTGCTCATACCCCGGAAGATATCCAGTTCACCCTGGATGCAGCAGAGAAAGCCTTTGCAGTTATGTAACGGCAAGTAACGTAAAGCTCGCTATACCACAAGAGCCGCTCATTACGAGCGGCTCTTGTGGTAAACGAGGTATCACAATGCAACGACCAACGGCTTGGCGATATGCGATGTGTGCGGCGGGGCTAATAGCATGCGCCCCACTGCTGGCGTAGTCGTCTCAAGAGCAGACTATGAATGAGATCCATATCAGCATGAGCGGCTCTCCAGGCGCAGAGTTTTCAGCCCACTGGCGTATTACCCATGAGGGCGAAACGACGGAGCATGTCGAAGAGCGTGGGACCGTACCTGCCGAGTACACGTTTATCGGTACTGAACTGGAAGGTGCCGTTAAACTGTTGAGTGATGATGAGCAACTGGACGTCGACATTCAAAAAGGCACTAACCGTACTCGTTCTTCTACCCAAGGGGTGGGAGGCACGTTAACGCTCGTGATGCGGTAGGGATATCTAAATATCACCGTATTAATTTATCTTAAATTAGCGTGTTCTAACCTATCTTTTTCTAAGATACGTTCAGTAACATTTTGCTGGCTTTTGATACGGCGGATGAGCGCGTAAACTGACGCTCTAATGTCTGGAGTGTTTGTCATGTCAGCAGCCAATACCCTTGTTCTGGCGAGTGGAAATAGCGGAAAGTTAAGAGAATTCAATCAATTACTTTCACCTTTAGGCTTTGATGTTCGCCCTCAAGCAGATTTTGGGGTTATTGATGTCGAAGAGACAGGGTTAACATTCGTAGAAAATGCCCTGCTCAAAGCCCGTGAAGCGAGCCTTATTAGTGGTTTGCCTGCGCTATCGGACGATTCTGGCCTCGAAGTGGACGCATTGAATGGTGCGCCGGGTATCTATTCCGCGCGCTATGGCGGCGAGCCAAAAAGTGATCAAAAAAATAATGAGACGTTATTAGCCGCGTTAAACGATTGTGCGGAAGGTCAGCGCAGCGGGCGCTATTGGTGCGTACTGGTTTACTTGCGCCATCCTAAAGATCCGGTTCCGGTGATCGTACAGCGCAGTTGGGAAGGTGAAATTCTTGCTCATCCGCGGGGCCAGGAGGGGTTCGGCTATGATCCCCTTTTCTGGCTACCGGATCAGGGAATGAGTGTTGCCGAGCTGCCCAGCGAAACTAAAAATCGCCTTAGCCACCGAGGCCGCGCGCTTCAGGGCTTGGTGGAGTTGCTGCAGGTGGCGCATGGCTGACACGCTGCCGCCGCTATCGCTTTATATCCACACCCCTTGGTGCGTACGTAAATGCCCCTATTGTGATTTCAATTCCCATGAGCCAGGTTCGCACGGCTTTACGCCGAAAGCGTTGCCTGAAGATGCTTATCTTAAGGCGCTGTTACAAGATCTGGATGGCGACCTTGCATTAGCCGCTGAGCGGGAAATACAGACTATTTTTATTGGCGGTGGTACGCCGAGCCTGCTTTCGCCACTGTTTTATGATCGTTTACTGACAGAAATCAAGCGCCGGCTGCCTTTTGCTGACGATATTGAAATTACCTTAGAGGCCAACCCAGGCACTACCGAGCAAGAACGTTTCACTGGCTATCGTAATGCGGGTATTAACCGCTTATCGCTGGGTATTCAGAGCTTCCAGCCCGCCCAATTACATGCTCTTGGGCGCATTCATAGCGGCCAAGAAGCCGTGACAGCGGTTACCCAAGCGCGGCACGCTGGATTTACCAATATCAATATTGACCTCATGCACGGTTTGCCAGAGCAAACGCCTGAGCTTGCAATGGATGATATTGAGCAAGCCTTGGCGCTAGCCCCACAGCATCTTTCTTGGTATCAACTGACTCTAGAACCGAATACCGCCTTTCATTCTAATCCCCCGTTATTACCGGAAGAGGAGGCGCTTTGGGATATTCAGGACACAGGGCACCAGCGTTTAGAGCAGGCAGGATTTGAACGTTACGAGATTTCGGCTTACGCCACTGCTAATCATCAAAGTCGTCATAATCTTAATTATTGGCAGTTTGGTGATTATTTAGGCATTGGTGCAGGCGCCCATGGCAAGCTTAGCCACATTGATCAAGATAAACAGTGGAATATCGAGCGGCGCTGGAAAACTCGCCAGCCTGATGCCTACCTTAAACGTATGGACGATTTGCGCGGTTTTGTGGCAGGCAAGCAGTTAATAACAGCAGATGAACTGCCCTTGGAGTTTGCCATGAACGCTTTACGGCTGACGGAGGGTGTTACGCTGGGTACGTGGACAGCTAACACAGGGCAGTCACATACTTTGTTACTGGAGCGTTTACAGTCCGCCGATAAAAAAGGACTTTTGATGCAAATGCCTGAAAAACTGCGTGCATCGCCTCAAGGTCTATTATTCTTGAATGAGTTGCTGGCATTAATTGGCGATGATTGATAAGTAATAAACCAACTATCTTTTAAGAAACAAACGATTGAAGATAAATAAGGAGTGAGTGATGCGTATTTCTCGACTACTGACACCGTTGGCCGCTGCTATTTTAGTCGCAGGTTGTGCCACCTCTGACCCCTACGGTGGCCAAACGCAGCGCTCTAGCACCGCTATGGGTTCGGGCATTGGTGCCGCAATTGGTGCCGCTGCGGGTGCGCTGTCGGGCGATGGCAGTACTAGCCGTCGCGACCGTGCGTTGATTGGTGCTGCCGTCGGCGCTGCCGCAGGTGCTGGCGTTGGTGTCTATATGGACCGCCAAGAGCAGCAGCTGCGTGACAACTTGCAAGGTTCACGTATTGAGATTGATCGCCGCGGTGACGATATCGTCCTCAATATGCCAAGCGGTGTTACGTTTGGTTTTGACTCGGCCGACCTTACCAGTGAAGCACGCAGCGCCCTGAACGAAGTCGCTAGCGTATTGACGCAGTACCAAGACACTCGCGTTAACATTGCTGGTCATACCGATAGCACCGGCGATGCAAGCTATAACCAGCGCCTGTCTGAACGCCGCGCCCATGCTGTCGGCAGTTACTTAACCCAGAACGGCGTCGGCTCTATGCGCCTCAATACATCCGGGTATGGTGCAACTCAGCCAATCGCTAGTAACGACAATGAACAGGGCCGTGCCCAGAACCGTCGCGTCGAAATCACGTTGACCCCCACCGGTGATGGTCAGGGCCAGCGTTAGTAAGCGCGAGTCGCTTAACTACTTATTGCCGCTGATAGCCCGCTATGCTCACATAGCGGGCTTTTTTATTCATCTGCTGACGAGTCCCCATGCTGTCATATCAACATGCCTACCATGCCGGTAACTTTGCCGATGTTCATAAGCATCTTACTCTGTATGCGGTGACCGATTATTTATTACGTAAAGAATCTGCCGTTACATATGTTGACACTCATGCAGGCCGCGGCCTTTATCCCCTCAGTGGGCAAGAGAGCCAACGCTTGCAAGAGTACCGCGAGGGTATTTGGCCACTTTGGCAGCGGCCTAAGTCCAGTGACCCGCTCTTGGGCGCATGGAAAGAGGCGCTGAGAAGTGCCCAGCCGGACGCAGCCACGTTAACGCATTATCCGGGTTCACCCTGGTGGATGAGTAATGTGCTACGTGAGCAGGATAAGCTGCGTCTGTTTGAACTCCATCCCGGAGAGCACAAGCAGCTTAATGCCCAGGTATTATCGCCTAACGCACAGCGCGTTTTTGGTGATGGTCTAGTGGGATTAACAGATATGCTGCCGGTGAGAACGCCGCGACTGTGCGTGCTTATCGACCCAAGCTATGAGCGCAAAGTGGAGTATCAAGAGGTCGCTGAGACGGTGGTACACGCCTTGGAAAAAGTGCGCCATGGCGTGATATTAATCTGGTATCCATTGCTACCGGCAGGCCACCATCACGCGTTACTAGATACGCTAAAGGCGCGTGGAGTGCGCAAAATCTGGCGCAGCGAGCTGCTATTGAGCGCCCCAGCCGAGCAAGCTCACGGTATGTATGGCAGTGGCATGCTAGTGATTAATCCACCCTGGGGATTAGATCAGCAGCTAGCGGCGGCAATGGCGGAGATAACGCCGCTACTAGGCTCCAGCAGCCGCTATAAGGCAGATTGGTGGGTACAAGAGTAGCTGCCTTTGCTATTTACCGATACAGAAGCTGCCGAAAATCTCGCCGAGTAGGTCATCGGCGCTGAATTCGCCGGTGATCTCGCCTAATGCCTGCTGGGCGTCACGTAAGTCTTCAGCCAGCAGCTCTCCTGCACCATAGCCATCAAGCTGAGCACGGCCGGTATC
Organism: Halomonas sp. AOP12-B1-6; assembly: GCF_052379225.1. Lineage (NCBI taxonomy): Bacteria > Pseudomonadati > Pseudomonadota > Gammaproteobacteria > Oceanospirillales > Halomonadaceae > Halomonas > Halomonas sp. AOP12-B1-6. The sequence continues at coordinate 762,070 of NZ_JBQSYK010000002.1, forward strand.
GAGCGCTGTCATGGCGCGGTCAAGCGCATCCAGGTGCCGTCGACGAGCAGAAAAGCGACCTTCGGTGGTAGCGGCAAAGCCCATTACCTCCTTCAAGTGCGCCTTTAAGTTATCCACACCCACCCCCGTTTTGACAGATAGCCGCACGATTGGTGTGCCTGTGGATAGGTCTAAACACGGCTGCTCAGCGCTGGTGTCTATCTTATTACGGACTAAGGTTAGGCGCTGCTGATCCGGTAGGCGTGCCACGAACTCTGGCCAAATCTCCATTGGATCGATTGAATCGGTGGTCGTGGCATCGACTAGCAGCAGCACCCGGTCAGCCTTTTCTATTTCGTCCCAGGCGCGAGCGACGCCGATTTTTTCAACCGCATCGGGGGTATCGCGTAGCCCGGCCGTATCGATGATATGCAGCGGCATGCCATCGATATGAATATGCTCACGCAGCACGTCGCGGGTCGTTCCGGCGATATCGGTAACGATGGCGGTATCCTGCTCGGTAAGCGCATTAAGTAGGCTGGATTTGCCGGCATTAGGACGTCCTGCGATCACCACACTCATACCTTCGCGCAACAGCGCACCTTGCCCCGCGGCTTGACGCACATCGCTAAGCGCCTGCTGTACGCTGCTTAAATGTTGTGCCACATGGCCATCGGCAAGAAAATCGATTTCTTCTTCTGGAAAATCAATGGCCGCTTCGACATAAACACGTAGCTCGATAAGGCGCTCCACTAGCGCGGAGATCCGCTTTGAAAACTCGCCTTGCAGCGAGCGAACGGCGTTTTCTGCCGCCGAGCGTGAGGTTGCATCAATCAGATCGGCAATGGCTTCTGCTTGGGCAAGATCCAGCTTATCGTTCAAAAAAGCCCGTTCGGAAAACTCACCTGGTCGCGCTAAACGAGCACCTAATGCTATGCAACGTTCCAGCAGCATATCCATGATAATCGGGCCGCCGTGCCCCTGAAGCTCGAGTACGTCTTCACCGGTAAAAGAATAAGGGCCATTAAAAAGTAGCGCGATACCTTCATCAATAGTGCCTTCAGCGCCCTGAAAGGGGCCGTAATGGGCGTACCTTGGTGCTGGGCAGTGCCCAATCATAGCTTGGGCGATCTCGCGGCAGGCGGGGCCGGAGACTCGTATAATACCGACGCCACCGCGTCCAGGAGGAGTCGCCAGTGCCGTGATGGTGTCAGGAGTGTAGAGGCGTTCGGCCATGGTGGCTCTCTTTAACAGTGGGCTGAAATAATAATGGATCGTTCCAGTATTGATCACAACTAGTGTGAATTTATTGGTCTTAAAACGCCAGACCCCCGCACGGGGCGGGGGTCTGAAGGCGCAGATTACAGCGGTAAATCACTGTCTCTTTAACTACTTAGTTCTCATGCCTTTGCCGATACTCGGGTCATTTTCGATTTTGCGCGTAATGTAGTACTGCTGCGCCACCGAAATGATGTTGTTGACCACCCAGTAGATGACCAGACCCGCTGGGAACCACAGGAAGAAGAAGGTAAAGATGATGGGTAGCATCTTCATAATCTTCGCCTGCATGGGGTCCGGAGGCGTCGGGTTCAACATCTGCTGAACGAACATCGAGATGCCCATAATGATCGGCAGGATGAAGTAAGGATCCTTCATCGATAGATCTTGAATCCAGAACATAAACGGCGCATGGCGCAATTCAACCGATTCTAGCAGCATCCAGTAAAGAGCGATGAAGACCGGCATCTGGATCACGATAGGCAAACAGCCGCCCAGCGGATTGATCTTCTCTTTCTGATAGAACTTCATCATCTCTTGAGACATTTTTTGACGATCGTCGCCATACATCTCTTTTAGACGCTGCATTTCCGGACCAAGCTTACGCATCCGGCCCATAGACTTGTAAGCCTTGGCAGACAGCGGGAACAGCACGGTCTTAACCAGCACGGTTAGCAGAACAATCGACCAACCCCAGTTACCAACGATTTCATGGATATGATCCAGCAGCCAGAACAGCGGGTTAGCGATAAACCAAAGCCAGCCATAATCCACGGTTAATTGCAGGTTGGGAGCGACCTGTTCTAGGTAGTCCTGAACCTTCGGTCCCATGTACAGCGTTGCGCCCAGAGTAGCTTCACCCTCTGCTGCAATGTTGCTTGTGGGGCCGGCAAAGGCGACGACGTTACGATTACTGGAATCGCTGGTGACGTAAAACAGGTTCTGCTGATCCTGCTGCGGTGCCCATGCGGATACAAAGTAGTGCTGAATAATAGCAATCCAGCCACCCTGCGCTTCACGGTTTTCAAACTCACGATTTTGAATATCTTCAAAATTGATTTTCTCGTAGCGAGCATCTGGCGTTGAGTAAGCTGCGCCCAAGTAGGACTTCATACCCATTGAGACGCCGCTGGAAGGGTCGGGGCTATTATCTCGTGCCAACTGACCAATAAACCGCGCAGTAACGGGCGCATCGGTATTGTTAGCTAGGTAGTAATTGACGTTGACCGCATAGCTGCCGCGGTCAAAGGTAAGGCGTTTAATGATCTCAACGCCGTTAACGTCAGCGGTTAGATTAACGCTTAGCTCATCATCGTTATCGCCTAAACGATACTCAGAATTTTCGGGAGTGAACGCGATGCGGCTAGCTTGACCGTCGAGCTGCAGCCCTGAGCGTGCGACATAGCTACGGCTGTTGTTATCCGATAGCAGCACGTAGTTGCGCTCTGAATCGAGTGATTGCTTGTGCTGTGGTAAAGCAGCATAAACAATATCGCCACCGTGGGGATCGATACGCACATCAAGAACGTCGGTCGTGACGGCAATAAAATCGCGGCTTGATGACTCGCTTTCAGTACTGCTCGCGATTCCTTCTCCAACCGGGTCTTGCTGCGGAGAACTGCTGGGAACGGCTAAGCCATCGTCAGTTTCGACATTGCTAGGCACCGCCGAGTTGCTGCGTTGCGTCATTTCAGGAGCCGAATCATAATTTGGCTGCCCGTAATCCTGATTCCACTGGACGACTAACAAATAGGCTAGTACGGCTAGTGGAATCAGTAATAAAAGTCGTTTTACGTCCATGAGGGTTCTGCCCGCTGGGTGGTGAATATACTAGTGGCGCAGTGTCATTTACTTGCCCCTTGACACACGAAAGCCTGCCGGGGGGCAGGCCGAGGTCGAGCGGCGAAGTGTGCACCAAATGTCACGTGTTACGCTCTGGCGTTGGTTCTGCTATCACCGCCTGCGCGTCACGCTGGAGTCGCTTCCACATGCCGTATAACTGGCGATGTAAGGTGTCGTTATCGATATCCTGCACACCCCGCCGCGCAAGAACCACAATATCCACAGAGGGTAAATGGTCTTGGCGAAGGCGTACGGATTCTCGTACGAGACGCTTGAAACGGTTGCGGTCTACGGCGCGTTTAACATTTTTTTTGCTAACTATCAGTCCAAGGCGAGGGTAACCCCGAGTACTAAAGCGAACTAACGCCATCATACCTTTGCCATGCACTTTTAAGTCGGCTTGTTCAAACACGTGACTGAAGTCCCCAGCATTTAGTAACCGTAATTGCCGGGGAAAGCCTTGCTGCGGCACACGCAATCCGAAATCAGGCGCTCAGACGCTTGCGGCCTTTGGCACGGCGGCGTGCTAGGACGGCGCGACCGTTTTTGGTTGCCATACGAGCACGGAAGCCATGCGCGCGCTTGCGCTTGAGAACGCTAGGTTGAAAAGTGCGTTTCATAACTCGTTATTCCCACGTGGTTTAGGACGGAAAGTGAATTCCAAAAAGCCCGGTCCAGTGAGGAACTAGCCGGGGAGATTCAATTCAAGACCGGAAATTGTAGAGACTTCCTACGCCGGGTGCAATTTTTCCTTGCATAAAAAGCCTTGCAGAGGGATTGCAGCGCTGCTTTTGGGATATTGTTGGGCAATCGACGCTACCACTATTATTACTAGTTAGTAGTTCTAAACCTGTTGTTATTAATAGTGGGGATACTATTTGTGGATAAGTGATTTTAATATCCATATTTCAGTAAGTTATAATGATAAAAAATCTGTGTGTAAGTGTCGTATAAGCGGTCTAAAACATGTTGGTTAGATGTTTATAACCTTTAAGAAAACGTTATTATTCATATTTATCCCCCTTTCCTCCCGAGGTTGTCCCGCAGGCTTATTGCAAGTTGTCCACAGGCCAATATGGGTTCCTAAACCCATGTGGATAACCGGAGCTTTGAGCGCTACAATGGTCGGCCGTTTTCAACCGATGGTGAGATGAGTGTCGCTGACGCTTTGGCAACAGTGCCTGGACAACCTGCAGGATGAACTGAATTCACAGCAGTTCAATACCTGGATACGCCCGCTGCAGGCAGAGGAAGGAGAGTCCAACGAGCTGCGCTTATTGGCGCCGAATCGCTTTGTGCGTGATTGGGTGAGCGATAAGTACGCCAAGCGGATAAGTGAGCTGATGCGTGAACTCGCCCCCGCGAAACCGCCTAAGGTCAGCCTGACGGTAGGTAGTCGCCGCCCGGCTACGCAGACGCCTCAGCATCGTGATTTAGGTAATCCTATATCGGCTTCACCATCGCGACCTGCTTCGGCATCGGTGCATACGTCATCGCGGGCAGATGCCGCCGACGAGCGTGAGATCGATAAATTGCGTGAGCAGCAAGCGGCTACGCGGCGCCCCAATGAGCGACAGGTACAAGTTGAGGGCAGCCTGAAACATGGTAGCGGACTTAATCCTAATTTTACCTTTGATACCTTTGTTGAAGGTAAATCGAACCAACTGGCTCGCGCTGCGTCGCGCCAAGTGTCTGAAAACCCTGGTGGTGCCTACAACCCGCTGTTTTTATACGGTGGAGTGGGACTTGGTAAAACTCACTTGATGCATGCTGTTGGCAATGCGTTAGCGACCCGGCGCGAAAATGCTCGCGTTGTATATCTGCATTCCGAGCGATTTGTTGCCGATATGGTGAAGGCATTACAGCTTAATGCGATTAATGATTTTAAACGTTTTTATCGCAGCGTTGATGCCTTACTAATTGATGATATTCAGTTTTTTGCCGGCAAAGAGCGTTCACAAGAAGAGTTCTTCCATACGTTTAATGCACTCTTGGAAGGCGGCCAGCAAATGATCCTGACCTCTGATCGCTATCCGAAAGAGATTAGCGGTGTAGAAGAGCGTCTGAAATCACGCTTTGGCTGGGGGCTGACGGTGGCGATTGAGCCGCCGGAGCTTGAGACACGCGTGGCCATTTTGATGAAGAAGGCTGATCAAGCTAAGGTCGATTTGCCTCACGATGCGGCGTTCTTTATTGCTCAAAAAATTCGCTCTAACGTGCGTGAATTGGAAGGCGCGTTGAAAAAAGTCATCGCTGATTCGCATTTCATGGGCAAAACCATTACCCAAGATTTTATTCGCGAGTCATTAAAAGATCTGTTAGCCCTTCAAGATAAACAGGTTGGCGTTGATAATATTCAACGTACGGTGGCGGAGTATTACAAAATTAAGGTGGCGGACTTACTTTCTAAGCGCCGTTCACGCTCCGTTGCCCGCCCCCGTCAGGTGGCAATGGCGCTTGCTAAAGAGCTAACCAATCATAGCTTGCCAGAGATTGGCGACGCTTTTGGTGGGCGTGATCACACCACGGTGCTGCACGCATGCCGAAAAGTTAAATCGTTGCAGGAAGAAAGTGCGGACATTCGTGAGGACTATAAGAATTTACTGCGCCTGTTGACCAGTTAATCATTCCATAGGACGGACCTGCGATGCGCAGGTCTTTCAGGATTTAGAACCGGAGCATTGATGAAATTTTCGATTTCCCGAGAGGCGCTGCTACGTCCGCTGACGCTGGTCGCCGGTGTCGTCGAGCGTCGCCAAACACTACCTGTGCTTTCTAATGTGTTGATTCAGATAGAAGGCGATCAGGTTTCACTCACCGGTACTGATTTAGAAGTTGAGCTGGTTGGGCGTACCGTAGCAAGCCAAGTTGATCAGCCGGGCGCCGCTACGGTGCCCGCTCGTAAGCTGATGGACATTTGTAAATCTCTTCCCGATCAGTCTGACATTCAGCTTAGCGTTGAAGACGGCCGCGCTATACTGCGCAGCGGTCGTTCGCGTTTTACGCTGTCCACACTACCGGTAGCTGAGTTTCCAAATATTGAAGATGCCGACGGCAGCCAGGAAATTAGCGTGCCTCGCGGTATTTTAAAGCATCTGATTGAAGCCACATCATTTGCCATGGCACAGCAGGATGTGCGCTATTACCTCAACGGCATGCTGCTGGAAATTCAAAGTAACTTGCTACGCACGGTAGCCACAGATGGTCACCGCTTGGCGATGTGCTCTCGGCCAATCGACGTCTCTGTAAGCCAGTCGCAAAAGCTGATTGTCCCGCGTAAAGGCATCTTGGAGCTGTCGCGCTTGTTAGACGACAGCGATGAGCCGGTAAGCCTAACGTTGGGCTCCAGTCATGTTCGTGCGCACACAGGTGATTTCACGTTTACCTCTAAGTTAATCGACGGTAAATTTCCGGATTACGAGCGTGTAGTACCGCGCAATGGCGATAAAGTGTTGATAGCTGAGCGTGCAGAGCTGCGCCAGATGCTTTCACGTACGGCTATTCTGTCGAATGAGAAGTATCGCGGGGTACGCCTTTACCTTGAGGAAAATAATCTTAAAGTAATGGCCAATAACCCTGAGCAGGAAGAAGCTGAAGAAAATATCGCCATTGAGTATAACGGTGGTGCAATGGAAGTGGGTTTCAACGTTGGCTATCTCGTTGATGTGTTAACGGTGCTTAATCAAGAACGGGTGCAAATTACGCTGGCTGACCCAAACAGCAGTGCGCTGCTTGAAGAGCCGGGCGGCGGTGACGCGCTTTATGTCGTAATGCCTATGCGCCTGTAATTATATTACGTATAGAATAACGTGAAGAATTGAGCGGCGCTTCTGATAGCAGAAGCGCCGTTTCTTCTTTGAATGCTACTGGCCTAATTAGTCTTACTGGTTACCTAGCCTAGAGATATTAGAAGTGACGATAACGAAATGAGCCTAACACTGCTTAATTTCCATGGCTTGCGCAACCTTCTACCGGTTGAGATGACGCCATCGCCTCGTATCAACGTTATTAGTGGTGCTAATGGCAGTGGTAAAACCAGCCTGCTGGAAGGCGTGCATATTCTAGGCATGGGACGTTCATTTCGTACTCGTCAGTTGAAGCATGCCATTCAATCTGAGCAGCCGCATATGACGCTCTTTGGGCGCCTAAGCGGTGAGCCTGAGGTTGCCCTAGGCGTTCGCCGTCTACGTGCCCAGAGAGAGCTAGAATTGCGCTTAAAAGGCGATAAGAACGCTCGGTTAGCAGCCTTGGTTGAAGCAATGCCGCTGCAGCTTATTAATCCGGATGCGTTTCGTTTGCTAGAAGGGTCACCGGCAGGACGGCGTGAGTTTCTGGATTGGGGTGTGTTTCACGTGGAACACGACTTTTTGGGAATATGGAAGCGTACTCGCCGTGCGCTGAAACATCGGAATGCACTGCTTAGGCGTGGTAGAATACAACCCCAGGAAATGGTTGTTTGGGAGCAAGAGCTTGCCAACTGGGGTGAGCAAATGGATATGCTGCGAAGGGCCTGGTTCAGCGATTTTCTACCTGTATTTGAAGAAACCTTAAAAATGCTGTTTCCTTTGCCCGGCCTCTCACTGCGCTACGCGAGAGGGTGGGATAAAGAAAGGTCTCTTTCGGCAGTGCTGCACGATAGCCGCACCACCGATCAGCAGATGGGGTTTACCCAGCAAGGCCCGCAGCGTGCCGATTTACGCATAAGAGTGAATAAACAGCCGGCTGTTGAAGTGCTTTCCAGAGGCCAGCAGAAGTTAGTGGTCAGCGCCATGAAGCTTGCCCAAGGCCGGTTTCTGGAAAGAACAGCGCAGCGACACTGCATTTATCTTATCGATGATTTGCCTGCGGAACTTGACGAACAAAATCGTTATCAGTTTTGTCAGCTACTTGAAGATATGCAGTGCCAAGCTTTTATTACCAGCGTCGAGTCTTCTGCTTTACGACGCACATGGCTTCCTAGTACGGCGGTAAAAATGTTTCACGTGAAACATGCTGAACATGGGCTAAGCCAATTAGTGCAGGACAGCTAAGCAGAAACATCGGCGATACGGAACGAGACAGACTTCACGACGGAGTGGTCAATGAGCGAGCAGGCTTACGATTCATCAAGCATCAAGGTGCTCAAAGGGCTGGACGCAGTACGCAAGCGCCCAGGTATGTATATCGGTGACACCGACGATGGAACCGGTCTGCACCATATGGTCTTCGAGTTGGTGGATAACTCCATCGATGAAGCTTTGGCGGGCCACTGCAGCGAAATTCGCGTTGTCATTCACCCTGATGAGTCGGTCACCGTTAGTGATAACGGCCGCGGTGTTCCTACCGAACTTCATGAGGGTGAGGGGGTTTCCGCCGCTGAAGTTATCATGACGGTACTACACGCGGGCGGTAAATTTGATGACAACTCCTACAAGGTGTCTGGCGGCCTACACGGCGTAGGGGTTTCTGTTGTTAACGCGCTTTCTGCCGAGCTGCGCCTCACCATCTGGCGTCAGGGCGAAGTGTTTGAGCAGCTGTATCGTCACGGTGTTCCTCAGGCGCCTCTTGGCGTGGTCGGGAAAACTGAAAAAAGTGGCACGCGTGTTCATTTCCGCCCCTCGCCAGAAACGTTTGGCAATATCGAGTTCCATTTCGATATATTAGCCAAGCGCCTGCGTGAACTCTCCTTTTTGAATTCCGGCGTTGCCATCCGTTTATTGGATGAGCGCAGCGGTAAAGAGGAGCTGTTTCATTACGAAGGTGGCTTAAAAGCCTTTGTTGATCACCTGAACACCAATAAGAATGTGATTAACCCGGTGTTCCACTTTAATGCTATCCGTGATGATGGCGTTGAAGTTGAGGTGGCCATGCAGTGGAGCGAAGCCTTCACTGAAAATATTTTCTGTTACACCAATAATATTCCTCAGCGGGATGGCGGCGCACATTTGGCGGGCTTTCGTGCCGGCCTTACGCGTACGTTAAATAACTACATCGACGCCGAAAATCTGCTTAAAAAAGCTAAAGTGAACACCACCGGTGATGATGCCCGTGAGGGATTAACGGCGATTATCTCAGTAAAAGTGCCGGACCCTAAGTTTTCATCTCAGACAAAAGACAAGTTGGTTTCCAGCGAAGTTAAAACAGCGGTTGAGCAAGAAATGAGCCGCCTGTTTTCTGAATACCTTGTTGAAAAACCCAACGAAGCTAAAGCAATTGTTAATAAGATGTTAGACGCAGCGCGTGCGCGAGAAGCAGCGCGCAAAGCACGAGACATGACGCGGCGCAAAGGCGCGCTAGATATCGCCGGCTTGCCCGGTAAGCTTGCAGACTGCCAAGAGAAAGATCCGAGCCAATCTGAGCTTTACCTGGTGGAGGGTGACTCTGCAGGTGGCAGTGCGAAGCAGGGGCGCGATCGCCGTACTCAGGCTATTTTGCCGCTTAAGGGTAAAATCCTAAACGTCGAGAAAGCACGTTTCGATAAGATGCTCTCGTCTGCTGAAGTGGGCACCTTAATCACTGCGCTTGGCTGTGGTATCGGCCGTGAAGAATTTAATCCCGATAAGCTGCGTTACCACTCCGTTATTATCATGACGGACGCGGACGTTGACGGTTCGCATATTCGTACCCTGCTGCTGACATTCTTTTTCCGCCAAATGCCGGAATTAATAGAGCGTGGTCACATCTTTATCGCTCAGCCGCCGCTTTATAAAATTAAGCGCGGCAAGCAAGAGCTGTATCTTAAAGATGAGCAGGCGATGGTTGATTACTTAACCACGACGGCGTTGGATGGTGCTGGCCTGCATGTTAATGCCAATGCCCCGGGCATTAGCGGCTCCCAGCTTGAAACGCTGGTCAACCAGTACCGCACAGTGATGAAGCGAATTGATCGCTTATCGCGCGTTTATCCGAATGAAGTGCTTAAACAGATTATCCATACGTCGGCATTGAAAGGGGAGGCGAGTCTTAAAGATCGTGTCACCATGCAGAACTGGATTGATGAGCTGCAGAAGACAATGGACGATATGGTGGCCTATGAAGGCGGGCCGCGGTATCACTTCCATCTTCAGGAAGACACTGAGCGTGCGCTGTACTTACCTACAGTCTCGCTAGTCGCCCACGGGGTGACTACCGACTATGTTTGGGGGCTCGATTTCTTCGAAAGCGCCGACTATCGTGGGATTGCTGAGCTTGGCGCAGTGTTGGATGGCTTCCTTGAAGAAGGGTCTTATATCGCTCGAGGAGAGCGTCAGAAGCCCGTAGCTCATTTTTCCGAAGTCCTTACATGGCTTATGCAAGAAGGGCAGCGTGGCCTGTCCGTGCAGCGCTATAAAGGTCTAGGTGAAATGAACCCCGATCAGCTTTGGGACACTACTATGGATCCTGACAGCCGTCGTATGCTGCGTGTCACCATTGAAGACGCTGTGGGGGCCGATATGATGTTTAATACGCTGATGGGTGATGATGTTGAGCCGCGTCGTGAATTCATCGAGACAAATGCCCTGGTTGCCAATCTCGACGTATAAAAAACGCATCACCATGTTTCACGTGAAACAATGAAAATAAAATGCCGCTGGGTGAATAGCCCGCGGCATTTTTTCGTTTTAACCGTTGGCGTGTAATGCTGGTATCAAAGGAGGTTTAAATTAATAAACGCTTTAACCTAGTCGTCCAGCGAGAAGCTTATCTGCAAAGTCTGTCAAGTTAGTGCAGATTAATGCGTCATTGAGACCTAGGCCTTTTTGAGCGGTCTGGGTGCCTTTGCCCGTTTTGACGAGCACGAGCCTACAGCCACAAGCGTTACCTGCCTGAAGGTCGCGAAGGCTATCACCTACCATCCAGCTTCCTGACAGGCTCGATAATCCTAATACGCGCTGGATGTCATGAAGCAGTCCAGGCAGCGGCTTGCGGCAAGTACATTTATCGTCGGGACCATGTGGGCAATAGGCAATGTGCGCAATACGGCCTCCTGCGGTCTCTACCAATGTTTTTAAACGGGCGTGGATCTTGGCAAGTACAGTTTCATCATAATACCCCCGCGCAATTCCTGACTGGTTAGTGGCTATGGCTACAATATAGCCTGACTGCGACAAACGAGCGATGGCATCAATTGAATCAGGATAAGGTATCCATTCATCTAGGGACTTTATGTAAGCATCTGAGTCCTGATTGATGACGCCGTCACGGTCAAGAATAACCAGCTGTTGAGGGTATATCGGCATCGAAATCTCGTCGTTATAGGCGCTGATTGAGTGCTGCAAGAGACTGAAGGGTAACGCTTAACTTTCGTCCGTCGCTACCGAAGAATTTAAAGGGTATGCGCCGTAAGTGAAGCAGCTTAGGAAGTGTTTCGCAAAAGCGCTCGCGTACGTCCTGCTTCGCATTCTTCAAACCTTCCACTAGTGCCGGTGTTAAACGCTCATACTGCGCTGGTGATTTATAAAGCTTGCCGTATAGCGAAAAAATAAAGCAGTACCAGTCGCGTACCATGCAATCCACCGGTGCATGAACCTGCCCAGGGTCGGTCTCAAAGTCAATAAAAACAGCTCTATCATCAGTGATAAGAATATTGCGTGCGAAGGCTTCACTCAGGTAGCAGTCTCGGCGATGAACGCTATTAAGTGCTTCAATGCTGAGTGCTAAAATCATATCAATTTGAGCAGCATCATTCGTGCTTTTGATTTTCTCTAGCAATGTGACCGCGGGCTGCTCAGGCGTACCCGCATCAGCCAGCAACAGCGCCTGAGGAGTTTTCGCTAGAATAGTTTGCACCGCAACACCCGCCTTTCGTAGGGTTTCGATACGCTTAGCTTCAATGAGAATACTTTCTTCACCGCCTATATTGGGAACAGGTTTAAGCGCATCTAGTTTGAGCCACGCGGCCAGTAATTTAAGCGGCGCATAAACCCAACGCGAGTTGCGCTTTGCCGCACGTTTCAGCCACAGCTTCTGTCCGTTGAGGGTATGCGGCGCCATAGTCGCCTGCTGACGAGGGAGTGAGTCGAGTAAAAAAAGATCGTACATAGGTAGGCTCCTCGCGGCTAACTATCAAACAAGTCGTCATATATACTCAGCCACGTAAAACGACTTGTTTTAAAAGCATGTTTTATTTCACATAATATCGATTATTTTACTCTTATATGCCTTTGGAAACAAAAAAGCGCCTTGGCGATGTTAGGTTTAGGCCTTGGTTAAATCCGTATGCCGCTAGCCGAAGGCAAACCAGGATAGCATTGGATAGCTATATAGATAAGGATAGACTCAGATGTAGATAACCACCTCATGTTCTCAATGCAGGTCTTTTGACGTTACAAGGTGTTTGGCACTATCGAATGTTTCACGTGAAACAAAAAACCGATGGCGCTAAGCCATCGGTTAAGGGGGAGGGCGGTGAAAAGCTTATTGAGGCAGTAGCGAGATATCGGCCACTTCTAAAAACAGGCCTTGTAGGCTGGCAAGTAGCGCTAATCGATTGCGCTGAATAGCCGGATCATCTGCCATGACCATTACCTGGTCAAAGAAGGCATCCACGGGCTCGCGCAGCGTGGCCAGTATATCGAGCGCTTTCTGATAGTCACCCAATGCAAACAGCGGTGCCACCTGTGCTTGGTTAGCCGTTACCACCTCGAACAGCTTTTTCTCAGCGTCTTCAGCCAGTAACGCTGAGTCCACCTGAGTGATGTCGGCATTGGTCTGCTTCGCCAAAATGTTAGAAACTCGCTTATTGGCGGATGCCAGCGCTGAGGCTTCATCGCGCTGAGCAAAGGCTTTAACAGCGCGAAGGCGGCGAGCGAAATCAAGCGGGTTCGTCACCGGGCGTGCGCGCACAGCTAGATACATTTCAGCACTAATGCCTTCATCCTGCCCCCAGGCGCGGAAACGGTCCAACATATAAGTCAGCACATCCTCCACAAGCCCGTCTGCCTTAGGCAGGCTCTTATGCTGTTCTGCGGCAACGTTAAGAAGCTCGCGCAGATCAAGATTAAGCTCGCCCTTAACCAGAATGTTAAGCACGCCGATAGAGGCGCGGCGCAAAGCAAAGGGATCTTTTGCGCCAGTGGGGCGTTGACCAATCCCAAAAATACCGACCAGAGTGTCCAGGCGGTCTGCCAAAGCTAATGCCTTACCGGTTGCGCTTTGGGGGATGGCATCGGTGGCAAAACGCGGTAAGTACTGCTCTTCAAGTGCTTGAGAAACGTCGGCAGGCTCACCGTCTTGCTCAGCATAATAGCGTCCCATAATTCCCTGAAGTTCGGGGAATTCGAGTACCATTTCGGTGACTAAGTCGCACTTGGCCAGCGCCACGGCGCGCTGAGCATGAGCAACGTCCGCATTGATCTTTTCTGCAATAAAGGTCGCCACAACTGTACTGCGACGCGCTTTGTCCGCCAGGGTGCCTAACTGCTTTTGGAATACAACGCTTTCCAGCAGCGGAGTCCTGGCGGCAAGTGTACGCTTGCGATCGACTTCGTAGAAAAAAGCAGCGTCGGCTAAACGCGGGCGAATCACTTTTTCGTTACCGGCGATAACTTGATCCGGGTCCGTGCTGTCGATATTAGCAATGGTGATAAATAGCGGCTTCAGCTTGCCGGCATCATCTAAAAGATGGAAATACTTTTGGTTGGCTTTCATGGAAGAAATCAGGCATTCCGCCGGCACCTCAAGAAAGCGCTCATCAAAGCTTCCGGTAAGGGCTACCGGCCACTCAACTAAACCGCTTACTTCTATGAGAAGCTCTTCGTCGATAACGGCATTAGCTTCTTGTACTTCGGCTTCCGCCAACACCTGCTCGCGGATGCGCTCACGGCGCTGCACGCGGTCTACCAGCACGTATGCATTTTCCAAGCTGGCGACGTAGTCATCGGCATGCGCCAGCTGAATGGCATCCGGCGCATGAAAGCGGTGGCCGAAGGTCGTGCGGCTGGCCTGCAAGCCAAGCACTTCGGCGGCCACAACGTCGTTGCCGTAAAGCGCTAAAAGCCAGTGCACGGGCCGTGAAAATTCAATGCGTGAGGCACCCCAGCGCATATATTTAGGGACCGGAAGTGCACTGATAGTTTTGCGCAGAATCTCAGGTAGCAATGCCTGAATCGACTCGCCTTGCTGCTGCTCACGAAATGCCAACCAGGTGCCTTTATCAGTATCTAAATGAATTAGATCGTCAACCGTGACGCCGCAGGAGCGGGCAAAACCTTCGGCAGCTTTCGTAGCAACGCCATCTTTAAAGGCTGCTGCCAGGGCTGGGCCACGCCGTTCAACGTCGCGATCGGGCTGCTTGTCCGCAAGCTCGAATACTTGCACCGCCAGCCGCCGCGGTGTCGCAAAAGCGGCAACGCTGGCAAAGGGAACGTCGGCTTCCTTCAGGCCTTTTTCAATACCGGCGGCAAAGGCGTCCGACAGTGCGTCCAATGCTTTCGACGGCAGCTCTTCAGCACCCAGTTCTAATAAGAGCGTATTAATAGCCATTTAATCGTCTCCCTGGTCGGCGAGTAGTTCGCGGCGAAGTATTTCTGGCGCCATGGGGAAACCTTCTGCCTTACGCGACTCAAAGTAAGCGGTGGCAATATCACGGGCCATGGTCCGGACGCGCAAAATAAAGCGCTGACGTTCGGTGACTGAAATAGCGTGACGCGCATCCAATAGGTTAAACGTGTGCGATGCTTTCAGCACCTGCTCGTAGGCAGGTAAGGGCAAGCTTGCTGCGAGAAGCTTGCTGCACTCTTTTTCCTGGTGGTCGAAGGAGGCAAATAGCTGATCGACATCGGCATGTTCAAAGTTATAGGCGGATTGTTCGCGCTCATTTTGCAAGTAAACGTCGCCATAGGTGACCTTGCTACCATCTGGAGCCGTGGCCCAAACAAGGTCGTAAACGCTGTCGACGTTTTGCAGGTACATGGCGATACGCTCAAGCCCATAGGTGAGCTCGCCGGTAACCGGGTAGCACTCAATGCCACCTGCCTGCTGAAAGTAGGTAAACTGGGTAACTTCCATGCCGTTTAGCCAGATTTCCCAGCCAAGGCCCCAAGCGCCCAGTGTAGGAGACTCCCAGTTGTCTTCTACAAAGCGCACATCGTGAACCAGCGGGTCTAGGCCTAGCCGCTTGAGCGAGCCCAGATAAAGGTTTTGGAAGTTACTCGGCGATGGTTTCATCACCACTTGGAACTGATAATAGTGCTGCAGGCGGTTAGGGTTTTCGCCATAGCGACCATCGGTGGGGCGTCGGGAAGGCTGCACGTAGGCAGCATTCCACGTTTCTGGCCCAATGGCGCGCAGAAACGTCGCTGGGTGAAAAGTGCCTGCGCCGACTTCCATATCGAGCGGCTGGAGAATGACGCAACCCTGTTCTGCCCAGTACTGCTGCAGAGCAAGGATCAAGCCTTGAAAGGTCGACACATCAGGTGTCGATTGGTTTGTCGAGACACTCATCGCGGAAAGCACCGTTGGCCATGAATTCATAAGGCGTCAAGTATACAATCCTAGGCAGATGGGTTATAGGCACGTATGCCAACAAGCCGCTTTAGATAAGGAGAACAGCATGATTGTGATCACTGGCGGTGCCGGTTTTATCGGGGCCAACTTGGTTAAAGCGTTGAATACGCGCGGCAGAAACGACGTGATGGTTGTCGACGATTTGCGCGACGGTACCAAATTCGTCAATTTAGCCGACTGTACGCTGGCCGACTATCTGGATAAAGACGATTTTCTCGTTAGGATAAAAGCGGCGCTGAGGGGCGAGAGCGTTGACTTACCTAAGATTGAAGCCATTTTCCATGAAGGCGCCTGTTCGGATACAACCGAATGGGACGGCCATTACATGATGGAAAATAACTTCGAGTACTCCAAGGTATTACTGAATTATTGCGAACAGCAGGGTATCCCTTTGCTATACGCATCATCTGCCGCGACCTATGGTGGCAGTGACGTATTTAAAGAAAGTCCCGAGTGTGAAAAGCCGCTCAACGTTTATGGCTATTCAAAGCTGCTGTTTGATCAGCATGTGCGTTCGCGCTGGAGCGAGCTGACGACCCAGGTGGTAGGCTTTCGCTATTTCAATGTTTACGGGCCCCGTGAGCAGCATAAGGGCAAAATGGCCAGCGTGGCGTATCACAATCATCTGCAAGTACGTAACGATGAAACGCTGAAGCTGTTTGGCGCCTATGGAGGCTATGAGGCGGGCATGCAGAGCCGCGACTTCGTTTATGTCGGTGACGTCGTCGATGTAAACCTATGGTTTTTGGATAATCCCGATAAGTCAGGCATTTTCAATCTGGGTACCGGACGAGCGGAGCCTTTTAAAGCGATAGGCGAAGCGGTAATCGATTTTTACAGCAAAGGTGAGATCGACTACATCGCCTTTCCTGACGAGCTTAAAGGACGCTATCAGAGCTATACGCGTGCCGATATTGATGCGCTGCGTGGCAGCGGCTGTGATGTTGAATTTAAAACCGTTGCTCAAGGGGTTAAGGCCTACTTGGGGTGGTTGAATGGCTAATCCAGCGCCGCGTCTGCTGATTATTGGCCCTTCATGGGTGGGCGATATGGTCATGGCACAAAGCCTGTTTATGACCTTAAAAGCCCGCCAGCCCGGTGCGACGATTGCCGTCGTTGCGCCGGCGTGGTCGCAGCCTATTTTAGAGCGCATGCCCGAAGTGGATGAGGTCTTGCCACTGACGGTGGGCCACGGAGAGTTTGGCTTGGCTAGCCGTCGAAAGCTTGCCAAACAGCTGCGTGGGCGCTTTGATCGCGCCATTGTGCTGCCCCGGTCTTGGAAGGCCGCGCTTATTCCCTTTATGGCGCGGATACCCGAGCGTGTTGGCTTTACCGGTGAGCATCGTTACGGGCTGCTTAAAGAGTGCCGTAAGCTTAATAAGCAGGTGCTTGACCAAACGGTAAAGCGCTTTGTATCGCTTGGGCTACCGCTGGCTGAAACGGAGAGAGGCAACTTTTTATTACCCAAGCCTTGTTTGCAGATTGACAGCGATAACCTGGTGAACCTGTACCTAGCTCACTCGCTTTCATCACGCCCGGCCGTTGGTTTGATGCCGGGCGCGGAGTATGGCCCTGCCAAACAGTGGCCCGTCAGTTATTTTCATGCATTAGCAAAACGGCTGGTGCAAGACGGTTTCGAGGTGCGCGTGCTGGGTGGGCAAAAAGATCACGCGGCAGGGGAGGCGATAGTGCAAGGGCTTGCCCATGCCCATAATCTGTGCGGTAAAACTCAGCTGGCCGATGCGGTTGATCTACTCGCCGATTGCCGACAGGTGGTCACCAACGATTCAGGTTTGATGCACGTGGCGGCGGCGGTAGGGGTTCGCGTTCATGCGCTCTATGGCTCTTCATCGCCCGTCTACACGCCGCCCATGACGGATAACGCCGCCATCCATTATCTTGCACTATCCTGCTCGCCCTGCTTTGAGCGCACTTGTCCATTAGGGCATACCAATTGCCTTAATCAGCTGAGCGTTGATCAGGTGTATAAAGCAATACACGCTGACCCGCAGCGCGACGGCATGATGGCTAATGAATGATCTCAATTTCGTCGGCAATGTCTGCGGGCGTTTCCAGCGTTTGCTCTAAAGGAGGAGGGGCTTCCTGAGGTTCGCGGCGCTGAGGCGATATACCTTCCCACAAGCGATGCTGGAGCGCTGTCTCCTCTCTTAGGCGCTGATTCACCACCTCAATGCCATGGATCTCCACCAGTGTCTGCTTATCACTGAGTAACGACGTTCCGAGGCCGGCACGCTGCTCTGCTAAATTAAACCCAAGCGCATCCAGCAGCGTAGGAAAGATATCCAGCGTCGTCGCATCGCGGCGAATGCGCTGGGGCTCAATACCATCTCCGATCATAATCAGCGTATTATCACGGTCCATCGCCGTCAGCTGATCCCAGACCGACACGCGCATCGTAAGATGATCACTGAGCACCATGACGAGGGTATTATCGAGAAGCCCCTCTGCCTCTAAGCGCTCAATAAAATGACGCGCTAGCCACGCCGAGCACTGCACGGAATACAGGATATCCTGCCCATCGAACTCGCCCTGCTGTTCCACACAGGCTTGCGAGGGGTAGCCGTGCGGCGCATGGCCTGCAAGGTTGAGGCTCACAACGCCCCAGGGGCCGTTACCTTCGCTATCTAGTCGGCGTATTTCGTCGGCGGTAATATCGTAAAGCGAGTCGTCATACAGCCCCCAGCTGTTGACATACTCAGGGTCATCTAGCAGCGGTTCTAGATCTTCACGGCCTTTCACATTATTGAATTGATGGCCACGATAGAACAGCCCCTTACCTGCAAACTGAGTACTGGCACCGCCTAAATAGCTCAGTTGATAGCCCTGCGCGGCAAGTACGTCACCAAGACAATCGACGCCAGGTGCAACTTTTGAAAGCGGCTCAAATTGAGAGTCGTGGATAAGGCCTGCTGGCATTAAAGGGACGCCACACTGGCTGGCGATCATTCCGGCCATCGTCCAGCCGGTGTTATCCATCTGACGTATACCTTCAAAGACTGCGCCTCGTTCTCCGAGCGCGTCGAGATCTGCGTAGACATCGCCGAAAAGCTCATTAGAGTAAGTTCGTTCGAGGCTCTCTAAATACATGATGAGTAAATTAGGCGGATCTTGTAGCTCTTCGGTAGGCGGTGCCTTATAGCGCCGGTCCAGCCAAGCCCCATCATCAGTGACAATGGATGCGCTGCGCTGGCCTAAGCCAAACAGCAGCGGGTTGCTAGCCAGTAGTACAATAGCGAAAAAACGCTCGGCTAAGCGCCAGCGTTGGTCGTGGCGCGATAGCCAGGTGACCGCTGCCAGCACGCCGATCATGACCAGCGTATAAAGCACAGCGGTAAACATTTTACCCGCACCACCATGCTCGGCGATGCCAGCCTGGAGATGGAAAAACACTGCCCCTAAGTCGACAATGCCAAAACTATCTGCTAAGTAAACGTAGATACCCCAAAGGCTTAGCGGCAACAGTGACCACGGCCAGATTTTGCGATAGCGTGCATTAGAGGGTTGGCCCCAGCGCAGTTTTAGCCCCAGGCCAATCCATACGGCAGCGACAATAAACAGTGTCCACCACGGCAGGCGTGTCAGTACAGTGACTGCATAGCCAAGACATAAGCCAATAATAACTAACGCTATTTTTTGAATAGCACGAGGATGCATAGATAACCTATTTTGTCAGACGAATTCCGTAAATAATCTAGTGTCGCCTGCTTTTAAAAGGGTGATTCTCAGGGACAGCTCTGAGATTATTGGCGGTTTCTTACCGACTGTTTCATATATTTCCAAAATACGCCGTTGGCGTTCGAAACAGAAATGACTAATCCTCTCCAGCCGTCGCGCCAACCGTGCTGCAGTACATAAGTACGTAAAAAAGCAAAGATGGCTTTTAGAAAAACGATAGCTGCAGGATAGTGTTTAAGCTTTCCGGACTCGGCGCGAAGGCTCGAGTAGCGGTTTATTTTTTCAAGAAACTGAGACAAATCTGTCACGGCAGTATGCTCAATGATGCCTGACAATCGCTGCAGACGGCTGGTCTCGCTCAATAGAATAGATTCGTGAACCATCGCATCATTAAAATTATGGCAGCGTCGGTTGAATAGACGCACGAGCCAGTCATTACCCCACCCTGAATAGCGAACAGGCCTGCCCATCATCCAATTCTCGCGTCGTATCTGTCCAAGATCGTTAGAGGCAGCGCTGGGGCACCATGAGGCGATGGCCTCAATAAGCTCCATGGAGGGAGCCTCGTCGGCATCTAGCGACAAGATCCAGTCATGTTTCGCTAAAGAGACCGCAAAACGCTTTGTCGGGCCAAAGCCAAGAAAGTCACCTTCATGCAGTGAAACGTTCGAATAGCCAGAGGCAATATGCGTTGTGTCGTCGCTTGAGCCGTTGTCATAAACCACAACGTCATCGAAACATTGCACGGCGTCCAGAGTACGCTGCAGCGTCGAGGCAGCATTTCGAGTGATGATAACTACGCTAACGCCAGCGGGCATGAGGATGTCTGTCCTGTCAGAGAATGAGAAAGCAATGCTATTATATCGGCTTTTAAAGCCACAATATCTCCCAGGAGGCGCTTTTGCACATTATTCATGTCAATCTGGCCAAAGGCTTTCGTGGAGGAGAGCGTCAAACAGTCCTTTTAATTCAAGCACTCGCTAAGCTAAGTGAGATAAAGCGCCAAACACTCGTGTGTCAATTATCGTCACCGCTACGTGCTGAACTAGCCGAGACCCCGGGCGTGGTCTTTGTTAATGCAGGTCATCAATTGGCTGGCCATAGGCAGGCAGGCAGCGCTGATATTGTCCATGCGCATGAAGCCAAAGCAGTGCATTGGGCCTGGCTGCATAATAAGCTTTATCAAACGCCTTATATTATTACTCGCCGTGTCGATACGCCGATTAAGCGTAAATGGAGCAATACTGTTTTTTATCGAAATGCAGGCTACTGCGTGGCGATTTCTAGCGTTATTGCCGAGCAGCTAAAAAGCTTTACCACATCTCCTATATACACAATTCCAAGCGCTCATTCTGGCGCTGTAAACGACCCGAAAGTAGCCGTTGAGTTTAAGCAGCAATATCCAAACAAAATTATTGTTGGGCATGCTGGTGCGCTTGTGGATCGTCATAAGGGGCAACGTGTGTTAATGGATGTAGCCAAAAGTTTAGAACATGATTACCCCGAGTATGTTTTTGTTTTTTTTGGTAAAGGCGAAGACGAAGCAGCGCTTAAAAAAGAAAGCGAAGGTATTCGCAATATTGTCTGGGCGGGCTTTAAAGATAATGTTAATGATTATTTGTCTGGATTTGATGTTTTTGTATTCCCCTCAAGAAATGAAGGGTTAGGGTCGGTGCTTTTAGATGTAATGAATGCTCGTGTCCCTATTATAGCGAGCGATGTCGGCGGCATTCCTGATCTTATAAAAACTAATGAAACAGGTTTTCTGGTTTCTGTTGACTGTGCTAGTGAAATAAAAGATCGGCTCTTAATGCTCAGAGACAACGCTATGTTAAGGCATCATGTTATAGATACTGCATTTTCATCACTGCATCTTTACAGTAGCGATGCGATGGCTGAGAAATATAGTCAGCGATATAAAGAGTTAGTCCAAAAATGACAATGCTATTAAATGAACGCCATATTGTGATTTTTTTACATAACAGGCCTTTTTTTGGTGCCCATTTAGTGCACGTGCCATTTTTAGTGATGCTAAGGGAAAAGTACCCTGGGGCTAAATTGGTTGGCGTAACAAAAAACAACGGTGCTAGTTTTCTTGTCGATAGTGGATTTTTAGATAGTTTAGAAGTTATTAACAAGAGAGATCAATTTTATTTACTTAAAAAATATAATTTTGATATCGGGTTCAACTTGAGACCTTCGAGTATTGGTGTTGCTCTACAAATGCTGTTGTTGAAGATACCTCATCGCGTTGGGTTTAAGAAAACGGGGGCTTTTTACACGCATACGCTACCGTTAGATGTATCTATCTATAGAGCAGATTTATTTTTACAACTAATGAATGAAACATGCGCATCTTCTGTTCCTTATTTGAAACAGTTTATTAGCCACGATGAACGTTTTTTAGACAGTGTTTTGCTCGTTCCGGGGGCAGGTAAAGAGGAAAAGAAGTGGCCAATAGAAAAATACATGCAGTTGGCTGATCAGTTTGTCGAAAATGGTGAGAAAAACGTGTTTTTCATTACGGGCCCGCAAGAAACTGAAGAAACAAGCATACTAAAAAGAAAAGGATATACGGTCTTTAATCAGCCGAGTGTCGATCTTCTGTTTAGCATGGTAGAAGGATGTAAGATTTTTGTTAGCAATGACTGTGGGCCTTCTCACATTGCCCACATTCTAGGTGTCAGGCAAATTGTGCTATTTAAAGAGTCTCTGCCCGAGTGGTTTTTGACGAGAGACAATAGCCGCTCTGTTTCTTGCTCTCTTGGCGTGCCTGATATTGTGGTTGATGACGTGATGCAGTTAGCAAAAGAGCTGTTAGAGCAAAAGGCTTAGTGTAAAAGCTATGTAATTACTGATAGCCGTCTAGTATTGATGAATAGCTATTTTCCGCGTTAAATTTAATGAGCGATCGCTTCAGGCGCGTTAAGTTGTCGTTCTGCCACTTGCCCGGCGAACGTAGCCGGCAGCGATCTAAGTCGATCAACCACGGCGTGTCGTTACTATCGATCAGAATATTGCGGGCATTTAAGTCCACGTGATCAAGCCCTGCCTGATGAAAGCGTTTAATCATCGAGCCTACTTGCTGCAATAACGCATCATCTGCCTGGCGACGGTTAAGCAGCTCGGCTAGCGCCCGTGCACCGGGGATGCGTACCGTCATCAACGCAGCCTCATAGGTTAAACCATGCCGGGTAACGCAGCTGGCGACGGGGCGCGGTACGGGGAGCCCTTGCGCAAAAAGAGTAGCGGTTAAGCGCAGCTCACGAAACGCTCGTGTACGCTCAGTTCCTGTCCAAAAGTAGCGTTTCTCACTTAGCCTGGCCGCCATACCACCGCGTCGATAAGGCCTTAATACCCATTGTTCAGTAGGCGTTGCCTGCAGAAAAAAGCTGCTACCTCGCCCCGGGGCTTCACCCACAATGAGCCCCTGCCTGCGCCAATAATCGCTCGTGAATAAGCCCGGATGAATTTGGTGTGTTCCCGGTGCGTCACATAAACTGTCTGCATCATGTAAAATCAGACTATTTTTCTGCCGGAGTGCCGCTAAGCGCATGAAGCCCTCTCTGCCTGTTCAGCCCAAACACATTGCCATTTTGCGCCTCTCTGCTTTAGGAGACGTATGCAATCTGGTGCCCACGGTGCGGGCGTTACAGCGCCAGTGGCCTGACGCACGTATTACCTGGATTATAGGTAAGGGGGAGCACAGTCTACTGGCAGGCCTTTCCGGGGTCGAGTTCGTCGTTTACGACAAATCAACCGGCCTTGCCGGCATGCGCGCGCTGTGGCGTCAGCTTGCCGATACTCGCTTTGACGTACTGCTGCATATGCAGCAGGCCATTCGCGCCAGCGTTCTGTCACTGGGGCTAAAGGCCAATGTGCGGGTGGGTTACGACAAAGCGCGTGCCAAAGATGCCCAGCACTGGTTTACCCAGTATCAGCTAGCGCCCCATTCCAATGCTCACGTGCTGGAGTCGTTTATGGACTTTGCACGCGTGCTGGGCGTAGAAGACGACCGATTGGAATGGGATTTACCCATCTCGTCGACGGCGTTAAACGAGGCGCGCGTGATTAGCGGCGAGACGCCTTATCTCGTGATTAATCCTTGCAGCAACGTTCGCCTGCGTAATTTCCGCAATTGGTCGGTAGAAGGCTACGCCAGTGTTATTGAACATGCTTGGGTACATCACGGTCTTAAAAGCGTGTTGACCGGCGGGGGTAGTGTTCAAGAGCGTGCAATAGGCGATCACATTGAAACGCTTTGTCAGCCTGACAGCGTCATTAATGCTATTGGCGGCACGTCCTTGAAAGGGGTTCTGGCGCTAATTGACCAAGCCCGCGCAGTGATCGCACCGGATACTGGGCCTATTCATATGGCCAACGCCGTGGGCACACCGGCGCTGGGGCTATATGCATCGACCAACCCTATGCGCGCTGCGCCCTATTGCTGGCGTGACTTCGCGGTCAACGCTTATCCAGAGGCTGTGCGTACCTATCTCCACAAATCGGTGGAGGACGTTAATTGGGGCCAGCGAGTTCGTCATCCCAGCGCCATGATGCTGATTAAAGCAGATGATGTTATCGCCAAGTTAGATGCACTTTTGGCGCATACCGCTGTAACGGCTAGCGTTAAGGAGCATCCATGAAAATTGATTTAACTGCCCTAGAGCATGCCCGTGTGCTGGTCGTGGGGGATGTGATGTTAGACCGCTATTGGCACGGTGGTACTTCGCGTATTTCGCCAGAGGCGCCGGTGCCGGTGGTGCGCGTCGAAGACGTTGAGGACCGCCCGGGCGGAGCCGCTAATGTGGCATTGAACATTACCTCGCTAGGAGGCCACGCCGTATTGGCTGGAGTGGTGGGCCAAGACGATAATGCTCAGCTGTTGGAAGCAAGCCTTATGGCTTCCAGTGTGAGCACTTACTTTCAACATAGTGCCGATGTGCCAACGATTACTAAGCTTCGTGTGATGAGTCGTAATCAGCAGCTGCTGCGCCTAGACTTTGAGCAGCGCTTGGATAGTGTCGATACCACCGAGCTTTTAGCTCACGTGGAAGCGGCGCTACCTCACTGCGATATTGTGATCCTTTCTGATTACGGCAAAGGCACGCTGAACCAAGTTGAAAGCCTCATCGCTAAGGCGCGTGCCAGCGGTAAGCGCGTGTTGATTGATCCCAAGGGACAAGATTTCAGCAAGTACCGCGGGGCGAGTTTAATGACCCCCAATCTAGCTGAGTTTGAAGCGGTTGTTGGCCCCTGCGCCACCGATGCTGAGTTATCAAGCCGCGGTGAAGCGCTGCGCGCTGAGTTAGCGTTGGAAGCGCTGCTCATTACCCGTAGTGAAAAAGGCATGACGCTGATCCGCGAAGGCCAGCCGCCGCTGCATTTACCGACGCGTGCCCAGGAAGTGTTCGATGTGACCGGTGCCGGCGATACCGTTATTGGCCTGATGGGGTTGGCATTAGCAGCGGGGCACGCGCTGCCCGAAGCAATGATGCTGGCTAATTTAGGCGCGGGGTTAGTGGTGGCCAAACCAGGCACGGCGATCCTGTCGATCGCCGAGCTGTATACTGCGTTACACGGCGACAAACTGGCCGAGTTTGGCGTGATTGAGCCCACTGTGCTGGCGGATGCAGTGCGTGCTGCTCAGTTGCGCGGTGAGCGGGTGGTGATGACCAACGGATGCTTTGATATTTTGCACGCCGGACATGTTGCCTACCTAGAGCAGGCCAAGCGGCTCGGTGACCGTTTAGTAGTGGCAGTCAATGACGATGCTTCCATTGGCCGTCTAAAGGGGCCTAAGCGGCCAATCAATCCGCTAATCCGACGTATGCAGGTGTTAGCGGGGCTCGGCGCCGTGGATTGGGTCGTGCCGTTTAGTGATGACACGCCCCAAGCGCTGATCGAATCGATACTGCCGGATATTTTGGTGAAAGGGGGTGACTACCGGCCCGAAGATATCGCCGGAGGAGCCGCCGTTATTGCCAATGGAGGCGAGGTCAAGGTGCTTGGGTTTGAAGACGGTGTCTCTACCTCTGCGATGATTAGCTCTATTCTAGATCGCGAGCGCTAATGGCCTCACCGGCTTGGCCACGGCTTGCGTACTCAGCGGCGCTCTATACGCTATCGCCGCTGATCGGCTGGCGCATCTGGCGAGAGCAAGTAAGCACTCACTCACGATGGCAGCGTCTTGGAATAAGGCTTGGGCAGCTTCCGCCCGCGCCACGTATCTGGCTGCACTGTGCCTCGGTGGGTGAAGCGCGCGCCGCCCGTCCGCTGATTGAAGGGCTCTTAAAGTCTTATCCAGGGCACAGCGTTGTGCTGACGACCATGACGGCTAGTGGCGCCGGGCAGGTCAAGGCACTGATCGATGAGCAGTCCTCCCACGATCAAGCTCGGCTGACGCATTGCTTTCTGCCGCTGGATTTTCCCGGCGCGACTAAACGCTTTGTGCGGCGTGTTCAGCCTGAGCTGACTATTTTATTTGAAACCGAGCTGTGGCCCAACGTGATACATGCCTGTCGCCAACAAGACGTGCCGGTGGCTCTCGTTAATGGGCGTTTATCGCCACGGGCTTTCAAACGCTACCAGCGCTTACGCCCGTTAATGGCCAGCACCCTTGCCGATATTCGCTGGCTAGCCGCGAAGTCACCGGCAGACGCCGAGCGTTTTAAAGCGCTCGGTTGCCGTGCAGAAGCCATCAGCCTCGTTGGCTCGTTAAAGTTCGAAATGGCCAGTCAGGAAAAGGCCCTCAGAGAGGGTGAGCGCTTACTTCATGAGTGGGGAGAGCGCGCAGTTTGGGTGGCCGGTTCCACTCGTGAAGGTGAAGAGGCGCTATTGCTTGAGGCCCATAGCCAGCTGCTACGACGCTATCCAGAGGCGCTGCTGATAGTGGTACCCCGCCATCCCCAGCGTTTTGATGACGTAGCCAACGCTTGCCTTGCCGCAGGTTGGGCGCTCAGCCGCCGCAGCCAACAGCAGCCCGTGACGGCGCAAACACAGGTTTATCTAGGTGATACGCTGGGCGAACTAGCAACGCTGTATGCGGCGGGCCGTGTGGCCTTTGTGGGGGGTAGTATGGTGCCGCTTGGAGGGCACAACGTGCTAGAACCGGCAGCGCTAGGAAGGCCTGTGCTCAGCGGCCCTTATATCGAAAATTTTGCCGATGTGGCTGAGCCGCTACAGGCGGCAGGGGCGCTAACGCTGGTCGAAACCCCGGAGGCTTTGGCGAGCGCCTTAGCGCATTATTTCGCTAATCCGCAGCTTGCCCTTCAAGTGGGGCAAGCCGGTCGGGAAGTGATTCATCGCCATACTGGAGCACTGGCCCGAACGCTTGAGGGGCTGGAAGCGTTGCTACCTCGTTAGCGCACTGACTTAACGGGCTAATTTAGCGGTCCCATTTAACGGGCTCATTTAAAGAACTGATTTAAAGAACTATGCGCTCTACGCCGCCGGGTTTACCCAACAGCAGAATATCGGCGCTGCGAGCGGCAAACAGGCCGTTGGTGACGACGCCGACGATGGCATTGATTTTGGCCTCCATCGCTACAGGGTCACTAATCATGAAATCGTAGCAGTCGATAATAGGATTACCGTTGTCTGTCAGCACTCCCTGGCGGTAAACCGGCTCTGCACCCAGCGCCACTAGCTCACGGGCGACATAGGAGCGTGCCATGGGAATGACTTCAACCGGTAAGGGGAAGTTGCCTAGCTGAGGCACGTACTTTGAGCCATCTGCGATGCAGATAAAGCGCTCGGCGCAGGCGGCGACAATTTTTTCACGGGTAAGCGCAGCGCCGCCGCCTTTAATCATATGTAAGTTAGCATTTACTTCGTCTGCGCCGTCGATATAAAAGGGCACCGTGCCAACGCTGTTGAGCTCAAATACCTCAATGCCGAGTTTTTCGAGACGTTTAGCACTGGCGTCGGAACTGGCCACGGCACCTTGAAATAGATGACGTAGCGGGCCGAGGCGATCAATAAATAGATTGGCCGTAGAGCCCGTACCAATGCCTAAGATGGTATCTTTTTCGAGCTGAGATTTAATTTCTTCAATCGCAGCGTCCGCCACCGCGGCCTTCAATTCATCCTGATTCATAGCAAGCCTGTGCATTAGAAATGAGGTAGTGACGTTAGTATAACGGCCTAAACGGTGCTTGCCGATGGAAACACGGCTAGACGCCGCTAGCCGTAATCTGCTACCAATAAAAGCTTTGTCCGTTCACGTTCTTCCCTTGGGATACCCGCATGCTAGAAGCAACCGTCAAAAAGATCCTCCAAGCTCGCGTTTATGAAGCCGCTTGTGAGACCCCGATTTCCCCTGCTCCCTTTTTGTCGCGTCGCTTCAACAACCAGATTCTGATTAAGCGTGAAGATCTACAGCCGGTGTTTTCGTTCAAGATTCGCGGTGCTTACAACAAAATGGCGCAGCTAACCCAGGCGCAAAAAGACAAAGGTGTGATTGCGGCTTCTGCTGGTAATCACGCGCAGGGGCTCGCCATGGCCGCGAAACTCATGGGTGTTAAGGCCGTGATTGTGATGCCGCGTATCACGCCCGAGATTAAAGTGCAGGCGGTACGCGCTAGGGGCGCCAAGGTCATACTTAAAGGTGATGCTTTCGCTGCGGCGGCGGAGCATGCGCAGGAGCTGATTAGCGAGCATGGCTATACCTATATTCCTCCCTTTGACGATATCGATGTGGTCGCTGGGCAGGGCACGGTGGGGATGGAGATTTTGCGCCAACACGCCGGGCGGCTAGATGCCATCTTTGTACCGGTTGGCGGCGGCGGGCTGATTGCCGGCGTGGCGGCATACGTTAAATATTTGCGTCCCGATATCAAAGTGATTGGTGTGGAAGCCGAAGACAGCGCATGCCTCAAAGCGGCTCTCGAAGCCGGGGAGCGGGTCGTGCTCGATCAAGTGGGCGTGTTTGCCGAAGGCGTCGCGGTAGCGCAAATTGGTGAGGTGCCTTTTTCGCTAGTGAAAGACCTGGTTGATGATGTCATTACCGTCAATACCGATGAAATGTGCGCGGCGGTGAAAGATATTTTTGAGGACACTCGGGCCGTGGCGGAAACTTCTGGCGCGCTGTCGCTGGCAGGACTGAAAAAGTATATTCAGCAAACCGGTGCTGAAGGGCAAACGCTGCTGTGCATTAACTCCGGCGCAAATACCAATTTTGACCGCCTGCAGCACATTGCCGAACGCACGGAGCTAGGCGAACAGCGCGAAGCGATCCTGGCGGTCACCATTGCCGAAAAACCCGGTAGTTTTAAAAAGTTCTGCCGTACGCTAGGCAAGCGTATGGTGACTGAGTTTAGCTACCGTTATGCCGACAGCACTGAAGCGCATGTTTACGTGGGGATCCAGGTGAAGCCGGGTGGAGAAGACCGCCAGGCGGTGATCGACAAACTTCGTGAAAATGACTATCAGGTAGAAGATCTTACCGATAACGAGTTGGCGAAGCTGCATATTCGCCATCTTAGCGGCGGACGCCCCAGCGAGCGTTTTGAAGAGGAAGTCTATCGCTTTGAGTTCCCTGAACGCCCGGGCGCGCTAATGAACTTCCTTACCCAGCTGCCCCATGACTGGAATATCTCATTGTTCCACTATCGTAACCATGGCGCTGCCTATGGTCGTGTGCTGGTGGGCATGCAAGTGCCTAATGGCGACAGGTCTCATGTGGCTGAGCATTTAGACGCTATTGGCTACCGCTATTGGCGGGAGAGTGATAACCCCGCTTATCGCTTATTCATGGCCTAATATCGTTTGTACCAGTGTAAGTGGTTGCTTACCCTGAACGCCAGAGCAGCTAGGCAACATTTGTTAACGAAAACGTTTCATTAAGCGTGAAAAAATGTTGGTTACGCTGTTGTCAACGGTGCCCTTATAGCCCTATAGTCGTGGCCGAAATTAATCGAATCTGCCACGACGTTTTGATCGGAAATAGAGGGCAGGTTTAAGACATTCGGTAACAGTAAAGGTGTTGGAGAAGTAGCATGCGGCGGAAGAAGCCTGATATGGTGATGGCGTTGATGGTGGTGTTTGCATTAGGAGTGCTCGCCACGGGTTATGCGCAGGCGTTGTCGGGAAGTTAATCCACAGCGTTTTGCAGCAGCGCCGTTAACCGACAAGGTGCAGTTGATAGGCAGCATATGAGCTGATTCTTGACAGAATCAGCTTTTTTTATGGCAGTTTATCGACGGCGTACACAGCCTTGGTCGCTCACCACGGCCTTTAAAGGCACGTCCCAGGGTTCAATCGGCAGCGAAGCGACTTGCTGGCAAGCGTGGGCGACGCCGATCAGGGCAGGTGAAGGGCCGAGGCGGTGCATAAACGCTAAGCTGCGGTCATAAAAGCCGCCACCCATGCCCATGCGATTGGCCTGGGCGTCAAACCCCACTAGCGGCACGATGAGCGTGTCTAGGGCCCAGGCGGGCAGGCGATTACAACGCTTGGCGCTAAATCGCTCGTCAGGCTCCCAAATGCCAAAGCGGTTTTTGACCATGGGGGTGTCCGAGCGGTAGGCAACAAACCAAAGATTATTGTCACTAAATGGCCGTAAAACGGGCAAGTACACATCTACCTTTCGCCTGCGTAACCAGGTAAGGAGCGGGGTTGGGTCAATTTCGCCGTTAACAGGCAGATATAGGCTTAAGCGTCGCGCACGGCGAATTTCAGGCAGGGTTTTAAGCTGATGACACAGGCGCTGTGCCGCAACATGCTGCTCTTGCTGGGAAAGGGCGTTGCGCTGATGACGTAAAAAGCGGCGTAGCGCGCGTTTATCAACGTCGGGTAGTGCGGTAGCGTGATGGAGATTGTTCATAAACCGCTATTCCCCTATATCTTTACGCTCATACAGAGGTGTTCTCCAAGGTGCCGCTGCCGTTCTGGCCCTGAACCTACTGGTTCAAGGTGGGTGGCCGCAGCCAGACCGTCAGGCTTTCCGACGCACGGACATGCACACGGGTCTGGCTAGCATTTGGCCCCCTGGGTACTGCGCATAGGCTCGAGGGACTATAACGACTGGCGTACACCCCAGAGAACTCCGTCATCCTAACAGAGCCGTGGCTAATGCCAAAGTGTTGGTTAAAACGTTAACTAGCGCTGACGGGTTTTGGCGAGCACCCGGTCAAGTCGATCGTTAAGGCGATTAAGATTCGCTTCGCCAGCACGGTGCTCATCTATTGCTTCGAGCAACTCGTGGGTAATATTGAGCGCTGTCATGATAGCAACACGCTCACTTCCCAAGGCGCTACTTTGCGCATTAATGCCCTGCATAGCGCGATCTAGGTAGCGCGCGGCACGGTCCAGTTTTGCTTCTTGGCCCGTGTCGCAGGCAATGACATAACCGCGCCCTAACAGGGTTATTTCTTTGGTTGGCCGCTTGGCGTTACTCATCAAAGACTCCAGCACGGGCCAGCAAGGGGCCCAATGCGTTAACATCACAGCATAGGAAGATAGACGTCGCTCACTATAAGAGAGGCGCTTGTACGCGGTCAACGCGTAAGCACTATCGCCAATACGATCCCAACCTATCCAGTGGAGCAAGTGAAACGATGTCATTGATTGATGAGCGCCAGGATTTCTCTGACGTAGCGGATGTTTTCTTACTGCATGGCAGCATGCAGTCACCGGCATTTTTAGATGGCCGCCTTTGCGCTTTGCTAGCACTGCGCGATGTTAGCGCAGCGACATGGCTTGAAGAAGTTTGCCAGAGCCTGGGCATTGAACAGCCCCGTGATCCTGCCAGCGCAGAGCGCCTATTAGGTTGGCGGCGCCAAACGTTGGAGGCGTTAAGCGCCAGCGATCTGGATTACACGCCGCTGCTGCCTGATGAATTGTTCTCTTTAGGAGAGCAGGCGCAGGGGCTTAAAGAATGGACGCAAGGCTTTATCGAAGTGGTCGATGAAGTGGCCGATAACGAGCTTCGCGAGCGCTGGTCGCAAGCGCTGTGCGAGGCAATTGAGGACCTAGAGGGGGTCGGCCGAATGGAGGCCGATATCGACGATAGCCCCGAAAACGAAAACGATCTTTTTGCGCTTACCGAGCATGCCCGTATGGCTGCTATGCTGCTTTACACCGAGCAGCATCCCGGCATGCCGCAAGTAGAACAAACTGACGCACCCGTTCATTAATTCTGCTGCTTGGAGGCTTTATGCTGCCTGAGTTGTTACCTCGGCCATCTGCGATAGGCGTGGCTGAATATCGCCGCCGCCGTGACGCCTTAATGGCCCAGCTGCCGAATAACGTCGCCGTTATTCTTGTAGGTGCCGGGCTAATGACCCGGTCACGCGACAGTGAGTTCGCCTTTCGTCAGAACAGCGATTTCTACTATCTCACGGGCATTCGTGAGCCCGATGCGCTATTGCTGCTGCTCCCCGGAAAAGCGGACAACGAGAGCGTGGTGTTCTGTCAGGACCGGGATCCTGCTCTGGAGGCGTGGACAGGTCGCCGCTTGGGCGCTGCCGGCGTGATCTCAGAGCATGGGATTGATCAGGCGTTCGAAAACGCTGACCGCGATGAGCGGCTGCCCGAGCTGTTAGCCGAGCGTGAGCTGCTTTATTTACCTCTAGACAGCGCCGAGGCCGTGGCCATTGCAGAAGATGCGTTGATGTCAGCACAGGCAGGGCTGAGACGCGGAAAGCCGCCGCTAAAAGGCTGGCTGGACGTGAGCCCGTTGATTCATGCCATGCGTTTGATCAAAAGCGAGGCGGAGATTGCTCTGCTGCGTCATGCGGCGCTGATATCCGCCCGCGCCCATAGGCGTGCCATGCAGGTATCGCGGCCTGGGCTGAGTGAATATCAGCTACAGGCCGAGTTAGAGCATGAATTTGTATGGCAAGGCGCCAGCGGCCCCGCCTACAGCACGATTGTCGGCAGCGGTGCCAACGCTTGTGTACTGCACTATATTGAGAACAGCGCGCCACTCGCCGATGAGTCTTTAGTACTCATTGATGCCGGTGCCGAATTCGATCTTTACGCTGGGGATATTACC
This sequence comes from Halomonas sp. AOP12-B1-6, assembly GCF_052379225.1. Taxonomy (NCBI): domain Bacteria; kingdom Pseudomonadati; phylum Pseudomonadota; class Gammaproteobacteria; order Oceanospirillales; family Halomonadaceae; genus Halomonas; species Halomonas sp. AOP12-B1-6. Next base: position 794,327 of record NZ_JBQSYK010000002.1, read on the forward strand.
CGCACGTTTCCCGTCACTGGGCAATTTAGTGACGCTCAGCGAGCACTCTATCAAGTAGTATTAACCGCTCAAGAAAAGGCCGTGAACGCTATACGGCCGGGAGTATCGCTCGCAGATATTCACACTGGCGTGGTGCACGATTTAACGGCTGGGCTAATAGCGTTGGGCTTGCTGGATGGAGAGGTTCAGGCGCGCATTGATGACGAGAGTTATCGCCGTTTTTATCTGCATTCAACGTCACACTGGCTAGGCCTAGATGTGCACGATGTCGGCGCCTATCGGCTAGACGAAAAGACGCCTCAGCCATTGATGGCAGGCATGGTGCTTACCGTTGAGCCAGGCCTTTACATACCTAGCGATAACGACATTCCTGCTGTCTTTCGCGGTATCGGCATTCGCATTGAAGACAACGTGGTGGTAACAAGCGATGGTCACGAAGTGTTGACGGCCGATGTGCCTAAGCAGGTGAATGAAATTGAAGCATTAATGGCTAAGAATTAAGCAATTAAAAATCTCTATAATAGCCTTTATGTAATTTACGTTACGAATTATTAGTTGCCTTTGGGTGGCGGTAATGAGAGGGGAAAGCCAATGCAGCAGTCTGATTCAGCGGCTGAGCAACCATTGACCCATGACATTGTGATCATCGGGGGAGGGTTGGTCGGTGCAAGCTTAGGCTGCGCCCTGGCACCGTTGATAGAGCGCTATGGCTGGCGGGTCGCGATTGTCGAATCTGCTCCGCTACCGGCGAAGCCGTTGGAAACGCAGTGGCAGCCCAGCTTTGATGCTCGCGCCAGCGCTATTGCGGAAGGTTCTGCGCAGCGCTTTCAGCAGTTGGGTGTTTGGGAGGCGATGCGTCGCGAGGCAACACCGATACGGCGTATCCATATCAGTGAGCGCGGCCGCCTAGGCGCGACGCGGCTAAGCGCAGATGAGCTGGGCATCGCCGCGCTTGGCCATGTGATACCTAATGCATGGATGGGGCGTGTACTTCATCAGCGTCTTACTCAGCTGCCGTTAGCCTGGCACTGCCCCGCCACGGTTGAGCAGCTTACGCCCGTGGCGGGCGGGCATCACTTGCAGCTTTCCGATGGTAGTCAATTAACGGCAGGGCTAACGGTGCTCGCTGACGGTGGCCGCTCGGGGCTTAAAGAGCAGCTGGGCATCGGCAGTCGCCGCGAATCGTATGAGCAAACTGCCTTGATTGCTCATGTGGGTGTTAGCCAGCCCCATCAGGGCGTTGCTTACGAGCGCTTTACGCCGCTGGGGCCTATGGCATTGCTACCGCTTCCCGGGCAGGCGATGGAGTTGATATGGACGCACCCCAACGGTAGCGAGCAAGCAAGGCTGGCGCTGTCTGAGCGTGAATTCCTGCGGCAATTACAGCATGCCTTCGGCGATCGCGTAGGTCGCTTTACCCGAGTAGGGACTCGTCATGTCTATCCTCTGTCACTAGTGACAGCTGACGAGCCGGTTCGCCCAGGGCTTGCCGTATTAGGTAATGCTGCTCACGCGTTGCACCCGGTGGCCGGTCAAGGGTTTAATTTGGCACTGCGCGGAGTCATGGATCTAGTCGATGCGCTAGCACAAGGCGCGCTCGATCAGCGGCCATTGGGCGACATAACGACCCTGCTAGCCTTCGAACAGCAGCGCTCCCAAGATCGCGCTAACGTGATCCGGTTTAGTGATGGCTTAGTGCGTCTGTTTGGCCTTTCGTTTCCGCTACTGCCCCACGCTCGCGCTGCGGGATTAATTGGCTTGAACCTCATCGGGCCATTGCGTCGCAGCCTTGCGCGCCGCGCGATGGGGTTAGAGCGCTAGTGCCGCAAACAAGGAACACAAAACTATGCACACGAACACTGCATGGCAGATGAATGCTGCACCAGGAGCGCCGCTGGTTGAGCGGTTTGAGGCCGTTATCGTCGGTGGCGGCATGGTCGGCACCGCGCTTTGCGCGCTGCTGGCTCAAGCGGGCATGCGTGTGGCGCTTGTTGAAGCACTGCCCGCGCCCGTTAGTCTGAAGCAGGCAGCTAGCGCGCTGCCCGCCCCGCGAGTCAGCGCATTAACGCCGGTTTCACAGCGGTTGTTGACGCATTTAGGGGCTTGGCCCGCGATGCAGCAAACCCGGATAACGCCTTATCGCGGTATGCAGGTATGGGACGCTGAGGGTAGCGGTGACATTGCGTTCTCTGCCGATGAGGCGGGTGTTCTGGTATTGGGGCATATTGTGGAAAATGCGGTCACGCTAGCCGCGCTCAATAGCCAGGTGGTCGATCATCCTAACGTTACGACGTTTTTTGGTACCAGTATTCAGGCTTTGCAACGCGCTAGTCAGAAGGCTGATAAGCAGGCCGATGGGGATTGGCTGGTGCTGGATGACGGGCGCCGGCTACACGCCCCGCTGATCGTAGCGGCCGATGGCGCGCATTCGTCACTGCGCGAAATGGCCGGCATTGAAGTGGCTAGCGATGCTATGCAGCAAGACGCGGTAGTGACCACCGTGCAGTGTGCTAAGCCGCACGGCGGTACGGCGCGGCAAGCGTTTATCGATGGTCGTCCGCTAGCGTTTCTGCCCTTAACGGTGGCGGACGACGATCGCTACTGCTCAATTGTATGGTCGACAACCCCAGAGCATGCAGCTGAGCTGTGCAGTAGCTCTCGCTCAGCGTTGGGCGATGCGCTGGCTCAAGCGTTAGGCCACCGGCTAGGCTCTGTTAAGGTCTGCGATCAGGCGCATCGTTTTCCGCTTGTGCAGCGCCATGCCCGTCAGTATGTTCAAGAGCATTTTGCGCTAGTCGGTGATGCTGCCCACAGCATTCATCCGTTGGCAGGTCAGGGTGTCAATTTGGGGCTCATGGATGCAGCGGTATTGGCTGAAGAGGTCGTGCATGCCTGGCAGCGCGGCGCCCCCTGGGGGGCGATAAGCACACTAAAACGCTATGAGCGCCGGCGGCGCTTTGATAACGCTGCCATGCTGGCGTTGATGAAGGGGTTTAAAGTGCTGTTCGGCAGTCATCATCCTGTGTTGACGCTGGCGCGCAACCTGGGCATGAGCGGTATGAATCAGCAAGTGCCCTTAAAGCGGATGCTAATGCGGCAGGCGACCGGAGAGCGGGCCCGCCTGCCACTGACCTGCCGTTAGCGGCGGCGATCAACCACGTTAAGTGCTTTCAACAGGTTAAGCGCTTCGCTGAGCTGATAATCGTCAAGCAGGCGCTCGGCCATTTCTTGGCGGTCACGCGGTGCCTGTTGAGCGCTTAGATGCCCGTCAAGATCCGCCTCGCGAATTTCACGACGGCTTTCGGCGACTTCTAAACGCCCGCGGACGACTTCGACGTCAGGCTCAATGCCTTGGGCCTGAATAGAGCGTCCATTAGGGGTGTAATAAAGCGCGGTGGTGAGCTTTAGCCCCTCACCATTACCCAGCGGCATAATCTGCTGCACCGACCCTTTACCAAAGCTGTCGGTTCCCATAATGATGCCGCGCCGCTGGTCCTGCAGCGCACCCGCCACGATCTCGGCGGCCGAGGCGCTGCCGCCGTTGATCAGCACCACCAGCGGAATATCGCCAGCGGGGGTGTTGGACGAGGCGGAAAACGACATGGCGGTATCCGAGAGACGCCCTTCGGTATACACGATCAGCCCTTGATCGAGGAACAGGTCGGCAATACCTACGGCAGCCTGAAGCACTCCGCCAGGATTATTACGCAAATCAAGCACCAGCCCTTCTAGCGGCTGTTCACGGGCCATCATCGCCAATGCGTCGCGAGCCTGTTCCGCAGTGCGCGACTGGAACTGGCTAATGCGAAGGTAGCCATAACCAGACTCAAGCAGCTCATGTTTAACGCTTTCGCTGCGAATAATTTCACGTTTTAGGATGAATTCCCGCGGAGTGTCTTCGCCTGAACGAAGTATGCTCATACGCAGCTCGCTTTCCGCTTCGCCGCGCATTAGCGTCACCGCTTCCTGAAGGGACAGATTCGCGGTGGGCGTACCGTCAATGGCGACGATAATATCGCGAGACAGCAGCCCCGCGCGTGAAGCGGGCGTGTCATCAATGGGTGTAATCACCATGAGCTGGCCATCTTCCATGCCGACTTCAATCCCAATGCCGCCAAACTCGCCCTGGGTCGACTCACGCAGGCTTTGGAACTCCTCCTCATCCAGATAGGCTGAGTGCGGGTCCAGTTCGCTAAGCATGCCTCGCATGGCGTTGCGCAGCAGCGTGCGGTCATCCACTTCTTCAACGTACGCGCGCTTAATACGCTCGAACACTTCGGCGAAGGTCTGAATCTCTTCTAATGGCAGCGTATCACCGGCATTTTGATTTGCCCCGCTAGCGCTGGATTGAGCGAACAACGGTAGCGGAACCGACAATAAAGCAATCGGGAGCAGGGTGGCCAAGAAACGCTTGGCGGGGGCTGATACCCCGATAACAGATAGCGTCATGCAGACTCCGCAAGGCGATAGGTAGCGCCGTAGCGCGCCACCCTGTAGTTGAGAAAACGGTAGTTAAAACACTGTCACTGAAAAACTGTCGTTGAAAATTGTTATTAAAACGGTCGCTAAAACCGCCAATAATTATGCAGCTTATCCCGTCAGCGTCGTGCAATCCAACGCTGTGGGTTAATTGGTTCGCCGCCACGGCGAACCTCGAAGTAAAGCGCCGCACGACTCTGGCCACCGCTATCGCCGACACGGCCAATTTCATCACCCCGATTGACTTGCTGCCCCGGTCTTGCGCTGAACTGCTGTAAGTGAGCGTGTAGCGTCATGATCTGGTCGCCGTGATCGATAATCAACAGGTTACCAAACCCCCGCATCCAATCAGCAAAGACCACGCGGCCAGAGTGAACGGCCGTCACCGGCGTACCGGCACTGGCTTGAATCACAATACCGTTATAGTGAACGCCATCGCGATAATGAAAATCGCTGCTGATAGATCCTTGTACTGGCCATGGCAAGTCGCCCCGAGTACTCACAATATGCGTAGTTGGCGTTGGTTCAGCAAGCTTTGCCATCTCGGCTTGGATATTGCGCAGAACGCTTTCCGCTTCTTCACGGCTCTGGTTGAGGTCCGCCAGCCGCTCCTCTTCGCTGCCGTAGCGGTCATCCAAGTTGGAAACAACGCCGCGGCGATCGGTGGTGCGCTGGGCGAGTAGCGCGCTTTGATCCTCTAATTCCTCGGCGAGCAAATCAAGGCGGGCTTGGCGTTCACTTAACGCGTTTTGAGTATCAGCCAAGGCCGTATCGAGGCGCGCTATATCGCTTAAACGACGATTGCGTGCTTCGGTCAGGCGATTCATATACGCCTGCATACGGTCAAGTTCAGCGGGATTGCCTTGATTAAGCAGCAGCTTGAGCTGTGGCGTTGGGCCGAGGCGATAAAGCGCAGAGAGCTGCTGGCCAAGCGCGGCATACTGACTGGCGCGCTCAGATTCCAGCCGGTCACGGTGCTCAAGCAGCTGGGCCGTTTCGTCATTAAGCTGACGCCGCTCGGCCTGCAGGGTGTCTAAGCGCTGATGCGTTTCGGCAAGCTCTGTTTCAACTTCACGCAGCTCACGCTCGGCACTGTCTCGCGCCTGGCCGGTCGAGGTAAGGCGCTCGGCAACCGATTTAATCTCTTGACCGATCGCATCAAGCTGCTGGCGCGCCGTGCTTTCATCCTGCTGGGCCAATCCGGCTGGCGCATAGCATAGCGCCAGGAGGACAACCACAGCCGAGTATCGCCGTGTACGCTGCATTTATGGCTGAGTGTCAGACTGAAAGTGAATTAATGATTTGCCGGTCATCGCTTCGGGCTGGGATTGGTTCATCATTGTTAGCAGTGTGGGTGCCAGATCGCATAGCCTGCCTTCTTTCAGCGAGGCCGCCCGCTCACCGACGTAGATAAGCGGCACCACAAAGGTAGTATGTGCGGTTTGGGGGGCGCCTGTTTCCGGATGCACCATCTGCTCGGCATTGCCGTGATCGGCGGTAATTAAACAGGCGCCGCCCGCGCGTTCGATAGCGTCAACCACGCGGCCTACGCATATATCGACCGTTTCAATGGCTTTCACCGCGGCGTCAAAGTCGCCGGTGTGACCGACCATATCGCCGTTGGCATAGTTACAGATAATCAGATCAAAACTGCCGCCATCAATGGCCTCTACGAGCTTGTCGGTAATCTCATAGGCGCTCATTTCGGGCTTTTCGTCGTAAGTGCGCACGTCCTGCGGGGAGGGCAGGAGAGTGCGTGTTTCACCATCAAACGCATCTTCGCGGCCACCGGAAAAGAAGAAGGTGACATGCGGATACTTCTCGGTTTCGGCAATACGCAGCTGCGTTAAGCCGCGTTTGGCCACCACTTCACCTAAGGTATCGCTGAGGTTAGACGGCGGAAACGCCGCAGGCGCAGGGATATCCGCCGCGTACTGGGTCATCATCACCAGCCCTTTACCGGCAAGCGTAGGACAAGCCCGACGCTCGAAGCCTTTAAAGTCGGGCTCGGCAAAGGCGCGGGTTAATTCGCGCGCGCGGTCGGCGCGAAAGTTAAGAAAAATTGCCGCATCGCCATCCTGCAGAGTAACTGCATTATCTTTGGAGCCGTCTTTGAGCGGTATACTGCTGGCTGATACAAACTCATCGGTTTCGCCGCGCTGATAGGCATCGCGTAGCGCCGTTTCGGCGCTGGAAGCGTAATGCTCGGCGTGCCCATCTGTTAGCAAGCGATAAGCTTGCTCAACGCGTTCCCATCGATTATCGCGATCCATGGCGAAGAAGCGGCCAATAATCGAAGCGACGAAGCCGTTGTCAGCGCCCACCAGCTCGGCGAGACGGGCATTGGCTCGCTCAATGGAGAGCAGGGCGCTTTGCGGTGGCATATCGCGGCCATCGAGAAAGGCGTGGATAAAAATACGCTGAGCACCGCGCCGAGCTGCGAGCTCAGCCAAGGCGATAAAGTGGCCTTCGTGGCTATGCACGCCGCCCGGAGACAGCAACCCGATTAAGTGTACCGGGCGATTATTCGCGACGGCTTCATCAATTGGCTGCGTGAGATTGTCGTTTGAATCTAGGTCGCCGTCTTCAATCGCTTTGCTGATGCGAGTGAAGTTCTGATAAACAATCCGCCCAGCACCAATATTCATGTGCCCGACTTCAGAGTTACCCATTTGGCCGTCGGGTAAACCTACGTGAAGACCGTCGGTATGAACGAAGGCGTGGGGGCGATTTTTCCAAAGCGTATCCATCACCGGGGTAGCGGCAGACGCCACCGCATTGTGGGCGCTGTCGGGGTTGTGGCCGTAGCCATCAAGAATAATTAGCGCCACCGGGCGCGGGGTGCGAGAAGTGTCCATGAAAACCTCGTTAGGATTGGCAAGTCGACCGGCTCGATAATTCAGGGTCGCGACGGGCGCACGCTTGGGGCATCATAACGCAGGCAACTGCCAGGCGTCATGATCAAGGCCTGCGCGGGAAGCTATCGGACGTGTATACTTGTCGCGTTTTGGCAGCGGTTAGGCCGCTTTTTTCTGCATTGACCAAGAGATTGTGTTCGCGATGATCGATCAAGTGTTCGAATTCGTACAGAACCACCCCCTGCTCGTTGGGGCATTTTTGCTGGTACTGATAGCGTGGCTTGTCTACGAAACGCGCAGTGCCTCCACCAATGCGTTGACCTCAACCCAGGCCACTCAGCTCATTAACCGTGAAGACGCGGTGGTGCTGGACATCCGTGAAAACAAAGACTTCAAAGCCGGGCATATCGCGGGGGCGCGCAACATTCCGCAAAGCAACCTCGATAGCCGCATGAACGAACTGGAAAAAGTCAAAGCCCAGCCGGTCATTGTGGTGTGCAAGCAAGGGCAGAGCTCGGGTGCCGCGCAGGCCAAGCTTGCAAAAGCTGGCTTCGAGCGAGCCTTTAAGTTGAGGGGTGGCATGGCGCAGTGGCAAGGCGATGGCCTTCCAGTGGTTAAAAAGTAAGCATTGCTATCTTTATTTAATAAATAATCAGGAGTTTTCTCATGGCGGAAGATAACAACACCCCGCAGGCTGGTGCCGCAGCTGATGAAAAACCGCAGCTTAAGTTTTCGCTGCAGCGCATTTATGTAAAAGATATTTCGTTTGAAGCGCCTAATTCTCCGTCGGTGTTTAAACAGTCGTTCAAGCCGAAGGTCAATTTGGATCTTAATACGACCAGCACTAAAATTGCCGATGATCAGTACGAAGTAGTCGTCAAAGTGACGGCTCAGGTCAACGACAGCGAAACCGGCACTACCTCTTTCCTCGCGGAAGTTGAGCAAGCAGGTTTATTCCGCATTGCAGGAATTGAAGGCGCGCAGCTGGAGCAAACGCTGGGTGCTTTCTGCCCGAACCTGCTGTTTCCTTACGCCCGCGAGTGCGTCGATAACCTGGTCAACCGTGGTGGCTTCCCGCCGCTGATGCTGGCACCGGTTAACTTCGAAGCAATGTACGCCCAGCGCAAACAGCGCGAAGCTAAGCAAGCCGCTGAGAATACGCACTAAGCGATGCACGCCTCTGACTGGTACGCCCAGCATGGCAAAATGCCGCGCCTCTATGTGCCTGCTGCTTTTGTAGCAGGCAGCGACGTTGCATTGCCTGAAGGGCCTGCTCGCCATGTCACTCGGGTATTGCGCATGGCTGAAGGCGCGCCTCTGGTGCTGTTTGACGGCCATGGGCAGGAGGCCGGCGTACGGCTGGCGGCGGTGAGTCGTAAGCAAACGCTGGCGCATGTTGAGGCCGTGTGGGCGGGCAGCGGCGAGTCGCCGTTAACGGTGCATTTAGGTCAAGCGATCTCCAAAGGGGATCGCATGGACTATGCCATCCAAAAGGCCGTTGAGCTGGGCGTTGCGACCATCACGCCGCTCTACACAGAGCGTGGTGATGTGCGTTTGAAAGGCGATCGTGAAGATAAAAAACAGGCGCACTGGCAGGCGATTGCTGCCAGTGCCTGTGAGCAGAGTGGGCGTGCCGTGGTGCCTTGCGTACAGGCGCCAATGGCGCTGTCTGCATGGCTGGAAGAGCGTCAAGAGCCGCTGCGCTTGATGCTGCACTTGGCTACGGGCAATGCCTTTGATCAGCACAGTCGGCCCGCTGCGGTGGCGCTGTTGATCGGCCCAGAAGGCGGTTTGAGTGACAGCGACATCGCCGCTGCACAGGCCGCCTCCTTTACGCCCTTAACGCTTGGTCCGCGCGTTTTACGCACGGAAACCGCCCCGGTCGTGGCACTTACTCTTCTCCAGCACTATTTTGGAGATTTGTAAGTACTCACTTTCGATTATAGCCTTTAGCTATCCTCTATAATGGCTTATTGATCCCCAATATTTGCGTTTTAGCGTACTCCCTAAGACACCGTCATCCTGGTCTATTTTTTGAAGGACGTTCCCCATGGTCCGCGAGTCACACTCCTCTCCTCGATCTGCTAGCGATGCATCCGCCCAGTTGGGTGAGGTGGCGTACTTAACGGTAACGGCCGTTAATAACGTTGGTGCTTTTTTACAGTGGGGGCAGCCTAAGGATGTGTTGCTACCGTTTAGCGAACAACATTTTCGCCCTGATCCCGGTAAGCGTGTTCTGGTCATGCTGTATAGCGATGACCAGGGGCGGCCAGTGGCTACCATGAAGCTTGATCGTTTTTTGACCGATGACGCTTGGGCGCTAGAAAAAGGCGATGAGGTGGCCGTGATGGTGGCCGAGCGCACCGATCTGGGCATGAAAGTCATTGTGAACCACCGCTACTGGGGGCTCATTTATCAAGATGACGTTACCCAGCCATTGCGCAGAGGCCAAGCCGTTAAAGGCTATGTTAAGCAGCGCCGTGAAGATGGCCGCTTGAATATCTCGCTGCTGCCGCCAGGTGCCGCGCGCTTAGATATCGTCGGCGATAAAATTATTCAGGCACTGCGTGAGAGCGGCGGCTATTTGGCGTTGGGCGATAAAAGTGCGGCGCACGAAATTAAAGCCCGGCTAGGCGTCAGCAAAAGCGCTTTTAAACAAGCGATTGGACGTCTTTATAAGCAGCAGCTGATTACCTTAGAACCTGATGCTATTCGCTTAGTGCCCGGTGCTCTTAGCGAGTAGTTCTTAGCGAGTAGTTAGTTGGGGCAGTTGGAGCCGGACGGGCAGTACGGCATACTGAGCGTCAATTGTTTATGTTTGGAAAATGCCCGATGAGCCACTCAAATTTGCATCTCGGCGTTGTGATGGATCCCATCAGCGACATCGCTTACAAGAAAGATACGACCATTGCCATGCTGTGGGCCGCCCAAGAGCGTGGCTATACCCTGCACTATATGGAGCAGGAAGATCTTTTCTTAAACGCAGGGCAAGCCTACGCGCGTATGCGCCCTTTGACCGTGCACCGTAACCCCGACCACTGGTACGACTTAGGTGAGCCTTCTGCTCGTCCCTTAGCCGAGCTGGATGTGGTGCTGATGCGTAAAGATCCGCCGGTGGATGCCGATTTTACCAATGCGGTACACCTGCTGGGTTTTGCTGAGCGTGACGGCGTGCTGGTAGTGAATCCCACCGCGGCGCTCTTGCAGTGCAACGAGAAACTGTTTGCTCAGCAGTTCCCTCAGTGCTGCGCGCCCACCATTGTAGCCAGCCGCGATGATGTGCTGCGCGCCTTTCACGCTGAGCATGGCGATGTGATCTTCAAGCCGCTTGACGGCATGGGTGGCACGGGCATTTTTCATATTGGCCCAGAAGGTCGCAATATTGGCGCCGTGATTGAACAGCTTTCCTTGCGGGGTCAGCGCCAAATTATGGCGCAGCGCTATCTGCCCGAAATTAAAGACGGTGATACGCGCATTTTGCTCGTTGATGGCAAGCCGGTGCCCTACGGGTTGGCACGCATCCCCTCGGCGGGCGAAACCCGCGGCAATTTGGCTGCCGGCGGGCGTGGTGTTAGCCGTGAGCTAACCGAGCGCGACCACTGGCTGATTCAGCAGGTACAGCCGATGATCCGAGAGAAGGGGTTAATGTTCGTCGGGCTAGATGTGATTGGTGATTATATTACGGAAATCAACGTCACTAGCCCCACCTGCGTGCGTGAAATTGATGATCAGCGCGGCACGAATATTGCCGGCTTGCTGCTGGATGCCATCGAGCGCCGCTTAGCCTAAACCAGGGCTGCACCCTCAACTCATTTATTACGCTACGCCTGCTGGAGCCCCTGCAGGCGGTGGGAGACGCATGCAAAGTTTGAAACATCACTTTCTCATGGCCATGCCACATCTAGAAGATCCTAACTTTGCCGGTAGCCTTATCTATCTTTGTGATCACGATGACAACGGCTGTATGGGTGTGATTACTAACCGCCCGCTGGAGATCACGCTGGAGGCTTTATTTGATCAATTAGAGCTGGGTGGTGACGCAAGTCCGCATCGTAATGCGCCGGTCTATTACGGTGGGCCAATGCATAAAGACCGCGGCTTTATTCTGCACGTTGGCGATAGTCAGCAGTGGGACTCTAGTGTTCAGGTGGAAGATGGCATTGCGCTCACCACGTCGCTGGATATTTTGCAGGCTTTCGCTGATGGCGATGGTCCTGAGCAGTTTTTAGTCTGCCTAGGCTGTGCGGGCTGGGATGTTGGGCAGCTTGAGGATGAGCTCAAAGAAAATTCCTGGTTGACCGTAGAAGGCCAGCACCACGTGCTGTTTAACACGCCACCCGTCGAGCGATTGACGACCGCAGCTGGCTTATTGGGCGTAGACCTTAATCTGATGACTCGAGATGCGGGGCACGCGTAATGGCCGATGCAGGCCAACGCTTAGTGCTTGCTTTTGACTATGGAACCCGGCGCATTGGCGTTGCCGTGGGCAATGAGCTATTGCGTAGCGCCCGTGAGTTGACGCCTCTCACGGCGCGCGCGGGTATTCCAGACTGGGACATCGTTGCGCGGCTGCTCAATGAGTGGCAGCCGGATCTGTTAGTGGTAGGGCTGCCGCTTAATATGGATGGTACCGAATCAGAGATGAGTATTCGCGCCCGCAAGTTTGGTAATCGTTTACACGGCCGCTTCGGTAAACCGTGTGCAATGGTCGATGAGCGCGGGACTACGCGGGAAGCGAAAATGATCGCTCGCGAGGCAGGCCATAAAGGCAACTATCGTCAAGACAGTGTTGACGGCATTGCGGCCATACTCATTCTTGAAGGCTGGTTTGCCCACCAGGAGGGTTTGCCTGGCGGGCGTCTCTCTCTGTAGTCCCTATCTTCCTCTCACTTAGCGATCCAAAGTGCCTATTTGTGACGGCACATACCAGCGCACAGGCCGCAGATCCTGTTCTATCAGTTCGTCAACTTTCAGCAGCGTAGCGAATATCGCCATGCGCATGGGAATGCCGTTATCTGTTTGGCGAAAGATCGCCAGCCGCGGGTCGCCGTTAAGATTTACATTCAAATCATTGGCGCCAGGGCGGCTATCGCGGGGCAGCGGATGCATCACGATGGTGCTCTGGCCGCAACGCTGATCGAGAAAATCGCGATTGACCATAAAATCATCGGAGAGCCCTTGGAAGCTCTCGTTCATTTCGTCGGTAAAGCGTTCTTTCTGAATGCGCGTGGTGTAAACCACGTCCAGGTCTGCAAAGTCATTGGCCAATGACTCACGCTGCTCAATGCGGTGACCGCGCGATGCAACTAGATCAATGAGTCGTGAAGGCATCTCCAGGCCTGGCGGTGACACCAGAGTAATGCGCAGCGGATCATAAAGTGACAGCAGCTTAATCAGTGAATGCACCGTGCGGCCGTACTTTAAATCGCCTGTCAGCAGAATATGCGCACCGCTAAGCGATTTCCCCAGGCGCTGAAACTCCTTATCAATCGTATAAAGGTCCAGCAGCGCTTGGCTGGGATGTTCGCCAGGGCCGTCTCCGCCGTTGATGACTGGCACATTGGTCGCGGCCGCAAACTCTGCGACGGAGCCCTGATCAGGATGGCGCATCACGATAGCATCGCAGTAGCCGCTCATTACGCGGCTGGTGTCGTAAAGCGACTCCCCCTTTGCCATCGATGAGAAGGTAAAACCGGTCGTGTCACATACGCTGCCGCCCAAGCGACAAAAAGCGGTATGGAAGCTTACCCGTGTGCGGGTGCTGGCTTCAAAAAACAAATTCCCGAGTACCGCCCCTTCTAATACGCGTGTCACCTGGCGGCGCTGGGCAATCGGCTCCATGCGCGCGGCGACGCGTAATAGGTGATCAACGCTTTCGCGATTTAATGAATCGACAGTTAGCAGATGGTGGCTCATAAGGGACCTCGGCAGGATGGTAGATAGGCTAGTGTAACCGCCAATGAGGGGTGTGCCGAAGGGGTTTTACCTACGAATGTCAGTTAACAAATAACGGCCCAATCGTTCTTTTTACAGTTATTTTTCAATAGCCCTTGCCAAGGCGTTAGCGAGTCCGTAAAGTACGCATCCGCTGCCGGGGACGCCTAGCGTTACCAGCGGTGGATGAAGGTGAAAAC
>NZ_JBQSYK010000003.1:0-772233 GCF_052379225.1 Halomonas sp. AOP12-B1-6
GATATTTGGTGATTTGTCACCAACATCAGCAAGCGCCCACATGAATTACCTGATCAAATTTTTAAAGAGCGCTTCGCTGTGGCTATCGTGTTGTGATAGCGGGCCAACCGTTGAACTGTTTGGCCTCAGCGAGGAAGGCGTATTCTACGCACTTCCGAGTGTTTGTCAATCGGCAATTTCTGGAGCCGATTCGGGAAACATTTTTCGATGACCTGAAAACGCTAACCTGCTGACAAACCGAAGGTTTTCACCTTCATCCACCGCTGGTAACGCTAGGCGTCCCCGGCAGCGGATGCGTACTTTATGGCTTCCCAGATGAGATTGCAAGCAAAAGAAGCGGAGAGCATAAAAAAACGGCAGAAGACCTCCCTTCTGCCGCAAACCACGTTTAGAACAACGCGCAGAACAACATCATTAGAGAGCACTCATTAGCGCTTGCGTTGCTGGGCCAATGCTAGCGCCTAAAAATTAAGACCTGTTATTAAATTTCAAAACCTAAGCCAAAGTCCTCACTAGAGATGGCCATTAAGCTCGCGGCACCCGCACTTATCATTTGTGCGTGCGCACGAGTGCGCGGCAGGAGCCGCTGATAGTAGAAGCGCGCAGTGTTTAATTTCGCGGCATAAAACGCTTTATCAGACTCGCCCAAGGAGCTCGATGCCTGTTTGGCCGCACGGGCAAATAGATACGCTAACGTGACGTAACCTGAGTACATAAGGTAGTCAACGCTAGCCGCACCGACTTCTTCGCGGTCTTGCATAGCTTTCATACCCACGCCCATGGTCAGCTCACCCCACTCTGCATTCAACTTGGCAAGCGGCTCGATGAATTCGTTAAGGGCGGGATTATCAGCCTCGGCTTTACAAAATCTATGGATCTCTTTGGTGAATACTTTTAGCGACTCACCCTGGCTCATAAGCACTTTACGGCCCAATAGATCAAGCGCTTGAATACCGGTAGTACCTTCATAGAGGCGAGTAATGCGTGCATCACGCACTAGCTGCTCCATCCCCCACTCTTTAATAAAGCCATGACCACCGTAGATCTGTACGCCTTCGTTAGTACATTCAAAACCAACTTCGGTCAGGAAAGCCTTAACGATAGGTGTTAGCAGACCAAGGAGAGTTTCAGCATGATCTCGCTCTTCACCTGGCTCACCTTGTTCCACCACGTCGAGCATTTGGGCAGCGTACAGCACCAGCATGCGCCCGCCTTCCGCAAACGCCTTTTGCGTTAGCAGCATACGGCGCACGTCCGGGTGAACGATAATCGGATCAGCTGGCTTATCAGGCGCCTGCTTACCCGACAGCCCACGCATCTGTAGTCGATCCCGCGCGTAGCTCAGTGAATTCTGGAAACTCGCCTCAATCAACCCAAGCCCTTGAATACCTACGCCGAGACGCGCAGCGTTCATCATAGTAAACATGCACGCCAGCCCTTTATTGGGCGGCCCTACTAAGTAGCCTATTGCGCCATCGAAGTTCATCACACAGGTAGCATTACCATGAATGCCCATTTTGTGCTCGAGCGAACCACAGGTGACGCCATTCCGCTCCCCCACATTACCCTGAGAATCGGGTAAGAACTTAGGCACTACAAACAGTGAGATACCTTTAGAGCCTTCTGGCGCATCAGGCAGTTTTGCCAGCACTAAGTGGACAATGTTCTCTGCCAAATTATGCTCACCGGCAGAGATAAAAATCTTGGTGCCCGTAATTGCATAAGCATCACCATCAGCAGGCACTGCCCGCGTTTTGATTAGGCCGAGGTCGGTACCGCAATGGGACTCGGTTAAGCACATAGTGCCGGTCCACACACCCTCCACCAACTTAGTGAGATACGTCGCCTTCTGCTCATCAGTGCCATGGTGACGCAGAGCATCAGCAGCGCCATGCGACAGACCTGGATACATACCCCACGCCAAGTTAGTGGCACAGATCATTTCCGAAAGCAGCATGGCTAGCGAGGGCGGCAACCCCTGCCCACCATGCTCAGGGTCAGCAGCCAAACTTGGCCACCCACCTTCTACGTACTGCTGATAAGCTTCTTTAAAACCGCGAGGGGCTTTAACCTCCCCTCCTTCTAGCAAACACCCCTCTTCATCTCCACTTTGATTAATCGGTAGTAACACCTCGCGGGCAAACCGAGCTCCCTCTTCCAAAATAGCGCTGATCACATCAGGCGATGCATCATCGCCACTTGGAAGCTGTGCGTAGTGAGCGGGGTAATCAAGCATCTCGTCCATCACGAAACGCATATCACGAATAGGGGCTTGGTAGCTGGGCATCACACTTCTCCAAAAGAAGGGGGTATTGAAAGCCGATAAATTGCTTTTAGACAAACAACTTTCAAACACATGTTTGAAAACTAGCGCGAGCGCTCTATAGAGTCAAGCGAGCGTTTTAATTTAGCCTAGAAGCGCATTACAACTTTGGCCGCCAACTCAACATGCTATAGCCTCTAAACATAAAAAAACTCGCCAGTGATTCGCTGACGAGCTGCCATAACTTACTGGGAAAAACGACTACTGCATGCGAATGCCGCCATCCAAGCGAATCAACTCACCATTCAGCATAGCGTTGGTAATAATTTGCTCCGCTAATTGAGCGAACTCGTCTGGCTTGCCTAATCGCTTAGGGAATGGCACCGCAGCGGCTAGCGCCTGAGCGGCTTCATCAGGAATCTCGCTCATCATCGGCGTTTCAAATACCCCTGGGGCGATTGCCATCACGCGGATAGCATGCCGAGACAGCTCACGCGCGGCGGGAAGGCTCATCCCCACAACCCCCGCTTTAGAGGCACTGTAGGCACACTGCCCCACCTGCCCATCGAAAGCCGCAATAGACGCAGTATTGATAATCACCCCACGCTCACCGCTTTCACTAGGCACATTTTTCGCCATCGCTGCGGCGGCAAGGCGCATAACGTTAAACGTGCCCACCAGATTGATATTGATCGTTTTCTTATAGCTTTCTAGATCCGCCGGAATACCGTCTCGATCAACCAGCTTTGCCACACTTACCACGCCCGCACAATGAACCACGCCCGACAGCCCGCGCTCACCGCCTAGCGCAACGGCTGCGTCCACCGCTTTCTGCATCTGTTCAGCAGAGGTGATATCAGCAAGGACAGCCTGTGCGCCTGCCCCCAACTGCTGGGCATGCGCATTCACGCTGTCGTTCAAGTCGCACAGAACGACCCGTGCACCCGAGGCGACTAAACGCTCAGCGGTTGCTGCGCCCAGCCCTGAGGCGGCGCCGGTAATCAAAAACGTACTGTCCTTAACCTGCATAACTGGATTCCCTATGGTGGTTACAATGACTGCCTTGACTTGGATTCTTCTACCGCTTGAGCGCGTAGCTTAAAGCGCTGGATCTTTCCGCTGGGAGTTTTGGGTAGCTCATCGACAAACTCTATGATGCGTGGGAACGCATGCGTCGAAAGCCGCTCGCGTACTCGCTGCTTGATTTCATCGGCGAGGACATCACTGGGCTCAAAGCCTTCGCGCAGCACCACATACGACTTAATTACCTCGCCTCGAATTTCATCTGGCTGCCCTACGGCTGCCGATTCAGCGACCGCAGGATGCGTCATCACGCTGTTCTCAACATCCGTTGGCCCAACGCGATAACCTGCCGTGGTAATAATGTCATCATCACGGCCGGCAAACTGAAAGGTGCCATCTTCATTGCGAATCACCACGTCTCCGGTTAGGTAATAACCTTCCACAAAGGGATTTTTTTCCTGCCAGGTATATCCTGGAAAGAAGTGCGCTGGCGAGTTCTTGATATCCACCGCCAGAACACCAGGCTCCCCTGCGGGGAGTTCGCGATACTCCGCATCCAAAATGACGAGACGGTAGCCCGGCATCGGCACGCCCATGGCGCCTACGTGCTTTAAATGATCAAGCGCATGATGGTTATTACAGGTCATCCCCGTTTCGGTTTGACCGTAGTGATCCATCACCGAACAGCCGAGCGACCTTTCTACCCAGGTAACCACTTCGGTATTTAAAGGCTCTCCTGCTGAACTTGCCGCTCGCAGCTCTAACGTTTCATGCGCGTCATCAAATAGGCCTGAGGCCTTCATCAAGCGATAAGCAGTGGGCGCGGCGGCAAAATTGGTAATGTGGTGGCGCTTCATAAACGCCAGCGCCCCTTCGGCACTAAAGCCCGCCTCACAGAAATGCGTGGTTACGCCCAGCAGCAGCGGCCCGGTGATCGCATAGTAAAGGCCATAGGCCCAGCCTGGATCAGCCATATTCCAGAAGCGGTCATCGTCGCGTAGGTCAATGGCGAGCTCCATATAGATCGCAAATGCCGTCATGCCCGCCAGCGGAACCGCCACCCCTTTTGGCTTGCCCACCGTGCCAGAGGTAAACATTTGCAGAAATGGCTCATCAGGCGAGAGCCTTGGCGGACTTTCGCTCATTGACGTATGCGTCAATGCAGCTTGCCAGTCGTGATCATCGGCATGCTCGCTGGTTTCACCACCGACGGCTAACACCGACGGACACTGGCTCAAACCATCAAACTTATAGCGATTGGCGTGATCAGTTATCACAAGTTTGGTATCGGCACGCCCTAACCGATAGTCCACGGCATCAGGACCAAACGCGGTAAACAGCGGCTGGTAAACGGCACCGATACGCCATGTTGCTAGAACGGCAATCAACAGCTGCGGGGATCGTGGCAACATGCAGGCGATGCGATCGCCCTGGCGTAGCCCTTGAGCTTGAAACCAACCGGCAAGCATCGCGCTTTGCTTATCAAGCTCGGCGTAAGTCAGCGTATTAATAGCGCCTTGGGAATCTTCCTGAACCAACGCCAGTAAGTCACCACGTCCTGCACGCACATGACGCCCACAGCAGGCCTCAAAAGCATTAAGGAAGCCGTCTTGGTGGTCATCTAAGCGAGCAATGACGCTATCGATAGAAAAGCTATCCAGGTAGTGCTGGTAGTCGGGCAGTGTGTGCGGTGTCGTGGTCATGATGGCTCTCTGATGTCGTCGGTAATTGTTGTTGGTAATGAGCACGTAGCAAGCGATATGGGAACAGGCAACGCCTATAAAACATCCGTTGACGTTAACGGAACTTTTGAGATAAAAACAACGCTAAAAGCAATCGCCTTGGAGAGCAAGCATTCTGATGGTTTAAGGCACTAGACGTTGGTCGGGGCTAGCCAATGGTATACAGCGGGATATCAATCAGCGGTGGGCATTATCATAGCGACAAGCTCGTCAGCGAGGTCATCGGGTGAGCGAGAGCCGTTGGGGTCGTACCAACGAACGGTCCAATTCAAAGCCCCCAGCACAAAGCGCGACACAAGAAAACGATCACCATGGATTAATCCTGAGTCCAGCGCCTCGTCAATCACCGAGACCCACAAAGCCTCATAAGCATCGCGTAAATGACTGAGATGAGCGCTCGCCACAGGATCAAGCCTACGCCACTCAAAGAGCGCCACTACATGGGCATTGCGGTCGGTAAATAAGGTTTCAAGGTGGGCACGCGCCATGGTGCGTAAGCGAATTTCCGGCTCGGTGGCGCACTCATTCAGGGCTTTACGTGCAATCAACAAGGCATTTTGGGTGCCCTCTTCAATCACCGCCGCCAGAATTTCCTGCTTATCTTTAAAATGATGAAACAAGCTACCGGATTTAATGCCCATTTCCTGCGCCAGCATGCGCACCGTGGTGCGATCGAAGCCTTCTTGGACGAACAGCTGAGCGGCGAGACGCGTCAATTCCTTGCGGCGTGGTGATGCATTCATTACATTCATGTCATTTACACTAGCGCTTGCTTGGTTACTCTGGAGAGAACCACAGCGCTGCCAACGGGTCAACGTATCACCCACCACTCGGCATGATAATCACAATAAACTGGAAGGAGATTGAACATGAGCAGCCCCACCGATGTTGTATTTCTAGCCGCTAAACGTACGCCGATGGGCGGCATGATGGGCAGCCTTGCCACGATGACGGCGCCACAGCTTGGCGCAACCGCCATTAAGGCGGCGATTGAAGCGTCAGGTATCGACCCCGCTGCGATAGCCGAAGGAATTATGGGCTGTGTACTGCCCGCGGGCGTTAAACAGGGGCCTGCTCGCCAAGCCATGCGCCAAGCCGGCATACCCGATGCCAATGGTGCCACCACCATTAATAAGCTGTGCGGCTCTGGAATGAAGGCCACCATGCTTGCCCACGATCTTATCAAAGCAGGCAGTGGCGATATTGTGCTGGCTGGCGGCATGGAATCCATGTCTAACGCACCTCACATTCTGACGAAGGCACGCGGCGGCTATCGATTGGGACATGGCGAACTAAAAGACCACATGTTTTTAGACGGACTGGAAGATGCTGAAACGGGAAAACTGATGGGCGTCTTTGCCCAAGACGTCGCCACTCAGCGCGGCTACACTCGCGAACAGCTTGACGACTTCGCCATCGCGTCTCTTGAGCGCGCGATGGCCGCGACGAATGCAGGCCACTTGACCAACGAGATGGCCCCCGTCACCGTTACGTCTCGCCACGGAGACACCGTTGTTGAACATGACGAGCAGCCCTTTTTAGCCAAACTAGACAAAATCCGCCAGCTCCGCCCTGCTTTTGCCAAAGACGGCACTATTACCGCGGCCAACGCCAGCTCAATTTCCGACGGCGCCTCCGCACTCATCTTGGCCAGCCAAGCAGCGGCCGAGCAGCACGGCATTAAACCACTCGCGCGGATGGTGGGTCATTCAACCCATGCCCGCCACCCAAGTGAGTTCACCATTGCGCCTGTCGGTGCGATTGAAAAATTGATGAGAAAGCTAGGCTGGGGCGTTAACGATGTAGATTTATTTGAAATCAACGAAGCCTTTGCCGTCGTCACCCTGATAGCTATGGATGATCTAGGACTGCCCCATAGCAAGGTCAACGTTTTTGGCGGTGCCTGCGCTCAAGGCCATCCGATTGGCTCGACGGGCTCGCGCATTATTGCCACGCTGATTCATGCCCTGCGGACACAAGGTGGCCGACGCGGCATAGCAAGCCTGTGTATCGGCGGAGGTGAAGCGACAGCCGTCGCCGTTGAATTAATCGACTAATCAATGGCACATAGCCCATTGTGACAAGAGCCAGCGTCTCTTTTTAATAAAAAAGACGTTGGCTTAAAGCTTAGTCATTAAAGCTTAGTCATTAAAACTGAGCCATTAAAACTTAGCCAATTAAGGTACTTAACCGAAGCGTCCGGTAATATAGTCGTGCGTGCGCTGATCCCGTGGGTTAGTGAAAATAGTATCGGTACTGTCCACCTCCACCAGGTCTCCCATGTGGAAAAAGGCGGTACGGTCAGCGACGCGAGCAGCCTGTTGCATATTGTGCGTTACCATCACAATGGTATAACTCTCGCTCAGCTCATCTATCAACTGCTCAATTTTCGCTGTTGCGATTGGGTCGAGCGCCGAACAGGGCTCGTCCATCAAAATGACATCAGGGCTAACGGCCACGGTTCTGGCAATACATAGACGCTGCTGCTGCCCGCCGGATAGACCCGTGCCGGGCTGATCAAGGCGATCCTTAACCTCGTCCCACAAGCCCGCACGACGCAGGCTGCTTTCAACGATATCGTCTAACTCTGCCTTACGCTTTGCCAGTCCGTGAAGACGCGGCCCATAGGCGATATTTTCGTAGATCGATTTAGGAAACGGGTTAGGCTTTTGAAACACAATGCCGACCTGAGCCCGCAGTAGTACGACATCGCGATCCGGAGCATAAATATCGTTATTATCTAACGTTATTCTGCCTTCGACACGACAAATATCAATAGTGTCGTTCATCCGATTCAGGCAGCGTAAAAACGTTGATTTACCGCAGCCCGAAGGGCCGATAAAGGCCATTACTTCATTCTCGTAAATATCGAGATCAATCCCATTAATCGCCTGAGCATTGCCGTAAAACACTTCGACGTTTTCAGCGCTCATTTTCACTTTATCTTTTGCCTTACTGGTGCGGCTCTCACCGTTACCCACACTCACCATAGGCGAAGGTATATTAGGCTGTGTAGAAGTATTCACTTACCACCTCGTCTCGAATTTTTTACGCAACCAAATCGCCAATGCATTCAAGCTAAGCATCAGCCCTAGCAACACGATGATGGCTGCTGATGTGCGCGCTTCAAAGAAATTGCGCAGCTCATTGCCCTGCCAGAGATAAATCTGTACAGGCAACGCCGTTGATTGTTCCAGCGGCGTACCCGGCACGTTGGCCACAAAGGCATTCATTCCAATCAGCAGTAACGGCGCCGTTTCACCTAACGCTTGTGCAATACCTAGAATAGAGCCGGTCAATATACCGGGCAGCGCCAGCGGCAGCACATGGTGAAAAACGGTTTGTACTTTCGATGCCCCAATACCCAACGCCGCTTGGCGTATGGAAGGAGGGATCGAACGCAGCGATGCGCGCGTGGTAATAATGATCGTCGGCAATGTCATTAACGTTAGCACCAAACCGCCGACGACCGGTGCTGATAGCGGCAAGCCAAAGTAGCCAATAAAGATGGATGCCCCCAACAGGCCAAAGACAATGGAAGGCACAGCGGCCAAATTATTGATGTTGATTTCGATCAGATCGGTGAGACGGTTTTGAGGCGCAAACTCTTCAAGATAAACAGCGCTCGCGACACCGATAGGCACCGACAGCAAAATGACCACCATCATCATAAACAGAGAGCCCATAAAGGCACCTGCCAAACCTGCTGACGCCGGTGAACTGCGCGAATCCGTATTGAGAAACAGCGATGTGCTGAAAGCATTCTCAATGATGCCTTCATCACTGAGCCGGTCAGCCCATTCTCGCGTTTGCGGGCTAAGCTGCTGACGCGCATCCGGTAAGCTGCGATCTATATTGCCTTTGATCCATACATCCACATTGGCGCTGGCAAGCAGCTTGACCTCGACAGTTTGACCAAGCAATGAAGGCTTTTCAATAAACTGGTCGCGTAATGCAAAGCGCTCGCCAGAGGCCAATAATGCCCGCAAGTCGCGCAATTGGCGAGACTCAACATCCACGCCTAATGCATCTTCCATTGCATTATCAATCAGTGACTGCCAGTTGATTAAACTGGCCTGCGTTAGCCATGCGCCATAGCGTTCATCAAATGCAAGCTGGGTCTCGCCATCTTCACGCCGCGGCTTTTCATCCAACTGAATAACCTCAGGGTCAAAATACACGTCGGTGTAAACCGTCGACTGCCAAAAAGCAGGTACGCCACGCGCAAGAATACTCGCGAATAAAATGATTACCAGAGCCATGCCCGTTGTCACAGCGGCTAACCCCACGCGGCGAAAGCGGGTCTCTTTGCGGTGTCGTTTCGCCAGCGATTTTTCGATCGTCATCAGACGGTGCTGTCGACGCTGCTCAATCGTTATAGACATAGTCGCTTACTCGTATTGCTGGCGATATTTACGCACCACAACCAGTGCGATAACGTTCAAACCTAGGGTAATCACAAACAGCGTCAAACCAAGTGCAAACGCAACCAGCGACTGCGGGCTGGCAAAATCCATGTCCCCGGTCAGCTGATTAACAATGGTGACTGTGATGGTTGAAACCGCTTCGAAGGGATTGCCATGCAGCACTGGATTATTACCCGCGGCCAATACCACAATCATGGTTTCACCAATCGCCCGACTGGCCGCCAACAAAAAGGCCCCGACGATACCCGGCAGTGCTGCCGGCAAAACTACTTGGCGGATCGTTTCAGACTTCGTTGCACCTAGCCCCAGCGCACCATCGCGCAGCGATTTAGGCACCTGGGTAATAATGTCGTCGGAAAGCGATGAGACAAAAGGAATAATCATAATCCCCATCACCAGGCCGGCGGTCAGTGCGCTGGTGGTACGGATATTGATACCGATGACATCACCGACACTCGACAAGAAAGGACCAATGACAATCAGCGCGAAAAAACCATAAACAATCGTTGGAATACCCGCTAACACCTCAATTACCGGCTTAGCGATATTACGCAGCCAGCGAGGCGCGTATTCGGCCATATAAATGGCTGTCATGAGACCAATGGGGATGGCCACTAAGAGGGCAATGGCGCTCACCATCATGGTGCCCCATAGCAACGGCAGGAGCCCAAATTCGCCCTGAGCACTCGACCCGGCGGTATTGAAACGAGGATTCCAAGTGGTTCCCAAGAAAAATTCAGCGGGGCTAATAAAGCTGAAAAACTTTAAAGCCTCTCCCAGCATGGAGAGCACAATACCCACCGTGGTAAAAATCGCTACTGCCGAACAGGCTGCTAAGGCAAAGGTAATCACCCGCTCAACTTGGTTTCTAGCGCGCCACTGGGGTGAAATATGCCGCTTGGCATATGTCAAACCGGCGACCACTAACACAGCCATTAGCGCGACGAGACTTAGATTTTCATAGGTATGCAGGCGCGCCATATGGTTGGCAGCCGCCAGTTCTTGGGCACTTCCACCGCCGGCAACACCACGCCCTTCGGCTAGTACGGAAATACGACGTAACGTTGTTTCAAGCTCCCGTCCGCTCATGCTAGCCACCAACTCATGGGGCAACTGATGAGTAACGAGCATCTCAATAAGCTGGGGCGCTAAGAAAGACCACAGCAAAAACAGCACTAAGGCTGGCAGCCCGCACCACAATGCAACGAGCACACCGTAATAGCCCGGCCGCGAGTGCATCCTGACATCATTTTCTGCCGCAACCGCACGGCTTCGTGTCAGCCCTAAGTGGTAAGCCAGGGCCATGATCACGAGCAGTGTGGCTATCAAGGCAATGTTGCTCATTATCTCTCCGCCTGTGATTTTCTACATTTAAGCGCCGGCATCAGATCATTGATGCCGGCGCGACTGCCAAGCGAGTTAAGTGTTAATCGATGGCAAGTAGGCCCGGATTTACTCTGGGCTAACCACAGTGCGGGCTTGGAACTGCTCAAGCGCGGTTGCACGCTCCTCTTCATCCAGCGGAATAAGACCAGCATCTTCCAGCGGGCTGCCGTAGCCTGACACCATGTCGTTCAGGAAGTATTCGGTGTATTCGGCCAGACCAGGAATTACGTCAAGGTGCTCACCTTTCACGTAGAAGAACAGCGGACGAGAAATTGGGTATTCACCTGAGCCAATGGTTTCCAGACTTGGCGTTACGCCGTTAATGGTGGCCACTTGCAAGCGGTCTCGGTTCTGTTCGTAAAAGCTAAGGCCAAATACGCCAACCGCGTCTGCTTGAGCATCTAAACGCGCGAGCGTTTCGGTGTAGTCGCCAGCAATTTCAACAATACGGCCATCGCCGCGCAGATTGACGCAGGCATCACCCTCAACCTGGGCGTCGCTTTCACAGCCAGGGTGGATGACTTTCTCTTCGAACACTTCACGGGTGCCGTGGTTTGAAGCGGGGATGACCAGCACAATTTCCTGGTCTGGCAGGTCAGCATCGATTTCTGACCAACGGGTATAGGGGTTATCCACCAGTTCGCCGTCTTGGGTAACTTGGGCTGCGGCGGCTTTGAAGACATGGTCTGGGGTCAGTTCAAAGGCTTCGCGGTCTAGGCGCGAGGCAAAAACAATACCGTCGTAACCGAATTTGACCTCAAGTATTTCATTGACCCCGGCCTCATTACAGCTCGCTACTTCAGCGCTACGGATGGCGCGTGAGGCATTAGCAATATCGATGGTGTTTTCGCCAACGCCTTGGCAGAACTGACGCAAGCCACCACCAGAGCCACCAGAGCCAACGACCGGTGTACCGAACTGAGAAAAAGTATTCCCAAACTCTTCAGCAACGATACTGGCAAACGGAAGTACCGTAGAGGAACCCGCAATCTGCACGGTATCGCGCGCCATTGCAGTAGCGGAAACGCCAGTGGCCAGGGCCGCTACTACTGCAACACCTAATGTCTTCTTAGCTACATTCATCGTCGTGTTCCCCTCTGGTTTAATATCCGGTTAGCACTTAGCTTCCGGAAGAGCTGGCCCAATGGCCTTGCGCAAAGAGGAGTCTGCACACGATCGATTGCAGAAATATGACAGTGACCAATTATTGCTATTTTTTTAACGTCACACTAAAAGCCCTATCGCTGCTAGCGTACACAGCGTTAGTGAAGCACCCTGCAATAGGCGTCTGTCTAAGCGATGTGCTAGCGCACCTGCCAGCG
This sequence comes from Halomonas sp. AOP12-B1-6, assembly GCF_052379225.1. Lineage (NCBI taxonomy): Bacteria > Pseudomonadati > Pseudomonadota > Gammaproteobacteria > Oceanospirillales > Halomonadaceae > Halomonas > Halomonas sp. AOP12-B1-6. Next base: position 12,164 of record NZ_JBQSYK010000003.1, read on the forward strand.
CATTACCGATAAGCACCGCAGGCAAAAAAGTCAGCGCCATTTGAAAATGCCATAGCTGAATTTGATTCGCCAACGCGAGAGTTATCAGCGTTAGCGTAGAGGTTAAAATAAAGAAAGCGGCCAGATTGCCGCGCATTCGATCAACCGGCAAGCCGTGCATCAACAATACGATAGGCGGGCCGCCAATAGCCGCAACGGTACCGAAAATACCGGACAGAACACCCGCTCCAAACAGCGTTATACGGTTCACCGGCAGCTGAAAACGGCATACAGTGACTAATACCGTGAACAATACGATAACGGCAATCAGCTTTTCTAAGATCACCATAGGGGCCACAAGTAGCAGCCAAACACCCAGCGCATTACCAGGCAGGCGGCCTACTAACGCCATTCCAATAGCATCCAGCCGCACCTCGTGCCAATAGTGGCGCACCATCATAAGCGAGACAGTCAACCCAAATAACACCAGCGTGACCGGCACTAGGCGAGGCTCCAACATCAACAGTAGCGGTGCCCCCACTACCGCCAACCCGAAGCCGGTCGCTCGCTGAACAAAAGCACCAAGCATCAAAACCGCGGCACAGGCAAGCCAGGTATCTAATGGCAGGTTGATCCAGGCAAGCAGACTATTCATGTGTGCTGTTCATCCCCGTAGCTCATCCACCGCAGGTTTCTTGGTTAGCTTGCGTACCCCAATATTGCCTAGCAACGTCGCACTCAGCATGGTGAGAACCATTGGCCACAGATGCTCTACTTCAAACAGCCCAACCATGACACCGGCAAGCGCTCCGCAGGTGAATTGGATACCGCCAAGCAACGCCGTTGCCGTTGCGCTGATATGCCCAAAGTGATCCAACAGTGCGGAAATAGCGTTAGGCGTAATCAGCCCAATCATGCCGGTAAATAGCATAATGAGAGGCACCACAACGAACAGTGAGGCTATATTTAAAGCGGTAACAAGCACCAGACCCAGCGCGGCGACTAACTGCACTAGTAGTCCTAAACGTAAATTTTGTTGCGGTGAACGCTTACGCAACAGATGAATATTGACGCGATTTGAGAGCGCAATAACCAATACGTTCACCCCAAACACCAGAGGGTAAGTAACTGGAGACAAGCCAAAATAATCTAGATACAGAAATGGCGACGCGGTTACAAACGCAAATAACCCGGCAAACGAAGAAGCAACGGCGCAAATATAGCCCATACCTTCCCGGTGCTTAAGCACGCTGGCATAGTTACGGATAACTTGTCGTGGTGACGCTGTCGGTAATGACATATCCCGCGTTTCAGGCAGACGCGTGCCTAAAAGCCATAATAAGAAGCCGGCATAGACCGCTAAAAATACAAAAATTAGCCACCATCCGGCAATATGAAGCAACAAACTGCCAACTGCCGGCGCTACTAGCGGCGCCAGCATCATAATCATCGCCATGGTAGACATGACTTTGGCAGCCTCTCGGCCACTAAAACAGTCGCGCACAATCGCGGCCGAATTGACCACGCAGGCACCTCCGCCAAGCGCTTGTATAAAACGCCAGAAGAGCAGCGTAGACAAACTATCCACCGTGGTAATCGCTAAGCTTGCCAGCATAAAAACGACTAAACCACCCAGCAGTACCGGCTTGCGTCCCATTCGATCAGATAGCGGACCAAAACAAAGCTGGCCTAATGCGAAGCCAAACAAAAAGACGCTAATAGAAAGCTCAGTCCGATGAATGCTGGCATCAATACTGTCAGCGATGATGCCTATAGCGGGCAAATACGCATCAATAGCAAAGGGAGCAAGAGCAGTATTGGCAGCAACCAGCAGTGCCACCCGACGAGGATTAAGGTGCATGAGGCTCCATAGGAGGCACAACAGGTGCGCACAGGGATAGATAGGCCGCTAAGCATAGACGATTTGATTACATTTGTCGGTATTTACACGCCATTACCACTGCCTCGTTAATCCCTATAGGACTAAAAGAGCTAGATAATCAGGCGAGCAATTTAAATAACAACAGATAAGCAGGCACGCATACGAGAACGATCATAAAAGGCAGAAACACGACGATTCAGCGTATTGCGCAATACCCCGTTAGCATATGCGCTCTAGCCGCAAGGTCAGTTCACAGACGTACTAGCAATGAGTTGCAGCACACTGCGACTCAAGCATCTCAACCAGCGGCTGAAACTGCTCACGGTTGTGCTCATTCATATGCATTAAAATGCGATGGGCCTCGAGAATTCGCTCACGCAGGCCTTCTTCGTCTGCGGGCTCTTCAGGCAATTCTTCAAGTGCATCATTGAGCGCGACAGGTTGCTGCAGAGGCAAAGGCGCTTCCATAAGAGTAAAGAAGCGCGCGAAGCCCATTACATCGAGCATTTTGCGAACGTCAGGATTATCGACAATAATGGTTGGCGGCTGCTCCAAGCGCCCTTTGACGGCCATCGCAACCTTAGCGAGAAAGCCCAGGGCGGTGGAGTCCACATTGGTGGCTTCTCGCAGGTCAATCAATACGGCGCGCAGCCCTGGCGTCTCGGCAAGACGTTGAGCTTGAGAGTCCAGCGTGGCGCATAGCGTCAAGCGCACATCGCCGCACAGCTTTAAAACAAAAACACCAGTATCGAAAGCCGCTTTTATGCGACCTTCTTCAATCAGCATGACCAAATCCGCTCACCATCATGATTGTAAGATCATCGGGTAAAGCATCGCGCTCCTGATTAGCGTCAAACTGTGCATCTCCTTTAGCAAGGAGTGCATTAGTTCCCACTAACCTATCGCGCAACTGCTCAAGCGTTACACTCTCGCTTACTAATTGCTCAAGCTCCTTGAGCCGCGTGTCGAGCGTTTTACCCGGCAAGCATTCCAATACACCGTCTGAACATAGCCACAAACGAAACTCAGGCGGCAAGGAACAGCTCAGCGAAGGATACTCTACATCGGGGAAAAGGCCTACCGGCATTCCTTCGCCCTCTAAGCGACTTAGCTTTCCTTCTGCCACTAACAGGGGCATCGGCAGCTGAGCGCCGAGCGAATAGTGAAGAGTCTTTGCCTCATGGTCAATAACACCGACAAATAACGTCGCGTGCTTGCCAATGTCAGTGCCCTGCAGCTCACGGTTCATTGCCGTTAACCAGTCCGGCGGTAAGTCCTCAGGCTTCTGCCCATCCCACTCACTGAGCCAGCGGTTACATAAATACTTTAGTAACACCGTCACAAATGCCGATGAGGCGCCATGCCCCGAAACATCCGCAAAATAAAAAGCGCTATAGCGGTCGTTATAGCGCTGATAGTCTAGAAAATCCCCGGATAAATACAGCGAGGGGGCAAACCAGTAATCGAAATACACCCCGTTGATGACTTTAGGATGAATCGGCAGTAAGCGCCGCTGGATATGGCCCCCACTTTGCTGGTCCATACGCAGCAGCGCTAAATGCGTCTCTAGGCTTTCATTCAGCTCAGCTAGACGCTCGTGGTCGCGCTCACGCTCCAGGGCAAGATCATTAAGCTCTATCGCTTTGCGAATCATCCGTCGTAACAGCTCGGCATGGCGCAAAGGATGAACGATATAGTCCACTAGGCCAACATCAATCGCCTTAATAAGATCCGCATCTTGGCGCGAGTCGCTGACCACCAGCGTCGGTAGGCGCCGGGTTAGCTGCGACCACTGCTGCCTAGGAACCGCTCTAGCATGCGCGACAATAAGCACTGTGTCAGCGGGGAGATGCTCAATATTCTCTGATGCAAACACCCACATGCCATCACAGGTAATAGCTTCAGCCAGCGCATCGCGCTCACGACCCGGTTCGTCGATGACCGCGATCAACTGCTTAGAATGATCCATCATTAGCCTCAATCGGCGCTATTATCGCCATCAACGCCGTCATCACCAAAGTCGCTCTCATCAAAGTCGCTATCATCAAAATCAAAGGCATCCGCGGCAAATGGGTCATCGCCCAGTTCTCCATCACTCACCTCAAATTGACGACTCTGTAAGAAAGCATCACGGATAAAGCTATAACGATCACCCCGGATCAACGCCTCCTGATCAAGCAAGCCTGCACGAACATCGATTAGCCGCAGTGCAGTAAGGCTTATACGAGCGGTATCATCATCGACATAGGTGACCGGATACGCAGCCAGGTCGGCAGGTAAGCCGGTAGTATCGCGCAGCGTGCTTGGGCCTAATAAAGGCAATACAAGATAGCGCGAATCATCCCATCCCCACACTGCTAGTGTTTGGCCAAAATCTTCTTTATCAGCGGTAATTTCCATTAGGGTGGCATAGTCCAATAACCCGCCGACGCCCACTGTGGAGTTAATTAAAAACCGTGATGTGGCCAGGCCCGCGTTTGCTGGCTTACCCTGCAGAAGGCTATTAAGCGCCGTTCGCACTTCGCCCAAATTGGAGAAAAAGTTACCTACTCCTGTTTGTACCGGGTCAGGCGTAACCGTTCGGTAGCCCTGAGCGACTGGCTTTAGCGCATAGCGATCTAATACGTCGTTAAACGCAAACACTTTGCGGTTAAAGCCTTCCCAAGGATCATCAGGGTTAGTGTCTTGCGCCACCTGCGTGCTGGCACAGCCGCCGGTGGCCAATAACGCCACCAATAGAAGAGGCAATCCTTGTGTACGCCACGTAAGCGCTGGCTTTTCTTTATTTAAAAACGGCTGCATGACATTTTCCTTTATCCATTTCAACGCCACGTTACCGGCGGCGAACTACCACACTTCCAGCACTGTAACCCGCCCCGAAGGAGCAAATCACGCCAATGTCGCCTTCTACCAGCTCTTCGCGATGAAGGTGGAACGCAATAATCGACCCAGCGGAGCTAGTGTTCGCGTAGCGATCCAAAATAATCGGCGCCTGAGCGGCACTCGGGTCGTAACCAAGCACTTTACGGGCAATCAAGTCATTCATATGCTGATTGGCTTGATGCAGCCACATACGCTTCAAATCACTGCCATTCAACTCCAAAGATGCCAAATGATCGGTGATCAATTTAGCGACCATTGGACAGACCTCTTTAAACACCCGCCGCCCTTCTTGCACAAACAGCTTATCAAGGGCCAGCGGGTCACTGTCCGTTACACGGCTGAGAAAACCCGCATTATTACGAATTGCATTGGAAAACTTGGTAACTAGGCGCGTACCCAGAATCTCAAACTGTTCATCGGCAGCAGCAGTTGCACTATTTTCCAGGACGATGGCGGTGCAAGCATCACCGAAAATAAAGTGGCTGTCACGGTCTCTGAAATTGAGATGCGCCGAGCAAATTTCCGGATTGACCACCAGCGCGCGCTTAATGCTTCCAGACGCTATCGCATTGGCCGCTGTTTCCAAAGCAAACGTCGCTGAGCTGCAGGCGACATTCATATCAAATCCATAGCCGCTGGTACCCAGCGCTTGCTGCACTTCGACTGCCACGGCGGGATAAGCACGCTCTAAATTCGAGCAGGCAACGATCACCAGCTCAATGTCGGCAGGGTCAACGCGCGCTGCGGCCAAAGCTTGGCGCGCTGCGGCGGTGGCCATTTCACACTGAAGTGAGGGTTCATCATTATTCCGCTGTGGCAGTTTAGGCCGCATACGCTGTGGGTCAAGGATACCTTGCGCATCGAGGACGTAACGATTCTTAATACCTGATGCTTTTTCAATAAACTCACTGCTCGAATGGGCGAGTGGCTCACGCTCTCCCCGGCCAATAGCGTCAGCATGCTGGTGATTTTCAGCGTCTACCCAAGTATTAAATGCCGCCACTAAAGCGGCATTATCAACGGCGTGTTCCGGCGTATAGAGGCCTGTCCCGGTGATCACCACATGTGTCATGCCAATCTCCTTTTAGCGGCTTGCCGAGGTAACTTTCGGCGTAACCATAATGTTACTGTGTGCGTAAAATAGCGCTTTTTCCAGCAACTTTTTTTCGACACCGATTTTGGTCAACGCACTAGGCACTAATAATTTCTTGCCAGCGCTTTTCTAACCGTTTTACCGAAACCGCCATCTTAGTACCCTGCTGCTGAGCGAACAGTGACACCCTGAGCTCCTGCAGCCACCAGCCGAAAGCAACCAGTTCGGGGTCTTCCACTTGGCCACGCCGCTCACTCTTACGCCGCGCATCAAAACGCGCCTCCAACGCTTGAACATCGTGCATCATCATTTGATCGCGGCCGCGCTCACGGGCGGCCTTTTCAAGACGTATCAGTGCCGCTTCGGCGTAACGCGGGTATTCCTCAAGCCAATCGCCGGCATTGCGAATAAAGCCGGTATAAACCAAGCGCTGCATTTGTGCACTGACATCGCTATACACCAGCGCAAGGGAAAAATTGAGCTTACCTTTGAGCAGTTTACTAACCGCTAAGTGCCCTTTTAGCGCGGCCTCTACCCGTAATAGTAAAGCACTCGCTGCGTTAACAAGCTGATGCTGGGTATCGTTGAGTCGTTGGCTCAACTCCCCCGCCGAGCGCGGCAGCGGATGCCGAGCCACCACCTGAGTAAATACAGCCAACAGCAGATCATCGACCAGAGCTTGCTTACTCCCCACTTTAGCAAACAGCAGTGCGCACTTCTCAACGCCAGGTAACTGCTTAATTGCTTTGACCTGCTCCGGCAATTTGGCAATAGCTAGCCGGGCAATGCCCTCCTGATGGGCGGCATCGGCTTTGGCAGGGTGATCGAATAGCGCAACTTTAAACTCGCTCGCTTGCGCCACTAGAGCCGGATATGCCTCAACGCGAATACCGGCCTGGGTGGTGACGCGGGAAGCCGGTAACGGGGCCTCAGGCAGACCGGCAACGGCAGGCTCAATGCTGACCTGTTCGGCCAGTGCTTGAGCACCTGCGCTGGCCGCCGCTTCATAGCGCCGTTCTAAGGCGCGCAGATCGCGCCCCTGGCCCAAGGTTTCACCCGCGTGATCCACCACGCGAATATTCATAATCAGGTGCGGCTCAAGCAAATCTAAGCGCCAGTCTTCGAGCTGCACGCGCGTCGCTGTGCGACGGCGAATAAACTCCCCAAGAGCCTCGGTCAATGGGCGCTGATCAGGCACCAGGGTTTCCAGCGCAGCATCGACCCAATCGGGAATTGGCACAACCTGACGGCGAATACTTTTCGGCAGCGACTTCAATAGCGCAATGCATTTCTCACGCAATAGCCCGGGTACCAGCCATTCTAAAGCATGCACTGGCACCTGCGGCAGCATGGCCGCGGGAACGGTCAGCGTGATGCCGTCGTCTTCAGCGTCAGGGTCAAAATGATAGCTAACCGGATATGCAACGCCAGCCAAGGTTACATAATCGGGATACTGCGTCTGGGTGACATCGTCAGCATCGCGCGCTTTTAACGACTCAAGATCGAAATGCAGTAGCTCTGGATCACGCTGCTCGGCTTGCTTGCGCCAGTGTTCAAACCCTTTGCCGTTAACCGTTTCGGCGGGGATACGCGCATCGTAAAAATCAAAAAGCGTGTCTTCATCGACCAAAATATCGCGCCGTCGAGCGCGATCTTCTAGCGCCTCGACTTCACTGACCAACGCTCGGTTGTGGGCGAAGAAAGCACCTTTAGTCTGAAACTCACCCTCCACCAGCGCGCGGCGAATAAACAGCTCCCGAGACTCCTTAGGCGCTATTGGCCCGTAATGAACGCGGCGCCTCGCGACAATCGGCAGACCAAACAACGTAACCTGCTCAAATGCCACCACCTGTGCCCGCTTCATTTCCCAATGCGATTCGCTGTAAGTGCGCTTTATCAGATGCTGCGCCTGAGGCTCAATCCAGTCTGGGTCAATTTTGGCCACCGTGCGGGCAAATAGCTTTGACGTCTCGATCATCTCAAACGCCATCATCCACTTGGGTGATTTTTTAGCCAGCCCAGAGCCGGGGTGAATCATAAACTTTCGGTTGCGGGCGCCCAGATATTCACGGTTCTCAAGCAGCGTGCCCAAATTAGAAAGCAGCCCTGATAACAGCGCCTGATGCAGCTTGCCCGAGGTTTTGCGCCGCATCTGTCGAGCCTGCTCTTCACTCTCTTCTTCGTTGCGTGGCAAGGGTGCAGGTACATCAATATCCATATCTCGCAGCAGCTGACGCAGCTGTCGGAAGGTGTCGTGCCATTCTCGCATGCGCAGGTAGTTGATGTAGTGCTCGCGACACCAGCGCCGCAACTGGTTTCCGGACAGCGCTTCGCGGGCATTTTCGATGCCGTGCCAAAGGTTCAGCAATGCAACAAAGTCTGAATCCGGGTCGTGCCAGCGCTGGTGTGCTTGATCAGCGGCTTGGCGCTTATCTGCCGGCCGGTCGCGGGGGTCTTGAATAGCCAATGCCGACACCACAATCAGCACATCGCGCAAACTACCCATGTCCACGCCTGCCAACACCATGCGCGCTAAGCGAGGGTCAATCGGCAGCCGCGCAAGCTTACGACCCAGCGTAGAGAGGCGCTGCTGCTCATCCACGGCGCCCAGCTCGAACAGCAGTCGAAAACCGTCTTTAACAAAGCGGCTATCCGGCGGATCAACAAAAGGAAAAGCTTCTATATCGCCAAGCTTGAGGCCCAGCATTGAGAGAATCACCGAGGCTAAATTGGTGCGCTGAATTTCAGGGTCGGTAAAGCCTGGCCGAGATAAGAAATCTTCTTCGCTGTAAAGGCGAATACAGACCCCTTCCGCAACCCGCCCGCAGCGCCCTTTACGCTGATTCGCGCTCGCTTGACTGACGGCCTCCACGGGCAGGCGCTGGATTTTTGACCGGTAGCTGTAACGGCTGATACGCACAAGCCCTGGATCGATCACATAGCGAATGCCGGGCACCGTCAGCGAGGTTTCTGCAACGTTGGTCGCCAGCACAATTCGGCGCCCGCGGTGCGAGGCGAAGACACGGTTTTGCTCTTCGTTGGAAAGGCGTGCGTAGAGAGGCAGAATGTCAGTGCCTTTTAAGTCCGCGCGGCGCAGCGTATCGGCGGTTTCACGAATCTCACGCTCTCCGGGTAAAAACACCAGCACATCGCGAGGGCCATGCAACCAGCCTTTATCACGTTCAATGGTCTCGAGTTCTTCTACCGCGTGCAGAATACCCTCTTGCAGCGTGCGATCGTCTTCATCGTCTTCGTCACGTACCAGCGGCCGATAGTGCACCTCAACGGGATAGGTCCGCCCGGTCACTTCCACGACCGGTGCAGGCGTCTTAGCGGTACCGAAATGCTCAGCAAAGCGCGCCACGTCAATGGTAGCCGAGGTAATAATAACTTTGAGATCGGGCCGCTTGGGTAACAAACGCTTTAGATAGCCCAGCAGAAAATCGATATTCAGGCTTCGCTCGTGAGCCTCATCGATGATGATAGTGTCATAGCGCAGCAACAGCGGGTCGTGCTGAGTCTCAGCCAGCAAGATACCGTCCGTCATTAGCTTGACTAACGTGCTCGGCGTACTCTGATCATGAAAGCGTACCTGATAGCCTACCTGCTCGCCCAAAGAGACGTTCAACTCTTCCGCCAAACGCCCGGCAACGCTTCGAGCCGCCAAGCGCCGTGGCTGGGTGTGGCCAATCAAGCCACGACGGCCACGCCCCAGCTCTAAGCACATTTTTGGAAGCTGAGTGGTTTTGCCTGAGCCGGTCTCCCCCGCCACCACGACGACTTGATGATCACGGATGGCGTTAAGAATATCTTCTCGCCGCTCAACAACCGGTAGTTCAGGCGGATAATTAAGCGCGACCTGCTGCGCCTGACGTAGGCTAAGCAGCTGCTGAGCACGGCTGATCTCGCACTGCACCTCATCCAAACCACGGCTGATAGGCTTGTTATCGCGCAGGCGACGGTTCAAACCACTCAGGCGCTTCTCCAGCCTCTCTGTATCGCGCAGCATCACCTCCCCCGCTGCCTGTGTCAGCGATGCAAGGCGTTGGCTATCGGTGGGGGCTGTAGGGATGTCAGTGGTCACGATTGAGTAGGCTTCCATTCGCTTGAGTGGCACAAAAAATCAACCCGCTCAATTGAGCGGGTCGTAAGCACAGCCTCGTAGTGTAACGCTTTCATTTGCTTGACGCCTAGCACGGCGCTGGGTACGCGTTAAACGGTTACCCTTTAGGCGCTTCTTCGTCACGCAGCTGGCGGCGCAGAACTTTGCCCACGTTCGTTTTAGGCAGTTCATCACGAAATTCGATAACTTTAGGCACCTTATAGCCGGTGAGCTCTTTTTTACACCAATCACGGAGTGTTTTTTCATCAAGCTGGCTATTTTTGCTTACGACAAATAGCTTGATCGCCTCACCGGAGTTTTCATCCGGAATACCTACCGCAGCCGACTCAAGCACATCGGGATGAGAAGCCACTACATCCTCAATTTCATTGGGATAGACATTAAAACCAGAGACCAGAATCATGTCTTTTTTCCGATCAACAATGCGGATGTAACCATCATCTTGAAGTATGGCGATATCGCCGGAGTGAAACCACCCACCCTCATCAATGGCCGCGCGGGTGTCATCCTCGCGCTGCCAGTAGCCTTTCATCACTTGTGGCCCTTGTACGCACAGCTCACCTGGCTCGCCCATGGCGACGTCGTTGCCGTCGGCATCAACAACTTTGACCGCAGTACCCGCCACGGGCTTACCAATCGAGCCCAGTTGAATGGCATCAGCAGGATTAAAGCTGACGATAGGCGATGTTTCAGTCAGCCCGTAGCCCTCAGCAACCGGGCAGCCGGTCGTTTGTTCCCAGCGCTGCGCTGCGGCTTTGGTCAAAGCCATACCGCCAGAAATCGTCAGCTTTAAGTTAGAAAAATCTAGCTGTTTGAAATCGTCACGGTTACAGAGGGCATTAAACAGCGTATTCAGGCCAATGAAGGCGGTAAAAGGCAGCCCTTTGAGCTCTTTAATAAAACCATCCAGGTCACGAGGATTGGTAATCAACAAAGAGTGGTTGCCGGTCTCCATCAAAAATAGGCAGTTAACGGTAAACGTATAAATGTGGTAAACCGGCAGCGGCGCAATAACGAGTTCTTCGCCATTACGCAAGCGGGCGCCAATCGCTTCACGTGCTTGCAGCATGTTGGCGACCAGGTTGCGGTGCGTCAGCATGGACCCTTTGGGCGTCCCGGTCGTGCCGCCGGTATACTGAAGGGCCGCCAAGTCATCGTGCGTCTGCTTGACCTCGGTATGGCTTAACGAAGCGCCTTTTTTCAAAGCATCTCGAAAGTCAGTCGCGCTGGGTAGCGAATAGGCGGGCACCAGCTTTTTGACGTGTTTAACCACTGCGTTGATTAACCAGCGCTTGGGTATATCGTGTAAATCCCCGAGCTGAGTTACCACAACGTGCTTGATATCCGTTTTATCGAGCACTTTCTCAAGCTTGTCCGCCATATTGGCCAGAATAACAATCGCTTTCGCGCCAGAATCTTTGAACTGATTCGCCATTTCCCGTTCGGTATAGAGCGGGTTGGTATTGACCAACACGAGGCCTGCACGCAGCGCGCCAAAGACTGCCACGGGAAATTGCAATACGTTGGGCAGCTGAATGGCTATTCGGTCACCGGGCACCAGGTCAGTTTCGTGCTGTAGCCAGGCGGCGAAGCCCCCCGATAAGCGGTCAAGGTCGGCAAAGGTCAGCGTTTTCCCCATACAGGAAAAGGCAGGCTTTTCTTTAAAACGCTCTACTGCGGAATGAAAAACATCTGTGACTGAATCATATTGATCCAACCCTTCAAGCGCTGGGCCACTTAAAACGGCGGCGTTGGCGTGTTCGCTCATGGGCAATCTCCGCTATCCGTGTCGGCGAGATCACCGACCTTGTTATTGTCGCGAGGTTGAGAGCACCAACGATATACGACGCGTAAAGGGCTGTAAAACGATCGATTAAAACCTACGTTTCAACCTTAGCCTAGCGCCAAATACGTCTTATTCATTGCTCACTCTCACCTGCTACTTTAGCAACTCATTCATTTATGGACAGTATCGCGCCTGAATTTCTCCATCGCGCCAGACTAATAGCTCACCAGGCACCATTTTCTCCCAGGCTTCATTATGGGTAAGTGGCTCAGTGGCAATAACCGAAACAATATCATCGGGGGTGGTATGCTCAGCGAAGTTGACCGTCATTTCAGCATCAGATAGTTCAGCATCGCCAAACGGCGCGCAGCGCGTTATGTGCGCAAGCTTAGTAGCGCAAAAGGTATATAAATAATGGCCGTCGGAGAGCAGCATATTGAATACGCCTAGCGCTCTTAACTGCTCACACAGTTGGTGTAAACGCTCCCACAGGCTTTCAAGTGTATCGGGCGGTGTCGGAAAGGCTCGTCGTAGCTCGCCTAGCAGCCAACAGTAGGCATGCTCACTATCCGTACTGCCCACCGGGGTATAACTGCCTAACGGTAGATTTTCCCAGCTGCTTAACTGACCGTTGTGCGCATAGCACCAAGGGCGCCCCCACATTTCGCGCATAAACGGATGCGTATTGGACAACCGCACTCCGCCCACATTGGCTTGCCGGATATGGCTAATCACCACATTGGACTTAATGGGATAGTCGCAAATCAATCGAGCAATAGGCGAATTGACCGAAGGATACGGATCTCGAAAATCGCGATAGCCGCCTTCCTCATAGAAAGCGATACCCCAGCCATCACGGTGAGGGCCCGTCCCGCCCCCACGGTGTAAAAAGCCCGAGAAGCTAAAACAAATATCAGTGGGTACATTAGCGCTCATGCCCAATAACTCACACATGCCTAGCCACCCGTAAAGATCTCAACATAATCTGGCACGCAGGACCTCTCACAAGGGCAATCACCCATGCGCATAAAATCATTAGCCGATCACCGGTTCACGACGGCGTGAAGGCTGCGCAACACCGTCGCGCTCTTCGTCCTGCTCGACATAGTCGTATTCATCAGGGCGACGCCACCACCACAGAGCGACACCAATAAGCGCACCCACGGCGACGCCAAATATCAGCCACATCAGGCCTCCACGCAGCGCTGCACCGTTATGTTCTAAAAAACCCACCGCTGACACCATCGCCGACGGTGCCCAACCGGTATAGAATTCACCCTCCTCTATCAACGGCAGCCGAAAACTAGCGGGCATCAGCACGGCGCCAGCGACACACCATGTCAGCACCAGCCGTGGCAAACGGGGCAGCAGAGATAGCGCAAAGTAAACAGCGACAATCACTAACAGCGCTACGCCGTAGTAACTTAACCACAACATTGACGTTGAATTTGCAATTAACATAATACCCCTCATGTGGGTGAACTCACCCGACGTTGATTTCTCGTTATGGTACCTATGAATTTATGAAAGCACAGCCAAGCATCCACTCAAACTTACCCGCTGCGCGCTATTATCGCGCTAATGACCCTCAATGGCACTGGTTAGAAAAGCGCGATGATTCAGAGGTTACTGCCTTTTTAGAGGCTGCCAATGAGCAGCAGGCTGCTTGGTTCACCCCGCTAGCACCGCTAGAAGAAGCATTATATCAAAGCCATTTGGCACGCCGCGAGCTTGCAGTGACTAGCCTTAAGACAGCGCTTGACCACTTCACGTTCTGGAGCGAAACCGGCGCTAAAGATGATTACCCCTGCTGGTGGCGTCATCCTAACGCTAGACACGAACAGCAGGAGTGTTTTTTTGATGTCGGTGCCCGCGCCGCAGAATATGACTTTTATGACATGGGCGATATGGCACTCTCCCCGGACGAGCAGTGGCTAGCCTGGACGGAAGACACTCAGGGCGACGAGCGCTTTACGCTGTGGCTAAAAGCACTGCCTAACGGCCAGCCCCTGCAATTATTAAGCGATATTGGCGCAGGCCTTTGCTGGGCAGAAGATCAAACAGCAAAGACGGCAACGCTGCTGTTCACGCGCTTTGACGACACCCAGCGCCCAGATAGCGTATGGCGTCTACCGCTGGCGCTGACAGAGCCACATGCCGCAACGGCCCCCATCCTTGTGTTACGCGAAGATGATCCTGAATTTTGGCTCGGTATCGGCAAAACCCGGTCGAAAGCGTGGCTACAGCTTGAAAGCGGCTCAAAAGATACTAGCGAAATTCATCTGGTACCGGCGCACTCTCCTGCCACTACGCCGATATGTATTCAAACACGCCAAGCAGGCGTTGAGTACAGCATCGACCACCGTCCTGGGTCGTTTTACCGCTTACACAATCAATCCGGTGCTCACTTTCAACTTGATCACCTGCCGGAAAACCAGCTTGGTCAGCCCCAGCCTAAGTGGCAGACACTCATCGGCCACCGCGAAGATGCAACGCTTGAAGGCATTGATGCATTTTCTTGGGGACTAATGCTCGCTGAGCGTGACCATGCCCAGGCACAGGTGCGCCTACGGCGGCTTGTATTAGATGATCAGCATAGCTGCACCTTGGATGAGTATCTGGCACTACCCGAGCAGCCCTGCTCACAGCTATTAGAAGATGCACCTCATTTCGATAGCCAGGTGCTTCAACTGCGCGAAGAGTCCTTTATCCAGCCGCCCAGCTGGTTCGCGCTCGATCTTACGAACGGCCAGCGCACGCTGCTAAAACGCGTGCCGGTTTACGGCAATCTTTTGCCCGAACAACTGGTCAGCCGCCGCCTATGGGCGACAAGCCAGGATGGCGAGCAGGTGCCTGTCTCAATCGTCATGCGTGCAGACCTGGCAGACCAATCTCTGCCCACACTGCTGTACGGCTATGGCGCCTACGGCGAAGCGCTTGATCCATGGTTCTCTATCGCACGTTTAGAGCTACTTGAACGCGGCGCAGCCTTTGCCGTTGCACACGTGCGAGGAGGCGGCGAACGCGGCGAACCCTGGTACTTAAACGGCAAGATGGCCCACAAAGAAAACAGCTTTAATGACTTTCTGGCCGCGCGTGAGGCGCTTGTTGAACAAGCTGTCAGTGACCCTCAGCGCATAGTGGCCTGTGGCGCGAGTGCGGGTGGATTATTGGTCGGCACCTGCATCAACCGAGCACCCGAGGCGTTTTGCGCAGCACTGCTAGACGTGCCCTTCCTTGACGTATTACGCACCATGCAGAATCCTGAGCTTCCCCTGACCACCGCGGAGTACAGTGAATGGGGCAATCCCGAAGAAGTCGAAGTGGCCGAGCGAATTAGCGGCTATTCGCCGATCGATAACATCAAATCTCAGGCATATCCTGCACTCTGGATTGAAGGCAGCTGGTTCGACACGCGTGTGAGTTACTGGGAGCCTGCCAAATTCTATGCCCAGGTATCCCAACAGCAGCAAGGCTCAGCGCCTATTCTAATGCGCACTGATATGAGTAGCGGCCACGGCGGCGCGTCAGGGCGTTTTAAAGCGTGGCAGGACACCGCAAGGCAAGATGCCTTTATTCTGTGGGCGATGGGGCTCGCGGAACAGCCAACGCCCAGCTAACCCCAACATTACTAGCCTACGCAAGAGTCACTTTAAAGCAGCGCTTCAAGCGCTGCTTTTTTAATGACTGTCAATAAACACCACTGCTGAGTAACCCTCGTCAACAGCGCGCATCAATCTTTATGAAAATACTTTCCATAAAATATTCACAGACCAATAAAAATACGCCATACTAGACATTAGTCGCATGCACTAACGTCTAATCAAGGCTATCTGGAGATATTATGAAATACCAAGACCATTTTCCCACTATTTGGGATGCGCCACGCCAGAAAAAAGCTGCAAGCAAAAAGCCAGCAAACGCAGCGCCTGCTAAACAAGAGCGTTCAGCATTTAAGGACGTGTTTCTGTCTATTTGGGATTCGCCTAAATCCAACGCTTAAATAAGCGAAGGTTACATCGGCAGAATCGCGATGATGTGGGATTCTAGCTGTTTTTCTGGCACATCATCTTGCGATACGGCAAAACTGCGCACACTGATCCCCTTGCGATGAACCCGCTCTGCATCGTTACTCAATAGCGGATGCCAGCCGGCCAACTTGCGCCCTTCCGAGACTCGCCGATAGCCGCAGCTTTGTGGCAACCAGGTGAACTCTTTGACCAGTGCAGGCGTGAGCTGGGTACAGTCAGGTACGCTGTCAAAACGATTCGGGTAGTCACTGCATTGGCACGACTGAATATCCAGCAAACGGCAGGCAACGTTAAGCACCGCTAGCTCTTGGGTTTCTTCATCGTGCAACTTTAGCAAGCAACACTGCCCGCACCCATCACACAGTGCCTCCCATTCTGGCGGCGTGAGTTCTTCAAGCGTAAAGCGCTCCCAGAAACGTTCGCGCATGGTGGCTTTCATCGCCTCCTCCTTCATTGTCACGCGGCAACACACGCTATAAAGCTGTGTTTTGGCGACTGAGTGTTTCAAACTTAATGCTTCAAACTTAGCGCTTCAAATAAAACCGGCCATAACGACTGAAAATCTTGCTCTAGCCTTGGATAATCGTCATGCAGCCACGGCACAAGCGCCGCAAGCTGATTCGGGCCGGATAAGCGACGCCCAATGCCAGCAACGGCACGGCAAGTGAATTCAAAGTCAGCGTAGCCTCTTAGCCAGTCATGCTTGACCAGCAGCGGCATCATGCCAGCCAAGCGATTGGGGGCTGGGCGCGTCGAAAGCAGCTGATAGCAGCGCTCAATCAACTGCTCGTGATCTTGTCGGCCGGCCATATCCCTGGCTAGAAAATGATCCCAGACCATATCTAACGCGATTCCTGCATAGCGGCGCTGAGCGGTTGGAGCGCGGCGCCTTGCCCCCGCAACACAGGGGTGGCTATCAACCCATGCATCCACGCGGCGGTGATGCCGAATACCCAGGGCAGTCGCATCCGACCAGCCGCTTAAATCGCGACCTTTAACGCCGTCAGCAATTAGATTGCCGTATAGAAAATCATCGCTACCGGCACGCGCCAGCCACGCATGGGCTAGAAAATTCATTATGCCGGCTATTCAGCGTCTGAGCGTGATGCAACATGGGCACGGTGCACATCAAGCAAATAGGCTTCTTTAGGAGGAGGCATCTGCAAATAATAACCTTTGTCCTTAATCCCTTCGACCACATCAGCCGCACTGACGCGTGAAAGCTTTTTGTCAGCCGTCAGCAGCATGGTAAACACAGGCAGCGGTTTGCCAAACGTCTCCATGAGTAATTCTGGCACCTGTGTCATCCCCTGACGCTTATCAACGTATAGATACATCTCGTCTTTACGCGAGCTTTTGAAGACATCACAAATTAACTTATCGCTCATGAAGGCAGCTCCTCAAGGGCTTGAACTAGCGCAGTATTCAAACACTCGCCACGCCAACCGCTGGGTAATGAATGCGGCTCACTGGCCAAATCCTGCATCACGAGCGTTTCAATATCTCGACGACGCATCAGCATTTCAGGCGCCATGCCTAAGTCATCGGCTTTGGCAGTGATCACTTTTTTAAGCGCTTTAAAGCGCGTTTTAAAAGTAGGATGCATGGGGTCAGGCCAGCGCACTGGCAGGGCCGAATCGTCGCAGTGCTGTGCCTGCTTTACCATTGCTAACAGCGTGTCACCCTCTTTTTTAATCAGCACTGGCTTAACGCCTTCCACCTCGGCTAGCTCAAAGCGATTGCCGGGCATTTTTTCTGCGATCGCAAACAGTAACTTATCACTAATTAGCCAATTACGAGGTAAATCACGCCGGCGTGTCTCACCCTCGCGCCACGTGGTCATTAGACGATACGCCTCCATTTGGCGAGGCGCTAAGCGCCAAAGCTGGCGTTGCCGGGTATACCACTGCTGATCGTTTTCAACACTGCGACCCGCCTGCTCAATTAAAATGGCGCACTCAGCATCCACCCATTCACGGCGACCCAACACAGCGAGCTTCTCAGCCTGGAGGCCCCATACTTTCAATAAATAAATAACGTCTAGCGCAGCGTAATGGCATTGCGCTGGCGTTAATGGGCGCACTAACCAGTTTGAGCGTGTTTCCTCTTTAGGAAGCGTTTCATCGAACCAAAATTCGACCAGCTTTTGATACCCCATGCTGGGATTTTCGCCTAAAAAACCCTGCGCTACCTGCGTGTCCACTAACGGCGTAGGCAAAACGCCTGCCCAGCATTGAAATACTTCCAAATCCTCGCTGCAGGCATGCAGCAGCTTAATCGCGCTATTTTGCAGCAAAACGCGGAATTTTTCGGTACATGGCACCGCCACTGGATCGATTAAATAAGCCTCCTCTCCCGCGGTAAATTGCAATAGCGCAGGAACAGGGAAAAACGTGTTCTCTCGGAAAAATTCGGTATCCAGTGCAATCACTGAGGCATCGGCTACTTGCTCACACGCTGCATCGAGCGCATCGGGGGTATCAAGCCATTGAAAAGCGGGAGTAAGAGAGGACAAAAGCATTCTTCCAAGTTGACACACAATCGCCAGAGCGTTTGCGGTTAGAGAACTACTGAGTAAGTAGGCTTATTCACTGGTAAAAGGCAGGCGCCCATTAAACGCGCGACTCAATGTGCCACCATCGACGTATTCCAACTCACCCCCCATTGGCACTCCGTAGGCTAGCCGAGAGAGCTTGACGCCATATTCAGAAAGCTGCGAGGCAATATAATGAGCCGTCGCTTCACCTTCGATGGTTGGGTTAGTGGCCAGCACCACTTCTTCGACCAGCCCTTCTGCAACGCGCGCTTCAAGCAAATCTAAACCAATCGACTCGGGGCCAATGCCGTCCAGTGGCGAAAGGTGCCCATGCAAGACAAAGTAGCGCCCCTTAAACCCACCGGCTTCTTCAATGGCCAACTGATCAGCAGGCGACTCTACGACACATAGCAATGCATCGTTACGTCGCGCACTCTCACACAGAGCACAAATTTCAGCCTCTGTAAGGGT
This sequence comes from Halomonas sp. AOP12-B1-6, assembly GCF_052379225.1. Classification (NCBI taxonomy): domain Bacteria; kingdom Pseudomonadati; phylum Pseudomonadota; class Gammaproteobacteria; order Oceanospirillales; family Halomonadaceae; genus Halomonas; species Halomonas sp. AOP12-B1-6. The sequence continues at coordinate 30,948 of NZ_JBQSYK010000003.1, forward strand.
ACGGCAACGCTGGCAGTAACCCACTTCCTCAATCGCTTGCTGAATCACCGCGGCAAGACGTTGCCCGCCTGGGCGCTCGCGCTCGAGGAGGTGCATAGCCATGCGTTGGGCCGTTTTAGGCCCAACGCCGGGCAGAACGCGAAAAGCCTCCATCAACTGCTCAACGAGGGGAGAAAAGCGCATTGCTTAGAACGGCATCTTAAAGCCGGGAGGAAGACTCAGCCCGGACGTCGCTTCTTCCATTTTCGCCTTAGAGCTAACTTCTACTTTGCGTACTGCATCATTAACCGCCGCCGCCAGCAAATCTTCCAGCAGCTCCTTATCTTCTTCCATAACGCTAGGATCGATGGTCACATTGGAAACGTCATGGCGACCGTTCATAGTAACTTTCACCATACCAGCGCCCGCTTCGCCCTGAACCTCAACCTTGGCGACTTCTTCCTGGGCGTGCTGCATCTTTTCCTGCATTTCTTGGGCCTGCTTCATCAAGTTGCCCATTCCACCTTTAAGCATGATCCGATCTCCAATATGGCTGAAAAAAAGTCTAAGGACGTGACTCGCAGGATGCGCTGTTAGCGCAATTGCTCGGCAGGCTTCACGCTGGATTCTATCAGCTTTGCGCCAAACGCCTGCTGTAACTTTTGTACATGGGGGTCATGGTTGAGCAGATCAACCGCCTGAGCGTGCCGCTCTTTATTAAGGCGCTCCTCACGTTTACGGGGAGTTTCAACATTGCTAGGCAGCTCTGCGACGTAAAATGCCACTCGGCGCGGCTTTCCCTGCTCGCCAAGCGCACGCTCGATACGCGTCTGATGAACTTCCGCCTGCATAGCCGCTTGGCTTGGGTCTAAGCGCAGCGTTAACAGCTTGCCATCATCGCTTTCTACTAAACAGTTGCCAGCAAGGTTGCGCGTCAAACCACCCAGACCGAGAGAATCAAAAGACTGCAGCCAGAGCGCGTTATCCAAAGTATCTGAGCCATTTTCTGCCATAGCATTCGATGGCATCACGATGTCTGGCTCTGGCTCTGGCTCTGGCTCTGGCTCTGGCTCTGGCTCTGGCTCTGGCTCTGGCTCTGGCTCTGGAAAAGATGCTGGTTCTGGTTCCAGCTCAGCAACAGGTTCGGGGGCAGAAACAGGCTCGGGCTCGGGGGCCGTCACTTCGGTGTCAACTGACCAAGGTGGTGGCTCTTGAAGTGGCGGCTCCTCTTGAATCACAGGCCCTTCAGACTCCGCCTGAGAAGGCTGGGCTGAAAAGGCCGTTTGAGGAGCTACCTCGCCGCGCTGATCACTCTCTCGGTGACTCTCACTGGGCGAGGGCTCAACAGGCGGCGAAGGTGCGGGCAAGGCAGCGGATGTGCTCGCAACCTGGGCGGCGGCATTGGGATCACCCGCGGTTATTCCGGAAGGCTCACTTCTCAGCGGTAGCGGCGTACGCGGCGGCTTCGGCACACCTTGGGGTCTAAAGGCCAGCATTCGCAGCAGGGTCATCTCTAATGCACTGCGTAAATCCGGCGCGTGCACCATGTCGCCACGGCCTTGAATACCGATTTGATAATAAAGCTGTATATCTTCAGCGGTAAAACGACTCGCCAACTGTAAGATCACGTCACGATCGCCGTGGCTATTATCAACGGCGTCCGGCACCATCTGCGCAACCGCTAAGCGGTGCAACATACTTGCAAGCTCGTCCAATACAGCGGCAAAATCAGGGCCCTGCTCTGCAAGCTGGGACACTTCTGCCAGCAGCCGCTGCACGTCGACATCGGCTAGCGCTTCTGCCAGCCCCAGAATATGGCGATGATCTAGCGTGCCCAGCATTGAGGCTACATCGGCATGCCGCACCGAGCCTTGACCAAATGCGATGGCCTGATCCGTTAAGCTCATGGCATCACGCATTGAGCCTTCGGCGGCCTTACCCAGCAGCCACAGTGCGCTTTCATCGAACGCAACACCTTCTTCACCCAACACATATGTCAGGTGCTCAACCACTCGCTCAGGCGGCATGTGCTTGAGCGTAAACTGTAGACAGCGTGAGAGCACGGTCGGCGGCAGTTTTTGCGGGTCGGTGGTCGCCAGTAAGAACTTAACGTGCGGGGGTGGCTCTTCTAATGTTTTTAGCAGCGCATTAAAGCTGCTAGTGGAAAGCATGTGTACCTCATCAATCAGGTACACCTTATAGCGCCCTTGGGTGGGCGCATACTGCACGTTATCTAGCAGCTCGCGGGTATCCTCCACCTTCGTGCGTGAGGCTGCATCAACCTCGATCAAGTCAACAAAGCGGCCTTCATCGATAGCCTGGCAGCTCGCACACTGACCGCAGGGAGTAGAGGTAACGCCCTCCTCTCCACGCCCGTTGGCGGTGCAGTTCAAACATTTGGCAAGAATGCGTGCCAGCGTGGTTTTACCCACGCCACGGGTGCCGGTAAACAGATAAGCATGATGCAGGCGGCCCTGATCAAGAGCATTGACCAAGGCGCGCTGAACATGGGCCTGGCCCACGAGTTCGTGGAATGTGCGGGGTCGCCACTTGCGGGCCAGAACCTGATAGCTCATGAAGCTGTTTTTCCTTCGAGAGGGTAATGCTTAAGCGTTGTCGCCGCCTTCTACCGCACCAGCGCGCTGAGCAGCGGCTTTTACTAGCTTTTCCAATTCGCCGCTTTGATGCATTTCTACCACGATGTCACAGCCGCCTACGAGCTCACCTTCAACCCACAGCTGGGGGAACGTCGGCCAGTTAGCAATTTTCGGCAGCTCGGCGCGAATATCCGGATTATCGAGGATATTAACGAACGCAAAACGCTCGCCACAGCTCATCAGCGCTTGAATTGTCTGGGCAGAAAAACCGCACTGTGGCAGTTGCGGAGATCCTTTCATGTAGATGAGGATTGGGTTTTCGCTAATTTGGCGCTGAATGTTTTCGGCAGTCGTGCTCATACAATTTTCCTCGCATAAAAATAGCCGGAGCCCACTCACTAATGCTCGAGTGGAACGCTAGGCTTAACGTGTAGGCATCATTCTACGCATGCCGTACGCGTTGCGCATCCCCTGCCGCATCGCTAGGATAGTGTTTTTGCGCGGAGAGAAGCCCCTATGGCGACACGCCATTTCCTGACCTTGCTAGATTTGTCCCCGGATGAGCTGGACTATTTAATCCAACGCGCCATTACGATTAAGACCAATCTTAAGGCCCAAGGCCCTGTTTATACACCATTATCCAACCGCACTCTGGCGATGATCTTTGAAAAATCATCAACGCGCACGCGGGTGTCGTTTGAAACAGGAATGGCGCAGTTTGGTGGCCACGCACTATTTCTCTCTCCCCGCGATACGCAGCTAGGCCGCGGCGAACCGATTGAAGACACTGCTCGCGTACTGTCTGAGATGGTCGATGCGGTGATGATCCGCACGTTTTCACATGCAGGGCTGGAAACCTATGCCAGCGCTAGCAGTGTGCCGGTCATTAACGCGTTAAGTGATGACTATCACCCTTGCCAGCTACTGGCTGACGTAATGACCTGGACCGAGCTACGCGGCAGCGTTAAGGGCCGTACTGCAGTATGGATTGGCGATGGCAATAACATGTGCCATTCATGGATCAATGCTGCCCGCCAGTTCGGCTTTCATCTGCGCGTATGCTGCCCAAAAGGCTACGAGCCGCGCGCTGACATAATGGCGGCCGCCGGCGATCACGTTAGCATGCTGCATGCCCCTCAGGCAGCGGTCAAAGACGCTGACTTAATCACCACCGATGTTTGGGCTTCAATGGGACAGGAAGAAGAACAGGCTAAACGCGAAGCAGACTTCGCAGGCTTCCAAGTCACCGAAGTGATGCTTGATGGCGCCCGCCAGGACGCGCTGTTCTTGCACTGCCTGCCGGCTCATCGCGGCGAAGAGATTAGCCTCACCCTGCTCGACGACCCTCGTGCGGTCGTTTGGCAAGAAGCCGGCAACCGTTTACACGCACAAAAAGCGCTTATCGAATTTTTGCTACTAGGCAAAATTGCAGCGTAGCCGCTGACATTAAGACAAAAAAAGCCTCGCTTAAACCGCGAGGCTTTTTTATCGATGATCGATAACAGTGAATATAATGGTGGAGCCTAGCGGGATCGAACCGCTGACCTCAACACTGCCAGTGTTGCGCTCTCCCAGCTGAGCTAAGGCCCCACTTACTGCTCGTACCTGCAGCGAGGCGGATACTACGATGAACATTTATCTCAGTCAAGTTTTTGAATCACCTGCTTTTATCTAATTCTCCTTTGTTGTTAGCTGTGGCACCCTATATGCAGTTAATGTAATAGATTAGCGTACAAGGCCAACGCCTGAGCCCAAGAAGTTTCCATGCAGGAGCCTGTCCATTGATCAGTGTCCTTATCGCCGATGACCACCATCTCGTTAGAACGAGTATCGCCCACCTACTAAACGAAGAGTCCGACATTAAAATTGTAGGCGAGGTCGACGACGGTGAAAGCGCGGTAACTCAGTGCCGTCAATTGAAGCCCGATATCGTGCTGATGGATATTCGTATGCCGGGGATTGGCGGGCTGGAAGCAACGCGACGCATTCGCCGCACGATGGAAGACATTAAGGTCCTCATCTTGACCGCACACATGGAGGACAGCGTACTGAGACGTATGCTCGAAGCCGGTGCTTCAGGTTTTTTAAGCAAAGGCGCCGGTGCGCTAGAAATGACCGAGGCCATACGACAAGTGTTTCATGGCGGCCGTTACGTCAGCCAGGAAATTGCTCAGCGCTTAGCACTTTCTCATTTCACCAATGAAGACAATCCTTTTAGCCACCTCTCCCACCGTGAGCTACAAATCGCGCTCATGATTGTTAATTGCCAGCGGGTGCAAGATATTTCTGACCGTCTACATTTAAGTCCTAAAACAGTAAACACCTATCGCTATCGACTCTTTGATAAACTACAGGTTGCCACTGACGTTGAGCTAACGCATTTAGCGCTTCGGCATGGGCTGGTCGAGGGGTTTGACACGACCCAAATATAACCCCACCTTCCGCTGTAATCGGGTACCGACACGCTGATATGACCTTTGATTCAAAACAGTTCTTGAGCTCCGTGAGCACCTCCCCCGGGGTTTATCGCATGCTCGATGAACAAAGCAATACGCTTTATGTCGGTAAGGCCAAGCGCCTTAAAGCACGCCTATCCAGTTATTTCCGCGGCCAGTTGAACACCAAAACCCAGGCGATGGTTGGCCGCATTGCCGACGTGCAAGTCACTGTTACACGCACGGAAACAGAAGCGCTGCTACTCGAGCAGACGCTAATCAAACAGCTGCGCCCGCCGTACAATATTTTGTTGCGTGACGACAAATCGTATCCCTTCGTGTTTGTCACCGACCGCCATGCTTACCCAGCATTAGAGTATAAGCGCGCACGTCAACGGCGCGACGATGGCCGCTATTTAGGCCCCTACCCTAGCAGCGGAGCCGTGCGCGAAAGCCTATCGTTGATGCAAAAAATATTTCATATCCGCAACTGCGAAGACAGCGTATTCGCGCATCGCTCGCGGCCATGCTTGCAGTATCAAATCCAGCGCTGCAGCGCGCCTTGCGTTGACTATATTTCGGCAGAGGATTACCGCCGTGACCTTGAACATGCGGTGATGTGCTTAGAAGGTAAAAGTGAAAATGTGACCCAAGAACTGGTGGCCGCGATGGAGGCAGCCAGCAAAGCGCTAAACTTTGAGGAAGCCGCACGCCTTCGGGATCAAGTACAGCAGTTGCGCCAGCTTCAACAGCGCCAGTTTGTCGACACCGGCGGCGGCGATGCGGATATTTTCGCGCTTGCCACGCGCCCCGGTGCGCTGGGCGTTTCTGTTCTAAGCGTTCGCGATGGCCGACTACTGGGCGCGCGCCATCACACGCCGAAAAACGATCTAGACCTGCCGATTGAGATACTGCTGACGGAAGTCGTCAGCCAATATTATTTTGGTCAACCGCATAACGTGCCCAGCGAAGTCATCACCAGCCATCCGTTAGAGGACAGCGATCTGATTGCCGAAGCGCTGACCCAGCAGGCGGGCAAACGAATCCGGGTGACTAGCCAGGTGCGCGGTCACCGTGCCCAGTGGCAGCAACTCGCTATTACTAACGCAGAACAGCAGTTGGCGTCACATCTCGCCAACCAAACGCAGCTGACCCAACGTTTTAGCGCCTTACAGAAAGCACTGGAGCTAGACGAAATACCCCAGCGCCTTGAGTGCTTTGATATTAGCCACAGCCATGGCGAAGCCACCGTTGCCTCCTGCGTTGTCTTTGATCACCAGGGGCCGCGTAAAAGTGACTATCGGCATTTTCGCATTGAAGGAGTAGCCGCAGGCGATGATTACGCAGCCATGCAGCAAGCGTTGACACGCCGCCTAAAACGGGTAAAAAGTGGCGAAGCGGTGGCGCCCGACATTTTGATTGTCGATGGCGGTAAAGGTCAGCTCAACATGGCTCGCGGCGTGTTTAAAGCATTAGATATTACCAATATCATTCTACTCGGGGTTGCCAAGGGCACAACGCGTAAGGCGGGGCTTGAAAGCCTATTCTTAGAAACAGCGGACAACCCCCTCAACCTAGACCCCTCCTCGCCGGCGCTGCACCTGATACAGCACATTCGGGATGAGTCACACCGCTTTGCGATTGCCGGACATCGCGCCCAGCGCGACAAAGCAAGACGCACGTCTACCCTACAAGACATTCCTGGCGTTGGCCCTAAACGTAGACGAGAGTTATTACGCTTTTTTGGCGGCCTACAAGGCGTACAAAAAGCCAGCCGCGATGAACTTATACGCGTACCGGGTATCAATGCGGCACTCGCCGAAAGTATTTACCGGGCGTTAAACGGATAAACATCCTGTTAGCATGGATGCTATCGGCTAAGGGGGATAGAATGACTCCAAACATTTCGAATCCTATGATTTCCAGCAAGGATCGCTTCCTGCGATGAATATACCCAACATACTGACCCTGGCGAGAATCGCCTTCATCCCGCTACTCGTGGTGCTGTTTTATCTCCCGTTCAACTGGAGCATGCCCGTGGCAGCGGGGCTATTTGGCCTAGCCTCGATTACTGACTGGCTGGACGGCTATTTAGCACGCCGCTGGAATCAGTCAACGCCGTTTGGCGCTTTTTTAGATCCTGTGGCCGACAAGCTCATGGTCGTGGTGGCCCTGGCACTATTAATTGAACGCTACGACACGTTAGTGCTAACGCTTCCCGCCCTCGTCATTATCGGCCGGGAAATTGTTATTTCAGCTCTGCGAGAATGGATGGCGGAAATGGGCAAGCGTGGCATGGTGGCTGTATCATGGGTTGGCAAGCTCAAAACAACGCTACAAATGGTCTCCTTACTCATTCTACTGGCTTTCCCGCCAGCGCACCCGCTTGCGCTGGTAGGCGTTGTCGTAGTGTATGTCGCCGCTGCTCTAACGCTCTGGTCAATGATTCAGTATCTAAAAGCCGCCTGGCCGCATCTCAGCCGTTCGATGTAACTAGTCGCTCCGTGTAAGCTGCTGATAAATAAATAAGTAACAATCTAAGATTGATTGATTGACAACTCGGTGGTGATCCGTATAATTCGCCATCGAGTCGAGCGGGAATAGCTCAGTGGTAGAGCATCGCCTTGCCAAGGCGAGGGTCGGGAGTTCGAATCTCCTTTCCCGCTCCAATGACTCTTGAGGCTGGATGGCAGAGTGGTTATGCAGCGGACTGCAACTCCGTGTACGCCGGTTCGATTCCGACTCCAGCCTCCACATTTCTCGTGTAGCAATGGCTTTTCAAAGCACCATTTTTCAAAGTTTTTTTGAAAAAAATTTGAAACAACATTGCAATGATTTGCCCGGATGGCGAAATCGGTAGACGCAAGAGACTTAAAATCTCTCGGGGGAAACCCCGTGCCGGTTCAAGTCCGGCTCCGGGCACCATTTCTTTTGTTTGACTCTTCATTTCTCTTCAGCTTTTGGCTGCCCTCCTTTCTATTGAGTTAGCTATTCTTATTGCCCCAGGCGAACGCTTGCAGGGCCTATTTTGCGTTCAGCAATATCGTCATTTAGTCATTGTCACGCTATGATGCTCGGCTTTCGTTCGCCTAGACACTGACCGTGAACTGACATCCGGCAAGCACGCGAACCAACAATAAGGAGCGGGCATCATGAGCACGCCAACACCCGACGTACTGATCATTGGCGGCGGCGTTGCCGGGTTAACGCTTGCTCTGGACATTGCTGACCACCTGTCAGTAATGCTCGTGCGCCCTGCTCAAGACGACCAAGGGGCCAGCCGCTGGGCACAGGGCGGTATTGCCGCGGTTCTTTCACCTGACGACAACCTCGAAGCACATATTAACGATACGCTGGTTGCGGGGGATGGCCTGTGCGATACAGAGGCCGTTCGGTTTACCGTCGCCAACGGCCCCTCCGCCATTCAGTGGCTGATCGATAAAGGCGTTCCTTTTACGCCTGAGACCGACCCTGACGCACGCTACCCGTATCATCTGACTCGTGAGGGTGGCCACAATGCCCGACGCATCATCCACGCAGATGACGCCACGGGGCGCGCCGTGGTAGAGACGCTATTAGATAAGGTCGCACAGCATCCACGGATTATGCAGCGCAACGACCTAACAATCGTTAGCTTATCACAAGATGATAGCGGTAGGTGTCGAGGCGCCTATGGCAGTGATCTTAACCAACAGTGGCACTCGATTACGGCACGCCATACCGTTATCGCCACCGGCGGTGCCAGCGGGCTTTATCAACACACCACAACGCCAACCCCAAGCAGCGGCGAAGGCATGATGATGGCCGCCGAGCTGGGCGCCCAGCTAATGAATTTGGAGTTTCAGCAGTTTCATCCGACCTGCTTATTTGACCCTGAAGGCCCCGCCTTTTTGATCAGCGAGGCAGTGCGGGGCGAAGGTGGACACCTGCTAAATGAAACCGGGCAGCGCTTTATGCTGGCGCTGGATCAACGCGCCGAGCTGGCGCCTCGCGATATCGTCGCCCGCGCTATTGATACTGAGATACAGCGCGGCACGCTCGGCCACGTGTGGCTGGATATTCGTCATCTAGGCACCGAGGCCATTCGCCACCACTTCCCTACCATTCAAGCTCATTGCATCACTCGGGGCATTGATATTACCCAGCAAGCTATCCCTGTGGTGCCTGCCGCCCACTATAGCTGCGGCGGCATCGCCACCAACCTGCAAGGCGCTACCAGCGTTATTAACCTTTATGCCATTGGTGAAACGGCATGCACAGGCCTGCATGGAGCTAACCGAATGGCAAGCAACTCGCTGCTTGAGTGTTTGGTGTTTGCTAGGAGCTGCGCACAAGCACTATTAGCCTGCGCGCAAAAACAAGACAAAGGCTTACACCGCGATGAATATCGTCCTCCCGCCCAACCTGCGGCGTCCGCTATTTCTCAATCGGCACTGAAGGACATTCGCCAGCGCATGCGTCAAGTGATGAGCCAGCATGTGTGCATTGTGCGCAGCAATGCGGGATTAAAAACGGCCATGGAGCAGCTAAAGGCGCTGTTAAACAGCGCGGAAGGACTTGAAGGCATCCAAGCAGCCCCAGAAGGCCGTCGCCTAATTCAGGCACTGCAGCTGGCCATATTGACAGTACTGGCTGCCCAGCAGCGACGTGAGTCACGCGGCCTGCATTTCACGACCGATTGGCCTCATCAGCAGCCTAAACCCACCGCTTCAATGCTCTCAAGCATGCATCTAGCGCCCGGGACGATGAAATAGCCGCCTTACTTCACGCAAGCGCTCTGGCGGCGCACTGTCCGGCCAAAGCCAAATCCTCTGCTTTCCCACGTAAAGACCGATCAACCAAGGCCCCAAGTAGTCGCAGCGCACTTGATATTCATCGCCAAGTGATGGGCGGCTACCCGCCGACTGCTCTGGATCAAACGGTAGCAGCCAGCGGCCATAGCATGACGATGCCGTTGAACTAAGGCTAAGCACGCCTTTAGGTGCTTGAGTGTAAGCACGCCAGAGGCCGATAGCCCCTAGCGTACTCACCAGCATCAGCGCTAACGCACCGCCGACCCAATAGCCCAGCGCCGCCAATCCAGTAAAAAGGCAGCATTGTGCTGACAGCCAATAGTTAGAGGGTGCGATAGGCAGAATTATCGGTGGTTTCAGCATGTTCAACAATCATTTGTACAATGCGACGCTGGCTGGCTTCTTCAGGCCACTCCCGATGCATGAGCCAGACAAAAAGATCCTGGTCCTCACCTTCAATTAATTGCTCATAGGCCAGCTTATCCGCATCACTAAGCTGATCAAAGCGTTGCTCAAGAAACGGAATTAGCAGCAAATCAAGCTCCCTCATACCTCGGCGGGAGTGCCAATAAAGCCGCTTGCGGCGTACAGCTGCAGGGGATGTGTCGTCGCTCAACGTCAGCCTCTCAAGATCACAAAAATGAAAAGCCAGTATACCTAAGCTACAGGGTCGCGCCAGCGCCACACTTCGCCTATGCTGCTAATGGGTCTAGAACCTTGTTTTATCTGAATTGTTTTATATTCAATAGCGCAGTATGCTGAATTTGATGTTAGTGAGGTCGGGAGCGCGTCACGGCCTTCAATGTTCGCAGGGAGCTAACCGATGACTAAATCTGAATTAATCGAACAAATCGCGATGCGTCAACCGGAGTTATCCGCCAAAGATGTTGAAACGGCGGTGCGCATTATTCTAGACGATATGACCGACGCACTATCGAGTGGCGGTCGCGTTGAGATCCGCGGCTTCGGCAGCTTTTCGCTGCACTACCGAGAGCCGCGGGTTGGGCGCAACCCCAAAACGGGCGATGCCGTTGATTTAGAAGGCAAGTATGTGCCGCACTTTAAGCCGGGAAAAGAGCTGCGTGAGCAGGTCGACGCTAGCCGCGCTCTTGGCTACTAGCGATCAGTTATTACACTACCCGACCGAATCTGGGATGACGTCGGGCCTTGAGTCGTACACAATAGAGCTACCGTGAATGTCACAGACTAGGGAACTCTCATGCGTTGGATAAAAGGGCTGATTTTAGCCGTTATTTTGCTGGCAGTCGTACTGGTAGGCATCCTGTTTGCCGTCAATAATCAGCAAACGATTGCCTTGAATCTAATTTGGCTAGAGCTACCGGCAGTATCGCTTTCGGTCTGGCTGCTAGCAACATTAGTCTTTGGCGTTCTGCTGGGCATGCTCGCGATGTTAGGTGTTTACGTGCGACTGAAAGCAACGCTAGCACGCAGCCAGCGGCATAATAAGCAGCAGCGTAAGGAACTCGATAGTCTGCGTACCCAGGAGTTCAAGGAACTGGCATAAATGCTGGATACTGCGCTGCTAGGCGTATTACTCACCGCTATTGCTATCGGCTACGGGCTAGGTTACCGGCAGGCTACGCGCCGCCGGCAGCAGCATCCATCGTCCGCGCCGACTTCGCAGGTCTTATCGCGAGATTACTTCGTCGGGCTCAATTACCTGCTTAACGAGCAGCCTGACGAAGCCATTAATACCTTCATTAACGTGCTGGCGGTGAACAGCGACACCGTAGATACGCACATTGCCCTGGGCAAATTATTTCGCGCCCGAGGCGAGGCTGATAAAGCGGTAAGCATTCACCAAAACTTGTTAGCCCGCCCAGAGCTCCCTCAGCATACCAACGAACAGATCCAGCTAGAGCTTGCTCGCGACTTCATGGCACTCGGCGTCCATGACCGAGCTCAACGCCTGCTTAATACTCTGCTGGAAAATAGCACCGACGATAATCACCGCTATGCTGCCAAACAGCTGCTCATCGATTTATTAGAGCGTGAAAAAGCATGGCGAGATGCGTTAGAAGTAATTCAGCCCATACTCAAACAGCGCCCGGCAATGCGACGCCCCGCAGCCCATTGGCTATGCGAGTTAGCGCTCGAAGAAATCAGTGAAGCCAGCCGGGCACTGGCGAAAAGGCACCTCAAAAAAGCGCTTCAACTGGACGAAAACTGCGTTCGCGCTACCCTGCTACTGGCTGACCTAGAGATGGATAACGGCCATTATGGCCGCGCCATTGAGCGGCTGGATTGCATAGTGCATCAAGAAACCACACACATACCGACTATGTTGCCGGCGCTTAAACGCGCCTACTTACGCCAAGATGACGAAGCGGGCTATGAAGCACACTTGTTTCGACTGCTTGAGCAAGCACCTTATACCAGTATTATCATTGCGCTGGGGGAGCTCGTTCATCAACGTGACGGGGTCGACAAAGCCATTACGTTGGTCGGCGAGCGCTTGCGCGCCGTGCCTAGCCTAGGCGGGCTGGACTACTTAATCGATCTTTACATTGAAAGCCAGCGACAAAGTGGCAAAGAAGCCCCTGATACGCGCCTGCTATTGCTTAAACATCATACTGATGCGCTGCTTCTAAACCGCACGCGCCACCGCTGTCAACGCTGCGGCCTTGCTAGTGATGCGCTTCAATGGCAGTGCCCCAGCTGTCGTTACTGGGGAACGATAAAGCCCATTATTGGCGTAGAAGGTGAATAGCATCTCGCCATTAGCCACTTCCACCTCCTAACCCACCTGTGCACTTGCTTTGACTTAGCGCTGACCCAACTCCTCTTCAACCATATGTAGCGCGGCCATAGGATCATCAGCTTGCGTGATAGGACGGCCGATAACCAAGTGCGTGCTGCCTGCTTCAATAGCTGCGCTAGGCGTCATGATCCGCTGCTGGTCATCAACCGATGCAAACGTAGGTCGAATGCCAGGCGTCACTTTCAAGAAGGCATCGCCGCACAGCGTTTGAATGTCAGCAGACTCCTGTGCCGAACACACAACACCTTGAAGGCCGCTGTGTTGCGCCAGCAGTGCTAAGCGCTCTACGTGCTCCTTGACCGAGATATTGATACCGATATCGGCCAAATCATCGGCCTGCATACTGGTTAATACAGTAACGGCAATCAGGTGAGTCGTTAAATGCTGTTGCTCTAAACGCTGGACGGCCGCTTCCATCATCCGCCGGCCACCGCTGGCGTGCACATTGACCATCCACACGCCCTGCTCCGCAGCCGCCTGTACGGCACTCGCCACGGTGTTAGGGATATCGTGAAACTTAAGATCCAGAAACACTTCAAAGCCGCGCCCGTGTAGAGCATCAAGCACCGCAGGCCCACTGCGCGTAAACAGCTCTTTACCGACTTTCACCCGGCAGCGGGCAGGATCTAACTGGTCAGCCATGCACAAAGCAGCATCTAACGAGGGATAGTCTAGCGCAATAATAATCGGGGAATCAGTGGCCACAACGTTGCTCCAAATACGTTTTCAGCCATTATATCAGCCTCCCCCCTCTTCTCGCGCCCTGAGTTTGTAAGCCATTTGCCATATTCCCGTAGCGAAAAACTTACAACTGCTGTCACACATCGCTGACATAATCACTCCACATATAGCGCTAAGTTAACTATGGCGCGACGTTTATTGAGATGATATTTATTGTTTACAACGGTAAAGCTCTTTATTACATGGCGCCGGCACTATTTATTAAAAAATTTCATTAACAACCGTTATTAAAAGGATCACAAGATGAACATGACACTTAAAGGAATGTTAGTAGCACTACTGCTAAGCGTCAGTTTAGGACTTTCAAGCAACGTTCTAGCGCAGCAACTGGCCCCCATCAATGTTAACACTGCCGACGCTGAGCTGCTGGCAGAGCTGCCGGGCGTTGGCCCAAGCAGAGCAGAGGCCATCATTGAAGAACGTCAAGCCAGCGGTGCGTTTGATAGCGCGGACGACCTTACTCGCGTAAGCGGCATTGGATCAGCCACCGTTGATCGCATGCGCGACCAGGTAACCTTTGAAGATTGAAACAATAGTCCTGATGAACTTAGTCCTGATGAACCTAGTTCTGATGAGCTAACTCTAATGAATCAGCTCTAATAAACTAGCCCTGATAAATAGCTGCCCGGTAGCGCCGAGACGCGCCGGGCATTATTGATAGCGGCACTTATATCATCCACGCATCCATAAACTTATGAACCGGCAGCTGCTCCAGCGCTATCTGATCGCTGCATAACTGCGCAATTTTATGGCAGCGATCTTTTGCAAACCGCGTCGCCAGGTGATGTTTAAACTTATCGATCAGGAGCGGCATCCCCTCTTCCCGCCGACGCCGATGGCCAACCGGGTATTCCACGGCAACGTTATCAGTTGCGCTTCCATCGGTGAAAAAAACCTGCACGGCGTTAGCGATCGAACGTTTTTCCGGATCATAATAATCGGCCGAATACTCAGGGTTCTCTTTTACCTGCATTTTACTGCGCAATTCATCAATCAACGGGTTCGCCACATGGAAACTATCTTCATAGTGTTCAGCACTAAGTGCGCCGAAGATAAGCGGGACTGCGGTCATGTATTGCAAGCAGTGATCACGATCCGCGGGATTAGCTAGCGCGCCGGTTTTGGAGATAATTCTAATCGCCGAGTCGTGCGTGGTAAGCACAATTTTATCAATATCGGCCAAGCGATTTTTAACCTGCGGGTGTAACGCCACGGCAGCCTCGCAAGCCGTTTGCGCGTGGAACTCGGCGGGAAAAGAAATCTTGAATAAGATATTTTCCATCACATAGCTGCCGAATTCGCGCTGAAACTGAAAACGCCGCTCAGCCGCTGGCTTCAGGCTTAGATCTTTATTGGCATGGCTAAACAGTACATCGTAGAAGCCCCATTGCGGTGCCGAGAGCACACTGGGAATGCCCATTTCACCCCGCAAGGCGATATCAGCCAAGCGTACGCCTCGCGAGGTAGCATCGCCGGCCGCCCAGCTTTTACGTGAACCCGCGTTCGGCGCATGACGATACGTTCGCAGACTTTGGCCATCGGCCCAGGCATGAGAAAGCGCTGAAAGCATCTGCTCTCGATTGGCTCCGGAAAGCTTGGCGGCCACCGCGGTAGACGCCACCTTCACTAACACCACGTGATCTAACCCCACGCGATTAAAGCTATTATTCAACGCCAACACGCCCTGTATCTCATGGGCCATGACCATGGCATTGAGCACATCGCGCATCACCAGGGCCGCTTCGCCTTGAGCAACCCGCCGCTGGGAAAGGTGATCGGCAACGGCGAGTATCGCGCCGAGATTATCGGAAGGGTGACCCCACTCGGCGGCTAGCCAAGTGTCGTTGTAGTCCAACCAGCGGATAATACAGCCGATATCCCACGCTGCCTTAACCGGGTCTAAGCGTAGCGAGGTGCCCGGCACTCGAGATCCAAATGGCACCATAGTGCCTTCAACAATGGGCCCCAGATGCTTCGTGCATTCAGGAAAGCGTAGCGCTAGCAGCCCACAACCTAGCGTGTCCATCAGGCAGTAACGCGCTGTTTCCAGGGCCTCAGAAGAGGCTACCTGATAATTCAATACGTAGTCGGCAATAGCCTGTAGCTCAGGATCATAGTCCGGGCGCTCATTGGCTTCGGATGTTGCGGGTGCTCTAGTGGACATAGTGCTCTCCTAATGGATAACCGCCTATTCAGTATGGCCTAAAAGCTGTCACCGGGAATTCTCACGACGCCCTCCATCAGTACCCGCGCGCTACGGCTCATGATGGCCTGATCAATCTGCCAGCGTCCGTCAACCAGATTGGCTTCAGCGCCAACACGCAAACTGCCCGAAGGATGGCCAAAGGTAACCGCCTGACGCTTATCACCTCCAGCGGCCAGATTAACCAGCGTGCCCTCAATGGCGGCAGCCGCCGCAATGGCCACCGCAGCGGTACCCATCATGGCATGGTGCAGCTTACCCATCGAGAACGCCCTCACCAGCAAGTCAATATCGGCGGCCTGCACAGGCTTCCCACTAGAGGAGACGTAATCTACAGGGGGCCCAATAAACGCCACTTTCGGCGTGTGCTGTCGATGGGCAGCTTCACTCACATCGTTGATCAGCCCCATACGTACGGCGCCGTAAGCACGAATGGCTTCAAACATTTTAAGCGCGCGGCTATCGCTATTAATCATATCCTGCAGCTCTGCCCCGGTATATCCAACGTCTGCCGCATTGATAAACACCGTAGGAATGCCTGCATTGATCAGCGTGGCTTTTAACTTGCCCACGCCTGGCACATCCAGATCATCAATAAGATTGCCCGTAGGAAAAATCGCCCCTTCACCATCAGCGGGGTCCATAAAGGCCACCGCAATTTCAGCAGCAGGGAAAGTCACGCCATCGAGTTCAAAGTCACCGGTTTCCTGCACCTGCCCATTCACAATAGGCACCTGAGACACGATAGTTTTCTGAATATTGGCCTGCCAAATTCGCACCTCAGCCAAACCGTTTTCTGGAATGCGGGCAGCCTCCACCAGGCCATTGGCAATCGCGAAGGGACCTACTGCCGCCGAAAGATTGCCGCAGTTGCCGCTCCAGTCAACCACCGGTTTATCGATTGAAACTTGCCCAAAGAGGTAGTCCACATCGTGCTCGGAAGACTCACTTTTAGATAGAATCACCGTTTTGCTGGTACTCGACGTTGCGCCTCCCATTCCATCAATTTGCTTTTCATAAGGGTCGGGACTGCCAATCACTCGCAGCAATAGCCGGTCCCGCTCGGGCCCGGCTTTCTGCGCCACGCTAGGTAAATCGCTGAGCTTAAAAAACACGCCTTTACTGGTGCCTCCACGCATGTAGGTCGCCGGTATTTTTATTTGTGGCGTACTGGCCATAATGCTATCTCCTAAAAGCTAAGCGGCAGTTGATTCAAGAAAGTCCTGGGCAAAGCGCTGTAAGACGCCGCCGGCGGTGTAAATCGATACTTCTTCCGCGGTATCTAGGCGACACTTCATCGCCACACGCTCGCTTTCACCATTTTTTCGATGAATGACCAGCGTGAGCATCGCACCGGGCGCAGCCGCTCCTTCGACATCAAATATTTCAGTGCCATCTAAACCCAGCGTCATACGCGTGGTGCCCGCTTCAAACTCCAGAGGCATTACGCCCATACCAATTAAATTAGTGCGGTGAATACGCTCAAAGCCTTCGGCGGCAATCGCTTCGACGCCCGCCAGCGCAACGCCTTTGGCCGCCCAATCCCGCGAAGACCCCTGCCCGTAATCCGCGCCGGCAATAATAATTAACGGCTGTTTGCGCGCCATATAGGTTTCGATGGCTTCCCACATGCGGGTCACCTCACCTTCGGGCTCAACTCGCGCCAGCGAACCCTGCTTTACGCTGCCATCAGCCGCGCGCACCATCTCATTAAACAGCTTAGGATTAGCGAAAGTGGCGCGCTGGGCGGTTAGATGATCACCGCGGTGAGTGGCGTAGGAATTGAAGTCTTCCTCAGGCAGGCCCATTTTGGCCAGATACTCGCCCGCAGCGCTGTTCAACTGAATAGCGTTAGAGGGCGACAGGTGATCGGTGGTGATATTGTCAGGCAAGATTGCCAATGGGCGCATTCCCTTAAGCGTGCGCTCTTTGGCCATGTTGCCCTCCCAATACGGCGGGCGGCGGATATAGGTACTCTCAGGGCGCCAGTCGTAAAGCGGGCTCACCAGGGTACGGGCGCTTTTGTCCAGGTCAAACATAGGAATATAGGTCTGCCGGAACTGCTCGGGCTTCACCGCGGCTTTAACAATGGCGTCGATCTCTTCATCGGCCGGCCATATATCTTTCAAGGTAACGGGATTGCCTGCTTGATCGATACCCAGCACATCCTTTTCGATATCAAAGCGTATTGTGCCAGCAATAGCGTAGGCGACGACCAGCGGCGGTGATGCTAAAAAAGCCTGCTGGGCATGAGGATGAATGCGACCATCGAAATTGCGGTTGCCGGAAAGAACGGCCGTCGCATAGAGGTCGCGATCAATAATTTCCTGCTGAATAGTCGGATCAAGCGCCCCGGACATCCCGTTGCAGGTGGTACAAGCGTAGGCAACGACGCCGAAGCCGAGAGTTTCCAGCTCACTCATTAAGCCAGCTTCTTCCAGGTACATCTTGACGGTTTTCGAGCCAGGCGCCAGCGATGACTTTACCCACGGCTTGCGCAATAAGCCCAGTCGATTGGCGTTGCGAGCAATCAGCCCTGCCGCCACCATGTTACGCGGGTTAGACGTATTGGTGCAGCTGGTGATAGCGGCGATAATAACCGCGCCATCAGGCATCTTGCCGGCTTTCTCTTCTTCACGTGCGGCATCAAGCCCTACGGCAATACCACGTTCAACAAGCTCTGAGGTGGGTAGGTGAGCGTGAGGATTAGACGGCCCCGCTAGGGTGCGATGTACAGAAGAAAGATCAAAGGTCAGCACTCGCTCGTAGGTAACGTCAGCTAGACTGTCTGCCCATAAGCCGGTGTGTTTGGCATAGGTTTCTACCAGCGCCACCTGATCATCTTCACGCCCGGTAAGCTTCAAATAATCGATGGTTTGGCCGTCGATATAGAACATCGCCGCCGTGGCACCGTACTCAGGCGTCATATTCGAAATTGTGGCGCGATCGCCCACGGTCAGCGCATCAGCCCCTTCGCCATAAAATTCTAAGTAGGCCCCCACTACCCGCTGTTTGCGCAGAAATTCGGTAATCGCCAGCACCATATCCGTGCCGGTTATACCCGGCTGCAGCTTACCGGTTAACTCTACGCCCACAATATCCGGTAGGCGCATCATGGATGCTCGACCCAGCATGACGCTTTCGGCCTCCAACCCACCTACACCCACTGAGATCACGCCCAGCGCATCGACCATCGGCGTGTGGCTGTCGGTGCCCACACAGGTATCTGGATAGGCAATGCCATCGCGGTTCTGCACCACCGGCGACATTTTTTCCAAATTAATCTGATGCATGATGCCATTACCCGGCGGGATGACATCGACATTTTCAAAGGCTGTCTTAGTCCAGTTAATAAAGTGGAAGCGATCGTCGTTACGACGATCTTCAATCGCTCTATTTTTTTCAAAGGCGCCTTCTTCTGATCCTGCGTGCTCCACTGCCAACGAGTGGTCAACAATTAGCTGTGTCGGTACAACGGGGTTCACCTTGGCGGGATCACCGCCCCTCTCGGCAATGGCATCGCGCAGCCCGGCTAAATCGACCAAGGCAGTCTGGCCGAGGATGTCATGGCAAACCACGCGGGCTGGGTACCAAGGAAAATCCAGGTCACTCTTGCGCTCAATCAACTGCTTGAGTGCATCGGTCAGTAGTTCAGGATTGCAGCGGCGTACCAGCTGCTCAGCCAGCACGCGGGAGGTATAAGGCAGCTGTGCATAGGCACCGGGCTGGATATCTTCAACCGCCTCGCGAGCATCAAAGAACTCAAGCTCGGTGCCAGGCAGCGGTTTTCGGTAATCGGTATTCATAGCAGACGCACTCATAGCAAGCGAGGGGAGAAAAAAACAACGCCGGCAGCCAAAGCTGCCGGACAGCTAGCCTGATATAGCTAGTTAATGTCGCTAGGTGAATGAACAGTAAGCTGAGCTTAGTCGACTAGCGACGTGCTTCAATCGGCACCCACTCACTCTTCTCAGGGCCCGTATAATCAGCGCTCGGACGGATTATGCGATTGTTAGCGCGCTGTTCAAACACATGGGCCGCCCAGCCGGTGACGCGCGACATGACAAAAATCGGCGTGAACAGTTTGGTGGGAATATCCATAAAGTGATAAGCGCTAGCGTGGAAAAAATCAGCATTACAGAACAGCTTCTTCTCGCGCCACATCACCGCTTCAACACGCTCGGAAACGGCGTACAGGACATCATCGCCCACATCGTCAGAGAGCTTTTTCGACCAGTGCTTGATAATCGCGTTGCGAGGGTCAGACTCACGATAAATCGCATGCCCAAAGCCCATGATCTTGTCTTTGCGCTCAAGCATGCCCAGGATCTTGGTTTCCGCCTCTTCCGGCGACTGCCAATCCTCAATCATCGCCATGGCGGCTTCATTCGCACCGCCATGCAGCGGGCCACGCAGCGAACCAATCGCCCCGGTTACGCAGGAATGCATATCAGAAAGCGTTGAGGCACACACACGAGCCGTAAAGGTAGAGGCATTAAATTCATGCTCGGCATATAGAATCAGCGATACGTTCATTACTCGCGCATGCAGCTCAGAGGCCGGTTTACCGCGCAGCATATTGAGAAAATGACCGCCTACGGAGTTATCGTCGGTTTCAGTATCGATGCGCACGCCGTCGTGGGAGAAACGATACCAGTAGCAAATGATAGAGGGCAGCACCGCTAACAGGCGGTCTGAGACATCCTGCTGCTGATCGAAGCTCTCCTCGGTTTCCAGATTGCCCAGCATTGAGGCACCTGTGCGCATCACATCCATAGGATGCGCATCTGTGGGAATCTGCTCGAGCACGGTCTTAAGCGCATCGGGTAGCCCACGCAGGCTTTTCAGCTTGCTAATGTACTCACTCAGCTCGGCTTGATTGGGCAGTTTTCCCTTTAGCAGCAGGTAAGCCACTTCTTCAAATTTGGCTTTTTCAGCCAGCTCTTTGATATCAAATCCACGGTAGGTCAGGCCCGAGCCTGTTTTACCTACCGTGCATAGCGCAGTACTGCCAGCGCTCTGACCACGTAGTCCTGCACCTGTCACGGGTTTATCAGCCATGGTATGTCTCCTATCGCTACTTTTATTTTGAGAATTTTATGGAGGTATCTTGTGAGCGCGCAGTTAGCGATTACCTTGGGCTCACGACACTGGTGTAACGCTTATTGGCCATCGCCTTGCTCAACGAATAACGCATCCAGCTTCTGCTCAAAATCGTGGTAATTCAGAAAATCGTAAAGCTCGTCGCGCGTCTGCATCAATGGCACCACCTCTTTTTGGTGGCCGTTATCCAGAATACTTTGATACACCTGCAGCGCCGCCGCATTCATGGCGCGAAACGCAGAAAGTGGATAGAGCACCATGCGGCAGCCGACCTCGCCCAGCTCTGTTTGCGTGAATAGCGGCGTGGCGCCGAACTCGGTGATATTGGCTAAAATGGGCGCGTTGACGCGTTCACAGAAAGCTTTGTAATCATCCAGCGTGTGTACCGCCTCAGCGAAGATCGCGTCAGCGCCGGCTTCAATACAGGCATTTGCGCGCTCAATGGCCGCATCCAGGCCCTCTTTTTGAAACGCATCGGTGCGCGCAATCAAATAAAAATCGGGATCGATTTTGGCATCGGCAGCAGCCTTGATGCGGTCCACCATTTCCTGCTGAGACACAATTGCCTTATTCGGGCGGTGACCACAGCGCTTCTGAGCGACCTGATCTTCCATGTGAATGGCAGCAACGCCTGCACGCTGCATCTCTTTAACCGTGCGCGCAATATTGAAAGCGCCTCCCCAGCCTGTATCGATGTCTACCAGCAGCGGCAGTTCAGTAGCGCCGCAGATCCGGTGAGCATCTTCGACCACGTCGTTCATGGTGGTCATACCCAGGTCTGGAAGGCCGAAAGAAGCATTAGCAACGCCACCACCGGAAAGATAAATCGCCTGGTGGCCCACTTTATCCGCCATCAGCGCGGTGTATGCATTGATGGTGCCTAAAATGGGCAGCGGGCGATTGGCTTCAAGCGCGGCGCGGAAACGAGCGCCGGGAGTCATCTGTAACATGGAACATTTCTCCTATTTAATGTGTCGTTATTGTTAGCTATTTTTAACGCTGCAATGTAGATGTGGACTGTTCTAGGGCTGCTGCATAGCGGTCAGCCACATTGGCTCGAGAAGCGCTTACATGGCGGCGCATCAGCAGCTCTGCTAGCTCCGCATCACCTGCTTCGATAGCATCTACAATACGGTGGTGTTCCACAAAAGCGCGCTGCGGGCGGGTGCCGCTGGCACTAAACTGGGTGCGATACAGGCGCACTAAATAGTAGAGGTCATCGCACAGAAGGTTCATCAGCATTTTATTGTGGCTGCCCTGAACGATGCAGTAGTGAAAATCAAGGTCACCTTCACGTTGATAATAGGCCTCGCCTCGTTGCAGATCGGCTTGACCTTCATGTAGCGCCAACACATCACGCAAGCCTTGAACCTCTGCTGCTGACATATGCTCAGCGGCTAGCCTAGCGGCCATACTTTCCAACGCTTCGCGCAGATCAAAAAGCTCTAAAAGCTCTTTCATGGAAAGCTGAACCACGCGCGCGCCCACGTGAGGAACGCGTTCAATTAAACGGTGTGCCTCTAAGCGCCGCATCGCCTCGCGTAGCGGTCCGCGTGAGATACCGTAAGTTTTCGAAAGCCCGGGCTCGGTAATTTTACTGCCTGGCGCCAGTTCACCACGCACAATGGCATCCTGAAGCTGGTGAAATACCCGCTCTGCAAGGGTACGAACTTCCGGCAACGTTGCAGTTGAAGCGGCGATTACGAAAGGAGCGCCCTGTTCGCCCGCCGTTTCAGATAGCGCAGCAGCGGCGGTAGAGGAATGAGAAGTAAGTGTTGCCATAGATAATTGTCGACAATTGAAAAGTAAACAAACTCTAGCGCGTGCAAACTGCACCGTCAACCAGGCGAGCCAGCCGATTTTATGCGTCTTTCGTCGTATAAATAGACTTATCCGAAACAGACTTGTCAACAATCGCGCCATTTTAAACACACTGCCGTGACACCGCCTTTTTTGCTTGAACTCGCCAGTGCGTGAAAAAGGCGTCGAAGCCTAGCGCTGGCGTCATTTGGCAAGCCCCTCTAAAATGTCACGCCCCTCTTAACTGGTTAGGCGTTTGCTTCATGATCAAGGCATTAACGATTACTGCCCTGCCCTATTCGACCGACCCTTTAGGTGCATTCGCCTGCCTGCGCAAACGCCCTGGCGCCGTTCTGCTCGATAGCGGCCGACCTATCGCCAGCGGCCGCTTCGACATTCTTAGCAGTGACCCGCTCGCCACTCTTGAAGTGAGTGGCGATGGCATAGTGAGCGTGGAATCCAACCAGCTTAGCCCTCCGGCTCAGCTGGCCAACGATGCGTTCGCACATCAGCAGTGGCTATTAGATCAGCTTGCAATCCCTAATCAGCCTAGTGAGCTACCTTTCCTAGGTGGCCTGATTGGCTACTGGAGCTATGACTTAGGCCGTAATACGCTGTCTATCTCGGGCCTGAAAACCAGCGCTGTATCACTACCCCAGGCGCGCCTAGGGCTTTACGACTGGTGCATCACGTTTGACCACGCAGCCCAACAGGCATGGTTAATCGCCACACCAGAGCGCCGTAAGGAAGTAGAAAGCTGGCTTGCTCAAGAGCCAATGCAAGACAGCGTTTTTACATTGAGCAGCACATTTAAGGCTGAGCAGAGCCATGCCGAGTACGTCACGCGCTTTGATGCCGTTCAGCGCTATATTCGCGCAGGCGACTGCTATCAAATCAATCTGGCTCAGCGCTTTTATGCTGACTATCAAGGGGATGAATGGCAGGCGTACCTTTTGTTGCGAAAAGCAACACCAACGCCTTTTTCAGGCTTTATGACCTGGAATGACAAAGCCGTGCTGTCACTTTCGCCTGAACGCTTTATTCAAAGCCGCGATGGTCAAGTGGAAACACGCCCGATTAAGGGCACTCGTCCTCGTGGTCAAACGCCCGACGAGGATAAGGCGCTAGCTGAGCAGCTTCTGAGCAGCCGCAAAGATCGCGCTGAAAATGTCATGATTGTCGATCTACTCCGCAACGACCTAGGCCGCGTGTGTCTACCAGGCTCTATTCGCGTGCCGCAACTATGTCATTTAGAGAGCTATCCTAACGTTCACCATTTGGTCAGCGTGGTGCAGGGAACGTTAGCCGATGACTGTAACCCTCTGACGCTTCTCAAAGCCGCCTTTCCCGGCGGCTCAATTACCGGCGCACCGAAAATTCGCGCCATGCAGATCATCGACGAGTTAGAGCCCTGCAAGAGAAGCGTCTACTGTGGCAGCTTGGGCTACGTGGATGTGCGCGGCAGCATGGATACGTCTATCGCTATCCGCACAATGGTGGCAGAGGCTGGGAAACTACACGTATGGGGTGGTGGAGGATTAGTGGCCGACTCTCAAGCCGACGAGGAGTATACCGAGACCTTGGATAAAATCCGTCACCTCATCGAGGCTTTGGAATAAGCAACGCAAATAAAATATCAAAAAGGAATATAAAAGCCTAACCAAACGGTATTGGGGGAACCTGACTTGAATTTGATAGCCTAGCGGCTGATGAGCTTAGCAGCGATGACTCTACACCTGAATAGGAGGCCATATGTCCTCAGAGCTTGAAGCGATTAACCGCGACTTCGCCAATAACCCCCAAGGGCTAATTGAATGGGCGCTGTCCCAGGGCGCGCGACCTATCTGCACCACTAACTTTCGCCCCTTTGAGGCGGTGATTCTGCATATGGTAAGCCAGGTGCGCCCCGACATTCCTATCGTATGGATGGACAGCGGCTATAACACCGAGGCCACGTACCAATTTGCCGATACGGTTATCCAACAGCTCGATTTAAAGGTTATTAGCTTTTTACCTCGCCGTACCCGCGCCCATCGCGAAGCGTTGGATGGCCCCATGCCGGGCATAGATGACTCGCGCCACGCGGTCTTTACGCAAGAAGTAAAACTTGAGCCCTTCGAGCGCGCACTGAGTGAAATGCAGCCCGACGTATGGTTCACCGCGCTACGCGCTGAAGATACCCCTGAGCGCGCTAAAATGCAGCCGGTCAGCCGTAACAGCGATGGCCTATTGAAAGTGGCCCCGCTGCTGCAGTGGAGTGCAAAGGACATGTACCAGTATCTAGAAGCGCATGGCCTACCCAACAACTTCGATTACTTCGACCCGACCAAGGTTGAAGAGAAGCGCGAATGCGGACTGCACTTACAGCATTAGTATTCACAGAATAAATACTTACAGCATTAATACTCAGGCAGGTCTATGTCATCAAACAAAGATTGTTCATGACGTGGACCTGCCGTTAACGCTTCATCGACGAGATCACGGGTTAAATGCGGCGCAAAGCGCTGTAAAAAGTCATACATGTAGCCACGCATAAACGTACCGCGACGAATGCCGATTTTGGTTGTAGAGCTGGCGAATAAGTGGCTGGCATCCAGGGCGACAAGATCAGTATCAATCGCCTCATCGACCGCCATATGGGCCACTATTCCGACCCCCATTCCCAACCGCACATAGGTTTTAATCACGTCGGCATCTGCCGCCGTCAGCACAACATTGGGCGAGAGCCCTTTAGCTTTAAAGGCATCGTCTAGCTGCGAGCGTCCGGTAAAGCCAAAAACGTAAGTGACCAGCGGATGCTCAGCCAACGCTTCAAGCGTTAAAGCCCCCTGGTGGGTTGCTAACGGATGGCCTTTAGGTACCAGTACACAGCGATTCCAGCGATAACACGGCAGCAGCACTAAGTCGGTAAACAGCTCTAATGACTCAGTGGCAATAGCAAAATCTGCCTGCCCTTCACTGACCATTTGCGCGATCTGTTTCGGATTACCCTGCTGCATATGCAGTGCCACATCAGGATACTTTAAAGTGAATTCGCTGATAATCGGCGGCAATGCATAGCGCGCCTGGGTATGCGTCGTCGCGATTGCCAAGCTTCCCCGACGCTCATCGCTATGCTCTTGGGCCACCTGCTTGATATTATCCGTGAGGCGCAGAACTTGGCCAGCCAGATCAATAATCGACTGCCCGCCCGATGTCACTCGTGTCAGGTGCTTACCGCTACGGGCAAAAATCTCCACACCTAACTCGTCTTCTAATAAACGAATTTGTTTAGAGATACCTGGCTGTGAGGTAAATAGGCTTTGTGCTGTGGCTGAGACGTTCAGGTTATGCCGACTGACTTCCCAGATATAGCGGAGCTGTTGTAGCTTCATATCCTCACCTTATTTGTTGTCTATACAGACCATGCCTGGGCGTTCATTCTGACCCTGCAGCGGCGATGCGTTCAGTCATCGCCTTGGCGACAGCGCCCTACATAATACCAGATAGAATAAAAAACACATTGATAATACTTTTATAGTATAAAAAAATCGCCTGACAGGCACTCATTAATTTCTACTTTTGTGATCATTTACCGCACAGGAAATTTGCCAGCAACCTTCGCGAACGCTAACATCTGCCCACGATTATCGTGATAAACAGGAAGCGCTGTGAAAGAGCGCCAATTGATCGCGTAATGACCGTTGCTCCATTTGAGGCAACGAAACAGTAAGAGCAACGCAAACGGGAGAATCAAATGGCTAATAATGTTGATGTCACCAACGCCAATTTTGAGCAAGAAGTCCTCAACGCTGAACAGCCTGTGCTGATGAAATTCTGGGCGCCGTGGTGTGGGCCGTGCAAAGTGATGGCCCCGGTCGTTGATGAAGTGGCTACTGAACGTCAAGACAGCCTGAAAGTGGTCAGTGTCAATGTCGACGACGCACCTGAAATTGCCGCTGAGCAAGGTGTGCGCGGCGTTCCTACCGTCATGCTTTTCAAATCTGGCACCAAAGTTGCTTCATTAGTTGGCGCACAATCCAAATCACAACTGACGCAGTTCATTGAACAAAACGCTTAATGAATGCGCCTAGCACGTGAAACCGCCGCCGACCTAGTCGGCGGTAGTCATTCTCTTCCCCTCGCGCTTTACACTATTTTTCACGCTTCCATGGCGGCAGCCGTGCATCGCTAACCCTAGTATCTTTTAAACGACGCTTTCCAGGCCCTAATAAGCGCGCCATCCATCGGGTTTGCGGATGACTATCCAGCGCGATCTTCAATGTCATCGTAAGCACCACTGAGAGCAGCATCCCCGCAGCACCAAAGATCCAGCCCCATACTACCAGTGATAAAAATGCGACAAAGGTAGAAAGCCCCAACGCCTGCCCCATCACCCGCGGCTCAATCAAGTTGCCAAGTACAAAGTTGATGACCAAGTAAGCCGAGGCTAAAAGCATTGCCTGAAAAGCACCGCCATCTTGAGCAACCAGCAGCAAGAGTACCGGCGGGATAGCCGCTAGCGCAGAACCGATATTCGGAATGAAGTTTAGGGCAAAGGCCAATACCCCCCACAGCAATGCAAACTCGACGCCAATGATGACGCATGAAAGCCAAACCAGCACCCCAGTGGTCAGGCTAATCGCGGTTTTGACCGCTAAGTAACGCTTTAACGTTAAGCTAAATTCGCTGAATCGCTTTAAGCTCGGGGCAGGATTTTCAAGCGCTCGCGAGATTTTATCGCGAAAATTGAGCGTCTCAAACAGCATAAAAATGACTAGTAATCCGACGATACAGCTTTGCATGAAGAGATTGCCTATCTCTCCTAGCAAGGTTGGCACCCAAGAGTCTTCATCATCCATGGCAAACATTGAGTTCACCTGATCTGGATTAACGGCCATACCGTGCGCAGACAGTGCATTGAGCAAATTCCAATACTGCTCGTAGAGCCGAGACTCAATATCCGGCAACGCGGCCAAAAAAGTGCTAAAACTATTCACCACCAGCAAGCCGATAAGCGAAAGAAACCCCAACATCACCATTAAGGTGAGAAAAGCCGATAAGCGCAAACTCAAGCCACAGCGGTGTAGCCATTGCACCGGAGAGGTACATACGACGGCAATAAATATTGCCAGCAGCAGTGGCACCAGCAAATCAGACCCAACCTTCATTCCCGCAACGATCACTACCAGCGAGGCGAGTGCCAAGGTGGCATGAAGCGGAACCGTACGATAATCCTCGTCCGATAATTTCGACATAAACCCATCCCTAGACTGTTGTCATATTCATAGTGATTACCAGCACGATAATGCACTAACCGTGCAAGCAATAAGCAACTGTTTTGCATCCATTCTTCAGCACTGAACTTTCCTTTCCAATGCGTTTCCAAGCATTGAAGATAATTAACATTAGCCTACCGACAGCAAGGACATTTCATATGATAGCGACATCCCTACGAACTCAACGATTTGCTTCTAATCGGCTGCGTTACAGCCTGCTAGGCGGTGCTCTAGTGGCACTGCTTAGCGCACCTCTTGCTCAAGCATCGCCCCCTCACCAAGCGCCACCCAGCCTGCATGTGCAGGCACAGTCATGGGTTGAGGTAGAACCTGACAAAGCGACGCTTAATGCTCGACTATGGGAAAATACTCCCGCGCTTTCCACTCTAGAAGAAAGTGATAGTAGCGCACTAACCGATGCACGTGAGCGCCTGGAGACCCGCGCCCGCGAATTAATTGAGCAGATGGAAGCGACCGGCCTCGAACGCAGCGCCATCAATGCAGGCTCATTAAATGTCTATCCCGAGCACGTTCAAGGGCAGCGTAACGAAGACGGCGAGCATGAAACCTTGCAGCGCACTCGCCTTGAACGCCCGGTCACCGTTGAGCTAACGGACCTAGATCAGTTAAGCGAAGTGTTAGACGCACTGATCGCTGCTGGCGTCAACGCGCTAGATGGCGTTCAGTTCGATTTACAGGACCGCGACTCAGCCACTGACGAAGCGTTGGTTAAAGCCCTTGAAAAAGCTCAGCATAAAGCGAACCTAATGGCAGGTAGCTTAGATGCCGAACTTGACCACGTGCAGCGCATTGAAGAAACCCAGTCACCGATTTTCCAACCGCGCATGATGATGCGTGCTGAAAGTGCTTCTGCCGATGCTAGCCAATCCGGCGGCGCCAGTGACTACAGCCCCGGCACCATCCGTATTGATGCCGGCGTTAGCGTTGAGTGGGCGCTTAAAGGGCCAGACGCTCCAAACCGCCAAGGTAGCGACGTAGCGGCTCAGGAATAATTACCGAGCCATCCGCCTGCTGGTGGTTTTCAAGCACCGCCAGCAGGCAGCGCCCTACTGCCAACCCTGAACCGTTCAACGTATGTAGCAACTGCGGCTTCTTCGAATCTGGATGGCGATAACGCGCCTGCATGCGCCGCGCCTGAAAATCCTCGCAGTTTGAGATCGAAGAAATCTCCCGATACGTTTCCTGACTCGGCAGCCACACCTCTAAATCGTAGGTTTTCGTCGCACCAAACCCCATATCCCCGGTACACAGCGTTACCACACGATACGGCAATGCTAGCGCCTGTAAGATAGCCTCGGCGTGGCCACGCATCTCTTCAAGTGCCGTATAGCTGTTCTCAGGTTCTACAATCTGAACCATTTCAACTTTATCGAATTGATGCTGACGAATCATGCCGCGAGTATCGCGACCGTGCGAGCCTGCTTCAGCGCGAAAACACGGCGTATGCGCCGTAAGCTTCATCGGCAGTGCCGCCTGCTCAACAATTTCATCGCGAACGAAGTTCGTCAGCGGTACTTCTGAGGTAGGAATTAAATGATACCCGCGCTCATCATCCAGCTTAAATAGGTCTTCGCCAAACTTAGGCAACTGGCCGGTCCCCATTAGCGAATCGCGGTTCACCATATACGGCACATAGCACTCTTCGTAACCGTGCTGCTCCGTTTGGGTGTCCAGCATAAACTGCGCTAATGCACGGTGCAGCCGCGCGATAGGCCCACGCATCACTGCAAAGCGAGCACCGGTAATCTTAGCCGCCAGTTCAAAATCGAGATAACCCGACTGCTTACCCAAATCAACGTGATCTAAAACGGTAAAATCAAATTCGCGGGGCGTACCCCAGCGGTGCAGTTCAACGTTATCGTCTTCGTTCTTACCTTCCGGCACGCTGTCATGTGGCAGGTTGGGAATACCGCTAATCGCATCATCCCATTCGGCCTGCACAGCGGCCAGCTCTAGCTTGGCAGCGTCCAAACGATCGCCTAAATCGCTGACCTCATCCAGCAGCGGCTGAATATCTTCACCGCTTGCCTTCGCTTTACCAATCGCTTTAGAGCGCGTATTACGCTCGCTTTGCAACAGCTCGGTTTGCGTTTGCAGCTCGCGGCGGCGCGACTCCAACGCCTGCAGCCCCGCTTTATCAAGCACAAAGCCCCGGCGGGCCAGTTGTTGAGCAACCGTGTCAAGATCACCGCGCAGCAGTTTCGGATCGAGCATGAATCCTGTCCCTTGGCCTGAAAATAATAAGAGCATCGCGCCAACGCGCGTGCATAAAGGCGCCTATTGTAGGCAAAAGCGCGGCAAGGAGCCATGACTGGTAGCATCAGGCTCGTGTTTAGCTCCACGTCCGCGCCCCATCATTTCCCAAAAGTGATAAAGTGCCCGGCGATTCGACTGGCGAATCACCTAAGGATAGGCCTTTACACTTTGATAGGAGGTGGGCAGTGCCAGAAGCAACACAGCAAGGAAAATTTGCCTGGTGGCGAAGAATAGCCTTATGGAAAAAGATCTTGGCCGGCTTAGCGCTAGGCATTCTAGCGGGGGCTATGCTGGGCGAGACCGCCAGCGTATTTAAGCCACTCGGCGATATTTTTATCAACGCGATTATGATGCTGATTGTGCCGCTGGTGTTTTCTACGCTGGTGGTGGGCATTACCTCGATGCGCGACCCACAGAAAATGGGTCGCATTGGTGCCCGGACGATTACGCTCTATTTGATCACCACGGCCTTTGCCATCAGCATCGGTATGCTGTTGTCTACTTTGCTGCAGCCGGGGGTAGGCGTCAACTTAAGCTTCGATAGCGAAATTGCTGCAAACGAAGCCCCGTCGCTGATCTCTATTCTGGTTGATTTAGTGCCACGCAATCCGCTGGACGCCCTGGCCAACGGCAACATTATGCAGATCATTGTGTTTGCCATTGGCCTGGGTATTTCACTGACGCTCATTGGCGATAAAGGCGAGCCGGTGATGAAGGTGTTCGACAGCTTCGCCGAAGCCATGTACAAGCTCACGGGTATTGTGATGGCCTTTGCACCCTTTGGCGTATTTGGCTTGATCGCGCACGTCTCGGGCCAATACGGCTTAGAGATACTGCTGCCGCTGGCCAAGCTGATTGGCGTCGCGTATCTCGCCAGCATCCTCCACGTCCTGCTGATCTACTCCGGCTTTATCTATCTGATTGGGCGCTTAAACCCCATGCGTTACTTGCAGGGTAGCCTGGACGCTATTGTGGTGGCATTTTCGTCCGCCTCTTCTGCCGGCAGCCTGCCCATATCTATCCGCTGTGCGCAGAAAAACCTTGGCGTTTCCGAAGGTGTTTCGGGGTTTGTGCTACCGGTAGGCGCCACCATCAATATGGATGGCACAGCGCTTTACCAAGGCGTGGTGGTGCTGTTTATCGCCCAGATGACCGGTACTGATTTGAGCATGATGGACTACGGTATGATTGTTGCCACCGGCACGCTGGCCTCGATTGGCACCGCGGGCGTACCGGGTGCTGGCTTAATTATGCTCTCGATTGTCATGGCGCAGGTTGGCCTGCCGCTCGAAGCGATCGCGGTCGTCGCAGGGATTGACCGCATTCTTGATATGGCGCGCACCAGTGTCAATGTCGCCGGTGATTTAATGGTAACAACCCTAGTAGGTAAGAGCGAAGGTGAGCTCAACGAAACCGTCTATAACGCCCGCCAGACCTAACACGGGCCGTTATTCATCAAAACGTCCGCCTGCTGCGCTTTGCAGCAGGCGGCGGATTCAAGCTTTTCCCACTCTGCCGTTGCGATTGGCGCTGTTTCGCGGCAACCTAATCCCTATCCAATTTAGACGTTATTCAATTTAACCATTCTCTTAGCCGAGCACCGCTGCTATGCCGACTGCTTTTGATCAAACGCTCGCCGCCATTGATGCACTGCATGCGCAAGACCCCCGCACCAGCATTCTAGCGGATGGCACGTCAACACCGCAGGAACTGGCCTATGCTCAGCGTATGAGTGGCTGGTTAGATCGCGTACACGACGCTCCTGATAAAGTACTGCGCCTAGCAATACGTGCTCAGCACCTGCAACGCTGGCTAGTACCGCGCGAGCAGTACCCCGAAGGACGTGTGGGCTACCTCACCTGGCGCCGCGACCAAGGTATTCGTGCTGGAGACACTACCGCCCAGCTAATGCACGATACAGGCTTTTCAGCCGAAGACGCCGAGCGAGTCGCTACCATTATTGGCAAAAAAGGCCTGGGACGCGATGCCGATGTGCAGGCATTAGAAGACTGTGCCTGCCTCGTTTTTCTAGAGAATTACTTTGCAGATTTCTCACGCAAGATTGAGCACGAGCATATGGTGCGTATTGTGCAAAAGACTTGGCGAAAAATGTCGCCCCGTGCCCACGCACTGGCCTTAACGCTGCCTATGTCAGACGCCTCGTTAGCACTGGTCAAAGAAGCATTGAGTGCCGAATAAGATGCCTGCAAGAAATTGGGTAAATCATCACGTTAAGATGCAGCTAGGCAGCCGCTGCGGTAAAGTAGCCGACTTCCTTTATTGCACCCCCGGCACTGACGGCTTAATCACCTATGATTGCACCCCTGGACACGCGTTCCGCTCCGTTTGAGCGTTTAGGTAACGCCTATGTACGTTTTCTCGAAGCTCTCAAAACACGCGGCTTTGAAGGCGACATTGCCCCTGATTACGCTCACCGCACGGTATTGGCAACCGACAACTCTATTTACCAGCGCCTGCCCCAGGCAGCGGTTTACCCCAAGCATGCCGAAGATCTAGAGCGCCTAGCCAAACTCGCCGCACAAACAACTCATCGAGGCGTTGTATTGACACCACGTGGGGGCGGCACCGGCACTAACGGCCAGTCACTGACCGACGGCATTGTGGTCGATGTCTCTCGCCACATGAATAAGATCCTTGAAATAGATACTGAGAACCGCCGGGTGCGCGTACAGGCCGGGGTGGTAAAAGACCAGCTCAATGCCGCTTTAAAACCTTACGGGCTGTTTTTCGCCCCGGAGCTTTCGACCTCCAACCGCGCCACCATCGGCGGTATGATTTCAACGGATGCCAGCGGCCAGGGCAGCTGCGAATACGGTAAAACCCGCCATCACGTATTGCAACTGGATACGGTCTTACTCGGCGGCCAGCACCTGCATAGCCGCCCGCTGAACTCGGACGAAGAGCACAGCGAACGCCAAAAAGAAGGTGTTTTAGGCCGCGTGCATACCACCGCCGCCGCGATTATCGACCAGCAGCGTGATTTGATAGAGGCAAAATTTCCGCCTCTCAATCGCTGCTTAACTGGCTACGACCTGGCCCACCTGCGCGATGACGAAGGCCAACTCAATCTCAACAGCCTGCTATGCGGCTCGGAAGGTTCGCTGGGCTTTCTAAACGAAGCGGTGCTGAACGTGCTGCCGATCCCCAAGCACTCCACCCTGGTCAACGTGCGCTATACAAGCTTTATGGATGCCCTGCGGGATGCTAAAGCACTGATGGCGAGTGCCGCACGGCCCACTTCGATTGAAACGGTCGATGATAAAGTGCTCCAGCTCGCCATGGATGACTTTGTTTGGGATAGCGTGGCCGAGTTTTTCCCTGCCACCGGCAGCATGCCGATTCGCGGCATTAATCTGATTGAATTCAACGACGATGATGAGAAAACTCTCGCCGACCGCGTACGGTTATTTACCGACTATCTAAGCCAAGATCCAACGGTAGAAAGGCTAGGCTTTACCCTGGCAGAAGGACGCGCCCAGATTCAGAAAGTTTACGGCATGCGCAAACGCTCGGTGGGACTGCTGGGCAACGTCCAAGGTGAAAAACGGCCGATTCCGTTCGTGGAAGACACCGCCGTGCCGCCAGAACATTTGGCTGACTTTATCGCCGAATTTCGTGCCGCGCTGGATGCCCGCAATCTCACCTATGGCATGTTCGGCCATGTGGATGCAGGCGTACTTCACGTGCGCCCCGCCATCGACATGAAGGACCCGGAGCAGGAAACGCTGATTCGCGCCGTCTCCGACGAAGTAGCCGCTCTTACCCAAAAATATGGCGGCCTGCTATGGGGTGAACACGGCAAGGGCGTGCGCTCAGAGTACTCGCCTAAGTTCTTTGGCGAGCTCTACCCTAGCCTTCAGCGTGTAAAAACTGCGTTTGATCCTTACAACCAGCTCAATCCGGGCAAAATCGCGACGCCGCAGTCCACGGCGTCTGAAGACGTGGAGGCAACGGCCACGCGTGAGCCTAGCCAGCTAATTGCCCGCGAGCGTGACCCAGAGCTGCTGACCATTGATGGCGTGACGACGCGTGGCCAGCTTGACCGCACCATCGATGAGCGAGCATGGCAGGCCTATGACGCCGCGGTATACTGCAACGGCAATGGCGCCTGCTATAACTACGACGTTGACGATCCTATGTGCCCTTCCTGGAAGGCCACTCGGGATCGCCGTCACTCGCCTAAAGGCCGCGCCAGCTTGATTCGCGAATGGCTGCGCTTACAGTCCCAGGCGGGCATTGACGTCGTGGAAGAGTCACGCAAGAAAAAGGCCGAAGGCGGCTGGGGATTTATCAAAAGCTTTCCGCGCCGGATGGCCAATAGCCTAAGCCGCAAACAACATCACGACTACTCTCATGAAGTTTACGATGCCATGGCAGGCTGCTTGGCCTGTAAATCGTGCGCAGGACAGTGCCCGATTAAGGTCAATGTTCCCCAGTTCCGCTCGCAGTTTTTAGAAGTTTATCACGGCCGCTATCTGCGCCCGTTGCGCGACTATGTCATCGGCGGCACCGAATTCATGCTGCCCTCTCTGGCCAAAGCCGCTCCGCTGTATAACGCCGTGATCGGACAGCGCTGGATCGAAAAGCTGATGGGCCAACAGCTGGGCATTAGCGATTCGCCAGCGCTTTCACCGTCAAGCGTTAAAAAGCAGCTACGGGCCTGGGGAGTGGCCGAAGCAACGCCCGCAGCGCTTGCCATCCTCACCGAGCAGCAGCGCGCCAACAGCGTGATCATTGTTCAAGATGCCTTTACCACCCATTTTGAAGCCACATTGGTCATGGATATCGTTGAGCTACTCTCGCGGCTTGATCTACGGGTATTCGTAATGCCCTTCTCTGCGAACGGAAAACCCCTTCATGTGCAGGGATTTCTGGGTGCCTTTGAGCGTACCGCAGCCAAACAGGCCAAACGGCTGCGTACATTGGCACGCTTTGACATTCCGATGGTGGGCATTGATCCAGCGATGACCCTGACGTACCGTCAAGAGTATGTGAAAACGTTTGGGGATCAGGCAGTGCCCGATGTAATGATGCTCCAAGAGTGGCTAGTGACTCGCCTTAACACCTTAGCGCCTAACCAGCTAACGCTCACCGACCCGGGCTTTAAGCTGCTATCCCACTGCACCGAGAAAACCAATGCGCCGGCCAGCCCCAAGGCCTGGCAGCAGGTGTTCGCGGCGTTTGGTTTAGAGCTTGAATTGATGGCCACCGGCTGCTGTGGCATGTCCGGCACCTATGGTCATGAAACCCGTAACGTGGCGACCTCAAAGGTTATTTATGCTCAGTCTTGGCAGCCGCAGGTGGAAGAACCGCACAATACAGGCAGGCTGTTAGCGACCGGCTACTCCTGTCGCAGCCAGGTGAAACGTTATTCCAGCCAAACCCTGCGCCACCCGCTTCAAGCGCTGCTTACGCTCTTACGCAGCGCTTAACGGATCGATAGCCAACAGGCTCGGCGCTGAAACTCAGAAGAAAAGAGTCTTCAGCGCCAGGCCTGGGTCACTTGCACGCATAAAAGCCTCACCGACCAAGAAGCCGTTAACGCTATGATCACGCATTAGCTTAACGTCATCGCGGGTATGAAT
The DNA here is from genome assembly GCF_052379225.1 of Halomonas sp. AOP12-B1-6. NCBI lineage: Bacteria > Pseudomonadati > Pseudomonadota > Gammaproteobacteria > Oceanospirillales > Halomonadaceae > Halomonas > Halomonas sp. AOP12-B1-6. Next base: position 66,522 of record NZ_JBQSYK010000003.1, read on the forward strand.
ACCCGACTCGGTGATCACCGTGACATGCTCAGGAATCCGCGATAGCAGATCAAGCGTGGTGTTCAGGCTAGTTTCAAACGTATGCAAATTACGATTATTAATGCCTATCAGTTTCAGGTCGAGCGCCAGGGCGCGCGTCAGCTCATCGGCATCATGCACTTCCACCAGCACATCCATCCCTAGCTTGTTGGCCTGCTGATGCAGATCGCGTAGCTGACTATCATCTAACGCAGCAACAATCAGCAAAATGCAGTCTGCACCAATTGAGCGAGCCTCTGACACCTGATAGCCGTGAGTAATAAAGTCTTTGCGAATCACCGGCAGTGAGCAGACATCACGAGCGGCAATCAGATAGTCTTCATGGCCCTGGAAAAAATCAGCATCGGTGAGCACGGAAAGGCATGCTGCACCCGCCTGCGCATAGCTTTTAGCAATATCCGAAGGATGAAATTCTTCACGAATCACGCCTTTTGAGGGCGAGGCTTTTTTCACCTCAGCGATAATGGCCGGGTCGCCTGTCGCAATGCGCGCATTGAGAGCGTTAATAAAACCGCGCGGTGCGCTTTGCTGCTCACCTAGCGCTAGCAGATCCTGTTCTGAAACTGCTTGACGGCGCTCAGCCACCTCTTGGTCTTTACGGGCCAGAATGCGCGTTAAAATAGTCGGCGTTGCCTGTTGAGTCATGGTGATCTCTTCGTGTTTAAAGCTTATCTTGTTTAAGAGCCTACGGCTTAAAAACGCTGGTAAAGTGCGAAAGCTCTTTAAGCTTCTCAAGCGGCAGTTTGGACGCTTGTGCATCCTGGGCCACCATTACGCCTTCTTTTAACGTGTCCGCCACCCCAGAACAATAAAGCGCTGCACCGGCGTTCAGCGCGACGATATCTGCAGCGGCGCCCTCACCGGCCAAAGCTGCTTTAACTAAGCGCAGGCTATCTTCTGCATTGTTGGCTTTAAGCGTGGCAAGGCTCTGACGCTCAATGCCCAGTTCTTCGGGTGTCACCGTATATTGGCTAATCTCACCACCTTTGAGCTCCGCAACCAGAGTGGGGCTCGCCAGCGAAATCTCATCCAAGCCATCTTCTGAATACACCACCATAACGTGTCGGCTGCCCAGCGTTTTAAGCACTTCGGCCATTAGCGGCACAAGCTCCGGAGCGTAAACGCCTAGTACCTGATTAGGCGCACCGGCGGGGTTCGTTAACGGACCTAAAATATTAAACAACGTGCGAACGCCCATCTCGCGGCGAGGCCCAATAGCGTAACGCATAGCCGGATGATGGTTAGGTGCGAACATAAAGCCTACCCCCACCTGCTCGATGCAGCGCGCTACCTGCTGGGACTTAAGATCAAGATAAATGCCCGCCACGTCGAACAGATCAGCACTGCCAGACGATGATGAGACGCTGCGGTTACCGTGTTTGGCCACATGAGCACCCGCTGCGGCGGCGACAAAGCTAGCAGCGGTCGAAACGTTAAACAAATTAGCACCATCGCCGCCAGTCCCCACTATATCTACCACGTTATCAACGTTCAGCTCGACGCGTTTCATTAGCTCGCGCATTACCTGGGCAGCGGCGCTAATCTCTAGCGCGCTTTCGCCTTTCATGGCTAACCCCATCAGCAAGGCGCCAATTTGCGCATCGCTGGCATCGCCGGTCATGATTTGGCGCATCAAAGCATGCATGGTGTCGAAAGAGAGGTTTTCGCGGCGCATTACCGCATTAATCGCATCGCGCATTTGCATGAGCAGAGGGGCCTCTAAAGCGTGTGAAACCGGCAATCAGCCGCGTTTTAAAAAATTGGCCAACAGCTCATGACCTTGGCGGGTAAGAATCGATTCGGGGTGAAACTGTACCCCCTCGATATCCAGTTCACGATGGCGCAGCCCCATGACTAAATCCGGCGTGACATCATCATCGCCTGTCCAGGCAGTCACTTCTAAACAATCGGGTAGGCTCGTTTTATCGACCACCAAAGAATGATAGCGGGTCACTTGCACGGGGTTCTCCAGCCCTTCAAAAACGCCGTGATTATCGTGCCATACGTCTGACGTTTTGCCGTGCATAACCTGCGGGGCACGAACCACTTTACCGCCATAGACTTGGCCAATGGCCTGATGTCCAAGGCAAACGCCTAAAATAGGCAGTTTGCCGGCAAAGTGTTCAATCGCCGCCATGGAAATACCTGCTTCATTGGGCGTACAGGGGCCGGGCGACACCACTAGGTGCGTAGGCGCCAGCGCTTCAATCTGCTCAATGCTGATTTCGTCATTACGATGGGTGATCACTTCAGCACCCAGCTCTCCCAAATACTGCACGATGTTAAACGTGAAGCTATCGTAATTATCGATCATTAAGACTTTTTGCACTGACTGTCCTTTCGCCATTGCCCCGCTTACTCCCTCGCCTTATGAAACTGCTAATAAAAACGTTGGACTCGATGATACCGCAACCAAGCACTTCCTTGCAGGGGTTAAGTGTGGCCCTTCATCAACAGTGCTTGAAAAGAATAAACCGTTCCGTTCAGTATAATGCACGCTATGCTTAGGAATGGACCATTTTTCAGACTAATGGCTCCTTTCTCTCTACATAGGCCGCTGCATTGGAACTGGCAACGGGCCACCGCAGTCTTTATTATCTGCCATCTTTTTTCGCTAGTTTTTAAGTTGGTTTTTCAAGTTCGTTCTTCAAGTTCGTTAGGAGCGTGGGATGTTAAAGCGGGTTACCTGGATGAGTGCGCTCTTGTGCGCTGCGGTGTTAAGCGCTGCGCCAGCCTATGCCAACCCCACAATAAGCGTTATTGCCTCGTTTTCTGTCATGCAAGATCTGGTTAAACGAGTCGCCGGTGATACGGTTAGCGTCAACGTGATTGTACCTGCAGAAGAAGATGTTCACCGCTGGGAGCTAACGCCGCCCAACGTGCTCGATATGGAAGATATCGATATCGTGTTTTATAACGGACTGGGGTTAGAGCCCTGGATGCACCATGTTGAGGCGATGTCAGGTGACCGTCTCACGTTAATAGAGGTAGCCGCTCAAGCGGATTACGCGCCGATAACGATCTCTACCGGGCTGCATAAAGGCGAGCCAGACCCCCATATGTGGATGGACCCTCGAGGCGCTGCCGCCTACATTGATGTCATTGCTGACGTGCTGGCCGAACATCTGCCCGACCAGGCCGATGCGTTTTATGCGCGCGCCGAAGAAGCAAAGAAAGCGCTCTCGATCATTGATCAGGCGGTGAAAGAGCGCCTTGATGGGATTCCGCAGATTAATCGCACGCTGGTTACTAGTGAGGCGGGCTTTGGCTACTTTGCACGCGCTTACGCATTTCAGGCGTTTGGGGTATGGGGAGTGAATCATGAGACTCAAGGCAGCGCGCTGGCGATGGCTAAGATGAGCGAGTATCTAGCCGAAAAACGTCCCTTAGCGCTGTTCTACGAGAGCACCACCCCGCAGATACACATGGATGCCTTGTCACGCGAAACATCACTCCCTCTAGCAGGCCCCTTGTACGTCGATGCACTAAGCAATACCGATGGCCCGGCAGCTAACTACTCAGCCATGCTGCGCCACAATGCGGAAGTGCTGCATACCGCGTTAGGAGGCGCAACGGCCGAGTAATCGACCCAGAGTTAAAGGTTGTCTAAACCACGCTCAGCCATGGCCACTGCGCTGAAAATCGCGCGTCCCTTATTAAGCGTCTCCTGCCACTCCATTTCAGGAACTGAGTCAGCTACAATGCCCGCCCCGGCCTGAACATGCAGCTGGCCGTCTTTAATCACCGCGGTACGGATGGCGATCGCAGTATCCATATTGCCATGCCAAGACAAATATCCTACCGCTCCGGAATAAATACCCCGTTTAACCGGCTCAACCTCATCGATAATTTCTAATGCGCGAATTTTAGGCGCCCCGGAAACCGTGCCAGCGGGGAAAGTGGCACGCAGCGCGTCCATCGCCGTCAGGCCCGGCTTCAGCTGTCCGGTCACGTTGGAAACGATATGCATCACGTGAGAATAACGTTCTACAACCATCTGCTCGGTGACTTCAACGCTACCGGTTTGGCAAATTCTGCCGACGTCATTGCGCCCTAGATCGATCAGCATGAGATGTTCCGCGAGCTCTTTAGGGTCCGCCAGCAGCTCTGCTTCTAAAGCATCGTCCTCTTCCTCGGTTTTACCACGCTTTCGGGTACCGGCAATCGGTCTTACGGTCACCTCACCGTCTTCCATCCGGGTTAGGATTTCCGGTGACGAGCCCACTACGTGATGATCGCCCAAGTTAAAGAAAAACATGTAGGGCGATGGATTTAGGCTGCGCAGCGCGCGATACAGGTCTAGCGGTGATGCCTGATAAGGAATCGACATACGCTGGGAAGGTACGCACTGCATGATGTCTCCTGCCAGCACGTACTCTTTAATTTTATCAACGGCGGCCTTAAAGCCATCTTCGGTAAAGCCTGAGTTAAAGTCACTCTCCTGCACGGGCTGCCGATCGCTGCCGGCATTGTTGGGGCTGATGTGCGCTTCGCGCAGGCGGGTTTCAACATGTTTCAAATGCGTTTGAGCGCGCTCTAGGGCATCTGGCGTGGCCGGATCAACGTGGGTCCAGATCGTTAGTCGACCGGAAAGATTGTCGAATACCACAAAGTCATTGCACACCATGAGCAAAATATCTGGCACGTTCAGCGGGTCAGGCTTATCTGCGCCGCCGCGCAGACGCGGTTCGATATAGCGAATAGTGTCGTAGCCAAAGTAGCCGACTAGCCCGCCGTCAAAACGCGGCTGATCATCTAATTTGGGCACTTTAAAACGGCTCTGAAATGTTTCAATCCACGCGAGAGGATCGTCCACTTCGGCGACGCCAACGGTTTCACCCTCTTTGATGTGGTACACAGTGAAGCCACGCACTTCGATGCGCTCATGGCTAGGCAGTCCAATCATGGAGTAGCGGCCCCACTTTTCACCGCCTTGCACGGACTCAAACAAGAACGTCCAGGGCGTATTGGCGAGCTTTAAATAGGTGGAGAGCGGCGTATCTAAATCTGCCAGCACATCACGCGAAACAGGGATTCGGTTATAGCCTGCCTGGCTAAGCTCTTGAAAACGTTCCGGGGTCATCATTAAGCGGTCCTTGTCGCATGGGGTGCAGTCATCAGCAATTCGGTTAACGAACTGACTATAAGGTCGGGGTGACTGTGTTCAATCGGCTCGCCGTGATTATAACCATAGGGCAGCGCAAGCGTCGTAAAGCCCGCTGCTTTACCGGCAGCCACATCATGACGCGAGTCGCCGACCATCACGCACTCAGAAGGGGATATTTGACACCTATCAGCAGCATGCAGCAGCTGCAACGGGTGGGGTTTCTTTTCTGCCAGCGAATCACCGCCAATCCAAAGCGTGAAATAATCGATTAGCTTGAAATGGTTGAGTAGCGGCTCAATAAAGCGCTCAGGCTTATTAGTGATTAATACCAGTGTCATACCGTGCTGATGCAACGCCTGAAGCGTTTGGACAACTCCCGGATAAAGCGTCGTGAGGGCATTGGGCGCAGCGCCATAATGCTTCATAAAAGCCTCATACGCGCACGCTTGAAGCGCTGGCTCTGCCGCCGCTTCCCGCGCCCAGGCCAAGGCCCGCTGAACTAATACAGACGCCCCGTTACCAACCCAGTTGCGCACCTCGTCTTCACTCGGCTCACGCAGCCCTAACTCACGTAAGGTAAGCATGACAGCGACAGCAAGATCTGGCACGGAATCAATCAACGTGCCATCCAGGTCGAACGCAATCAGTCGCTTGCCCTGTAGCACTGAATGTAATGCCGAGTGTCGTATTGAATGCACCTTGATTGCCCTCTCACTTCATTCGCTGCTGAAAAATCTTTCGTTAGCCACCCATCTTACCCGCTCTAGGCCAACTTTCGCATTAGTCAGAAGCTGAAGAAACTTCTATGCTATGGCTAATTTAGCCATGGAGGTAATAATGACCACTCCCACCATTGTGATTGTCGGCGGCGGCGCGGGCGGCTTAGCCCTCGCAACACGTTTAGGACGTACCTTAGGTAAGCGAAAACGCGCAGAAATTGTGTTGCTAGATCGCGATACCACACATGTTTGGAAGCCGCTGCTCCATGAGTTGGCTACCGGCGTGCTTAATTCCAGCATGGACGAGGTGGACTATCGCGGGCATTCGTCTGCCCACTTCTATCGCTATCAGCGGGGCTCATTAACGGGCATAAACCGAGAGGAACGACGGCTGCAGCTAGCGCCGATTAAGGATGAGCATGGCCTTGAAGTATTGCCCGCCAGGGAGCTCTCGTATGACTACTTAGTGATGGCGCTGGGCAGCATTTCAAACGACTTCGGCACCCCCGGCGTTGCGGAGCACTGCCACTTTATCGATTCGCCGCAGCAGGCCAAAGCCTTCCAGCGCGACATGATCAACACTTTTTTGCGCTACACCGACCCGACGCTGCGCCAGCATACTCAGCTAACTATCGGCATCGTCGGTGGTGGCGCAACCGGGGTTGAACTCGCAGCGGAGCTGTTTGATGCCTCGCGCATGCTCAATGCCTACGGTGTCACGTCATTAGATCATCAGACAATCAGCGTTCACTTATTGGAAGCGGCGCCGCGCTTGCTGCCAGGCCTTGCTGAGCGAATCAGCCAGACGGTTAAAACTGAGCTTGAAAGCATGGGCGTGACCGTTCACACCAACACCGCCATTAAAGAAGCCCAGGCGCACCAGCTGGTAACCAATGACGGCGAAGTGATCGAAACGGATATCAATGTGTGGGCAGCCGGCATCAAAGCACCGCCCTTCCTGGCGGAGCTAGGATTAACGACCAACACTAAAAACCAAATCAACGTAGCCACCACGTTACAAAGCGTCGATGACGAGAGAATCTTTGCTCTGGGCGACTGCGCAAGCTGCCCGATGGGTGAAAGCGGTACCGTGCCACCCCGTGCACAGGCGGCCCACCAGCAGGCAACGCTACTTGCCAAAAACCTGGCCAATCACTTAGCGGGCAAGCCGCTTGCTGACTTCCGCTACCGTGACCATGGCTCGCTGGTATCACTTGCGCGCTACGACGCGGTGGGCAATTTAATGCGCAGCTCGGCCTCCAAAGGATTGTTTTTAGAAGGCTGGCTGGCTCGTCAGGCATATGCCTCGCTGTACCGCATGCACCAGCTGTCTATTCACGGGGCGCCGAAAACAGGGCTGTCTTGGCTAGTAGACAAGCTCAATCGCTATTTAAAACCGCGTATGAAGCTGCACTAAACACCCCGCTATTTTGTCGATTACGCCTTTGCCAGCGCTGCGCGCAGCTGTTTGATAACCGTATTGTAGCCGTGCGGATCGCTGGCCTGGTGAGCACTGAAGATAGCTGACCCGGCAACAAAGGTATCGGCACCGGCGGCGGCAATATCGGCAATGTTGTCTACCTTCACGCCACCATCGATCTCCAAACGAATAGCATAAGGAGAGGCATCGATGCGCGCCCGCGCTTCGCGCAGCTTATCCAGCGTTCCAGGGATAAAGGACTGGCCACCAAAGCCTGGATTGACACTCATTAGCAGCACCATATCGACTTTATCCATCACGTAGTCGAGGTAGGAAAGCGGCGTGGCCGGATTAAATACCAGACCCGCCTTACATCCACCGTCACGGATTAGCTGCAGCGAGCGGTCCACGTGCTCAGAAGCTTCCGGATGAAAGGTAATGTAGCTAGCACCCGCTTCAATAAAATCATTAATCATACGATCGACCGGCTTGACCATTAAATGCACATCAATAGGCGCCGTCACGCCGTGCTTACGCAGCGCTTTACACACCATGGGCCCAATGGTCAGATTGGGCACGTAGTGATTGTCCATCACGTCAAAGTGAACCACATCCGCACCGGCAGCCAGTACGTTATCCACTTCCTCACCCAGCCGGGCAAAATTAGCCGATAAAATAGAAGGGGCAATTAAAAAATCCTGCGCAGCGGTCATATTCCAATCCTGCTTATTAATCAGTAGACGAGATTAGCTCCCGAATGCCTGTGGGCACAGGCAAGAAAGCATAGCCAGCGACCTATCTTACCAGAGCCAAACCCAAGCCACTTACTAAGCAGCAGCATAGGCCGCCAAGCATATATTCTTAAATAGAATATAAAGCATGATTGTAATTCCACATTGATAGATTTAATCTTGCCAATATTGCGCTGCTAAGCGCCTACCGCTCGAAGGAGTTTGTCCATGTCAATGCCAACCATTTTCAGCCGCAGCCTGATTGCCATCGCGCTAGGCGTTACCGTGAGTGGTGCTGCGGCAGCGCAAGAGCGTGAACTGCTTAACTCATCGTTCGATGTGGCTCGAGAACTGTTTGCCGCCATCAATCCAGAGTTTCAAGCGAAGTGGCAAGAAGAGCACGGCGAAGAAATTGAGATTAGCCAGTCGCACGGCGGCTCTTCTGCCCAGGCTCGTGCCATTCTGCAAGGTTTACGCGCCGATGTGGTCACATTTAACCAAGTAACCGATGTTCAGGTGCTCGCGGATGCCGGGCTCGTTGCAGAAGATTGGCAGCAGGCCTTCGAAAACAATGCGTCACCCTATTACTCAACGACGGCTTTCCTGGTCCGCAAAGGCAATCCAAAAGGGATTGAAAGCTGGGACGATTTGGTAAAAGAAGATGTATCAATGGTCTTTCCGAACCCCAAAACGTCCGGCAATGGTCGCTACACTTATTTAGCGGCATGGGGGTTTGCCGATAAAGAGTTTGATGGCGATGAAGAACAGATTGAAGATTTCATGCGCACGTTCTTAGCCAATGTCGCCGTATTTGATACCGGCGGTCGTGGCGCAACCACTAGCTTTATCGAACGCGACATTGGCGATGTGCTAATTAGCTTCGAGTCTGAGGTCAACAATATTCGGCGTGAATATGGCAGCGACGATTACGAAGTGATCGTACCGCCGATCAGCGTTTTAGCTGAATTTCCTGTCGCCGTGGTAGAAGAGAACGCCGAGCGTAATGGCAACAGCGACTTAGCGCAAAGCTACTTGGACTATCTTTACACTGAAGAGGCTCAGCGCCTGCTAGCGGGCTTCAACTACCGCGTGCATAACGAGACCGTGGTAGAAGAATTCGCTGATCAATTCCCAGAAATTGAGTTATTAAAAGTAGAAGACGTGTTTGGTAGCTGGGATGACGTTATGGGCACTCACTTTGGTAGTGGTGGCATTCTTGACCAATTACAGCGTCGCTAATAACTCTCTATGAGTAAGCCTCAACTATGAGTCAACTCGCATCTTGGCGAACCGGTAGCACACGCGTGCTGCCGGGCTTTGGCCTGTCTATGGGTATCAGCGTGCTGTTTATATCGCTGGTGCTAATGCTACCGATTACCGGTCTGTTCGGCCAGTTAGCGAAGCTTAGCCTTGCCGAGTACTGGGCCATCATTACGGAAGGTCGCGTGGTGGCAAGCTACATGGTCACCATTGGCGCAGCTGCAGTGGCGGCGCTGATTAACGCCGTGTTTGGGCTGTTACTAGCATGGGTGCTGGTGCGCTATGAGTTTCCCGGCAAGCGCTTACTAGACGCGCTGATGGATCTGCCCTTTGCGCTACCGACGGCCGTTGCCGGCATTACGCTGGCCACGCTTTACGCCAGCAGCGGTTGGATGGGCCGATTACTCGAGCCACTGGGCTTTCAAGTCGCCTACACCTGGGTAGGCATTGCGCTCGCCATGGCATTTACCAGTATTCCGTTTGTTGTTCGTACCGTACAGCCAGTGCTGGAAGATCTGCCAATTGAAGTCGATGAAGCTGCTATGTCGCTGGGTGCAACCGATGCGGTCGCCTTTCGTCGCGTCATCATGCCCCACCTTTGGCCTGCGTTAGTCACCGGCACGGGGCTCGCTTTTGTGCGCTCGCTAGGCGAGTTCGGTGCCATTATCTTTATCGCTGGCAATATGCCTTACGAAACAGAAATCACCGCGCTGATGATCTTCGTCAAACTGCAAGAATATGATTACGCAGGCGCATCAGCGATTGCGTCAGTGGTGCTATTTGTATCGCTGGCCCTGCTGCTGGCTATTAATATTTGGCAGGGCCGTTTTGTGCGCCGCCTGCACGGAGGTAAAGGGTAATGCGTCGAATTGGGGATTCGCCATTTATCCGGCGCCTGCTAGTGGGTGCAGCCCTACTGCTATCAGCGCTTTTTTTGCTATTGCCACTGATTGCCATTTTTGCCCAGGCGTTTTCGCAAGGCGTGATGGTGTTCTGGGCGAATGTCGGTAACACCTTCACCTTGCATGCGATTGGCCTCACTCTGATGATTGCGCTGTTAACCATTCCAGTCTGCCTAGTGTTTGGGGTTGCGCTGGCCTGGCTGGTCACTCGTTTCAGCTTTCCTGGGCGGCGCATTCTGCAAACGTTAATCGACATTCCCTTTGCAGTATCGCCAGTGGTCGCCGGGCTTATTTATCTGCTGCTTTATGGCCGCAACGGTTGGATCGGTAGCTGGCTCGATACTCACGACATTCAATTGATGTTCGCGTGGCCCGGCATTTTGATGGTGACCATTTTTGTCACCTGCCCGTTCGTTGCCCGAGAGCTTATTCCACTCATGCAGGCGCAGGGCTCTCGTGAAGAAGAAGCGGCCGTCACGCTTGGTGCTTCAGGTTGGACCACCTTTCGCCGCGTCACGCTGCCCAATATTCGCTGGGCGCTGCTTTACGGCGTCATTCTTACCAACGCCCGTGCAGTCGGCGAATTTGGGGCCGTCTCCGTGGTCTCAGGCGCTATTCGTGGCAAAACGAATACCCTGCCACTGCATCTTGAGCAGCTCTATCAAGATTACAACGCCGTGGGCGCATTTGCCTGCGCAGCGTTACTCGCATTCATTGCCCTACTCACGCTCGCGGCCAAGGCTGGGCTGGAATGGCGCGCATCGCGCCGGGAGGCATTTGCATGAGCATCCGTTTACATAATATTGCCAAGCATTTCGGCAGCACCCAGGCCCTAGAACCTATCAATTTAGATATTCATGAAGGCGAACTGGTCGGCCTACTGGGACCATCAGGGTCAGGCAAAACCACCTTGCTGCGCATTATTGCGGGCTTGGAAAATGCCGATCATTCTGCACAGCCGGGTAAAATTTTGTTTGGCGACCTCGACGTGACGAATGTACATGTGCGCGATCGGCGCATCGGCTTCGTGTTTCAGCACTATGCGCTGTTTCGCCATATGAGCGTGTATGACAACGTCGCGTTTGGGCTTACCGTTCTGCCGCGCAAACGCCGCCCTAGCAGCGGCGAGATTCGCGCCCGGGCGTTTAGATTGCTGGAAATGGTCAAATTGGAGCATCTAGCAAATCGCTACCCTGCGCAGCTTTCAGGTGGTCAGCAGCAGCGCGTTTCGCTGGCTCGCGCCCTGGCGGTCGAGCCTGAGGTGCTGCTATTGGATGAGCCGTTTGGCGCCCTAGATGCCAAGGTGCGCCAAGAACTTCGTCGCTGGCTGCGCCATTTGCACGATGAACTCAACTTCACCAGCGTATTTGTGACCCACGATCAGGAGGAAGCGTTGGAGTTGTCTGACCGCGTCGTGGTCATGAGCAACGGCCGTATCGAGCAGATTGATACGCCTGATGAGCTTTACCGCGCCCCCAAGAATCGCTTTGTGTTTGAGTTCCTGGGCGACGTCAATCACCTAGAAGGTAACGTCAGCAATGGCGTATTAACCTGCGGCGACGCCTATTGGCACGTTGACCTGCCGGATGGACATGAGGAACTACTGCTACGACCCCACGAAGTGCGCCTAACCGAGCAGCCCACATCAGAAAGCCACCTGCCGGTCACCATCACTGCGATTTCGCCCGTCGGGGCTGAAGTGCGCGTAGAGCTAGAGGCAGATTGGCTAGCCCAACCATGGCTGGCCACCGTGCGTCATACTGACTTTGAGCACTTGGCATTGCGCCGCGGGCAGCGCTTATTCGCCCATCCGCGCCACTGGCGACGCTTCCCTAAGGTGGCGTTGAATACAGCGGCACAAACACACCTAGCTTGAGCATACCACCAACGCTCAGGGCGCGTTATACTGGTATTTTAGCCACCGTGGAGGAAGACCATGCTTCGGCGTCAATTTATACGCATGTCAGGTGTACTGCTTGCCAGTGCATGGCTAGCTGGCTGTGCTAGCCCGCAATATTTGCAGCTCAGCCCTGAGCGCAACGCTGATGTGCCGCAAACTGGCTCAGGCCAACAGGTCACGGTGATTGCTCAGGATGGACGCGACAGCGACATTATCGGCAATCGTGCCGGCGGCAATATGTCGACGGCGCAGATTACGGTTAGTAGCCACGAGCTGATTCCGCGTTTGCAGGAAGAGGCCGAGCGCGCCGTGCGTGACATGGGCTTTAGCCCGACCACCGAGCCGGCCAACGGGCGCCCAAGCCTAACGCTAGAACTGGCCAACCTGAACTACGCCCGAGGCGAGAGCGGCCAGCCGTTAGTCGATGAAGCGCGTCTGGAAGGCGTATTTCGCGCTATCGCGAAAAACAAGGGCACCACCTACACCGGCACCTATACATCACGCCGCACCCAGGGGTACGCGCTTAAGCCTGACGCCGACAGCAATGCGCGCATGCTGAGCGACCTACTCAGTGATGGAATGAATCGTGCCTTTAGCGACCCTGAGCTAGGTCGACTGCTGGCTCGCTAATCTGCTTATCTTGCCTAGCGTTATTGATACGGGCCACGCTGCTATAGGCGTGGCCCGCGTCGTTCTAGCGCCCATATACTTTCTGTTCGACCACGCTCATCCGGGCTACCTTCCTCCAAAAACGTTAGCGTGAAGTTAGCTTTGAACAGGTTTTCAATCTCGCTGGCCGGCACACTGTAGGGTGGCCCAGCCCCCTCTTCGCTGTGTGACAAACTAATCAACAGGCCTTTGGCACCTGGCGGCACCAATTGAGCAAGATGAAACGCATAGCGCTGACGCGTCGCTGGCGGCAGTGCAATCAGCGAAGCGCGATCATAAAACGCCCCAATCTCAGCAGCCTGTTGAATGTGCAGATGAAAGAAGTCGCCACACCATAGTTCGACACTGCCTTGCCGGGAAACGGTAAAACCCGCCTGGCTATAGCGTGATACCGCAGTGCTGCGCTGTAGCAAAAACTGTTCGATAGCCTCGGGCGCAAACTCAACACCCAGCACTGAATGACCTATATCGGCCAACCAGCGCATATCGACACTCTTACCACACAGCGGCACCAGCACTTTAGTGTCGACATCAACATCCAGCGAGGCCCAATGACGCAGCAACGCCGGATGCGCTTGCTGCAGATGAAAACCAATACGCCCTTCCTGCCAGCGCTTGCGCCATTGCTCGCTCATTATCTAGCCGCCTTGCTGCTTGTGATCACTCAAACGCTTATCCGTAGCGAATTAGAACCAGCGGTCACGCTTTTTACGCCGACGCGGCAAGTGTGGAACAATCAGGCCCACCAGCAAGCCCGCGCCCGCCACACCGCCGCCATACATAAAGTAGCGCATCAGAAGGTCTTCTTCCTGCGTTTCTAAGCGGGCCTGAAGCCCCCTTACCTGCTGGCGAGACGTTTCTGATTGGCTATCGAGCTCTTGATTGCTGGCTTCAAGCTCCGCAATCCTACGCTCACGCACGTCTAGCGTTTCAGTCATTGAAGAAACTCGCTGCTCCCAGGTGTCATTAATGCCATCGAGTTCAGCGGTTAATTCTTCTACCTGCGACTCTAACGCGGGCAACTGTTCGACCGCACTGGGGGTTTGCTGAAGCTCATCGCTCAACACCCAAACCGCATTGCCATCACCGTTGCGAACCCGCGTGTAATTGCCGCTGGTCTCCAGCACATCGACCTGTTCACCGGCATTAAGCGTACCAATAATGCGGTAGCCATCGGTCGGACCGCTACGCACGTAGGTGCTAAGCTCATCGGTTACCCACGCCTGATTATCAGACTGGGCAGTAGCATTAATACTCGCCACACTGAGCAAAACACCGGCCGCAGCGGCGTAATAATGAATACGAATTTTATTTACGTGCATGACATCATGTCCTAGTTAAAAACGCTGCGAGGCGGACGAAGCCAACAGCGCTTATCGCTTAACTTAGCGGTGCGCTTATCTTATACGCTTAACCTTCTCCGCGCGGTGGCAACGGAAAGGGACGGGGGAACTCTGCTACCCGCGCATCGGTTTTGACTGCTTTCAAAGGGCCTTCGCGCTCTACTTCATCGATGCGAACAATAGCATTCAACGGCAGATAACTTCGCTTAACGCCCTCGAAAGTTCGCTGTAGCTTCTCAGTCGTAGGATCAACCACTACACGGCTAGCATCGTCAAAGACAAACTCCTCGACTTCAATAAAGCCCCAGAGTTCGCTTTGAAAGATTTCTCTGACGTATAAATCCCATATTTCACCCTGCTGGTGAACCACTACACGGTAGATCGGCTTGGCCGCCATCTTGGCCTATTCCTCTTGCCACTTGTACATGAAGTTGAACCGCCTAGCTTACCATAGACACCCCTCTACGCCTTTAGCTATCCCAGCGTTAATGGTTTAGCGCGCCCCATTAGCCGAGCCTAGCTGCCTTCGTGTATGGTGATGCACGTAGTTTGGTAATTCTGTTCGTTAACCAAGTAGGAGCCATCAACATGCAAAAGGATCCAAATAAGGGCTATATCGCCCTGTTAGGCTGGAGCCTCAATGCGATTGAAGCGGCCGAAAATTTTGACCGTCGCTACATTGTCGTTGCACCTGATTGGGCTGAAGAGTATTGCCAACAACACAATATTCCCTACGTGCCCTGGAACTTTGAACGCCTCAATGATCGCTCCATTGAGATTGCCGAGACACTCAAAGAAAAAGGCGTTGATGTTGCCATTCCGCTCTACGAAGAAACCGTTGAGTGGGCGGGCGCTATCAACTCTTTGCTGCTTGATAATCCGCGCATTTACGGTCAGTCGCTACTGCTCCGCGATAAGGCACTCATGAAGCGCCGTGCACAGCTAGGCGGCATCCGCGTAGGTATCTTTGAAGAAGCCCACGACAAAGAAGACGTTGTGCGCTTTCTCAAGCGGGTTAACCAAACGCTGCTTAAGCTAGATGGTGACCCCAACGACCCGATTCACCTCAAGGCCTTTGATAAAGCGGGGTGCCTAGGCCACCGTGTTATTCGTACGCCGGATGAAGTAGATACCATCCCCGACGAAGAGTTCCCGGTGCTGATGGAATCACACCTGGACGGCTGGGAATTTGCTGTCGAAGCGTGGATTCATGATGGTAAAATCGCCTTCCTGAACATCTCTGAATACGTGACATTGGGCTATTCAGTGTTTGTGCCCGCGTCTCCAGAGCTTGAAAAATACCGAGAACAAATTACTCAACAAATCGAAAAGCTTATCAAAGCCTTTGATATTGAGTTTGGCTTGATCCATCCGGAATACTTTGTCACTAGCGACGGTGAAATGTACTTTGGCGAGGTTGCCTACCGCCCGCCGGGCTTCAAAGTATTTGAACTGCTTGAGCGGGTTTACGGCTTCAATGCCTATCAAGCCTCTATGCTGGTATTTGACCCGAAAAGCAGCAAAGAAGAAGTGGCAAACTTCTTCCCAAAAGAAGTGGTCGATGCCAATGGCTTTGCCGGTTGCTTTGGCGTTTACCCACGTCGCCGAGTGGTCAGCCGCCTGGAAATCCCGGAAGAAACGGAAGATCACCCGTACTTTGAGTCTCATGAGTTAACCTCACCGGTAGAAGAAACCGTGACCAAGCGCACCGCGTTTGGTACCCATTGGGGTCTGATCTACTTTAAAGGCGAGGACGCGCATACGATTCGCGATCTGCTAAAACGCCAAGAAGATCTCGACTTCTATGTATAATCCCTGCTAATGCTGGGATAAGGAGTCACCGTGAAGACAGATCAACTCGCGTCTTCTCAGGAAGATAGTAAGCTCAGTGCACTATTGAGCAAATTTGATGATGCTGTGCGCCTGCTTACGCAGGCGCCCGCGTTCTCAAAGCCCGCTAAGGTGCCGCGCGTACTCGACACTGCGCGGCGCGTGCTACTACAGGATGGCGGTTGTGATGCGCTAGAATCTCGCGCGAAAGCGTATGAGGATGCTGGCATATTCTTAGGCTCGGATTGGGAAACACCTCAATATTTAGTGCCTACGCTGACAACCTTCGCGCTAAAAAGCGCGGATGCCAATGTCCTCGTGATTGAGGCATTAAGCGAACTCAGGCTCCTCGCTGTGGCCAAGGGCGATGTCGAACATTCGCTCATTTCCAAAGAGAATGCCCACCATTATCTGACGCAAGTCATGGCCATCAATCTGTGGCTGCTTTTTTTGGCACCGAGCGAAGCGGAGCGCGAAACCCAAGGCCGGCTGGCCACTATTCCCCGCCAGCTTTTCCAGCATTTAGCCGACAGAATTGGCTACGAACACATCATTGATCAACTGATTGAAGAGATTTGGCGCATTTTGAAGCAGCGTCCGATCCAAGTTGATTCGATCAAACAGATGATTACCCAGATTGCACTGTGCCAGGCTAATCCTGCGATTGATCTTGGCATTAGCGGCCAAGGCGCCGATCGGCTGGTCAGTTCTCTCTATGGCACCACCCAAACCTGTCGCGAAGATCCCGGTGTCGACGTTTATCGCGAACGACTTGAACACATGGATCAAGCCGCTTTACAGGCTGAATCCACCGGCTTTGCCCGAGCGATGCATGATACCGGGCTAGTATCGCCTTACCATACCGTGCTGCTCAGACATCTGCTGGAAGAAGGCGACCACTTGCTTTCTGAAGCACTGGGCCTTTCATCTACCGGCCGCGACTGCCTGTTGTGTTACCGCGAACTGGTCCAGGCGCTGATTCGTGGCGGCGTTTATCCTGCTACGGCGCAGGCGGTCTATGGGCTTGCGTTAATGTTGGAGCGAGGCATTCTTTACCAGCCGCCGGTCGCGCCAGCAATGTGGCGCCAGCTGAACTTGCCGCTATCTGAGTGGGCGCAGTCTCGGCTTAACATCGCTTACGGCGACAGCGTTTCTCCTCGAGCGCGTCTCATTGAAGGCGTGCTGTGCATGCTGGGATTGCCGCTGGGGGTGGGCCAGGGTAATAACCCCACCTGCCAATCTGCCCGCGCACTTTCGATGTGGGCCTATAACGACCCCGACTATTTGCTACAGATGGTGGCGTGGGCAGCACGCGATGACGAAATCATTATGCATTTTGAGGGGCAGGCCATCTCATCAATGGAAAGCCTGTCTGGCGTTGCCACTGAGCTACCGATGGATCTCGATCCGGTGTCGCTGATTGTGGTGCCCCACCTGGATCGTATCTATGCAGAAATGGGTCGTCGTTGCATTGGCCGAGAAGGCGACCCTCACCGCTGGGTAAACCCTGAGTTCCACGGCTGGTGGTCGGGGCGTGGTTTTCGTATTAATGTCGATGTAGCGACGGGCCAGCTAATCGATGTGGATGATTTCGTGCGCCATTTCTACGCCTGCTATCATCCTTATTACAATGGCAATCAGCCGCTGATTCATCCGCAGCCTGCGGGTATTGCCATTACCGATAGCGCAGCGCGCTTCATCGGCTGGCATGCGATTACTATATTGCGTGCGTCTCTCGATCCTTCAGACGTCATGCGGATTTATTTCTATAACCCCAACAATGACAGTGGGCAGGACTGGGGTGACGGCGTTCTCGTCAGTACGTCTGGCAACGGTGAGCGCTTTGGCGAAGCATCGCTACCTTTTGAGCGCTTCGTCTCGCGGCTGTATATTTATCACTATGATCCTCTAGAGCGTGGTGAAATAGTCTCTGTGACGAGCGAGGAGCTTGAAAGCGTCAAACACTACCTACACCGTAGCTGGGGCGCTGCGCGCTTGCCGCCTACCGAACTCCAGGCAGACGCTGGACCAAATGCATCTTTAGCCCCCAATGCACCCTAGGCATGGGATAACCGAGCCGCTTAACGACACCCCATATACTCATGATACGACTTGATCAACTGTTGGTCAGCCTAGGGCTGGCCAACTCACGTACGCGCGCCCAACGACTGATTCGCCATGGCCGGGTCAGCCTAGCTAACAGTGGCAGAGTACTCACTAAAGTGTCTGAAAAATGGCCCGACACTACTCGCTTTATCGTTGAAGATGACCCCGAGGAGCGCTACGTATCCCGCGCAGGCTTGAAACTGGAAGGAGTGCTTACAGCGCTTGGCCTTCGCTTTGACGGCTGCGTTGTTTTGGATATTGGCCAGTCAACCGGTGGCTTTACTGACTGTGCGCTACGGTTCGGTGCTCGCCATGTCATTGGCGTGGAGGTCGGCCATGGCCAGCTTGCAGAACAGCTGCGTACTGATCCACGCGTTACCTGTCTGGAAGGCCTCAACGCACGGCACATGAGCAGCGCAACGCCGCTCATTCACGTTCTTGCGGACCAGCCAATACACGTTGCCATAATGGATGTTTCGTTCATATCCCAAACGCTAATTTTGCCCGAGGTTGCCGCGCTATTACCGCCTGACGGGCAGTTAATCTCACTGGTTAAGCCGCAGTTTGAGTTAAGCCCCGGCGCGTTGGACAAACGCGGCGTAGTGCGCGATGCGACACTTTTTGCCGATGTAGAGGCTAGCATTCGAAGCGCTTGTCACGACTGCGGGCTCACCATACGCCACTGGCAGGAGAGCCCTATCACCGGCAGCGACGGCAATCGCGAGTTTCTTTTACATGCAGCGACAGAAGCTTAGCTTGGATCAGGGCGTAGCACGTTTGAGGACGGCCGCGCTGCAGACTGTACCTTAACCGCATCGCCCTGATCTCGGTGTAACCATACATCCATCTGCTCAAACGCTACGCGAACATTCTCTTCACGGAATAGCTCATCTACCCGGCAGTTGACTTCATCGGCGGCAAACAGGCGGTCGACCAAGTCATTAACAAAAATACGCAGCTCAAAATTAAGGCTGTGCTGCCCGTAGTTTAAGCAAAAAACCTGCGGCTCCGGGTCGGTTAACACTCGGTGGTTTTCATCGGCAGCCTGGCGCAGTAGTTGGTGCACCTTGGGCATATCCGAGCCGTGAGCCACGCCATAGGTGAGCACCACGCGCGTCACGTTATCCGACAACGACCAGTTAATCAGCTGGTCGGTTACAAATGTCTTATTGGGAATAATGATCTCTTTGCGATCAAAATCGGTAACCGTGGTCGCACGGATACGAATACGGCTGACAGTCCCATGTAGATTACCTATCGTGATGGTGTCGCCTATCCGTATTGGGCGCTCAAACAAAATGATAAGCCCAGAAATAAAGTTGGCGAAAATCTCCTGCAGGCCAAAGCCTAACCCCACACTCAATGCTGCCACGAGCCACTGCAGTTTATCCCAAGACACGCCGAGCGTGGCCAGCCCCATCACCACCCCAGTGCCCACAATGGTATAAGAGAGCAGCGAGCTAATTGCATAGGCGCTGCCCTGTTTCAACGACAGCCTGGATAGCACCATCACTTCCAGCAGACCGGGCAGGTTACGCGCCATAATAAAGGTAATAGCGACGACCAGCAGCGCAGTAAAGACGTCGGAGATTGACAGTACGCTGTCGACTAAATCACCCTCTTGAGACTCCCAAAGCGATACATGGTCTAAATAGCCAAGCACTGACAATAAATCTGCCCACACTAAATAGAGCAGCGCGCTGAAGCCAATCAGTACAATCAACTTAGAAAGCCGTAAGGATTGGCTGTTAATTTGCTCCATATCGAGCGGCGGCTCTTCGACTACCTCCAGCCCGCCTTCCGCACCCTCCTGCACCTGAGCACGACGGCGAGCCAACGCACGGCGATACGCGAGGCGTCGAGCAGCTACGGCCAAGCTTCTCACCAGCGTCGCTTCCACCACCACCCACAACCCCAGCAGATAAAGCGTAATGGCAAACCTGCCCACTAAGCGCAGCGCGGTATATTCGTACCCCCACACCACAAGGCCAAGCAGCATCAGCGGAACCGCTGCCATAGCAAGCCCCAGCAATAAGCGAAACAGCCGCACACCAAATACAGGGATATGCGCCAGAATTAACTGCGCTAGCCACCAGCTCATGGCTAATAAACCAAACGACAATAGCGCAAAAGCGACGGGGCGCAGTGCTAGCGGCGTTTCCATTTCATCCGACATCGTCGCAATCGCAATGACCGGCACCAGGGCAACGCCGAATCCTCCCAGAAGTTGACGCAACCGTGCGGTATATTGCGGCGACCAGGTAAAGTGGCGCTCTGCGACTCCATCCGCGACCAGCAGCCTGCGCACCCATGCCACCACGCCCCAACTTAAGGCCAACTGAAGCAACCCTGGCGCAACGCTAGTGGCTAAAGGCCCAGCCGCTTCAAGCAGCCCAATGCCAATGCCGGCTAGCGCGAGCGGGCCCGGAAGAGCCAGCAGTGCATTAAACAGCACTGCTTTGGGAGTATGTAGCTGAGTGTCGCTTTTCAGCCGACCAATTTGCGAATGTATGTCGGCCAGGCGCGTTTTGATTTTGCGCCGCAAGCCCATTAGTACGAGGCCAAGTAAGAAAATCGGCGCTCCCTTTAATACTTCCCAAGAAAGTCCCTGCCAGCGGGTAGGCAAAATAGCGCGCCACTCTCCTTCACTCCACTCTAACAACAAATTGTGAGGCAATTGCCGCAGCCAGCCAAAGTCCAGCGGGCGGCTATTGGCGACCCAGAAAAGCTGCTCATCAATCGTTTCGCGCAGCTCGCTGGTGGTAATAAGCAACTGCTGCTGATTCAGTTGAAGCTCAATCGCCGCGCTTAACAGGCTTCCATAGGATTGCTCTAACTGTTCAACCAGTTCACGGCGCGACTGATACAGTCGAGAAAGTGAGTCTACCAGCCCCGGGGTTGCCTCTATGCCCGCCTCTTCTAAGCGCGTCTCGGCAAACTGTGCGCTCTGACGAAGCTGGTCTCGCTGACGTACCAAATCAAACTGCTTTAAACGCAGGTCCGCTATTTCATCCTGCAAGTCTCTCCGCACTGATAGCGGCGGTAGCGACTGGCGCTGTTCGCGCAGAATACGCGACAGCAGCTGACTACCGCGTATCGCATCAATCTGCTCATTGAGGCTGCGCTGCAGCTGTCGCACATGCTCTAGCTGGCGCTGGGCTTCTATGTTTTCGCGCACAATGCTGTTAGCACGATCCGTTGCGCGCAATAACTCTTGGCTTAAAGTTTGATTGGTTTGCTGTACTTGCAGCACCACTGGATGCCCGGCGGCAATTAACGGGTCATCTCGCGCGGCGTCAGCGATGGCCTGCTCAGAGGCCAGGCGTCGCTGCTGATCTATCACACCTTGCAGCATGCCCAACTGCTGTTCTTGGTAATCGATCTGCAGCATCAGTACATCGCGGCGCTGTTGAGCTAGCTCACGTAGCCGGCTATTAGCGCTTAGCTCTCGCTGATTAAAACTCACTTCACGATCGGCCAGTATTCGCTCAAGGCGCAGCTGAATCAGGGCCGCATCATTCAGTGCGGAAAGCTGTCGATCTGCTAACAAAGCCTCGCGCTCATCGTGCTGTCGGCGTAAACTCTCGGCGCGCTGAAGCGTTTCAGCAATATTTTGCTGAGCGCGCTCTGGGAGCGTCTGGGCAGCAAGTAGCTGTGAGTTCACTTCGGCTAACTGGCTTTGCAGTTGCTGAAGCTTGACCACTGCCTGCGTTTGCATTGTTTCTAGCTCATCTAGCGGCCGATCGCTTAAATTAGCCACTGAAAGCTGCTGCGAAGCTTCTTGAGCATCGCTTAAATCACGCTGTAAACTTGCCAGCAGCTCTGGGGCCTGCTCAACACGGGAGTCTAAGGCATTCAATCGCTCATCGACGGACACCAGCCTTTCGTACGCATCTAGTGCCGCCTCTAAGGCTTTTTTATCGCTGGCCTGCTGGTTCGTTAACGCTCCTTCATTTGATTCTAATTGAGCGAGCCTTGATGCCAATTCAGCTTGTTCGGGCACGCCATCCAGCGCATCGGCCTGAAGCGAGGCATAAGCTTGAGAAATAGCAGTGCTGCTGATGGCCAGCAGAAACAAACACGTTACTAACCATTTACCGGCGTATCTAACCACGTTACTTATGCCTCGTTGACATCGAAAGCTCCGCAAACACGGATAATTGCCCCATTGTCAGACGTTCTGATAGCTAGCGCAATCAGAGGTATTGACTTCACGATGTAGCGTGATAGAAACAACCTTGGCATTTGCCTCTTTTAATCATTTTGCGAGCCACCTTGATGGTCATCCGAAAACGGTCGTTGCGAAAACTTATTACGCTGCTCAGCCTCGCCACTGCTGTGAGCGCCGCGAGTGCAAATGCCTTTGCTGACTCACAGGCAGAAATTGAGGCGCGTATTAATGCCCTCAATACCGAGCTTTATGAGCTTCGTCAGCAGCTTCAGCAAGTAACAAGCCCCGAAGACGCAGCGCTTGGCTTACCGGTGGAGCCGCTGCCGCAGGAAGTGGCGCTGGAAGACTTAAGCGAGCGCCGTCTGCTTGAACAGGAATCGAGCCAAAACCCATTTTCGATCACAACGCACCGTACGAATTATCTGTTCCCGGTCAGCTATAACGCCAACCAGAACCGCGAAAATTTTCGCAATATTACTGAAGATGCTTCAGTGGATAGCGTGGAATTGAAATTCCAATTCAGCGCCAAGGTTAATCTCGCCGAGCAGGTATTTGGTAATTATGGTGATGTCTTTTTTGGCTACACTCAGCGCAGCTGGTGGCAGGCCTACAACACAGATGCCTCATCGCCCTTTCGGGAAACTAACTATGAGCCTGAAATATTCATCGACTTTAATAATGCCTGGAGTGCACTTGGTTGGGTGAATACCCTCAACCGCGTATCGTTTAACCATCAGTCTAATGGCCGCTCAGACCCGCTGTCCCGTAGCTGGAACCGGGTCTATCTGGAAAGCACCTTTCAGCGCGGTGACTGGGCCTTCACCGTGGCGCCGCACTGGCGGGTACCGGAGTCGCAAGAAGATGACGACAACCCGGACATCGAACGTTTTATGGGTTACGGCGACATCCGCCTAGCGAAACGTCTTAATAATAACCATGAAATGAGCGGCCTGCTGCGCGGCAATCCAAGCGCAGGCAACTATGGCACCCAAATTGATTATAGCTGGCCAGCGTTTAATACGCTGAGGGCGCATGTGCAGTATTACTACGGCTATGGTGAAAGCCTGATAGATTATGACAATCGCGTTCATCGCCTGAGTATTGGTTTTAGCTTAAATCCATTATTTAGTGCGACAGGGCTGAACCGATAGCAGCATTTACTTGTCTCTTACGATGTGGCTGCTATGCTTACAGCAGCCTTAATCATTCACTCGTCAAAGGAAAGACACCATGGCTAAACGTCAACTCCCCTTCTCTTCTCAGTCAGATCAACTTAAAGATGACCTGCGTCATTTGAGTGAAACGGTTGAAGAACTTATGAACGCGACGGCAAAGGACGCTAGCGGTGAGATGAACGACCTTCGCTCGCGTGCCGAGCGCCGCCTTAAAGATACTCGCGCTCGTTTGGAAGAACGCGGTGAGCGTATCTATGATGAAGCGCGTGATTCACTGAACCACCAAGCTGATGCTTGCGACCGTTACGTCCATGACAATCCTTGGACAAGCATTGGTATTGGCGCAGCGGCAGGCCTAGTTGTGGGTATGCTGCTCGGTCGTCGCTAATGGCCTTGGGTCCTACCCAACGCGTCTTCTCTGCCGCCAAACGCTTGCTGAACTCGCTGATTGCTAATAGCGAAACCCGCCTGCGTTTGGCGGTACTTGAATTAGAAGAAGAGCGTGCTCGCCTAGCAGTTCTGCTTCTTTTGGCAGGGGCAAGCTTGGTTCTGCTGTTATTAGGCATTGCCACCCTGACCGCACTGGTAGTCGTGCTATTTTGGGATACCTACCGCTTAACGGCTATTGCCGTTAGTGCCGCCGTTTTGATAGGCGCCAGCGTGCTATTTGCTGTTATTGCGATTCGCCAATCGAAGCGCCACTCGCTCTTGAAAGAAACGCTTAAACAGCTTACGGCTGATAGAGCATTGCTTGAGGAGCATGAGGATGAAACCATCCGCAAAAACAGCTAAGCCGTTAGTTCAGCCTTTAAGCCGCTCTCAGCGCAAGGCACAGCTACTTGCTGAGCTGGAACAACAGCGTGTGGACATCTTGATAGAAAGTGCATTTTTACAGCAGGCAACGTCACCGCTAGATAAAAGCTGGAAAAGCTTCAAACTTCCGCTTTATTTCATTGGTGGCGTTGCTGCGCTGAAGCTGGTACGCCACCCAGGGGGCGCTATGGCAGCAGGCAGGAAAGCGCTTGCGGGCTATATGCTCTTCAAAAAACTTAAACTATTAGCCAAAGTGGCGACTTAAAACGATAGCGAGCAGTTGATCGGCGTGAACCGCTGCCAATGCCTCGTGAATTGAATGAAAAACGAGGCCTTGGCACCGATTTTTATCATGCCATGGCTTTGGCGCAGTTAGTCTAGTCAGGTCCTAGCAAGATTGCCCACAGGCTACCCCACTGGCCCACGCCCACTGAAAGTTGTACCCCCCCAGTTCGCCCGTTACATCCAAAACTTCACCGATAAAACGCAGTTGAGGCAAGTCCTTAACTTCAAAGGTCTTTGACGACAGCTGATCGGTATTAATCCCCCCCATTGTCACCTCTGCAGTGCGCCACCCTTCGGTGCCAGATGGCTTTAGTTGCCAGGCATTTAACCTTTGCGCCCACGTATCCAAGGCCTGATTAGAATAGTGAGCCAAGGGCCGTGCAGCATCATCCTCGGGATACCACTCTAATAGTGCTTGGGCCAAGCGCTTAGGAAAGCGTTCGCCCAGCCATGTGGAAAGCTGACGTTTGGGCATATGCTGACGAGCATCACGCAGGGCACTAGCCGCATTTTCACTCGGGAGTAAATTAATACTGATGCCTTGCCCCGGCTGCCAAACACTGGATATCTGTAGTATGCCGGGGCCGGATAAGCCGCGGTGGGTAAATAACATGGGTTCTACAAAACAGCGATCACCGGCACTTACTGCCACCGATGCACTGACGCCTGAGAGCTGAGCCGCGCGGTCTTTCCATGTATCGCTGAGCGTAAAAGGCACTAGCCCAGGCCGCGTCGCTAAAACCTCTAAACCAAACTGGCGAGCTAAGTCATAGCCAAAGCCTGTCGCGCCCATGGTTGGAATCGAAAGCCCTCCGGTTGCCACCACTACCACTCCAGCATCAATCGCTCCCGCCGACGTGCTAAGCCGCATAGCGTCGCCTTTTCGCTCTACGGCGCTGATTTGAGTACTCAGCTGGATATCAACCCCTGCCCATTCGCACTCGGTTATCAGCGTGCGCACTATTTCTTTAGCCGAGACTGCGCAAAATAACTGGCCTGGTGTTTTCTCGACGTACTCCACTCCGTGTCGTTCTATCAACTCAACAAAGTGCTCAGGACGGTAACGTTGAAGCGCCGAAATGCAAAAGTATGGATTTAACGAGTAAAAGTGCTGTGGCGTAGTGCCAAGATTGGTAAAGTTGCAACGGCCGCCGCCGGACATCAAAATCTTTTTGCCCGCTTTATTCGCATGATCTAGTACTAAGGTACGTTTGCCGGCATAGCCCGCTTGAGCAGCACACATCAATCCAGCCGCTCCAGCACCGATAACGACAACGTCATAAATCATAAGAAACTGCTCATAAAAGGGCCACTTACTCTGTACAAACAAACATTCTAACAGGGTCAGGCCTTAAAATTATCGACTAACACTGAGATAACTATGCATTTTCCCTTTCGCCGACGGCTATTTTCGCGACTCATCCTAGTTACTCTCACTCTGTTGCTATCCAGTCTAACGTTTGCTCAATTACCGCCCTCAGTCATCGGCACGCGTGCGGTTATGACCACATGGTCTGATCCTTTAGAGGCGCTAGGAACGCTCAGTGCGGAGGAAAGCGTCGTGCTATCCACCACGGTGACTGAGATAGTGGCCCAGATCAATTTTGAAGACGGTGAGCAGGTTGAAGAGGGGCAGCTACTCATCCGCTTAGATGATACAGAAGAACAGGCTCAACTAAGATCCTCTCAGGCGTTGCGCGATGAAAGACGTAATGCCTCGAACCGCGCCTCTCAATTACAAGAACGTAACCTAGCAGCCAGAGCCGACGTTGAAGATAGCCAATCGCGGCTGCGCCAAGCAGAAGCCGATATTCAAGCCATAGAAGCCCGGCTGGCAAATTACCGGCTGCGCGCGCCCTTCAGCGGCCGCGTTGGATTTCGCAATATCAGCATCGGCGCGCTGGTAACACCAGGAATGGATTTGGTGACGCTCGATAAACTGGATGTAATGAAGCTCGACTTCAGTGTCCCAGAAGTGTTTCTTGGCCGAATCTCATCAGGCCTAATGCTACATACCGCTACCGCCACGTACCCTGACGACATCTTTAACGGTCAAATCGCCACTATTGGTACGCGCGTGGACCCGGTTACGCGTAGCGTTAATGTGCGCGCAGTACTCGACAATACCGATGGCCGGCTACGGCCGGGGATGTTAATGCAAGTCATTGTTCAGCAGCGGGTTCGCGACGCGGTAGTGATTCCTGAAGCCGCCATTGAGCCCAGCGGTGACCGACACTCAATCATGCTTATCGAGCAAAGCGAAGATAGCACGCGCCTCGCAAAGCGGATTGTTTCGATTGGCGAGAGACGCTATGGCGAAGTTGAAATTTTGGAAGGGTTAGCCGCCGGCGAACTCGTTGTGGTTCACGGACTGCAGTTGGCCCGCGATGGCCAGGAGGCACGTCTGCTTGGTATCGCTGACGACGAAACCAGCATTCGAGCGCTGCTAGAGGCCGACCGTTAATGCGATTATCGGATATTTCTGTTCAGCGCCCGGTACTGGCGATGGTGATCGCGGCACTCATTATTGCCTTTGGCTTAATGGCGCTTAACCGCCTACCGCTACAAGAATATCCGACCATTGATCCACCCGTGGTCACGATTGACACCCGCTACCCTGGCGCGTCCGCAAGCGTCGTTGAAACGCGCATTACCCAGGTGCTTGAAGACCGCATTGCCGGCGTGGAAGGCATTGATCTAATTACCTCACAAAGCGAGGATGGCCGCTCTCGGATTGAAATAGAATTCTCGTTAGACATGGATATCGATGCCGCCGCCAATGATATCCGCGACCGCATTTCCGGGGCGCTGCGCAACCTGCCCGATGACGCTGACAACCCTGAAGTCACCAAAGCCGACAGCAGCGAAGAAATCGTTGTGTGGATGAGCCTTTCTGGCGAAGACTACTCCATTACCGAGCTGACCGACTATGCGAACCGCTTCTTGGTCGATAGCCTTTCTGTGCAGCCAGGCGTGGCACGCGTTCGTGTCGGTGGCGGCAGCGACTACGCCATGCGCGTGTGGGTTAATCGCAATGCGCTGGCCGCGCGTGGATTAACGGTCAGTGATATTGAAGATTCACTACGGGCAGAAAATGTCGAACTGCCGGCGGGCTCGATTGAATCACAGGATCGTCAGTTTATTGTTCGCCTTCCACGCAGCTTTGCAAGTGCCGAAGACTTTCAGCGCCTCGCGCTCAATCAAGGTGACAATGGCTATCTTGTGCGCCTTGCTGACGTTGCCCGCGTTGAAGTTGGCGCCGTTGAAGACCGTACAGTATTCCGCTCCAACGGAGTCCCCATGGTAGGTCTTGGCATGATCATGCAATCGACAGCCAACGTCATTGAGCTATCTGATGCGGTAAAAATAGAGCTTGAACGCCTGCAAGGCACTCTGCCAGAAGGAATGTCGCTGAGTTTAGATTACGATGCTTCGCTGTTCGTCTCCGGTGCCATCGACCAGGTTGTCATGACGCTCTTTATAGCCATGGCCCTAGTTGTGGTCGTGATTTTTCTTTTTTTAGGTAATCTACGCACGACATTGGTGCCCGCCGTCACCGTACCTATTGCGGTTATTGGTGCGTTTACCGCCCTTGCCGCGATGAACTTCTCGATCAATCTACTCACCCTGCTTGCCCTGGTGCTGGCGATTGGCCTGATTGTGGATGATGCCATCGTGGTGCTTGAGAACATCAATCGTCGTATGCACGACTACGGTGAAACGCCCCTCGTCGCGGCCTTTCGCGGCACTCGGCAAATTGCCTTTGCGGTGATTGCCACCACTCTCGTGCTCGTCGCCGTTTTCGTTCCACTCAGCATGTTGCAAGGTGATATCGGGCGACTGTTTTCCGAATTTGCGCTCACCATGGCCGCGGCCGTCGTTATCTCAACGTTATTAGCGCTGACGCTAACGCCAATGATGGCTTCAAAGATTCTTAAGCCCGGCATGCACGATAGCCGTATTGGTAAGTCAGTACAGTGGCTGCTTAACGGCACGCAGCGCCGCTATCAAACATCCTTGGAGTGGATGCTTAGGATGCGCTGGCTGGTCGTGGCTATGTTTATCCTGCTGATTGCCGCCACCGCTTGGCTCGCCACGGCGCTGCCGAATGAATACACGCCACAGGAAGATCGCGGCAACTTCATCGTCTTAGTCAACGGGCCAGAAGGCGCTACCTTCAGCTACATGATGGATTACATGGACGAAATCGAGGCGCGTTTGGCCCCGCTGGTAGCCAGTGGTGAACTGGAGCGCGTGGTAGTTCGTGCCCCACGCGGCTACGGCAATATTGAGAACTTCAATAGCGGCTTTATTATTGTCAACATGGCCGACTGGGGAAGTCGACGCAGTGCGTGGGAAATTATGGCCGAAGTGCGCCAAACCCTCAGCACGCTGCCGGGCGTACAGGCCTTTCCGGTCATGCGCCAAGGCTTTGGGCAGCGCACTCAAAAACCGGTGCAGTTTGTGCTGGGAGGCGGTACTTACGAACAGCTTGCCCGCTGGCGCGATACGCTGATCAACCACGTGCGTGAAAACAATCCAAACTTAATGGCGCTAGAGAGCAATTACAACGAAACACAGCCTCAGCTGCGCGTGGATATTAATTACCAGCGAGCCGCTGCGCTAGGCGTAACCGTCACTGAAATAGGCCGAACGCTAGAAGTATTGCTGGGTGGGCGCAATGTCACACGCTACGTTGACAATGGTGAAGAGTACGATGTGATCTTAGAGGGTGATCGCAGCAGCCAAAACAGCCCACGCGCGCTGGACAACATTCAGGTGCGCTCGGCACGCTCAGGCGCACTCATCCCGCTGGCCAGCCTTGTCACGCTCTCTGACTTTGCGGGCGCCAGCACGTTGAATCGCTTTGACCGCATTAGATCAATCACCATTGAAGCCAACCTAGCCGACGGATATCCCTTGGGTGAAGCGTTAGCGTACCTGGAAGAAAGCGCTGCTGAGCTGCTGCCAGTCGAGGCGCAAACTAATGTGGCAGGCGCCTCACGCGACTTCCAACAGGCCAGTGGCGCCACTGCCTTCCTGTTGATACTTGGTGCGCTAGTGGTCTTTTTAGTGCTAGCGGCGCAGTTTGAAAGCCTTATTCACCCCTTTGTAATCATGCTCACGGTGCCATTAGCCATGAGTGGCGCTTTGCTTGCCCTACTGCTAAGCGGGCAGTCGTTGAATATTTACAGCCAGGTGGGGCTAGTACTACTGATTGGTTTGGCAGCTAAGAACGGTATTTTAATTGTCGAGTTTGCCAACCAGCTGCGCGATGAAGGCCATGCGTTTAGAGCGGCGTTAATTGAAGCCTCCGTGACGCGCCTGAGGCCTATTTTGATGACCGCGGTGACTACAATGGCCGGCGCTATTCCGCTGATAATTTCAACCGGGCCGGGCGCAGAATCGCGCCTTGTTATTGGCACCGTGATCATGGCCGGCGTGGGCTCTGCTACGCTGTTTACACTCTTTGTCGTTCCCGTAGCTTATGACCTGCTGGCACGCTATACAGGCTCACCAGGGGCAGTCAAACGCCAGCTCGAGGATGAGATCGCCGGCGCATCGAACACCCTGAACTCAACCAGCCAGTTACACAGCGAGCCGCCGGAGCGTTAACAGGCGCCGAAAAAAGGGCGTCCCTTAACGGAACGCCCTTAATGCTAAGCACTTCAAGACTGAGGCACTTCAAGACTGAGGCACTTCAATACTGCTGGCACTTCAAGCCTAGTGGTGCTTCAAATCTGATGGCACTTCAAGCCTAGTGGTGCTTCAAATCTGATGGCACTTCAAGCCTGGCGGTTATTCACACTCACCGACGTGCTCGCCTTCAATGACCGTATTCATGCTCAGCTCACCCATTGGAGACTGAGTAAGGATATCGACGCTGCCTTCAATGAGTTCGCCCATAAAACGCATTTCGCCGTCGATCGTCGCTTCACCGCCTTCTGCACGGCATACCATGCTATACGTTAGGCCATCCGCGGTCATATTCTCGTCAAGTAACTCACAGCCTTCTTCTTCTTCGATAAAGCCAAACTCTGAGCCTTCAAGCTCTTCTTGAGTAATGCACTGACGCTCAGTTTCAGTTTGATCCGGAATGTCCATTTCGCCACTAATACTGGTGGTGCTCACAAATTCCCACTCACCAGGCTTCACGTTGGGGGTCTCAGCCAACGCGACCATCGGAAAGGCCACCAGGGCCGCTACTGCCATGTTACGTAACATCATCGCTACTCTCACTGCGTTGCTTTAGGAACCTGCGAATATCCTACCTGATTCCATTCGTCGATGCCTCACCTAGCCATCAGACTGCTACACTTAAGCATTTTGATACACCCGCTTAAAAGGTAGTTAACGATGCATGACGACGCCCTGATTAATTATGATTTCCACTGCCCTTACTGCGATTCACCGCTGACCTTCGTCATTGATGTCTCTCAGGGCAGCCACGACACCTGGGAAGATTGTCATCAGTGCTGCTCGCCTATCCAGCTGCAGATTATCGTCTCCCCTATGAATGGCGAACTTGAAAGCGTCGTAGCGGGCCGCGATGACGACGTTATGTAATGATAGCTAAGCCGTATCGCCCTGCTTAACGGCCAGTTTGCGTTTAGTTTCACTGCGCCGCATAAAGAACCACGCTAATAAGGTCGCAAGCGACACTACCAAAATAATCAGCGTCGCCAGCGCGTTAATCTTCGGCGACACGCCTAGACGCACCGATGAAAACACCACCATCGGTAGCGTGTTTGCCCCAGGGCCCGAGACAAAGCTGGCAATTACCAAATCATCGAGCGACAGCGTAAAGGCCAATAGCCAGCCTGCAGCCAGCGCTGGCGAAATAATCGGCAGCGTGATGAAAAAAAACGTTTTCAACGGCGGTGAGCCTAAATCCATGGCGGCTTCTTCAATTGAACGATCCACTTCTCGCAGCCGAGCAGCGACCACTACTGCCACATAGGCACTGCAAAAGGTCGTATGGGCAATCCAGATAGTCGCCATACCCCGATCGGCAGGCCACCCGGTAATCTGCGCCATTTGCACGAACAGCAAAAGCAACGACAGGCCGGTAATCACTTCCGGCATGACCAGAGGCGCGGTGACCATACTGGAAAGCGCCGTTTTACCTCTAAAGTGCCCATAGCGCGTCATTACAAAGGCCGCTACGGTGCCCAGGCAAACCGCCATGCTCGCCGCGAAAAAGGCGATTTTCAGGCTTGTCCACACGGCCGATAAAATCTGCTGGTCCCGGAACAGCTCGCCATACCATTTCGTTGAAAAGCCAGACCATACCGTGACTAGCTTGGATTCATTAAATGAATAGACAACCAGCACCACCATCGGCAGATAAAGAAACAGCAGCCCAAGCACTAACATGACCGTCGAAAAATTAATTCGCCGCACAAACCTCATTCTTGATAACTCATTATTCATCACTCATTATTCAAACATCCACTATTCAAGTTCGCGCGACTGATAGCGATGGAACCAGACGATTGGCACCAACAGCAGCAATAACATGACAATGGCTAACGCCGAAGCGACAGGCCAATCACGATTAAGGAAAAACTCCTCCCAAAGCACCTTACCAATCATTAACGTATCGGGGCCGCCAAGCAGCTCAGGAATGACAAACTCCCCTACTGCCGGTATAAACACCAGCATTGAGCCTGCCACAATACCGCCCATCGAAAGCGGCAGGGTCACTTTGATGAAGGTATTCAGCTTACGCGAACCAAGGTCGGCGGCGGCTTCAAGCAGCGAGTTATCCATCCGCGTGAGATGGGCATACAGTGGCAACACCATAAACGGCAGGTAGGCATACACAATGCCGATAGTGACCGCAAACTGGGTATTCATCATGCGCAATGGCGATTCTATGAGCCCAAGTCCCATCAGCAAATTATTAATGAGACCGCTGTTACTTAAAATACCCATCCAGGCATAGACGCGAATCAAAAATGAGGTCCATGACGGTAGCATCACAAGCAGCAATAAAAGCAGTTGCCAGCGTGCTGGTGCCCGCGACATTGCATAGGCCATCGGATAGCCAATCAGCAAGCAGGCGGCAGTGGATATAAAAGCGGTTTTTACTGAGCCCCAATAAGCAGCGATATACAGCGAATCGGAGAGCAGAAAAATATAATTACCCACATTCAGAAATACATGCAGGGTTTGATCAGCATATTCCAGTAACGGGCCGTAAGGTGGAATGGCTACCGCCGCGTCGGAAAGACTGATTTTGAGCACCAGCGCAAAAGGCAGCAAGAAAAACAGTGCCAACCAAACTAGCGGCAACGCAATCACCGCCCGACGCCCCAGCTGCCAGCGTTTGAGCAGCGCTGAAGAACGAGATGGCTTCATTTAAGGCAATCTCCTCGCAGTAAAAAGTGCACCCATCTAACGGTTCAACACAATGATACTGTGGTCTTCCCAGTAGACATACACGCGGTCTTCCCAGGTAGGCCGATCACCACGACGCTCGGTATTAGCCATACTGACCTTAATCATCTGGCCGGAAGGTGTGCGCACGTAATACAGCGAGAACCCACCTAGGTAAGCAATATCGTCAACCCTACCTTCTGCCCAGTTATATTCCGTCGTAGGCTTTTCACGCGTTAACCAAATTTTTTCAGGGCGCAGTGCAACCCACACTCGCCGGTCCATCGCCTGGGTGGTAATACCATGGTCGATATAAATAGGCCGCTCGAGCGCGGGGGCAGTAATTCGGCAATGATCAGCGGCATCTTCGATGATCTCGCCTTCAAAGACATTCACCGTGCCGACGAACTCAGCCACCATGCGGCTAACCGGACTTTCATAAATATCCACCGGAGAGCCCACCTGCTCAATCCAACCATCGGCCATAATCGCTACGCGATCCGCCATGGTCATGGCCTCTTCTTGATCGTGAGTCACCATAATGCAGGTAACGCCTACCTGCTCGATGATCTCGACGACCTCTAGCTGCATCTCAGTGCGCAGCTTTTTATCCAGTGCGCCCATGGGCTCATCTAGCAATAAAATTTTGGGCCGCTTAGCCAGCGAGCGCGCCAACGCCACTCGCTGACGCTGACCGCCCGACAAATGGTGTGGTTTGCGCTTGGCAAAGCGCTCCATATGCACCAGCTTGAGCATTTGCGCTACGCGGACATCAATATCCGCTTTAGAAAGCTTGTCCTGCTTCAAACCAAAAGCGATGTTTTGCGCTACCGTCATATGCGGAAACAGTGCATAAGACTGAAACATCATGTTAATAGGCCGCTTATGCGGCGGCATCGCGGTGATATTGTCACCGTCTAATAAAATGCGGCCTTCGGTAGGTGTCTCAAACCCCGCGAGCATTCGCAGCAGCGTAGATTTACCCGACCCGGAACCACCTAGTAGCGCGAAAATTTCGCCGCGCTTAACCTGCAAGTTGACATCATCCACCGCCAGCGCATCATCAAATCGCTTGCTTAAGCGTTTGACTTCCAGCACGACATCTTCAGCAAACCGTGGGGCCTTGCCCTGGGCGCGTGGTGCAGTCGTGCTGATAGGTGGGGTGGATGAAGCCTCGTTCGACAGGGGCGTAGTGACCATTCGCCACTCCCATCAAAAGCCCGACAACTCGAGCGTTTAAAGACAAACAGCGAGACAAGCACAATGCTTGTCTCGCCGCCAGACGATGCAATTATTAATGACCAGATTTAACGCGATTCCAGGTGCGCGTCAGGACGCGCTGAACGTTTTGCGGCTTTTCCAAGGGTACAAATGAATTCTGTAGCACCTCGGCTTCCGGGTAGATAGCAGGATCATTAATGATTTCGTCAGAGAGATAGTCATTCGCCGCCAAGTTTGGGTTGGCGTAGCGAACGTATTCAGTAATTTCAGCCGCTATTTCGGGGTCAAGAATAAAGTTGATAAATGCGTGTGCGTTCTCAGTATTGGGTGCGTCAGCAGGTATCGCCATCATGTCAAACCACAGCTCAGAGCCTTCCTTGGGAATGCTATAAGCGACAGTGAAATCACGCCCCGCCTCTTGTGCGCGCTCGGCGGCCTGAAAGATATCGCCCGAATAACCGGCCGCTACGCAGATATCGCCGTTCGCTAGATCGGCAATGTAACGTGAGGAATGAAAGTAGGTAATGTCGTCGCGAATGCGGGTTATCACCTCGCCTGCGGCTTCCAGGTCGTCGCTATCATTACTTTGTGGGTCGAGTCCCAGATAGGACAGCGCCGCTGGCAGCATTTCTATACCAGAATCCATTAGCGAGATACCGCAGCCCGCAGCGCTCAGCGCACCGGTACTTTCTGGATCAAACAGAAGCGCCCAGCTGTCGACAGGGGCGTCTTCGCCAAGAATTTCTTCGATACGATCGGCGTTATAGCCGATACCGTTGGTTCCCCACATATAAGGGACTGCATACTCATTCGTTCCGTCGATGCGTTCCAGATTAGCCATCAAATCTGGATCAAGGTTGCCAAGGTTGCTCAACAACTCATGGTCAAGGGGCTGATAAACGCCCGCACTCAACTGACGCGTGAAATATTGGCTAGAAGGCACGACCACATCATAGCCAGAACGGCCGGCAAGCAAGGCGGCATCAAGCGTTTCGTTGCTATCGTAAACATCATAGGTCACGTCAATACCGGTGCGCTCGGTAAATTTTTCAAGCGTTTCCGGAGCAATGTAATCTGACCAGTTAAACACCCGCACCTCATTGGCGTAGGTAGTGCTAGCCGCTGCGGCGAACGAAATAGCCGCAACGGCCGCGGAAAGTTTGTGAATGTTCCCCATATTACTGCTCCTATTATCTATATCTAGCTACGCGATCTTTTCAACACGGTTTTAAGCGATTATTGTGCCACGTATTCCCCGTGGCGAGCTGTCTGCCACTCAAACAGCGTAGGCCATCATACTAGCCGTGCGAATTTTGCGGTGCGTGAGCCCCTATCGCAAGACAATGTGAAAAATTCTTGTATTCCGCACCATCGGCCCCACTTAACAGCAGTGCGGCGACGCCGGCCAGCCCGCCAATAGCTAAATACTATCAAACGAATGGCTATTCTTAATTTTATTCATTATCCGTTAGCCCTTAGTATTATCATCACTTCTTAACCCTTTGTTCATCAATCACGGAGATTACCCGAATGTCTTTAATCAACACTGAAGTTAAGCCATTTAAAGCAACAGCTTATGTTAACGGTGAATTTGTCGATGTTACTGAAACCGACATACAAGGTCAGTGGTCTATCTTTTTCTTCTACCCAGCTGATTTCACCTTTGTATGCCCAACTGAGCTTGGTGACCTAGCCGATCACTACGCTGAGTTTAAAAAACTGGGCGTTGAAATCTACAGTGTTTCTACTGATACCCACTTCACGCACAAAGCATGGCACGACAGCTCTGACACCATCGGCAAGCTGCAGTACCCCATGATCGCTGATCCGACGCTGCGCATTTCACGCAACTTTGAAGTCTTGATCGAAGACGCTGGCCTTGCTGAGCGCGGTACCTTTGTTGTCGATCCTGACGGCAAAATCCAGATTGTCGAAATCAATGCTGGCAACATCGGCCGTAATGCCGAAGAGCTACTGCGTAAAGTGAAAGCCGCTCAATACGTTCGCGCTAATCCGAACGAAGTTTGCCCGGCTAAATGGAAAGAAGGCGAAGAAACGCTGGCGCCTTCTTTAGATCTGGTAGGCAAAATCTAAACCGCCTATCGATCTAACCAGCCGCCAAGCTTAGCTTTGGCGGCTAGTGATACCTCAGCACCCGGGTCCTGCCCGGGTGTTCTGTTTCTGCTCAGAGTACTGCGAGGAAGCTACTGTCATGCTGGACGCCAATTTAAAATCCCAGTTGAAAACGTATCTGGAGAAAGTGACTCAGCCGTTCGAGATCGTTGCGTCCCTCGATGACGGAGCCAAGTCACAAGAACTGCTGGGTCTTTTGGAAGACATCAGCAGCCTAAGCGATAAGATTACCCTGCACAGCGACGGTCAAGATGCCCGCACGCCGTCGTTTGCAATTAACCGCTCCGGCGAAGACACCGGCGTAGTTTTCGCCGGCATCCCGATGGGCCACGAATTTACCTCGCTGGTTCTCGCGCTGCTGCAAGTAGGCGGCCATCCGCCTAAAACCTCTGACAAACTGCTGGATCAAATCAGGGCACTCGACGGCGAAATGCTGTTTGAGACCTACTACTCACTTTCCTGCCAGAACTGCCCAGACGTTGTTCAGGCGCTTAATCTCATGGCCATCTTTAATCCCAACGTCCGTCACGTTGCGATTGACGGCGCGCTGTTTCAGGATGAAGTTGAGTCTCGTGAAATCATGTCGGTGCCGAGCGTGTATCTGAATGGCAAGCCGTTTGATCAGGGCCGCATGACGCTTGAGCAGATTTTAGCCAAGGTCGACACCGGCGCGGCTGAGCGCGATGCCAAAAAGCTCAGCGAAAAAGCGGCCTTTGACACGCTCGTGATTGGCGGTGGCCCCGCGGGTGCGGCGGCAGCGATCTATTCAGCCCGTAAAGGCATTAACACCGGCATAGCCGCGGGACGCTTTGGCGGTCAGGTGGCCGATACCATGGGGATTGAAAACTTCATCTCCGTTTCGCATACCGAAGGCCCTAAGCTTGTCAGCGCGCTTGAAGAGCACGTAAAAGATTATGAAGTCGATATCATGAATCTGCAGCTCGCCACTAGCTTTAAAGCAGCTGAGGCTCAAGGCGGCCTGCATGAAGTGTCGTTTGATTCCGGCGCGACACTTAAGAGTAAAACGCTCGTGCTCGCGACCGGTGCTCGTTGGCGCGAAATGAACGTTCCCGGCGAGCAGCAGTACCGTAACAAAGGCGTTGCCTACTGCCCTCACTGCGATGGCCCGCTGTTCAAAGGCAAACGCGTTGCCGTTATTGGCGGCGGCAACTCTGGCGTTGAAGCAGCTATCGACTTAGCGGGAATCGTCGGCCACGTGACGCTGATCGAGTTTATGGGCGAGATGCGCGCCGATGCAGTGCTGCAGAAAAAGCTTAAGAGCCTGACCAACGTCGATATTATTCTTAATGCACAGAGCACTGAAGTCACTGGCGACGGCAGCCGGGTCAACGGTTTGATCTACAAAGATCGTACCAACGATGAAAGCAAATCCATCGCGTTGGAAGGTATTTTTGTACAAATTGGACTGGTGCCCAATACTGAATGGCTTAAAGGCTCGCCGATTGAAATGACGCCACGCGGGGAGATCATCGTCGATGCACACGGCATGACGTCGGTACCCGGCGTCTTCGCCGCTGGCGATGTTACCACCGTGCCCTACAAGCAAATCATTATTGCCATGGGCGAAGGCGCTAAAGCATCGCTCGGCGCGTTTGACTATCTCATTCGTAATTAACGATTGAGAAATCCAAAAAAACCCGCTGGGTTGAACTACTGTTGAGGGTCAGCTCAACGTCAGCGGGCTTTCTTATGATCGTCAGCAGCAGTTACGGCGTCGTCGGTATTTCTCCTAGCACCTCAGGAATGGTCATCTTGACATAGTGCCCTGGTGCCGGCTCGATGATGGAAAGTGCGCCATCGCCAGGTTGGCGCACAGGTACCATTTTCTCGCTGCCGGCATAGCCATTGTCAGTCATCCACGCCTGCCAATGAGGCCACCATGAGCCCTCATGCTCACTAGCGCTTTCCAGCCACGCTTCATGGTTTTCCGGCAATGCATCGTTGGTCCAGTATCCATACTTGTTCTTACTGGGCGGATTAACAATACCCGCAATATGCCCTGAACCGCCGAGCACAAAGGTTGCCGGCCCCTTGGGCAGCAATGCCCCGTAGTAGGTGCTGTTCCATTTAGCGATATGGTCTTCTTTAGTCGATACAAAATAGCTGGGCGTTGATATTTTGCGCAGATCAATCTTCACGCCATCTAATTCAATGCCGTTTGGTTCAACCAAGCGGTTCTCCAAATACATATGACGCAAGTACCATGCATGGGTACCTGCAGCCAAATTGGTGCCATCGGTATTCCAGTAAAGCAGATCAAAAGCCGCAGGCGTTTCACCCTTCAAATAGTTACTGATGTAGAACGACCAAAACAAATCATTTTCACGCAGTAAATTAAAGGTATAGGCCATTGAACGGCCGTCCAAATAGCCTTTCAGCTGCAGCGTTTGCTCAATACCTTCAACCACACGCTCGTTGAGAAAGACGCCGATATCGCCAGGATCGCGAAAGTCCTGCAGCGTTGCCATATAGGTCACCGACTTCACTTTCCGCCCACGCCGAGTACTCGTAAGGTAAGCCACCGTTGAAGCCGTTAGCGTACCGCCAACACAATAGCTAAGTAGGTTCACCGACTTCTCGCCACAAGCTTGCTCGATGGCATCCATCGCACTAATGGGCCCCATCTGCATATAGTCGGCCCACGTGATATCACGCTGCTCAGGGCCAGGATTACGCCAGGAAATCAAGAACACTGTATGCCCTTGCCCTACTAGCCACTTGACCATGGAGTTATCGTCACGCAGATCAAGAATGTAATACTTATTGATCCACGGTGGCACCATCAGCAGCGGCGTTTTAAACGTTTTCTCTGTGGTTGGGGTGTACTGAATTAATTGGATTAATTCATTTTCATACACCACCGCACCAGGCGTCACTGCAATGTTGTGACCCACACCAAAAGCGCCGCGGTCCGTCATGCGGACATTGATTCCCTCGGCGGAGTTGGCCAAATCTTCACGTAAACTCGCTAAGCCATCAACCAAGTTCTGGCCGCGCGTTTCCAGCGTTTTACGCATGACCTCGGGATTAGTGGTCATAAAATTCGTCGGCGCCATCGCGTTCACCAACTGGCGCGCGTAAAACATCAAGTTGCGCTTATGGGTTTCATCCAAGCCGCCCAAGCTTTCAACCAGCTCTTCAACGACCTGCGAAAACAGTAAATACTGCTGCATGATCGCCATGTAATACGGCTCGTGGGTCCACGCACTGTCTTTAAAGCGACGATCATTTTTCGCAGGGGTTATCAGTGGTGAGACTTGTTCGCCGGCCATGCCTCGCATCGCCTGCTGACACAACAGCCACTGGTCTTGTAGTAAACGTGTTTGGGTTTCAAGCAACAGAGTAGGATTTTGCATCAGCGACTGCGCCCCAGCCTCAAAGCTTTCACGCATATCGGCATAGATAGAGTCGGCAGCTTCGCTGGGTGCAATACGGGAAAGTAAGTCCTGCATCAGTCCCTGATACTGGTCGCTAATATCGCTAAGCTGGATAGTCCAAGCATCGGCTTCCGCTTGAGAAAGCCCTTCAGAGAGTTTTAGAGATATAGCCTGAAACGGATTCTGCCACGCTGACTGCATACTTACTCTCCCTACGCCTACTCTCAGGCGCACCAAACGCTGTCGACCGGCGAGGCCATAAATCAGGATGATAAAAGCATCGCGGCGCCCTAAGGCGCCGCGATGGTGATCTCACTCAGCTTTTACGCGACGCCTGACTAGAGGCTTTGGCCGATTGCGCGCCTTTAGTCGCAGCCTTGGCTTGCCCGGACATTTGCTGCCCGGCTTCGCTAAACATCTTCTCCACTTCAGATTTGAACTGCTGGCTCATCTCGCTCATTGCCCGCGCGTCTTCCTGCATCTGCTGGGACACTTCGTTCATCATTTCTGCTTGCTTAGTACTAAAATCGCGCAGGCCTTCGGCATCTTTGATTTCAGTAGCGCTGCGCATACGCTCGGTGCCCATTTGGCTATAGCGTTGCATTGCTTCCAACTGATACTGGGTCATTTTTTCCATATTGTTGAGCATCAGCGAATTGATTTTGCGCATAGGCTCAAACATTTGACGCGTTTGGGCGTTAAAGGCGTCCGTCATATTATCTTGCATAGTGTCTGCTCCTCTCGATGGATCCCTGGCATGAGCCTTAGGCTACACATGTAAAACGCCTGGAGTGACTCATGGTGACGTAGCATTGCTGCACTGAAAAACGCACTGCAAAAACGCACTGCAAAAACGCACTGCAAAAACGCACTGCAAAAACGAGTAGCCGCTGACATACGGGGTTGCAAACTACTCTAGAAAGTATCCTTACCTTCTAACCTTTCGCTCGAGATCGCGAAGAAGCGGTTGTTTTCGCCTTCGCGCCCTTCTCGCTTGAACTGCCTGAGTCCGGCGCTCCTGCCGACGATGTGTCTTTACGCGATGCACCTGGGCTGGCCTCTTCATCCGCAGTAGAAGAATCATCAGACCCAGCAGCATTACCCGCTTGACGCAGCATATCCAGCATCATTTGCTGGTAGGTGCCGAAGTTCGCTAAA
Organism: Halomonas sp. AOP12-B1-6; assembly: GCF_052379225.1. NCBI lineage: Bacteria > Pseudomonadati > Pseudomonadota > Gammaproteobacteria > Oceanospirillales > Halomonadaceae > Halomonas > Halomonas sp. AOP12-B1-6. The sequence goes on from NZ_JBQSYK010000003.1 coordinate 107,284, forward strand.
CCTTGGGAAAGCCCCTTGGAGAGTCCTTCTGAAAGCCCTTGCTGCATCATCGGCTGTTGTAAGAAAGGCCGCATAAGGCTCATAGGGTCATAGCCTTCAACACCGGATTCCATTTGCCGCTGAATATTTTCTAGCAGATGCTTTTGGAATTCCTCTACATCAGGCAGCCCCAGTGATTGGCGAAACTCATCAGGGGTAAGATCAAACTCAACGTTAATCTTCATAGGCGGCTCCTGCCAAGTTTTACCGGCACTCACTTTTTCGATACTAATTTCACCGACACCGGGGTTTTGTCTGAGTGTAGCAGCGATAAGCCAACTTCACCGGGACTTTAAAGCTGCTTTAAACGTGGTGTATCAACGCTAACGTCACCATTTTGGCCTCGCTGGCGCAACCAGTGGTCCAACAGCGTTATGGCCATCATCGCTTCAGCAATAGGCGTCGCGCGAATACCCACGCAGGGGTCGTGTCGCCCTTTTGTGATCACGTCGACCGCTTGACCATGCACATCAATAGAGCGGCCCGGGGTGGTAATGCTCGACGTCGGTTTTAGCGCCAACCGCGCAACGATTGGTTGGCCGCTGGAAATACCGCCAAGCACGCCGCCTGCATGATTAGACAGAAACCCTTCGGGCGTCATCTCATCGCGATGTTCGCTGCCGCGCTGGGCAATACACCCAAAGCCTGCACCGATTTCAATGCCCTTTACGGCATTGATGCTCATCAGGCCATGCGCAAGCTCAGCGTCCAGGCGGTCAAATACCGGCTCACCCAGCCCCACGGGAACACCTTCAGCAATCACGGTAATTTCAGCGCCCACTGAGTCTTGATCACGCCGCAGTTGATCCATATAGGCTTCAAGCTCGGCTACGCGCTCCGGGTCAGGGCAGAAAAAAGCATTTTGCGCTACCGATTCCCACTGTTTGAAGTCAATTTTGATCGGCCCTAGCTGACTCATATAGCCACGAATCTGTACACCTTGAGCCGCCAAATATTTCTTGGCGATGGCCCCAGCGGCTACCCGCATAGCAGTTTCTCGTGCGCTGGAGCGCCCGCCGCCCCGATAGTCTCGGTGGCCATATTTATGATGATAGGTGTAGTCCGCATGCGCGGGCCGGAACTGATCTTTAATTTTCGAGTAATCGTTAGATCGCTGATCGGTGTTTTCAATCAGTAAACCAATCGACGTACCGGTCGTTTTACCTTCAAAAACGCCTGACAGAATCCGCACCTGATCCGGCTCTTTGCGCTGGGTCGTATGTCGCGAGCTTCCCGGCCTGCGGCGATCCAAGTCGTGCTGCAGGTCCGCCTCGCAAAGCGGAAGCCCTGGCGGGCAGCCATCAACGATTGCGCCAAGCGCGGTGCCGTGGCTTTCACCAAAGGTTGTGACACTGAATAATTTGCCAAACGTATTGCCAGACATGGCCGTTAATTCCTTACACGAAAGACGCCGCATGGGCGTCGAGTTCAGCGGCGCTCAGGACAAACACGCCCTGGCCGCCACGCTCGAATTCAAGCCACAAAAAAGGAACATCCGGAAATGCTGCTTTCACATGGCAATCTGAGTTACCAACCTCAACGATCAGCCAGCCCTCATCGGTCAAATGTTGCCGCGCTTCACGCAGTATACGCCGCACAATATCCAAACCGTCACTACCGGCACCCAGTGCCAATGACGGCTCATGGCGGAACTCAGCGGGCATCAACGCAAGATCACGCGCATCCACGTAGGGCGGGTTAGAGACAATCAAATCAAAGCGCTGGCCTTCCAGGCTATTAAAGACATCCGACTCCAGCGCGCGCACGCGATTGCCCACATCGTGGCGGGTAATATTTTGCCGCGACACGGCTAAGGCATCTTGGCTAATATCCGCCAGCGCTACTTCGCAGGTGGGCAAATACAGCGCCGTGGCAATACCAATACACCCAGAGCCCGTGCATAGGTCTAGCACCTTAGCGGGAGGCTCTTCTGGAAACCAAGCCGCAAAGCCATCTTCAATGAGTTCGGCAATCGGTGAACGTGGAATCAGCACGCGCTCATCAACGTGAAACGGATGGCCGGCAAAAAAACTTTCACCCAGCAAATAGGGCAGCGGCCGACGCGTGGTAATACGTTCGCGCGCTAAGCCAATGATACGCAGGCGCTCAATGGGCAGCAGCCGCGCCTCTAATACCCCGGGGTCAACGCTCCACGGCAGATGCAAAGCGCCCAAACAAAGCGCAACGGCCTCGTCCCAGGCGGAGTCGGTACCATGGCCATAATGCAAACCGGCCAGATAAAACTCGCTGGATACCCAGCGTAAATAGTCACGCAGTGTGAAGAGTTCGCTCACCAGCGCCGACTCTGGCAGGGAAAGGGTTGAGTGAGAATGCTCAGCGTTGAGATGCGTGGTCACAGCGACTCCTGGGTTAACGATAATCTTGGATGCAGCCAGGCCATGCCTGATAACGCTTTATCCACATGACGAATAAAAGATTGTACCTTTCACGCCGCCAGGTTCACAGCAACGCTCAGCCCGCTATACTGTGCCTCTTTACGCTGACTTACCGTTTTGACACCTATTTTTCATACCTGAGCCTGCCATGACGCGACGCCGCCACCTTCCCAATGATGATGATATCAGTGCCTTCCGTGAAGCGTTAACCGCGGCGGGCGTACGCCGTATCGCGACCAATCAGGCCGATCCAGGCAAACCTAAACAAGATGGAAAGGCACATGAGGCGCGCCGCCACGCGGCGGTGCAAAGCGATGCTAAGCAGGTCAGCGGGCGCACGTCGGATGGCCGCGTGGAGGCCGTACGCCCGTCTGAATATCTGGAGTTCAGCGTTGTTGACCTGCCGCTACGTACCTTCAGCCAGCTAAAACGCGGCCAAACCGCGTGGCAGTCGGGGTTGGATTTACATGGCTATACGCTAGAAGAGGCGCGTACGGAGCTTGAGAGTTTTCTACGCGATTCAGCCAGCCAAGGGCTGCGCTGCGTACTCGTGGTGCACGGCAAAGCATGGGGCACCACGTCTGATTTCCCCGTACTCAAAAGCCACACCAATACATGGCTGCGCGAATGGCCAGGGGTGCTGGCATTCTGTTCGGCGGTGCCCGTCGATGGTGGTACCGGCGCCGTGTATATCCTGCTACGTAAACGTGGCCTTTAGCCGCTACTCAGCGGCATCCGAAGCAATGCTTGGCATTCGCCGCTCTAACGCCTGATCCGCCAAGTGACGACCTAAGCGGATCAAATCTCTACCGCGATGAAATTCATAGGTGCTACAGACGGTCTTGGGTATTTCAATCAGCACATCGGGTGGGTAACCCGCCACTTTATATTTAGCCAGCGCCGCCTGGGTAATATCAAACGACTCCAAAATCATATCCAGCTTGCTCCACTCACGCTTACCGCGGGCTTCCGTGGTCTCATCAGGCTCTTCATCCCCATTGGCACCCAGCCCACCCCAAAGTTTACGCGTCGCCGCACGAACATCGCCAATCCACTTACCCATACTTTGGTCACGCTCGCGCTCATTTTCACTGCGGCTATCGGTGGCCTCTTCTTCTTTGGGAAGCAGTTCCTCTAATGTAACCGGTAGCGGGCTGTGCGCGGTGACGTTAACCGCTACGACAAAATCCGCCTGATGGGCAGCGACTACGGGCATAATGGGTAAAGGGTTGAGCAGCCCGCCGTCGACCAAGACTTGCTCACCAAGATGAACAGGGGTAATAACACCGGGCACTGCGATAGACGCGCGAATAGCGCGCAAAAGAGAGCCCTTTTGAAACCACACCTCGCGTTGGCGCACTAAGTCAGTCGCCACGGTTGTCACCGGAATCGACAAATCTTCCATCAAAATGTCGCCTACCAGCGCTTCTAGTTTACTCATCACTTTGCTGGCACGCATCGCGCCCATAGGGCTCCACGTCACATCAACCAGTTTGAGCACATCAAAGTAATCCAGGTTACATACCCACTCGCGGTACTCCGGCAGCTTACCCGCGGCGTAAATACCGCCGATCAGCGCGCCCATTGAGCAACCAGACACGGCAATAATCTCAAAACCACGGGCTTCTAATGCTTCAATAACACCAATATGCGCGTAGCCACGCGCACCGCCGCTACCCAGCACCAAGGCAACTTTGTTGCCGCTGGCCAAGTGAGCCAATTCATTCATGCTAACGTCCTTCCTTAGCGATTATCGGTCTTGTCCCAGTGACCGCCAATAATCGTCGCGACTTGCGCCACTGCACGAGGCTCCAGGTGCAAATGATGGCCGCCAATGAGCACGTGGCGGTGTAAATCTTTGACTGCCTGCCGCGCTTGAGCGGCCCACTCACGTTGACCCAGAATGCCGCTATCGCCTTCAATCAAGAGAACCGGAGCATTAATATCTGCCAGCAATGACAGCACTTGCTCCGGCGTAAAACGCACCAGCGATGGCTTCAGTAGACGGCCGTCAGTACGCATTTGCACATGGCCATCGGCGGTAGGCTGCGTATTGCGCTCCACAAGCGGCGCGGCCGTTATACTATCTAGCGGCGTCACACCGCCCGCCACACGCGCAGCGATCGCGCTTTCTATATCCGCATAGCGTGGGGCCCGAGAACGCGGCCGTCGATAAGCTGCCAGTCCTTTGCGCAGTTGGCTGGCGGTCTCCTCCAGCGGTGTATTGAGCGCGCCTAATCCGTCAATCAAGGTTAAGCGCACTACCCGCTCAGGCAACGCCGCGGCCACTAGACATGCCACTGCCGCGCCCATTGAGTGGGCCAGCAAGCTGGCTTGCTCTAATCCGAGCGTGTCCATGACATCGAGCACGTCGTGACAATAGTCCCACAATGCATAGTCGACGCCTTCAGGCACATGTGAAGAGTGCCCATGCCCCCGAAAATCCACCGCTACAATGCGGATACCTAGCGCCTCAACTAGCAGCGGTGCCAAGCGTGAAAAACTGGCTGCGTTATCTAACCAGCCGTGCAGCGCCAGCCACGTGGGAGCATCCGAGCGCCCCCAGCTCAGCGCGGCAAGGCGGCCTTCGGCAAGCAAAAGCGGCTGCGGCGCAAAAACGCGGGAAGCCGTTAGATCAGAGTGGTACATAAGCTAAAAGTCCTGGGCCAATAACGCTGCGTGAAGGCAGTCAAGATGACGACGCGGGCAACAAACGGTACCATGCCCGGCGTAATACTTTTGCTGCTTTTCTCTCCACGCTTATTTTGGTGTTGCCATGAAACCACGCCGCGATACTCGCGCCCGTAATCTTGTCTTTCTCATTGCTGTTATCAGCGCCGCCGTGGTCGGCTTTTGGCTCGCACGCTAAGACGCAGCGATACCGCTACGCCTCCCCGAGAAGCCCTAAGCTGGCCGCTGGGGCTTGGCGACGCAAGCCACGTGATAGCGCGTGGCCGATCACGCCAATCAGCACAGCCCCGCCGAGTGGCAATAATAGCCATAGCCCTAGGTGGAAGGTTGGCGTGAGATCTAGCCAGTAAATATACAGTGCTGCCGTGGCAAACTCTGCCAATACCGCCCCCATCAAACCACTGGCAAAGCCTAGCAGCGCATACTCGGCTCCCTGCACGCGTGAAATCATCCGGCTGCCTGCCCCAAAGACACGCAACAAACCGCTTTCATGGGCGCGCACAGGAAGGCTTGCGGTTAACGCCGCATAAAGCACGCTAACCCCGGCTAAGAGTACCAGCGCAAGCACCAACTCCACAGCACGCGTCACTTGGCTAAGCACGTCGCGCACTTGGCCTAAGATGGCATCCACATTGAGCAACGACACACCGGGGAAATCGGTAATCAGCTCCCTAATCAGGCCACTTTCCGCTTCAGGCAAATGAAAGGCCGTAATGTAGCTGTGGCCAAATTGCTCCAGCACGCCCGGCGGAAAGATAACGAAAAAATTAGGCTGAAAGCTGTCCCAGTGAAGGCTACGCAGGCTGGTAATCTGTGTCGCTATCTCGTCGCTACCGACTGAGAAGGTGATCTCGTCGCCAATGCCTAGGCCTAACCTTTCAGCCAGCCCATCTTCCATCGAAATAGGCACAGGGGTTGCTTGCGGCGTTGCCTCAACTGCACTCATCCACCCCTGGCTTGCGTCGCTTGCTTGCGCTGTTGAAAACCATTCTCCGGCGACTAACTCGTTACCATCGGGCAGCTCTGCTTGCCAGGTGAGGTTTAACTCACGGCGTAGCGAGCCATCGCCACGCGCATCCTGCGGCACGGCATCCTCAGGGGGCTGATCATTAATAGCAATAACGCGACCGCGTACCATTGGGTACAGGGTGCTTTGAGTTTCTACACGCGGTGAAACGACCGCTTCAAAAGGATCTCGCTCGGAGGGTTGAATGTTGATAGCGAAATAATTAGGGGTATTTTCAGGCAGCTGATCTTGCCAGGTGCTCAACAGATCACCGCGCACTAATACAATCATCGCCATCGCAAAGAAAGTCACCGAAAATGCTAGCAGCTGACCCAGTCCTGCCTGGCGTCTGCGAGCCAACTGACGACCGCCTAAACGTAGCGCCTGCGACCACTCATTGCTTCCCGTTACTCGTTGGACACCACGCAACAAAGCGCTGAGTAAAAAGGCGCTAATCAGCCACAGTAAACCGAGCAGCATCGCCCCGCCGATTAATAGCGCAATCGCTAGCACCAGGCTGCCCGAGTAAAGCCATAGCAACCCGCCAAACACAATGCCCGCCACCCCCACCACCAGCCATGCAGAAGGTGGCAACGGATCGAGCTCGCGGCGCAGCACCTTCAACGCGCTAACTTGCTTAATACGCAGCAAGGTTGGCCCAGCAAACCCGACTAACACAGCAAGCGCTGTGAAAACGCCCAGCCCTAGCGGCATCAGTCCCGGTGGCGGGAGTGTCATGGGCAAAAAGCTCACCAGCAACCGGAGTAAAACGGCTTGTCCAACAAGCCCAAGCAGCGCTCCAATCACCGCTGCGACCAGGGCTAGCCCGAGTAGTTGAAGAGTAAAAATTGATACTAACTGGCGCTGACTGGCGCCAAAGCAGCGCAGCAGCGCGGCGGTGTCTAAGTGACGCTCGACGTAGCGCCGGGTCGACATTGCGACAGCCACGCCAGCCAGCAGTACGGCGGCTAGCCCGGCAAGCCCTAGATAGCGTTCAGCGCGCTGTAAAGCGTTCCCCAACTGAGGTCGATCGACTCGCACGTCGCGAACCTCGACGCCGTCGCGGCGGAGTTCCGCCAGCAGGCCTTGAACCCGCTCTAGTGCCGCTGACGAGCCTGCCGCTAATATTTCAAACTCTATGCGTGAGCCAGGCTGGATTAGGCCAGTCGCTTCAACATCCGCGGTGTTCATCATTAAGCGCGGGTTAAAGTTGCTAAATCCAGCGGACTGGTCTGCCTCACGCTCTACAATACCCGTCACGGTAAGCTCGGTTTGGCCTACCTGCACTTGATCACCGAGCTGTATCTCGACTAACTGCATTAGCCGCGGGTCAGCCCATGCTTCGCCGGGCGCGGGACCTGATGCAATCTCCTCAGTGCCATCGCCAAAATCTACGTGTGATACGCCGTAATGAGGATAAACATCATCGACAGCTTTGAGGCTCGCGGGCTGAAAGCGCTCGCCGCGGCTAATCATGGAAACGAGATCAACCTGGTCACTTAACGTAAAGCCGGCATTTTCCAGAGTGGCCCGCAGCTCTTCGGAAAAAGGATCGCGCTGCTCTAACACTAAGTCGCCGCCCAGCATTTGGCTTGCTTGACGCTCCAAGCCACGTTCTAAACGGTCCAAAAAGAAAGCGATCATCGTCGATGCCGCAACGGCCAGTACCAGAGCGATAAACAGAGCGCGCACGTCGGCAGCGCGAAGGTCTCGTTTAAGACTGCGCATCGCTAAGCGCCAATTCACATCGCTCATTGCGTCCCCTCATCTACCGAGGCGGCTACTGGCACAAAAGGTTCTAACTTGCCTTGATCCAGGCGCAGACAGCGGTCACAGCGACGGGCCAGAGCGTGATCATGGGTAACCAAAATGAGCGTAGTGCCCGCTTCACGGTTCAAGGTAAAAAGCAGATCAATAACTTGAGCGCCGGTATCCGGGTCAAGATTGCCGGTTGGTTCATCGGCAAACACCAGCTCAGGGTCAGTGACGAAAGCGCGAGCCACCGCCACCCGCTGCTGCTCGCCGCCAGACAGCTGCTTAGGGAGATGATCGACGCGCTCGCCAAGCCCCACGCGCGCTAACCACTTAGTCGCGGTTTGTGTTTCGCCGGCACGGGGGGAAAGCTCCAATGGCAGCATGACGTTTTCCAGCGCACTCAACGTAGGTAATAACTGAAAATTTTGAAACACGAAACCCACTCGCCCCGCTCTTAGTGCCGCACGGCCATCCTCATCTAATCGGCTGAGCGCTTGACCGAACAGCATAAGCTCACCATCACTGGGTGTATCCAGACCCGCCAACAGCCCCAACAACGTTGATTTACCCGCACCGCTTTTGCCTAAAATCGCAACGCTTTCACCCGCTTCTACGCTTAGCGACAGGTCGTGTAAAATAGTCAGCGAGCGCTCTCCGCTGGTGACTTTTTTCGAGAGCCTGTCGGCATGTAGAACGGGGTGTCCGGCAACGCCATGAGGAACGTTATGCGCCGCGGGGGTGTCTGTAAGAGGGCGGCGGGCACCATTTGAGTGTTCGGTCGTTGACGAGGCGTGTGCAGCTGAGTTTTCAGTTTGATCAGAGGAGTAAGGCATGAAGCATGGCATCCCTAAAGCTTGGTGTGGGCTGAACCGTATGGTAACCGTATGGGTGCTAGTACTGGTAGCCGCCTGGACCTCAACCTCAGTCAACGCAGAACCTGTCAGTGAAGACACGCGCCCCACCCTACTGGTAATGGGCGACAGCCTAAGCGCCGCTTACGGCATTGAGCGTGAAGAAGGCTGGGTGAGCTTACTGGCCGAGCGCCTAGACGATAAAGCACAGGTTATCAATGCCAGCATTAGCGGTGAAACAACGTCTGGAGGGCTACAAAGATTCACTGACATAATCGGACAACGACAGCCGGATATTGTTCTACTTGAACTGGGCGGTAATGACGGCTTGCGCGGCTTGGCACCTAATCAAATGCAGGCAAATCTAGCCAGCATGATTGAGCAGAGTCAAGAAGCCGGGGCGCAGGTGCTGCTGCTGGGCATTGATATTCCGCCGAACTATGGCCAAGCGTACCGCGATGCGTTTACGGGCGTATTTCACTCATTGGCGGAGGAGTACGATGTGGCGCTAGTGCCCTTCTTACTTGAAGACATCGCCTTGGATGCACAGCTGATGCAAAGTGACGGTATTCATCCTACTGCTGAAGCACAGCCGATTATTTTAGACAATGTATGGCCTGAGCTTGAGTCACTTCTTGAAGAATCCTCAGTCGATGCCCATCTGTCCTAAATTCTAACGCATGTCCTCAGCCATATGCGCCAAAAGCAAAAGCGTCGCTGAAAAATAATCGTCTTCTGATTGGGGCGTTGCGCTGGGTAGTTTTTCGCCGCTCGCATAGGCTCTAATCGCATCCACGCCGCGCGAAATTGGGTATTCTGCACGCTCGTCACTCACTACATCGGCCCATGCTGACGGAGGTTGATGCGCAGGGTCATTCCAAAAAGCAGTTATACTGCCGATGGCGCGCGCTTCATCGCGTCCACCCCAGGCAAAATAGAGCGGAATACGCACAGCGTCAAAGCTAAACCTAGGTGCCCAGTTGGATGCCGGGGCAACCTCGCCTTGTTGATTAATAACCACCCAATCAGTGGGTAATAGATAAGCACCAAAGCGTGCCTCATCCAGCACGGCAACGCCGTCATCAATCAGGCGCTGCCAGGGTTGTTCAGGTTCAATGTCAGCAAAATCTCTTAGTGCCGGTAAAAACCAGTAAGAAAGGTTGATGTCGACCTCTTGATCACGTCGAAATCCTTGTATAGCGGGCAGAAGCACTTGGTAACCCGCAATCTCATAAGCCAGATTTTCTAATACCGCGCGGCGAATACTTCGAGAGGCACTCGCGTAATTAGCGTTGTTCCAGCGTTCTGCGGCCAGATACAGCGCCCAGGCGATAAATAAATCGCCATCCGTCGCATTGTTAAGGTCACGCACCGCAGGCTTATCGCGGGGATCGTAACGCCACGAGAAGAGAGAGACATCTGGCCGACTCAAGTGCCGACGAGTCCATTGCCAAAGCTGATCAAACGTTTCTTGATCATTATGATGTTGAGCAAGCATCATGCCCCACCCCTGTCCCTCCGAGTGGCTGATATTATTATTGCCGGTGTCAATGACCCGCCCATTGGCGTTGATGAAGCGTTCTTTATATGCGCTCCAAGGCGTATCTGCCTGAGCTGCACAGGCACCCGCCAACATACAAATAATAAGCCCAGTGCTTAACATAAGCCGACGCAGCATAATGAGTTATCCCTTAAATGCGCAGTTCCACTATCAGAAACGGCTAACGTCCATAAAGAAAGGTGCATTCACGTTGCTCAGCATTACGGCTAATGCAGGTAATAGGCACCTCCATGTCCCCACCCTGCTGGCTTAGCCACCCTTTATACAATCCTTCTAACAAGGCAGACATTGCTAGCAAACCGATGTCGATACGCTCTTGTGAGTCGCCTGGGATAGGGCATGCAGAATGGCAAATCCGCATTTTTTGATGCTCAGCAATGATGCTGGCATATCCCCAATCTAGTAGATCTAATGCCTCATTAATGGCCTTCTCAAGGCTTTCTAAGGTAGCGCACTCGCCCATAGGCATTTCTATTGCCATACGGCTGCCAATGTGACGCCAGAAACCCGAAGACTCTTCTTTGCCTGCACTATTGAAAAGCTCATCAAAAACCAGTTCTAGGAAAAGCCGCCACTGGGTGCTGCAATGCCGCTGAGCATAATGCTCCATGTGTTTGGAATGATTATCTGGCTCGTTCACCGCTATCTCCAAAGGTATAGTTCATAAACATGCTAGCGGATGTATCGTTGTAATCACCGAAGCTGTTGAAATCCACTCGTCCGCCAAGAGCAAGATCAGGGGTCATTTGGTACTCCATAGCACCGCCAAAAGAAAGCCCTATCCCACTTTCACTTTCTCCTGAATAGCGTGATGCCGGCGTAGCCCCGAGAGCAGAAAACACATCAAGAAGTGCCTGCGCCTCTGGGTCTGTCGGGAAATAGTCGCTGTCATCGGTGCTATAACTTTGGAAGCCCGGCGCCACATAGCCGCCCAGCGTAAGCTGGTCGGTGAAATTCTCACGATAGTTAATAGGAAAAGCGACGCTGACATAATCTTGGGGGCTGAAATAGCCACCGTGGCCATAAGTGAAATGGCTCAGGTCATCATCGAAGGCCATGGCGGAAACATGTACACCGGCTTGCAACTGGCGGCGCTCATTATTGACCGGGCGAGCATAGCCACCTAAAGAGAGATTGTAAGACTGGTTATCAGCGACGTTATGACCGGCGTAGCGATAGGTGCCAATATCCGCATAAAGGCCACCCTCATCAGTGTCATAGTTAATGCCTGCGCGACCGCCGGTTCGTACAACGCCCCCCCACGTATCACCACTATAGGCATCGTAAGCGCCCGCATATGACAGCACGCTATCTTTTACAGCCCTTCGTTCCGCGGTGAAATTCAGCGTTGTATTCTCAGCGATCTCCGGTTGCCAATGAATGCCACCCACTAGGTTAGTTTCTTCAAACCCAAGGGGCGTACTGCCAATATCAAGATTGACACTGCCATTCTCATAGCTCAGCGCTAGCCCCGCACCGCTGTCACGTAAACTGGATGGTCTGGCTGACTGTGCCGTCGACTGCAGCCGGCTCTGAATGCCAGCGAGGGCCATTTCTATTTGCTGGCGGCTCTCGACAAAGGCACTCAGCGACTCTCCGTCAAAACTTAATGCCTCAAAATCGACACTATTGCCTGCTAGATATTGATTGAAAAGCTCGCGCTGCTGATCGGTAAGGCTTGCGACCGTCAAACCAGCTTCAAACAAAGGGTTACGCTCAAGGGCGGCATCGTAAAAACGCCTAGCCTCTTCTAACACAGCCGCCAAGCGTACCCGCTCTTGCTCATTAACCGCAGCATCCAGATTACTTTGGGCCGTGAAGAAATTAGTAACGGTAGTCTGAATTTGGTCCAGAATCGGAGTCACACCGCTAAGCGATTCATTGAGAGAAGCCGCACTTTCCGCGAGCCCGCTACGCCCGTAGCGACGCAAAGCATCGCCTTCAGGCATGCCGGCGGTTACCTGAGTTGGGGTTACGGCTATCTCAAAACGCCCTTCTCCAAACGGCATTAGTGAAAAGCGCACGGGGGCTTCGACACGGTCCTGTCGACTAAGGCCGCTCTCGCCATCACGCAGGTTAAAGGCGAATTCAGTGGCCACCGTTGGCGCTCTCTCACGCCTGATCTGGCGAGAAAGCTCATCTATCTGCTGGCTGGTAGATGGCGTCAACGCTTCCGATTCAGTCATTGCGATGTCATAACTGACCTCACGACTAGCGCCCGGCAACCAGTTAGGTCGTTGTGACGCACGCGCACCTTGCGATCTGTCGGTAAACGGGTTTTGCCTCTGTACAAGGGCCGCCGCACCGTCTTCTTGTCCACTTAACCGCTGGCGAGCTTGGCTGAGTAAGGCGAGCGCTTTTAAGCTTTCGCCATTAGCCCTAGCGACCTGGGCGCTGAGCAGTAAGGTATCGGGGGTTTGTTGCTCGGGTCCATAACGACTCAGAAGCTGACTTGCTTGGCGCGAGCGATTGTTAGCAAGTGCCGTCTGCACCGCTCCCTGCAACGCCTGCTCACTTTCAGGGTGACGCGTGAGCACATAGGTATATATCTGCTCAGCTTGGGCTTGACGATCACCTTCAGCGTATAAACGCCCCATCGCCAACAACAAGTCCTCGTCATCTGGCGACTGCTGCATCGGCTCTGCCAACACGTCATAAGCGCTGGCTAAACGGCCACTCTGACGCAACTGATCGGCTTTAATAATGGCTAAACCACGCTCAGCGGCCAAGGCGTTGGAATCCTCACGCCACTGAGGAGAAGCGGCTAAACGATTGAGCAATTGCTGGGCAGCGTCAGATCGACCGGCCTGAGCCATCACCAGCGTATGATTGATATAATCATTGGGTATTTGTTCATCAATACCACGTGCTAAATCGCGCTCTACCCAGCGTAAAGCCTCACTTTTAGCACCCGCTTCTGACAAAGCCCCCGCAATTTGACTAACCTGGCTAGGCGTAAGGCCGGCCCCTTCAGAACGCAGATAAAGTTGCTGCAGTGAGGCAATCGCTGCAGACTTATTTCCTTGCTCTAGCTGCGCTAATGCCTGATTCAGAGGCTGCTGGATCTGAGCCCGTTGCTGCAGAGACGTCATCTCAACTGTTAGCGAATCTGACGGTATATTCGACAGCAGTCGCTGGGTTTCCGACCAACGCCCCTGCTCCGACGCAAACAGCGCTGCGGCATAACGCTGATCTAGCGAGGCATCACTTGCAAGAAAGGGCCTCATCAACACCTGCGCTTCATCTGGGCGCGATTGCCCCGCCAGCAAACGAGCTAGATCAAGGCGCGCCCAAGGGTTGTTAGGCACCAGCTCGAGTGCTTCTCGAAGTGCCGTTTCCGCGCCAAAATCATCTTGCTGGCGCGCTTGAAGGCGCAGCGCTTCTACTTGGGCCGTGGCTAACCCACTCATCTGAGCGCGCCTGCTTTCCGGCAACGCCTGAGCTATTTGTTGTGCAGCCGCCCAGTCACCTTTGTCAGAAAGCACTTGAACGAGTCCTACTCGCGCGTCGACATCGCTTTGACGCGTTTCCAGCATGGCGCGATAAGCCTGTTCTGCGGCATCTAAACGCTTTTGACGACGCAAAATATCGGCTTCCAGCAAGCGTGCGGCGCGTCCAGCATCGCCGCTCTGCTGAGTAAGTGGCCGCACTTGCCCAAGTGCTTGGTCTAGATTGTTGGCTGCCGCTAAACGACGCGCCTCACCTAAGCGAGCATAAAAGGCCGCACTTTGATACGCGGCGGCCCACTGCTCTCGCCGCTCTGGCGCCTGATCCATAGCTTGTGACAGTAGGCCTCTGGCTTCAGCAAACTGCTGCCTACGCAGCAATATGAGCCCTAATCCACCTTTCGCCTCAGCATCTTGCGGATTTTCTTCCAACGCCTGCCGAAATGACTCTTCGGCACTTCCCAGCTGACCCGCCTGTAAGGCTGTGAAACCAACGGCGCGCGTATTCTGAGCAGTTGAATCTTCAAAATGCTGGGGCACGTCGTTATCGTCTGGATTAACCTGCGCATAAACCTGATAAAGCGTTTCATCAGCCGGCGTGGCTTCTAACCACAGCAGCGCTTGCCGCCAGCCGCTTCTTGCAGCAACGGCTTCAGAGCCGCCTTGTCGCGCTAACTGAGCCAGTTGGCTAATACCCTCACGGCGAGTACCTTCGCGATAGGTTAATACTTCGCTCAATGCACGCTTTAAAGGAGCATCAGTAGGATAGTCGTCACTAAACTGGCGCAGGCCATCACGCGCTTCTCGCCATTGGGCATCAGTGCCACCAGCCAGTGTTTGATAGTACTCAACGGCGAGACCGCGGGGAGGCGTATCGCCACCAAATAAAGAGCGATATGCCGATGCCGACTCTTCATAGCGATTCGCGCGTGCTAGCTGACGGGCGCGATTCAACTGCGTTGTGTCTAATTGATTGCCCTGCTGCAATTGGTCTAACTCAATCAAGTACTGGCTATTAGGTGACGCCTGCTCCAATCGCTGCGTCCACTGCGCTACTTGATCGGGCTGGTCATCTATCACCGCTTGGCGCGCTAGCCTGTAAAGCACTTCAGGGTCATCAGGCCGCCCGGCAAGATAGCGCTCAAGCGCTTGGCGCACTAAGTCAGGACGCTGATTTTCCTGCCAAAAATCAGCTTGGCGCAATAAAGCTTCTAAGGCCGACTGCGAGTTTTCCTGTCCCCATGCTGCCGTCATCGGCGCACAGCTAACTAAGGCACTCAGCAAAAGCCGATTTTTTAATTTCATCAACGTTGGTACGGGCGTACGCATGGTTATTCTCCGCCTGAGTGCGTTTTGCTACCAGCATTTGCTCGACGCAGTGCTCGGCGTTTGAGAGTGCTATAAAGAAGTCCGGACAGTAAAAGCAGAACAATGCCCATAGCTAATAACATGGGAATAATGTATTGGCCGGTGTACCAGCGGATAAGACGATGCCAGACCATTTCACCTCGAGGCGTCCGCGGCCCAACCTGATAAGCACTGACCTCTTGGCTCGGCGACACCATGACTAAATCCCCCACGGCTTGACGACTAACTTGGGGCTGATCAATCACGGCCGGTAGCGTGCGCATGCCTTCATCATGAAAAGCAGTGGCTACGATAATGCTGCGCGTGGGGTTCAGCGGTGACCGAACGCCCAGTAAGATCTGTTCAGGGGACTGACTGCCAATCCTATTGCGAGCGCGCTCGGTATCTCGCCCCCACTGGGCTTGTGCCCAAAGATTTAATCTATTCATTAAGTTCAAAGGCGTAACGCGTAAAGCCCCCTGCTCGATACTGAAAGGCCCAAGATAACGATTAAGCTCACTGCGTTCCAATTGATCAGCACGCGCAACGACCAGCATATCTCGGTCTGACAAGTTGTCGTTAAGCGTTAGCCCCTTGCGCACATTCAGCGCAATACTGGGGTATCCGGTAGAGGCCCCCATGCGCCCAATCAGCCCAAGCGCGGTGCCAATTTCGATAGCATCGGGTTCCGCGGCAAGCAGCAGCGTCGTGTGCGATAAATCGGCCCACTGCGTAAAGGGAAAGCCTGCACTCAGCCAGTACGAGAGCTCTGGTAACGCTGCAAAATACTGTGCATCGCTCATATCCAAATAAGAATCAGGGTACAGGCGCGTTTCAATGCGATCAGGAAGGCCCAGCTCACATCCATTTTCCGGCATATTCACTGCCATATTAAAATAAAAGCTGAGCTGGTTATTACCGTATAACTTTTCCTGGGGAATGCGTAACGTAGCGCGCTCTTTACGAATATCATTTCCCAGAAAGCGCCAAGCTTCCCAGGCTAAAGAACGCTTCTCAACGGGTAAGGAGGCTAGATAAGTGCCGTTAAGAGCAATCTCCAGTCGTGACTCATCTTCGTTTAGCCACTCGCCACGAGGGAACTCATAGCCCACTTCTAAGGTTACATGATCACCCGGCCATAAATGCATGTTTGGGGGCAGGCGAAAACTATAATTTTGCGGCGACGGGCGAATACCCTCACCGACCATTTCATTCTCACCAGCCATTTTGTCAAGATAGATCGGCTCATTAAGCGCCTGCCAGTTAGGTGCATCATAGGCCTCTCTAAGGGCTAGCTGGGGCGCACTTACCGTTTCACTGTCGCCGCTTAAACGCTCTTGATAATGGGCTAGATATGCAGCGGCGCTTTTTACGTCTTGCTCTGTTGCTCCCGTGACGATCAATAAGCGATACATAGCATTATTAGGATTAGCCAGTTGCAGTAAGGTAGGGCCATCAATTCTCGGCAGCTCTACTCCTAAAGGCATCTGCTCGGGAGTCCCTACGACGACCGCATGCTGATCAGGTATTTGAGTATGATGAACGGGGAAGTCAGCGCCTCTAAAATCCGCTTTAATCGCAAAATACGAGGCTAATATTGCGCTTGCACTCAGCAGCGTTTCTGAAGGCATAGAGGGCATAATGAAAGGCAATACTAGCCTTTCCATGTCGGCCGCATCAGCGAAGGGGGCAGGTAAATTAGCGAGCCCCTTAAGCGGCGGCAACGACTGAACATTCACATTGAGCGTCGAGCTTGGTAAAACCTCGACCCAAATATCTTCGCTGAGCAAGTTATTACACTGCTCTAGCGTTTGTCCGGCCACACTTAGCAGTAGTGTGTTATAGGTAATGATTAGCTCTGGCGGAATAGCCACCTCTGCAACCAGATGCTCTGCGGTAAATCGGTCAAGCTCTAGCGTCTCAATAACAATGCCATTGAGAGTAACGTCCAGCCGACTAAGCCCCTCAAGAAGAGCATCTGAATAGCGTATATCTAAGTGCAGCACAGCGCCGGTAGACACTTCATCACTACGCAAAGAAAACTCGATACCCGCCTGAGCTCCGTTGCCCTGAATACGAAGAGGCTCAGGCTCGACCTCGTCTATACGCTGCAAAAGTGGATAAATTCGTTCCCGAGTCTCCAAGGGCATATTGAAAGCTAAACCGCCCCGTGCATTCACTTCAACATCAGGCAACGTCGCGGCCTCTTTAGGCAATGCCTCTAGCATTAACGGCCTAGCGTTGCTTGGCAAAGCCTGAACATCTAATGACTGGCTCCATGCTCGCTGGGTAGACATGATGCCTACCATAATCAACGCGACGAGAACCATTCGCCATACCCAGGTGGATACAGGAGTGGATACCGCTGTAGCAGCTGTTGCCATAGGTGGTGAGCTACCAGAACGCGCGTCTGCCTGGCGTGCTTTGCCAGCACTGTCGCCCCCACCGGCAAATAAACGCCGCTCCTTCCAGTTTCGGAAAAACAGACCTGTGACGGCACGAATAACAGTCCACATAGAACGCAACGGCTGATCGTGTGGGAGCTTGCGTTTCTGTAGCCAGGCATCAGCACGACCCATGACAAGCTTCACTAACTGGCGGCGCTGAACCACATTCAACGTGCCAAACCGCAGGCGTATATGCTGTGCATCACGGCTTACTATGTGCACAGGAAACAGTATCGGATTGCCATCGAATTCCATTTCGATAAAATCAATGCGCGCATCTTTTGAAAAGCCAGCTACTGCAGCTAGCTGCATGCCACCCATAGACAAATTTTGCGTCGTAGACGACAACGTATAGCCGCCAGAGAGATGTAAGACCACAGGCCGACTTAGCTTGATTCGTACGTATTCACGCACCTGCTTTTGTTCGCTGCCAACAGCGATAGCCGCCATCAGGAAAATTGCGCTAAATGAGGCCCATGCTACGTTAAACAGCAATACGCTTGCTTGCTCACCTTCAGGATTCCACCAAACTAAGCGTACGACACCCCATACTAGGCCCGCAGCCAGTAATGCCAGTAAAAACAGATGAGGTCGCGTCACATTAAAATCAAAAAAGCTTTGCTCGAGTCGCCCTCCTTTTTCCGTGACATCAAACTTGCCTCGATTGGGATTAAACAGTGTCACAAGGGAAGGCTTGAGCAAATGAAAGGTTAAAACCGTTTCATATATTTCATTCCAGAACGTGTAGCGATACTGCCCTACCAGCTTCGCATTGGTATAAACGGCTGCAAATAAGTGAGGAAGTACATAGACAGCAACGGCCTGAGGCGATGCTTGAATAATATTGAGCCCAAACAGCATGTAAGCCAACGGGGCTGTTAAAAAAATAAAGCGCACTAACGGAAACTGAAAGTGCAACATCGCGCTTAAATAGCAGAGCCGCTGGGGAATGCTCAACCCTCGGCCTAATAGGGGGTTATCACGCCGTAATATTTGCGTCATACCCCGTGCCCAACGCGCACGCTGAACAATATGCAACGCTAGTCGTTCCGTCGCTAACCCAGCGGCAAGGGGTATGCCTAAGTAAGCGGTAGACCATCCTTTTCTTTGTAGTTTTAATGCGGTATGCGCATCCTCTGTGACTGTTTCAACCGCAAACCCACCTATTTCCTCTAGTGCACTGCGCCGAATAACTGCACACGAGCCACAAAAAAAGGCTGCATTCCAATAATCATTGCCCTTTTGAATAGGACCATAAAAAAGCTCACCTTCGTGTGGCACTTCCCGGCCACTGACTAAATTCCGTTCAAAGGGATCAGGCGAATAAAAATGATGGGGCGTCTGTATAAGTGCTTGCTTCTGATCAACAAGAAAAGAGCCCACCGTCGCCTGTAAAAAAGCCCGCGTGGCAATATGGTCACAGTCAAAAATACAAATAAGCTCGCCGGACGTTTTCTGGAGCGCATTATTTAAATTACCCGCTTTCGCGTGTTTATTATCTGTGCGAGTAATATATCCAACGCCCGCCTGAGATGCGAAAGCGCCAAACTCAGCTCGCTTACCATCATCTAAAAGATAAACATTTACTTTATCAGCTGGATAGTCAATATTTTGCGCTGCCAAAACAGTATCACGAACTACGTCTAAGCTTTCGTTATACGTCGGAATATATACGTCTACCGTTGGCCACTTAGTGATGTCTTTAGGCAGTGGGACAACTTTACGATCAAGCAACCACGCCGACTGAAAGAAGCTCAGCACCAAGACAACCCAGCAGTAACCTTCTGCCGCCAATAGCCCAAAGCTCAATATCGGCTCTATAAAACCATCCGTAATGAGCGTTTCCGTTACCCGCCAATAGAGATAGCGAGTTGCCGTCATGACGGTTACTAATGCCATTGCTAAACGTATGCGCGGAGAATCGACCTGCCCCATGATTAATAAAAAAACAGCGGTAACGCCCCCAAAGGCCAGTTGGTTATTCAACGTCATCGGCGTTGTAACAACAATTAACATGACAGGGGTACAAAGAAGTAGTAATAGAGCGATCCAGGCTTTATACATAAGGGTTTTCATTATTCACCCTCTTTGCGTACTTGAGATAGCTCGGCATCTTGCATTAAACGCATGAGATTATGGGCGATAGCCTCAATATCATTAACAACCGCAGAGGTATACGCATGTTGCAGCACAGAAACCTGCAGTGCGTGTGCTTCGGACACTGCTGCGTCACGGTGAACCGCCCCTAGCAGTGACGCCTTCAAACGCTCTTTTAAAAGCGCGTATACGTCGCGACTTAGGTCATTACGAAGGTCTAGCTGATTGGCGACATAGTACAAATGCCTGCCAATGGTATCAGGATAAAAGCCACCACTTTCAATAGAGGGTAGAACGGCCAAAGAGGCGCTATCGGCCATCAGCATAGTGATGCACAGTGGCTTTAACTGGCAAACAGCCTCTAGTGCTACGGAGTGCCCTGGCGGCAAGTCAACTAACAGCACATCGTTTGGGGAGTTATAAAAGCCGCTAAGCGCTTGATATAGGGCTCTTGGATCATTGGCAAGAAACGTTTCGAAGTGATGGCGCTGCTCTCTAGTTGTACAGCCATAGGCAAGCACGTCAATGCCGCTTGCCGTTGTTCGGGCCATTTCACCCCAATAGGGAGTAGACGCGGCTTCAACGACATAGCCTTGAGCATCATTAAAAGCAATACCGAAGTGAAGCTTCAATGCATCTTGGCTATCAAAGTCAATGACAGTGACATTTAAACCTTGGCGTTGCAAAGTGTAAGCAAGATTAGCAGTCAACGTTGTTTTACCAACTCCCCCTTTAGGAGAGGCAATACAAATAAGCGTCATTTATTGATTTGCCTTATCAACGCTTTTAGCGATGTTCCCTGACGGTGATTACTTTGAGCATCATCATTACTATCTGTATAAGACTGAAATAAATGGCCAAAAGAACGCTGCGTTGCTGGCTTGTCAACCGGGTGCTGGTGAGAAGCATCAACACCTGATGTCGGTTGTTTATTTTCTAGGCGATACGGCACCGCCTGCTGCACCGGCGGCTGTTCACGCTCCTGGGCATAAACCGGAGGCACAGCAATAGGCCTAGACCTCTCAACGCTTTTTGGCGAGGCGCCCGGCGCTTGCTTGGCAATCCCATCAAGCAATTTCCAACGCTGCTGATCGTGTGAATAAGCCTCGTCAGACCTAAATTGCTGATACTCAAAATCCGCCCCGAACTGCTCGCTCAACACACCAATGTCTATGCTCTTCTCCATGCCTTTGTTATAACCTCTCTCTAGCCGTAGCTATCGGCTCAGCTGAAGATTAATGTATCGTTATGGTCACATTCCATTATTTAAGAAAATGTACTCATACTTCAGAACTAGTATTTTGTTTGACTTTTATACTAGTTCACATTTCACTTCAAGAATTAAAATAATAAAAAAAGACAAAAAGAAATATTTTACTACCCAGACTACCCCCCCTCTGGCTGCTTCTGCTGGGTTTGCATCCCTAACCCTAAAAGTATTAACACCAGTCCCATTAGGGTTGATGGCAAAATAGGCTCTCCAACCACCAAAAAAAGCAGCATCAGTGATACCGGGGGCGAGAGAAAAATAAGATTAGAAACCTTTGCAGTGCGCGACACCTTGTGGACAGCCATCTGCCATAAAATGAATGCTATGCCCATTTCAAACAGCCCGACGTAAACGCCTGCCCCTAACGCCCCCCAGCCATGCCACTGAAAGCCAGGGCCTAGTAATAACAGGATGGTTAGCACCGGCAAACCCACCGTAAAATTTTGCCATTGGCCCACTAATGCCGGGCGTGAGTCGCGCGCATTAAGCAGCCAATAAAGCGCCCACAGCAATGTTGAAGCGAGAGCCAGAACAACCCCTAACGGGTCAGCAAAAGAGACATTGAACACCGCGCCACGCGTTGCAATCACCCACACCCCGGCATACGCAATCAATCCAGCGATGATATCCATGCGCGTTAAGCGTTGTCCCAGCAAGGGCACGGCTAAGAATGCCATCGCCAACGCCCAGGTGTAATTGAGCGCCATCGCCTCCTGCCCTGGAAGTCGGTCATACGCAGCAAAGAGCACCAAATAGTAGGCAACGGGGTTCATTAACCCCGCCCACGCGGCAGTCTTCCAACCGGTGCGCAGCGCCGTAGCAAGATTGCCCTGCTTTATAACGAGCGCCCCCATTAATGCCCAGGACACAAGCACTGCGAGCCACATCAATTCTAATGGACTCATCCAAGCAAGCGCCACTTTAAAGGCCGTCGCTACGGTCGACCACAGCGCAACGGCTCCTAGCCCATACAGGATGGCTTGGCGATCCTGATTCATCGGTCGATATGCCCTAAATCACGCCCAGGCTCTAGCTGGTCACGCACACTTTGTTTGAGGCGCTTGATATCCGGAAAACCACCGTCGCGTTTGCGCTCCCATAGCAGCACATCCTCATACCAAATCTCAAAAGTGCCGCCATGAGATGGCATCAGTGCCACTTCATCTAAACCTTCACCGAAGGTCGAAAGCAGCTCCTGAGCATACCAAGCACTGCGCAGCAGCCATTGGCACTGCGTGCAATAGCGAATTTGAACACGTGACATTGTAAATTTTCCCGTCAGGTTAATAGGGCCTCTTTAAACACCATTCTGTCATGTCGAGTTAGCTTGAAACAGGAAACAACCACCCGCTCGTCTTAATGGCGTTACTTTCTACACATCGCTACCCTTTCGTTTGATGCATGTCGTTTAGTGGCCAGCGGCTAAGGTCGGCGTAAAAAACACCTCGCGTCCGATCCTAAGAGTGCGTTGACGATTGCAATGCATCGCAACGCTCGCCATGATGGAGCTCGATAGCCGTTACGGACTGACACCTTGGCTATCGAGCCTCTAAAAGTGAGTAAAAATCCCGCTCGGACCACGCATAGAGCGAACGGCATGTTCTCCGGAAAGGACAGGAGCTGCAACAGGAACCCTTTGATGAAACGATCTCCCTTGATCAGCCCAGAGCTGCTCGAACGCATTATTGATGCATCTGAAGATGGCATTGTGGTTGCCGAACAGGAAGGGGATGAAAACATCCTCATCTACGTCAATAAGGGCTTTGAGCGTTTGACGGGCTACAGCGCTGACGAAATTTTATATCGCGACTGTCGTTTTTTACAAAACGAAGACCGCGACCAAGATGCGCTTGTCGCCATTAGAAAAGCGCTAAAAGCAGGCCGGCCGTCTCGTGAAGTGCTACGCAACTATCGAAAAGACGGCACCATGTTTTGGAATGAACTTTCCATTACACCCGTCTACGACGAAGCGGATAAGTTGATGTATTACATTGGTGTACAGAAGGATGTCACGGAACGTACCGAGGCACAGCTTGCCCTGGCAGAATTACAAAAGCAGTAAGAAACCTGCTAAAAATTCACTTTTTAACGCAAAAAAAACCAACAAGGCTTGAACTTCAGCCCAACTGGCGTTATATAGCGACAAGGCGCTTAAACGGCGCTAGGCGCTTCACTTCGTAGACTAACCGAGTTTACCAATGAAGCCGTTGTGATGCCGGTACGCCGGCTGGGTTGGAGGGCATATCATGAGCCGTGACCCCTTAAGTCGTGAAACCTTTACTATCGATAGCGTCGACTCAGATGAGTTCGAAAGCTTAGATGCTGTTAATGATGACCATTACAGCAAAAGCAAACCAAGTAAGGCCGACAGTTTGCGCTCTCGGCGCCAAGTTGAAGCGTGGTTAGAAGAGCGCCGATTGCAGCGCGTTATTGAAGATGACTGGGATGAAGAAGAGTAGCCATTCGTTCCTCCCCGCTTGCCAGCACTGCCATCAACCAGCTTAGCCTTCTCGCTCTATGGGTAGGCTTAGCTAGCAGAACACTTCTCGTAGCCTAGCCTTTCCCGGCGCAGACCTCTATCATCAGTGCATAGCTAGCCGCATGCGGCTATTGCTTTTTCTTTCATCAACCTAACGGATCTCCATGGCGCAATACGTTTTCACCATGAATAGGGTTGGCAAAGTAGTGCCGCCCAAAAAGCAAATTCTTAAGAATATTTCGTTATCGTTTTTCCCAGGTGCCAAAATTGGTGTGCTGGGCCTCAACGGTTCGGGTAAATCCACACTGCTGCGTATCATGGCCGGTGTCGATAAAGAGTTTGAAGGTGAAGCTCGTCCGATGCCCGGTATCAATGTTGGCTACCTCCCTCAGGAGCCACAGTTAGATGACGAGAAAAACGTTCGTGACACCGTTGAGGAAGCGCTCGGTGCCATCAAAGAAGCGCAGGAAAAGCTCGATGCGGTTTACTCTGCCTACGCAGAGCCAGACGCAGACTTTGATGCGCTCGCTAGCGAACAGGCACGTCTTGAGAATATTATTGAAGCGGCCGATGCGCACAACTTAGAACGTAAGCTTGAAGTTGCCGCTGAAGCCCTTCGTCTGCCCCCTTGGGATGCCAAGGTAGGCAATCTATCAGGCGGTGAACGTCGCCGCGTAGCGCTATGCCGCCTACTGCTTTCCAGTCCCGACATGCTGCTGCTCGACGAGCCCACCAACCACCTTGACGCTGAATCCGTGGCTTGGCTTGAACGCTTCCTGCATGACTATAACGGCACCGTGGTCGCGATTACTCACGACCGCTACTTCCTGGATAACGTTGCAGGCTGGATACTCGAACTTGACCGTGGGCAAGGTATCCCGTTCGAGGGTAACTACTCGCAGTGGTTAGAGCAGAAAGATGAGCGCCTGGGCCAAGAAGCTAAACAAGAGGCTTCGCGCCAGAAAGCCATCAAGCAAGAGCTTGAATGGGTGCGCAGCAACGCCAAAGGCCGACAAGCTAAAAGCAAAGCACGCCTTAACCGCTTCGAAGAAATGCAGTCCGGCGACTTTCAAAAGCGTAATGAAACTAACGAAATTTATATTCCGCCGGGGCCGCGCCTGGGCGATAACGTTATTGAGTTTCGCAATGTCGCCAAGCGCTTTGAGGACAAGTTACTTTATCAAGACCTCTCCTTCACCATTCCACATGGTGCGATTGTAGGTATTGTTGGTGGTAACGGTGCGGGTAAATCGACCTTATTTAAACTGATAACGGGTAAAGAACAGCCTGATGTCGGTGACGTAGTCATTGGTGAGACGGTCGATATTGCTTACGTTGAGCAGCTACGTGATGCTCTTGATGATAAACAGACCGTGTGGGAAGCTGTTTCTGGTGGACAGGACATCCTCAACATCAACGGCTATGAAGTGTCATCACGCGCGTACGTTGGTCGCTTTAACTTTAAAGGCAACGACCAGCAGAAGCGCTTAGCAGAACTGTCTGGCGGTGAGCGTGGCCGCCTGCAGCTCGCGCAAACGTTGCAGCAAGGGGCAAACGTTCTGCTGCTTGATGAGCCCTCTAACGACCTGGATATCGAAACGCTGCGGGCATTGGAAGAAGCACTGTTAGCATTCCCAGGCTGTGCCATGGTGATTTCACACGATCGTTGGTTCCTTGATCGTATCGCCACCCACGTGATGGCATTTGAGGGTGATTCTGAGGTGGTCTTATTCGAAGGCAACTACGCAGAATACGAAGCAGACCATAGAAAGCGTGTGGGCAATGACACACCTAAACGCATGAAATATAAGCGCATTGATGCCTGACGCAAAATAAGATGATGGCTATAAAAAGGCTCCGCTCTGCGGAGCCTTTTTATTTTCAGCGAATGTGAACCGCAGATATCAGCAGCCGATCAATCCCGTATATTAAAAGTGATAGACACCCCTAGTCACCATTTTAGCGCCTAAATGCATTAGCCACTTAATTGGCGCTGGAAAGCGCAACCCTCCGGCCTCTAAGGCGATATGCGCATGATGTGCTTCATCAATCGCCATTTGACGCAGTATAGTGCGCGAACAGGCATCGCCTGCGGGCAACGATTGCTGATGCAGGTCAAGAGACTTACCCGCCTGCTCTTCAGCCGCGGCCAAAAAGCCCAGGCTTACGCGGTCACTTACCGCACCGGTCGCTGCACCTATTCCAAACCCGGCGATATAAAAAAGTGGATTTAAATAGCTGGTTCGGCTGTGTAACTGCTCAAGGCGCTCGTCACACCAAGCGAGATGATCGATTTTCTCGAGCGCCGACTGCTCCATTTGCTTGCGTGCATGGGGCAACTGCGCGGTGATGCCCTGCCCTTGATACAGTCCTTGCAAACACACCCCACCGGTGTGATGAATACGCATTAAGCCAGCGGCATGACGGCGCTCGTGATCGTCCAGCCTTTCTCCGGTGACATCCTTGGCGGGGCTGACACGCTGCGGAGATGCCGCATGAGGGGCAAGAGTACGCAAAACGGTATCAAACTGGTGAATCAGTCTATCGGCTCGACTCTGTTGACGATCCATGGAAACACTCCGTTGCCTAACTAAGCTTACCGACTAAAGCGTACTTAATTACCAAATCGTACTTATCTTGCTCAAGCCTAATTACTAGCCGGGGGGCCAAGTGAAGATACGCCCGCCCATTAGATGCATGTGAATATGATAGACCGTCTGCCCGCCCATTTCGTTGCAGTTCATCACCACACGGTACCCATCTTCATCAAAACCCTGCTCACGGGCGAGCTTAGCGGCGGTGAGCTGAAGGCGGCCAACGGTTGCTAGATCGGCTTCTTCAATATCATTCAGCGTCGAGATATGCTTTTTAGGGATAATTAGCTGATGGGTGGGTGCCTGAGGGCCAATGTCGTTAAAAGCCAGAACGTGCTCATCCTCGTAAACAATATCGGCCGGAATTTCACGATTGATGATTTTACAAAAGAGGCATTCCATAGATTACTCCATTACTTTTATCAGCAAGGATTAGCGAAAACGCCGCTGTGCCAGCAAATGGCGAACTAAAGGAGCGAGAATTAACTCCATCGCCAATGACATCAGTGCCCCGGGCACTACCAGCGTGTGGGGGCGCGTCATAAAGGAGTCTTTAATCATGGCCAGCAGCCAGGGAAAGTCAACGGTGGAAGGGTCCCTAAAGCGGATGACCACGAACGACTCGGCGTCAGTAGGAATGTCCTGGACCTCAAAGGGGTTCGAGGTATCAACCGTAGGCACGCGCTGAAAATTGATGTGGGTGCGCGAGAATTGCGGCTGAATGTAGCGCACATAGTCATCCATTCTGCCTAAAATCGTATCGATCACCGCCTCTTGTGAATAACCGCGCAGTTTAGTGTCACGATCAATCTTTTGGATCCATTCAAGGTTCATGGTCGGCGCAACGCCGACTAAAAGATCAACATGACGCGCAATATCAAAGTCTTCAGTTACCAGCCCGCCGTGCAAACCTTCATAGAAAAGCAGGTCAGTACCACAAGGCAGCGACTGCCACTCGGTGAAGGTGCCTACGCGGCAGCCGGCTTCAATTTTCTGCTTATCTTCGGCGTGAATATAGTGCCGAAACGTACCGGAGCCATGCTCGCCGTACTCGCCGAACAGCCCTTCTAGCCTATCCAGCAAATTAGCCTCAACGGCAAAATGGGAGAGTTCGTTCTTGCGCTCAGGCTCTTCGCGGAAAATACGGTGCAAATCGTCGCGCGTGTAGCGATGAAAAGCATCGCCATCGACGATCGCTGCATGCACATCTTCACGCAAAAACATACGCTCGAAGCTGCGCCTTACGGTCGTTGTGCCTGCCCCAGAGGAGCCGGTCACGGCAATTACCGGGTACTCTCGTGACATTAGCCACTCCTCGCAAGAGAAAGCGCATGTTTCACGTCAGCGGGCACATCCACAGGGGCTCCTGTGTTTAGATCAATCAGCAGCTGGTTTACGCGCGCCGTTGCTACGATTTTCTGAGATTCACTCTGGCGAATGCGCTGATAAATCGTCAACGCTTTGCCTTGAGGCGCCGGCACGGCGGTTTCAATGATCAACGCATCAGGCCAGCGCGCTTCACTGAGATACTGTATCGCCAAATCAGCCACCAGGCTGGGGTACCCACACATGTCCCACTCGGGCAAATTCAGTGCCGCAAAAGCCTGCACACGAGCCTCGTGAAGCAGCGACACTATCGCATCATGCCCTAAGTGCCGGCCGTAATTCATATCGGTTACACGCACCGTCAAGGGATGGCGGTGAATAACCGCTTCAGCGGGAAAGTCCAGCTTGACACGCTCCATGCCTGCATCCTCGACGGTGTTGGATAGGAATGACGCTGTATTTTTAGGCCTCGCGAGAGATTGCTCTAAAGGCAATATCACGACGGTATTCAGCACCGTCCCAGCGAATCGCTTTAACACCTTGATACGCTAACTGCTGTGCCTTTGAAACTGTCGCACCCAACGCCGTTACACACAGCACACGCCCACCGTGAGTAGTAATCTCGCCTTGAGCGTTTTGCGCGGTGCCGGCATGAAATACTTTACAGCCGTTTTGCTCCGCCGCTGCCAAGCCATGAATCACATCGCCCTTCCGATAGTCACCAGGATAACCACCCGCCGCAATCACCACACCGACCGCCGCACGCGGATCCCATTCGCAGCGATGTCCTGCTAATGCTCCCTGTGCGCCGGCTAAGCAGAGCTCAGCGAAATCAGACACCAGCCGCATCATAATCGGCTGGGTTTCAGGATCACCAAAACGACAGTTATATTCAATCACTTTGGGATTGCCTGCGGCGTCAATCATCAGGCCTGCGTACAAGAACCCGGTGTAAGCATTTCCCTCTGCGGCCATGCCGCGCACGGTAGGCCAAATAACCTGCTCCATAATACGCGCGTCAATCTCGTCAGTAACCACGGGTGCCGGAGAGTAAGCTCCCATGCCGCCGGTATTAGGACCGGTGTCGCCGTCATAAGCGCGCTTATGGTCTTGGCTAGTCGCCATGGTAACAACGTTCTCACCGTCCACCATGACAATAAAGCTGGCTTCTTCACCTTCTAAAAACTCTTCAATGACTACGCGTGCGCCAGCATCACCAAACGCATTAGCTTCCAACATGTCACGAATGGCATCGGCTGCTTCTACTTCGCTCATCGCGACAATAACGCCTTTGCCAGCTGCAAGGCCGTCCGCTTTGATGACGATGGGTGCACCCATTTTGCTCAGATAGGCAAGTGCAGGCTCGACTTCAGTAAACGTTTGGTAGTCTGCTGACGGAATATCATGGCGCGCTAAGAAGTCTTTGGTGAAGGACTTCGACCCCTCAAGCTGAGCAGCGGCTTGATTAGGGCCAAAAATCGTCAAGCCGGCCGTTTGAAAGCGATCAACGATCCCTTCTACCAGCGGCGCTTCCGGGCCGACCACCGTCAAGCCAATCTGCTCATCACGGGCAAATGCTACCAGGCTATCGATATCCGTTGCGGCAATCGCGACGTTAGTAACCTTCACTTCCGTCGCCGTACCGGCATTGCCCGGTGCAACGAAGACGTGTTCAACGCGGGTCGACTGAGCCAATTTCCAAGCTAAAGCGTGCTCACGACCACCGCCGCCAATCATCAAAACCTTCATGTTCATCCTTCTCAAACGGGAGAGCGTTATTGGCGGCATTATGCCACAGCGCGGCCCCAAGTGGGGTCAGGAGGTTTTGTCCTGTTTCTTTTTATTGCTTCCGCCAGCATCGTCACCAGGCTTACCGCTGCTCTCTGACGCTTGGTGATCGCCAGCGTTAGCTTCATCGCTTTGCGCAGATTGATTCAGGGTCTTTTGCCAAAAACGCATATTCTCTTCGCCTAACTCGCGCATGAAGTCCAGCGGCGTGTTACGCATGGCCTGCTTCCATTGGCTTTGCAGACGCTTTTGCTGTTCCAGCATCAACTGCGTACCCTGCTCAAGATAACGTGACAGTGGCAGTGGCGACGTCATGTCATAAACGCGGATCAGTTGCGCCAACAAATCGTTGGAGAACACTTGTGACTCTCCGTCTGCCTGCTCTTGCTCAATGATGATCGATAGCAAAATAGTGCGGGTCAGGTCTTCACCGCTTTTAGCATCTTCAACGCGAAAAGGCGCTTCGTCGATGATTAAGCGACGCAGGTCTTCTAACGTTACGTAGCGGCTTTGCTGTGTATCATACAGCCTGCGGTTAGCATACTTGCGAATCACGCGCACGGCGCATCTCCTTAAAAGCGATAGGGACTTTAAAAGCGATAGGGGCTTTTTCCCGTTGCTGGTATTGTGCCTGCACCACGCGCCCATGCAAGCGGCTTTGATCGATTTGGTAGACGCAACACGCCTATTCTGTGACCAATAGACTCTCATTATGAATTTGATTTTACTCAGCCCCGATGACCTTACCGGCGATAACCGCGCCTGCATCAGCGACCCGCGTAGACTGGGCCATCTGCATAACGTTCATCGCTCCACGCCAGGAGACCTGCTTACCGTCGGAATCCAAGGGGGAGCGATGGGTAAAGCGCGGCTCACTGAACTCACCGCTGAACGTGCTTATTTCACGCTGGAAACGATGGATGAGCCACCGCCAGCGCCACTACCGGTGCATTTGGCATTAGCACTGCCAAGGCCACGTATGCTAGCACGCACTCTGGAGCACGTGACTGCGCTAGGTGTGAAAGACATCACCCTGCTGCATACCAAGCGGGTAGAAAAAAGCTACTGGCAGTCTCCCGAGTTACGCGCGGAAAAAATACACCAGCATCTAGTACTAGGTTTAGAGCAAGCCCGTGACACGCAGCTACCTAACGTTACGCTTAGCAAGGGGTTTAGGCCTTTCTTAGAAGAACAGCTTCCCTGCCTACTCAAGCAATACCGAGGACTGCTGGCACACCCTGGTATGCCACACGCTTGCCCGAGAGATGTTAAATACCCAACACTCTTACTGGTAGGCCCAGAAGGCGGTTTTATTGCTTGGGAAGTAGAGCAACTGCTAGCGGCAGGCTGTGAGGGAATGCACCTTGGACCGCGAATTTTACGCGTAGAAACAGCCGTGACGGCACTGCTGTCACGGCTATTCTAAGCGTTTATACGTTAAGACTGATCATCTTCCGGGTCGTGAGGCACGACCTGGGAATTCTCATCGCACCCAGGTTCTTGCAAGAAGCTATTACGCACATCAAGCAACCCAAGGTGGCTGATCGTGCTGCGGCCAAGCAGCATCGGATAAATCATCTCTTCACGGTCGCGTAAACTGAACTGCTCTTCGTAGATGGTATCGCCCATGCACACTTCCATCAGAATAACGGGGCGGTCATCGCTGCCACCCGCGCCGCGCACGGTTTGTTCACGATACAGCGGGCGCTCAATTTCATCACTGAATACTTCACCACTGTCCTGATCTTCCAGCTTGAGACGAAAACGCACCCACTCCTCATCCTCTTGCTCGAACAACTCAATGTCACGAGCGTCAAGCGATGATGTTAATGCACCGCTGTCGAGCTTTGCCTTAACCGTAATATCCCAGGGCTGAAGCGTCGCATTTTCTACCCAGCCAAACACTTGATCGTCGTCTGCCATCGCGGTGGAAGTAGATAGCAAGGCACCAATAACAGCACTGCCTAATAACGTTTTTCCTAGCACTCGCATAGCATCATCCTTGGTAAGTTAAAACCTTCAATAAAACGTTGCCTACTCAGCACGGCTTCGCAATTGCTCTAAGAGGGTCTGAGTTGCAAAGCCGTCTGGTATTAACCCTTGATCACGCTGGAAGTTCCGTAATCCTTGCCGCGTATTGGGACCCATGACACCGTCAGCGCCTCCCGCTGAGTAGCCGGTACGGTTTAACTCGCGCTGGAGTTCCTTCACATCATCGCGGGTCAGCGGCGTTTCCCCTCGCGGCCATTCATGCTGGGTGCCCTCTCGCCCGGCAATAGCATCACCCAGTGTGGCCACGGCGAGAGCATAACTGGTGGCATTGTTATAACGTAAAATGGCGCGAAAATTAGCCCCTACTAGAAAAGCGGGGCCTTGAGCACCGGCAGGTACCACTACAGACGCGCTATCGAAATTTGGCAGCTCGCCCTGCTGCGCTCGAACGCCTTGATCACGCCACTCGGCACTACTGCGTCGGTCGGTCTGAGTATAATCAAATCCTTCGGGTAGGCGTATCTCCACGCCCCAAGGCTGACCCGTTTGCCAGCCAGCTCGCGCTAAGTAATTTGCTGTCGATGCCATTACATCGGGAATACTTCCCCAGATATCACGCCGACCATCACCATCGCCATCGACGGCATAAGCTTCAAAGCTGCTGGGAATAAATTGGGTATGGCCCATCGCGCCGGCCCATGATCCCTTCATTTGATCTGCGGCTATATCACCCTCGTCAATGATACGCAGCGCAGCGAGCAATTCACCTCTAGCAAAATCACGGCGGCGGCCATCGAAAGCGAGCGTAGCAAGAGACTCTAACGTTGAGAAATCACCGAAATTGCTTCCGTAGTTACTCTCGATTCCCCAAATAGCGACAATAATTTCGGCAGGTACGCCAAAGCGCTGCTGCATTTCCAGCGCGGTATCGCGGTGGGCCGCTAACTTTTCTCGCCCGGTATTAACACGCGTAGATGAAACCGCGGTATCAAGGTATTCCCAAATAGGCCTGACAAATTCGGGTTGGTAGCCATCGAGCTCAATGACGCGATCAAGGTGACGTATGCCATCGAATGCTTCGCTCAATGTCGCTTCGCTAATGCCTTCGCCGGCGGCATAGCGACGAAACTCATCCAACCATTGCTGAAAATTAGCGTAGTTAACCTGTGTAGCAGCACGCGCATCGACTTCAGTCATCAGCTGCTGATTTGCGAGTGCTGCGCCTCCAACGAAGGGGGTGCTCAACGCTATCGCCAGCGAAGCACACAGTAAGGGGCGGTAACGCCGCCCTGCAGGCAAATTAATAGACATCGTTTATATCCTTAGGCAGTCCTTGGCATGTCTAGAATGATGGCCTAGAAAAGTAGTAGATACTAGACGCTGAGGCTGATTAGAGGGCGCAATTATCTTTCAAGCGATGTCATCCAGTGGGCGACATAGCGCCCATGCGGGTCATAATGATTGACCTGCTGCTGCACATCAAAGTAGCGACGATGACACGCGCCTCTTCCCACGCCGGCGATATAACGCCAGTTTCCCCAATTGCTGGCAACGTCATAATCAATCAAGCAATGCTCGAACCATAAAGCGCCTAAACGCCAGTCTACCTGCAGGTCGTTGACCAAGAAGCTGGCGACATTTTGCCTAGCGCGATTGGATATCCAGCCAGTGCGATGAAGTTCCAGCATGGCCGCATCCACAAACGGCACGCCAGTCACAGCATTACGCCAAGCATCAAACGCCGCACTCGGCTTGGCCGCTAGAACCTTACCAAACATTTGCACACCTTCAGCCTGGGCGACACGTATAAAATACTCACGCCAAAGCAGTTCAAACGTGATCCAGTAGCTCGATTCATTGCTGCCGTGTTCGGCTTCCCACGCTTTCACTGCATCATTAACTTGGCATGCCGTGACACAGCCGCGCGCAAGCCACGGCGAAATGCGTGTTGAAAAATTCGCGCCTAAAAGACCGTTGCGGGTTTGCTTATAGACTTCTGCGCCCTTTTGATGCCACAGATAGTCATGAAGACGCGCATGCGCCGCCGACTCCCCTCCCACGTAGGTATAGCCTTGACGTGTATCCGGCTGCCACACAGCGCTATGCTCAGAGACAGCCTTTAACGGCGGAAAGCCACGCGGCGCCTCAGGCCAAGGCGGCAGTGTTACCGGTGCAGGTCGGCTCGCGGAAAGTGAGCAGTTTTTTTCTACGCAGCGCCTAAAGGCCGAAAAACTTTGCGGTAGCCTATCCGCGTCGAAAGGCAGCGCCTGCCGATTAATCAGCTGCCCGCTCTCAATACAGCTCAGCGTTGTTTGGTCGGAAAGCCCACTGGCCACCGCTTTAATCTGCTGTATTTCTTCAACCCCTGGGTGGTCAGAAACGCGGACATGGCGCGCACTAAGCGACCAGGCCAGCTCAATCACCACATCGCTTGGATTACCGATGCGGACAAGCAAATCACTGCCGCGCTTTAAAAGCTCGCCGCGCAACGCCATTAAGCATTGCCATAGGAAGCGTAAACGCGCTGGGCCTATCCGCGGCACAGAATCGTCTTTTATGAGAGGAGCACACCACCGCTGGTCCAACACATAAAGGCACAGTAAATGACTGGGGGGAGCATTAAAGTGCAACAGAGGGTTGTCGGCCACGCGCAGGTCGTCTTGCAGCCAGACAATATCAACGGTGGGGTTCATGCCCTTGCCTCCCAGCAGCGCATTGCTGTTTTGCAGTACGTCGACACCGCTCGCTGCAATAGCGCACCTCATCCCAACAACGTGTCCATTTCTTTCGCCGAACAAAGGGGCGCTGGCATAAAGCACACGTTTTCTGGGGCAGGTGTTGTTTGCGTTGCATACTCACAGGCGCACTTCTTAATAAGCACATGACTAATCATGAACACATGATCCTACACGGTATAACTGTTGTACATTAATTATTATCAATAGGAGATGATAAACGTCAGCACTGCGGAACATCAAACGCAAAAAAGCCACCCGTAGGTGACTTAGCGGCAGGATAAAAACGGCAAACGATCGCTCTAGTCTGGGTCGGTATCTCGTGGCTGGCGTTTGGCATTTTCTTGGGTCTCCAAGCCACTTTTTAATTCGTGGGTCAAAGGATCATAGTTAGGCCGTAATTCATCCTTTATTGTGCCGCTCCAAAGCTTGGACCCAACGAAATAACCGGCACGACCAATCACATGGGCGGCCACCGGTGCTGTCATTAAAATAAATAATATGATGGCAAAAGAGCGCGCGACGATTCCCACTTCAGCAAAGTGCATTGCCGCCGCCAGCATTATTAAAATCACGCCTAGTGCGGCGGCTTTGGTGGTCGCATGCATACGTGTTAGCAGGTCGGGTAAACGCAGCAAACCTACAGAGGCAAGCAGCATAAACAGCGCACCGCCAAGAATCAGCGTGCCTTTTATAAAATCAATCATCGCGCGGGCCTCCTCGTTCTAAAAAACGCGCAAAGCCAATAGCCGCCAAAAAGCCCATAAGTGCGACCACAATTGCGGCGTCGAGGAAACTAGCAACCTCTGTTTTGATCGCATAAACCCCCACCAACCCTACCAAGGTGGTCGAAAAAAGCTCTAACGCTACAACGCGATCGGGCAAACTGGGGCCGCGTACAACACGCACGAAGGTGAGTATGAGCGCTATGCTCATAATCACTTGGCTAATTAAAATAACGGTATCCATCAGCGAAATAGCTCCAGGGCCCGGTGCTCCATCTCTTTTAAATTACGCCGCAGCTCTTCTTCATCGTCTAAAAACATCGCATGGATATACAGCACCTTACGATCATCAGACACATCTAAGCTAAGTGTGCCGGGTGTCAGCGAAATCAAGTTAGCCACCATGGTGATTTCCATTTCCGTACGAGCCGAAAGTGGCAGCGCAATAACGCCAGGTTTCATATGCCAAGGCGGCGTCAAAATATCAAAAGCCACGCGCAGGTTGGCTTGAATCAGTTCTTTCAGGAAAAAACCGATAAAGCCCACAAGCCGCGGCACCCGCGCCGGGTAACCTTTCAATGAGTCAAGCTGAGGCTCAATCAAAACAAGCGTGATATAGCCAAATATCAAGCCGATAAGAAGATTCAAACCGGTGAAGTCACCGCTCAACAAGACCCATGCCAGACCTAATAGTAAGTTCCAAATAGCTCCTGTCATGGCGCATCCTCTCCTGTTGCCGCTTCTTCAGCGTCCGCTGCTGATGAATTCAGCAACGTGTCTTCTACACTGGCCGAAGCGCCCAGAACGGCTTCGATATACCCCGATGGTTCAAGCAACTGATCACCAATGCCCGTCATCACCCACATAATCGGCTCAGCAAATACCCCGATCAACAGAGAAGACATCGCCAGCACCATCACCGGTAAATACATCATCCACAGGCTTGGCTTTAACAATCGACCATCATCTCCTGTCGGAGTAACAGTTTCAGGCACGTGATTATCTTCCGGCAGCGACTTCCAGAACACCTCATTCCAAATTTTCACCATGGAGTAGAGCGTCATTAAACCTACCGCCAGCGCGATCCCAGTTACGACATAGGCTTCAGCTTCGAGGCCTGCGCGCACAATGACAAATTTAGCAAAGAAACCAGACAGCGGCGGGATGCCCGCTAGAGAGAAAGCCGAAATAAAGAAGGCAACGGCTAGCCAGGGGCGCTCCCGATACAAGCCTCCCATCTTTTTGAGTTGATACGTACCCTGCAGACGATGGGTGATCCCGCTAATCAAGAAGAGGTTAGTTTTCACCACCATATTATGCACGATGGCAAACACGCCACCGGCTATCGCCAAGGGCGTATAAAGCGCTAACCCTAAGATCATATAGCCAATCTGGCTGACAATATGAAACGATAGAATACGCCTAAACTCATATTGGGCCGCCGCGCCCAGCACGCCAGTCACCATCGTAAAGACCGCCCCCCAGAGCATAATGTCCTGCAAATAGCCCATGGTCTGGTCAAACATCAGCGTAAAAACGCGGAACAGCGCATAAACGCCGACCTTGGTGAGCAGCCCGGCAAACAGAGCTGAAACGGCGACAGGCGGCGTGTGATAAGAAGCAGGTAGCCAAAAGAACAATGGAAAGGCGGCTGCCTTAATGCCGAAGGCCACCATAAACATAACGGCCAACACTTCAACCATGCCCGTGTGCTCAGCCTCCCCCATACGCAGCGCAATATCGGCCATATTAAGCGTCCCCACCATCCCGTAGAGAAGCCCAACGGCGGTCAAAAAAATGACCGATGCCAGCAGATTCAAGGTGACATATTTAATCGCCCCCTCCATCTGCGCACGCTCACCGCCTAGAATCAGCAGCGCAAACGACGCCACCAGCATTACCTCAAACCACACATAAAGGTTAAAGATATCACCGGTTAAAAATGCCCCCATAACGCCGGCTAAGAGCAGGTGCATTAAAGGGTAGTAGCCAAATTTTTCATGCCCCCGGCCGGTCGTGGCCAGCGAATAGATCCCCATTGCCAAACCAATGACGGCGGTCATCAGCACCATGACGGCACTCAGCATATCGGCGATGAGCGTGATGCCAAACGGCGCGGGCCAGCTGCCCATCTGCATCGTGACGTAGCCGTCTGAGAGCGTTGATACGA
Source organism: Halomonas sp. AOP12-B1-6 (assembly GCF_052379225.1). Taxonomy (NCBI): domain Bacteria; kingdom Pseudomonadati; phylum Pseudomonadota; class Gammaproteobacteria; order Oceanospirillales; family Halomonadaceae; genus Halomonas; species Halomonas sp. AOP12-B1-6. The sequence goes on from NZ_JBQSYK010000003.1 coordinate 143,999, forward strand.
ACAGCCACAGACTAACAATCAGCAGCGCCGCATTACCGGCCACTGCCAAAAAGCGCTGCATGGGGCGGGAACGCCAAAACAACAAAGAGATTGCCCCTGAAAGCAGCGGCAAGAGGACGGGAAGAGCAACTTCAGGCCTCACGTATCGGTATCCTTCATCTTATCGAGATCATCAGCCTTAACCACTTCATAGGCACGTCGAATCAACACCACCGCAAAGGCAAGCACGCCAAAGGCAATTACGATAGCTGTCAGCACTACCGCTTGGGGTAAGGGATCAGCGACGGCGCCTACCGGCTGCATTATGCCTTCAGGAATCAGTGGCGGCGCGCCCCGCGTCAATCCCGCCGTTGTAAAGATCAGCAAATTGGCCGCGTTTGAAAGCAGCATTAAACCAATCACCAGCTTCACGATAGAGCGACGCAGCATCATGAAAATAGCCGTTGCGTAAAGCAGCCCTATGGCTACCGCCATTAGTGGTTCCATGCTGAGCCTCCTGTTAACTCAAGGTTCATCCTTGTCGACCTCCATCAGCGTCATCACCATACCGGTGACTGAGCCCAGCACCGCGAAATACACACCGATATCAAAAATCAGCGGCGTGGAGGCTTTAAAGTCGATGATTGGAATAGTCCACCACTGGGCGGTTAAAAACGGTTGCCCCATAAACCAGGCAGGCACGACGGAAATCATTCCCAGCAATAAACCAATGCCAATAAGGTCTTTGGGGTCAACCATACGCAGCACTTGCTTGGTCGCGCTAACGCCAAAGGCAAACAGGTAAAGCGTAAATGCCCCCGCCGCCACCAGGCCTGCGATAAAACCGCCGCCCGGCTCATCGTGTCCTCTAAGCAACAAGAAAACGGAAAACATCAGCTGCAGCGGCATTAAAAAACGCGCTGCCGTATTGAGGATAATGGTGCCTGACTTAACCATTGTTAGGCTCCTTAGCCGCTACTTTGCTGTTTTCACTCGGTTTATTCTCATTACCTTCGCTATGACGCAGCTTCAGCATGGCAATAACGCCAACGGCTGCGAGCGCCAAGACAAACATCTCACCTAGCGTATCTAGCGCCCGGTAATCGACCAAAATGACATTGACGATATTGCGGCCAAAGGCCAAAGGGGCGCTGTTCTCAATCATGTATGTCGAGATAGGTTCAAACTGCTGAATACTCCACGAAGTCATAATCAGCAGGCAAATCAAAATACCCATCATGGCGGCGACAGCGCCATCACGGATACGCTCAAGGCTGGTAGAAAGACTCGAAAAGCGCGGCAGCCGGAACAATACCAGTACCAGCAAAATCACCGTCAAGGTTTCCACCAGCAGCTGGGTAATGGCGAGATCAGGCGCACTGAAAAGAATAAAGATTAACGCGATAGAGAAGCCCATCACGCCTACCGACACCACCGCCCCAAGCCGGGATCGAGAAATGGTCGCGAACAACGCTCCCATTACCATACAGCCTGCGACAACGGCCTCGTGAAAGCGCACGTCTAGGTCAAAGGCAAGCTCAGGCGAATGGCGCAGCAATATGGAGTTACTAATCAAAACGATCAGCGTAATCAGCATAATAAGAATGTAATTACGCATATAGCCGTTTTGCAGTATGCGCGTTTGCCACTCGGAGAAATGTACGATGCCATTCATCGCGCTCTCATAGCCGGCCTCAGGGCCATGGCGCATAACCGGCGCCAGTATGGATAACTTGGCACGTACGCTGTCCCAGCGTTTAAACAGCAAAAAGCCTAAGCCAAGGCTGACAATCGACATTATTAATGCCACGTTCACGCCATACCAAAGCGACAAAGAAACGTCGCTCGGTTGCCCAGAAATGGAGCTCGCGGCAGCGCTCAGCAGTGCATCGGCGCCTAACGTCGCAGGCCATAAACCAAGCAAAAGTGACCCTGTTGCTAAAAGCGCCGGCCCCGCTAGCATGCTGAGCGGCGCCTCATGAGGATCTAGCGGTGTTTGATGACGTTTGCCGTAAAAAGGACGTAACGCAATAATAAAGGCTACCGCGATCGTTAATATCGCGGCAATAAAGGCAAATATCACCAGCAGCATGTTGAAGCTGTCGGCGCCGAGTGCCGACTCAAACTTCAGCTCCTTGCCGATAAAGCCTATTAACGGCGGTACCCCAGCTAACGAGAGCGCAGCAATCAGCGCAATCGTTGCCGTTACCGGCATCACTGAACGTAGCCCCCCCATGTGCGTCACATCCTTGGTACCGGTTTCGTGATCCAAAATACCGGCGACCATAAATAGCGCCCCTTTATACAAAGAGTGCGCCAAAAGGAAAGTAACGAAAGCGGTCATCGCATAGTCACCGCCAATACCTAACAGCATTGTCAGTGTGCCCAGCGCCATAATCGTTGAGTAGGCTAATAGTTTTTTAATATTCGTATGCTGAATAGCTAAGAACGAACCGGTCAACATCGTGGTCGCGCCGACTACGGAAAGAATCCCTACCCACAACGCCGTGCCGCCCAGCTCTGGATATAGCCGCGCGAGCAGATAAATACCCGCTTTCACCATGGTGGCTGAGTGCAAGTAAGCCGAAACCGGCGTTGGCGCAGCCATCGCGTTAGGCAACCAAAAATGAAACGGAAACTGAGCTGACTTAGTGAACGCGCCAAGCAGCAAGCAGATCAGCATGGGGGTATAAAGCGCATGCTCACGTAAATCTGTATCGCTACCAAGAATCTCTGACAGCGACCAGCTGTCGCTAGCAATGCCCAGCAGTATCAGGCCAGCCATTAACGCCAAGCCGCCGGCGACGGTCACAAATAATCCCTGACGCGCTGACTTGCGTGCCTCAATATCCGCATGATTAAAACCAATCAGCAAATACGAGGTAATACTGGTTAACTCCCAAAAGATGAACAGCGTTAATAAGCCGTCGGCCAATACCAGCCCTAGCATGGAAACCATGAAGGCTATTAACGCGATATGAAACCGCGCGAGATCAGGATGATCTTTCAAATAGCCGCCGGCATAAATTAAAACGAAAGCACCAATGACGGTAATCAACAGCCCGAAGAGTAGCGACAGGCCATCTAACAAAAACGTAAGGCTGATACCCAATGACGGCACCCACTGCCACTCGAGTAGCAAGCTGCCATTGCCAATCACATAGGGAGCCTGAAGGGCTAACCACGCCGCCAGCCCTGCTGGGAATACTGCCAGCACAAGGCTTGCGCGCTGGCCGAACCATCGATGCAGCAACGGCGACGATGCAGCCAGCAAAAAACCCATTAATATGGCAAGTTGCATCTAGCATTATCTCCTAAATAACGAAACGCCCCACCGTTAGATCGGGCGCGAGGGCTATGGGCACCATGCCTTTGGACTGGAACGCCAGCGTTGAATAATAGTGATTTCAAAGTGAGACAGCTTATAACAGACAGTTTTGCCTGACCAGTCAAACGCTTAAATGCAAATAGCCGCAGCGAAGTAACCCCCGCTACGGCTATTATTGCGCTTTAGAAAAAATCAGTGGGCAGGCAACCATCCGGCTAATTCGTTATTAATCACGGCAAGCAGTGCCTCTATATGATCGTCGCGATCATTCAAGCACGGTATGTAGCTAAACGTTTCACCACCTGCCTTCATAAAGCTATCGCGAATCTCTTCTTCTATCTCTTCAAGGGTCTCAATGCAGTCTGATGAGAAAGCGGGTGAGATAATCGCGATGTGCTTGTGCCCCTGTTGAGCCAACTCAGCCACGTGCTTAACGGTAGCCGGCCCCAGCCACTTCTCGGGGCCAAACTTCGATTGAAAGGCGGTATCCACTTCTTCTTTGCTAAAGCCGAGTGTTTCGCGCAGCAGCCGCGTTGTTTTCTGACACTGGCAGTGATAAGGATCCCCTTGCTTCAGGTAGCGTTCAGGAACTCCGTGATAGCTAGCCACCAGCTTGGTTGGACGCGTCGGCAACTCGGCGTACGCCTCTTGCACAGAGTTAGCCAGAGCCCGAAGATAGGTAGGATGGTCAAAATACGCGGGCACCGTACGGATATAAGGCTGCCACTTCATCTTCATCAGCGTACGAAACGCTTGGTCGTTAGCCGATGCTGTCGTTGGTGAGCCGTATTGAGGATAAAGCGGGAAAAATACGATTTTTTCGCAGCCCTTCTCTTTTAAGCGCGTCAGCACACTTTGGGTTGAAGGATTTCCATAACGCATACAGAAATCAACTTCAACATCATCACCATAAAGCGCCTTTAAGCGCGCTGTCATTTTCTCGGTCTGCGCGCGAGTTATGGTCAGTAGCGGACTTTCATTTTTGTCGTTATTCCAGATACTGCGATACGCTTTACCCGACGAGAATGGGCGTTTAGTCAACACAAGCAGTTGCAGCAGCGGCTGCCATTTCCAGCGGGCATAGTCGACCACGCGCGGATCAGAGAGAAACTCATTTAAGTAACGACGCACGGACCAATAGTCAGTGGCATCCGGCGTACCTAGATTTGCGAGCACAACACCCACTTTGGCACGCGGCACCGGCGGGTGATCACTGGACGCGTGCGCTAAACGCCCTGCCCCAGGCTGATCCTTGACGACGCTTTCGGTCATTACATTTACTCCCGAAAATACCTAAACAATTGAAAAAAGGTCATTAAAAAAATAAAAAGACACAAAATATGGCGACTTAATTGCCAAGCGGCTCACGCAAATTCTATCACTTATCGGCATACTGTCGGCATAAAGTTATACTACAATTACTGCTTGTATAACTATTTTGAAAATAGCTACCGATAGGCGAATCATTATGAACCGTTTTACGCCATTAAAGGCCCGCCCTCCGGTCACTCTATTTCACGATGGGCACTGCCCCTTCTGCCGCCAAGAAATTGCCTGGCTAGCCAAACATCACCACATAGACCACATCGCATTAGTGGATATTCAGGATGAGTATTTTAACGCGCAAACGCACGGATGCGAATTCACCGCCATGATGGGGCAGCTGCATTTACACGATAGTCAGGGAAAGTGGTATATCGGAATGGATGCCAGCCGTGCCCTGTATGCAGTATTGGGCTACCGGCGGCTAGTGTGGATATCGTGCTTGCCGGGGATACGCGGCCTAATGAACGCGGGTTACCGGTTTTTTGCCCGTCGCCGAATACGAATCGGGCAGTGGTGGGAAAAACGTCAATCTAAAGCTTAGCAAGGTGGCGTAAACGCGTTAAAAGACGAGCGGCATACGCGAAGTAAGTGGCTCACTGTAGTGCGTGTCGCGACCAATGACTTCATCGTGAGGCACGTGCTGGACTAAATAAGCACGATGAATCTCGGCACGCTTAAGCTCCATATAAACATCATCTAACGAACGGAACAGCATCGGCTTATTGCGCTGCATTAACATATGGCGCTCGCCTTCAACATCCTCTAACTCAATTTGATAAAAACGACTACCCGAATGGATAATCACGCGTATTTCGAAGTTGTCGTGGCTGGCGACAAACTGTTTAAGATCTTTCAACTCCATGGTTCACTCCTGTTATTGATACATACTAAATAGGGCACAGCATGGCTGTGCCCTATGACATTTCAGTTGCCCTATTATTACATTGTCATGACAGCTTTCAGTTTCATGACAGCTTTCAGTTTTATGACATTCAACAACTAAGACGACGCTAGTGCAAGAGAGTTCCAGACCAAAGCGTCAACAAATGCGATTAATTACTGATATTCAGAGGGGTCGATCGCTTTACCCAGTGAATTGCGATCAATCCAATTGCCGCCTTTCGTTTCTTTATAGCGGAAAACTACTTTATCTCCCACGGTGACGGGAACCTCTCCGTCTTCGGTTTGATAGCTGTATCTCTCGCCCTCCACTACCAGGTGGTAACGATAAAGGTCCGGCATACCCAGCCACTCTTTGAAAGGCCCTTCCCGCTCTAGTGACTGTAGCTCACCGCGACCTTCAAGCTTAGGAAGACGCTGCCGATTACCGCGCCGAAATCCACCTGCCATTTGCTACTCCCATTTTTGCATTGCACATCAAGTTAATCGCCAAACGAATCGCCGTAGCTATCCGGGGCTAAATCTTCAAAGCGCGTATATTTACCAATAAACGCCATATGTACCGTACCGATAGGTCCGTTACGCTGCTTACCAATAATTAACTCGGCAATCCCCTGGTTGTCGGGATTGTCAGGGTTATAAACTTCATCGCGATAAACAAAAGCGATAACATCAGCATCCTGCTCGATAGCGCCCGACTCACGCAGATCCGACATAATAGGACGCTTGTTAGGACGCTGCTCCAACGAGCGGTTCAGCTGTGAAAGCGCGACGACCGGGCAATTAAATTCTTTCGCTAAGCCTTTCAAAGAACGCGAAATTTCAGAAATCTCACCGGTGCGGTTTTCACTGAAGCCAGGGATCTGCATTAGCTGAAGATAATCGATCATGACCAGCGCAATGTTGCCATGCTCACGAACTACTCGACGCATCCTGGAACGCATTTCATTGGGCGACAATGCGGCCGTATCATCGATAAACAGCTGCTTATCTTTGAGCAGATTCACCGCAGAGGTTAAGCGTGGCCAGTCTTCGTCTTCTAATTGACCGGTACGAACACGAGTTTGGTCAATCCGACCAAGCGAAGACAGCATCCTCAGCATCAACGATTCCGCGGGCATCTCCATCGAGAACACCATCACCGGCTTGTCGCTGGCGATGACCGCATGCTCGACCAGGTTCATGGCAAACGTGGTTTTACCCATTGATGGCCGGCCGGCAATAACCACCATATCCGACGGCTGCAGACCCGTGGTCATATCATCCAGGTCACGAAAACCCGTCGAAAGACCGGTCATCTCACCTTTCAGGTTAAACAACTCATCAATACGGTCGACGGCTTTGGTTAACAGCTCACTCATGCCAATAGGGCCGCCCGTTTTAGGGCGTTCCTCAGCAATTTGGAACACTAACCGCTCAGCTTCATTGAGCAGCTCATCCGCCGGACGCCCTTGAGGCGTAAAGGCGCTGTCAGCAATTTGATTAGCCGCGCGGATCAGCTTACGCAGCGTGGCACGTTCACGCACAATATCGGCATAGGCACGAATGTTGCTGGCAGACGGCGTGTTACGCGCAAGCTCGGCCAGAAATGCCAGGCCACCCACGGTATCCAAGTGATCGCGTGCTTCCAGGGCCTCAGAGATCGTCACCACGTCCAACGGCTGTGCGGATTCGGCTAAATGAATCATCACATTGAACACCAATCGGTGTTCATAGCGATAAAAATCATCGGCCACCAGACGCTCAGAGACGTTATCCCACGCCTGATTATCCAGCATGAGCCCGCCTAATACCGACTGCTCTGCCTCAAGCGAATGCGGCGGCAGTTTTAGCGCGGCCGTTTCTTTATCAGCAGAAGGCGTGTCCTGCATGGCAAGCTCCTTTAAATACGACAACGTACCCAGTAAAGATGCTTATCTTAGCCGAGCCCATACCGCGCGACGACCCACATCATCAAGATGTTGCCTTAAAGTACCCGGCGCTAATGAACTGGATAATTTAGGCAACGTCCAGAAATAACAAAAGGCGCGGGAAAACCCGCGCCTTTTGAGGCGTACGTGTCAGCGCAAAGAATTACTCTGCGACGACAACCACGCGTACAACGGCATCCACTTCAGCGTGCAAGTGTAGCGCGATGTCGTATTCGCCAGTTTGGCGAATCGGGCCATTCGGCATACGTACTTCGCTCTTGGCAACATCGATGCCAGCAGAGGAAATCGCGTCGGCCAGGTCACGTGGACCAATCGAACCAAACAGTTTGCCTTCGTCGCCTGCTTTGGAAACCAAAGACAGTTCGATGTCGTTCAACTGCTCAGCACGCGCTTCAGCTTCAGCTTTACGCTCAGCGGCTTGTGCTTCGAGCTCAGCGCGCTGCACTTCAAACGCTTCGATATTGTCTTTGGTGGCCGGTACGGCTAAACCGTAAGGCACCAAATAGTTACGACCATAACCAGGCTTAACAGTGACCTTGTCACCCAGGCCGCCCAGCTTACCAATGTTGTCGAGCAGAATGACTTCCATCTCGTAAACCTCTTGTCAGTTGCTGCGGGCAAGGCGTGCGCGAACGTTCGCGAATGTATCAATCAGCCCCAACAGCAGCACAATGAGAATCGTGGGCCAGGTCGTGATTAGCAGCACATAAAATGCGACTAGCCACAGCCCGTTCATCCCCTTTAATCCAATAAACCCGTGCACTAACGCAACGCCAGCTACCAATAGCGGAATCCAGCCAAGCATGGCCAGCGCGTGGACACCTAACAGCGAGCCTGCCACCCCAATCACGGCCAAAATGGCCAATTCTTTAGGGCTCAAGCGCAGTGCGTGAAACTCTTCGCGAAAGCCGCCTGGGTTGTACAACCCAGCTTGCCAGCTTCGTGCAAGCGCTAAACACACTATTGCTGCCAACAGCACCACGAGCCCGGTAACTCCCCCCACTACCAGCGCGGCAATGGTTTGAGTATCGTAGCCTTGGTTGGCAAATTCCGTGAGCATGCGATCCACTTCTTGCGAACCTTCTCGCAATTGCTCAAGCATTAGCTCTGTACCACCTGGCGGTGAAAAAATGCCAAGTTGAACCATGACCACAGCGACCAATGTCCCCACAATCAATGTTTCTCCCCAACGCATCCTTTCGCGCAGGATGACGGCCATCAGCGTTACCAACAATATGCTAGCAAGCGGAATCACATCTCCCTGGGCCCACCACCAGCCAGCCGGTAGCGCTGCTGCGATGATCACCGGTAGTGCAGGCGCAAAGCCTTTACGTAAGGTCATCAGCGCGGCAATGGCTGCTCCTAACCAGAACAGCCAAGGCACTAGCGTTGCCAGGGCCGCCACGCCTGCAGCGTAGGGCGTGCCCCGCATCAGCCATCGGGCTAGTGCCAGCATCACGTTAAACGCTTACTGGTGGCTATCGGAGTAGGGCAGCAGTGCCAGATAGCGCGAGCGCTTGATAGCGGTCGCCAGCTGACGCTGATAGCGTGCTTTGGTACCGGTAATACGGCTTGGAACGATCTTGCCGGTTTCGGTGACGTAAGCCTTCAGCGTGTCCAGATCTTTATAATCGATCTGTTTGATGCCTTCAGCAGTAAAACGGCAAAACTTACGGCGACGGAAAAAACGTGCCATGGACTAGCTCCTTAAAACGTGCAGTGAAAAAAATCAGGCAGTTTCTTCTTCTTCAGCGCGCGGTTTTTCTTCGCGACGCGGACGTTTTTCTTCTGCCGGTTTCATCATCGGGGAAGCTTCAGTAACAGCTTCCTTGCAGCGTACAACCAGGCTGCGGATGATGGCGTCGTTGAAGCGGAAGATATTCTCGATTTCTTCGAGAGTCTCGCCAGCACATTCGACGTTCATCAGCACGTAGTGGGCTTTGTGGATCTTGTTGATCGGGTAAGCCAAGTGACGACGGCCCCAATCTTCTAGACGGTGCACAGTGCCGCTATTTTCAGTAACGATGCTGGTGTAGCGCTCGACCATAGCCGGCACCTGCTCGCTTTGATCCGGGTGGACCATAAACACGATTTCGTAATGACGCATGGAATCTCCTTGCGGTTTGACAGCTTCCTTAGTGTGCCACTGCTAAAGCAGATAACGACGACTGGGAAGCAAGGAGTTAACTGAAGTGTTCAGTGGCCGCATAAGCAATCACTGAAGCATCAAACAGATCGTTTATTTCAATTACCACTGTTCACAGCTAACGCCCGCTTGCATACAAACGGGCGCGTGTATCTTAGTGGCGCGGGGGTTAACTTGCAAGCTGCCGCTGACGAACAGCTTCAAACAGACAAATTCCGGCCGCGACCGACACATTCAGGCTAGACACCTCACCCGCCATCGGCAGCTTAGCGAGGTTGTCACATGCTTCACGGGTTAACCGACGCATGCCCTTGCCTTCAGCGCCCATCACCAGAGCGGTCGGGCCAGTCATATCGATTGCAAATAAGCTGGACTCCGCCTCACCCGCCGTACCGGTTATCCAAACGCCCGCATCTTTGAGCTTGGCGAGGGTACGCGCCAAATTGGTGACTTGGTACACCGGAACAACTTCGGCAGCGCCGCAGGCCACTTTACGCACGGTGGCATTCAGCGGCGCCGCTTTATCTTTCGCGACAATCACGCCGTGAGCACCGGCGGCATCGGCACTGCGTAGGCAGGCGCCAAAATTATGCACGTCGGTTACACCGTCTAAAATCAGCAAAAGCGGCGGCGTTGATGACGGCCAGGCACGCAGCTTTAACCATAGCGACTCTTCGCCCTCAGGCGTCAGCGGTGGGCAAAAAGCGACGACGCCCTGATGAGCTGCGCCCTGGGTCAACTGATCCAGCATATCTCGCGGCTGCTCCTTCACGCGAGCACCGCGCGCCTGAGCTTGAGCAACGACTTCTTTTAAGCGGCTACCTGCGCCCTGCTGCACCCAAAGTTCACGCGGTGATTCACCTCGATCCAGAAGGCTTTGCAGAGCGTGCACGCCATACACTTGATCTAACCCATCGGGAGTCTTAGGCCCCCGTCGAGACGATGCCGGTTTCATGCTCAACCCTTATTCGGTGATGGCTTGCGCGGACCAGTGCGCGTGCGCCGAGGGCCGCGACGCACAGCAGGCCGATCGCCGTTAGAGGCTTTGGCACCAGCAGCCTTCGCTCCTCCCGCTGTAGAGCCAGCGCCTTCTTCTGCACCGCGACTCTTACGGGGCTGACGGCGCGGCCGAGGCTTCTCATCACCGAGGCCAAAGTCGATTTTACGATCGTCCATATCGACGCGGGCCACTTGGACAGTAAGGCCATCGCCTAACCGGTAAGTAGTGCCCGTCCGCTCGCCCTTGAGGCGGTGCTTTTCAGCTTCGTAATGATAGTAGTCGGAAGGCAGCGAGGTTACGTGAACCAACCCTTCTACGTAAAAGGCATCTAAGCGTACAAACAGACCAAACTGAGTAACCGATGCAATGGTGCCCTCAAACATCTCACCAAGCTTGTCGGACATAAACTCACACTTCAGCCAGCTCTCGACATCACGCGTGGCCTCATCGGCACGGCGCTCAGTCATCGAGCAGTGCTCGCCCAGCTCAAGCATCTGTTCAAACGTATAAGGGCACCATTTGCTCGGCGGCTCAACCGGCGCACCCTCAACGCGTAACACTGTGTTGGTCTGGCGCGGCCCGCGGATAACCGACCGTATAGCGCGATGCACCAACAGGTCAGGATAACGGCGAATGGGCGAGGTGAAGTGCGCATAGGCTTGATAAGCCAAGCCAAAATGGCCTTCATTTTGCGGAGAATAAACCGCTTGATTCATCGAGCGCAGCATAACGGTCTGGATGATATCGAAATCGGGACGATCGGCAATAACTTCACGCAGCGCCTGATAGTCTTGTGGCGTCGGCATATCACCGCCGCCAACAGACAGGCCGAGTTCGTTCAGGAACAGGCGCAGCTTATCAAGGCGTTCAGGTGTAGGACGCTCGTGGATGCGGTAAAGCGCCGGCAAATCATGCTTATCTAAGAAGCGCGCGGTCGCAACGTTGGCTGCCAACATGCATTCTTCAATCAGCTTATGGGCATTATTACGGCTACGCGGAACGATTTTTTCGATCTTCCGCTCATCGTTAAAAATGATCGCCGTTTCGGTGGTATCAAAGTCGATAGCGCCGCGCTCTGCACGCGCTTCACGCAGCAAGTAGTAAAGCTCTTCTAGGCTTTTCAGCGGCTTCACTAATTCGCTGTACTCTGAGCGAAGCGCTTCGCCCTCTTCGCTTTTCTCATCAAGAATCGCCGCCACTTTGTTATAAGTAAGGCGCGCATGAGAGTTCATTACCGCCTCATAAAAGCGATAACGACTAATCGCCCCCGTCTGAGAGATATTCATCTCACAGACCAGCACTAAACGATCCACATTCGGATTCAGTGAACAAAGGCCGTTTGAAAGCAACTCCGGCAGCATAGGAACGACTTGACCAGGGAAGTAGACCGAGGTACCCCGCGTGCGGCCTTCATCATCCAGCGCCGTACCAGGACGTACATAATGGGAAACATCGGCGATCGCCACCAACAGTTTCCAGCCACCCGATTTTGTTTTCCACGCGCACACGGCATCATCGAAGTCTTTGGCAGACTCATCATCAATGGTGACCAGCGGCACATCACGCAAATCAACGCGGTGCTGCTTATCGTCTTCCAGCACTTCGGCTGAAATGCCGCCAATTTGATCCATGACCTCAGGGGAAAACTCAGCAGGAATGTCATAGCTGCGAATCGCTATATCAATTTCCATGCCCGGGTCCATGCGTTCACCCAGCACTTCAACCACCTCACCTACCGGCTGTACGCGGGTAGCGGGCTGCTGAACGATTTTGGCAGAGATCACCTGTCCATCCTGTGCCCCACCGCAGGCGCTATGAGGAATAATTACTTCCTGCGTGATGCGCGGATTTTCCGGAATCAGGATGCCAAATTCAGGTGTATTACTGCGATAAACGCCTACAATCGTTTGCGTGTTGCGGGCGATAACGTCGGCGATGGTCGCTTCATCGCGACCACGACGGTCGCGACCACTAATGCGAGCCAGCACGTGATCGCCGTGAAAAACACGCCGCATTTGACGCGGCGGCAGCACCAAATCAGGCTTTTTGCCGTCATCGCGCAGCAGAAAGCCAAAGCCATCGCGATGGCCCAGCACTTTGCCTTTAACTAAGTCGAGCTTATCAATCAGCGCGTAGGCGCCTCGACGATCGCGCAGCACCTGGCCATCGCGCTCCATGGCGGCCAAACGGCGCCTGACGGCTTCGATAAGATCTTCGTCTTCAAGACCCAGCATGCGGCTCATATTTTCGTGGCTAATCGGCTTGCCGTAGCTTTCTAATGCGGCTAGAAGATATTCCCGGCTTGGTGCTGGGTTGCCGTATTTGTGCGCCTCGCGCTCGGCGTGCGGATCATCACTTAACGTCCAATACTTCATGCGATCAACATCCTTAATGACGTCATTTGCGAGAGGCGTAAAAAAAGCGCAGACGCTATGCGTTGCGGGCGGGCTATTTCAGCGCTTGAGAGGCTAAAATGAATAGGGTTTTGTTTAGTCATAGCCGCAGTATAGCGCCGCGCGTTCAATCACCCAACCGTCTTAGGCGTTGTTTATACAATTTGCTTTATAAAAAGCGCCTGCGAGGCCTTGCATTTAACCATCACCCCGGTATTATACGCGCCACTTGCCCAGATGGCGGAATTGGTAGACGCGCTAGCTTCAGGTGCTAGTGTCCGTATGGACGTGGAGGTTCAAGTCCTCTTCTGGGCACCATACTGTTTCTATACCCATTCATTGGTATAAATAGTGCGGTGTTAAGCAAGTCGGTACTCGTCACTAGGCAGTATTGCTGTTGTAAATGTTTTGTGTTCGCCCAGGTGGCGGAATTGGTAGACGCGCTAGCTTCAGGTGCTAGTGTCTGTATGGACGTGGAGGTTCAAGTCCTCTCCTGGGCACCATACGAACACAAACAGTAGTTCGTTAATCTAAGCTGTAAATGATGCGCCCAGGTGGCGGAATTGGTAGACGCGCTAGCTTCAGGTGCTAGTGTCCGTATGGACGTGGAGGTTCAAGTCCTCTCCTGGGCACCATGACAACATGGTCTCGTACGCATCCCCCCCCTAACTACGCATCATCCCCTCCTATATAGATTCCCTTTTTTAAAACTTACTGAAAACGCCCAGGCCGACGCGATACTTCTTCAAGCGCCCACCCTTGCGTACGCAGCTCTCCCTCCAAAACAGCTTCTACGTCAGCGCTCAAGTCTGGAAAGAAGTTAAGGCCAGTAAGCGCTTCAATTTCATCAATTGTCACCAAGTAATCATCAAGCGGTTCATTACCTCGGACATCTTGCGGCATGATAAATGCCAGCGCTAATGGCGCATCACTATGCGGCGCGACGATAATTTTGTAGAACGCCTCTGGTACTTCTACAAAGCCCACACGATTAAACACGTTATCCATAAAATTTGCGGGAAAAACAGGCCCCGTAATAACCTGCAAATGATCAAAACGCGGGGCAAAATGATCCATGACCGCTTCTTCTAAACGCTGCCATAGCTGACGATTAAGCTGTGGCCGTTGAGGCGTCATGTTACTCATTAAGAAGGTATCGACCTGAGCGCTGCGGCCATGCACAGCAGCAATGGCATAGTTAGGCGCCATATGCCCTCGGTCATAGCCACTGCCCGCATAGTCGCCTGTGCCGATCGGCCAGAGCGTGCGCCAATCCGCCTGAAAATTAGGTCGCGAACCGATTCGCGTCTCGTCGCCAACCGCTTCAACCTGATAGCTCACCCACAGCGGATTAACCCGCACATCAGACCAGCCCACTAAATAGCCGTCGTTACGCAGCACTCGATGCATCGTTGTAGGGCTAAACGCCTCCCATGTCGGCACGCCCATCCAGGTATAGGCATCTTTATGTTGGCGTTCCTGAAACTCCCACAGCCCTGTACCCGCAACAATAAACAGCACAACGATGCCCAGGCGTCGACCGTTACTACGCCAGCGCGAAAACGATTTTCCCAACAGACTTACTCCCTAGCCAGCGCCTAAAAGCGCCTATCGTTTTATGCAAATTTTAAGGGTGAATTTCGAGAACCTACCAGCCTAGGGAAAACATGGTTTCTAGATCGTGGCGCGAATGCACCTGCATGGCGTTGAGTGTTTCTGTATCACTGATACCTTCAACGGCGTTTAAGCGCTCGGTAACAAGCTCGGCTAAACTTTCAAAATCACGGGTACGAGCAATCGCTACCAAGTCGTAACGGCCACAGGTGGAATACACCTCACTAATACCCTCAACATCGGCCAGCCGCTCAGCGACAGCTTTAACTTGCCCTTTATCGGTATTGATTAAAATGACTGCGTTTTGCATGGTGCGCCCTCTCAACAGAAAAAATCACGACTCACAATGGAATGTCGGCGTCGAGCAGAGTATACCAGTGACATGAAGGCTGGCGTAGCACCTGCCGCCGGCGTGGCTTATTGCTAGCCCATCTCATCTCTATGCGCACGACCTTATTTGCACAGACCTATTTGCACAGACCTATTTGCACAGACCTATTTGCACAGACCTATTTGCACAGACTTATTAGCACAGACTTTGTCATCCGCTAGCATCTAGCCGATAATGACCCGCAAGCTGACTGAGAGCCACTTGAAGGCTCTGAATGATGCGTTTTAAGTAAATTAACAGAACGAAAAGACCCAAGAGGTGGATAACCACCCGACAATCGTGGTCAAACGTCAAACCGTGACGATAAGGAGAAATCATGGCTAACCAGAATCGTCGTGACTTCATGCGCAACAGTCTGCTGGGGCTTGCCGCCCTTCCACTAGGTGTGGGCATTCTGTCTAAAACCGCTTTTGCTCAAGGCCTTCCGCGTCTTGATCCTTCAGCGCCTAACGCGCAGGCACTTAATTATGTAGAAGTTGCCAGTGATGCGAGTGATCACCCGGCTTTTGAAGAGGGTGAACTCTGCGACAACTGCATGTTCTATAGCGCTAATAATGAAGGCTGCCAGCTCTTTCCAGAGAATAGCGTTGAACCTGCCGGATGGTGCCAGTCCTGGACCGCTCAAGGCTAGGCATCTGGCCCCGATGAGACGTCTATAACACACTGCCCTGCTCATCATGGGGGCAGAGACTGCTAAAGAGCCAGCGCTAAAAAACCTTTCAAAAACTCGCTTTAGGCAGTGCTGTTTTCATCCTCTATCGGCCAGTGATAGCGCCGCGTTACGCGGCCTTCCTCAAGCGAAACCAGATGAACGGGAAACCCCCATAGCTGCTGCAAATGGCGCATGACGGGGTAAACGCTACGCCCCAACGGGCGACGGTTGTCCTGCACATGATGAAGCGTCAATGAGCGATCTCCCCGAATCGCCGCTTCGGCGACTTGTATATTAGGTTCGCGAACAGACAGCGCATACTGGGTAGCCAGCGCGTCACGCACGCGTCGGTAGCCCTGTTCGTTGTGAATAGCCGCCACTTCAAGCGTCTCAGCCTGATCATCATCCACGACAAGAAACAGCTTATGATCGCGCATCACCTTCGGTGATAAAAACTGCTGAATAAACGATTCGTCTTTGAAGTTACGCATCGCAAATTCTAGCGTCTCCCGCCAGGGTGTCCCGGCAATGTCTGGAAACCATGCTTGATCCTCCTCGCAGGGCGCTTCACAGATCCGCTTAATATCCATAAAAATCGCAAAGCCTAACGCGTAGGGATTAATGCCGCTGTAGTGCGGGCTATCAAAGGGCGGTTGATAAATAACGGCCGCGTGGGACTGCAAAAATTCAAGCATCAGCCCCTCATCGACATCGCCATCGTCGTAAAGCCGATTCATTAGCGTGTAGTGCCAAAAACACGCCCAGCCCTCATTCATCACCTGCGTTTGCCGCTGAGGATAAAAGTACTGTGCTAATTTGCGTACAATCCGCACGATTTCACGCTGCCATGGCGAAAGCAGCGGCGCGTTTTTTTCAATAAAATAGAGCAGGTTCTCTTGGGGTTCCGAAGGATAATGACCGCCACTATGTAGGCCTAAAGGATCGTCATCGCTATTCAGGCTGGCCAGTAGCGGCGAGCCACCCTCCGGCAATCCCGGAATGGTGCGCCAGAGCATGTTTACCTGGGTCTGTAGGTAGGCCTCTCGCTCATCTTGACGCTTAGCTTCCTCTTGCGCAGAGATAGGCGAAGGCCGCTTGTAGCGATCCACACCGTAGCTTTGGAGCGCATGGCAGGCATCCAGCAACTGCTCGACGGCTTGCACACCGTGACGCTCTTCACACTGACTGATGTAGCGTCGAGCAAACACCAAGTAATCGACAATCGATGAGGCGTCGGTCCAGGTTCGAAATAGGTAATTGCCTTTAAAAAAAGAGTTATGCCCGTAGCAGGCATGCGCCATCACCAGCACCTGCATCATCAGCGTATTTTCTTCCATCAAATAGGCAATGCAGGGGTCAGAGTTGATCACCAGCTCATAGGCCAAGCCCATTTGGCCGCGTTTATAGGCTTGATCAACCGCTAAAAACTGCTTACCAAACGACCAGTGATGGTAGCCAACCGGCATCCCTACGCTTGCGTAGGCATCCATCATTTGTTCAGTGGTGATCACTTCTATCTGATTAGGGTAAGTATCCAGCCGATACTCGTCGGCGAGCCTGGCCAGCTGTGCATCGAAGCGCTCCAGCACAGCGAAGTTCCAATCTGAGCCGGTGGCAATCGGCCTGCGTTTGCGAGTCGCACTCATAGCCCACTCCTCTACACGCGGTCCCTAGCCTCGATATAAGGTCTTAGGACTGGCTTAAGCGACGCTTAAACAGCTCGCGAAAGACTGGATAAATATCGCCCGCTTCCACAATTTGCCGCATCGCAAACCGATCGGGAAACTCATTGACCACGCTCTCATACTCATGCCATAGCGATTGATGATCGTGGGGAGTAATTTCAACATAGGCATAGTATTGCAACTGAGGCATTAGCTGCTTAATCAGCAAATCGCGACAGATATTCGAATCATCATCCCAATTATCGCCATCGGAGGCCTGCGCTACATATAGATTCCACTGGCTAGTGGGATAACGCTTCTCGATGATTTTATTGACGAGGTTTAGCGCGCTGGAAACAATCGTGCCGCCAGTTTCACGTGAGTAGAAAAACTCCTCTTCGCTTACTTCCCTGGCGGCTGTGTGATGACGTACAAACACCAGTTCAACTTTCTCATAGTGTTTCTCCAAAAACAGGTAGAGCAGTAGGAAAAAGCGCTTGGCAATATCCTTGTGGTTTTGGGTCATCGAGCCGGAAACGTCCATGATGCAAAACATCACCGCTTGGTTAGAGGGCTGCGGCTGTGCGCTGAGCTGGTGATAGCGCAGGTCATAAGTGTCAATAAAAGGTACGCTGGCAATACGCTTTTCCAAGCGCTCGATCTCGGCTTTTAGCTCAGTGATACGGGCAGGATTGCGCAGTACTGAGTCTTTACGCTCTTCGGCATTCAGTGCCTCAACCGCGTCCTTAAGCGCTCGTTTATTGGGCGCCCGCATCGCAATACGCCTGGCATACGCTTCACGCATCGAGCGGGTAATGCTGATACGTGAAGGAACCCCATCGCGCGAAAGCCCCGCCCGCACCATTTTGACTTCTTCCAATGACTTAAGCGGCTTGCGCTGCAGGTGGGGCAATTCCAGACCATCGAAAACAAACTCTAAAAACTCCTCACGACTAAGGGTGAAAGCAAACTCATCAACACCCTCGCCCTGGTTCGACGCCCCCCCTTCACCATTTCCGTTGCCATCCCCCTTACCCTTTGGTCGGCTAATCTTATCGCCGGCGATATATTCCTTATTACCGGGCGAAACGATATGCCGCGCACCGCCTGGGCCATGCTGGAAGACCGGCTCAGATATATCCTTCGCCGGAATAGAAATTTTCTCCCCGCGCTCCATGTCGGTAATTGAGCGGCGGTTAACGGCCTCCTCAACCGATCGCTTGATATGCTTACGGTAGCGCTCTAAAAAGCGCTGCCGGTTAACCGCGCTTTTATGTTTAGCGTTTGGTCTTCGATCAATAAAGTAGGTCATACGACCTCCTTAAGCGTACAACGTAAGCGCGGCTCTTAAGCGCAGCCCCTTACTGAGACTTGCGTACACGCAAATACCATTCGGATAACAGTCGAACCTGTTTCTCGGTGTAGCCGCGCTCGACCATCCTTGCCACAAAATCTTCGTGCTTTTTCTGATCTGACCGGGAAGCCTTGGCATTAAAAGAGATCACCGGCAGCAGCTCTTCCGTATTGGCGAACATTTTATGTTCAATAACGCCTTTCAATTTTTCGTAAGACTGCCAGCTCGGATTCATGCCGTTATTTTGCGCCCGAGCCCGCAGCACAAAGTTAACCACCTCATGACGAAAGTCTTTCGGGTTCGAAATCCCTGCAGGTTTCTCAATTTTCTCTAGCTCTTCATTCAACGATTGGCGATTGAGTTGCTCGCCGGTTTCATGGTCACGATATTCCTGATCCTGAATCCAGAAATCGGCATAGGTGACATAGCGATCAAAGATGTTCTGGCCATATTCACTATAGGATTCGAGGTAGGCAGTCTGAATTTCTTTACCAATGAACTCCACATAGCGAGGCGCCATAAATTCTTTTATGAAACCTAAGTAACGTTCAAATGCCTCCGACGGCAGCTGTTCGCGCTCTAGCGCCTGTTCCAGTACGTAGAGTAGGTGCACCGGATTAGCTGCCACTTCGACACTGTCAAAGTTGAACACTTTAGACAGAATTTTGAACGCAAAGCGGGTAGAAAGCCCCTGCATGCCCTCGTCCACACCGGCCGCGTCGCGGTACTCCTGAATCGATTTAGCACGCGGGTCGGTGTCTTTCAGGTTTTCGCCATCATAGACACGCATCTTGGAATAGATATTGGAGTTCTCCGGTGCTTTAAGCCGCGAAAGCACAGAGAACTGCGCCAGCATGCGCAGCGTGTCCGGCGCACAAGGGGCGGCGTTAAGCGAAGAATCTTCAAGCAGCTTTTGATAGATTTTGATTTCTTCCGACACCCGCAAGCAGTACGGCACCTTAACGATATAGACCCTATCGAGGAACGCCTCATTGTTGCGGTTATTACGAAAAGCCTGCCACTCAGATTCGTTAGAGTGGGCTAAGATGACGCCATCAAACGGGATCGCCCCCATGCCTTCGGTAGGATTGTAATTGCCTTCCTGCGTTGCGGTGAGCAAGGGATGAAGCACCTTGATAGGCGCTTTAAACATCTCAACAAACTCCATCAGCCCCTGATTAGCGCGGCACAGGCCGCCGGAAAAGCTATAGGCATCAGGGTCATCCTGGGAATAAAGCTCTAACTGACGAATATCAACCTTACCCACCAGTGACGAGATATCCTGATTATTCTCATCACCGGGCTCGGTTTTAGAAATAGCGATCTGATGAAGACGCGAAGGATACAAGCGCACGACTCTAAACTGAGAGATATCGCCGCCATACTCTTTTAGGCGCTTTGCAGCCCAAGGTGACATAACGCTGCGTAAATAACGCTGGGGAATCCCATACTCTTTCTCTAATAGCTCGCCATCTTCTTCCGGGGAAAACAGCCCCAGCGGCGACTCGTAAACCGGTGAGCCTTTAATGGCATAAAACGGAATGCGCTCCATGAGTAGCTTGAGGCGCTCCGCCAGCGAGGACTTACCACCGCCCACCGGGCCGAGTAAATAGAGAATCTGTTTACGCTCTTCAAGCCCCTGAGCCGCATGCCTAAAGTACGCCACAATTTGCTCGATGGCGTCTTCCATACCGTGAAACTCGGCAAAGGCAGGATAACGGCGGATAACTTTATTGGAAAAAATACGCGATAGCCGCGCGTCCTTAGCAGTATCCACTACGCCAGGCTCGCCAATCGCTTCCAGCATGCGCTCGGCAGCACTGGCATATACCGCTGGCTCACGGCGACACAGCGCCAAATACTCTTCCAGGCTCATGTCTTCTTGCTGGACGCGGGAAAAACGGTCTTGAACGTGGTCAAAGATGCTCATGGCACTCTCCTGTGGCCCATCCCCGGACAGTCACCGCCAAGCCATGTGTTTCGCAACGGCGTGCCAAACGAGGTGTCGCTTTTTTAGCGTAGTCAGTATTAGCAAAAAGTGATGACTAAAACCTTCAACGCTAGAGGGTCGAAAAGATTAAAAGCAGCCGAGACGTAGCGGCCAACGTCTAAACGCGACGCTGGAACCCTGAGCTTGTAACATGTTCGAATATAGGTAACCTTTAATCACTTGACGGCAACCGCTTTGAGCCGCCCTTTTTGAAGGCCCGTTCAATCCTAGGAGATAAGAATTCATGCAAATTCGTCGCGCGCTGATGACCGCTTTATTACCACTGTTCGCCGCTACCGCCACGTCAACGGCCCTGGCCCAGCAGAACGCCCAGAACGTCGACACACAGCGCTTTCAGGACTGGGAAGTGAACTGCCCCACCGAAGCCAGTCAGCAGCAGGGCTGCACTATGAGCCAAATCATCAACAACCCAAACAGCAATGAACCCCTGATGCGGGCGATGGTCGGCCACTCGGCTCAGATAGATGGCCCGGTGATGGCCTTTGTATTGCCGCTAGGGGTGAACCTAGCGGCAGGCATGCAGCTGCAGATGGATAACAACGAGCCGGTCGGCTTCCCCTACCAGTTCTGCCAAGAACAGGGCTGTCGCGCCGATCTGCCGCTGGAACCGAGCATGTTGCAGCAACTGCGCGGCGGCTCAACCGCGACCGTAAGCGCCATCGACCCAGACGGCCAGCGCCTTGACATGGACATGTCACTGATGGGCTTTACCAGCGCCATTCAGCAGATCACGCCCTAATCGGTTCGGCGCCCGGCGGCTAAAACCATACGATGCGAGCTAAGCGATTACCTCGTTCACGTCGGCTAACAGCTGATCAAGCAGTTCGACGGTGGTGTTCCAAGCACAGACAAAGCGGGCGCCACCTGCGCCAATAAAGGTATAGAAGGTCCATCCCTTGGCTTTCAACGCTTCAATCGCCGGGGGTGGCAACTCAACGAACACGCTGTTAGCCTCGGTCGGAAACATCAGCGATACGCCTGGCAGCGCCTGCAGCCCTTCCGACAAATAGCGCGCCATGGCATTCGCACGCTGGGCATTGGTTAACCAGGCGCCGCTTTCTAGCAGCCCTAGCCACGGCGCCGATACGAAGCGCATCTTAGAAGCCAATTGGCCAGCCTGCTTACAACGGTAAGAGAAATCTTCGGCAAGCTCACGATTAAAAAACAAAATGGCTTCGCCAAATGCCAAGCCATTTTTAGTCCCCGAGAAACACAGCGCGTCTACGCCGACCTGCCACGTTAGCTCTGCTGGCGAGGCATTGAGGCTTGCACAGGCATTGGCAAAGCGTGCCCCATCCATATGCAGGCGCAGGTCGTGTTTATCGGCAATGGCACGAATGGCCATGAGTTCTTCGCGGGAGTACAGCGTTCCCACCTCGGTTGCCTGGGTCAGCGATACGACTTTTGGCTTTGGATAGTGAATATCGCTTCGCTTAGTGACCAGCGCCTCGATACCTTCAGGCGTTAGCTTGCCGTTAGCACCTGGCGAGGTCAGCAGCTTCGCACCGTTGGAGAAAAATTCAGGGCCGCCGCACTCATCCGTTTCGATATGGGCCAGCTCATGACAAATAACGCTGTGATAGCTGCGCCCCATTGCCGAAAGCGCCAGCGAGTTGGCGGCCGTGCCGTTGAAAACAAAGAAAACGTCACAGTCATAGTCAAACATCTCGCGGAAACGGTCTGCGGCACGGGCCGTCCAAAGATCGTTACCATAGGCCAGATCGTCACTACGGTTGGCTTCAAGCAAATATTCCATCGCCTCTGGGCAAATACCTGAGGTGTTATCACTGGCTAAAAAACGCGGGCTACACTCCGAGGTCATGACGCTTGTCCTTATATCTGGCGATCTTACGGCGCAGGCTGGGTGCCACCAGCGCCTTTAATGCCTAGTTACGCTTAATAAATAGGCCAAGAAATCCCTTATTAACGGATCATTTAGTCTATCGCCATTTATAGGCTAACGTCACCCGCGCTTTTTAAGCACTTTCTTATAAATACGCCCTCATACTTGTATTGCTATAACAGCGCCGCTAAGCGAGTGCCCTGTTCAATAGCGCGTTTGGCGTCCAGCTCGCTGGCTTCATCAGCACCGCCGATAATATGTACCGCCACTCCTGCCTGCTCTAGGGGAGTCAATAAATCACGCACGGACTCCTGACCGGCGCACACCACCACGCTATCCACCGCAAGCAGTTGATCAACGCCGTCTCGCCGGATATGCAAACCAGCATCGTCGATATTGAGATACTCACAGCCGGTTAGTATCTTCACGCCACGCTGTTTAAGCGAAGCGCGATGCACCCAGCCCGTTGTTTTACCCAAGTACTTACCCGGTTTAGACGTTTTACGCTGCAACATCACAATGTCGCGGGGAACCTCTGGCGGCGTGGGAGCCTTTAATCCACCTCGCTCGCCGACGGCTAAATCAACGCCCCACTCGTCGCACCAGGCATCGATATCCAGCGCAGCGTGCCCCTGATGTGCTAACAGCTCAGCGACATCAAAACCAATGCCTCCTGCGCCAATCACCGCCACTCTACGCCCTACCCGACCAGGAGACTCAATTGCCTCAGCGTAGCTAAGCACCGAGGCATGGTCGTAACCTGGCAAGCTTAGCTCGCGAGGCTGAACCCCCGTAGCCAGCACCACCTCGTCAAAGCCCGCTAGCGCTTGCGCCGTGGCCGTGGTGTTCAAGCGCACCTCTACTGCATATTTAGTAAGCATGCCTTGGTAATAGCGCAGCGTTTCGTTGAACTCCTCTTTACCAGGAATTTTACGCGCATAGTTAAACTGACCGCCTAATTCACTACGCCGCTCAAACAGCACCACGCGATGCCCGCGACTGGCCGCCGTCACCGCAGTGGCAAGCCCCGCAGGCCCACCACCCACAACGGCGATGTGCTTGGGCGCCTGTGCCGGCGCAATGATTAGCTCCGTTTCATGGCAGGCACGAGGATTAACCAAGCAGGATGTCAGCTTTCCTGCAAAGGTATGGTCCAAACAGGCTTGGTTACAGGCAATGCAGGTATTAATCTGCTCGGCCTGGCCTGCCTGCGCCTTACTCACCCAGGCCGCATCCGCCAGAAAGGGCCGCGCCATAGACACCATGTCGGCATGGCCTTGCGCCAGCACCTGCTCGGCAACGTCCGGCATGTTGATCCGGTTGGTGGTAATGAGCGGAATCGTTAGCGCCGACTTAATGCGCCGGGTGACCTCGGTAAAGGCCGCCCGCGGAACGCTCGTCACAATGGTTGGCACCCTTGCTTCATGCCAGCCGATACCGGTATTGATCACATCGGCCCCGGCAGCTTCAATCGCCTGCCCCAGCGTGACGACTTCTTCCCAGGTACTGCCGTCTTCAACCAAATCAATCATCGAGAGACGGAAGATAATCACAAAGCGTTTCCCCACCGCAGCACGTACGCGACGGACAATTTCAACGGCAAAGCGCATCCGGTTCGCAAACGGCCCGCCCCATTCATCGTCACGCTGATTGGTCCGCTGGCAGATAAATTGATTAATCAGATAGCCTTCCGAGCCCATCACTTCAACGCCATCGTAGCCCGCCCGTTGTGCAAGCTGGGCGCAACGAACGTAATCGGCTATCTGCTGTTCGACCTCGTCGCTGCTCAGCGCCCGGGGCATAAAAGGATTAATCGGTGCCTGAATAGCCGAAGGAGCGACTAAATCCGGCGAATAGGCATAGCGCCCGGCGTGAAGAATTTGCATGCATAAATGGCTGCCCTCTGCGTGCACCGCATCCACTACCTGACGATGTTCCGACAGCTGCGCGTCATGGGTCAGCGCGTGTGCACCCTGAAATACCGCGCCTTCAGCGTTGGGAGCAATCCCTCCCGTCACAATGAGGCTAACCCCTTCCCGCGCCCGCTCCGCATAAAACGCCGCTAAGCGTGAAAAGCCGTCAGGCGCTTCTTCCAAATTGGTATGCATTGAGCCCATTAATACGCGATTGGGCAACGTTAAATGGCCAATGGTTAGCGGGCGAAAAAGATGCGGATAGGCGGGTTCACGGGTCATCAGGTTTCTCCAGATATTATTAGACGACATTATTCAAACAAGCGTATGACATCCTGATCATCACGTATAGTCCCGCTAACGTCTGCCAATCGCTTGCCCAGCGTATGAATTCACGGCACATTACCCGGCTAACGATAAGGAAACGTTGCTATGCCCTTGATTTACTTTTTACCGCCGCTCGCTACCGTGCTCATCTGGTCGGGCAACATGACCATTAATCAGCTTAGCGTAGGTGCCATTGCACCGAGCAGCATCGCTTTTTTACGCTGGTTATTAGCACTGGCGGTAATGACGCCCTTTGTACTACCAACAGTGCTGCGACACCGCGCGGAGATTAGCCGCCAATGGCCTAAGCTTGCACTGCTAGGGCTGCTCGGTATGGGGCTATGGCAAGGGCTTGCCTATGTCGCGGCAGAAACGACTACCGCGACTAATATGGGCATCCTAGCTGCAATGGTGCCGCTGTTAACGGTGCTGCTAAGTGCACTAATTCTTCGCGAGCCACCCACCCTTGGGGGCATCATCGGCGGCCTGCTGGCATTTGTCGGCGTTACGGTACTGCTGGGGCGTGGCAATCCGCTGTCACTGCTGCATTTACAGGTCGCGCTAGGCGATGCGCTAATGGTCGTGGCGGCCACCTGCTACGCACTGTATGGCGTTATGCTCAAACGCTGGTCGATGAACTTACCGCCCTGGGTAATGCTCTATGCGCAGGTTTGTTTTGCCGTTTTGTTCTTGCTACCACCGTACTTGATGGGTCCAATGACGCCCATCGATGGGCAAAACATTGGGCTAATACTCTATGCGGGTATTCCTGCTTCCGTAATTACCACCTTTTTATGGATGCGTGCGGTGCGTCAAATCGGCGCCAATCAATCAAGTATTTTCATCAATTTAATGCCGCTATTTAGCGCTCTGATTGCGATGGTTTTTTTAGGCGAGCAGGTGGCCAGTTTCCATCTGACGGGAGGGCTGCTGATTCTGGCGGGCGTGATCATGGCGCAAACGCTGACCCGTCCGTTCACACGTGATTTAACCTCCGATAAGTCGAGCCGCGCTCGATAATGCTAGAATGGTCGTTTATTTCTGACGCTGGGAAGCCCTAATATGTCCCTGGAAGAGCTGCATCTTAATCTGCGCAACCTAATGAGCGATGACTACGATCAGCTCAAGACCTTGATGGACGCGGTCTATCACGATATTGGCGGTGCTTGGCCAAAGCGCACGATCGATAAGCTCATTCAGGAGTTTCCTGATGGCCAAATCGCCATTGAAGATGATGGTATTCTGGTCGGTGTAGCCCTAACGGTTCAGGTCGATTACGACGAGTTTTCGAACCCGCACAAGTATGACGATCTTATTGGTCATCGCGAAATTATCCTCAACGACGAGGATGGCGATGCTATGTACGGGCTAGACGTGCTGATTCATCCCGACTACCGGGGTTATCGCCTAGGACGACGTCTTTACGAAGCACGTAAAGAGCTGTGCCGTTCGATGAACCTGCGGTCAATTCTTGCCGGTGGACGTATCCCAGGCTACCACCAGCATGCCGATGAACTTACGCCCGCTCAATATATTGATAAAGTCTCACGCAAAGAGATTTATGACCCGATTTTGTCTTTCCAACAGGCAAATGATTTCCAGGTAAAACGCTTGCTGCGTAAATACCTACCGGAAGATGAGCAGTCTCGCGGCTACGCTACCTTGCTGGAGTGGAATAATATCTTATTTGAGCCCGCCGACAGCGTGCTCGACAACAAGCCGACTCAAGTGCGTGTAGGTGCCGTGCAGTGGCAGATGCGTGAGTTCTCCTCGGTAGAAGCCGCCCTTCAGCAGATCGAATACTTTGTTGATGCCCTCTCCGATTATCAGAGTGATTTTGCGGTCTTCCCCGAGCTGTTCTATGCACCGCTGATGGGCCTTCAAGACCGCGATGCCCAGAAGGATCAAATGGGCGCTATTCGCTTTTTGGCCGGTTTCACCGAGCGATTTAAGCTCGAGCTATCGCGTATGGCGGTCTCGTACAACATCAACATTGTTGGCGGCTCGATGATAGAAGTCGGTGACGATGACAGGCTCTATAACATCGCTTACCTGTTCCACCGTGATGGTAGCGTTGAGCGTCAGGCCAAACTGCATATTACCCCTCAAGAGCGCCGCGACTGGGTGATAGAGGGTGGTGATGAGCTTCAGGTGTTTGATACGGATGCAGGCCGCGTAGGCATCTTGATTTGCTATGACGTGGAGTTCCCAGAGTTGGGTCGCCTGCTGGCCGATCAAGACATGGACATCCTGTTCGTGCCCTTCTGGACCGACACTAAAAACGGCTACCTGCGCGTGCGTCACTGTGCCCAGGCAAGGGCGATTGAAAACGAGTGCTACGTGGTGCTCTGCGGCAGCGTTGGCAACCTGCCTTCGATTGAAAACCTCGACATTCAATACGCTCAGTCAGCGGTTTTCTCGCCTTCCGATTTCGCCTTCCCGCACGATGCGGTGCTGGCGGAAACGACGCCCAATACAGAGATGATCTTCTTCTCTGATTTGGATCTCACACGCCTCACCGTCGTGCGCGCTGAAGGCTCAGTGACGAATTTGAAAGACCGTCGTAAAGATTTGTTCGATCTACGCTGGCGTGACTGGTCGTGGAAATCCGGCGGTAAGTCAGAAGAGTGAATGAGAAGAGTGAATGAGAAGAGTGAATGACCGCACCACGCCTTGATCGCTAAGCCGAATACAACAACGCCGCCCCATTGGGCGGCGTTGTTGTTAGTGAGCGGCACGGTTGCTCTCAATCAGGCCAGACAAGATAGGCAGGCACCCGCCCCTTAGCATCAAATAACACACCTTCATCGCGTAGTTTCTGATGCTGACGCTCAGCCCCACCATGATCAGCAAGCTTTAACGACGCCGCAATCACGCGATGCCAAGGCAACTGATGGCCATCCGGCAGATGCCGCATCGCCGAGCCTACCATGCGCGGGGTCGCGCCTTCCGTCATTTTAGCAATGCGGCCATAGGTGGTGACACGGCCCGGCGGAATCTGATCAACGATCGTATAAATCTGTTCGAGTAGTTCAGGCCGAGCCATGACGACAACCTCCTTTTTACTTTTTCGGCCAAGCCTTTGGATCAACTTTATTGACCAGCTTAGGGAAACGGCTTGGGTCAAATACCGGCTCTTTACCCGCTTTCAGCTGCACTTCGTAGTCACGGAAAAGTGAGAAAGCCACCGGCGACAGCATCAAAATGGCCACCAAGTTAATAATCGCCATCATCCCCATTGAGAGGTCAGCGAAGTTCCAGATGGCGCCAAGACTGGCCACCGAACCCACCATAATCATCGCCAGCACTGCAAAGCGATAAATCATAATGGCCATAGGGGCACGGCGTCCGGCTAAATACTCAATATTAGACTCACCGTAAGAGTAGTTGGCAATAACCGACGTAAACGCAAACAGCAGAATCGCCACCGCGACAAACATACCGCCCCAGTCGCCTACGTGGCTGGATAGCGCCATTTGGGTTAGCTGAATGCCATTATTCTCATCACCTGACATTAGCTCTGGCCCGGCCATAATGATGATCGCCGCCGTTGCCGTACAGATGACGAGGGTATCTAAAAACACCCCCAGCATTTGGATAAAACCCTGCGCGGCAGGATGGTCGGGGCGCGTAGAGGCCGTTGCCGCCGCGTTGGGAGCAGAGCCCATACCCGCCTCGTTAGAGAAGAGTCCGCGCTGAATACCGTTCATTATCGCCTGAGAAACGGCGTAACCAACGGCACCGCCGGCTGCTTGCTCAAGACCAAAAGCACTGCGCAAAATCGTCATGATCGCGGCGGGAAATTCACTGATATTCAACCCCACCACGACCAGCGCCAGCACCAGATAAAGCAACGCCATCAGCGGTACAACCAGTTCAGCTACTTTGGCGATCGACTTTAAACCACCAAAAATGATCGGTGCGACCACCGCCATCAAGACTAACCCCATGGCCCAGGTGGGAATGGCAAATGCCTGTTCCATCGCCTGGGCGATGGAGTTGGCCTGAACACTGTTAAACGCCAATCCAAACGCAATAATCAAACAAATCGAAAACAGCATCGCCAACCAGCGTAAGCCAAGCCCTTTTTCAATATAGCGGGCCGGGCCACCGCGAAAGGTATTATCGCCATGGTCGGTTTTATACGCCTGAGCCAGCGTCGACTCTACAAAGCTGGTTGCCATGCCGACCATCGCGGTCATCCACATCCAGAAAATGGCGCCGGGGCCACCAAAATAGATCGCGACGGCCACGCCAGCAAGGTTACCCGTACCGACTCGCGCCGCTAAGCTGGTTGAAAGTGCTTGAAACGAAGAGATACCGCCGTTTGATTCGCGGGAGCTGCGCAGCAGCTTAAACATATGGCCAAAATAACGAACTTGAACACCGCGGGTCATAACGGTGAAGTAGATGCCAGCACCAATCAATAAGTAAACCAGTACGCTGCCCCACAGCAGTCCATTGCCACGATCCACTAGCGCTGCAAGAGAAAATTCCATATATCAGACGCCTTTTTTAGCATTGAAAACGCATCATTCTTCACGGTTGCACCAAAATGGCAAGCGCATTGGAAAAATGATGCCGGCCACAAGCTCACCAATCCAGCGTTAAAAGCAGCTTAACGTGACTCAACTAGCCACGCCCAAACCAAGGCAGCATCCTCATCTACGTGACGACGATTAGGGCGCACTAACCAAAAACGCTCATCACTCACTACGCTAAGCGCAAAGGGAGCGACCAGGTCCGTGCGCCGTTCCATTAAACGTCGATGGGTAAGCGCGACACCTCCACCCTGGCTAGCTAATACCAGCGTCATCACCTGGTTATCGCAGGTTATTGACCAACACCGTGCTTCCATATCCGCTACGTTTGCGGCCTGAAGCCAACCTGACCAGCCAATGCCAAACCCTGCTGCATGAAGCAATGTATGCCCAGCCAAATCGCTTGGTGACGCCAGTGTTTTAGCCAGCGCAGGCGAACAAACCGGCTGCAGTTGATCCTCACCTAGCGACTGCATATCAACACCGGCCCATTCCCCTTTGCCGTAACGAATTTCAATGTCAGCGCCTTCGGGGCCGAAATCATCCGGCCAGATCGCACTTACCAAGCGAACGGCCACCTGCGGATAGGCACGGTGGAAAGCAATTAAGCGCGGAGCCAGCCAGGACTGCTGAATCACCGGTGTCGTGCGTAGCGTGACCGGCTGCTCAGTGGTGCTGCCAAAGACTTCTAGCGTGCCTTCACTAATGCGCATGAAAGCATCATGAATACTCGGCATCCATGCCTGCCCGGCGGGCGTTAACGTCAAGCTACGGGCATGGCGCACAAACAATTTTTGACCTACGCGATCCTCCAACAGCCTAACACGCTGGCTGATGGCAGCCTGAGTGACGCCTAGCTCGTTACCTGCGGCGGTAAAACTCAATGTACGTGCCGCAGACTCAAAGGCCTGCAGCCATAACAACGGCGGTAATTGACCCATGAAAAAGCTACCTATAAGTAAAACGATGTCTTAGGGGTCAGATTAATCGTTTGTCACTGACGCGGCTACTCCTTCATCCTAAATAACAGTAATGCACCGCCCCCTAGACATTTCCGTCAAGGGAGTCATCTGGAGTTTTAATGAACAGCGCAATACAAACGATACCGTCGACAATAACGAGCAATGTTCACGCCCCAGACATGGGCGAATTAACCCCCTACCAAGCCGGGCCTGCACTCACCCAGGCGGCACTCGTCCAATATGGCATCTCACTTGAGTGGCAAGATGGCCAGCAAACCACCCTGCCCTTACTCTGGTTGCGCGATCACTGCGCCTGCCATGCCTGCCGTCATCCGCAGACACGCGAAAGGCTCTATCTGCCACTTGAAGCGATTTCTGAGCCGCCAAGCGTTGCGCTACGGGATGGCCACCTGCACCTGAACTGGCCGGATGGGCATGCCAGCGCGTTTCATTGCGGCTGGCTATATCAACGCCGCCCAGAAGCAAGCCTGAGCTCAGCGGTACCCAGCAGCATCGCGTGGAATGATAACTTTGCGCCTGAGCGTATCAGTCACAGCGATTTTTTAACGCCTCAAGGTGAGAAAGCCTGGCTCACCGCCATGCTACGCGATGGGCTGGCACTAATGACGGATGGCCCCTTGGTAGAAGAGGAAGTGAGCCGTTTAGCTGAGCGTATTGGGCCGCTGCGTGCCACCAACTTTGGCGCTCGCTTCGATGTGCGCTCAAAACCCAACCCCAACAACGCGGCTTATACTGCGGTCGGGTTACCCCTGCATATCGATTTGCCCAACTGGCGCCAACCGCCGGATATTCAGTTGCTCTACTGCCTGCAAAACGACGCCAACGGTGGCGAATCACTGTTTGCGGATGGTGCCCGCGTCGTCGAAGCCCTACGCCAGAAAGACCCGGCGGCGTTAGCCATTCTCAGCGGGACACCGATTGATTTCCGCTTCCAGGATGAAACCCACGATATTTCTATGCGAGCACCAGTGGTCACACTGGATTGCGCCGGCAACCTTGTTGAGATGCGCCTAAATAACTGGATTCGCGACGCCCTTCATCTACCCGTGGAGCAAATGGAAGCTTGGTACAGCGCTTACGCTCTACTGTGGAAGCTGTTTCACAGCGAAGCACATCAGTTAGAGTTCACGCTTCGCCCGGGGCAGATGGTGGCGTTTGATAATCGCCGTGTGCTTCATGGTCGTCGTGAGTTCGACCCCAACAGCGGCGCACGCCATTTGCAGGGCACCTACCTCGACCGCGATATGCTGGCTTCACGCCTTCGCGTGCTCGCCCGCAATAGCGATCGTTCAACCGTTACCTGCGAATAATTTACGGCGGTTACAACATCTTAGACGTGGATTTTGTCACGCACAACGCAAATGGATAGTTCGACAGAAGCGCGTCTACAACAGCGTGCGGCAGAGCTAGACTTCCCGACCGATGAGCTCATCGAGGTTACTCAGGGCGATTCGTGCCCGGACCGCTAATCGTTTCTTCTGGCAATGCCGACACTCGCCCGACCATTTCGCGTTGCGCAAAATCAATAAAGGCGCGCAGCCTGGCGGGCACGTGGCGGCGCTGCTCAAACACCGCGTAAAAGTCTGCTCGTACGCCTTGCCAGCTAGGCAGTAACGCCATTAATTCGCCGCTGGCAAGGTGCTCATTAACATCCCACCACGAACGCAACATGACACCGTGTCCATCCAGCGCTAACCGGGTGATCACCTCCGCATCATTGCTTGCCAACCGACCGCTGACTTTGACCGACTGTACCTTGGCAGGCTGACCGCATTGCTCAAAGCGCCACACTGGAAAATCGCTGTCGTTCTCACGGATCACTAAGCAAGCATGCTGCTGCAGGTCTGCGGGCGTTTGAAGCGTTGGTGCCTGGGCGGTATACGCAGGTGATGCGCAGAGCACGCGCCGATTCGTTAAAATTCGCCGGGCGACCAAGCGCGACTCTGGAGGCTCGCCAATGCGAATGCCAATATCAAAACCGTGATCGCTCAAATTAAGCGGAAAGTTAGTGAGCTCGAGCCACCCTTCTACGTCTGGATGCTGGGCACAGAAACGTGACAGCAAAGGAGCAATGTGGCGACGGCCAAAGCCAAAGGTGGCGTTAATGCGTAGCCTGCCGCTAAGCGCCTGGTTGATACTCTCGCCCAATGAATTTTCCAGTTCATCAAGCTCGTCTAAAATCAGTGCCCCACGTGCAAAATAGCGTTCGCCCTCGGCCGTCAGCGTTAAGCGCCTTGTGGTACGGGCAGCCAACTCGACGCCTAAACGCCCTTCAAGCATTTTTAATCGCTTGCTCACCGCTGACAGCGAAAGGCCAAGCTCGCGTGCCGTCGCCGTTAAACTCCCGGCACGGGCTAAATGCTGAAAAAAAGCCAAATCATCCAACTGAGCCATCTAACACCTCGGCTATTCTCTACTTTCAAGCAACAATAACTTGAATAATAGCCTGATTATCTCTTAACAAATAGCCGCTACACTCAGTTCTGATAGTGCTTTATGTTTCAGTATTCATGCCTCTGAACTGATATTGAATAACAAACAATGTAAGGAGTTACCATGGCTCATACGATTGCGGTCATTGCTGGCGACGGCATTGGCACCGAAGTAATGCCTGAGGGCATTCGCGCGCTTGAAGCTGCTGCCAAGCGCTTCAATATTGATCTTGAATTTAGCGTCTTTGAATTTGGTAGCTGCGACTACTATTTAGAACATGGCAAGATGCTGCCGGATGACTGGTTCGAGCAGCTAAAAGATTTCGATGCGCTCTTCTATGGTGCCGTTGGCTGGCCTGAAAAAGTGCCTGACCACATATCACTGTGGGGTTCATTGCTCCAATTCCGCCGCCAGTTCGATCAATACATTAACCTGCGTCCTTGCAAACTGATGCCCGGCATTAAGAGCCCGCTAACAGGTCGCGAAGCGGGTGATATCGACTTTTATGTAGTTCGCGAGAACACCGAAGGCGAGTACTCAAGCGTTGGCGGCAAGATGTTTGAAGGCACTGATCGTGAAGTCGTCATTCAAGAAACTATCATGACCCGCACCGGCGTCGATCGCGTGCTGAAATATGCGTTTGAGCTGGCCCAAACACGCCCACGCAAAAAGCTGACCTCGGCGACCAAGTCCAACGGTATCTCAATCACTATGCCCTATTGGGATGAGCGCGTAGTCGAAATGTCGAAAGGCTACCCAGAGATTGCCGTGGATAAATTTCATATCGATATTCTGACCGCTAACTTTGTACTTCATCCGGACTGGTTTGACGTGGTGGTGGGCAGCAACCTGTTTGGCGATATACTTTCTGACTTAGGTCCCGCCTGTACCGGCACTATCGGCATTGCACCGTCGGCCAACATTAACCCAGAAGGCAAATTCCCGAGCCTGTTCGAGCCAGTTCATGGCAGCGCACCTGATATCGCAGGCAAAGGTGTCGCCAATCCTATTGGCCAGATATGGTCAGGTGCCATGATGCTTGAACACTTAGGCTACAAGGAAGCCGCCGACGCTATAGTAACGGCGATTGAGGAAGTACTCAGCGAAGGCGATAGCCAAGTACTTACTCGCGACGTGGGCGGGCAAGGCACCACCGCAAGCCT
This sequence comes from Halomonas sp. AOP12-B1-6, assembly GCF_052379225.1. Classification (NCBI taxonomy): domain Bacteria; kingdom Pseudomonadati; phylum Pseudomonadota; class Gammaproteobacteria; order Oceanospirillales; family Halomonadaceae; genus Halomonas; species Halomonas sp. AOP12-B1-6. Next base: position 177,891 of record NZ_JBQSYK010000003.1, read on the forward strand.
GGGCCGGGCAATTGCCGATAAGCTTGCGGTCTAAAACTGAACGCGGCGCTCAGGCTTTAAATACTTATTTTTAAATACTTATATTGTAAATACTTTGCTTTAAATACATAGGTTTAAGATCTGAGCCTGAACGACTGAGCAATGACGCTAAGCGCGTGCGCCTATAGGCCCACGCGCTATTTTAGGGTCGGGCCACCAAATGCTCAGGTGCAAGCTGGCCAATATCAGTCACCCCCATTAATGCCAAATCGCGGACAACCTCTTCACGCAACAAATTCAATGCATGCGTCACGCCCGCCTCACCTGCATAAGCGGCCGCGTAGTTAATCGGTCTGCCAATGAATACAAAGTCTGCCCCTAACGCTAACGCTTTAATAATGTCCGTGCCGCGTCTAAAACCGCTATCGACCATCACCGGGATATGCTCCACAGCCTGGACAATATCAGGCAGCGCATCGAGTGCCGCAACACCACTATCGAGCTGCCGACCACCGTGATTGGACACAATGACAGCGTCGCCTCCCAGCGCTTCAACTCGCCGTGCGTCCTCAGGATGCAGAATCCCTTTGACGATCAACTTGCCTGGCCATAGCGCCCTCACCCGCTCAAGGTAGCTCCAGTCGAGATGAGTGCGGCCAGAGAAATCGCGAGTGACATTCTTGGAGATAACCGCAATGCCCCGCTGGGCATAGTTATTCTCAAAATGCGGTATGCCGTGATGATAGAGCGTGCGTAGAAAAGTACCGAAGAGCCAGCGTGGTCGAATAATGCCATCCCAGGCCAGCCGCAAACTCGGCCGAAGCGGCGATGAAAAACCGCTGCGGCGATTATTGTCACCATTAGGTGGCACGGCATAATCCACCGTAATCACTAAGTTGCGGTATCCCGCCCGCTCGACTCGAGCAAGCAATGCTTCAATCTCATCAAGCGTGCCGGGCAAATAAGCCTGGAACCAGTCGGTGGGCCCATCCTTCTGAACAGTTTCAAGAGGGATAAGCGAGCTTCCGCTAAGTATCATCGGAAGCTTGGCTTTAGCCGCCGCGCGCGCCTGCACAAGATCACCGCGGTAAGCCGTTAAGGCGCTAATCCCCATGGGAGCAATGCCAAAGGGCGCGCTATAGCGCTGGCCTAAAAGCTCAGTTTCAATCGAGATTGCAGACACATCAACTAGGGCTCTAGGCCGCAAGGCATAGCGATCAAACGCCTGCCGATTGGCTAACTGCGTTTTACCCTCTTCTGCACTGTTAGCCACATAGCCAAACAGCGGCCTAGGTAAGTGTTTATGAGCTACGCGTTCAAAGTCCTGCAGGTTGCCGATTTTTTTTAGTTGCTTCACACCATTTCCTATTGGGTCTTCGTCCACGCGTTGGGGTTTACCATATTAGGAGGGGGTTTACGCTTCAACGCAATCAACAAATTGTCGATAGCCAACTGCGCCATTACCGCTCTCGTTTCATGCGTAGCTGAGCCAATGTGGGGCAGCACCACCACTTGTGGTAACGCTAATAGCGGAGAATCTTTTGCAAGCGGTTCTTGTTCGAAAACATCCAGGCCAGCTCCAGCAATATCGCCCGCCTGCAGCGCTTCAATCAACGCCTTTTCATCGACGACCGCACCACGGGAGATATTGACAAAGATAGCGGAAGGCTTCATCGAATTAAACGCATCGCGGCCGAACAAGTGCCGAGTGTCCTGCGTCAAAGGTACCGTGACGCAAACAACATCAGAAAGCTCGAGCAAGGCCTGTAGTGAACAGCGCACGACACCCAGATCCTTTTCTAGCTGAGGTTTTGGGGAAGCGTTACTGTACAGAACGGGCATACAAAACCCTAGCGCCCCACGACGCGCAACGGCTGACCCGATCCGTCCCAAACCAACAATACCTAGCGTTTTACTATGCACATCGCGCCCGAACTGCAGCTCACCAATATGCGATTCCCACTTTCCGTCACGCACCCAACGATCTAACTCGGCAATACGCCGCGAGGCGGCCATAATTAGCGCAAACCCCGTATCGGCAGTGGACTCAGTGAGCACGTCCGGTGTATTACAAAGCGCAATGCCACGGCGTGTCATAGCATCGATGGGAAAGTTGTCATATCCCACCGAGATAGTGGCTATCACCTCCAAGCTAGACGCCCGATCTAAGAAGGCCTCATCGATCGACAGCTTCCCACCAATAAGACCATGAGCCTGCTCCATCGAATGTAAAAAGGCTGGCATATTGCCGTCATCAAGCTCAGGAAAGTAATCAACGTGATATTCCTGCTCCAACTGCGCTAGGTGTTCGGCATGAAGACGACGTAAGGCTACGATACGCTTTTTCATCGCTAATCTCCTAGCTCATAATACCGATATGCCATGGCACGAACTCATTATCACCTAGCCCCAACAGCTCACTTTTGGAACGTTGCCCTGATGCTGTTGCTAACATCAAATTAAAAATACGTTGGGCCATCTCCTCGATATCACAATCACCATCTAATATGGCGCCACAGTTAAGGTCCATATCATCACTCAGCCTTTCAAACATCGGCGTATTAGTCGCAAGCTTGATGCTAGGCGTGGGTTTGGCCCCAAACATAGAGCCACGACCTGTCGTGAAAGCAATTAAATTAGCTCCACCGGCAATTTGGCCGGTAATGGAAACAGGGTCATAGCCAGGAGTATCCATGAACACAAGCCCTTTAGTCGTCACCGGTTCAGCATAGCGATAAACCTCCATTAGAGGCCCCGTACCGCCTTTCATTGACGAACCCAGCGACTTTTCAAATATGTTAGCTAACCCACCCATCTGATTGCCTGGGCTAACTTTGCCATTGATCTGCACATCCCGCCCTACAGAGTACTCATCCTTCCACCAGCGAACTCTCTCGATTAGCTTTTCCCCCACCTCGCGGTTGGCCGCACGTCGTGTCAGCGTGTGTTCTACACCGTAAATTTCAGGAGTTTCCGAAAGAATCGCTGTTCCTCCGTGGCGTGCCAGCAGATCAACAGCGCGGCCAAGCGCCGGATTAGCGGTAATAGAGGAAAAACTATCAGAACCACCACACTGCAGCCCAACGGTAAGGTGCGCAGCAGAAACCGGCTGACGAAGAATCTTATTGGCTTTGGGCAACAACGACTTTACCGCGTCAATACAAGCAGCAATTGTTTTAGCAGTGCCTCCCATCGATTGCATAGTGAAGGTTTGTAACCGCTCCCCAGCATTCAGCCCTTGCTCTTCCATTAAGCCTTCAAGCTGATTACGCTCACAGCCCAAACCAACGATCAGAACAGCCGCAAAGTTGGCATGGCGTGCATAGCCCGCAATAGTACGGCGCAGCAGCGCCATTGGCTCACCAGACATCTCCATGCCGCAGCCCAATGAATGAGGAAAAGCGACGACGCCATCAACATGAGGGAAATCCACCATACGCTCGTCGGTGAACCAGTCGGCTACTTTGCGCACCACCGTCGCGGAACAGTTTACGGTTGACAGAATAGCGATGTAATTACGGGTTCCTACCTGCCCATTCTCGCGCAAGATGCCCTCGAAAGTAGCGACATCTTTAGCAGATACAGGCACGATCGGTACAAACTCCTCGGCATGACGATAATCACGGTCAAACTCTTCAAAGGCCACGTTATGGCTATGCACTAGTTCTCCAGGCGCGATATCTTGGGCGGCAAATCCAATCGTTACGCTGTACTTGAGAATGGGCTCTCCTTTCAAGATCGTACGAGTCGCCAGCTTGTAGCCCGCGGGTACACTCTCAAGACTGGTAATCGCCTCACTGACAACCACCGTATTTTCAGGAATTTCAAAGCGAGCAACGATAACGTTATCACTCGGGTGTAAACGAATAGTAGCTGAGGCAGGTTGGCTGCCCGACTTAAAAAAAGTGGTCATGTTGGTAATCCCGGTCGTATCACTGGCTGTCATGACGACAGCCATGTTGTCTTTATTAGAATTGGCCTAGCGGGGATAATCGCGCATCGTAAAACCGATTGACGTTAGCGCACTGTTCAGCTCTTGCTGCTTGGTAGAATCTAGCTCTACCAACGGAGGACGGACACGGCACCATGGGCCATCGCCGCTGTATTGCGCGGTAGCGGCCTTCAAGGCGGGAATCATAGGAAAGCATTCAAATACACGTCTCAGCGAAGAAATTGTTTCCTGCTGTTGATCAGCATCATGTGCTTGCCAGGTATTTGCCAAGGCTGCTATAGGCGCTGGGTTTACATTGGCAGTCGCGCTTATGCAGCCTGCACCTCCGGCCTGCATAGTCTGGAGCAGAAAGTGCTCGCTACCCGCGTAAATGGCCATATCAGCGCCAAAGTTATCAATCAATGCCGCTGTATTGGTCCAATCCCCCGAGCTGTCTTTAAGCCCGGCAATGGTATCGGGATAACGTTTCAGCAACCGCTCGACAAGCGCCAGCGTAATGGGAATCTGCGAAACAGGTGGAATATGGTAGAGATAAATCCTTAATGCGGACGATGCAACTCGCTCAATCACCTCAGAGAAGTAACGAAACAATCCCTCCTCAGAAACGCCTTTATAGAAAAAAGGAGGCAGCATTAACACGCCTGCAGTTCCCGCTTTCACGGCATGCTGAGTTAATTCAACCGTATCTCCAATAGTGCAGCTACCAACACCAGGCATCAGGCGATTAGAAGGCACACCGTCAGCCAATAAAGCATCAATTAACTGACGCTTTTCTGCCACGGTGAGAGAATTGGCTTCAGAGTTAGTGCCAAAAATGGCGAGGCCAACATCGCTACTTAGCAGCCACCGACAGTGGTTGATAAAACGTTCGACATCCGGCATTAGATCATCAGAAAACGGTGTGATGACCGGTGACCACACTTGTCCTGGCTGAGTATTCTGGCTCATCCTTATCCCCTTGATAGTTATTGCCACTCATCGACGGCGTAACGAGCGATGCTCTGCGAATCGAAATTGAATCCGAGTCCTGGGGCCGTCGGTAGTAACAAGCGCCCGTTTTCCGCAACCAGCTGCGTATCAATCAAGCGTCGAAAGTTAAGTACCTGGTCATCAGCAAAATACTCTACAAAAGGCGCATTTGGAGATGCCGCCACCAGGTGCACATGTAGATCGTGAAACCAGTGAGGGCAGACATCAACACCATAGCTGGAGGCCGTTGCTGCTATACGCCTGAACTCGGTCACTCCACCGCAGACGGCTGCATCGGTCTGTAAAATCATGGCCGCATCTTTGTCCAATAACTCTTTAAATCGCCAGCGCCCCGCCTCTATTTCGCCCGTGGCTACCGGAACCGGGGTACGTTCGGCTAGCCGACGATGATTATCAATGTCATCAGGGCTAAAGGGCTCTTCAATCCAATAAGGGTCATAAGGTTCTGCCATGCGCATAAATGCTAACGCCGAAGGCAGATCTCGCCATGCATTATTAGCATCCATCATCACCAACACATCAGGTCCAACGGCCTCGCGCACAGCGGCAAGGCGCGCTTCCTCTTTAGCCAGGGTTTCACGCCCTACTTTTAATTTAATAGCCTTAAAACCTTGCGCTACATAGCCGCGCATCTCATCGGCAAGATGCTCTGGTTGCTTACCCTCCAAATAATACCCACCGCTTGCGTAGGCTGCGACACTGTCCGATGCATGAGCGCCCAGTAACTTATAGAGTGGCAGCTCAACCTCACGAGCATTGTGATCCCACAAAGCAGTATCGATAATACTGATTGCTCGCATCACCGCTCCCGTGCGGCCATGTAGTAGCGCTTCCTGATACATTTTCTGCCACAGCCCTTCCACCTGATAGGTTTCCTGGCCCAGCAATATCGGACGTAATAGCTCACGCACTGCATGGGTTACTAATCCACCTGCGTTACTGCCCCCATAGCAGAATCCAATGCCTTTATGTCCCGTATCTGAAGTGATCTCAACCAGCGCATAGTCACGCTGTAATACCTGCCGGCTAGAGAAGCTGGTGGGATTATCCAACGGGATACTAACCGTAATTGCTTTGACGTCTTTAATGATGCCCATAACACTCTCGCTTGTTATTCATCTAGTTATCATTATTGATAATCATCGAGTGATTGCGTTTCTAATAGCCCGTTATGCTTGGCTTGTACGACGGCTAAGACTCCGACGCAGCCAGCCCAACACTGGTGTCGCCTGAAGCACAGAGAACAGCGCAAGAATCAACAAAAACAGTGCAATCGGGCTTTTAGCAAAAATCATGAAGCTACCACCGCCAATCAGCATTGACTGCTGGTAGCTGGTTTCCATGACAGGTCCAAGAATCAGCCCGACAACCATAGGAGCAGGCGCCATACCTGCTTTGAGCATCCAGTAACCAAATAGGCCAAAGGCAAACATCAAACCGACATCGAAGAAGCTATTGTTGATAGCAAACGAGCCCACCACACACAGCACAATAATGGCACACGCCACAAATCCATCAGGCACTTTGGTCACAGCAACGCACATGCGGGTGAACATTAACCCCACGCCAAGCAGTGCAAAGTTAGCAATGATGACGGCCCAAATCAGTGTGTAGGTAACTTCGCCATGCTCTGTTAGTAGATTGGGCCCAGGTAGAATCCCATGAACCATTAAAGCGCCTAGCAGAATGGCCGTAGACGAGCTGCCGGGTATGCCCAGTGCAATCGTTGGGATCAGCGCACCACCTACTACAGCATTATTGGCTGACTCTGGCGCAGCAAGCCCTGCCAAATCTCCCTTACCAAAACGACTCTTATCCTTGGCAAAGCGCTTGGCCTCGTTATAAGCAAACCAACTGGCAGTATCGCCACCGGTACCGGGTATCAGGCCCGTAATAATCCCGATCACGCCAGAGCGCCCAATGTTGGGCATCAAAGTCTTAATATCGGCCCACCGAGGCATCAATTTATCGGTAATTTTATTGGCAATTTTCTTTTCCCCCTGACCACTCTTTTCTATCAGCAGCAGTGCCTGGGGAATGGAGAAAAGTCCAATCAGTGCCACCGTAAAACTGATGCCTGAAAAGAGATTCATTTGGCCAAATGTCATACGAGGCGTGCCGGTTATCAGATCCATCCCCACGGTGCTCACGAGCAAGCCAATACCGCCAGAAAGAAGCCCCGATATCACTGAGCCCTGGGACAAAGAGCCGATAATTGTGATACCCAAGACGGCCACAGCAAATAGCTCGATTGGGCCGAATTTGAGTACTACAACGCCCAGTAGTGGAGCGGCCACTAACAGCGCGATCCCACTCATTAAGCCTCCACAAAACGATGCAAACAGTGAGACCCCTAATGCTTTACCGGCTTTGCCCTGCTGAGATAGAGGATAGCCATCCAAAACGGTGGCCGCTGCGGACGGTGTTCCCGGGGTATTAAGCAAAATAGCGGAGATGGAACCACCGTATGACGCACCCAAATAGAGCGATGCCAACATGCTAAGTCCGGCACCAGGTTCCATGCTAAACGTTACAGGCAGTAATAAAGCCAGTGCCATTGTGGCTGAGAGGCCAGGCATAGCCCCCACAAACATTCCTAGCAACGTGCCGCCAATGATTAGCAGCAGATTTGACCAAGACAAAACATTGGCAATACCTGCCATCAACATACTCGAGTCCATGACTCACTCCATATGCAGGATGATTACAAAAACGTGGGAAGCATGGGCATGTTAAGGCCTAGAAAGTAGAAAAATACTAAGCCTATCGTGCCCAAAAGCGCTCCGGAGCCTACAAGCGCATAGCGAACGCCCACTTCACGGACAATGAGTAACGCAAGCCCCATAAACATCGCTGATGCAATAAAATAACCAACCACGCCAATGCTATAGGCATACATCAGAGCAACGGCATAAATGCTGAATGCTTTTACGTATCGCCCGTAAGCGCTTGGGGCAGCGGCAGTGATACTGCTGCTAAACGTCGATGTACCAACCGCCGTTCGCCGCAGTTTTCTGATCGACCAAACTTGCTGAACGATCCACGCCAAAGACAAAAGGCCAACAGCCGTGGAAAAAATCAGCGGAATTTGAGCCGCTCGCGCCGGATACTCGATGTTGTGGATAAAAAAGAATATCGCCAAGCACACTCCAAACACGCCTAGCGACAAGCGACTCATATTCATATCAGCATGCTCCTAGCGTTTTAATCATTCGGCATCTTCATCCAGCTCATCCCAAATCGCGGAGAAGCTCTCTTCCATATTCTTCATCATTTCCATGTAGTCATCTCCGGTCACAATATCGATATAAAAAGCACGCTCTTCAGCGCGCTGAAGAAACTCTTCATTCGTCGCAAGCTCTTCAAAAGCGGCAATAAGCTCATCCCTCGCCTGATCTGGAATGCCCGCAGGCGCGCTGTAGCCCCGTGATGAACCATTCACGACGTCGTAACCGATTTCTCTAAGCGTGGGCACATCAGGAAGCATCGGGAGACGTTCGGCAGATAACACAGCCAGAGCGCGCAAACTATCGGCTTGCAGATGCCCGTAAACGATACCCACGTTGTTAAACGACGCATCAATTTGGCCACCCATCGCGGCCGTTGCCGAAGGGCCATCGCCGGCAAAGGGAATTTTCTCGAAGCTTAGCCCTGATGCGTTTTCCACCATGATCGTGGAAAAATAATCGTCGCCACCAATCCCCGAGTTACCAATAGTGATGCGCCCTGGAGTCTCCTCAGCGGCTGCCAGCAGCTCCTCAATGGTTTGGTAAGGGCTATCGGGGTGCACCACGATCACACCAGGGTCTGTCACCACATTCGCGATGGGCGTTAGCTGATCAATGTTGTAAGAGATCGAGTCATTAATGATGTAGTTGGTCATTAACATCGGTGTATTGGTAATGCTGATAACTGAACCATCGTTAGGCGATTGATGGGTCAATCGCGTCCAGGCGATAGCCCCCGTTGCTCCCGGAATGTATTCATTGATGAAGTTGACCCCGAGAATTTCCCGAAGATACGGATGGGCCAGTTGAGCAAGCGCATCACTACCACCCCCTGCCTGAAATCCCTGCAATACGCGAATTTCATCGGTCACGGAGTACTCAGCATGTACTGCCAAAGGAACAGCGGCTGCTGCTACGAGTATGGAAATTGAAAGTAGTTTGGTCTTCATTATTGCCACCTTTTTTATCGTATTTGTCATGGTGCTTAGGCTGTGATGCATGTGGACTTTTATTTGGCATGCATGGAAAAAACTAGTACATTGACAATAAGATTGTCAATAATCTTGTTAACAACAATACTAAAGTCCAGCGTGACCGTTTGATCCACAGAGAAGGGGTTTGCCATGACAACTAACAATCACAATCACTCCCAAGGAATGCGTAAGGGGCTAACAAACTACGGCGATGAAGGGTTTTCACTGTTCCTACGCAAAGCTTTTATTAAGGGCATGGGCTACACCGACGATGCTTTGTCGCGTCCGGTGATCGGTATTGCCAATACTTACAGCGGTTACAACGCCTGCCATGGCAATGTTGCGGGATTAGTGGAAAGTGTTAAGCGGGGTGTCATGCTGGCAGGAGGATTACCGGTCGATTTTCCAACCATTTCTTTACACGAATCTTTTTCTCATCCGACCAGCATGTACCTGCGCAACCTCATGGCGCTGGATACAGAGGAGATGATTCGTGCTCAGCCGATGGATGCCGTGGTACTGATTGGCGGCTGTGACAAGACCGTCCCAGCGCAATTAATGGCAGCAGCAAGCGCAAATGTTCCCGCTATTCAATTGGTAACGGGCCCTATGCTAAGCGGCTCACACCGCGGCACACGCGTTGGCGCCTGTACAGACTGCAGACGCTATTGGGCCGCCTATCGCGGCCAGGAGATTGATGAGCAAGAAATCACAGAGGTAAACGATAAGCTGGTACCAACCGTAGGAACATGTTCGGTAATGGGAACCGCCAGCACTATGGCCTGCTTAGCGGAAGCAATGGGCATGATGCTGCCCGGCAGCGCCACGGCACCCGCTGTATTTGCTGACCGGCTCCGCATTGCCGAGCAAACGGGTACTGAAGCCGTGCGTCTCGCAGTAGAGCAGATTACGCCGCAAAGCATCATGACCGAGGAGGCCTTTGAAAATGCATTGCGTGTGCTCCTCGCTTTAGGCGGTTCTACGAATGGTCTTATTCACATGGCCGCTATCGCGGGCCGGCTGGGTATTGATATCGATCTTGAGCAGTTTGACCGCATGAGCCGTGAAACCCCGGTATTGGTCAATCTTAAACCGTCGGGCGAACACTATATGGAGCATTTGCATCAGGCCGGTGGATTAGCAGCATTGTTACGAGAAATTCGCCCGTTGCTACACCTAGATGTAGTCACCATCAATGGTCGCACGCTCGGTGAAAACCTAGATTCCAGTCCGCATATTCTCAATCAGCAAGTTGTGCGTAACAAAGAAAACCCAATTTATGCACAGGGAGGCATGGCGGTTGTAAAAGGTAACTTGGCACCCGGCGGTGCAATCATTAAACAGTCAGCAGCCTCCGCGGCATTAATGTGTCATACCGGTCGTGCGGTCGTTTTTACCGGTTTAGAAGATCTTGCCAAACGTATTGATGATCCTGCGCTTGATGTTAAAGCAGATGATGTGCTTGTCTTACAAAACATAGGCCCCAAAGGAGCCCCAGGAATGCCTGAAGCTGGCTATATCCCTATCCCTAAAAAACTTGCTGCTCAGGGTGTGAAAGATATGGTTCGGATTTCGGATGGGCGGATGAGCGGAACGGCATCAGGCACAATCGTACTCCACGTTTCTCCTGAGGCTGCAGAAATGGGACCGCTTGCGCTGGTACAAAACGGCGACCTGATTCAGCTAGACGTGACTCAACGCCTGCTAAACTTAATGGTAGATGAGGCTGAGCTTAAGGCACGTAAATCATTATTAAAACCCACTATTGAGCCTGAAAAAGAACGAGGCTATCGCCGCTTGTTTCTAGAGCATATTCTTCAGGCAGAACAGGGCTGCGATTTTGATTTCTGCCGCCCGGCCAGCACTTCAAGAATACCTAGAGGTCATTAGTTACGCCTGCTAAGCAGTTCTTGCTACCATTATCGGTATCCAGCTTGAATGGATACCGATAATTAACTCCCTAATGCTTCGGCAAGGATGACAGCCATTACTTATGACACAGCTCAACTACGCCTCCTCTCCCTCTGAAACGTTTGGCATCGATCAAATCGTCAAAGCAGTCGAAGAAGACATTGTATTAGGACGGCTCAATCCTAAGGAAAGGCTGGTAGAGGAAGATCTCATTGAGCGTTTCAACTGCAAACGCCACGCCGTTCGCCAAGCACTGTTCCAACTTGAAACTATTGGACTGGTCGAACGTATAAAAAATCGCGGAGCATTCGTAAAAGCTTACACTCCAGCAGAAGTAGAACAGCTCTATGCAATGCGGGAACTGTTAGAAACGGCAGGTGCACGGTCGATTCCTCTCCCCGCCCCGCCTGAAATGCTAGCGCAATTGATCGTGATTCAGGAACAGCACAGTGACGCTATTAAGCAACAAGACCTACATCGCGTATTCCGGCTTAACATTGCGTTTCATCGCACGTTATTTTCGGCGACTGGCAATAGCTACCTGTCAGACTGTATCAACGAATTTGCCCAAAAAGCGCACTCTATAAGGTTTATGGCAATTTCCGATGCCGCCAGCCTTCAGCTCGCTTGCAACGAGCATTTTGCGATGATTGACGCCATTCAAAAGCAAGATCGCGACCGGCTTTGCCAGCTATGCATGGAGCACTTAATTCCCTCTAAAGAACGCTATCTAAGTTTGGCCCGCTTAAAAACACGCTCGAATTGAAAAGAGATGGTCTGATTATGATCAATCATTTTATTCATGCTGCGACGTGTATATAACCAAGCTCAATAGCATAGCGTGATATAGCAACGCCTATAGTAAGTGAAATTGTTCAAGAACCACGACGCCAGCGAGCGGCGTCACCTTGCACTTTACGCCATCCACCACTAGCTTTGTCATGCCAACCCCTGAAACGTTTCCAAGGAGCTAGGAATGACGATTTTTGAAGCCCTGCGCAAGGATCATGATATTCAGCGCGACCTGCTCGCCCAGTTAGTTGAGACTCACGGCGACAGTGAAGAGCGCGCTAACCTGTATCAGCAGGTGCGGGCTGAATTGCACGGCCATGCGGCGGCGGAAGAGCGGGCGCTGTATATCCCCATGATGGCCATTGATCTCACCCAAGAAAAAGCGCGCCACAGCGTGGCTGAGCACCATGAGATTGACGAGCTATTAGAGCTGCTTGATGAAACTGAATATAGTGCGACTCACTGGCTGACCCATGCTAAACAGCTGCAGCATTTAGTGACCCATCACCTGGATGAAGAAGAGCAAGAAGTTTTCCAGCTGGCTGGGCGTGGGCTTGAAGACAAACAAAAAACCTCTCTCGCCAGCGAGTATCAGCAAGAGATGAAGCGCCAGCGTTCAGCCTAACCTGACATTCCTTCTGCAAAAAAAGCGCTCATGCCTAGCATGGGCGCTTTTTCATTGTTTCATGATTAAACTGGGCTTTTTCACGCGAACGACCTATGGGTTTGTCACACTCGCTCAACGTGCTAAACCTAGGCTCACGGTTATACTGACAACCACACGGATGAAGGAACCAACAATGCTAGGCCACTGGCTCGATTGGTCGCTTGACGGGCAGCCCCCCGCCTCTCGCAGCGGCGCTTTTAGAAGCGGAACGTATTCTTTACACGCGCCTGGCATTATGGAGCTCACCCCTCATCAGCCAAGCGCTGATGCCCACGCTTGCATCTTTTCAGCAGCGATCCACGGCAACGAAACGGCGCCGGTTGAGCTGATCGGTGAGTGGCTAAGCGCTTTGGAAGCAGGCACCGCGACGCTGGGCGCGCCCGTGTTAGTCATTCTAGGCAACTTGCCTGCGCTTAAGGCTCAGCAGCGCTTTCTCAGCACCAATTTAAACCGCCTGTTCAACCGCGAGCTAACAGTTGAAGGCCCAGAACCTGATCGCGCCCGTGAACTAATGGACGCGGTCGATCATTTTTATACCCGCCATACCGATCGCCCCAAGCTGCATTACGACCTTCATACCGCCATTCGAGGCAGTCGCTACCCACGCTTTGTCGTGGAGCCCTTTGCGCAATCAGCGACCGCCCCTTCGCAGTGGAGCTGGTTCGCCGCGGCGGACATGCAGGCAGTGCTGCATCAACATCAGCACAGCTGGACATTCTCTCACTACAGCAAGCATTATCACGCAGCCCAGGCGTTTACTATTGAGCTGGGGCGTGTCGCACCTTTTGGCCAAAACGACATGGCATCGCTGGCACCCATGCGTGCGCTGCTTACATCACTGAGTGAAGGTCATCAGCCAGCAGGTAAGCCAGCGTCACAGATGGTGTTTTTTCAAGTTCACCACGAACTCATGCGCCACTCTGACGATTTCCAACTCTGTTTTGGCGACGACACGCTCAATTTCAGCCGCTTCGAACCCGGCACGCTGTTGTCTCAAGACGGCACTGCGGGTGATTTTCGAGTAGGCGATACGCCTCTTTGCGTGGTGTTTCCTAACGCCAACGTTGAAGTGGGCGCTAGGGCAGCATTATTAGTAGCACCCATTTCAGCGCAATCTTAAATCAGTACAATTTTAAGAGCATCACGAAAGAACTGAGAAAAAATGGGCTTTAAAACCGTATGAAAGTAAGCGATGTTGACAATAATAATGGCGAGAAGATCACAGGCCATTAAGCAAAGCGACCAGCGTCGAATGCTTAATGTCATAATTAGGGCGCGCGCAGCGTACCCAGCCTGATAGAATCGCCCCCTTTTTCGCGCCAGCCGCACCAAACAACCTACTGTTGCTGCGGCAACTCTGTACTGGAGCCAATGTTATGGCCGCTACGCCTACGCCCCTTGAAGTGCGTAATATTAAAAAGCGCTTTGGCGATACGGAAGTCCTAAAAGGCCTTTCACTGCAAGCCCAAAAGGGCGATGTCATCACACTGATTGGCGCCTCTGGGTCAGGTAAAAGTACCTTTTTACGCTGCATGAACCTGCTTGAGCAGCCCGACGATGGCGAACTCATTGTTCACGGCGAGTCAATCCGCTTTAAGACAACTAAACACGGCCGCGAGCCGGAAGATTGGAAGCAGGTCGTGCAGATGCGGGCCAAGCTTTCGATGGTGTTCCAAAGTTTCAACCTGTGGGCACACATGACGCTGCTGGAAAATATTATAGAAGCGCCAATCCATGTGCTGAAAAAACCCAAAAAAGAAGCCCTAGAGCATGCCCACGCCTTGCTCGATCGGGTTGGCTTAACGGCGCGCGCCAATGCTTACCCCGCGCAAATGTCAGGTGGTCAGCAGCAGCGTGGCGCGATTGCCCGTGCCCTGGCGATGGACCCAGAAGTCATGCTGTTTGACGAGCCCACCTCTGCACTTGACCCTGAGCTTGTCGGCGACGTACTCAAAGTCATGCACGGTTTGGCTGAAGAAGGCCGAACGATGGTCGTGGTGACACACGAGATGAGCTTTGCTCGCGATGTATCCAGTCAGGTTATTTATCTTCATCAGGGCTTAGTGGAAGAAGCGGGGCCACCGGATCAGGTGCTTGGCAATCCGCAGTCTGCGCGTCTGAAACAATTTTTAGCACCCAAATACTGATCTGCGAGGCTTACCATGCTTGATTTACAAGGTTATGGTCCCCGGCTGATCGAAGGGGCTGGCGTCACTATTCAGTTGGCGGTGCTATCGTTACTCCTGTCGATTATTTTGGGGCTGCTAACCGCCACCGCAAAGATGTCGCGTAATTGGTTTTTAAGGCGAACGGCTACTGTTTACACTACGTTAATTCGTGGCGTGCCTGATCTCGTGCTTATGATGCTGCTCTTTTTTGGCGGCCAAATTGGCGTGAATGCTATTAGCGACATGCTTTATTACAACTACGAGATCGATCTTTATATTAACTTCAATGCCTTCGCCGCCGGCGTGCTGACCATTGGCTTTATCTTTGGCGCCTATATGGGCGAGACCTTTCGCGGTGCCTTTATGGCGGTCGACAACGGCCAGATTGAAGCGGGTAAAGCCTACGGCATGAGTAGCAGCCTAGTATTTAGACGCATTCGTTTCCCGCAAATGATGCGCCATGCGCTGCCAGGGCTATCGAATAACTGGATGGTACTGCTGAAAACCACTGCGCTGGTGTCCGTTATTGGCCTGACCGATATGGTTCGCGTAGCCGCCGAAGCCTCCCGCGCCACTCACGAACCGTTTACCTTTTTGATTCCCGTCGCAGTGGTTTATCTGCTAATTGCCAGCGTATCTGAATGGATTTTTGCGCGCTTGCAGAAACGCTATGACATCGGCTTTGGAGGTCAGTGAGATGCTTGATATTTCTACTTGGTTTAATGACCTGCTCGCTGACAACACCATTTTTACCGCGAATACGCTGGGCTACTACTGGGAAGGCTTGGTCACCACCACACAACTGGTCTTTTTATCACTGATTGCGGGGCTGATTATTGCCGTGCCGCTGGCGATTATGCGCAGCTCAAAGCACAAATGGATTAGTTTGCCGACTTACCTGTTTACCTACGTATTTCGCGGCACGCCGCTGCTGATTCAGCTTTACATCATTTATTACGGCGTGGTGTTTATCGACGGCATTCAAGAGTCTTTTTTATGGCCCATACTGCGCGGCGCTTTTTACCCTGCGTTGATTGCCTTCACGCTGAACACTGCGGCATATACCACCGAGATTTTTCGCGGTGCGATCAAAGCGACGTCGCAAGGTGAAATTGAAGCCGCCCGCGCCTATGGCATGTCACAAAGCCTAATGATGCGGCGAATCATTTTGCCCAGCGCCTTTCGTCGTGCCCTACCAGCCTACGGCAACGAAGTTATCTTTATGCTGCATGCCAGTGCGATTGCCAGCGTAGTAACGCTGATGGATTTAACCGGTGCCGCTCGATTTGTGTACGCGCGTTTTTACGCGCCGTTCGATGCGTTTCTGTTTGTCGCCGCTATCTACCTGTGCTTAACGTTCGGAATTTTGTACTTTTTCCGTTTCTTAGAAAAACGCCTATTGGCGCACTTACAGCCGCAAACGCCGTAATCAATCAATGCTAGCCCCTGGGCCTGATAAGTTTGTGGCAGTAGCAAACCTAAATCTACCACCGTCAAACAAGCGTTGGTTTATAGCAGTAATTGCCTCTTTTCGTCTGCCACCAGCTGGGGTACGTTAAAGGGGATGATAATTAGTAAACCTGTTTTCTACGGAGTAGAAAAATGAAAAAACTAGTAACGGTTTCTCTTCTGGGCGTAGCCATCGCCGCAGCCTCCTCCGCCCAAGCGCGTGATTACGATAACGTGCGTATTGGCGTAGACGTTCCCTATGAGCCGATGGAATTTCGCACCGCTGAAGGTGAGCTTACCGGCTTTGATATCGACCTTGGCAACGAGCTGTGCGATCGCATGGGCGTTACCTGCGAATGGGTCGAGCAAGAGTGGGATGGCATTATTCCAGGCTTAATGTCACGCAACTATGACGCCATCATGTCGTCGATGACCATCAACGATGAGCGTCGTGAGCAGGTGCTGTTTTCTGACGCCTACATCACTATGCCGTCAGCCTGGTTCGCCGCCAGCGACCTGGACATCAGCGAAGCGAATGAAGAAACGCTGGAAGGCATGACCATCGGCGTTCAGCGCGGCACCTTGCAAGATAACTACGTCACGGACAACTTTAGCAGCGTCGCCGAAATCAGCCGCTACTCTACGGCTGACGACATGGTGCTGGACATGGAAGCCGAGCGTCTGGACATCGTTTTCCTCGACTTCCCGATTGGCAAAACAACGCTGCTTGAAAGCGACGACGCTGACTATGTGGTGATCGGTGAGCGCATTAGCGAACCCAAGGAATACTTCGGCGATGGCTTTGGTATCGCCTTCCGTCAGCGCGATGAAGCGCTAGCCGAGAAATTCAACGAAGCGCTGGCTGAAGTACAAGAAGACGGCACCTACGACGAAATCTTTACGCGCTACTTCGGCGAAGAGTAATCGCAGCACTCAGTGGGTAGTCTCCTGCTTAACGAGTAATAAGTGCTATCGTCACCCCGGCCTATGCCGGGGTGACGCGTTTTAAAGCAGTACAATGCCGGCACATTCTCGCTCAGCTACCGCCCATTCCCACTCCTTTCAAACGCAGCAAATTCAGTGAACTAGGTAGAACTGCCTGAGTCTGTGTATCATTGCAGTTGATCAACACGGAGGTTTTATGGCTCTTTCACCGGGTACTCACCCAGACACTCGCTCGCGCCCGTCATCCCATTGGACTGGCTGGGGGCAATGGTTAGCACTGTTCACAATGACCGTCGATCATCTAACGCGCTATGTATTGCCGGGTGATTGGGATTTAGGTTGGGCAGGTTCATCCATTGGCCGCATTGCTTTCCCACTCTTCGCTGCGATGGTGGCCTGGCACGGGCTGTTTAATACGCGTAACCCGCTACGCTATTCACGCCGCATTTTAGTGATTGGCCTGGTTGCTCAGTTGCCCTATATGGTCATGCCCCGTGCATCCGACGCGTTTATCTTAAACGTCTGTTTTACCCTGGCCAGTGGCCTAGTGCTGGGTACGTTAGTCCGCCAAGGCTGGCAGCACTATCAGCAGCAAACGCTAGGGTTACCTTGGCTGTTAGCCGGTTCAGCGGTCGGTGTGACGGTTTGGTATTTACTCGGGTTTTGGGTGGAATACGGTCATAACGGGCTGCTGCTGATTCCGCTATTAATGTTTGCGATGCACGCATTACATCAAGCAGGCAACCATTTCCAAGCGCGCCTATGGGCGGGGCTAGCGGCCTTTCCAGTGCTCTGGATCGCAGGGCAAATGAATGCTTCGGATATGGCCAAATCATTCACCGTTGGCACCTGCGTCATCGTGCTGATTTTAGCAGCCGGTGCGGCCCGCTATATTCCCACCGTCATCGTGGAGATGCCGCGCCGTTTATGGCTAGCCTGGTATCCCGGCCACTTCGCATTAATTGCGCTGTGGGTACTACTGAGTGGCCAGTTGAGCTAAATGCGTCAGTGATCAGCAGCGCTCAATCATTAGTGCTTAATCAGTAGTGCTCAATCGCCAGCACTAAAAAGCCGCCTGTTGCTAGCAGGCGGCTTTTTGCTATTACAGTTTGCTATCAGAGCTTGTCAGTAAAGCTAAGCGCTGGCGACGGCGCCTCCGGCATCAAAGCGCTACATGTGCGCACTTTTTCAAGCAGTTCGGCGTGGTTGGCCGCTAGGATATTGACGTGGGCAAGCTTACGACCGGCGCGCTCAGCTTTGTCATAGCGGTGCAGATGCGTGTTAGCAAGCGCCAACATGGCCGCATTATCGCCTTCGCGGCCAATGACGTTAATCATGCAGGTGGGCGCAATCGCTTGCGTATCGCCTAGCGGCAGCCCCTGTATCGCACGCAGATGGTTTTCAAACTGGCTGGTGACGGCCCCATCCATGGTCCAATGGCCTGAATTATGCACGCGTGGCGCCATTTCATTGGCTAGAAGGCTGCCGTCACGGGTTTGAAATAACTCCAGCGCCAGTACACCCACATAATCCAGCTCATCTAACAGTGCCCGAATGTAGCTATCGGCGGTTTGCTGAACGCTGGCATCCAAGTCAGGCAACGGCGCGACCGAGTAGCGCAAAATGCCGTCGACGTGCTGGTTTTCCGCCATGGGATAGAACACCACCTCGCCATCGCGACCCCGTACAGCAATCATTGACACTTCTCGCACAAAATCAACGAAGGCCTCAACGACCAGCTGCGAGTGGCCGATAGCCGCCCATGCATCCTGCGCCTGATCAGGATGCTTCAGCACCGCTTGGCCTTTGCCGTCGTAGCCTTCAGTGACTGATTTGGCCACCACGGGGCAGCCAAGCTCACGAGCGGCAGCTTCAAGCTGCTCGGCACTCTCAACAACTCGGTAGGCGGGCGTGGGGATGCCTAAGCGATCAAACAGCGTCTTTTCTTCGACGCGGTTCTGGCACACTTCAATTGCCCGGCTGCTGGGATATACCGGCTTGTGCTGTTCAATGTCGCGCACCAATTGAACGGGCAAGTGTTCAAACTCGTAGGTCACCACATCGACGTTAGCCAGGAACTCGGCCAAGCGCTGGTTATCGGGGTCGATGATCACCTCACCGATGCCTGCACTGGGGTTGCCCGTGGTATCCAGGAAGGTGAAGCGATTGCCCAGCGGATATCCTGCCAGCGCTAACATACGGCCAAGCTGACCGGCGCCTAAAATGCCAATACGTTGGGTCATGCCTGAATGCTTGGTAATACCAGACGTCATAACCGAGCTTCCTTATTCAACGTCCGGCTCGGGGCGCGGATCTGGGTTGTCGAGTACTTTCTGGGTCTGCTCAGCGCGAAAGGCTTCTACCGCACTGCGCACCGCAGCATCTTGCAGGCCGACGATTTGTGCCGCCAGTAGCCCGGCGTTGGTCGCCCCCGCTTTACCAATTGCGAGTGTTCCTACCGCAATACCACCCGGCATCTGCGCAATCGAAAGCAGTGAATCCAGGCCCTTCAAGGCTTTGGACTCTACCGGCACGCCCAGCACGGGCAGCGGCGTTTGTGAAGCAACCATACCCGGCAAGTGGGCCGCGCCACCCGCGCCAGCCACAATCACCTGTAGGCCGCGCTCAGCCGCGCTCTTGGCATAGTCGAACAGCAGGTCAGGCGTGCGATGAGCCGATACCACGCGCGTTTCATACGCCACGCCCAACTGTTCCAGCATCGCCACTGCGTGCTCCATGACGGGCCAGTCAGACTTAGACCCCATGATCACGCCCACCTTGGGTGTGCTGTTCGACGACATGCAAAACTCCTCGGCCCAACGGCCTATAAAAGCAAAACTAAATTGAAAAAATGGCGCGCACCAAGCCTGGCGCACTGAAAAATAGGAAGGCGGATAGTTTACCAGAGCTAGCCCGTTTGCGGGCTTTGCCTGCATCGTGAAATTTTCATCAAAAAAGGCATTGAAAAGCGCACCGGTTGGCGGCATTGTGTGTTTGTCATTTCAGACTAATGGAGCCACATGAGCACGGCACGCGCAACTGCCACAGCGGAACAGGTTGATCCCCCGCGAAGCAGCCCTGACCTCGATGTCAGGGAACTAGAAAAACGTACGCGCTTAATGCGTATTATCACGCGTCTGATCGCAGTATCAGACCTAGGAAGTCGAGACATTGCCCGTCGGGCAGGACTTCCCGTTCAAAAAATTAGCGACTTGCTCGCCGGAAGGCTTGAGCATCTGTGCGTGGATGAACTCCTCGCCCTGCGTCGCACCTTAGAGCTGGAGGCGCCTTAGCAGTATTCTTCTGCTTTCTCATCGCGCTTTCTTCCACAGGCCGCCTCCCGGCGGTCTGATCAAATATTTATCCTCTCGCATTTAAAAACCCACTCAATAGCTGCACCGATTCGCATACCTGCCATGATTTTTTCTACTTTATACCCATAAAAAAGCGCAAGGCTTTGATATTCAGCCTTGCGCTTTACCGCTTCATGACAACGCGATTATTACGTCGATTTACTCTTGGTCGGTTACCGCGCCGGTGCTGGCCGAGCTAACCAAACGCGCATATTTCGCCAGCACGCCACGGGTATAGCGGGGTTCAGGCTGCTGCCACCCCGCGCGACGGCGAGCTAGCTCTTCGTCTGACAAATCAACGTCAATGGTGTCCGCCTGGGCATCAATCGTAATGGTGTCACCATTTTCGACCAGCGCCAGCGGGCCACCGTCGAACGCTTCCGGCGACACATGCCCAACCACAAAGCCGTGGCTGCCACCCGAGAAACGTCCGTCGGTAATTAGCGCAACGTCGTTACCCAGGCCGCGGCCCATAATGGCCGATGTAGGCGTGAGCATTTCGCGCATACCCGGGCCACCTCTCGGGCCTTCGTAGCGAATAACCACAACGTCGCCAGCCACGACGGTGCCGTCATTAATGCGTGCCTGAGCTTCTTCCTCAGAGCCAAATACCCGCGCGGAGCCAGAAAAGCGCGTACCTTCCTTACCAGTGATTTTCGCAACGGCCCCTTCTGGCGCCAAGTTGCCGTAAAGCATACGCAAATGGCTTTCTGCTTTAACCGGCTTATCAAGCGACGCGATGATCGGCGGCTCAGCGGGGTAAGGCGCAACATTTGCCAAGTTCTCTGCCAGAGTTTTGCCGGTGACGGTCATGCAGTTACCGTGCAGCAAGCCTGCGTCCAGCAATACTTTCATCATTGGCTGAATGCCACCAATCGCCACCAGCTCGCTCATCATGTAATGGCCGCTAGGGCGCAGATCAGCCAGTACCGGCACGCGCTTACCAATCTCGGTAAAGTCAGAAAGCGTCAGCTCAACACCAATGGTGCGCGCCATACCAATCAAGTGCAGCACCGCATTGGTAGAACCACCCAGCGCGATAGTGACCGTAATGGCGTTCTCGAACGCCTCGCGAGTCATGATATCGGAAGGCTTAATATCGGCTTCTAGCAGCGCCAGCACCGCTTCACCCGCCGCTTTACAGTCATCACGCTTCTCTTGAGAGATAGCGTTCTGCGCTGAGCTACCCGGCAGGCTCATGCCTAGTGCTTCAATCGCGGAGGCCATGGTGTTAGCGGTATACATACCGCCACAGGAGCCGGGGCCAGGAATAGCAGTTTCTTCGATATTCTTTAATTCGATCAGATCGATATCGCCGCGGGAGTGCGCACCCATAGCCTCGAACACTGAGACGATATCGGTGTGGCCTTTGCCCGGCATGATGGTGCCGCCGTAAACAAATACGCTGGGGCGATTCAAACGCGCCAAGCCCATCATGCAGCCCGGCATGTTTTTATCGCAGCCGCCAATTGCCACCAGGCCATCAAAGCCTTCACAGCCAGCCACCGTTTCGATGGAATCCGCAATGACTTCACGGGATACCAGCGAGTACTTCATACCTTCGGTGCCATTCGCAATGCCATCAGAGATAGTGATGGTATTGAAAATCACGCCTTTACCACCGCCGGCATCCGCGCCATCGCGGGCGAAATCGGCCAACTCACCAATATGGCTGTTACACGGGGTCACCATGCTCCAGGTGGAAGCAATACCTACTTGGGGTTTCTTAAAATCATCATCATTAAAGCCCACCGCCCGCAGCATGGCGCGGCTAGCAGCTTTACCTGGACCATCGACCACTAGAGAAGAGTGGCGACGGGAATGTTGGGATGACTCAGTCATTGTTGATCTCTCTTAGCTTTGCTCACGGTATCCGTATAGCTTGGCGATATATTTCGTATCCCGCAAGATGATTAACATATGGCACCATAGCGCTATGCCCATCGCCACTGCCGTCAAGGAATCATTCATTAAGGACTATCGTGCATGCCTGTAAACCCTCTGCTCTCACAAACGCCGTTAGCGCCAGGCTTTATGGTGGTGCATGCCAATCGTCTTGAAGACCTGCGTGGCTTGGCGGTGGAGTGGATGCGCAGGCACCCGTTAGCGCCGTTGGAAAATGAAACCATCTTGGTACAGAGCAACGGTATCGGGCAATGGCTGAAACTGGCGCTCGCTGAAGACCCCGCGCAAGGTGGCGCAGGTATTGCCGCCGCGCTTAATGTCACCCTGCCCGCGCGTTTTTTATGGCAAGCCTACCGCACGGTGCTGACGCATCTAACCGAAGACGAACAGGCCGTTCCCGAAACATCGCCGTTTGATAAATCGCGCTTGATTTGGCGCTTACTGCGCCTGCTACCCAGCCTTGCTAAGCAAGAAACCTTTGCGCCGCTGGCACGTTTTTTAGAGGTCGATCGCGACCAGCGCAAGCACTACCAGCTGGCCGAGCGGCTGGCCGATCTATTTGATCAGTATCAGGTCTACCGCGCAGATTGGCTGGACGCCTGGGCGAAGGGCAACGATGTATTGATTACCGCCCGCGGTGAGGCGCGCCCGCTGGAAGCGCATCAGCAGTGGCAGCCGGCACTATGGCGAGCGCTACGCGACGATGTGGCCAACACACAAGGTGCTGCGGGCCTTAACAGCAGCCGCGCCCAGGTGCACAGCCGGTTTTTAATCGCCGCTGAGCAGCTAGAAGGCCAGCCATGCCCGCCCGGCCTACCCCGGCGGCTGATCATTTTTGGCATTTCATCGCTGCCGCAACAGACTTTGGAAGCCTTGGCGGCACTGTCACGCTGCTGCCAAATTGTGCTCTGCGTGCACAACCCCTGCCAGTACTACTGGGCGGATATCATCGAGCACAAAGACCTGCTGCGCGCCAGCCGCTATCGCCAGCAGCGTAAGGCGGGCATGCCCGACGCGCTGGATGTACTGGGTACCGGTGATGGCATTGATGCCCTGCATCTGCACGCCCAACCGCTGCTGGCCGCCTGGGGCAAACAGGGCCGCGACTACTTACGCCTGCTTGATGAGCACGACGATTCAGGCAACTACCAAACCCTGTTTGAGCAGCAGGCGCTGCGAATCGATATGTTTGAGCCGTTTAGCGGCGAAGAACGCAACTGCCTGCTCAGCCAACTCCAGGACGACATCCGCGAGCTGCGCCCCGTCGCCGAAACCCAAACCCACTGGCCCGCATTAGATGCGGCCAGCGACGATTCCATCGTGTTTCATATTGCCCACGGCCCTCAGCGTGAAGTGGAAATCCTCCACGACCAGCTGCTTGCCGCGTTCAGCGCCGATCCCGACCTTCGCCCACGCGACATCATCGTGATGGTGCCGGATATCGACCGCTACGCGCCGCACATTGCAGCCGTGTTTGGCCAGCTGCAAAGTGACGACCCGCGCTACATTCCCTACACGCTGTCGGATCAGGCTAGCCGCCACCGGCTGCCATTGATGATCGCGCTGGAAAAACTGCTGCGCCTGCCCGAGCTGCGCCTTTCGGTAAGCGATCTTTTAGACCTTTTAGAAGTCCCCGCGCTGCGCGCCCGTTTTGGCATTGATGAGCACGGCCTGCCTACGCTGAGCCGCTGGATTGAAGGTGCGGGCATTCGCTGGGGGCTCAATGCCGAGCAGCGCACTCGGCTGGATTTACCTGAAGGGCTGACCCAGAACACCTGGGCATTTGGCCTGCGCCGCCTGCTGCTGGGCTACGCCATTGGTGACGCCGACGCCTGGCAAGGCATTGAGCCGTTTGACGACATTGGCGGGCTGGAAGCGTCGCTAGCGGGCCCGCTGGCCACGCTGCTAGAGCGCCTGGAAAACACCTGGGAAACGTTCTGCCAGCCCACCGACACCGCCACCTGGGTGGCGCGGCTGCGCGAGCTGTTGGAAACTTACTTTGTGACCGACGATGCTCAAGAGAGCGTGATGCTCACCAAGCTGGAAACCGCGCTGCAGCAGCTGTTGGACAGTACCGACGAGGCCCAGCTTTTTGATCCCCTACCGCTTTCCATGGTCCGCGAACACTGGCTGGGGCAAATCGACGAACATAGCCTGTCTCAGCGCTTTTTAGCCGGGGCGGTCAACTTCGCCACGCTAATGCCGATGCGCGCGATACCGTTCAAACACGTCTGTTTACTGGGCATGAACGACGGCGAATACCCACGTTCGCAGCCACCGTTGGATTTTGACCTGATGGGCAACGACTACCGCCCCGGCGACCGCTCACGCCGGGAAGACGATCGCTACCTGTTTTTGGAAGCGCTGCTCTCTGCCCGCCAGCAGCTCTACATTAGCTGGGTAGGCCGCAGCCTGATCGATAACAACCCGATGCCGCCTTCGGTGCTGGTCGGCCAACTGCGCGACCACCTTGCAGCAGGCTGGCACACGCAAAGCGGTGAACCGCTGCTCGATGCCTTAACCACAGAGCACCCGCTTCAGCCGTTCAGCCGTCGCTATTTCACCGCGCAAACCAACGACTCACCCGCTCAGGCACGGCTCTTCACATACGCCCATGAGTGGCACGCGTTACACGCTCCACGGAAGGTCGAATCAAGCGCAAAACCATCACGGTTTGAGGCCTATAGCGAACAACCGGCTTCCATAAATCTAGCCCAGCTGGGCAGCTTTCTGCGTGAACCGGCCAAAGCATTTTTCAATATTCGCCTGGGCGTTTATTTTGAGCAGGAAGAACTCGCCCAGCTCGATGTAGAACCCTTCACCCTAGACGGGCTACAGAACTGGCAGCTACAGGACCAGCTAATCGCCGCTCAGCGCCATGCAATCGATAACGGTCTGCCGCGCATCGAAGCACTACACGCGGCGCTTGAACGCTTCAAAGGCCAAGGCGTGCTCGCCGTGGGTGCCTTTGGTGAACGCATGCGCGAAGCGCTGGCGGAGCCGATGGAGGCACTGTTTGGCGCCTACGAAGACGCGCTACAAGAGTGGCCCCACATAGTGACGGCGCCCCAGGCCGTGCATGTTGTTGAAGAACAAGCTGTTGAAGAACGAGTTGTTGAAGAACAAGCAGTTGAAGAACAAGTTATTGAAAGCGTCGAAGGTAAGGTAACGCTGGAAGACTGGCTAGGCGAGTTACGAGAAGATAGCGAGGGCAACCGCTGCCGCCTATTACTGCTCAGTAGCAGCCTGGTCAGCCAAGGGCGCGGCCGTGGTCAGTACCGCTGGCAGCACCTGCTACGGCCCTGGGTCGCCCACCTAGCGGGTAATGCCGAGCGCCCGATGACCACACAGCTGCTCTCCAAAGCCGGCCATGTGCGGCTGGAGCCTTTAGAGGCCGAGAATGCCCGCTACCAATTACACAACATGCTCAACGCCTGGCGCGATGGCATGCAGGCTCCGCTACCGCTCGCCCCACAGGCCGCGTTTGCCTGGCTAGCCAAACAGGGCACGCCAGAATCTGACCCCGCAAGCGACGCCTACGCCGCCGCTGAAACGGCCTATGAAGGCGGGCGTTTTCAGGCCGGCGAAGTTGCCCAAAGCGCCTACCTCGCCCACCAATGGCCAAGCTTCGAAAGCATGTTTAACGAGAACAATAACGGCCACTGCTTTGCGACACTGACTGAGATGCTTTATGCGCCACTGCATCGATCCATTAAAGGAGGTGCCGCATGAGCCAACTGCCGTCAACCAACAGCGTTACACCGCTTAACCCGCTTACGCTCCCGCTTCACGGCAGCCGGCTGATAGAAGCCAGCGCAGGCACCGGCAAAACGTTCACCATCGCGCTGCTTTACGTGCGGCTGGTGCTCGGCGGCCACAGCGTTGACGACGACACCGCCTTTATCCGCCCGCTCACCCCGCCGGAAATCCTGGTAGTCACCTTCACCAACGCTGCCACCCAAGAGCTACGCGAACGTATCCGCAACCGGCTGGTAGAAGCGGCGGAAGTGTTTCGCGATGATGGGCAGGCAAGCGATGAGCTTCTGCTAGAACTCCGCGACCAATACGACCCCGCCAGTTGGCCCGCCTGTTCGCGGCGCCTGGCGCTGGCCGCCGAATGGATGGACGAAGCCGCGGTTTCCACCATCCACAGCTGGTGCTACCGCATGCTGCGCGAACACGCCTTCGACAGCGGCAGCCTGTTCTCGCTCAATTTAGAGAACGACCAGCGCGAGCTGGAACAAGAAGTGGTGCGCGACTACTGGCGCAGCTTCTACTACCCGCTGGACAGCGACGCCCTCGGCATTGTCACCCGCTACTGGAAATCGCCCGATGATCTGCATGCTCTCCTGCAGCGGCTATTGCCTGAAAGCGAAGCGCTGGGCGGCGCAAAGCCCCAGCCCCGCGAGACACTGGCTGCCACCCAGGCCGAACGCACCGCCCAGCTCAACGAACTCAAAGCGCCCTGGCCCGCTTGGCTAGACGAGCTAGTGCCCGCCCTGGAAGACGCGGCCAAAAATAAAGCCTTTAAAGGCCAAAGCTTCAACGCCAAAAGCCGCACCAACTGGCTAGGCGCACTGCGCGAGTGGAGCGAAAGCGACCTGGACCGCCCTGCGCTTACCGACGCCGCCTGGAAACGCATGACGCCCGAAGGCATGGCCGATATCTGGAAGGAGGGCGCACCGCCTTGCCCCCAGGTGTGGGACGCGCTGGCGCTGCTACCGCAAGCGTTAGATGCCCTGCCCGAGCCACGCAACGACCTGCTGATTCACGCCGTGCAGTGGTGTCGCGCCCGTCTGGAGCGCGAGCAGGAACGCCGCGCCGAGATGGGCCCCAACGACCTGCTTACCCATTTAGACCGCGCCCTGCAAGGCCCCAACAAAGAAGCGTTAGCCGCACAGATCAAGCGCCAGTTCCCCGTCGCGTTGATCGACGAGTTCCAAGACACCGACCCAATTCAGTACCGCATCTTCAACGCCGTATATGACGTCGCAACGCCCCGCCGTGACAGCGCCATTCTGCTGATTGGCGACCCCAAGCAGGCCATCTACGCCTTTCGCGGCGCGGATATCTTCACCTACCTGCAGGCCCGCCACGACACCGATGGCCGCCACGTCACGCTGGGCACCAACTTTCGCTCCAGCCTGACCATGGTCGCTGCGGTCAATCACTGCTTTAGTTACGCTGATCAACATCACGCCGGGGCCTTTTTATTCCGCGCTGATGGTGGCAACAACCCGCTGCCGTTTAACCCCGTCAACGCCAAAGGCACCAAGGACACGCTGGTGCTCAACGGCCATCCGCTACCCGCGATGACCCTGTGGCCCCTTGAAAGCGACGAGCCGCTCTCCAAAACCGCCTATCAAACCGAGATGGCCGAGCGCTGCGCCTCGCACATGGCCGCGCTACTGGCAGCAGGCCGCAAACAGCAAGCGGGCTTTGCGAAAGCGGTCGACAACAGTGCGACGGGCGATAGCAGTGTGAGAAGCGGAGAGCAAATACTCACTCCGCTGGCCCCCTCGGATATGGCCGTTCTGGTCAACGGCCTGCAGGAAGCGCGGGCGATTCGTTTGGCCATGGCCAGCCGGGGCATCAAGAGTGTTTACCTTTCCGATCACGACAAGGTGTTTAGCTCCCCCATCGCCCCGCAGCTAGCCATTTGGCTACGCGCCTGCGCCGAGCCCCAGGCCAACTCCCGCCAAGCGGAAGCCAAACTGCGCGCCGCCCTGGCAACGCCGGTGATCGGGCTCAGCCTTGAAGAGCTCGACCACCTCAACCAGAGCGAGCTGGCCTGGGAAGCGCGGGTTGAGCAGTTCAGCGACTACCACCGCCTGTGGCAGCGCCAAGGCGTGCTCCCGCTGGTACGCCGATTGATGGTCGATTTTGATATCGCCGCTCGGCTGCTGGGTGAATTCGCCGAGGGTGAGCGTTTGCTAACCGACCTGCTCCACCTGGGCGAAATGCTGCAGCACGCCAGCCAGGAACTGGATGGCGAACACGCGCTGATTCGCTTTCTAGCCGAGGCGATTGCCGACCCGGACAGCCACGGCGACAGCCACAAGCTGCGCCTGGAGAGCGACGCCGATCTGGTCAAGGTCGTGACCATTCACAAATCCAAGGGACTTGAGTACCCGCTGGTGTTTCTGCCGTTTATCGCCAACCACCGCCCGGTCAGCGACAGCGACCTGCCGCTGCGCTGGCACGACAGCGAAGGCAGGCTGCAACTCAGCCTAAGCGCCGATGAAGCAACCCTGGCCACCGCCGACCGCGAACGCCTCGGCGAAGACCTGCGCAAGCTCTACGTCGCGCTCACACGCGCCCGCCATGCTACCTGGCTGGGGCTGGCGCCGCTTAAAGGCAGTGAGAACAGCGCCATCGGCCATCTCATCAACGGCGGGAAAGCCATCGACCCCAGCGCATTTACTCAAGCGCTAGGCGAACTGGTGGCAGGCAGCAATATCGAACTAAGCGCCGCGCCGGAGCCCACTGCATTACGCTTTACCCCCGCGCCGGAACAGCAAGCGCTGGGCCACGCCCGCACCCCGCTGCGCCCCGCACGGGAACAGTGGTGGATCGCCAGCTACTCGGCCCTGCGCACCTCGGGGGCCATAACACCATTGATGCCGACGCCCGAACCCACCACGCCCCAGGAAGCCACCACCCTGGAAGTGCTGGATGAACCTCACGACAATGCCATCAATACCGAAGCGTTTCACTTACACCGCTTTCCCCGAGGCCCTGGCCCCGGCACCTTTCTGCACGGGCTTTTAGAGTGGGCGGGTCAGCTAGGCTTTCAACACGCCTTGGCAGATCCCGCCGCACGGGAAGATATGCTGCGCCGCCGCGTGCAGCTACGCGGCTGGCAGACATGGCACGACACCCTGGCGGGCTGGTTTGAAGAGTTACTTTCAACGCAGCTGCCTCTGCCAACACCCCTGGCACTTTCACAGCCCTTGTCACAGACCCTGTCACAGCCCAGCCATAGCAGCCACGTCGCGCTAAGTGAACTTGAAAGCTATCAGGTAGAGCTGGAGTTCTGGTTTGCCGCCCATCAGGTGGGAACACGCAAGTTGGATGAGCTGGTAAGCAATCACTTACTGCCCGGAGTATCACGCCCCGCGCTGGATGCCGACACGCTCAACGGCATGCTGAAAGGCTTCATCGATCTCACGTTTGAGCATGAAGGTCGCTTCTATGTGCTCGACTGGAAGTCCAACTACCTGGGCAGCGACGACAGCGCCTACACCTTTGATGCCCTGCGCAGCGCCATGCTCGAAAAGCGCTACGACCTGCAAGCGGCACTCTACCTGCTCGCGCTGCACCGCCTGCTCAAAGCGCGCCTGCCCAACTACGACCCGCACCAACATTTGGGCGGGTCAATGACCGTATTTCTACGCGGCAGCCGTACCGCCGCCCGCGGGGTACACGCCGTGCCCGCCCCGGTCGCGATGATTGAAGCGCTGGACCACTTATTTGCAGGCACAGCGGCAGATACCGCAGCCACCCATCAGGAGGCGGTCGTATGAGTAAGCGCGAGGCGGGCTCTATGAATTTCGACCTGTTTGCCGATGACGCACCGCCCGTTCCGGCTGACTCAACGGCACCGGCAGCAGTATCGACAGAATCAGCCACCAGTGCCGAGGTGCCACATCCCGCGCTAAGCGATACCGCCGCGCTGCTACAGCTGTGTGAGCGCTGGGTTTCCCGTGGCTGGTTGCGGGATTTAGACCTAGCGCTGGTACGCTTTTTTGAACGCGAAAGCCAGAACGCCCCGCCGTTATTGCTGCTAGGGGCGGCGCTAGCAAGCCACCAGCTTGGCCGCGGCCACGTGTGCCTGGATTTAGCCGCCACCCTGGAAGCCCCGGATTTTGCCCTTTCGCTACCGCCAGAAGGCGACGACCTAAACGACCCGCCGCCGCTGCCCAGCCATGTGCTGGTCACGCTAACGCTGCCCGAATGGCAGGCCGCGCTCAGCCACCCCACGCTGATCAGCGACGGCCCCGGCAATACGCCGCTGGTGGTGAGCCACAGCGGCAACACCAGCAAACTCTACCTGCGCCGATACTGGCAGTTCGAGCAAACCCTACACCAGGAAATCGCCAACCGGCTTAACGTGGATAGCTCGGCGGATAGCCCGCTACTCAAAAGCGCGTTAGATACGCTATTCCCCGCCAGAGACAGCCTGGATTGGCAAAAGAACGCTTGCGCCCTCGCAGCCCGTAGCCCGTTCGCAATCATCACCGGCGGCCCCGGCACCGGCAAAACTACCACCGTGGTACGCCTGCTAGCCCTGCTGCAAACGCTGCAACTGGCAGAACCCAACGACCACCCGCTGCGCATTCGCCTAGCCGCCCCCACCGGCAAAGCCGCCGCACGGCTAAATGAATCCATCGCTGGGCAGGTGAAAGACTTACCCCTTAGCGAGTTGGAATCGCTATTAGATGAGCACTCAGCCGCTTCCTCATCGAACGCAATAGGCATTCCGACGGAAGTGACCACAATCCACAGGCTACTTGGCGCACGCGCCGACACCCGCCACTTCCGCCACAACGCCGCCAACCCGCTGGCGCTGGATGTGCTGGTGGTGGATGAAGCCTCGATGGTGGATATCGAAATGATGACGGCGCTGCTCAGCGCCCTACCCGCCAGCGCCAAGCTGGTGCTGCTGGGGGATAAAGACCAGCTAGCATCCGTGGAAGCAGGCGCCGTGCTCGGCGACCTGTGCCGCCGCGCCGACGCCGCCCACTACACACCCGCCACGGCGCAGTGGCTGGCCGAACTTACCGGCCACCCGCTTCCGGATGAATTAATCGACCCCGACGGCCAACCGCTGGACCAAGCCATTACCATGCTGCGGGTAAGCCACCGCTTTACTGAAACAAGCGGCATCGGCCAGCTCGCCCAGGCGATTAACCAGCCGCTAAGTGAAGCATTGCGGGAACGGGATAAACACCAAGCCGTGCATGGCGTACTGAATAATGGCTATGCCGACC
This sequence comes from Halomonas sp. AOP12-B1-6, assembly GCF_052379225.1. Taxonomy (NCBI): domain Bacteria; kingdom Pseudomonadati; phylum Pseudomonadota; class Gammaproteobacteria; order Oceanospirillales; family Halomonadaceae; genus Halomonas; species Halomonas sp. AOP12-B1-6. The sequence goes on from NZ_JBQSYK010000003.1 coordinate 209,196, forward strand.
TGCACCACTTGGTGTTAAAGCCAGATGCGCAAAACGAAGACAGCGCCCTGGAGCGCCTAGTGATCAACGGCAGCCCGGAACGTTTTCCCCACGCAGGCGAAGGCCGCACCAATTTCAAGGGCGAGCCAATGGCACCGCCAACCGGCTACCAGTACTACCTGAATACCCTAGCGAGTGAAAGGCCTGATACATCGCTAGCATTTGAAGAGAACGGCGAAGTTTACAATGCCTGGGCAAAACAAGTACTGACCGCCTACAGCCGCTTTCAGCTGCTGTGCGCGCTACGCAAAGGCCCATGGGGAGTAGAAGGCTTAAACCTGCGCATCGCCAAAACATTGCGCAGTGAAAAGCTACTGTTCGGCAACGACCACACGCTAGAGAAAGGCTGGTTCGAAGGCCGCCCGGTGCTGGTCACCCAAAACGACTACGGCCTGAAACTGATGAACGGCGATATCGGCATCACAATGGCGGTGCCAGATCCACGCGCTCCCGGCAGGACACTTTTACGCGTCGCCTTTCCGACCAGTAACGCAGAAAACCCCATTCACTGGGTGCTGCCTTCCCGCCTGCACGCGGTAGAAACCGTATTCGCGATGACGGTACACAAATCCCAAGGCTCAGAGTTTCAGCACACCGCCCTGCTGCTACCACAAACACCCAACCCCATCCTCACCCGCGAACTGGTCTACACCGGCATCACCCGCGCCCGCGATTGGCTGACGGTGGTAGAAGCCAAACGCGGGATATTGAATGATGCGGTGACTAGGGAGGTTATGAGGGTGAGTGGGGTTAGGTGAGCATGTAAGCAACAACTATTTTAAAGTTTTAATGGTGTCGGTTTGCGGCCAAAAACGGACAATGAGATTGTCCTGATGTTTAACGCTGGGCGCGAGCGGCAGCGGCCTCGAAGTTACCGCGAAGCGCCGCAATGTTCTCCGCCGTCCGCTCAACGTCGTTGTTAGACTTCTTCGAATGCAATATCGAACGAAGTGTCACTTCTCTTGGCTTGGAAAGCTTGGGCATGGGGGATGTGTTCCTCAACGGCCGCCAGTACCCGTCCTTTGTCCTCTTCGGTCATGCGGCAACCTAGGTAAACTGCACCAAATATGCTGGGGTGCTCACTAAGGAGAGTGTAGCCATTGCCCGGAGGTTCGTTCAGTAGCGGAATGTGAACACGCCACTCTTTTTCATATGCCCAGTCCGAGTGTTTGGTAAAGGCCATATCCCAGCTCAGAGCAATCAGATTCAGTGGCTTCTCTCCCGTCAGGTGGTGGACATACTGATCAAGGGAAGGAAACATTGGGAATTGCTTTGAGTAGTCTACTCGCCGAGCTGCCAAAAGTGTGTTGTCCAGTTCATCGATGCAGCGCAGCTTGAGGACAACGCCTCTGTGCTCCTCGGCATAGTGCGACCACATCACGACGTTGTCGTTTCTCTCGCTGATGCAGAGGACGCGGGAGTGTGTAAGTTGATCTTGGATCGCGGCGTGAAGCCTCGCAACGTGATACGGGAAGTTGTCCGCGACCTCCTGCGCCGCCTCCGCGAAATCTTCCATAATCGCGTCTTTAGGGAGCCTGTCTGCGATGCCCTGGAGGTGGAGGGCAAGTTGCGTGAGTCGCGAAACTTCTTGGAACTCGCTTTTTCCGCCGAAGACTATTCGCTCCATCTCTCGGTACACAGCCTGTCCGATTTCCTGTCCCCCAAACTCAAAAGTGAAGCCGATTTGATGGTCGAAGGGGTCATTGAACTTGAGAGGACTACTCCACCGCAGGGATTGGTTTGCTATCACTTTCAAGACTGTCTCGACCGACATGTACTTGTAGAAGTGATGCTTGTCGTGGGTTCGAGGCACAATATTTCCTCTGTCTAACGCCTAAGCTAAGCGGCACATCGTCAGCCGTGTCCGGTGGAGCGCGAATTGCGGAACGAACTTGAGCGACTTGTTAAAGGTCATAGGCCGAGGACTTCCCAGTTTTCTTTGTAGCGATGCTCAGCATCAGCAAAAACCCTCATACTGGAATCTTTTCTAGTCGATCCATCTGCCTTTGCTCCAGCAAGCCATTTCGAATGGTTGGTAGAGATATATTCTGCGACATCAGAGCTATGGACTATAAAGTAATCAGGCCTCTTTCCCAGCGGTTTTAGCGACACAAATACATAAAAATGATTGGACTCAACAAATGATTCTGACTTCTTGCTGAGAATCCAACTGGCCTTGCCGCTTTTATTGGACTTCACTTGAATTGAAACAGTTTTTGATGCTTCTGAATTGCTAGCAATGATATCTATGCCGCGGCTATTTCGGAGTGTAATTGAGGCCAAATATCCTCTCAGGGACAGTTCGGCGGCAACGAAGTACTCGCCGGCTACCCCCACCAACGTTGGCTCAAGCTTTAATGTCGACATCTTATCCTCTAGCAGAGCATTAGATTTTTTATCTTGTGATTGAACAAAAATCCTGTCACGTTCATACAATAAATGCCGCCTGTAAAATCCGTTCTAGGTATATGAAAGGCATTAATTTTACTCTGTATCCAGTATTCGCGCTCCTGCTACATTTCCAAGAATGTCTGCTCAGGGTCGATAGCACTTATGCACGAGCATTCCTATTTCGGCCAGGAGCGGTCTTTTAGGTAGTGCTGATATAGCGCCGTATTAGGGTGTGAGCAACGCAATAACGATGCGGCCGCATACCACCTGAAACACTAAACGCAACGCATAGTAAAAATGCCATGCGTTGCGAATCACTTTTAAATGCCTTTTTAGCCAAAACTTGATTCAACATCCGTACTCTTAAGAACTGCATTTAAAAGACCAAAGTCATAGCTTTTTAGATTAGGGTTGTCCAATCTTAGGCTGTCTATCATTTGCTGAAGGTTACGTCCTTGATGGTCATATCCTATGACCAAATTTACATATTCAACTTCACTATCAAATGGTGGTCTGTACGAATATTTAGTGCGATCTTGCTTTATTTTTGCAAGCTTTCCATATGGAGCAGTATCCCAACAAACAACAAGTAAATTGATGGCGTTCAAAAGTTGTTTGGTTGCAGGGTCAACTTTGCGTGTTGCACTGCCTGTATGTAACGAGTTACTACCTATACTCAATGAGTCTGATTTTAGTGGATTAAATCGTGGTACATCATCTCCACCTGTGAGAGCTAAAAATTTCTTAGCGGTTGGCACACCACAGTAAAAAGCGCCTACGTCCTTATTATCTTTTTTCCCTTTATATTCAAAATAATAATAGCTATCTTTCAAAACACGACCTGTACAGCTATGTTTTCGCTGATTATTAAGAAGCTTAACATGTGCAACAGCAGTTATGTTGTACCGTCTTACCATTCTTTCTCTAGCATCGTCACCAAAACAATCCATATCAACCTTTTACGACTAAAAAATATATAAGGTTAAACCTAACACGAATTCAAAATGCTGCATATTGGAGGGGGATCGTTTTGGCTAACGCTGTTGTTAGCTCCCCAATGACCTCGCCATGACGTCATGGGCTTCACATCAAAAGCCCCTGAATTTCGACTTGATGCTGTCGAGTTTGGACAACCATTCCACTATCGGTGGCGTAAATTGCCCGTATAGGGTCTTTCGTCGTCAATTCACCAGCTCTCAGTCCGGCATGCGTGAACCACTGGAGCTGTTTTCCTGTTAGCAAGCCAAACCCACCTTGTGTTACCAACAACCGCCCCTGCTGAAAGACGTCGAGAAATGCTGCAAGCTTCGTACTATCTTCTATGATGTATAATCGAGTGGGTGTGAGGAAGTAGGTATGCCTGCCAACATCAACGATTTCCTTCGGGCAGGTTCCAATGTCGTACACCACCTCGGGCTGCCCCTCTCTAGAAACTCGGATGACTTTGCCCGAGTATGTAGCCAGATAGGCTCCACCATCGACATCAGTAAAGTTTCCCGCGTAGACCCAATCTTGAGGTACTCCTCCGGTCATGGTGATCTCGAGTCGAAGGCCCTCGACCTCCATAACGTAGTCGGGATCCGTCCGGGCAAAATACGTAACATCAGATTCTTCGTATTCAAGAGTGTTTGGATCGACACCGGTCAAAGTTTCGAACGCAGTGTTCAAGGCTTTCATTTTCTCGGTTGCAGACGGATCCCCAGCATTGCGATCCGGGTGGTGAGCCTGCGCCAACTTACGGTACTTTCGCTTAATGTCCGTTGGATCAACGGGTAGAGACAGCCCGAAAAGCTTTAGCGCCTCCTCAACCTCTTGCGCCACGCCAAAGCGTTCGCTGCGCCCCACGACACGCTTCCAACCTTCCTTCAGTGGCATAACGAGTCCCCAGACTGCCTCGCCAGAGGTGGTGCAACACCAAGCCTCGTCGGCTAACGTAAAAAGGTACCTATCCCCCTCAGGAGCAATATCCACAGCTCGCACCTGGGATTTAAACTCACCCCAGTAATTTGTGTCGGTGGCCCGGAAGTGGTCAACGACGCGGGAATCCTCGCACAAATTTGATTCGACTATGATGTTCAACTCCTCGTCGTAGGCGTGGAGCAATCCGTTGGAATCCATGATCGCTATACCGGGACCAGCGGCGCCGGTTCCGGTGCGATAGGCATCATGGTACAAAGCTTTTTCGCCAACTAGGGCCCCATGTCGATCCATTCTACGAAGTACGCTCTTCACCCCTGCTTGTTCCGCACTGGCCCCGGAACGGTCGAGCAACCAGGTCCCTCTGGAATCGATGGCAGCAATAGTAAAGGCAGGATCTGGACGCTCGTCACCCTTCAGCTTTCGCTCGCCCACAAGCGTCCAAGGGGCATCTTCCGATGCTTCAAACAGCGGAAATGATGAGGGGCTTGCAACATCTACCGGTTCGTAACCATGCTTCTTACCCGACTTATCCATCTCTTTTAAGATACGATTGAAACGACGTAGATCAACGTCCTTGACATGCTCAGGGACACGCTCGAACATTTCAACAGATTGCTTTGCCGCCGCCGCTAGCTGCCCGGATTTCACTCGCTGTATAATCAGCTTGGCATACGCTTTGGCTATAACTTCCCCTACTCGTCTTTGCCGTTGCTTTGGAGATAGATCACCGGCGAGCTTCACGACCTTAGTGTATTGACTCTTGAATCCAGCCTGAAACACAGGGCCAATCAATGGTTCATTGTTCTCGCGGTGAAACTCGTCACGCCCGTCCACTTCCCAGGTAGGCGGTGATGGTGGCAGCGGGACATACGCGGCTTGGGACCAATCGAGCTCCTTCGGTGGTTCCCGCCTACCGGGCTCTCTATTCGAGTTTTGGGCAATACGCGTCAACCCCATAGAATCTTGGGCATCCGTGCCTCTTCCATTGCCGAACATTTTTGATAGAAAGCTAAACATTCATCATTTCTCTATTTCGTCTTAAACCAATGCTAGGCACACGGCGCAGATATATTTTGTATTCGAGCTAACGAGGCTGTAGAAAAACCCGATTTTGGGCCATCTCCACCACCTGTGATCCTAATTTATTTACCCAGCCAGTCATCTGGCTGGGTAATATGAATATCGGCATTCAGCCACTAAAGTGCGCGCCTAACGCCAGTTAAGAGGACTATTTGCCTCTTATGTAGCGGCTTATCCCGCTCATCGCCCTTCATGACGCGGCTAAATGACCATAATTCGCTAACTTCTCAATATTGTGCACCAAGCAGTAGAGTTGCCACTGACCTTGCACCTTTTGCTTACCCCGAAGGCTGAAGCGGTTCAGTCTTTTCGTCGTGCCAATGTTGCCGAAGACAGGCTCTACGACTGACATGCGATGGCTGTAGATTTCCTTGCCCTTCGGGCTATCCACCCGGTGTTTCATCCAGTCGGTGTAATTAGGTAAGCGTTTGTTCTCGATAATAAAAGACACTTGTCGACCAGCACCCTTGCGATGATCAGCAGAGCTCGGGTTCTGCATGCATCGGTATTTCTTTGGGCAGTGCCGACATTGCAGCAAGCGCCCTTCAAAGTGTACCCGGATCTTGCCATTGTCAGTTTCCCGTTGCCCTCTATAGGCCAATTTTTCGCCAGTTGGACAGATACACGTTAGCTCTATCGGATCAAACTGGAACGCGCTGGCGGGCGTCGTCTCTCGCCAGCCTTTATCTGGTACGTTCTGGTGGCGCTTGCCGTATTTGTTTTTCTGGTCGGCGAACTTCGGATCTCGGCTGCGGAACTGATTATCGGGGATGTAGCCATTGATCTGCTGTTCGTGCAGATACTTCATATTGGCTTCGTTGGCAAAGCCTGTATCCGCGGTGACGACGGTGCCTTTCTGGTAGATGTTTTCCGCAATCCCTAGCTTCTTAAAACGGGCTTCGACCGTTTCCAGTACGGGCTGCAAAGTGTGGTGTTCCTGGCCTTCGCCAAAGGCCTGAGCGTCAATGATGATCTGGTGTTTTTTATCCACCGTGGCTACGCCGTTATAGCCTTGAATCGTGCCCTTGCTGGTGGTCATTTTGGCACTTTCGTTATCGGTGAGGTTGCTCTTCACTTCCTTGATTCGCTTTCCGCGGCCCATCCTTGGGCCGTGCGTCTTTAGGAAACAACCCACTTTGTTCATGGCGGCATCTAGCGAGAGAATCGTCTTGGCCCGTCGGATATCCCGATCCAGATCGGCTTCCGTTTCGGCTTCATCACGCGCGTAGTGTTCCACTAAGTGATGCCGAATCAGGCCTCTCAGTTTCTCCCGCTTCTCGCCTAACTCTTTGAACGTACCAGACCACTCCTTAGAGGCATCTGAGGACATCTTGCAGCCGTCAATGGCAAAGAGTTCGTTGCCCAACAAGCCTTGTTCGTGGCACACCAGCAGCACTTGTTCGAACAACGCTTCAATCTCATCGGCATGCCGACTGACGAAGCTTGCCAGTGTGGTGAAGTGGGGAACGGTATCGCAGGAAAGGGCTTTGAAAATAATATTGGTCTCACAGCTCCACTGCATTTCACGGCTGGAGGTGATGCCTTTTGAGTAAGCAAACAGGATAATCTTAAGCAGGATAGCCGGATCATAGGCCAGCCGACCGGTCGCATCGTTGCGGTACTTGGGATGGAAAACGGACAAGTCGAGCTTGTGCTCGATCAAATAGTGAACTGCGTGCTCAAAGGTGCCTGGCTGGAGCTGATCCTGGTAGTTGATCACCACAATGGCGTTCTGATCGTAGTTATAAGCCTTGAAGCGCGGCATGCTGACCACTCCTCGTTTGTTTTCTCGATCCTACCAAAACTTAGCCATCAGTGGGGTTTTTCTACAGCCTCAACGCCAGCTTAATAGGCGCGTTTGTTAGTTTTTCTTTGGCTTACACTTTTTAGTTTTCAACCACGTCGGATCTATTTCTATTTTCGCAAGAGAAATATTGTAATTTAATGCTCTTAACGTTTTTAATGCATTCTTTAGTGTTACCTTAGAAAAGAAAGGAAGCTCAACTGGTATATCTTTCTTTGTCGCTATCGCATAAACCAATTTATATTTGCTTGGATCTGGCCTCAGCTTTGGATCGATTAGTTTGATTGATGGAGGTAATTTAGGATTCAGTTTCTCCCTGTATTCAGAGTCTTTTATAAACGCTTCAGCGGCGACAAACCCTTGAGCAAAAAGATGGCTTAATGTGCTTGAGCTTCGATATAGCTTAACATGAATAAACTCACTTCCATCCTTAATTAAGTCGCAGTGTTCTAGTTTGTCGTAAGAACCTCCGATCTGTATGTTTTTCTTATCCATTAAGCAGAAGCCATTTTCAGTCTTAGAAACATGATCATTGTAGTCAGCTTCATCGTCATGAGAATAGACAGGAAAACTAAAAGAGTGGATATCAATATCGCTGAGGTAATCATCGACTGCTGATACGAAATCACTATTTACTTTGTACCAAACTCCATTTCTCAATATATAACTATCTTTTCCGAATTTAATTTCAGCATATAAGCAACGATAGACCGGCCAACTCTTGACAGATTGATACTCACTATTATTGACATGAATTACATGTCCTTTCATTAAATCTACTGTTGGTGGAATACCGTCAAGATATTTTATATAATCATCAAATGACAATACTACGTGACGAAGGGTTTTTTGGTACATATCAAATGAATAACCTATTTGACTTTCCCAATCTACAATTTCCGGCTCGCCCAACCAAAAACTATCAAAATCATCTTTACTTAAATATTGATCCAGTTCTAAATCAAGTATTTCAATCTCATCGTAATCTCGAACCCTGTTTATATTTTCTACCCAACTAAATTTATCCGGCAGGTTAGATCGATATCTTTTGATGGCTTCCGATAAAATTTCAGGTATATCTGATAGCTTGGCTTCTACTGCTATTGTTAGAGCGTCTCGTCCAGTTACATGGCTACCAAACTCCTTTACTAAAGAAGCACCCGTTACCGCGTAGAGCATCTCCATCTCAGAGTCTAAATGGAGATTAAATATATCAACATCTCTCGTGCTTTGAGTCCTGGAATTCAATGGATTATGATCATAGCTTGCCTTGTCTAGACTTCTCAGCTTATCTGGATTTACCGAGTTCAATGTTACTTTTAATCCAAAATCACGCTCGATGGACTCAGACTTTAAAAGATGAAAGCCAGTGCCGAATGATAGTACAAATGTTGCTCCTGCAGCCCTTACTACAAAGACAGCACCTACATTAGAAGACATTCCAAATTCTGAAGCGTCAACCTGATTATCTATTGTAAATAGTCTAGTCCAGGGGGGCACACTCTTCGGAGGCTGCCTTTTAACGTAAAGAATCGCAGACTCAATATCTGGCAAGTCCAATCGAATAGGTTCTTTGGAGTTTTCCAACTTAATAATATCTGAATCAGGCTTATTGCTATCTCTCGCCAAATAAATAGATAGCTTTTCCTTTCTTATTTTCTTGAGTTTCGCCATAAACCTCTACTCAGCACGATGTAAAACTAAATTTTAATTCATGCGCATGCGCGTTAACATTATCACCAGTCCTTGAAAATTGCGCATAAGCATAAAAGTACTGATCATAAGCAATTGTTTTTATATGTATTAGCAAGATTACCCTCTGGCAATACAAGCATTCACGTTACAGAACTGACCAGAAAAAAACGCATTGTGAGCCAGGGGCTCCTATTCTGCGGATGGCCGCTTTGGGTCGAAAAGAGTCATTCGCAGGCTTCTTCATAAAATGCCACTCTACCCGCGATAGCCTCCATCCCCTCAATCGGCTCCTCATAACTCCAAGCAATATCCCGACTTTCATCCAGCGAAAAATACACCGCTCGCCCTTTAAACGGGCAAACTTGGTGGTTTCTGAAGCGGTGAGTAAATCCATCCGCACGTCTTCGCGTGGAAAGTAGTGACGTGGAGGGCAGCCGTATTCGCGAAGTTCAAGGGTATTGGTGGCGTCGCCAGCAGAATGCCTTCAACCTGCACCTGCATGCGCTGTTGGGTCGGGTGAAGCGTTATGCGGGCATCCTTCATCGTCAATTACCTGCGGCGTTTTTCGCTCTAATACTTCGAGCGTAGCAGCACAATTAGATTAAGCCTACTTTGAATACTTAGTTTTTAGTCGATAGTGGACACTTCATGACTTGGGTCAGTCATCGCTTCCACGCGACCACTTATGGCACCTGAGTGAATGCGGCATAGCGCCAGCTCGTAGCCTGCGAGTCAAAAGTGCCCGCCTACTCATCCGGTGGGGAAAGTTGGGCATCGGTCAAGGTACGTGGCCGGTACTCACACGTGGTATCGGCCCAGCGTTTCCAGACACTCTCATCGACTGAAATGTTGACCGCACACTGCCCTGGCATCACTTCCGAATATTATCGGTAAAAACGGCCATCAGTGGTGTTTCCAAGGCGTTTGTATCTGGCGTAGAACCCCTTCAGAAAATCAGAAAACGAGTCTTTGGGTGCTGTCTTCCAGGCATCCTCAACAACATCAAAGGGTGCCACTTTTAGGCCTGCTTTTTGCGCCTTGGCCAACATCCAGCTCAGCGAGATATCGGCCAGTGTGTCGTCAGCGCCATAGCCGCCGCCTACATTGGCGTGGGCACCGATAAACCAGCACTGCTCTACGTCTCGATTGCCCGTCTTCTGCTTGCCATCCTTGCTCGTCCAGAGCGATACATTGTAGGTCGACCGGTGTTCGTCCAGCGCGACCGCTTGATAGGCATGATCGACAATGCTGGAAAGCTCGGTATCGTGCCAATCGTATTTGCTTTTGAACAGGTTGGTTCCGGGCACGCCCAACGCGCCAACGGTATCCCACACACCAATGAAATGAATCCTGGGCTGGCGGCTGAAGCGCTCCTTGAACCCTTTGCACACGTCAGAATCGGGGTGCAAATCGCGGTTTCGATAAATACGTTCGGCCTTATCGAGCAGCCCTGGCGTGACGACATGCACTAGCCCGCATTTACGAATCATCCCCACCAGGCTTCTGGCGGTGTAGGCACCGCGGCTGAACCCGAATATCCAGATTTCATCGCCTTCACTGTAACACCTTGCCAGCCAGTCATAGCCTTCCCGAAGATTTTTGCTCAGCCCGTAACCGAAGGCTCCGCCGGTAAAGCGCTGAAATTTGGATGTCCCTACGCCGGGGTCATAATAGAACCGCTGCCTGATACCGTCATCGTCATCATGGATCAGTCGGGTAATACGATACACATTGGTTTGGTCTTCAGGGTCGTTCCACGTTCCATCAAATAGCAGGATCAGTTTTTTTTTGTTTTGTCATTGTGTTCCCCAGGTTGTTGCACATCCGCTAACAATGCCCATTACCGCTGACTAGGAGGCAGCGGTATGCGCCATGTCTACCTGGGCATAGCATCACCTGCGACCTCAATACGCTTTAACCAAGGTTAGTTGTAAACGCGGACCAACGCTCGTTACGCTTACCGCTGGGGTAGAAGGTGCTAACAGAATGCCGTGTGCTGAAAACTGGCACGTGCGCTGATACCCGCGTGCCATGCCTCAAGTGCCGGGTATTCCGATTGCCACTCTATCTCTGGCAGCCTAAAGGCGAGATACGCCAGCGCCACGGCAGTAGCAATTTCGCCCAGGTTAATGGGCGAGGCTGGCGGCTTGTCGCCAAGCTCCCTGTCGAGCTGTTGCAGTAGCCGTTGGATGGCCGATGCCCGCCGCTGGCCTAACACGCTATCGTCAATATCATTGCCATAATGCTTTCTGGCAATCACGGTGGTAAACGCGGCATCCATCATGTTTTGGCCCAGCCCCGCCAGATGCAACACATCCCCCAGGCTAGCTGCTGGCAACATTGGAGGGTTGGGGTTAATGCTATCCAGGTAAACGGCAATCAGCATTGATTCGCTTAACGTGGTGCCCTCCTCCGTTACCAGCGCGGGTATGCGCCCGGCGGGGTTGGCTTTTAACAGATCGGCATCGTCTGCCCAGGGATCGCACCACTTCAGCGTCACGGCTTCTGCTAAGCCTTTTTCCAGTAACACGATGCGTGCTAGGCGCGCATAGGGTGATGTGGCGTTCAGGTAGAGTTCCATTATTGCCTCCCTGGGTTTGTAGAATGCTGATCCGATAAGTGGGCTTGGCGCTGCTGAACGCCACGGCTAAGTAGCACCAGCAAAAAGCCTGCCCCCAGCATAACGGCGCTGATGGCAAATAGCGGCACGTAGCTGCCCCAGGTGTCATAAAGCGCCGACATGGCATAGCCTGCCACCGCCTGGGCGGCTGCAAAGGCGGCAGTGGCTTGCCCCCAAAGCTTCTTGTGGGCGGTCGGCCCTACCAACTCAGCAAGGCGGCCAGAGGTAAGCGCCACAATACCGGGGATCATCGCCCCCACCATGAACGAGGAAACCGACTGGCTGAGCAGTGCGAGCGAGAATACCGGCAGCGAGACGGCGGCGGCCTTCGCCGCAAAGGCGATCATCAAGCCTCCCTGCCAGCCCACCCGCTGCGCCAGCGCGCCTACCATAAACGGCCCACACAAGGCGCCCAACCCGAAGATACCCCACTGCAATGAAGCGGCGTGATTACCCAGGGCGTTTTCCCTGGCGAGATAATCCACCCAAAACACGGTATGGGGCACAAACCCAATCGCATCCAGGGCATAAGCGCCAATAACCAGCAACACCACTAGTTTTATTCCCGCATAGCCCTTCTGGCTATTAGCCGTTGGGCTTGCTGCCAAAGGTGGTGCTAAGGGCGTCACGCCTTGTCGTAAAAAAGCGTCGCTTACCAGGCCCGCTGCGATACACAGTAGCCCCAGCGTTGCCCAAGTCGCCGTTAGGCTTAACTCAAGAAGTACGGGTACGACGGAGGCCGAAAGCAGTGCACCCAGGCCAATGCCGGTAAACACCATTGCCCCCACACTGGCTCGCCTCTCAGGCGGTGTCGCCGCCAGCGCCAGCGAAGGGCCAACTACCATCAAGATGGCCCCGGCAATACCGGAGACTAATCGCCATAAGAAGAACCAGAAGAAACTACCCGCCCCAGCGCAGAGCATAAAGCTGAGCGCGATTGCTGCGAAGCTTGCGCCGATGACTAAGCGGGAAGAAAAACGCTCGCTCAGGGCGTGGGCGCAGAGCGCGCCGATAAAGTAACCCAGCAGGTTGGCGGCCCCGAGGTAGGCACCTTGGCTGGCGGTGAACCAGCCTTCCTGAATAATCGCCGGCAATAAAGGTGTGTAGGCAAAACGCGCAATGCCAATTCCCGCCAAGGTTGCCATTACCCCTATCATCAGGGCGGGCCAGTCTTTTCTGTTGATCATGTCGTGTCCTTCGCGTGCCGCCATTCGGGCAAAGTCGTCAGCTCGGTTGTGTAGGTACAGACTACCCGCGCAGGCGCGTTTTCTAAAAACGATTATAATTGATCACTGCTATCTTATTTTGAGATAGTCATAGCTTGACGATTATCGACGGGGAGGTAGGCCATGCAACTTAAATCGCTGCGGCTGTTTATGGCAGTGGCCGAAACAGGCAGCTTCGTGGCGGCGGCTAATCAGCTGCACACGGTGCAATCTAACGTGACAGCCCACATCAAAAAACTTGAGGAGGAGTTAGGCGTACAGCTTATTCAGCGTGCGGGGCGAGTGCGGCCTACGAATGCGGGCTTGGCGCTGGTGGAGTACGCCGAGCGCATACTGACGGCCCACGATGACGCGGTTTCGCTGTTTAAGAGCCCGGAAAAAGCCTGTGGCCGATTGCGGATAGGCGCCATGGAGACCACGACCGCCCTGCGCCTGCCGCCGATACTGGCGGCGTACCACGCAGCGCAGCCTGACGTTGATATCCAGCTAAAGACCGGGCCAACGGCAGAATTGGTCGAGTTGTTGCTAAACGGGCAGGTGGACTGTGTCTTTGTGGCCGGGCGGCTTGAGCATAGTCGCTATCACTTACTCAAAGCGTTCAGCGAGCAGCTTGTGCTGGTCGGCTCAACGCCGATGTCGAAGATGCCCTCTTCACAACAGCTGCTGACCTCTGCCTTTATGGCATTTCGTCAGGGGTGTAGCTACCGCCAGCGTATCGAGCTATTGCTGGCCTCCCATGGCGTTAATGCGGGGCGGATATTTGAGTTCGGGTCATTGGACGCGATGCTTGGCTGTGTCGCGGCGGGAATGGGTTACACGGTGCTGCCCCGTGGGACGGTTGAAGCCCACCAACACCGGTTCGCAATTCACACACTGAAACTGCCCGCGTCCATCGCCAATATCGATACCTATTTTGTCGCCCCCGACCCGGAGACCTGGACACCCGCCCTGGCAAGCTTCGCTGAAACGGTGCGTGACGCGGTAGTAGATGAGCCTCAGCTGACTGCGTCTTGAGATGGGTGCCGACACTACGTTATGGCGTTGTCCTATTCGCTTTACAGTCGGTTCATAGATGCGTGTAGGACGGCGAGAAGGTCAATTTGATCTGGTTGATGTCGTAAATAAAAAAGCTAACTCAATGACCCATAGAAAAAATCTCGCAGCAGCTTCTTTTTTTGTTTTTGAAGCTTGTTAGCGCAATATTAGAATTTGATCAGTACTTTGCCGATGTGTTTGGCGGCAGCTTGGAAGCGGTAGGCTTCTGGGGCGTCGTCAAAGTCAAAGGTTTTGCTGATGAGGGCGGTGCTGTCGTTTGCTGCCAGTGCGTTGATGTAGCTGACGAACATGGCGCGGCTGCCGTTGGCGATGCCTTTGATGGTGATGTTTTTGGTGATGAAGGTGATGTAGTTAGGGATCGGTGAGTTCTGTCCTGGAGTAACGCCGATGATAACGATTCGACCATTAACGGCCGCCGCGGCAACGGAATGGCCTAGGGTATCTTGCCCGCCGGTTTCGACGATGATGTCGGCGCCTTGGTTGTTAGTTTGCTTCATTAGCTCGACAGGCCAATCTGGGTATTGTTTGTAGTTGATGGTGATGTCGGCCCCCAGTTCACGAGCAACGCTTAGTTTCTCGTCGCTTGATGAGGTGATCGCTACGCGCGCACCGTGCATTTTCGCCACTTTTAGCGCCGCTAAAGACACGCCGCCTGTACCAAGGCAAAGGACGAGGTCGCCCGCGTTTATGTTGGAGGTTTCTACCAGTGCGTTCCAAGCAGTTAGCCCTGCGGATGCGAGAACCGCTGCGTCTTGATCTGGGATGCTGTCAGGTAAGCGAATTAGTGACGCTGCAGGCAGCAGGATTTTTTCAGCTAGCCAGCCATCGTGGGTGATGCCAATGTCGTGGGAGAAAATGCTCGCGCTGAAAGGGCCTTCGCGCCAGTTAGCAAAGTGACCACACACCACGCGGTCGCCAACGCTGATCTCTGTTACGCCTTCGCCAACGGCAATCACATCGCCCACGCCTTCTGTGCCAGGCACGCGTTTAGGGTCTTGTAATGGGCCGTAGGTGCCGGTGAGTATTTGTATGTCTCGGCTGATTAGGCTGACTAATCGTGGCGCAATGATGGCTTCTCCAGGACCTGCGATAGGTTCTGGCCGTGTGGTGGCACTTAAGGTGTTGGTGCTGTGTTGTTCGCCAATTTGAAATGCTTTCATCGAGTAGGTAATCCTTTTTTTAGCCTGTATAAGAACGATGCTATCGCGTTGGGCTAACAGTTCAGGCCTTTTTCACAAAATGGGCGGTCACCATCATGTCACCCACACCATCGACCTTGCAGTCCAGCTGGTGATCCTTGCCCTCTTTGAGCCGCTTGATAACGGCTTTGGTACCTACCTTGAGTACCAGCGAGCTGCCTTTAACTTTGAGGTCTTTGATCATCGTTACCTTATCGCCTTCCGATAACAATGTGCCGTTGGCATCTTTTACCGTTACGGCATCTTCCGCTTCAGCTTCAGAGGGGTTCCATTCGTGGGCGCACTCCGGGCAGATGAACAGGCTTTGATCTTGATAGACAAATTGAGATTGGCAGTTTGGGCAAGGTGGGCATGACATGAATAAAGGCTGCTGTGGTTTGGTTGGCTGCTTATGATACCGAGCCTGTGTGACCTTGGCGAATGCTCCGGGACAGGGTCAGGGGAACTAAAGCCAGCTCTTTGAGGAAGCTGACCGGGAGAATGTTCTGGCTTCGCTTCTTCTCTTAAGAAAGCGAGGGCCGACGCTCTCACGGCCGCACGTTGACACAGTAAACGGCTCGCAGCTTCCCAAGATGAAGCACCAAGTAGACGGTTTCAGGGGCATACACGCTGGAGAACAGCGCGCCCAGGCTACCGACCATGCTGAGTAGCAGTGCATTCATCGGAATGCCACGCTTGTTGAGGCGGCCAAGCGACTTGGGCAAGGTGCCTTGGTCAGCGAGCGTCCAGAGCATGCGCGACGAGGCATAAAGCCCGGAATTGGCCGCCGACAGCAGCGCGGTGATGATGACAAAATTCATGATATCGGCTGCCCCAGGTACGCCAAGGCGTTGGAACACAGCCACAAAGGGGCTTTGACTGAGCCCGGCTTGATCCTGAGGTAACAGCGCCGCAATCACGACGATGGTGCCGACAAAAAACAGGATCAATCGCCACAGGGTCGCGCGGATCGCTTTGGGCACATTGCGGGCCGGGTCTACCGTTTCTCCGGCAGCAATGCCAATCAGCCAATAGTGGATTATCGATGACACGCTATTTATTCCTAGGCATATTGCTTCTCCAATGCCGTAGCGTAATTCATAAGCGATCAGGAGCGCAGGCGAATGCATCGCGAAAGGATACCAAAGTGGCTCTGGCCCATTGAAGATATCCTCGAACGTATCGTCACACAGGGTCTTGGTAATGAACAAAGTGCAGCAGGAATGGCTATACTTTGGCTATGAAGCCTCTAACCGGAACAGGGAACGGGGGCTGGTATCAAGAATATACTGGCGATCATCAGCATCGCTGATCCAGTCATTGAGCCATCCTAACGTGTCGCGGTAAGTATGCTTATCCTCATGGCGTGTCCACGGCCAATCGCTGCCCCAAACCAATCTATCGCGCCCAAGATGGTGTAACAAAGCTTGAACATGCGGCTTTAGATCGGCCACCGGTGAGCGGTAAGGAGCCGAGAGCTTCACCCAGGTTCGTTCTGCCTGCCCGGCCTCAAGCAGCAGACGACATCCTGGATCTTGCATCGGGGCGGCTTCGACAGGTAGTCCAATGTGATCGATGACTAACTTGACGCCGTGTTCATGTAACGCTGGAAAAAGTTCAGGCAGCCGATTTCCTTCCAGGTGCAACTCAAGATGCCAGTCCATGGTTTTAAGATGATCCAGAAAGTCTATCCATTGAGGATCCATTAGGTTTGGCAATTCACTTCGCCCCTCAATGAGATTCCACCTCACCCCCACAATACCAACCGCATTAAGAGCGGCTATTTTCTCAAGCGTTGTCTCCTTGGCTAGCTGAACGACGCCGCGATATGCGTGATCAAGCTTGGCAAGCATTTCAAGCAGTTGCCGATTGTCATTACCCAGAAAGCTCGGTTGCACCAATACGCCACCATTTAATCGGCAAGTTGCAAGATTTTCTTGCCAATCCACAAGTCGAGCAGGACGAGAGGGACTGTAGTTCGACCCTTGGACGCTCTTAACAGGCCCGTAAACATGAGCATGACAATCAAAACCTGCTTTCATTTTGGGCACCTCATAACATTATACCTTTCAATTTCGCACCGGCTAACTTGTTATACATAAGTCTAGTCCTCTAGAGAACTGATTGACTGGAAGTATACACGGGTCTTCAATGACCTCAAGAAATCAACGTTAACCACAGGGTGACCCAATGCGAGCCAAGTTCTCTGCTAATACGGACGGAAGATTACCCCTGTATGCCAAACTCCGCGATCAATTAGGGTCGAGGATCGCCAACGGAGAGTGGAAACCAGGCGACATGATCCCCTCGGAAAATCGTTTAGCCGAAGAATATGGCGTTGCTTTGGCAACCATGCGTATGGCGTTGAAGCAGCTCGTCGATGAGGGGCTGCTAGATCGTCGTCGGGGCACCGGCACCTTCGTTAAGCAGCCTGCTTTTAGAGCGGATCTGTTTCGCTTCTTCCATGTACATGACGTGGATGACCCCGATGTACCCGTCATCCCAGAAAGCCAAATTCTTAGCTGCCAGGAAGTCCCTCTCCCCCCAGAGGCACAGAAAGCCTTTGGTGAAGATTCCGTCAGCCACTGCGTCCGACTGGAACGTGTTCGCCTCTGGTCAGGCGATCCGATGTTGTTTGAAGAAATTTATCTACGCCTACCCGATTTCGAAGGGCTCTTAACGCTAAATCCAAAAGCGATGGGCCCTTTGTTATATCCCGTATTCCTGGAGAAATTCGGGATTTTAATCTCATCGGCCACCGATGAGCTTTCGTTCGGGGTTGCTACCAAGACCAGCGCGGAGCAGTTGGCACTAGCGCCAGGAGCACCCGTCGCCGTTATCCAACGCGTTGCCCGAAATCCCTCAGGAAGAATCATCGAGTTTCGCCGAGTTCATGGCCGGCCTGAGCGTTTCCGCTACCGTGTCACGCTTGGTGATCAACCCGCATGAAAACGCATCTGATGCACGTTTTAACACTCTGCATTTCCCAAAAAGGTCACTAACAATGAAAACATTACAGCTTACGTCTGTTGTTGCACTATCAGCGATTACCGCAATGCCTGCCATGGCTGACGACTATCCGGATCGTCCCATCGAAATAATCGTACCGGCCCCTGCTGGTGGCGGTACGGATAACGTTGCACGCATGCTTAACCAGTACCTTCAGGAGGAGTTAGGTGAGTCCTTGGCCGTACTGAATGTCGCTGGAGGCGGTGGCGCGATTGGGGTTAACCAAATTGCTCGTACTAGGCCTGACGGTTACACACTGCTCTCTACCTGGAATAGCCCTATTACCACCGTGCCACACATGCAGCGCGTTCAGTACTCTTACGAGACATTGACCCCCATCACCAGCACCTCTCAGAGTGCCTACACCATGTGTGTCGCTCCCGAATTTCCCGCTGAAACAGGTGAGGAATTCCTGGCCGAGTTACAAAGCAACCCCGGTCAGTATACCTATGGCAATGACGGTGTTGGGGGCACCATGCGGTTAGCGGCAGAGCGTATTTTCGGAGCGACTGATATTGAAGCACGCCCCATCCCTTTTAGCGGTGCCGGTGAGACACTCCAAAACTTCCTTGGTGGGCATGTGGACATCTACGGCGGCTCCATCACTCCGGTGCTCCCCTACGTAGAGGACGGCAAGGCGAAGTGCCTGCTCGTGACCTCAGCCGACGATAACGAGGCCCTACCCCAGGCATCAGGCCTTGCAGCGCTCGGCCATCCTGAGCTGGAAACCGTACTGTGGCGCATGATGCTGGCACCCGAAGGTATGGATGAACAGCGCGTTAATGTCATCGCCGATGCTGTTGCAAGAGCAGTAGAACATCCCGAGTTCCAAACATTCCTGGCTGCTCAAGGTGAAACACTCAACCTAGTGCGTGGCGAGGCGCTTCGTGCGCGCCTGCAACAGGAAACCGAAGCGATTGGCGAGACACTCGACAAGCTTGGGCTTAAGAAAAACTAACCCATGTTGACTGGACGGTAATTAACTCATGAACTTCAGAGATATTATCTCTGGCGTCGCCTTCCTCATCCTCGGCTGTACAGTGCTCTGGGTGGGGAATGGCTTTGATGCTGGAGCAGCGTATGTGCCTATGGGCGTTGGCATTCTGATGTGTCTTTTCTCACTTTCTCTGATCATTAAGGGCGTTAAGCAGACGCTGGGAGCAAGTGAGTCGAGTCGCATCACCATTGCTTTAATCGATCATCCTGGACGGTTTATGGCGACAGTCGTCTGTTGCCTGATCTACTACCTGGCCATGCCTACCGTAGGGTTCTACTCCACTAGCACCCTCTTCATTATGCTACTGGCGCTGGTGTTGGGTGAAAGGCGCCCTAGTGTCGTGCTAGGTATCACGGTGGGCTTCATCATCCTGTTATACGGGTTGTTTGCACTCATGCTAAAACGCCCCTTGCCCGTCGAATTTTTCCTGGTTTCCTAAATAGGGTGACACTATATGTTTGATTCCCTGTTCAATGCGTTACCCGTCGTCCTGCAATTAGGCTCCGTGGTCAGTCTTTTTGTCGGTACGCTGATAGGTATCTTGATCGGAGCCCTGCCGGGGCTAAATCCAGTCATGGCAATTGCGCTCATGCTTCCATTGACCTATGGGTTTGATCCTGTGATCGCCTTAGGGTTGGTGGCAGGTATCTACAATGGCTCGATGTACGGTGGCGCCATTCCCGCTATTCTCCTAAAAATCCCAGGAACGCCAGCAGCCATCGCAACAACATTCGATGGCTACCCCATGACTCGCAATGGTCAAGGTGGGCTGGCCCTAAAGACAGCGTGCTGGTCGTCAGCGGTTGGGGGAATTATTAGCGCCCTTGCACTAATGACCCTGGCTCCCCTCTTAGCGCAGGTTACGCTCGCTTTTGGGCCAACGGAGTATTTTTGGGTGGCCGTGTTTGGTCTTGTCAGCATCGCCGTGTTGGTGGGCAGTGAGATCAGCAAGGGCATGCTCAGCGCCTTATTGGGTATCATTATTGGCCTAGTGGGGGTCGACACCATCAGCGGCATGGAGCGTTACACTTTCGGGTCGCTCTACCTGAGCGGTGGGTTCGACCTGATCATTGTTCTCATTGGCCTCTACGCGATTCCGCCAGTGCTGGAAATGGCCGAAAAACGCAACGCGACCTACTACGATGCAGGTAGCTTCAAAGTCGATGCTAGCGGGAATGCACTAACGCTGATACGTCAGCACTGGCGCACATGGACACGTTCCTCGCTGATAGGCGTCTGTGTTGGCATTTTACCAGGTGCCGGGGGCAACCTAGCAGCATTGCTGAGTTATAACGAAGCGAAGCGCAAATCCGCAAACCCCGACTCTTTCGGCACGGGTAACCCAGTGGGTGTTGCCGCTGCCGAATCAGGCAACAGTGCCGACAATGCTTCTGCGATGATTCCGTCCTTAACACTAGGGATTCCGGGCAACTTGGTCGCTGCGCTGGTATTAGGTGCGCTAATGATTCATGGGCTACAACCCGGCCCACAACTGTTTACGAAGTCGCCTGATGTGGTCTTCGGCTTTATGTGGCAGATGCTGCTAACAGCCATGTTGCTACTGTTACTGGGCGGCATGGTGGCCACTCGCCTGTTCGCGCAGGTATTGCGCATGCCTACCGCCCTATTGGTTCCAACCACGTTAGTGCTAATGGCGGTAGGGGTTTATACCGTCAAAGGAAATATGACGGACCTATATGTCATGCTAGGGTTTGGTTTGCTCGGCTATTTACTCCATCGGCTGGCCTTTCCGCTCGCACCGGTAGTGCTGGGGGTGCTGTTAGGGCCAATGGCGGAACAAAACTTACGCTTAGCAATGTTGCTCTCTCAAGACGACGTGGGCTCCCTATTTACTCGTCCTATCTCGCAAGGGATTATCGCGCTACTGTTGTTGGTCGTGTTTTCACAGGTTTGGAAAATGTTCTGGAAAGGTCGACAGGGCTAAGGGCGGTAGAAAAGAAACTCCATAAATTTATTGTCGAATTTTGTGGACGGCAGTCAGGCAACATCATGTCTGACTGCCGAGCTCGGCCAATTGCTGCCTTTTAGGCATCTCTGATATTACGCTAAGGTAATCGGCGCTGGAGCGTCAGTAGAGGGAACCAAAAGCGGTAGGCTTTTGGCGTCCGGTTGACCGTTTAGTTAGGCATTACTGAGCTAGCCTTGGGCACTACTTTCGCTACCGCTGTTGCCGCAGGTTTGCCATCCGCCCGTGGTAGAAACGTGGTTAGCGAGCAGTACCGGCAGTTGGTGACGTTGGGCGATGGTGGCGAACAGCTCTGCATCGTTGGCGTAACCGCCTGGGGAGATCAGAGCGCTGGCTAGGTAAACATCCGCTTGCTGGTCGGCGATAGTGGCAGAGTGGCTTGGGTGGTGGCCATTTTTATCGCTTTGCTGGTTGGGTACTGGAGTGGTCGCGGGCTAAAGCCGCCTTCTAATGAAGCTCACTGTTCAGCTTATTCAACAGCCGCTTAATGGCTCGCGAACGCCGCTGGCCCACATTGTTATTTCCCTAGTTGCTCGCTCAACGCGAAAAGGTCTTCAGCCACAAAATCCCACGCTTCTTCTGCTTCTAAATCTTTGCTCTGCTGAGGCCCATACTCTGTACGGCGGGGTATAAACGCCGTTTTCATTCCCACTGCACGGGCTGCACGCAAGTCAGTATTATGCGCCGCGCATAGCATTACCTCTTCAGGCGGTAGGCGTAGCAGACGGCAAGCCCCTAAGTAGACCTCTGGGTCAGGTTTATAGTGCTGGAATAACTCGGCGCAAAAGATCATGTCCCACGGTAGTTTGGCGTGACGGGCAACATCGACCATTAATGAGACATTACCGTTGGTCAGCGTTGCGATGATGGCGTGCTCTTTCAAGCGCTTTAGGCCCTGTGGTACATCTGGCCAGGGCGCTAATTGGTGCCAAAAGTGATTGACGCGATCAATGGTCGCTTCGTCTAGCGCAATCCCCTGTTGATCGAGGAGTTTGACTAAGCTTTCTCGATGCAGCTCGTCTAATACCGTCCAGGGGATTTCCCCTCTGCGTACCCTGTCCATGGAAGGCGCATAAAGCTGACGCCATTGATCAGCCAGCCTTTCACTGGGTAGATCAACCCCCAGCTCTTTCTCTAGCTCCCTGAACTGATGAATCAAGCTGGAGCGCCAATCAACAATAGTGCCAAATACGTCAAACACGATGGCTTTCATTAGTGTCTCCTTGTTGGATAGTTATTGCTAACTGCGTCGTCAGGTGGATAGAAGAAACCCGATTTTTGTTTAGGCCTTTTTCACAAAATAGGCGGTTACCATCATGTCGCCGACGCCGTCGATCTTGCAGTCCAGCTGGTGATCCTTGCCCTCTTTGAGCCGCTTTCTTAACTATATTGCTCCGGGTGGTGCCCGTCATGCCTAGAAACAAACCGGAGCAAACCTAGCCTAAAAAGTCATTTAAACATTTATTCCGGCGCCTGCCGTCGCACCGTGCTGCGGCAGCTCGACTCGAACGCGCAGAAAGATCACGAGTGCAGCGAGTAGCATCACCGCGCCTGCCGTCATGAAAACGCCTGTGATCCCATTAAAACCGAACACGATCCCCCCCAATGCGGCACCGGTAGCGATTGAAGATTGCACCGCAGCGACCACCATGCCTCCTGCTGTCTCCGCTTGATCAGGGACGGCACGGGCTACCCAGTTTGACCAGGCAACTGGCACGCCGCCGAAGGCCAAGCCCCACAGGGCCACTAACAGCATCAGCCCTGTTCCATTGATGGGTAGCCAGATCATACCGAAGGCCGCCAAGCCGACTAACGCAGGCATGAGCACCAAAGTAGCGCGCAGGCTACGCTCCATCATCCAGCCAGCCAGCAGCGTACCGATGAAGTTGGCGACACCGAAACCCAAGAGCAGCAGAGACAGACCGTCAACATCAATATCGGCGACGCTTTCCAGCGCAGGGCGAATATAGGTGAACAATGCAAATTGGCCTGTATGGGCGAGTACGCAGCCCATCATCCCGACCCCTATCCCTGGGCGACGAAGCAATTCCAGAACCGACGCCGTGTGCGTCATGGTGCGTGGTGCCATACGGGGCAGCGTGAACCACTGGAAGACAAGTGTTAGCCCTCCAACCGCCGCTGCGGCTAAAAATGCACTGCGCCAGCCATATAGCCCACCCAAGTAGCTGCCCAACGGCACCGAAACCACCGTCCCGATAGCGATGCCACTGAATATTATAGAGAGTGCTCGCGGCACCAAATTTGCTGGCACCAGCCGCATAGCCACGGCTGCCGCCATGCTCCAAAAGCCGCCTAATGCGACGCCCAGCAGAATGCGCATCGCCAGCAATACGGTCAGGCTGGAGGACAACGCCACCAGCAGGTTGGAAGCGATCATCAGTAGGGTAAACGCCAGCAAGACAACGCGCCGATCAAATCTCCGCGTTAACCTGGGTACCAGCAGCCCGGCGAACAAGGCCGCCACTGCCGTCACCGTCACGGCCTGACCCGCCAGTCCCTCCGATATACCAAGATCGGCGGCCATCGGCGTCAACAGGCTAGCGGGCAGGTACTCCGCCGTCAGTAACCCGAATACCCCCATTGCCAGTGAAAACACGGCCATCCACGCGGGTGCTGCAGGCTCTAAAACAGACGCATTGCTAGCATTGGGCGTTTGCCCGGCATCACAAACCTCATTGGTCATCTCGAAAAATCCCTGAAAAAAACGGTAGCGGGAAGTCTAGAGCTCAAACCCTGGATGATCTATGATCATAAACCTCAACTTTTTGATCGAAACGCCTAACATGACAGAGAAAGACCAATTTGCCCTATCGTCTGATCTGATCAGCGAACTGCTGACAGGTATGCGCCTGCGTGGCGTTCAATACCGTCGCATTCAGACAGGCCCCGTTTTCGGCCTAGGCTTCGAAGCAAAGCCAGGATACGCCTACTTCCACTTCCAGGCTGTTGGTACAGCCTTCTTGCGTACGGGTGATGGTGAGTTGCATGAGTTGCCCGCGGGAAGCGCTGTGTTTATACCTCAAGGTGGGAGACATCAGCTTCTATCGGATGCGGAGGCGTCATTTCAGAGCATCGATAAGTTCGATGCCGCGCCCCTTGGCGAAGCCGTTAGCGGGGTCAATACCTGCCCCAGTACGCACTCTACGCCCAGCGCCGTTATCTTTTACGGTTGCATGGAGTTCGATCTGGGCGGAATGCAGGGGCTGGGTAAATTGATGCCAACCTTCATGGTGGCTGACACGCAGACAGATCGCTACCCCGGCTTACTGCCTATTCTCGATTCAATGAAACGCGAAATCTGCGCCGGTCGAATCGGCTTTGCAGGCATTCTGGCGCGGCTCGCGGAGGTGGCGGCCGCGATGATCGTGCGCGGGTGGATTGAGTCCGGCTGTGAAAACGCCTCTGGTCTGGTTGCCGCATTGCGTGATCCGCGTCTTGCGCGCGCCATACTGGCGCTGCACCGCCAGCCTGGCCGTGAATGGACTGTTGCAGAGTTGGCGGCGGAATCTCATGTCTCTCGCTCCGTCTTCGCACAACGCTTTCAAACCACCATCGGCATGCCGCCCCTGCGCTATGCCACGGAGCTGCGGATGCGTCTTGCCAGTCAATGGTTAACCCACGAAAGAGTGCCCATCGATGTTGTCGCCCAGCGACTCGGCTATACCTCTCAAGCGGCATTCAGTCGTGCTTTTAAGCGCGTCACCGGCCAGCCGCCGGGTGCCAGTCGGCAAATGCGTTCTTGAACGCAGGCACTTTTCAGACAGAGCCTAGGTCACCTCCCACCACTCAAGCACCTGCGGTTCAATGTGGCCGGTAGCCGGAAGTTCGCCGTTACGGGCGAAGGCGGCCCATAGCGCACGCATGCGCTGGCCGTGTTCAAGCAGGGTGGCCTCGTCCACGCCTTTTACCAAATCGGCATGTTGCCAGCTGGATGGCTCGCCCAGTAGCAGCGGCAGGTCGATCGTGTGGGCGGCGCCAAACGGGTAGCGGCCCTTGCACCAATCCAGCCGATACAGGTAAGCGCGCCCACCCGCCTGCACATGGCGGCGGGCAAACGTGTGCGCATCGCGTATGTAGACCTTGCGTGTGGTGACGGCCACCATCGCCTTGCTGAGCGCCTCCCCCACCAAGGGCGTGTTGCGAAGCCGCATTAGGCTGGGCGATATCACCACAAACAGCGCGTTCTCTTCCGCGGTGTAGCCCATAAACAGGTCAATCTTTGCGGCCGCGCGACGCCAGGCCGCACCGGCCTCGGCTTCAGTAGGCAGCGGGTAGTGGCCGTACTGGGTACCAAACGGCATGGCCGCTTTCAGGCCAAAACCACGGACGGATTCCATTATTTGCGTCTGTAGGCGCAAAATCTCATCAAGCGGTACATCGTCGTTTACCGTGGCCGCCTGTTGGCTCATCTTGGCGTACATGTTTGCCCGGCCACGGCTAATGCCCAGCGGCGCGCTTTGAATAATGGCGCGCTGGAACAATCCCTTGGTGCCTTCGGCAATCATCAGATGCGCCGCCGCGTCGCCCCCGGCGGACTGTCCGAACAGGGTGATATTGGCGGGGTCACCGCCCATGGCCGCGATGTTGGTGTTTATCCAGCGTAGGGCTGAGATCATATCGAGCAAGCCCAGGTTCGCGGGCCGGTTAGCGTAGCCGCCCAGAAAACCTAACAGGCCAAGCCGGTAGGTTACAGATACCACAATCACGTCCTGCTCAAGTGCAAGCGGGCGTACGTCAAACACCGCTAGATCCCCGGCACCAAACACGTAAGAACCACCGTGTATCCAGACCATCACGGGGCGCGGCGTAGCCGAGGGGCTTTCCGGCAAAGTAACCGACAAATGTAGCGCGCCTTCGCAGGCGGAGAACTCTTGGGCGCTAATCCCCAGCACAGCGTTTAGTTCGGGAATGATGTTTTGCGGCGAGCAAGGCGACCACTCGGTGGCCTGGATGGGCGCGGTTGATGGCAGCTCATCTTTTGGGGCGCAAAAGCGCTGGGTACGGGCATAGCGAATGCCCGTGGCACGGATAACGCCGCGGTCCCGCCAACCGATGATCTCACCGGCGGGAGTGGTAAAGCGTGGCACATCGTGGTCGTTTGACGTGCCGTGATCGTTTAGCTCAGCGTGGCGCATACCGCTCCTTGGAATTCTTTATTAAATAAGCGTAGCACTGTTGTACGGGCTGACGATGCCCAGTCTGGCTGTGCATAAATTGACTGATGCGCAGCCTGCACGAGTGTTAAGCATTGGGGCCGCCGCTGAGGATAAACGAGTAGAGTTCAATATCGGTTCTAAACTCCCAGCCCAGGTTCTTCCAAAAGCGTTTACCAGCGTCGTTCCCCACCAATAGCATCAGGTGCGACTTCTGGATGCCCTCGGCCCGTAACGCATCCAGGCAGCGGTTAACTAGTTCAGACCCAATGCCCTGCTGACGGCAGCCTGCCGCCACTGCCAGGTGCTGAATAAAGCCGCGGTGGCCATCGTGGCCCGCCATGATAGTACCCACCACATCGCCCCCCTGCTCAGCCACAAGACTCAGGCCGGGGTTACGCCGCAGGTATTTATCGATGCCCTCACGGGAATCCGCATCGCGCAAGCGCACGCCTTCAGTGTTGCGCCATAAGGTTACGGCAGCATCGTAGTCTTCAATGGTCATGGTGCGGTAGTGCATGCTAGCTCTCTTAATCGGGCGTCAAAACGTGCTCAGCGGTTAGCTGTTGATGAGTGACAGGATAGCCTGCGAATTATGTATTAATGAAAACTGAATAACAGCGTAAACGACACGCTCATCATCGACGATTTCATACACTCGCCGAGACTACTTAACTACTGGTTAGCTTCCCTTGCAGAAGATGGCACAGCACTATGCCGTGCTCACAGCCGTTAGCGACGACAACGCGCTCGCCCTGTGCGTTCCAACCGCCACTGTTACCGCAGGTTTGCCAGCCGCCCGTGATGGATATGTGGTTGGAAAGTAGTACGGGAAATTGGTGGCGTTGGGCGATACCTGAAAGCAGCTCAGCATCTGCTTTATAACCCGCCTCTGAAATCAGCGCGCTGGCGATATAGAGATCCACATGCTGGGCGGCGGCCGCGTCACTATGCGCGGGGTGGGCGAAGTCGGCGCACACTGCCAGAGCAATGCGCGCATCGTTGACGCTGAATAGATAGCTTTCATTGCCCGCCGAGCAGTAAGCATCTTCGCCGTCGTGCAGGTGCTGCTTGGCGTAAAACTCACACTCTCCGCTGGGGAAACCGATCACGGCGCCGATGTAGGGTTTGTGGCCTGGGTTTACCAGCGGGCAGCCCACAATAACCACGATGTTATGACGGGCGGCCGCCTTGCCTAATGTGCTGAATACCCCTGACGTTTTGGGTAACGCAAGCCGCTCCAGCAGTTCAAGCTCGTAGCCAGTCAGCGAAAGCTCAGGGAAGACCACCACATCGGCGCCTTGTTTGGCCGCGCGGTCTATATAGGCAAGGTGAGTTTCAAGGTTCTCAGCCACTGCGCCTTTTGCTACCGGCAGTTGCGCCAAGCCAATAGTGATAGTGCTATTGCTCATTTCGCCCTCACAGCGGTCATAAGAAAAGCCACGCCTTACGCTGACTCATACGGTGATTGAGCGCGCGCGCCGCCACTGCGCCAGCGCTTGAATATCCTTGGGCGCTGTTCGGCAGCATCCGCCAATGCCTGATGCCCCGGCGGCTAGCCAGCGCTCAACCCCTTGCGCCAAGCCAGAAGGGCTGCTTGAGGCATGCTCGCAAGCGGCGGCGTGCCAGGTTTTAGTCACCGCGTCGTACGCTTCCCCCGAGTTGGGATACACCAATATCGGCAGATCACATTCACGGCGGATTTCTTGAATCAATGATTCGATGTGGGCCAACGCGGTGCAGTTAACACCGATGGCCGCCACGCCTGGGCAGTTGGCGAGAGCGGCCGCACACTCTGCTATTGGCGTACCGTCACTGATGTGGTGGCCATCCTTCGCTGAGAACGTGATCCAGGCCTGGGCGCCGGGGTGCTCGGCCAGCAAATCGGTAATGGCCAACGCTTCTTCCAGGGAAGGCAAGGTCTCAGCGGCCAATAGATCCGCGCCCGCGTCTAACAGCAGCGTAAAACGCTCGCGATGAAACTCAACCAGCTCGGCGCGATTGAGGTCATAGCCGCCTCGGTATTCACTGCCGTCGGCTAGATAGGCGCCATACGGGCCCACGGATGCGGCTACCAATGGCTTGGGCCGGTCGGTTTGGCCGGGCTGCCAGACCGCATCTCGCGCTTCTTGCGCCAGCGTGACCGATAGCTGAATCAACGCTCGCGCCTTTTCTTCCGTCATCCCCGCCTGCATAAAACCCGGCACTGTGGCCTGATAGCTGGCGGTAATGGCACAGTCGGCCCCGGCTTCAAAATACGCCTGATGAACCTGACGGATTTTCTCCGGAGCCTGGGCCAGCAAGCGCGCCGACCAGAGTGTGTCATTTAAATCACAGCCTAGCGCTTCCAGCTCAGTGGCCAAGGCACCGTCGATGACTATAAAGGGCACTTCTGCCAACAGGGCGTTGATCGGATTCAATTCACTCATAGGGACGTTTCCTTAAGGGCGTGACTTCACAGCGCTGTTTGACGTCGCGGAACGATCAGCAGCTCCACGGTGGCGCACAAAATGCACCAGATAGCACAGGGCAATAAAGGGCACACCGAAATAGAGCGCCACGCGCTGCTGTGGGTCAAAGGCGATGCCAATGCACGCTGCCAAACAGGCCGCAAATGCGATTAACGGCACCCAGGGGTAGAACGGCGTGCGATACAACAAATCTTCCAGCCGCCCGCCTTCACGCAGGTAATGGCGGCGGAAATTAAACTGGCTAAGGGCAATGGCCATCCACACTACCACCACGGCCAAACCGGAAATCGAAACTAACACCAGATAAACGCTCTCAGCGGCATAAATGCTGGAAAACAGCGCCCCCAGGCCACCGACCATGCTGAGTAATACGGCATTCATCGGAATGCCGCGCTTATTGAGTCGGCTCAACGATTTTGGCAAGGTGCCTTGATCCGAGAGCGTCCATAGCATGCGTGAGGAGGCATAAAGCCCAGAGTTGGCCGCTGACAGCAGCGCGGTAATGATCACAAAATTCATAATATCGGCGGCGCCCGGCACACCGAGCCGCTGAAAGACGGCCACAAAAGGGCTTTGACTGAGCCCAGCCTGATCCTGAGGTAATAGCGCTGCAATCACGACGATGGTGCCCACGAAAAACAGGATCAATCGCCATAGTGTCGCGCGAATGGCTTTGGGCACATTCCGAGCCGGGTCGACGGTTTCACCGGCGGCAATCCCAATTAGTTCGGTGCCGGAAAAGGCAAACATCACCGCTAGCAAGGTGGTGCCAATGGCCATCAGGCTGGGCGGCATGGCGCCTTCTCCCCATAGTGCCGAGAGACCCGGCGAGGCAACCTCAACACCCGCCTCATTATGCAGCGGCACCCAGCCAATAATCGCTATCGCGCCCACCAATACAAATACCACTACTGCAATCACTTTGATCAATGAGAGCCAGAATTCAGACTCGGCAAAGAAGCGAGTGGTAAACGCATTGACGCCAAAGACTATCGCCGCAAATAGGCCACTCCAGTACCAGCCGGGGATATCGGGAAACCAGCGCCCCATAAAAACCGCCGCGGCGGTAAACTCTGACCCCAACGCCACCGTCCAGGTGAGCCAGTACATCCAAGCCACCATATAGCCGGTGCCGGGGCCGATATAACGGCTGGCATGGGCGCTGAAAGCCCCCGACTCCGGCATATGCACAGCCAGTTCGCCGAGACACATCATCACCAGCCACGCGATAATGCCGCCCACCAAGTAGGCCAATACTGCACCGATAGGCCCTGCCTGCTGCACGGTATAACCGGAACTTAAAAATAGCCCGGTGCCAATCACACCCCCCAAAGAGAGCATCACCAAATGGCGCGTCTGCATGCTGCGTTTGAAGTGCACCCCCTCCTGATCACTTGCTTGCTCACTCATGATGACATTCCTATTGGTAGCCTAACGAGGCAGCAGGCACCCAGCGGCCCGGCTCAGAAAGAGCACCATTTTAGTGCAATATGGAGTTTCAAAAAAGAATAAAAAAAATATTTAATATTCTTATTTTGAATATATGGGATTAATATCGCTGCGTAAGTATTGTCGCTAGCTTGCAAACAGCTATAAAAAAAGCGCCCTGGCTGGGGCGCTTCTCGCTGTTATCTTTTGATTAGCGCCATGGGATGTGTGGGCGCCTCTCACCCCTATCACTTCTATCACTTCTATCACTTCTATCACTTCTATCAC
The DNA here is from genome assembly GCF_052379225.1 of Halomonas sp. AOP12-B1-6. NCBI lineage: Bacteria > Pseudomonadati > Pseudomonadota > Gammaproteobacteria > Oceanospirillales > Halomonadaceae > Halomonas > Halomonas sp. AOP12-B1-6. Next base: position 239,559 of record NZ_JBQSYK010000003.1, read on the forward strand.
TTCTATCACTTTTACGGCGACCTAACTTGGCTGGTTACTATCGAGTTCACCATGTTCAATATCCATTGGCCCGTAACAATCAACTTTTAGCTATGCGCTAGTTGCGTGCCTCTGACCAAACCGCAAACTCGTTGCCACTGGGTTCCTGAAAGTGAAAACGGCAGCCGCCGGGAAACTCGAAAACAGGCCGCGTGATCTCACCGCCGCTCTTCTCAACGTTGTTGAGCGTTGCGTCAATATCCGTGCTATAGAAAACCAGCAGTGCACCGCCGCTTGAGGTTTGGTTACAGGCCTGCGCTTGATAGAAACCGCCATCGAGCCCTTGGTTGGAAAACGCGGTGTATTCAGGGCCGTAATCGACAAACGCCCAACCAAATGCCGCTGAGAAAAAAGCTTTTGTCGCGGCCAAGTCTTTCGCAGCAAACTCGACGTAATTGAGCTTCTCGTGTTGATTCATTGCCTGCTCCTTTGTTTTTTCATTCTTCAGGGTGCAATGATATTAATGGCACCTCGGGGCTTCATGTCGACATGCCTCACATGCAAGCATGTGATCAATTCATCAACAAAGCATTCAGTTATCACCGACAAGGCGACTCGCTGTAAATCAGACATCACTCTTCACATGGCTGGACTTATAACCCTTGCTGCGCTCTTGCAATGGCGGCGGCAATAGCTGACTTTGCTTGTGGGCTATTTTTCCAGCAAGTTGTTTGCAGCATGGATGCAACCATTTCGGCTATCTCGTCGGCACGGTGGACGGCAAGATCACTGAATGAATCGATACCAATCTCTTCAAAACGTTTAATGACGGTGGGGCCAACACCCTTCACGCTCAAAAGAGCATCTCTTTCTAAATCTGAAAAAGCCACTTGTTTGTACCTCGCTACTAGAAAACCAGACTCTTAAGCCGCTGGAGATAAATCGGCTATTTAAACCCTGGCTAATCTTATTCGAATGCCCGAATCCTTTTCATGGGCGTACTATTATTAATCTATCAGCAAGCAATGACGACTAATTTAGCATGACCGCATGCCATACCAAGCTTTCTGTGCTTATCCGCGCGTCATCCACGAGGCACTAATTTTTACTTACATAAAGATGGAGAAAAATAATGGCTGACCCAAAAGTAGCGCTGGTAACAGGTGGCTCTCGTGGCATTGGTGCCGCCATTTCAACACGCCTGGCTCAAGATGGCTTCGCGGTCATCGTTAACTATGCCGGTAATACCGCTGCCGCAGAAAGTGTGGTGAATGATATCGAGTCCACGGGAGGCAAAGCACTAGCGCTACAAGCAGACATTGCAGATTCCGAAGCGGTACGCCAGATGTTTGAACGCATAGAGGCTGATTTCGGCCATATCGACGTACTGGTGAACAATGCCGGTATCATGAAGCTTGCGCCGTTGGCACAGACGGACGATAGCTGGATTGATAAGCAGATCGATACCAACCTGAAAGGCTCGATCAACACCATGCGAGAAGCAGCTAACCGCCTGAGAGACAGTGGGCGAATCATCAACCTTTCGACCAGCGTGGTGGGCTTAAAGCTTGAAACTTACGGTATTTACGCTGCGACCAAAGCGGCTGTCGAAACATTGACCGCGATTCTCGCCAAAGAGCTGCGTGGCCGTTCAATTACCGTTAATGCGGTTGCCCCCGGCCCCACCGCCACCTCTTTATTCCTGGATGGAAAATCTGACGAATTGATTGAGCGTATGTCCAAGATGCCACCACTTGAGCGCCTCGCCACGCCTGACGATATCGCCCATGTGGTGGCGTTCCTTGCCTCTCCTGAGGGTGGCTGGGTCAACGGTCAAACGCTGCGCGCTAATGGCGGCATCGTTTAATCACTCAGCAGCTCATTGACCATCCGGCACGCCCTGGTGCTTGCGGCCAGTTCACTCACTAGGTCGTGTACCCGCTGAACAGCTTCGTCGGGCGTATTAGCGTGTTCGATACAGTCGACCAGCGCGGAGCCCACCACCACCGCATCGCTGTAGCGGCCAATGGCGGCGGCCTGCGCTGGCGTGCGAATGCCAAAGCCAACGGCAATAGGAAGTTCAGTGTGTTCGCGCAGATCGGCAACGGCGCGCTCTAAACGCTCCGGCGTGGGGGCACTGCCGCCGGTCACGCCCGCCACTGAGACGTAGTAGATAAATCCTGACGCGTTAGCCAGCACGTTGGGCAGCCGCTTGGCATCGGTGGTCGGCGTGGCCAAGCGGATAAAATCAATGCCGTGCTTAGCCGCTGGCTGGCAGAGTTCGTCATCATGCTCTGGGGGCAGGTCAACCACAATCAGGCCATCCACCCCGGCGCGTACGGCATCGGCAAGAAAGCGCTCAACGCCGTAGCAATAAATAGGGTTGTAGTAGCCCATCAATACAATCGGTGTGGTGCTGTTTTCTTCCCGAAAGCGGCGCACCATTTCCAGTGTTTTGACTTGGGTTTGGCCGTTATTCAGGGCACGCAGCGCGGCTTTTTGAATCGCGGGGCCATCGGCCATGGGGTCGCTGAACGGCATCCCCAGTTCGATTACATCCACCCCAGCGGCTGGCAAACCGTGTAGCAGGCGGCGCGAGGTATCGGCGTCCGGGTCACCGGCCGTAAGATAGCTCACCAGCGCGGGGCGGTTGGCTTGCTTGAGCTTAGCGAAGCAGCCTTCAAGACGTGAAACCTTGTGCGTGGCATCGCTCATCGCGTTGTCCTGTGCTGCGCTCATTTGAACTTATCTCCTAAATAATGGGCCACGCTCATCATGTCTTTGTCGCCACGGCCGCTTAAATTCACCACCATTAAGTGATCACGGGGCAGCGTGGGTGCGCGCTTGGCCACTTCTGCTAAGGCGTGGGCGGTTTCCAGGGCAGGAATAATGCCCTCCTGGCGGCAGCAAACCTGAAAGGCTTCCAGCGCTTCATCGTCGGTAGCGGAAACGTACTCTACGCGCCCCTGCTCGTGCAGCCAGGCGTGCTCTGGCCCAATGCCGGGGTAATCCAGCCCGGCGGAAATCGAGTGGGCATCGCTAATCTGGCCATCTTCGTTTTGCAGCAGATAGGTACGATTGCCGTGAAGCACGCCGGGAGTGCCGCCGTTGAGGCTAGCCGCATGCAGGCCGCTCTTAACCCCCTTGCCACCGGCTTCTACACCAATCATCTTTACGCCAGTGTCATCAAGGAACGGGTGAAACAGGCCCATCGCGTTTGAACCACCGCCAATACAGGCCACCAGCGAATCGGGTAGACGACCCTGCTTCTCGAGCATTTGCGTGCGGGTTTCGTGGCCAATCACGGCTTGGAAGTCGCGCACCATGGCAGGGTATGGATGGGGCCCAGCAACGGTGCCAATAATGTAGAAGGTATCGTCAACGTTGGTGACCCAGTCACGCAGTGCTTCGTTCATGGCGTCTTTTAACGTGCCGGTGCCAGAAGTCACCGGTATTACCTCGGCCCCCAATAGCTTCATACGGAAAACGTTAGGCTGCTGGCGTTCGATGTCGGTGGTACCCATGTAAATCACGCATGAAAGGCCAAAACGCGCCGCCACCGTGGCCGTGGCCACGCCATGCATGCCTGCGCCGGTTTCGGCAATAATGCGCTTTTTACCCATCTGCTTGGCAAGCAGCACCTGACCGATGCAGTTGTTGATCTTGTGCGCGCCGGTATGGTTAAGCTCTTCACGCTTAAGATAAATGCTGGCGCCGCCGAAGTGCTCGGTCAGCCGCTCAGCGAAGTAGAGCGGGCTTGGCCGCCCCACATAATCGCTCTGAAAATAGGCCAGCTGGCGCTGGAATTCAGGATCATTTTTAGCGGTGGAATACTCATCTTGCAGCTCTAAAATCAGCGGCATTAGTGTTTCGGCGACAAAACGGCCGCCGAAGCTGCCAAACAGGCCGTTGGCATCGGGCAGGCTCTTGGATACGTCTACAGGTTGATTCATCACGACCTCTGAATGCGTTATCAAACAGTTCAGTAAAAACAGTTCAGTGAAAACCGTTCAGTAAAAACCGTTCAGTAAAAACAGTGCAGTGAAAGTAACGCAGGCAGGGGGAGATAAAAATCGATAAGATATCAGCAATACGTGATCTCAGGTCAACTGTCAGCAGGACATACCATGCAACATAGCATGCCACCGCTTAGCGCCCTGCGCGCCTTTGAAGCCACGGCCCGGCTGGGTAGTGTGACGGCCGCTGCTGAGGAACTAAGCGTTACCCACGGCGCCGTTAGTCGCCAGTTAAAAAGTTTAGATGAACATTTTGGCGTCTCGCTTTTCGTCAAAGCAGGCCGTGGCATTGTGCTTACTCAGCATGGCGAGCGGCTACAAAGCGGTGTTGGTGAAGCATTTTCTCGCCTTCGCGATAGTTGTGCAGTACTCAAGAATGAAGTGGAACAACAGCCCTTCACACTCGCCTGCCCAGGCAGCTTGCTGGCGCGGTGGCTCATACCCCGCTTGGATCGGCTTCACGAAGCACTCCCTCAGTTGAAGCTTCAAGTGGTTGTGAGTGAAACCGAGCAGCCTGGCAAGCAGGCAAACGCCAGTGCCACGCTGGCATTTTCCACACCGCCTTGGCCCGCAGATATTGAGATTATCGAGCTCATGGCGGAACATATCTGCGCCGTGGCAAGCCCAGAGTTAGCAGCCCAGCTTGATGCAAAACGGCCCGAGACGCTCTTCTCAACCAAGCTGCTGTACACCGCCTCTCGCCCCCAAGCCTGGCCACAATGGGCCAACGCTCATGGGCTTGAGCTGGCGCAGCTTGAGCAGGCGCTAAGCAAAGGCCAAGGATTTGATCATCTGTACTACTTAATGGAAGCAGCAGTGGCCGGACTGGGTATCGCTATTGCGCCGCGGCTATTAGTGGAAGATGACTTGAGAAGTGGCAGGCTTGTGGCGCCCTGGGGAGGTATCGAAACTCCCGCCAGGCTCTGCCTATGGCTACCTGTGCCAACCAATGCTCACAACATCCACCATCGCCACAGCGAATCACTTGCGACATGGCTTAAGCGAGAGCTTGAGATGGTAACGCCATAATGATCAAGCACCTGGAGACAACGATGATTAAGGCAAAACGCCATACCAATGTTGCAGCTATTAACGATGCTCATACCCGAGCATGTTATATAGCCGATATTCAGCGTGTTTCCTCAGCCGCTAAAGTGGACCTTTCAGTAGGTCGAATCAACTCGCTTGAAGCAGCGGAGCACTGCTATGCAATGCGCAACCAGCTTATGGCTAAGTATAGAAACTTAACAAGCGTGACGGGATTGGCGACGGCTAAGCAAATTAAAAGCACACCGCCGAGCATTGCCGACCTTTTTGAGCAGTACGCACGGCGACTATTTAGCTGTTCATACCAGAACCTCTCAACCGAACAACAGCAAGGCGTACATTATGCGGTGATCGATGCCTCTGGACGCAGTAATTCAACGTTATAAGAGACACGTGATAGCGCTTAAAAATTGACGGCTGGCCGGCCTTCTACTCCACTGGCGTGACGCGTAACAACAGGCCTTCCGGGCTGTCGGTCAGTAGATAAATTGCGCCTTCAGGGCCAAACGCGCACATCTCCAATGCGTTCTTCCCGTTCGCCAAAAAGGCCTTCTATATCGTCCGCATGTGAGCCGTCATCAGATAGGCGCACCCGGCGTACTTCTTGATTAACAAGAGCACCGACTAACAGATCACCTTGCCACTCGGGAAACAGCTCGCCGGTGTAAAGCGCCATACCGGATGGGGCGATAGAGGGCGTCCGCGCCAGCACCGGTGACAAGGTGACACGGTGCCTGGGTACGCCTTGAACGGCGTCATCAGTACCGCTGCGGCGCCAGCGCTAAGTAACGCCTGGAACCTGCCGCCTGACCAGCGTGAGAGCCGCACTGCTGCTGTTTGAGAAAATATAAAGCCTACGGAGAACAACAGCGCGTAGAGGGGTGCAAAGGTGAGTAAATCATTAACGGTGGTGTCAAGCATTGCAGGTATCTGTACTCCCATGCCCTGAAGCGCGGCAAGGTTGATCTGGGTTTGGACTACGCTGCCCAGTAATACGCCTACCAGCAGTGCTATTAGAAAACTGATGCTCGTCGATAACCATCGTGGTGTTGTGATCATTACTGCGTCTCGGCGCCAGGTTTTAAATACGCGTAGCGACTATAAAGCCTAGCGGTTCTTTGTGCGTAAACGGACTTTAATCATTGAACCCAAAGAGCCTTTTATTCAACTTTCAACACAAGGCTCAGCACGGCCCTCTCTTGGCTTGATTCGCTGCACCCGTGTAAGGTTACTGAACAAACATTCAACTTAGGAGCTTCTATGCAACACCATCCATTAACTGCCTCGCTCCCCCTGGGCCTCTTAGCAGTCACGCTTGCCTCAGGTAGCGCCCTAGCCGATACCGCGCCACTGGAGCAGCAGCTAAAGGATCTTGAGACATTTCAAGTAATTGCTCACCGTGGCGCCAGCGGACATGCGCCGGAGAGCAGCATGGCGGCGCTGGAACTCGCCCACGAATGGGGTGCTGATTATTTAGAATTCGATGTCCAAATCACATCCGATGGCGAATTGGTGGCCTTTCACGATGACGATATCAGCCGCGCCAGCAACGGCGAAGGCGGTATTAACGAGCACACCCTGGCAGAACTTAAGGCATTGGACACCGGCTCATGGTTTAACGAAGCCTATCCAGCTCAAGCCGATGAAGCGTTTGAAGGCACTCAAATACTCACGCTTGATGAGGTGTTTGAACGCTTTGGCCACGATGCCCGCTACTACCTGGAAACCAAGTCGCCTCAGTTGAATCCGGGCTTAGAAGAAGCCTTGGTCGCCACGTTTGAAGAGCACGACATGATTGAAAGTGGTCGCGTGTTGATACAGTCTTTCGAACAAGATAGCTTGCTGAAAGTACACGCATTAAACGAGAACGTGCCGCTCATTCAACTGGTGTGGTACTACCCCAGCGACGACGATAATTCGCGCCTTGTGGAATGGACCGGCGTAACGCCGGGGCCACAAGACATCACTGATGAAGATTTCCAGAATATCGCGGATTACGCAGCGGGTATTGGCACTAACTTCATTTACGAAGGTGAGCAAGTCATTGACGCTGACTTTATTCGTCAAGCCAATGAAAACGATCTACAGGTGCACGTCTATACCATCAATGAAACCGATGAGATGGAGCGCTTAATGGAAATGGGCGTGAACGGTCTGTTCACTAACTATCCTGATCGCCTGCTTGAGCTTGTGGACTAAGCGTTCCATTCGTTGTCATGACGCCCGGTATTGACCGGGCGTTTTTGTTACGCAGGTTTATGCTAAGCCAAGCTGCTCCAACACGTGCTCCACTCTTTTCCGATCGTCGCCTTGCAGCGTTTTAAGTGGCTGCGGCAAACAGGGCTGGCTCGCTTTGCCGGTTATCTCAGCAATGGTCGCCGCCACTCGCAAACTGCCTCCATAGTCGCGGTAAAGTGCCCATAGCAGTTCAAGAGCTTCCGAAAGCGTTTGAATAAGCTGCATGTCCCCTTTTTGAGCGGCACCTGTAATGGCCAGCGCCTGTTGGGGAAACAACCCGCCAAAAACGGAGTACCAGGCATCACAGCCTGCCCGTAATCCTACTCCTGCCACCGCATCGCCGCTGATGCCTATGGTGACACCGTCAGGAATCAACTTACGCAGCCGCTCGACGCGGGCGCGAGCTACTTCTACCTCATCCGCAACGGGCGGAATTTTTATTGAATGTACCTGCGATAGCTGAGCAATACGGCCATGCAGTTCATCGCTAAATTCAAAATGGGTAGTGCCAGGGTTGTCATAGACGCAAAGCGGCACACTCAGCGAACGGCAAACCGTTTCATAAAGATCAAATACTTCATTATCGGTAAGCTTTTGGTAGGAAACAGGAGCTAGCAGCACCCCGCTGGCACCTGCTTTCTGGGCGTTTTCTGCATTGGCCAACACATCGCGGGTACGTAGTGCACCAATACCCACCACAACAGGCACACTGGCTGCGCTTTCCACGCTAAGCTGGGCCACACGCGCTCGCTCTTCTTGGCTTAAATAAACGTAGCTGCCGGTCGATCCCAGCACGCCAATGGAGTCCACCCCAGCGTTGGCTAAGTGCTCCACTAAACATATTAGCTCACGCTCTTTGATACCCTTTTCATTCATAGGGGTTAGCGGAAACGCACTTAGGCCGGTGAACATGGTGGATCGTCCTATTTAGAGGGGCTTTATTGCAGTGTCACATAGACAGCTAACCGCTAACTAAAAGCATTTTAGGTAGATACTGCCGCAGGCAAAATGCAATAGCGGGTCAGAGCAGTGCCTACAGGTGTAATTCTAAAAAATTTCAATCGGTTATGTGCGTGAATGAGCTTTGGCTATCCGTTGAGTCAACCCCACAGCCTCCACCATGCCTGATCGTCTATCATTGACATAACTTCCTGTTATTTTTCTTGAATTGATGTAGTGTTTGCGTATATTCCGTAACAACGACACAGCGGTGTTTTTCTGAGGCTTATCATTTCGTTATACCCTAAGCGCGCGACATAAAAAACGATATTTAAAAAAAGCTAAAAAGGGAGATCGCCATACAATCATACTCATATAAAGTGCAGTCAGAACCTGTATGGTGCATGATCCTGGCGTTTCTCAAGCCGCCAGTATACCAATGCCATCATCTTTCTTGACTCGCTTCATCGCGCGGATAGCGTTATTAACAGTGATTACCACTGTTTTAATGGTGTGCATCACGTTTATGAGCACTACTGCCATGGCGCGGGAAGCACCTATTTTTCTGGTTGCACACCCAGATGTTGCTACTCGCGGACTCAATACTGATGCCACCCGCGCTATTTTCGCCATGCGTCAACGCACATGGCCAAGCGGGCAAGCTGTGCGAGTCTTTGTATTGAATAATAACGACCCTGTGCATGCCCGCTTTGCTAAAGAACATTTGGCCGTTTACCCACATCAGCTACAGCTGGCCTGGGACCGAATGGTATTTTCAGGCACCGGACAGGCTCCTAGCTCTGTACGCGATCAGGAGGAGATGCGCCAGCGCGTTGCAACAACGCCCGGCGCCATTGGCTATCTTGAAAGGGAGTATCTGGATGATAGTGTCCAAGTCATTTCGATGGAATGAGTACCGCACAATCGCGGCACTAGTCGCTGCACTGGCCTTGGTATTTCCCGTTCCAAGCCAGAGCAACGAGGACATTCTGGATACTTTCCAGGTGCATGGTTTTCTTAGCCAAGCGCTGATCGTGACTGACGATAACAACTTCTTTGGCCCTAGTAGCCATAATGAAGGCAGCCTGGAATTTACTGAAGTAGGCCTGAATGCATCATTACGCCCGCATCAAAATGTGCTGATGGCTGCCCAGGTACTCAGCCGACGAGCAGGTGGCGATATTGGCGATGCAAGCCCCGTGCTCGATTACGGTCTCATTGATTACCAGCTAATCTCCGACCAAAAACACACGCTGGGTGTTCAGGTAGGACGCTTTAAAAACCCGTTAGGATTTTATAATCAGACACGCGACGTAGCCTTTACTCGCCCAAGTATATTATTGCCCCAATCCATTTATTTTGATCGTACGCGGTCGTTAGCGCTTTCCGGTGATGGCATAAGCCTTTATCACGAGGCACGATTATCTGCTGGCGTGATACGTACTCAAGTAGGGATTGGCCAGGCTCAAGCGGGTGACGATTTACAAAGCGCCCTGCGACTAGAAAATGTGCCAGGTAGTTTGGACGCTAAACAGTCTGCTATTGGGCAGATTCGTTATGAGCATGACGGCGGCCGTATTGTTGCAGCGTTGAGTGCTGCACAGGCAAAAGCGCGCTTTGACTCAGGTACGCCGCTGCAGTCTGATGTCGCATTCCGCTTCCGCCCCGCTATCTTGTCCTTGCAATACAACGAAGAGCTTTGGAGTTTGACCGGCGAGTTCGCGCTTAGATCAACCAAACTTGGCGGGGTAGAAAACCCCTGGGTTAATGATGTCATTGGAGAAAGCTGGTATATCCAATACACGCGTCGGTTTGCCAGTAACTGGCAATGGTTAGCTCGGTATGACAGCTTGACCAATAATCGCGATGATCGTAGAGGGCGGTCGTTTGAACAAAGCACCGGTGGTGCCATTCCAGCCCACACCCAATTTGCAGATGACCTGACGTTTGGCCTTCAGTGGACCCCGCATCCAAGAATAATGCTGGCAGGCGAGTACCACCATGTCGATGGCACTGGCTGGCTACCTATCCGAGATAACCCTGACTCATCACAGACTAGCCGTCGTTGGAATATGCTCTTATTCCAACTATCGCTTCGTTTCTGACGTCATGCTCACTAGGTTAGGAAGCTGAATGTGATCAAAACCACTGTTCCTATTCACAAATCTCATCGACTCAGCCTAACTTGGCGTGTCATTACGCTAAGCAGCTTACTGCTTCTGGCACTAGTGACGTTGTTTACCGTCCTAGGCCACGACAATTTAACTCGCCAGTTTAAGGAGAGCCGAGACCAACACCATGAACGCCAACAGCGTGAAATTCGTTTAGCCCTACAGCACTCATCAGAAAATCTTCGCCAATTAGCGGGGTTAACGGCGGCCTCTTCAAGCCTGGGGCCTCCACTGCAAGCGGGGGATTCAGAAACGGTCGGGCAAGCATTAAATTCGCAATGGCCCGCGCTACAACTTGAAGCGGGCATTGATGAAGTTCTGGTGATGGACACCCACGGTCAAGTTCTAGGCAGCTGGGGAATGGGGGCAAGCGAAAGCCAGTTGCCCATATTGAGTTGGGTCAGGCGTGTGATCAATACCGAGATACCGCTCACCACATTGCGGTGCTCAACCAGTTGTCAGCAGTTTGCTGCGGTGCCTGTATTAGTCGAGGGTGAAAGCGTCGGCATGCTCGTATTAACCCGATCATTAGCCGATGTGACCAGGGAGGCCAACGAGGTTTCAGGTAGTGAAGTGGCACTGGTCGTCACAGGGGCGGATGATCAGCGCGATATTGCCGATGAACGCTATTTAGAACGCTGGAATGGTCGTATCACAGCGCTAACGCGTCAAGAATATAGCTTGGCACTCTTACAACAGGCCGCACAGACTTTGTCGTTACCTAGCCTTTTAGAAGCGCCGGCCATTTTTGAAAGTGATGGGAGAAGTTTAGAATTAAGTGCCGTCAATATGGAAGAAGATGCCGATATTATTAATAACAGCTACTTCTTATTGATATCCGATATCACTGAACAAATTGATACGATTAATCAGGACACGCGCACCCTGCTGTTCGTTGGCGTCCTTGGTTGGATTTTAGCGGAGTTACTGCTGTTATTCATACTCCTTGGCCCCATGGCTCGGCTACGTCGAGTGGCAGGGCTTCTGCCGACACTGGCACGAGGCAAGTTCAGCGATATACGTTCCGCCATTCCCGAAAGACAGCGGCGTCTTCCTGACGAAATTGACGTGCTAGAAAGCACAACACTGGCACTTTCCCATCAACTCGAAACATTAGAGACGCAAGTTCAGGAGCGTGGCGAACAACTAGCGGAGCGTATTGAAGAACTAGCAAAGGAACGTGACTTCGTTAACAGCCTGTTGAATACGGCTCAGGTGTTCATCGTGGCTCAGGACATCACAGGACGTATCAGTTTGGTCAATGAATACTCTCAGTTGATGCTAGGACTCGATGAACGGTCCTTACTCGGACGCAATTTTAGTGACATCTTTGAAGCTGGCAGTTCAACAGCCCATACGCCAAACGTTTCTCAGCAAGAAGAAAAAACGCTGCTAATGCCAGACCAGAGCCTGCATACCATCGTGTGGTATCACGCTCCATTGCAGGCTGGCAGCAACGAGCAACCGTCAAGAATATCGGTGGGGCTTGATATAACGAAGCGCAAGGCTGCCGAGGCGCGTTTAACTTGGCTGGCCGAACGAGATCCTCTCACCGAGCTGTATAATCGTCGTTATTTCCAAAATTCGCTGCAAGCTGCCATGGAACGCACTATGCACGCTAACGGTGCTGTGCTGCTGTTGGACTTAGATCAATTTAAAGAAATTAACGAGCTTAGTGGGCACCATGTGGGCGACCAGCTGCTACGCAAAGTGGCCAAGACTCTCTTTCATAACCTTGGTCGACATGGCGTTGTTGCCCGCTTAGGTGGTGATGAGTTTGCTCTGCTGCTAGAAGATACCAACGCAGAACAAAGCGTCAAGATCGCGCAATATATCGTGCAACTGCTTGAAAATCTCGGTTTCACCGCAGGAGAACGGCGTCATCGTGTTACCGCCAGTATCGGCATTGCCCTCTTCCCAATGCATGGCCATACGCCCGCGGACATGATGGCCAGTGCAGATGTCGCGATGTACAAAGCCAAGGAAAATGGCCTTCAGCATTGGCACTTACTTTCCCAAGCGGAGAATGCCAAAGACGAGCTCAAGGAGCGGGTCTACTGGGTTGAGCGCATACGCAACGCGCTTGAAGAAAACAGCTTCGAGCTGATGGTACAGCCGATTATGCGCTTGGAAGATAGCGACGTGAAACACCATGAGGTGTTGCTACGTATGCGTGATATCGACGGCAGTCTAATTTCACCAGCACATTTTATTCCCGTTGCCGAACAAAGCGGTCAAATCGTACTCATTGACCGCTGGGTATTACGTCAAAGCTTGAAGGCCCTTAGTCAACTGCAGAAACGCGGCATTACCTTGGCGGTTAACCTTTCAGGCCAGTCACTACACGACGAGGAACTAAAGCAGTATCTTTCAGACGAGCTGGCGGCTAGCGGCGCAGACCCTCATCATCTTATTTTGGAAGTAACTGAAACAGTGGCTGTGACCGACTTCTCGACGGCACGTGGCGTTTTACAATCCGTACGTGAGCTGGGGTGTCGCATCGCGCTAGATGACTTTGGCATCGGCTTCAGCAGCCTCCATTATTTAGGGCAGTTGCCCATTGATTACATCAAGATTGATGGCTCTTTTATTCACAGCTTGCTGACCAACCCCGATAGCCGCGTGATTGTGCGTGCTATTGCTGACATAGCCAAAGGTTTTGGAAAGCAAACTATCGCTGAATTCGTCGATCAAGAAGCTTTGTTACCGTTATTAAAATCCTATGGCATCACTTATGGTCAGGGATTCTATCTTGGTCAGCCAGTCGCCATTGGCAATGCTTTCTCTGACTTGCCACCATCAGATAAATATTTAAATTAGACCAGCGCTTTTCTTAATTTATATTAACAACTCTATTAGCCAAGGAAAATCATTGATGGAAAAAAATCAACAAAAGGGGAATAGCAGCACTACCGCTTATGATTTTTTCGCTTCTTTTAAAAATGATTTTAATTTCAAAATAGCCATTACGAACATTGAAAAGCGCCGAATATACAAACTTCGTCATGACGTTTATTGTCAGGAAATTGGCTATCAAGCACCTGAATCATCGAGTAACAACCTTGAGCTGGACATTCACGATGCTCATTCAATTCACTGTTTGATAGAGCATCGTCGTTCAGGGCTAGCGGCTGGCTGTCTTCGTCTAGTGCTCCCCGCCCCCTGTACTAACGCCAATATAAAACGGCTCCCTCTACAAGATTTTGGCGAGCAACACTTACCCCATAAAACGTTACATCCAGCAAAGCTGCCCTATAACAGTATTTGTGAAATATCACGTTTTGCTATTGCCAGGGCGTTTCGCCATAAAGCCATTAAATATGAGACGCTGGACTTCAATGATATCGACTATCAATTTACTAATGCAGAAAGAAAAACATTTCGCTTAATCGTCATTGCGTTATTTCTTTCAACATACTCGCTTGTAGGTCTAATGAACAAGCGACATGTCTTTGCCATGATGGAGCCACGACTTCCACGGCTCCTTTCTATGTCTGGCTTTAAGTTTACGAAAGTGGGAGAAACTATCGAAATGCATGGTAAGCGCAATGCTTTCTACATCGATCACGCTAAAGCTGAAGAAACAATGCACAAAGATCTAATGCCATTTTATTCGTACATTAGGCAAGCCTTAGATCCACAGCTTAAGGAACTGCTGGCCGTAAGGCTCAGCAGTTTCAATCAAGCTAGCTAATGCTGCTAAAAATACGCTTATAGTCCCAGCGCACCTCGACGCAGCCACTCATGGACGAAAGCAAGCTTATGTCGGGCGGCTTCTGAAAGCACAAAGGGATAAAGATCGGGCAAACCCATAGAGCGATTTACATGATTAACGCCGACAGTGAGCCCCGCTGCCACGTAAATCAAACGCTCAGCATTCGGCTCTGCATATGGCTCCCACTGATGGCTAGGGAGCTCCGGGGAAGAAAGATTGGATGCAGCAAAGCTATCGGCTATATCGGTTAAATGCAGAAGATGTGCAGCCGTTTCAGCCCAGTCTTCATGAGGGTGCGCAGAAGCATAGGTGGTCAGGAAGCTTTCCTTCCAGTTCGAGGGAGGGCCTTCCTTGTAGTGGCGCTGAAGCGCAGCCGTATAGTCTTGGCGCTCGTCACCGAAGGTTTTGCGGAAGGCATCAAGAAAATCTTCTCGCAGACTAAGCCGCCACCAGAGCATGTGCGATATTTCATGGCGCATGTGGCCGATCATCGTGCGATACGGCTCGTCTAATGCCTCACGACGCGTTGTAACCAATACAGGGTCTACCTCTGCCACGCTGATGGTCACCACCCCTTCTATGTGCCCCATGGGCACCGGTGTCTTCCCTTCGGCTAACAAATGAAAAACCGGCGGTGCGCCTGCGTCTTCAGGGCGAAACCAGTGCCAGCGACCTAGGTTATCCAGCACCCAGCGTTTTGCTGCTTCCGTTTTCGCCCAGTTAGCCATCGCATCGGGAAGTTTGGGGTCTGGTGCTAGCGCCGTCATCGCACAAGAGCGGCAAAAAGCACCTTTTTTAGGTGCAATCCAATTACAGCCGATGATCTCTCGATTGATACAGAAAGGCGGCATGGGCACAAAGGCCCTTGCCTGGGGATCATAAGCAACAGGAGTACCATCAGCAGTCGCGAGGTTGTCGAACCAAAGAGAGCCTGCACCGACGGGATTGGAAAATACACGCATACGGTAGAGCTCCTAAAAACGAGAAAAGAGAGCGTCCAATAAGCAGTTGATCGCTCTCTTTTCCGAACAGCCTATCCAGCAGGATGCTGCACCTCACATACCCTTACGGCTTACTTCATCTCAAAGCCGCGCTTGATCAAGAAATCACGCATATGAGGACGCAGCTTGTTATCGAACAGTGGCTTAAGATTATGCGACCAGTCAGTGTCTTTATTACTGCTGCTACGCGCTTGATAGTAAGCCTGCATAGTCGCGTCAAAAGCTTGAACCTGCTCGCTGTCTTCAGTGTAGTAGTCTTCCTTCAGAATGGCCTCCACCGCTAAACGAGGCTTAACTTCAGGGGCGTGATCAGGATAGCCAAGGCACATTCCGAACACGGGATAAACGTGCTCAGGCAGTCGCAGCAGATCACTAATCGCCTGGGGATTATTGCGGATGCCGCCAATATAGCAAATGCCCAGCCCTTCAGACTCAGCCGCCACTGCTACGTTTTGCGCCATTAGCGCCGTATCTACCGTCGCTACCAACAGTTGCTCGGTCATGCCGCGAATGACGTTGGCACCCGTGAGCTCAGATGCCTCAGTGGGCCGCTTCATATCGGCACAAAACACAAGAAAGTCTGCGCAGGTAGTAATATAACTTTGCCCACCGGCCAACTCCGCAATCTGTTCGCGGTTCGCCGCATTTTTCACATGAATAACGGTATAGGCTTGAACATGGCTGGAGGTTGCTGCGCCCTGCCCCGCTTGAATCAGCTCTAACAGTAGCTCTCGCGGAATCGGTTGATCGCTAAATTTACGGACCGAGCGATGGGATTTTAACAGTTCAATAACGTCGTTCATGGAACCTCGCTTCTCTGAATAGCACTTTTCTGATTAACACTTACCGATATAACGACTGGATATGGGTCAACAGTATCTCACAGCCTGGCAGGACTAGCGTATGCTGCATACTGACTGACACTTGATGAAATAATCACGAGGCTTAGAAAGCAGACATGACTCATACACCTCAAAATGCGCCTGGCCAAAAGTGGAATGCCAGTGGCTATGCCGAGAATGCTGACTTTGTACCGAAGCTAGGCGGCGACGTACTTAAGCTTTTGTCGCCTCAAGCCGGTGAAAGCATTTTGGACCTTGGCTGCGGTGACGGTGCCTTAACCGAACGCCTTGTGCAGCTTGGCGCCAATGTACTAGGCGTCGATGCGTCAGAAGACATGGTAAACGCAACACGTCAGCGTGGCATTTCCGCGCAAATCGTTGACGCCCACCAGCTGGATTTTGACCATGAGTTTGACGCAGTGTTCAGCAATGCGGCTCTGCACTGGATGCTTGATCCGCAGCCGGTTTTAGTGGGCGTTAAACGGGCATTAAAACCGGGCGGTCGATTGGTAGCCGAATTTGGCGGCCACGGTAATGTAGCGGCGATCTGCACGGCACTGATCGCTGCGCTGCACCTGCGTGGCATTAGCATAGAAGGCCGTCATCCATGGTATTTCCCTACCCCCACCGAGTATACGAAGCAGTTAGAACGTGCCGGCTTTGAGGTTGAGAGTATCGCTCTGATTCCTCGCCCAACGCCGCTACCGACCGGCATGGCAGGATGGTTAAAAACATTTGCCAGCCCGTTTATGCATGGTTTGGATGAGAGCGTACGCGAAGCCGTACTAGAGGATACTTTGATGCTTCTTGAGCACAGCCTGCGTGATGAGCAAGGAAACTGGACAGCCGACTATGTTCGTCTGCGCGTTTCAGCCCGCGCGTAAAGTAGCCCAACAACTGTCCTTATCGAAGCGATGCACATACCGGGCAGGCAGGGTCTCTTGGAACCTGAAAATGGCGCCATTGGCCGCTCAAACCATCAAACGTGGATAGCCCTTGATGGGCTGTGCCGGCGCCGCTGAGTAGTTTGAAAGCTTCCACCGCTTGAAAGCAGCCAATTAAGCCGACAAGAGGCGCCATGACGCCGCTTTCTGAGCAACTGAGCGCTTCGTCGCCGCTATCATCCGGCGGGTAAAGGCAGGCATAGCAGGGGCAATCAGCTCGGCGGGGGTCAAATACCGCCAGTTGCCCAGAAAATCGTATGGCGGCGCCAGAAACCAACGGCACACCGGTCATTTGTGATGCTGCATTGATTGCATAGCGGCTTGAAAAACGATCGGTGCAGTCCAGCACGACATCCACAGACGCGACTAAGCGTTCAAGCGCGCCACCGGCTACATGCTGATCTAACGCGATAACGCGACAGTGCGGATTAAGCGCCTGCATGCTGGCTTGAGCTGAGCGCGCTTTATTGCCACCGATGCTAGCCTGCTGGTGAGCGATTTGGCGTTGAAGATTGGAAAGCTCAACGTGATCAGCATCGGCAATGGTGATGCTCCCCACGCCCGCAGCCGCCAAATAGAGCGCAACCGGTGAGCCAAGGCCGCCTGCGCCAACAATCAGCGCGTGGGCCGACTGCAGGCGTTCTTGGCCCTCTATATCAACCTCGGGCAGCATGATCTGGCGGCTATAGCGCAGCAGCGCCTGGTCATCCATCATGGGCTTACTTATCCTCAAATTCCTCATAGGCGGGAACGTGTAAATTAAAGCTTTCTTTTACCTCTTCCATCACCACGTAGCTTTTGGATTCTTTTACACCCGGTAGCGTTAACACGACATCTCCCAATAGCTGCCGATAGGCGGCCATTTCGGGGATACGGCACTTTAAGATGTAGTCGAACTGGCCTGAGACAAGATGACACTCTTGGATCTGGGGGAGTTTTTCGACCGCGCGACGAAACTCATCAAAAACGGCGGGCGACTGTGTCTCTAAGCTGATCTCAACAAAGACTAATAAATTGGCCTTTAAGGCTCGTGGATCAAGAATCGCTTGGTAGCCACGAATAATGCCGGCCTTCTCCAGTCGCTTAACGCGCTCAAGACAAGGCGTTGTGGACAACCCAACCTCTGAGGCTAAATCAACGTAGGAAATGCGCGCATTCTCTTGCAGGGAGCGCAAAATTTTAAGATCGATACGGTCCAGCGTTCTATTTTTAGGTTTCATGCCAGAATCCATTGCTAATAATCAGGCCGTTATTTTAAGCGCCCAAGAGTAACGCGTTCATGTCCGCCTAGGTCACAAACACTTTCAACGTTTTGATAGCCCGCGCTGCTGAGCGCCATGCGTACTTTATCCGCCTGGGTGTAGCCATGCTCAAGCAGTAACCAGCCGGACGGCGCCAAATAGCGCTGAGCGGCATTTACCAGGTGCAGCAAATCGGCCATGCCATCGGCCTTCGCCACTAGTGCAGAGCGAGGTTCAAAGCGTACATCGCCCTGCGCTAAATGTGGATCATCGGCAGCAATATAAGGTGGGTTGCTCACGATCATATCGAACGACGCCACGCTCTTCTCATCGGTACTTAAAGCACTAAACCAGTCGCTTTGGCAAAACGCGGCATTGGTAATCGCAAGCGACTGTGCATTACGGGCGGCCAATGCCACCGCTTCGACGCGCACATCCATGCCGAGCACTTCCCAACTTGGCCGCTCACTGGCAAACGCTAACGCGATAGCGCCAGTGCCTGTACCAAGATCAAGCAGGCGGCCTGCCGATGCTGTCGCTCGGCTAAGCGCCTGCGCTACTAGGGTTTCCGTATCAGGCCGGGGAATTAACGTATCGGGCGAGGTGGCTAAACGCAGCCCCCAGAACTCGCGCTCGCCAATTAAGTAAGCAACAGGCGTCCCTTGGGCGCGTGCCGCCACGAGGGCATCAAAACGCGCATGCTCCCAAGTCGGACAGCGCTGGTCGCCCCAGGTATAAAGCCAGGTTCGATCACGCCCTGTAACGTGGCTTAACAGCACGTCTGCATCGACGCGCGGTGAAAGCGAGCCCGCCGCCTGCAAGCGCAGAGCGGCCTGTTTAAGCAGCGCATCAAACAGCATTAGGCGTCCTGAAGAGCAGAAAGCTGTTCCGCCTGATACTCATGAATCAGCGGGCTGATGACATCGTCAAGCTGTTCGCCGCTCACCACTTCGTTGAGCTTATAAAGCGTCAAATTAATCCGGTGATCGGTAATCCGCCCTTGCGGAAAATTATAGGTGCGGATCCGCTCACTGCGATCCCCAGAGCCTACCAGCGAACGCCGCGCATCCGACTGCGTTTGATGCTGAGCATCGACGGCATTGCGCTTCAATTTCGCCGCCAGCAGCGACATCGCTTTGGCGCGGTTTTTATGTTGGCTACGCTCTTCCTGACACTCCACCACGACGCCGGTAGGTAAATGGGTAATGCGGATTGCTGAGTCGGTGGTGTTAACGTGCTGGCCACCGGCGCCACTGGAGCGGTAGGTATCCACTCTCAGATCGGCGGGATTAATCGTGATATCACCGACCTCATCGACTTCTGGCATCACCGCGACCGTGCAGGCAGAGGTATGAATACGCCCCTGTGATTCGGTTGCGGGTACGCGCTGCACCCGGTGAGCACCGGATTCAAACTTCAGCTGTGCGTATACGCCATCGCCTTTAACGCGGGAGATAATCTCTTTGTAACCACCCTGCTCGCCGTGGCTGGCGCTGACAACTTCCACTCGCCAACCGCGCTTTTCGGCATAGCGTGAGTACATGCGAAATAGGTCGCCGGCAAAAATAGCCGCCTCATCGCCGCCGGTCCCCGCGCGTACTTCCAGAAACACCCCGCGCCCATCATCAGGATCTTTAGGCACAAGTAAACGCTTTAACTCAATGTCCAGCTCAGCTAGCCGATCGCGCCCTTCGCTTAGCTCCATCTCGGCCAATTCACGCATATCCGCATCACTATCGCCGCTAAGCTGCTCGGCATCCTGCATATTGGCTTCAACGTCACGATACTGCTGCCAGGCAGCTACCAGCTCTTCTAGCTCGGAATACTCACGCGAGTAGTCGCGAAAACGCTGCTGGTTATTGATCACTTCTGGATCAGACAGCAGCATCGCCAGCTCTTCAAAGCGTTCCGTAAAGCTGTCTAAGCGTTGGCGCAAAGTCTCTTTCATGCGGGCGTATCATCCTTCTGACGGTTAGGCACAGGCGTGGTTTCAAAGGCAGGTTTGGCGGGCAGAAGTAGGCGCGTCGCCGCATTCAGCAGCTCGTGGCGCTCTTCAGACGCAGCATCGCGTATTGCCTGTGTCGGCTGATGAAGCAGGCGGTTGGTCAATTGGTGCGCTAAGCGCTCAATGACTTTAGCGGGGTCTTCACCACTTGCCAGCCGCGCTAAGGCCTGGTCGCGGGTAAGATCACGCAGCGCCTCACCCTGCTGGCGATAGTCGCGGATCAACTCGCCGCCGTTACGAATACGCCGCTCGTGCTGCCAACTCCCGACGCCGTGCTCAATTAATGATTCGGCTTGGTCTGCGGCTACCTGGCGATGACGACGATTCTCTTGGATCACTTCTTCCAAGTCATCAACGGTGTAGAGAAATACATCCGCCAGCTCGCCGACTTCGGGTTCGATATCCCTAGGTACAGCAATGTCCACCATAAAAATCGGCCGGTGGCGACGCTTTTTAAGCGCCCGCTCCACCATACCTTTGCCCAGAATAGGTAGCGGCGATGCGGTAGAGGAGATCACGATATCGGCATGTTCAAGCGCTTCAGGAATTTCTTGAAGGGTAATCGCCGACGCACCCAAGGGCCCTGCCAAACGCTCGGCGCGCTCACGAGTACGATTCGCAACGGTCAGCTGACGAACGCCCGCCTCATTTAAATGCCGAGCCACTAGCTCGATGGTTTCACCGGCGCCAATCAATAGCGCCCGCGAACGGCTGAAATCATCAAAAATACGGCTGGCCATGCTGACAGCGGCATACGCCACTGAAACAGGGTTTTTGCCAATACCGGTCTCGGTGCGTACCTGTTTAGCGACGGCAAAAGTATGCTGGAAGAGTCGCTCAAGCTCGCCGCCCAAACCTTTGGACTGACGTGACTGCTGATAGGCATCTTTTAACTGCCCCAGGATCTGCGGCTCGCCCAGCACCATAGAGTCCAGGCCAACGGCTACGCGCATCAAATGGCGCGCCGCATCGTTGTCTAAATAATGATAGGCACAGCGAGTCAGCTCATCGACGCGAAGATTATGAAAGCGCCCAAGCCAATTCAATACTGCCTGTTCACCAGCCGCATCCGTGACACAGTAAAGCTCCGTGCGATTACAGGTGGATAGCACGACCGCTTCACTAATTTGCGGCAGGCCACGCAATTCGGCCAGCGCGGCATCAAGCTGCGTTGGCGTAAAAGCGACCTGCTCACGCACGGCCACGGTGGCGGTACGATGATTTATTCCCAGGGCAAGAAGCGTCATGCGTTATGCGTCTTCGCTAGTGTGTCGGACTTTTCGTCAGCCGCTGATCTAAGCAGGCAGCTGTAACGTCAATTGGGGCTTGCTAAAACAAGTCTTAGCTATGGTCTAAGTGAGGCACATTCAGTATGCATAAAGATTGCCAATCACTTTTTCAAGGAGGAACATTCTATCACAGCAGGCTATCATCTGGCCCACACCACTTTGCCGCAGGCAGGCAAGCCGCTATGCTGAGCATTCGGCCACTTAATTGAGAGACGCATGCGACTTCGCTCTACATTACTGGGCACCACATCGATGGGCTCTATTTTAAGGGGTTCGACCCTATTATCCATGACCGCTGCTGCGCTGCTGCTAAGCGCCTGCCAATCGGCACCCAGCTCGCAGGATGGACCGCTAGGCCCATGGACAGACGATCCAATGCGCACCGCGCCGCCGATCACCCGCGGGCTCGATGCGGCAGGGCTCAGTGCACTGCTAGGGGCAGAGCTTGCTGGCCAGCGAGGCGACTACCGCTACGCCAGCCAAGGTTATCTGGATGCCGCGCAGCGCTACCAAGAGCCTGCGCTCGCTGAGCGGGCGACGTTCGCCGCCCGCTTTGGCAATGAAACCTCTTTAATAGAAGCCTCTGCACTGCGCTGGCGCGAGCTGGCGCCTCAAGCAGAAACACCTAATCGCCTACTGGCGGCTTTTTCACTGCAGCGCGGTGATTGGCTCGACAGCCTAGCCCAGCGGCTTTCAATTACTGAAGCAGGCGGCCACGGCGATTTAACCGCCTTTGCAGAGATTGCCGTCGCTGAAAATGCGCCATTAACGTTAATCGCCCAGCAGTTGCGCGACCACCTAGCCCAACCCAATGCCGCGCAATTAGAGCATCACAGCGATGTAGTGCTGGCGACCGCATTGATTGAAGCGGCGCTTGGCGACACCGCCAGCGCTCAGCAGCGGCTTGACCAAGTAGAAGCACTCGAACCTGAGTCCGCCGCGCTATGGCTCGCGAAAGCGCGGCTAGCCTTTGAGACAGGTAATCTTAAAGCGGCTCAGCAAGCTGCCGAGCAGGGCCTTAGCTTGGCCCCTGACGATGTCCGCTTTATTTTGCTATTAGCGCAGGCGGAAATTCGGCTTAGCAATATCAGCGCTGCCGAAGTTCAAACGGATGCGCTGCTAGAAAGCCATGGCGGCAATCAAGAGCTGCGTTTAGCCCTCGCCCAGCTTTATTTTGAAGAGGGCCACCCCGCCCCCGCCCAACGTTTACTCCAGCCGCTGATCGGCCAACCCGACGTACCCAACTTAGCGTATTACCTGCTGGGCGCCATCACCCAGGAGCAGGGCGATATCGACAACGCCCTGCTGTATTACCGTCAAGTCAGCGAGGGCGATGAATTTATGCCCGCGCGTGCGACAGCGGCCCAAATGCTACTTGAAGAAGACCGCCTGCTTGATGCCCGCGCCTTTCTACGCATTGAACGAATGCGCTCGGAGCGTTATTTCACTGAGCTGGCAATGCTCGAAGTGCAGCTGCTGGATGAAGCGAATCAGCGAGAAGATGCTGCAGCGCTGCTAGATCGAGAAATAACACGCACGCCTGACGACGAAGCGCTACTTTATATGCGAGCAATGCGCCGCTGGGGAACGGGCGACATTGCCGGCATGGAAAGCGACTTACGCCAAGTGCTGGTCACTGACCCAAACAATGCCGAAGCGCTTAATGCACTGGGCTACACTCTGATTGAGTTAAATCTGCCTGACCGCCTGGAAGAGGCCTTTGAGTTTATTGAACGTGCCTATGAGGCAGAGCCCAGCAATCCTGCCGTACTCGACAGCATGGGCTGGGCCTACTACCGCCTTGGCAATTTAGAAGAAGCATTATCTTGGTTAGAAAGCGCCTACGCGCAACTACCGGACCAAGAGGTCGGGGCGCATTTAGCAGAAGTACTCCAGGCGCTAGGGCGTGATGAAGAAGCGCGCCGAGTTCTCCAGCAAGTCATGCAGCGAACCGATCGGCATCCGCTAATTGACGAGCTACTGCAGCGTCACCCGGAGCTAACGCCTTAACAAAAATCATCAATGACACGTTAAAATCAACGTGCTGACTGAGAAGGGTATTGATCAATAATGGTACCCTACTCCTTACACTAAAAAATTCATCTTGCACTTACCCTTATTTAACATGGAGCCTGTTTATGCTGACAATGACGTCCCTTTCATCCCGCCTTCCGCTTTCTCTTCCTTCTTCACGCCTCTGGCTGACGGGCATGGCGCTGCTGTTACTCGCTGGCTGTGCATCCCAAGGCCCCATCGATGAAAGCGGCCGCCAATCCGGCCAGTGGGAGCGCCAACAGGCCGACGTTGAAGCGTTTGATACTTGGACACTGGTAGGCAAGGCTGGCCTGCGCACACCGGAAGAAAACATAAGCGCCAACCTTGACTGGAACCAGCACCCCCACTATTTCCGCATGCTGATCAGCGGCCCTTTTGGCGGCGGACGCAACGTGCTTGAAGGCCGTGAAGGACGTTTTTCACTCTCCAACAGCGACGGACGTTTTGAAGCTGAAACGCCCGAAGCGCTCATGGAGGAACAGCTTGGCTGGGCACTACCGGTCAGCGCCATGCCCGACTGGGTGCGCGGCCTACCCGGTGAACATGGCAGTTATCAAATCGAAACCGACGAACTGGGCTTTCCCAGCCATCTGACTCAAGACGGCTGGGAAATCGATTACCGGGACTGGGAAAGAGTCGATGAACTATGGCTGCCCCGCCGGCTAGTCATGCACTATGACGACGTTCGCATCACCCTAGTGGTGAATCAATGGCAAGCCAGCGGCGAGTAATTAAGCGCATGCAAAAGAGCCTAAATGATCGCATCACTAACGCTACCAGCACCGGCAAAGCTTAATCGAATGCTGCATATTGTGGGCCGTCGTGAAGACGGCTATCACAGCTTGCAAACGCTATTCCAGATTATTGACCTCTGCGACCATATTACCTTTACGCCTCGGCATGATGGTGAAATCCACCTCACCAGTGAGGTTAGCGGCGTTGATCACGAGGACAACTTGATCGTGCGCGCCGCGCGACTACTGCAGCAATATAGCAGCTCGCATCTGGGTATTACTCTAGACGTTGAAAAACGCCTGCCGATGGGCGGTGGACTGGGCGGCGGCAGCTCCAACGCAGCGACTGTTTTGGTGGGGCTCAATCATATTTGGCAATTAGGCTTGTCTCTTAACGCGTTAGCCGAGCTCGGACTGCAGCTGGGAGCCGACGTACCGGTTTTTGTGCATGGGCACACCGCTTGGGCAGAAGGCGTTGGTGAACAACTTACCCCGGTCACGCTTGATGCTCCGTGGTTCGTGATTATTCATCCGGGCATTAGCGTCTCTACTCCCAGCGTCTTCCAAGACCCGCAATTGACACGTGACAGCCGCCCCATTACTATGGCGCGCGCACTGCAGGGGGGAGCACCGGAGTGGCGCAACGACTGTGAAGCCGTCGTAAAGAAGCGTTATCCGCCGATTGCGGAAGCGCTCGACTGGCTCGAACAGTATGCGCCTAGTCGCCTAACCGGCACGGGTGCCTGTTTGTTTGCTGCGTTTCAGACGCAACAGGCCGCACAGGCAATCGCTCATTTGTCAGCTAAACGCTGGCCTACGTGGGTAGCGCACGGACTCAACACCTCCCCCCTACATGATGACTTGGGCTATTTCACAAAAGCTCTGGGCAGCTGAAAGCGCTCTGTCATCGCAATCGTTTATTGTTGGGGTATCGCCAAGTGATAAGGCATCGGTTTTTGGTGTCGGCATTCCCAGGTTCGAATCCTGGTACCCCAGCCAACCTAGGGTTGGTCAGCGTTTTATCCCCCGATCCCCAATACTGCAAAGGTGGCTGCGCGTGTCAAAATTGATGGTTTTCACTGGGAACGCCAATCCCGAGCTCGCTCAAAAAATTGCCGAGAGCTTGGACAGCCGGATGGGTAACGCCACGGTGGGTCAATTTAGCGACGGCGAAATCGCAGTCGAGATCAATGAAAATGTACGTGGCAAGGACGTTTTCATTCTGCAGTCTACCTGTGCACCGACAAACGATAATTTAATGGAGCTGATTCTGATGGTCGATGCTCTTCGTCGCGCCTCAGCAGCCCGCATCACTGCGGTACTCCCCTACTTTGGCTATGCACGCCAGGACCGTCGCGTACGCTCCGCTCGCGTGCCTATTTCTGCCAAAGTCGTTGCCGACATGATGGTTAAAGCAGGCGTTGACCGCGTGATGACCATGGATCTGCACGCTGACCAGATCCAAGGCTTCTTCGACGTACCGGTCGACAACGTGTATGGCTCACCCATCCTGCTGGATGACATTGAGCGTCAGAATTACAGTGACTTAGTCGTTGTTTCTCCAGACGTAGGTGGCGTTGTTCGCGCTCGCGCCATCGCCAAACAGCTAAATGCCGATCTTGCCATTATTGATAAGCGTCGCCCTCAGGCTAACCAAGCCCAGGTGATGCATATCATTGGTGAGATTGAAGGCCGCACCTGCGTCGTCGTCGACGATATGATCGACACCGCAGGCACGCTATGCAAAGCCGGTGAAGCGCTTAAAGCGCATGGCGCCAAGCGCGTTGTGGCTTATGCAACTCATCCAATTTTGTCTGGCCCTGCGGTCGACAACATTACCAACTCCGTACTGGATGAAGTGGTGGTGACCGACACTATCCCGCTTTCTGACATTGCACGTCGTAGCGGAAAAATTCGCCAGTTGAGCGTTGCCGGCCTGATCGCAGAAGCGATTCGTCGCGTCAGCAACGAAGAATCCGTCAGCGCGATGTTCCACTAATCGTCTGACGATATAGCCCCCTTTTGGGGCCACGGAAACGCTGTCATCTGGTCGCGGTCGGCAGCGCCTTCCTTACTTAAACTAAGAGGCAATTCCATGTCTGATTTCATCCTAAAAGCTAGCGTTCGTAACGACCTGGGGAAAGGTGCGAGCCGCCGCCTGCGTCGTGCGAACCAGCAAGTGCCAGCCGTTGTATACGGTGGCGAGAAAGGCGCGCAGTCTATCTCTGTAGAAAAAACAGCTTTCTACAAAGCGATCGAAGACGAGACTTTCTTCTCTTCAGTGATCAAGCTAATGATCGACGGCAAAGAAGAGCAGGTTGTTGTTCGTGATCTGCAGCGCCACCCTTTCAAGCCGTTGTTGACCCACGCTGACTTCCTGCGCGTTGATGCTACTCACGAAATCACCATGAACGTGCCGCTGCACGTCACGGGCGAAGAGAAATGTGTCGGTATCAAAGATCAAGGCGGCGAACTTCACGTACTGTCCAACGACATTGCGATCAGCTGCTTGCCGAAAGATCTGCCTGACTTCATCGAAGTCGACATCGCAGCGGTTGAGCTGGGTACGACGCTACACTTGTCAGACCTCACCATGCCGGCCGGCGTCACTTCTGTTGACCTGTCTCACGGTGAAGAGCACGACAATGCCGTACTAAGCATCTCTAAAGTAAAAGAGCGTGCTGAAGAAGAAGAAGAAGCCGGTGAAAGCGAAGGCGAAGCAGGTTCCAGCGCCGAGTAAGTACCCTGTTAAGCACTCTATTGGGGCCATGCCTGCATGGCCCTCGTGATGCTGACATGATGTTAAAATCAAGCGCCTCGGCGCTTGATTTTTTTTGCGGCAAGCCACCACTGGTAGCCGCCCTTCGGGCCGCCGCTTACGCGACGCCGAAAATTTCTTCTGGAAATTTTTTGGAGGTGGGAAGATGAGCCAGGTAAAGGCCATTATTGGGCTAGGCAACCCAGGTGCTGAATATGAAGCCACGCGACATAACGCCGGCTTCTGGCTAGTCGATGCCATTGCGCAAATTGCCCACGGTGAACTGCGCCCGGAAAAAAAGTTTTTCGGCCACTATGCAAAAGTGCGGATGGGCGAGCATGAGCTACATCTACTCAATCCCGCTACCTTTATGAATCGCAGTGGCGCCGCCGTGGCAGCACTGTGTCAGTTTTTTAAGCTTACGCCTGAAAACTTACTGGTCGCTCATGATGAGCTCGACCTGCCTCCCGGCCAGGCACGCTATAAAACCGGTGGTGGGCACGGCGGACATAACGGGCTGCGCGACATTATCAGCGCATTAGGTGATCAGAAGCAGTTTCATCGCGTACGGATTGGCATTGGCCATCCCGGTGAAGCACGCCAGGTGACCAATTATGTTCTAGGGCGCCCCGGCAAGGCCGAACAAGAAGCCATTGTTCGCGCCACAGATGAGTGCATCGCCACCCTGCCATTAGCACTATCAGGCGACTGGGCAAAAGCCATGAATAAGTTACATAGCCTTAAGCCAGAGTAAGCTTTCGAAAGGCCATCGTTAAGTCGGTGGCTGACGGCTAGCGCATCTCGTAGAATAGCGATTACTTTCACGCCTCACCGCCTTATTTACACAAACACTTTTCAGGAACATTTTATGGGTTTCAACTGCGGCATCGTCGGTCTGCCCAACGTCGGCAAGTCCACACTGTTTAATGCACTGACAAAGTCAGGCATCGATGCAGAGAACTTCCCCTTCTGCACCATTGAGCCGAACGTGGGTATCGTTCCGATGCCGGACCCGCGTCTCGACAAGCTTGCTGAGATCGTCAAGCCGCAAAAAGTACTGCCGACCACGATGGAGTTTGTCGACATTGCCGGCCTGGTCGCGGGCGCCTCCAAGGGCGAAGGTTTAGGCAATAAATTCCTGGCCAATATTCGTGAAACCCAAGCCATCGCTCATGTTGTGCGTTGCTTCGATAATGACAACGTCATTCACGTAGCCAACCACGTCGACCCACGCGCCGATATCGAAACGATTAACCTCGAGCTCGCCCTTGCCGATCTCGATACCGTTGAAAAAGCCAGCCAGCGCCTCGTTCGCTCGGTGAAAGGCGGCGACAAAGATGCAATTGCTACTAAAGCAATCCTAGACCGCATTCAGCCGCACGTAGCGGAAGGGTTTCCTTTGCGCAGCTTTGGCTTGAGCGAAGAAGAACAGCGCCAGGTGAAGAGCTTTGGCTTCTTAACGCTGAAACCCACCATGTACATCGCTAACGTCAACGAAGACGGCTTCGAGAACAATCCCTATTTGGACATTGTTAATGAAATCGCCGCTGAGGAAGGCGCACTCGTGGTACCCGTGTGCAATCAGCTGGAAGCTGAAATCGCCGAGCTGGACGATGAAGAACGCTCTATGTTCTTAAGCGAAATGGGCATGGAAGAGCCAGGACTGGATCGCGTCATTCGTGCAGGCTACTCATTATTGGGCCTTCAAACCTACTTCACCGCCGGCGTAAAAGAAGTCCGCGCATGGACGGTTAAAGAAGGCGCCACCGCCCCTGAGGCCGCCGGCGTGATTCACACCGACTTCCAAAAAGGCTTTATCCGCGCCGAAGTTGTCGCGTACGACGACTTTGTTTCGCTAAACGGCGAGCAGGGCGCCAAAGATGCCGGTAAATGGCGTCTGGAAGGCAAAGAGTACATTGTTAAAGATGGCGACGTAGTTCACTTCCGCTTCAACGTCTAATTGTCACGACGCCGCAGGCCCTAGGCGCATCAATGCGCTCAGGGCCGTGCGGCACGCCTGATAAACGATGTGCTTAAGAAAGCATCGCCTCAAGCCATCGATACTTGCCCCAGACTTTATCTGGCTGGAACGTATTATCCATGGAAATACTGTTCAATTTACTGATCCTGGGTAGCTTACTACTCTCCATTATTGCGTTTGTGCAGTGGTTCTCTGCGCGCACGGCCTTTCCTGAAGCGACATTATTGGCGCTAGTGGGCATGACGCTCGGCTTCTCATACGCCACCCTGTCAACACTGTGGCCAGAGATCCATCAGTTCGACCCGCTATTGACCGCATCACTACCTGCCGAAATCTACCTGTGGATATTCCTGCCTCCCTTGCTTTTTCAAGCGGCACTGAGTGTTGATGTCCGCGAAATGATGCCGGATGCGGCACCTATTTTGCTGCTGGCAGTGGTCGCTGTTTTTATTGCCACCGGTATGGTCGGCGTCTCGGTGTGGCTATTGAGCGGCGTGGCACTCTCGACCGGCCTGTTGTTGGGAGCGGTCATTGCGACGACCGACCCATCGGCAGTGATTGCGATTTTTCGCAGCGTGGGTGCCCCGGCACGACTGATACGCTTAGTTGAAGGAGAAAGCCTACTTAATGATGCTGCCGCCATTGCTATCGTTGGCGTGCTGGTGGCATCGCTCACCGGCAATGCCGCCGCTGCGACGTGGCAAGCAGGCGCCTGGGCCCTCGCGGCCGACTTCGGTGGAGGCCTACTGTTTGGCGCCGCGGCCGGAAGAATTGGCGCTGCTGTACTGGCATTTTTTGGCAATGATGGCAAAGCACAAACGGCGCTAACGCTTTCGTTGCCCTACCCCGTCTACCTTATTGGCGAAAGCATTGGGGTATCGGGCGTTGTGGCGGTGGTGGCCACGGGGCTAGTGCTCAGCGGGCTAGGGCGAACGCGCACTTCGCCCGCCAACTGGGCGTATTTACAGCTACTTTGGGCGCAAATTGCCTCGCTCGCTGGTGCCACCGTGTTCCTGCTAGCCGCACTGCAGGTGCCGAAAATGCTGGAGGGCATTACGCTTGCATGGCTACCAATGCTCGCCGTCGTTATCGTTGCGACCCTACTGGCCCGCCTAGTGGCTTTATTCGGCTTTTTGCCACTGCTCAGCCGGCTCAAACTTTCTGCCCCTATCAGCGCCAGCTACAAGCTAGCCATTACTTGGGGGGGATTGCGCGGTGCGGTGACGCTCGTGCTGGCCCTGGGCATAGCGGAGCAAACGGCACTCCCCGAACAGATCCGCCACTTCGTGGCTATTTTGGCTACCGGCTTCGTGCTATTCAGCCTATTAGTTAACGGCGCCAGCCTGCGCGGCGTTATTCGCTGCCTAAAGCTCAATAAGTTAAGCCACCACGACAGCGCTCTTCAGCAGCAAGCGATTCGTCTATCGACCACGGATGTCGAAAATGCTGTCAAGCGCACCGCGCACAATCTTCATATTGCTCCGTCAATCACTGAGGAAGTCATTGCGCGCTATCACCGCGACATGGCCATTGAAACGGCACCGCTCGATCTTGATCAAGCCCTTCCAGAGCGTGACCGAATGACCATCGCCCTGGTCACGCTGGCAATTCGAGAACGCGACCTTATTCCTCGCTACGGCAGCGGCGTCACCAGCATTCACAACCTGGATGCCATGATGCATAACAGTGGCAGAACTATTGATGCCGTCCGCTCAGACGGCCGTATTGGATACAACCGAGAAGCACGTAAAATTCTGGCCACCAGCCTCTGGCTAAAACCAAGCATCTGGCTCAACCGCCACCTACGCATACGCTGGCCGCTGTCGTGGCTGCTGACCAACCGTTTTGAGCTGCTGATTTGCCGTCGTGCCGCGCTTGAGGAGCTGCGCCACTACAATACGCAGCGGCTAACGCCACTCTTCGGTGAGCGCATGTGCGCCTTGCTCGATGAGATACTCGACGTCCGGATTACCGCGGTTGACCAGGCGATCCAGCAAACGGAAGCACAGTTTGGACCCCATGCGTATCGTCTCGAACAGCGCATGCTACGACTTTTTGCGCTCCGCCGAAGTACTGAGAGCATGGAAGAAATGGTACAAGACCGGCTAATTTCTCAGCAGGTCTTCGACGATGTTCAACGTGGCTTACATCGCGCCTGGCGCAATGCCCTTGATCGCCCGCATATTTCACACACTGCTGAAACGCCAGAAAAACACTCGAGCAGTGAGCCAAAACAAGAGTGAGTAAAAAGCACTATTGACCACGCTGGACAGGTTGCCGATATGATTCTTGGCACGAAGCAGTTGACGAGCGAAATATCTCTGGTATCATTCGCCCCCGTTGAAAGGCTACGTAGCTCAGCTGGTTAGAGCACATCACTCATAATGATGGGGTCCCCTGTTCAAATCAGGGCGTAGCCACCAAACGCATTTAAGCAGTACAAAAAAGCCCGCTGATCACATCAGCGGGCTTTTTGCTTTGCTATTATCTATTTAGGTTCTTACCTGCTTCGGCTACCTACGTCAGCTCAAGACCGCTCGATTTAGAAATAGCGTCAGCGCGCGAGTCAAGTGCTCAACGTCGTGAGTACCTGCCGTTTCCCGGATGGAGTGCATTGCCCATTGGGGGATGCCAACGTCAATGGTGGGAACACCTAACTCTGTGGCGGTAATTGGCCCAATCGTGCTGCCACAGCCCATATCCGCTCGCGTTACAAACGACTGTACCGGCACGCCCGCCTCGCGGCACACATCTCTAAATAACGCCCCTGTCACGCTATTGGTGGCATAGCGCTGGCTAGCATTCACCTTAATCACCGGGCCACCGTTAATCGCAGGGCCGTGACGCTCATCGTGCTTATCGCGGAAGTTAGGATGCAGTGCGTGAGCGTTATCACACGAAATCATGTAAGACGACTGAATCAACTGAATTAGCGATTCCTCACTGCCTTTATCACCCTCGCGGCCACCCACTTGAGCATTAATGCGCTTGAGCACATCTGCCAAAAATGGCCCTTGGGCGCCGCAGGCGCTAGCGCTTCCAACTTCTTCATGATCATTGGCTACCAATAGCGTGCCCTGAGCGCCATCGCAGGCCAACAGCGCTTCCAAACCAATAAAACAAGAAAGCAAGTTATCTAAGCGTGCGCTTGCTACCAGCTGCTGCTTTACGCCGACCAAAGACGGCGGCTGTACATCGTAAAAACTTAGTTCAAAATCAACGATCTCAATATCATTTAAGCCATGCTGCTCGCTTACCCATTGCGCCAACAGCTCGCTGAGTGTGGCCGTCTCACTCTGCATCAGCACGGGCGCCATCTGCGTTTGAGCATTCAGCGCGCGGCCGCTGTTCACATCGCGATCAAGGTGGATCGCTAGGCTCGGCACCATAGCAACCGGCTGATCAACGTTAAGCAGCACGCTTTCTAAGCGCCCATCGGCATGACGTACATGCACCCTGCCCGCTAATCCCAAATCCCGGTCAAACCATGGTGCTAACAACACGCCGCCGTACACCTGCACGCCCAGCTGTAGCCAGCCAGCAGACCGCTGCGTCGCGTTAGGTTTTAAGTGCAGCCCAGGACTATCGGTATGTGCGCCGATCATGCGCAGGCTGGTTAATTCAGACGCTGGCAGCTGAAAAGCAATAATCGCCGAGTCATTGCGGGTGACGTAATAGCGCTCGCCCGGCATCAACTGCCAATTTGCCTTCTCTTCCAGCCGCTGAAACCCAGCTTGCTCCAAGCGTGCTGCCATATTGCCTGCGGCATGCCATGGAGTCGGCGATCGGCGCAGAAAATCGCATAGACGCGTTAAACGATCAGCGTTGAAAGTCTCGGACATGGAAATCCTCATAACAGTAATGATTGAGTCTCATCGTGCAAACGACCTGCTACAATATCCCTCGGCCCTACGCAACTCATGGGTCATACGCGAGTCTAGGGAAGAATGAGTGTACACAAATCCGGGAGAGCTTGACTGATGAGCTTGTTTGCAACGCTTTCGCGTTCGGTCGCCCTAGCTGTCATGCTGGTTATTACCAGCCCAGCAGCATTAGCGCAACTTGAGCCGACCGACGAACAACGCCAGGCGGCTGTGGAAATCGCGGACTCACTCCGCTATGGCCACTATGCTGATATTAACTTTGATGAAGCGTGGTCAGAAGACGTCTTCCAGCGCTATTTAGACATTCTAGATAATCAGCGAGCTTACCTGTTACGTAGTGATATTGAGCCCTACCGTCACTTAGAATCCGACATGGCAGACGCTATTTTCAACGGCGACTTGGACGAGGCTTTCGCGTTATACGATGCATTCAGTGAGCGGCAGCGTTCGCGCTTGGAGTCACTGCTTGCACAGCTTGATGAAGGGCTAGACTTTAATTTTGAGAGCAATGAGCGTCTAGAGATTGATCGTGAAGACGCTCCGTGGGCTACGCGTCAAAGCGAGCTGGATGACCTGTGGCGCAAACGCCTCAAAAATGATGCCCTCACGCTTGCACTAACCGATCAGGATAACGAGCAGATTGAAAGCAACCTGCGTCAACGCTACGAAGGTCAGCTCACTCGCATAGACCAGACTGAACCCGAAGACGTTTTCGGCGTACTCATGGCGGCAGTCACTGGCAGCATTGAGCCGCACACTGGCTATCTTTCTCCTCGTCAAAGTGAGTCATTTGATATTCAGATGAGCCTTTCACTGGAAGGTATCGGCGCGCTGCTTCAATCTGACGGTGAATACGTCAAAGTCGCAAGCCTGGTGCCCGGCGGTCCCGCAGAACGCGCAGGCATCTTGGAGCCAGCAGATCGCATCATTGCTGTTGGCCAAGAAGACGGTGAGATGGTCAACGTCGTCGGTATGCGCCTGGACAACGTCGTTGATCTCATTCGCGGCCCTAAAGGCTCTGTCGTTCGCCTGGATGTAGTGCCGGCTCAGGCAGTTGATATGACGCGCTCACAAACCGTTGAAATTACTCGCGACACCGTTAGCCTTGAAGATCAAGCCGCTCACGGCGAAGTGATTGAGGTCGAACGCGACGGTGAGCCCCATCGCCTTGGGGTGATCAACGTACCTACCTTTTACGTTGATTTTGACGCATTCCAAGCTGGTGAAGAAGAATATCGCAGCACTACGCGTGACGTAGCGCGAGAAATCGATCGCCTCAAAGAAGAAGGCATAGAAGGCATTGTGCTGGATCTTCGCAACAACGGCGGCGGTGCACTGCAAGAGGCTAATTCGCTGATCGGACTGTTTATCGATCGCGGCCCAACGGTGCAAGTACGTGATGCTCAAGGCCGTATTCAGCTGTATGGCGATACTGAAGCCGGCACTCACTACGACGGCCCGCTAGGCGTTCTCGTCAACCGTCTCTCTGCTTCAGCGTCTGAAATCTTTGCGGGCGCCATACAGGACTATGGCCGCGGCCTGATTCTGGGTACATCAACGTTTGGTAAAGGGACGGTGCAAACGCTTAATGATCTAAGCCACGGGCAAATTAAGCTAACGCGCGCCAAGTTCTATCGCATTTCTGGCGACAGCACGCAAAATCGCGGCGTTGAACCGGACATTATTTTTCCGAGCTTGATTGACCCCGAACGGATTGGCGAAAGCAGCCTAGATAACGCGCTAGAGTGGGATACCGTACAAAACGTGCAGTATCGTCGCTATGGTGAGCCAGAAAACGTGCTGGACAAACTCATTGCCCAGCACGACACCCGGGCGCAGAACAATCCGAATTTCCGCTACCTGGAGCGCCAGTCAACGCTGGCCCGTCAACTACGCGAGCAGCACACCAGCGTGAGCTTAAATCGCGAGCAGCGTAAGCGCGAAATGGAAGCGCAAGAAGCCGAGCAACTCTCTCTTGAAAACCAGCGCCGTCGTGCACTGGGTCTTGATGAGCTAGACGAGTGGATGGATGCTCGCAGCGAAGGCGTAGAAGATGCGACAGAGGACTCAGATGCTGAGACTGAGAGCGAAGGCGAAGAAGACGAAAAAACGTCCGTCGATCGCGCTCATGTGCTTGAATCTGCAGAAATATTACTTGACTACGCCAAGCTCCAAGACAACCGCAGATTAGCCGCTAAACGCTAATTCATCAGGGCTAACGAACGTCGGCACCGTCAACGGGCCGGCGTTTTTTAATGGCTAAATTGACGACATCAAAACATTATTTAAAGCACTCAATCGTCACATACCCGTTTGCTAAACAGCATAAAACACCCTGGTGCCATTCGGCAGCGGGCTAAGATATAGCGATGCAGTTAATGAGGGATAAGAATACAGTACAGCGGAAAGGTTGCTAGCTTACCAAGACGTAAATGATGCGAGGCGTACTAGATGGCTCCTCGAACAGGACTCGAACCTGTGACCCAATGATTAACAGTCATTTGCTCTACCAACTGAGCTATCGAGGAATCTTGCGCTATCTTTAACGGTAAGCCGTCAGCGATAGTTAAATAAGGCAGTACAACTTGGCTCCTCGAACAGGACTCGAACCTGTGACCCAATGATTAACAGTCATTTGCTCTACCAACTGAGCTATCGAGGAACATAATAAGTTGTCGTGTTTAACACAGCGTTTTCAAAAATTTTGCCAAGTACTTTTTTGCCAAATACTTTACGCAAAATATTGGCTCCTCGAACAGGACTCGAACCTGTGACCCAATGATTAACAGTCATTTGCTCTACCAACTGAGCTATCGAGGAACTGCTCAAACACGGTGCGTAGTATACCCATAGAAATGTGATGGTCAAGTATCGATTATTGAGGAACGCTAGCCGCTGCTTTCTTGTATCCGTATAATGCCGCTATTAAAGATTGCGGCCTGGTGATGACAAACATGGGCCGCACGATCACTTTCCATTCATCCTCGTCCCCCGACGACTCATAGATGACAGGTACCGATGGCGAAGAAGCTCTTCATCAAAACGCACGGCTGCCAAATGAACGAGTATGATTCCTCCCGTATGGCGGATCTACTCGGTGAATCTCACCAGCTCGAACTCACGGACAATGAGCGCGAGGCGGATGTTATTCTGTTGAACACCTGCTCAATTCGCGAAAAAGCGCAGGAAAAGGTTTTCCATCAGTTGGGACGCTGGAAAAAGCTCAAAGATGCGAATCCCGACCTAGTGATTGGCGTTGGCGGCTGCGTGGCAAGCCAGGAAGGCGAAGCGATTCGCAAACGTGCGCCGCATGTAGACATGGTATTTGGGCCGCAAACGCTGCACCGCGTACCCTCAATGCTGGATGCTCGTAGCAATAATCAAATTGCCGCAGTCGACGTTACCTTTCCAGAAATCGAAAAATTCGATCACCTGCCTAAGCCAAGCTCTGATGGCGCCTCGGCGTTTGTATCGATTATGGAAGGTTGCTCAAAGTACTGCACTTTCTGCGTCGTGCCCTACACGCGTGGCGAGGAGGTTTCTCGTCCCTTTGAAGCGGTAATGGATGAAGTCATACACCTGTCCGATCAAGGCGTGCGCGAAATCAATATGCTGGGGCAGAACGTTAACGCCTACCGCGGTGAAAATCAGCTGGGCGATGAGATCGACCTAGCCGAGTTAATTGCCTGCGTGGCGGCGGTAGACGGCATTGACCGCGTGCGCTTCACGACCTCACATCCGGTTGAATTCACTGAAAGCCTCATCGATGCTTTCGCGGATATCCCTGAACTTGTGAGCCACCTGCACCTACCGGTTCAGTCCGGCTCTGACCGTATTCTCACGGCGATGAAGCGTGGCCATACGGCGGCGGAATACATTGATAAGATGGAGCGTATCCGCGCCAACCGCCCGGATATTAGCTTCTCCTCTGACTTCATTATTGGCTTTCCCGGCGAAACCGAAGAAGATTTCGAAGCCACGATGAATCTAATTCATCAAATCGGCTTCGATCACTCGTTTAGCTTTGTTTATTCGGCACGCCCAGGCACGCCCGCCTCAGGCCTACCCGATGAAACACCCGAGAGTGTTAAAAAGCAGCGCCTGGCCATCTTGCAAGAACGGATCCTCCAGCAAACGGCGCAGATCAGCCGCCGCATGATGGGAACCACCCAGCGTGTACTGGTGAATGGTTTTTCGCCGCGTGACCCCGGCCAGCTTTCGGGACGCACCGAGAATAACCGCGTGGTTAACTTCCGGGCAGCCAACCCTACCGAGCTAATCGGCTACTTTGTTGATGTTGAAATCACTGAAGCCTTCCCCAACTCGCTACGCGGTGAGCTAGCGTCGCCCGAGCGCTATTGAGCGTTTGCTTAGCACAATCGTTAACACAGGTAATTGCCCCGATCCCGGTCGGGGCAGTAAGCTGAACACCACACACACTAACGAGGGGTTCCCCACTCTTGAGCCAGCCAACACCTCAGGCCAATCGCATTCTCACCTTAAGCCTTGAACCCAATGATCCGCAGCGCCTTGCTAGCCTTTGCGGCCAGCAGGACGAGCATTTGAAGTTGATTGAAAGCCGCCTGGACGTGACGCTGCGCAACCGGGGCAATGTGTTTCAGCTGGCCGGCGCTGCCAACCGTATTAAGGCCGCGGCCAACGTGCTGGAACATCTTTATCGCGAAACAGCAGCCAATGATCTTGACGCGGATACCGTGCATCTTTTCCTTCAGGAATCAGGGCTTGAAGCACTGGAAGACGAAGAGGAAAGCACCGGCAGTAGCGATGAAGTGATCATGCGCACACCGCGCACTATGATCAAACCTCGCGGGCTTAATCAGCAGCGCTACGTTAGCAGTATCCGTGAGCACGACATTAATTTTGGCGTCGGTCCCGCGGGTACGGGTAAAACATATTTAGCGGTAGCCGCGGCGGTCGAAGCACTCAACCAGCAAGAAGTCCGACGCATATTGCTGGTACGCCCAGCGGTTGAAGCTGGTGAAAAACTAGGGTTTCTACCGGGCGATCTGGCTCAAAAAATCGACCCTTACCTGCGCCCGCTTTACGATGCCCTCTACGAAATGATCGGCTTTGAGCAGGTCGCAAAGCTGATTGAGCGTCAGGTGATTGAGATTGCACCGCTGGCCTATATGCGCGGCCGCACGCTCAATAACTCCTATATTATTTTGGATGAGAGCCAGAACACCACGCCGGAACAGATGAAAATGTTCCTAACCCGGATTGGCTTTGGCTCCACGGCGGTGATAACGGGCGACGTTACCCAGGTCGATCTGCCCAAAGGCCAGCGCTCCGGTCTGATCCAAGTACTCGACGTGTTAAAAGACACCCAGGGTATCGGCGTTACTCACTTTGCTGCCAAAGATGTTGTACGCCACCCGCTGGTTCAACGCATTATCGAAGCCTACGATATGTTTGAGTCCCAGCAGGAAGTCGAAGAGCGCGCTCGCCAAGAAGCACGCCAGCAAGAACGCGATGCGCGTATACATGCCCGAGAAGATTCATGGGACCGCTCACGATGAGCGCAGGCACACTCAGCGAGATAGTGATTGATCGCCAGGCGGCTATCAACGAACCGCTGCTTCCTTCGCTGATACAGCTCACCCAATGGGTGGGCTGCGTTTTTGCGCACCACCCTGATGATCAGCGACGTGAGCTGACCATTCGCTTTGTGGATGAACTCGAAGGCCAGACGCTTAACCGTGACTATCGCGGTAAAGACAAAACCACTAACGTACTGTCGTTTCCCTTTGAAAGCCCACCAGGCATTGAGCTGCCCCTACTAGGCGACCTAGTGATTTGTCACGCGGTCGTAGCGCAGGAAGCCAGCGAGCAAGGCAAATTGTTGGAGCATCATTACGCGCACATGGTCGTGCATGGCACCCTGCACTTAATGGGCTATGACCATATTGATGACCAGGAAGCGGAGGAGATGGAGCAGTTCGAGCGCGAGCTACTAGCTGAGCTGAATATTCCCGACCCCTATGCGACGGATACCGGTGCTGGCGATGACGATAGTCGCTCGGAGCGTTAGCAAGCGGCTGCCCTAATTATTGGAGTGTCCAATCACCCTGCAATGAATCTGGTACTATCCTTGCTCAGCTGATACAACAGCTTCATTGATAAATTAGCCACCTGACATTGCAACTGTCTGTCCGCAAACAAGAGATTTGACGCATGAGCGAAGACCGATCGAGCACCCCTAGTCAAAAATCCTGGCTCGAGAAACTCTTTGGCGCCCTTTCCGGAGACAATGACGAACCCAGCTCACGAGATGAGCTGATGACGTTTTTACGCCATACCGCAGGCAAATTAAAGCTTGATCAAGACGCCATCATGATCATTGAAGGCGCGCTTGATATTAGCGATCAGCAGGTACGTGAAGTGCTGATCCCGCGCTCGCAGGTGTCGGCAATAGCCCTAGATCAAGCAAGCGACGGCTATTTGCCGTTAATCCAAGAAACCGGCCATTCACGCTACCCGGTGATCGGCGAAAATTTGGATGACATCAAGGGCATACTGCTAGTTAAAGACTTACTGCCGCTGCTTTCGCAGACGCAGGCCCAGCGCGACGCTTTCAAGTTAGACGACATCTTGCGCCCTGCCATGTTTATTCCCGAATCAAAGCGTCTTAACAGCTTGCTGAAAGAGTTTCGGGATACGCATAACCATATGGCGGTGGTCGTAGACGAATACGGCGGCACTGCTGGCATCATTACGATCGAAGATATTCTTGAGCAGATCGTCGGCGATATCGAAGATGAGCACGATACCGATGAAGAAGACGATATTCGCGAGATTGAAAATGACCATTTCGCCATTCGCGCACTGACCCCCATCGAAGACTTCAACGAGCGCTTTGGTACTGAATTCTCCGATGACGAATTTGATACCGTCGGCGGCCTGGTCATGCAACAGTTCGGCCATCTGCCCCGGCGCGGCGAACATACCATCCTCGGTGGCTGGCGGTTTGTCATTCTCAACGCGGATACTCGGCGTATACGCCTGCTTGAGGCGTATCGTGATCACCGTCGTGATGAAGATGAAGACGACGATCAAGAAGACAAGCAGGCCTAATCCACGCCATTTCATTGTCTCTCTATCCACTCCCTCAAATTTTACCGACGATAGGTCATCGCTATGGGCTTACCCCCCGCGTTTTTGTTACAGCTGCTTGCCGCGCTGGTGGCAGGCGGCTTCACTACGCTAACCGCCTCCCCTTTCGAACTATGGTGGCTAGGGCCTGTTGCGATTGCACTGCTATACGCTGGGCTGCACACGCTAACGCCTGCTCAAGCGGCCCTTAAAGGCTGGCTATATGGCGTTGCACTGTTCGCCAGCGGTACGTCGTGGGTATACGTATCAATTCATGACTACGGTTATACCGGGGTTCCACTGGCAGTATTTCTGACTGCCCTGTTTGTTACCGTTCTGGCGCTATTTTTTGCCGGCACTTTTTGGCTCTACCGACGCTTTACATCCGCTCGCCTCGCGTTTATTAGCTTTGCTGGGGCCTGGGTACTGGGCGAGATACTGCGCACCTATCTGTTTACTGGCTTTCCT
This sequence comes from Halomonas sp. AOP12-B1-6, assembly GCF_052379225.1. Classification (NCBI taxonomy): domain Bacteria; kingdom Pseudomonadati; phylum Pseudomonadota; class Gammaproteobacteria; order Oceanospirillales; family Halomonadaceae; genus Halomonas; species Halomonas sp. AOP12-B1-6. The sequence goes on from NZ_JBQSYK010000003.1 coordinate 279,979, forward strand.
TGGCTACTGCTGGGCTCTGGCTACGTTGACTCGCCGCTAGCCTCCTGGGCGCCCGTTGGCGGGGTCTATTTACTGTCTCTGTTGGTTGCACTCAGCGGCGCACTCGCAGCGGAGCTACTGCTGCGCCGTCAGTGGTGGACGCTTGCTCCACTCGCCGCCATTTGGTTAATTCCTTTAGCACTTCCCACGCTGTGGACCACGCAAGCCAGCGAGCCAACGCGGGTAGCATTGCTGCAAGGCAATCTACCCCAGCTTGTAAAGTGGACCTCAGAAGGCCAGCGCGTAGCGGCTAATACCTATAGCCAGCTGACCCGCGACGTTGCCGATGATGTTGACCTAATCATCTGGCCAGAAACGGCCCTGCCGATGACGGAAACTCAGGCTCGACCTGTATTGGAACGAGTGCAAGCGAACCTACCGCCCAACGTTGCCCTGCTGACCGGCGTCGTGCAACGCGATGAGCAGGAACGCTACTTCAATGGTGTGATTGGCGTTGGCAATGTCGAAGGCCGCTATCAGAAAGAGCATTTAGTGCCTTTCGGTGAGTACTTGCCGCTGGAAAGCTTATTGCGCGGGGCGATTAACTTTTTTGACCTGCCCATGTCATCCTTTACCAAAGGAGCGACGGAACAAGCGCCCATGCAGGCAGCGGGAACCTATATTGGTAACGCAATCTGCTACGAAATCATTTACCCAGGGCTAGTAGCCCGTCGCGCGCAAAGTAGCGACGTAATCGTAACCGTCTCCAACGACACCTGGTTTGGCGCCTCTATCGGCCCTAATCAGCACCTGCAGATGGCACGGCTACGCGCGCTAGAAAATGGCCGCTACGTGCTTCGCGCGACCAGCAACGGCATTACGGCGATTATCGATCCCACTGGCCATATCGTTGAACGCGCTCCGCAGTTTCAGACAGCCACACTCAAGGGCGAGTTCTACGCTATGGAAGGCTTAACGCCGTTTACGCGTACCGGAAGCTGGCCTGCTTGGCTGCTGGCCGGCGTGATGCTCTTAGCGGGTGTATTTGCAGCACGAAACGCGCGCCGAGCAGCACGCTGATAAGAAACGCACCGAATAAGGCTGACTAAAAAAATGCCCCGAGTCCTCTCAAGGACTCGGGGCATGTCGTTTACGCCTGCCCTTAGCGAGCAGGTGGAAAGTGATTTAAGCCGGGCTGTTTTTCAGCGTCGCCATGTCGATCACAAAACGATAGCGTACATCGCCTTTTTCCATGCGCTCGAAGCCTTCATTAATCTTATGGATATCGAGCATTTCGATATCACAGGTAATGCCTTGCTCGGCGCAAAGTTCTAGCAGCTCTTCAGTTTCAGCGATACCGCCAATCAAAGAACCCGCCACAACGCGACGTTTAAAGACCAGGTTGAACGCTTCAATAGCAGGCTCAATCGGCTCAAGTAAACCAACGATAATGTGCGTGCCGTCATACTTCAGCGACGTTAAGTAAGGGTTTAGATCGTGCTGAACCGGGATGGTGTCGAGCATAAAGTCGAAGCTTTCAGCCACGGCATCCATCTGCGCCTGATCGCTAGAAACCACAACATGGTCCGCACCGTTGCGCTTCGCTTCTTCAACCTTGGCATCGGAGCGCGTAAACACCGTCACTTCAGCACCCAGCGCTTTCGCCAGTTTAACGCCCATATGACCTAAGCCACCCATGCCAATCACGCCAACTTTATGGCCTTTTCCTACGCCATGGTGCTTCAGCGGAGAATAGGTAGTGATGCCCGCGCATAGAATCGGTGCCGCAGACGCCAAATCAATGCCATCAGGCATTTGCAGTACAAAGTGCTCACTTACCACGATAGCGTCGGAGTAGCCGCCCTGAGTCATGGTGCCGTCTTGGCGATCTTCACCGCCGTACGTCATGGTAAAGCCTTCAAGGCAGTACTGCTCTACGCCATCTTTACAGGCAGAACAGGTACGGCATGAATCTACCATGCAGCCTACGCCGACTAGATCGCCGGCTTTGAAGCGCACGACGCTGTCGCCAACGGACGTTACACGGCCGACAATTTCGTGGCCGGGAACAACGGGGTACTGACTCATGCCCCAATCGTTACGCGCAGAGTGCAGGTCGCTGTGGCAGACGCCGCAGTAAAGAATCTCAATCGACACATCGTCTGAGCGTGGCTGGCGACGTTCAAAAGTGAAAGGTGCTAGCGGCTTGTCGGCAGCAAACGCCGCATAGGAAAGTACTTGGGGTAGCGCTTGGCTCATCGGTGGATTCCTCATCGTCAAAACTTGTCCTTCAAGAACGGGCCTTCAAGACAGGGTCTTCAAGACAGGGTCTTTAAAGTCGGCCATTATTATTGGCCTAATCAGAGAGGATAGCGATAAACAAAGCTACGCCATTTTTGCCTATTCCTACGCATGCGCGTAATTAAATAACAAAAAAAACGCCAAAATCGTTATTATTATACAAAATCCACCATAAAGAGAGAGAAGCAATCATGCCCTCTACCGCCAAGGCAGGCAATGCGCTGGCTGATGTTATCCAGCCCCTCGTTGAGGGCGATGGCATGGCCGCAACACCTCTTCCTGGCGTGTCGTTACTCTGCCTCAGCCGCCATCAAGTGCGCACGCCACTGCTTTATGAGCCAAGCTTAATCATCATTGCGCAGGGACGTAAAACGGGCTATCTGGGCGATCGAGAAATCCACTACGATCCTGGTCATTACTTAGTGCAAACACTGCCGCTGCCGTTTGAATGTGAAACCTACGGCTCACCGGAATCTCCCTTGCTGGGCATATCCGTTCGACTTGATCCTGCACTATTAAGCGAGATGGTGACTGCCATGGGCGATATTGGTCATCATTCCCAGGCGCCGCTGCCAATGGCGTCTGTCGCCATGACGGAGGGCATGCAAAATGCCGTTCTTCGCTTAGCTCGCTCGTTACCAATACAGGTAGAGCGCAGCACGATGGGCAAAGCCCGCATTCGCGATGTAGTGTTTGAAGCACTGAAGGGCGAGCAAGGACCCGCACTGAGGGCGTTGGTATTAGGGCACGGCCATTACTCACGCATCGTGCAGGTGCTCTCGAAGCTGCATGCTAATGTTGCCGGTGAGTTTAGCGTGGAGCAGCTGGCCCAACAGGCCAATATGAGCGCATCGACGTTTCACCAACACTTCAAGCAGATGACGCGCTCGTCACCCGCTCAGTACTTAAAAAGACTTCGCTTGATCAAAGCGCAGCAACTGCTCGTGCAGGATAATCATAATGTGAATCAAGCCGCTGCGGCCGTTGGATACCGCAGCGTTTCTCAGTTTAGCCGTGATTATAAGCGCTACTTTGGCGAACCGCCCTTGCAGCATCGCCGCCAAGAGCAGGCCTTACGGGCGTAAAACTGAACAGAGTGTTGATATACCGCTCGGAGCTTACTTCGCGAACACCTGGCTCATATCTTTGAATGCTTTGAACTCAAGCGCATTGCCGCACGGGTCGAGCAGGAACATGGTGGCCTGTTCGCCTACTTCACCCTTAAAGCGCACGTAAGGCTCGATTACAAACTGTGTATCGCGTGCTTTTAAACGCTCAGCCAGCGTTTCCCACTCGCTCCACGTTAAGATCACACCAAAGTGCGGCACTGGCACGTTGTGGCCATCAACGGGATTGGTATGCGCGCTCTCTTGGCCCGCCGTTTTGGGCTGCTCATGAATGACCAGCTGGTGGCCAAAGAAATTAAAGTCGACCCACTGCTCGCTGGAGCGCCCTTCTTCCAAGCCAAACACGTCATTATAAAAGGCTCTTGCAAGCGCTACGTCGTACACGGGAATTGCCAGGTGAAAAGGTGAAAGGCTCATGAGCATCTCCTAAATTTTTACGTTAGGTAAAATGGCTAGCGTCTTGCAAGGCCACGGTGTCATTATCCTAAGACGTGATATGCAAAAATAAAATCAATTGTTTTTTAACCAACCCACAAAAAGTATTTATGAATGATTCGTGAGCTCAAAACGTTGATTGCCGTTGCCCAGGAAGGCACCTTCGCAGCGGCAGGTAATAAAATAGGCCTGACGCAAGCCGCGATCAGCGCTCAGATGAAACGCTTGGAAAGCGCCCTTGGCGTGGCTTTATTCGAACGCAAAGGCCGCGTGGCGATACTGACTCAACGCGGCCAAGAAACGTTGCAGCAGGCCCACACGCTGCTTGCGCTTTATGGCACCTTAGGGGTTTCGCCCTCCGGTCAAGAGCTGAACACTCGCGTGAACATTGGCGCTATTGCCTCTATTCAGCGTACGTTTTTACCCGACATTTTGGCGAACTTTCATCGCCGATTTCCTGAATGCTGCACTCGGGTAGTCCCCGGTCTTTCCATGGCGTTAATGAACCAGGTCGATGCCGGTGAGCTAGATATGGCGGTGATCATTCGCCCGCCATTTTCGCTGCATAGCGATTTACGCTGGACGCCGCTTGCCCATGAGCCTTTTCGTTTAATAGTCCCGCGCCGACTACCGATTGAGCCTTGGCAACAGATGCTGGCTACTCACCCTTTTGTGCGCTATGACCGCGCATCTTTTGGCGGCCGCCAGGTGGACCGCTTTTTAAGAGATAACCACTGCCATGTCCGCGAGGTATGCGAGGTTGATGAGTTAGATGCCATTGTGCAATTAGTGGCCAATGGGGTGGGCGTGGCGCTGGCCCCGCAGTCGGGAGCACTTAAACGCTGGCCTAAAGAAGTACGGGCTATTGATTTAGCCGAGCGGACGTTTCACCGCGACATTGGGCTCATCCACCGGGCTAGCGGGCATTTAAGTCCGCCCGCGGCTGCGCTCGCCGACTTAATTAACGATACCGCTCACATCATCGAGCAGCCCTCTCTCTAGCGCTGAAGCCTGACGTAAACAGCGCTTTAACAGTGATTGGCTAAGCTAAAAAAACCTAAAAAAAACGCCAGCCCAAAAGGGCTGGCGCATCTATACGTTAAACGCGTTAGAGCACACGCATTACGCGTCTGTCGTAACGTCTTGCTGCTCGGCGTCCTGTGCGTCGTTCATCTCAGCATCATCCTCTTCAACGTCACCTTGAATCTCGTCTCCGGCGCCGTTGGGTTGAGGCTCAGCGTCGGTGTTTGCTTCTTCTTCCAACGCTTCATCGCTGCCATTGGCAGCGGCCAAGTTTGCTGGCTCGTCCAGCTCTAGGGTACTCGCAGTATAAGCACGCACCTCACTCAACAAGTCAGGATTTTCTGCGAGATGCTGGCCGTATGAAGGCACAATCTGGCGCAGAGCATCTTGCCATTCGCTACTTTCCATCTGTGCTGGGAAGGCCGTATCCAGCAAATTCAGCATAATAGAAGGTGCCGTCGAGGCGCCTGGCGAAGCTCCCATTAAGGCTGACATGGTGCCGTCAGCAGAGATGACAACCTCTGTACCAAACTGCAGGGTGCCGCCGTCTTCGGGATCATCCTTGATAATTTGGACACGCTGCCCCGCTGTCCACAGCTCCCAATCATCTGGGTTGGCTTCTGGATAAAAGGCCTGCAAGGCTTCCATACGGTCGCCATCAGACATCAGCACCTGGCCAACCAAGTAGCGCACCAAGTTAAAGTTATCCAGGCCGACTTCCATCATTGGCCAAGTATTGTTGAACGTCATTGAGCCAAACAGGTCCGTCCAGGAGCCCTCTTTGAGGAACTTGCTTGAGAACGTCGCAAACGGGCCAAAGAACAACGCCGGTTCACCGTTAAGATTACGGTAGTCTAAATGCGGCACTGACATGGGCGGCGAGCCCTCACCGGCTTTTCCGTACACTTTAATTTGATGTTGAGCGACAACGTCAGGATTCGTGGTGTAAAGGAATTGACCACCTACCGGGAAGCCTGCATAAGCACTCGCTTCAGGGATACCCGATGCTTGGAGAAGCGGCAGCGCGGCGCCACCGGCACCAATGAAGACAAATCGAGCATCAACGCTGGTTTCATCGCCACTTTCTAAGTTTTTAACTGTTACATGCCATGAATCGTCGTCATTGCGCTCAAGCCCACGGACTTCACTGTTCAACGACAAAGTGAAATGCTCGTTGTCGCTCAGCGATTCAATCATCTGCTCTGTTTGGGCGCCGTAATTAACTTCTGTACCCATCTGCATTCGCGTTGCCGCAACGGGAGTGTTGTCATCACGGCCTGCCATCACGAGGGGCATCCACCCAGCGATCTCGTCACGATCTTCAGAGTATTCCATATCAGCATAAAGCGGATTTTGCACCATGCTGGCATGACGCTCGCGTAGGAACGCCACATCATCTTCACCCCAAACAAGCGCATGATGCGGAACGGTGTTGATGAAAGCGGTCGGATCACTCAAAACATCCTGGTCTACCTGATGCGCCCAGAATTGACGAGAAAGCTCGAACTGCTCGGTTACGTTGATCGCACGCTCAATTTCGACGTGATCGCCATCGCCCGGCGTATAATTCAGTTCCATAAAGGCGGAGTGGCCGCTGCCGGCGTTGTTCCAAGCATTTGAGCTTTCTTGACCCACTTGATCAAGGCGCTCAAAAAGCTGGATATCCCACTCAGGCTCTAACTCTTGTAGATAGGTGCCGAGCGTGGCGCTCATAATACCGCCACCAATCAACACGACGTCAACAGGCTCATCGGCTGAAATGGGCATAGCCGCTAGCGCTAAAAGCGGCGAGCAGAGTAAAAGGTTAAAACGTTTTTGCATGTCATGCCCCTGGCGGTACATAAAGAACGTGCCGAAAAGATAGTCGCCCTTTATCGAGATAGGTATCATTTGTCGACGAAAGTCTAACAAAAATATGCCACATCAGAAACATATGGCATCACTTAAATGAAAACGGATGGAATTCAGCGTATGAAACCAGAAGACCTGGAAAAGCTAGTGACACGCACCATGCCTTTTGGAAAGCACGCGGGATGGCTCATTGCCGACCTACCTGGCCCTTACCTAAACTGGTTTGCTCGGGAGGGATTTCCTTCAGGTGAGATCGGCCAACTGCTACAGTTGATGCAGGAAATTGACCATAATGGCCTTAGTGAGCTGTTAGAGCCACTGCGCCAGAGACCCAGGCAGCGTCAAGATTGATGCTGGCTGCGTTCGCTGGCCGCTCGCTGAAACTCAGCGTGATACGCCACCTCATGCAGCGCACGATCAGCAGGAAAGCGCCCGAGTGCAACAGCTAGCTCAAAAAAGCCTGCTGCAGGCAACCCCTCGCCTCGCCGGCTAACCACTAATGCGGCCATGAACGGCTTATCTTGCGTAGCGTCTTCACGCATTAGCTGCTCAAGTGACTGAGTAACCTGGCCAATGGTGCGAGGCGGTGTTAGCGATAGTGCTGAAGCGACCTGCTGATAGGTCATAGGCAGTGCCTCACGCGGTGCGCTCACGAGCAATTCGCGTAACGCTGTTTTTATAGCGGTCATAAAAATCTCATTGATGGCGCAGTTGCGTTAACAATAGCTGAAGACGATGTGATAAGGAGAAAACGTGACAACACGCCAAAAAACCTCTCACCCCAACCTTAGCCGCTGGCCAGGTGTGCTAGCAGGGTTAAGCATTGTACTGCTCGTCGTAGCAGCCATGATGATGGCCGGATCAGGCCCAGCATACCGCGGTGAACATATCTCGTTGAGTGAGGCATTTATCTTACTACGCAACGGCGTTTATGCCGCTGGGGCGGCGGTTGCATTAAGCCTTGTGGCACTTCTCGTTAGCGCGATCAAACGCCGCTCCACGCCAGCCGTGATAGCAACACTCGTTATTTTTAGTGCGGCAGCGCTACTTTATGTGCCTTGGCAGCACTGGCAGCGTGCCCAGTCTCTACCCGCCATTCACGATATCACCACCGATATGCAAAATCCGCCTGCTTTTGAAGCACTAGCAAGCGCTCGCCAAGCAGCGCCTAATGCACTCGCTTATCCCGGCGAAGCAACCGCTCGGCAACAGCAAGCAGCTTACCCGGCGATCAAGCCTCTTCTTTTGAAAGCAACGCCTCAGGCAGTGCTGGCTGCGGCACAAGCAGAGGCAGAAGAAGCTGGCTGGCGAATCGCCAGGATTAGCGACGATCACATAGAGGCCACGGCAACGACACCTTGGTTTGGTTTTGAGGATGACGTTGTCATTCGCTTAACGGAACGCGAGAACGCTGTGCAGGTAGATATGCGCTCGGCATCAAGAATAGGTGCCAGCGATGTGGGTACCAACGCTGCGCGCATCCAAGCCTTTTTGGATGAATTAAAAGCGCGTCTCAACTAACGCTTTAATGTATTGAGTCGAGCCGGTGGCCACCTTCACGCGCTAGGATTTTCTCAGCGTCTAAGGTGGCGATGGGCACCTGGTGCCGCGTAGGAATATCGCCGGTCAACTGAAGCGCCTGATAGCGCAGCGCACAAACGCGTAAAAACGAGGTGAAGTTGCCCAAATCGTGCCCAGCATCGATGGACTCGTGATAAAGCCGAGTAATCATCTGGGCCGTATTCATGTCATCACGCAGGGCAATTTCTTCAAGAAGTTGCCAGAAGTAATTCTCCATGCGTACGCTGGTCACCATCCCGTCAATGCGTAGCGAGCGCGTAGCGCTACGCCACAGCTCGGGGTCAGCGTTAATAAAGAGCTTACACATGGGCGTTATCTCTTAGCGGCTTAATGAGTGCGGGTTACTTGCTAATAGCATAGCGGTCAAGCGCATAGTTCGCCCAGCACGGTGCTGGGCGAACGTCGCTATCTTGCCATTCAGGCTTACTTATTAAGCAACACCATAAACTGGGCGAGCCAGGCCGGATGAGCTGGCCAGGCGGGCGCCGTGACCAAGTTACCATCGGTCACTGCCTCGGTTACCTCTAGATTGACAAAGTGGCCGCCGGCTAGCTCTACCTCTGGCTGACAGGCCGGATAAGCAGAGCACTGACGCCCTTTTAGCACGTTAGCCGCGGCTAACAATTGTGCACCATGACAAACGGCGGCGACAGGTTTGTTGGTTTCAAAGAAGTGCTGGACCATCGCCAGCACGTCTTTATTCAAACGCAGATATTCCGGCGCGCGGCCGCCGGGTATCACAAGCGCATCGTAGTCGGCGGGGTTAGTGCTCGCAAAATCGGCATTTAGAGCAAAGCGATGGCCAGGCTTTTCAGAATAGGTTTGATCACCTTCGAAATCATGTATCGCGGTAGCCACCGTGTCGCCCGAGGCTTTTCCAGGGCAGATCGCATCCACACGATGTCCAATGGCCATGAGCGCCTGAAAAGGCACCATCGTTTCATAATCTTCAGTGAAATCGCCGGTAATCATTAAAATGCGCTTACTGCTCATCTTATTACTCCTTATCGTTATTGGTCGAGCGATTGAGCACACGCCTAGGGTGTGAAACGAGACTAGCAAGCGCTTACCGGCAAGGGGTAGTAGTCCACTACTACAGGGCAACTTCTTCAGCTACCATTACTTAACCAATAGCAATAGAAAGTCTTTTCTAAGCAGGACGCTCAATAGCAAAGCGATCGCTGATACGAAGATAATCGCTGCCGGCTAATCGGCCCACGGGCTTGAGTTGCTCCATATCAACATGACGGCCGTCCCACAGTGCATCATCAATATGAATCGAGACCACCTGGGCAAGCACTAAGGTGCCTGCTAAGGGCTGGTCGCCAAATCGAATCATATCGAACAGCTTGCAGCCAAAAGCAACCGGCGCGTTGGCAATCCGGGGCACCCTCACACCGGGCATACTAGCTTTTTCTAATCCGGCCAGCGCAAACTCATCCTCGTCTGGTGGCACGCTTGCACTGGTGACGTTGAGTGCTTCGACTAGCGCCTCACTGCCCACGTGCACGACACATTCCGCGACGTCGTTTAAATTGCGAACCGTGTCTTTAAGTTCGCCACTACCGTCTAACAAAGGTGAAAATGCCAGCACAGGTGGATTGACGCTGGCTACGTTAAAAAAGGAAAACGGTGCCAAATTGGCATTGCCGTGTTTATCTTGAGTCGCGACCCAGGCAATAGGGCGTGGGCACACAGTGCCAGACAGCAAGCGGTATATAACACCTGGACTTAATGGGGATTCATCTAGCAAGTAGTCGCTCATTTGTGGCTCACTCTTCAGTCGCTAAAATAGCTGCTGCCCAGCAGTTCTCATCATCTTGTGTGTAATTTAATAAGCCGGAAGCCAATATAGGCCTACGCTGGTCAAAAATCGAGCCTCGTTGCATACAGTAATCCCGGCATCGCTCACGGTCATTGGCAGCCATATCAAAAAGTAGGAGCTCAAAATGAAACTCGACCCAATGTCCTTGCGACTGTTTGTCCGGGTAGCAGAGACGGGCACTATTACGGGTGCTGCTGATGCAGAGTTCATTGCGACATCTGCGGTAAGCAAACGCCTAAGCGAACTAGAGACACATTTCAGCACGCCGCTACTACACCGCAACAACCGTGGCGTAGAGTTAACGCCCGCGGGAAATGCACTACTGCATTTATCGCGAGGCGTGCTGCATAACCTTGAAGACTTAGAGCTTCAGATGCGCGATTACACTAGCGGTGAACGGGGTATTATTCGCATTTTTGCCAATATGTCCGCCATCACTCAGTACTTACCTGGCGAGACGCAGGCATTTTTTGAAAAGCATCCCGATATCGGTGTGCAGCTCGAAGAGAAAGTCAGCCCGGTTATTACCCGTGAAATTATGGCAAATGGCGCCGATATTGGCATATGCGCAAAGCTGCCTCATGGCTATGACTTAGCAGAGTTGCCTTACCACACGGATGAGCTAGTGCTTGTCACGCCGTTAAATCACCCACTTGCCGATCGCGACGTCATCGATTTTCGCGATAGCCTTGAGCATGCCTATGTAGGTCTGCACTCATCAAGCGCCATCAATTTGCAGCTGTTGAAAGCGGCCAGTTTAGCTAATAGGCCATTACGGTTACGTATTCAGGTTACCAGTTACGACGCGCTATGTTTGATGGTTCAGGCAGGGTTAGGTATTGGCGTAGTTCCCCGAGGTGCTATTCGCCAATATGTTGGCGGGCTACAGGTGCGTGTACTGCCTATTCGAGATGACTGGGCAAAACGCCCACTGTGTATCTATGTCAACAATATAGAACGAACATCCATGGCCGCCAGGCTATTTATCGACCATCTTGTTGAATCTGCTAAATTTTCACAACCATCAAATCAAGCATAAAAGAGACAGAACAATGCGATGCTGCCAGGCATTTAGTACTCATACAGCGCCAGCCTTCTCGCTTTACGAAAGCAGGCTCATCAATCACCAATATCCAAGCGCACTGATAAAAGGTAATTATAGTCTTGGGATGGTTATGTATAATAAAGGCCGGCTGTCTCGCAAGCACAATTAAAAAGTGGCACTTAGCGCTTAAGCTAAGCGACTGAAGCTCAGAACGCTAACGCGCCATCACCGAATCGAACACTCCAAGACAATAAAAGCATCTCAATGCTTGAGGTAATAACAATGATTCCTTTCACGCTGAAAGCACGCTTACTCCTTCCTGCATCTATATTGGCCTTAGGCACGCTTTCTAGCCCTCTTGCTCAAGCACAAGATGCCTTAAATATGGGCGCGGTTCCTACTGGCACTGGCTGGTTCTTTGGTATTTCAGAGGGCGCACGGGTTATCAGTGCTAACACGCCTTATGAAATTACCGTGCGCGAAACCGGCGGCACGCGAGAAAATGCTATTCGCTTAGGCCGCAATGAGCTTGATCTTGCCTTCACCGAAGCCTTGGTAGGCTACGAGCAGTACAACGGTATTGGTCGGTTCGAAAGCACACCCAACGAAAACGTACGCCTCGTATACTGGATTGCTCCCTCCACAATGCACTGGGCCGTTCGTCAAGACGCCGACATCAAGAGTTTCGAAGAGCTCGCGGGCAAGCGCTTCAATCCCAGCAGTATTGGCGGCGGCGGCGAGTACATCACTGAGCTAGTGTTTGATATTTTAGGCGTAGAGCCTGACTTTCAGCGCATGCGTATTGATGATGCAGCCGAAGGGGTCATTGATGGTCGCTTGGTCGGTTTTAGTTATAACGGCATTCCCCCCATACCGGCTTTTACAGAAGTTCACTCCTCGCGCCCCTTGCAGCTGCTTTCGCTGTCAGAAGAGCAGCTTGAAACTGTCACAACCGAGCTTCCTTTCTTATCGCCATCAATTATCCCTGCAGACACCTACCGCGGCATGGATGAGGCAACATCCTTGGGAATCTATATGGGCGTATCTGCCAATAGCTCTCTTGATAATGATATTGTTTATAACATCACCAAAGCTTATTGGGACAACCACGAACAGGTAGCGGCTTCTTTTGCTCCTGCCAAGGGAATGACCCCGCAAGACGTCATTGATAATGCCACCTTCCCGGTTCATGCGGGTGCGCTGCGCTACTACCAAGAGCTGGGCCTTGAAATCCCAGAAGACGTTATTCCTCCCGAAGCACGCTAATTTCTGCTGGCACCCGCAGGCGATTAATAGCCTGCGGATGTTTAAACATCATCATATTTATACACGCCTGCAGTGGTTGCTAAAAGACACGTGAGCGTGGGAGTCATCCGATGGATACCCCTGGAAGCAATAAGATCGTTGAGAAGTACTCAGAAGACTCGGGCAAGCGCCAGCTTACGGGTGTCTGGTTTTTGGTGATGCGATCAATGGCAGTGGCGATGGCAGTTTTTCACCTTTATGCCGCCATAACGGGGGCCGTTAATACCCAAAATGCTATACACCTCTTGTTCGCTCTGCCGCTAATCTTTTTGGGCTACTCCTGCCGTGCGAAAGACAATCACCGCCTGCCTTGGTTTGATGTCATCCCTGTGATACTGGCAATCGCGGTTAGCGGTTACTACATCATGCAGTTTGATCGGATTATCTATGAGCTGGGTTACCTCATGCCGACCACCTATGATTTGGTGTTCGGGGTTCTGGCCATTTTACTTTTGCTTGAGGCCTGCCGTCGAGCCATCGGCCTTGCGTTTCCAATCCTGGTACTTATTGCGCTTTCCTATGCCTATTTTGGCAACTACCTACCCGGTGTATGGGGACATGGAGGATTTGGTTGGGCCGACTTAGTGGCGACTTTTTACATGAGCCCAACCGGGATTTACGGCAGTTTGATGCGCACTTCCTCAACGGTGATCGTGGTATTTATTATGTTTGGCGCGCTGCTGGTAACCACTGGCGGTGGCGATACATTTATGCGTTTATCTAATTCGCTGACTGGCGGCATGGCCGGAGGCCCCGCTAAAGCGGCCACTCTATGCAGTGCCCTATTTGGTAGTATCAGCGGCAGCACCGCTGCCAACGTAGCGACTACCGGCGTATTCACCATCCCCCTGATGAAAAAAAGCGGTTATAGCCCACGCTTCGCAGCAGCCACAGAGGCCTCTGCATCCACCGGCGGACAAATATTACCCCCTATCATGGGTGCCGCGGCCTTCGTCATGGCTGATGTTATTTCGGTGAGCTACCTAGAAATCATCGGTGCTGCCCTTATCCCCGCCCTACTTTTCTATCTAGCCATCTGGATGAGCGTTCACTTCGAAGCTAAGCGCCTTGGGCTAAACCCTATACCCAAAGACCAGCGCCCTACATTACGCGAGGGACTGTTCAACATTGAAACACTGCTGCTGCCGATCATTGTACTCATCACCATGCTGGTGCTGCGCTATACCCCCACGACTGCCGCCGTCGCCGCTTATTTCACAGCACTACTAATTTACCTATTCTCCTGGCGCAGCCCCGGCAGCTTTACGGATCGCTTGAAGTCGATTCCCGCTGCCTTAGAAGCGGGTGCGATGACCGCTGCAATGATCGCCGTTATCATCGGTAGCGTTGCGATTATTGCATCCGTCATCAGCCTTACCGGCCTAGGGCTTAAAGTCTCATCTGTGATTCTCGTCGTCAGCGGCGGCGATGTATTAATCACACTACTGTTGGCAATGGTAGTGGCGATCATTCTCGGCATGGGGCTCCCTACCGTGGCAGCCTACATGCTGGCTGCGTCTGTTGTAGCGGCTGCGTTTATTGAGGCTGGCTTGCCCAGCCTTTCATCGCATCTATTCATTCTCTACTTTGCAATCCTTTCCGGCGTGACACCGCCCGTTGCGCTAGCGGCCTATATTGGCGGCGCTATCGCGGGTTCACACTGGTTTAAAACGGCCCTGACGGCGACCAAAATATCGCTCGGCGGCTTCTTAATTCCCTTTATGTTTATCTACCATCCACCTCTTTTAGGCAATGGAACCGTGCTTGAGATTGCCCTTGCCGTGGGTTCTGGCATTATCGGTATAGTGGCGCTTGCGGCATCAACGATTGGCTTCTTTTTACGCCCATGCAGTTGGCTCGAGCGTGGATTATTACTCACCGCTGCACTGATGCTGATTAATGGTCAAGTGATGACCGATATAGCAGGCATTGCACTGATTATCGGGCTTTTTGGGTGGCAATACCGATTAAATAGTACTGATGACGCCCGCGCCCCTCTGCCAAGCAAGGAGCTCTCGCAATGAACATTGTCATTCCAGACGATTATCAGGACTGTGTACGCAGCTTAGACGCCTTCAAGCAGTTAGAAGGCCATGATGTGACGATTTATCATGACACCCTTACCGACCTGGATGCGCTAAGCACGCGATTGAAGGCCGCAGAGGCACTCGTGCTTATTCGCGAACGCACGCCCATCACGGCGGCCCTACTTGAGCGCCTGCCGAACCTCAAAGTGATTAGCCAAACGGGCGGTGGCGCGGCGCATGTTGATATGGCGGCCTGCCGTCGCCACGGTGTGACCGTGATGGCGGGCACCGGCTCGCCTAACGCCGCGGCGGAATTAACCTGGGGACTTGTGCTAGCCGCGATGCGCAATATTCCCGCAGAGGTTGAAAACCTAAAAGCAGGCCGCTGGCAGCGTACGCTAGGCACGGGCCTCAAGGGACGCACGCTAGGTATTTTTGGCTATGGGAAAATTGGCAGTTTAGTCGCACGCTATGGCCAGGCGTTTGACATGAAAGTGCTGGTATGGGGGCGAGAAAGCACCCGCCAGCGTGCTATTGAGGCTGGCCTTGACGTGGCCAAAAGCCAGGCGGATTTCTTCCAGCGCGCCGATGTATTAAGTCTTCACCTTCGTTTAAACGATGACACTCGGGGTATCGTCACCGCTGAATTACTCGCCCAAATGAAGCCAACGTCCCTACTGGTGAACACCAGCCGTTCTCAGCTACTGGCACCACAGGCGCTTGAACAGGCGCTGCGCGCCGGACGCCCAGGCCAAGCCGCGGTTGACGTCTTCGATACGGAGCCTGTCGTCACAAGCTCTCTGCTCGAATTGCCCAACGTAGTCGCCACACCGCACCTAGGCTACGTCGAAAAAGACAGCTATGAGCTCTACTTTGGCGATGCGTTTAGCAACCTACTGGCTTATATCAATGGGCAGTCAGTCAATAATTTAGCTGGCTAGGGTTGGTTAGTATCATTCAGCCAATAAGCCCCGCCTCTGTGCCAATTGTGCTAGCCTTATAGGTTCATGAGTAATACAGAGGACATGAATGCTCACCATTTCTAGCGACGTTACCCTGGCTGATTGGGAGATTGGTATTAGCCAGATTCGTGCCCAAGGCGCTGGCGGCCAGAACGTCAACAAGGTCGCTTCAGCCGTACACTTGCGCTTCGACATTCTGAGCTCCACGCTGCCACCACTCTACAAAGAAAGGCTAATGGCGTTGTCCGATCAGCGCATTAGCAAAGAAGGCGTGGTGATTATTAAAGCTCAGAGCCATCGCAAGCTTGAGCTAAATAAAGAAGATGCACTGGCACGTTTAAGAGAGCTGATACGGAGTGCCACCAAACCGCAAAAAATTCGCCGTGCCACTAAGCCCACTAAAGGCTCACAACGCCGCCGGGTTGACCACAAAACCCGCAAAGGTAAAGTCAAATCGCTGCGCGGCAAGGTATCTGCTTCATAAGCCATCGCTCGATTCTTAATGCCAAAGAGCTTTCAATCATGACTAAAGCCCATACACCCGCTAAGGTGCGGCCTATTTCGCCTTGCGTACAAATCTGCCAAATAGAATCGTCAACATCGGTATGCGAAGGCTGCGGCCGTACACTAGATGAAATAGCCTGCTGGGGAGCTATGACCGAGGCTGAACAAGCCCCGGTATGGGAACGGCTGGAAGCAGAAGGCTACGTCCCAGACTCTGTACGCTGATGGCGGTCACGCAATATATGATGTAGCTCGCCACAGGCCACCATGGGGTCATCACAGTTGATAACGATATCAGAGTGAGCCAACACGTAGCTGCGACCGGTGATGGTGTTTTCGACGACGTGATAATCGCCCTCTTGATGCGTGCCCGTGAAGGTGCCGATAAAGCCCGTCTCACGCAGCGAAACGGTCTCTAGCTTATCCCCCACGTTCAGCCGCCCTTCATAGTTCATTAGCGCTAAGCGTGCCGACGTACCGGTGCCTGTGGTGCTGCGGCAGATAACACCAGGGTGAACATACGTGGTGGAACGTGAGCGTATATACCCCTCCCCGACCTTCTCCTCAGGGCCCATAAAGTGCAAAAATGGCAATGGCCCCACATCTCCAAGCGTGTAATGGGAGAAGCCGCGCTGCGCTTTAATTGCCTCAACAATTTTATAAGCGCACTCAGCCAACGCTCGCTCCTCATCACGCACTAGCTTAAAGCCAAGCTCAGTCGCATCTACCAATGCATAAAAGCCGCCGCTATAAGCGATTGAGTAGGTCACATTACCAATACTCGGCACGTTAATCGTATCGCGATAGGTGTCGATATAACTGGGCAACCCGCTGCAGGTGACCGATTCGACAACGCCGTTATGCACCTTCGCTTCAATTTGCACCAGGCCCGCGGGCGCTTCTAGTTTGAAGCGCTGAATACCTTCTTGCTTAGGCACAATGCCGCTCTCTAGTACGGCGGTGGCCGTGCACAGCGTATTGGAACCAGAGTAAATGGGGTAACCCATCACTTCCATAATGATGTAACCCGCGACGGCCTCCGGATGGCAGGCTGGCACCAATAAATCGACCGACATTTCCGGCACGCCGTAAGGCTCTTCTAGTAGCAGGCGGCGCAATCCGTCGGCGTCATCGCGCAGGTACTCCATCTGCTCGCGAACGGTGGCACCGGGCAAACTATCAATACCACCCGTAACAATACGGCTAACATCACCACCGGCGTGAGTATCCATTAACTGAATGGTATGAAAATTATGCACTAGCGTTGCTCCTGAGCATCGGAAGAGGTGTTTTCAAGAGCGAACGACGCACCGTGGGAAGCCCACTGTGAATCGGGAACCAGCACAATTTTGCCCAGATAATTGCCACCTCGATTAACAAAATAACGCTCGGCAGCATGCAGGTCAGAAAGTTTAAACGCTGCATGAAGCACCGGTTTGAGTAGGCCGCTACGAATCCATTCGACAAGCTGCTCAGCCTCTTCACGAGTACCGTGAGAGACGCCAAAAATCTGCACCTGGTAGAGATAAATACGGGTCCACATCATTTCGCTGAGATTGCCACCGCTGGCACCGGCTATTGAAAGACGCGGATAGCTCTGACGGCCCTGCATATCGACAATCATGGTATCGATAAACAGGTTCGTCATCTCACCCCCGACCAGATCCATCACTGCATCAATCGGTTTGCCGTTAGTGGTAGCCAGCACTCGCTCAACAAACGTCGGCAAGTCGCCACGATCAATCACCGCCTCTGCGCCGAAGGCGCTTAGCGCATCGGCTTTATCTAGCTGGCTGACGGCGTAAGGGATGGCCCCAACGATTCGGCACAGCTGAATGAGCGCCGTACCCACGCCACCGCTGGCACCGCTTACCAGTACCCGCTCACCGGCACATATACTGGCAGCTGTCATCATGTGGTAAGCAGTTTGATACGAGCACATACCCATTGACGCCAGCTCAGCATCGCGCAGCTCAGGATTCGGCACAGCGTAAAACTGATCGGCTGGCACGGCGATATATTCAGCAAACCCACCGTCAGCACCGTGGCCGTAATAATCCGGCGTTAGATTGATATCGCGACGCTCGTCAGCGTAGATATTAAAATCGAGCAGCCCGCGCTCACCAATACGCTCAGCGCCAACACCTTCACCGACGGCTACCACGCGGCCTGCCACATCAGCGCCTTGAATACGCGGAAAGGTAAGCGTCGGCGTGCCGCCCATGGCAAAGGAAGTGACGTCGCCCTTATCTTTGGTGGGATAAAGACCTTCCCGGGCTTTTCGATCGGTGTTGTTCTTGGCCGTCGCGGTTACCTGCACCAACACCTCGCCTTGCCTGGGCTGCGGCGTAGCGACATCCTGATGGTATTCCAATTTATCGATATCCCCATGCCCGGTTAAGAGCATGGCAGCCATCGTCGTTGGTACCTTGTGTGCAGTGTCGGCCATAGATTGACTCCGTTGTATGGCGTTAAAACCAGTTTTTACGCTTGAATAACCAAATCAGTATTCCAGCGATGCCCAACATGGCTCCCCATACAAAAAAGTAGCCATACTCGTAGCGCAGCTCGGGCATATTGGCAAAGTTCATGCCGTAAATGCCGGCAATAAACGTCAACGGCACAAAGATCGCGGTAATCACCGTCAGCACACGCATAGTGATATTTAGCTGGTGGGATGAAATAGAAATATAGCCATCGATTAAGTCACCGCAAATTTCATAGTACATCTGGGTCAAGGTATAGAGACGTTCGAAACGATCCGCCACATCATTAATCGCGTGGAGCGTCTCGCTTTCTTCGCGGGGCACATGCTCGTAGTCGTAAGCCGTTAGCTCCTGGGTAATTCCCTGATGGTAGCTAAAGATTCGGCGCATTTTCACCAGCCGAGAGCGATAGGTGATGATCTTGCGCATGAGCGCATCGTTGCCATTTTCGAGTAGCTCATCCTCCAAATCGCTTAGCTCAGTTTCAAATTCGAGCAGACTATCGATATAAAAGCCGGCTGAAATATACATCACTCGCAGCGCGACATGCTCAGGGGAATGCGCCAGCAGTTTCTTGCCGTGCTCATTAAACAGCCGCTCAATGCTGAGCGCCTCACCGGGGTGAAGCGTGACTAGAAAGCGCTCACCGACAAAAAAACATATCTGCTGCGGCAGATAATTCAACTCAGCATCGAAGGAGGAAATACCCCGGTAGATAATCAGCGTGTGATTATCGAACTCTTCAATCTTTGGCGGATGGCGCTCCTTATGAGCATCCTGAATCGCCATGGGATGAAATTTGAAAGCCTCTAAAATGGTGCGTTCACTGTCCTGCGTCTCACCCTGCATATCGATCCAGATATGGCTGTCAGGCGTGGATTGCCACATGGCCAGCAAGTCTTCATTGCCTTCGTGAACCGCACCATCGGGCGTAGTAAGCATAGCTCTAATCATAGTCGTCCTTGCGATTAGCGAGCGCTCAGAAGCGCAAATCGTTCTACGTACTTATCCACTATAGCGATGCATTCCCGGCACACCAAGCCCACGCTAGGCGACTCCCTTCTACACAGGCTGTTTTTTTATAGCATAGGCAAGCGCCACGCTAACTAACGTTGACATAACCAATGCGCCCAGAAAAGGGCCTAACGTTGGAATGCTGTCAGGAAAGCTCGCCGCCACCACTCCTGCGCTGACACTGCCTTGGCTTAACCACCCGGGCAAAATAGCCCCGAGCAGCCCAGCAACGCCGCCCCCGATGGCGGCTATTGGCGTCATCCGTTGCCATAGCCCTAGCAACACCGGCACTACGATGGAGGCGCACAGTAAGTCGGCAATAAGGAAAAGCCGCAGTATCGATAATCCCTGTAAAGCAACCACTACCACGGGAATCATTAATGCAACCGTCGCCCAGCGGGCTGCCTCCAGCGAAACACCGCGCTTTTCGCTGCGTGCGACGATAAGCGAGGCAATGCCATTCTGGAGTGTATCAACACTGGAAGCTACCAAGGTAACAGCCAATACCAGCGCAGGTAGCGATAGCCAAGCGGGTGCATCCGTTAGCAGTGCGAAAAACGGCATAGGCGGTGTGCCCAGAGCAACACCGCTCATCGCTGCTAAAATGCCTAAACTACCAATAACCATTACCACCACCATCGTCATAGCGCCGCCTAGCCATGCGCCACGACCCAGGCTGTGGTCATCCTTAGCAGCCCATACGCGCTGCCAATAGCCCTGATGAAATAAATTGGCGGCCGTTACCGCAATCACTAGTGTTAATGCCACACTGAGCGCGCTGGTAACAGGGATAGCAGGCATCGCCGCTTCGCTAGGCAATGCAGGAAGCCGCCAAAGCGCCATGCTGCCTACCACGACCAATAGCACCAGCAGCAGCCAGGCCTGCCAGCGGTCAGTGGCAAGGCTGGCGCGCAGGCCGCCCACTACCGTGTAAATAAGCGTAGTCAGCGCGACGCCAATCACCACGAGTGAGGGAGGTACATCAGACAACAATGCTGTTATCGCACCAATCGCCGTTAGCTCGGCGGCCAAAAAGCAGGCCATGTAAGCAATGGACACCAGCGTGACCCAGCGCCGTACGCCGAGGCCATAGCACGCCTGTGCAAATTCGGCGATGCTACGCCCTTCGGGAAGCGCGCGGCGAATCTTAGGCCCATAAAGAGCTAAGATAATAAAGGGTAATGTGGAGCCAAACGCGTAGCCTGCTAGCGCAAGCGGGCCCACGAAGGCACCAATTTCAGGGGGCGCAAAGAGAATCCACGCCCCCATGCCTGACGCGAGAAAGGAAAGCCCGAGAGTCGAGCTCGTCTGCGAATTGCGAGCTGTCATATAGTCATCAAGCGGGCCATCAACCCTGCGAGTCCGCAGGCCTAAAAAAGCAAAGCAGCACAGCGCCGCGCCAAGTACGGCTGACGTTAGGTAAAGCATGTCGCGCTTCCTCCGCCGGTACGAACCGGATCAGGTTCCAGGGTCTGCGCAACGCGCATTCTCAGCCCCGTTGATAAGGGCTCCCCTGGCGACAGTGAGTGGAGGCGCTATCCTCACTGAAAACCGCGCCTCAGTAAAGGAAAGTGAAGGTAAGTAACGCTTAAACGTTACCAGTTGATGCCTCGCGAGGTATGCGCCCCATCAGATAAAACTCCTCATTAGGCGGCGTACCCGCCAGCGTGACCAGTCGATTAGACAAACCAAAAAAGGCTGCAATAGCACCGATATCCCAGCAATCCTCTTGGCTGAAGCCGACGGCCAGCAGCCGCGCAGACCACTCGTCGGTCATTTCACCCACATCTATCGCACAGTGCATAGCAAAATCGAGCATCACACGATGGCGCTCGCTAATAGGCGCCACGCGATGATTAATCGCAACCTGGTCGGCCAACAGCGGGTCTTTACTATAAATACGCACCAGCGCACCGTGCGCCACCACGCAATATAAGCAGCGGTTTCGCGCACTGGTAGCGACCACAATCATCTCTTTCTCTGCTTTAGTGAGCGACTCTGACTCCCGCTCCATTAACGCGTCGTGATAGGCAAAAAATGCCCTGAACTCAGCGGGCCGATGGGCCAGCATTAGGAAAACATTGGGCACAAAGCCTGCTTTTTCCTGCACGGCCAGAATCGTAGTACGAATATCGTCGGGCAACGCCTCGAGCGTTTCTGGCACGTTAAAGCGACTTAATGATGGCAACATAATCACCTCTTTATTGTTAATTGCTTTGCCCTACGACCATTAGGCCCCGCTTAAGCGGGGCCTAATATAGCTAAAATCGGCGTTTCTTTTAGCCCAGCGAAATCGTGCTATTAATGCCACTGGAAACGTTCTCCGGCTCGAACCAGCGTGCCGTGACGGTTTTTGTTTGCGTCCAGAATGCGATTGCCTGCTTACCGTTTGGCCCCAAGTCACCGAGCTTCGACGCCCGAGAACCGGTAAAGCTGAAATATGCCACCGGGACAGGAATCGGCACGTTAATACCAATTTGCCCCACATCAATGTCAGTTTCAAAGCGACGCGCCACCCAGCCTGAGTTGGTAAAAATCGAGGTGCCGTTACCGTTAGGGTTGGCATTGATAAAGGCAATGGCATCATCCAGCGTTTCAACACTGACCACGCAAAGCACGGGCCCAAAGATCTCTTCGCGGTAAATAGTCATATCGGCGGTCACATCGGCAAACAGCGTCGGCCCAACGAAGTTACCGTTAGGGTAACCCTCTACCTGAATGTTACGGCCATCGACCATCAGCTTGGCACCCTCTTTTTCACCCGCATCGATTAAGCGCAACACACGATCACGCGCAGCGGGTGAGACTAGTGGGCCTAAGTCTGCATCTAGCTGGGTACCCGGCCCCACTTTCATATTACGTGCGGCGTCAACAATATCGGTTAACCATTCCCGAGCATCGCCCACGAGCACGACCACCGAGTTGGCCATACAGCGCTGGCCTGCGGCGCCAAATGCCGAGCCCAGTAAATTATTAATGGCCTGGCTGCGGTTAGCGTCGGGCATAACCACGCAATGATTCTTAGCGCCCATCATCGCCTGCATCCGCTTGCCTGCCACCGCCGCGCGGTTATAGAGCAGCGAGCCTACGTGGGTTGAGCCAATAAATGAAAGCGCTTTGATATCTTGATGATCAGCAATTTGATTGGCGACATCCGGGCCACCGTGCACCACGTTGAGTACCCCCGGCGGGATGCCAGCCTCGTGGGCCAATTCCACCAAGCGCATGGTAGAGCTTGGGTCTTGCTCCGACGGCTTTAGAATAAAGGTATTGCCGGTCGCAATGGCCAGCGGAAACATGAAACAGGGCAACATGATCGGAAAGTTGAACGCGGTAATACCAGCGCCAACGCCGAGCGGCTGGTGCATGGTGTAAACATCCACTTCATTCGCCGCATTTTCTGCCAGCTCGCCAAGCTGTAGCGAGGTAATCGAACAAGCATGCTCTACGACTTCTAGCCCGCGACCTACTTCGCCTTCCGCATCCGGCAGAGTTTTGCCATGCTCTTCGGTAATCAATGCCGCGAGTTCCGACGTGTTATCGCGAATCAAGGCCTGGAGTTTGAGCATAATACGCATACGCTTGCCCAGCGGCACTTTACGCCACGTCTTAAACGCCTCTTTGGCGCTGCTAACCGCGCGCTCCACTTCCTCCGCCGTGCAGAACGGCACCCGCGCGACCACTTCTTGCGTCGCAGGGTTAACCACGTCGTGCCACTCTTGGCTTTGTGACTGCACGGGCTGACCATCGATAACCATAGGGATTTGGCGAACGGACATAGTGCTGCTCCTATTACTTGAAAATGCATATTTATTGTTGGAAAGCGGTTGCTGACACACGTTAGCGATAATAAATGGGTGCTCAGGGTATAGCAGCAAGTTGACGTTAACGTCAATCAGGTATCATATGAGTAAACAAAATCTTCGGCGTGGCGTCAATGAGCCTTTCCAATTGAGACAACTGATCCTACCGACGACACCGTGCTCGCCTGGAGCCGGGATTACGCCGGCGTAGCGCCGCTCAAAGGCGTGATGAATGGCAGTGGTGAGCATTGCTTGGAGGTAAATATTGATGTCCTGCCCATCGCAGACTGATGCAAATATTCCTCACCTAAGGTATAAAAGGCGCCTCACAAACGGCTTTTTCAAGGAAGATGCCATGCGGCATGGGCGTTGCGAACACAAGGAGCATCCGTCGCGATGGGTTTCCCGTCTACTCACTCTTTGCTGTTTTTCGATCTTACTGTTGGGTGCCGCTAAACACCTCTACTCACCTCATTTAGCAGGCGTGGCGCAGATTCATAAAAGCCTGCACAGTCAGTCGGATAAAGCGAGCGTTGCGCATATTCCGGATAAGCTGCGGATTCGAAATGACTCACTCAAGCAGCAAGCGGATGATAATCCTCTACAAATCTTTAAATTACATTCAGACGATGGATTCTTAAGCAACGTTTTCCCCACGCTAATGCCGCCCCTGCTCCATCAAAGCGGCGTTAACGGTTTTGTGCCTAACGATCGTTATTACTTTGGCGCCTCTCTTCCTCCCAGCAGAGCCCCGCCTAGCACGTAAGTCGGTTAGTCAACCGTTGTTTTATTAGTCACGACATGGCAGAAAGTTCACTGCCTGTTCGTGTTATGGGCGAAGTTAAAAGGGCTCTACGTTTATGTTTCAAGTTGATCATCTCATTTTACTTGCCGCGATACTGATATTAGTCGGCATCGTATCAAGCAAGCTATCTGCGCGTCTTGGCTTACCTGTTTTAGTACTGTTTTTAGTCATAGGGATGTTAGCGGGTGAGAGTGGTGTTGGCGGCATCGCCTTCGACAATCCCGCCGGTGCACATGCGCTCGGCACGCTAGCTCTCGCGATGATTCTATTTGATGGCGGACTACAAACGCCGACATCCTCAATTAAGAAAGTATGGAAACCTGCTTCGCTATTAGCGACTTTCGGGGTATTAATCACCGCCGTTATTACGGGGTTAGCGGCAGCTTATATTCTTGATTTACCCTTGTTAGAAGGCCTACTGTTAGGTGCGATTGTCGGATCAACAGACGCAGCGGCGGTCTTTTCGCTATTGCGTAATGCCGGCATACATATCAACAAAAAACTAAAATACACCTTAGAAATAGAAAGCGCCTCGAACGACCCGATGGCGATTTTTCTGACCGTAGGCCTGCTAGAAATACTGGTTAACGGTATGCAGCCAGGCGTGGGCTTGCTGGAGCTTTTCGTCCTTCAAATGGGGGTTGGCGCACTCGTGGGGCTTGGAGTCGGCTGGGCATCAGTAAAAATAATTAATCGTATACATCTTGTCGCATCGGGGCTTTATCCGGTGATGGTCGCGGCCTGTGGCTTTCTCTCATTTGGCATCTCGGCTAATGTTGGAGGCAGCGGTTTCCTCGCGATTTTTTTAACCGGCGTGGTGATTGGTAACCATAGAATTGTCTTCCAGCGCAGCACCTTCTTATTTCACGACGGGCTGGCCTGGTTAAGTCAGATCATGATGTTTGTGGTGCTCGGACTACTGATCAATCCCCTTTCGCTACTCGATGTCTGGCTTGAAGGTCTCATCATCGCCGCCGTGCTGATTCTAGTTGCCCGCCCGATTGCCGTTATACCGATTATGCGTCTATTTGGCTTCAACGCCCGCGAAACTACATTAGTCGCCTGGGTCGGATTGCGGGGCTCGGTACCGATTATCTTGGCTATTTTTCCGCTGATGTTTGGGCTTGAAGGAGCGGAGTTAATCTTCAACGTGGTGTTTTTCGTGGTGCTTATTTCAGCCACTATCCAAGGCACCACGCTTCCACTAGTGGCGCGCCGGCTTAGGCTCACTGAAAAACCGCCCGCCTTGTCAGCAGCCAGTATTGAAATCACGGCAATTGAAGAAGTCGATGCTGATATCGTTGAGTACACGTTGAGCGAACACCCGCGAGCGGCAGGACGGCGGCTTTCACAAATGGCCTTACCGGATACCACCGTGGTCGCCATGATTACCCGTGGTAAAGATGTCATTCCACCGCGAGGCTCAACGACGTTAATGGCCGGCGATCATTTGTTTGTCGTGCTTCGTCCTGAAACGCGTCCCTTTATTGACTGCGTGCTCTCTGATGCCGTGGATGACATCAGTAGCGAATTACCGGATCAGGAGCTGAAGCTTAAGGGGAGCACTAAGATAGACGATTTACACCACTCCTATGGCCTGTTGATCCAAGAAGAGGACCAGCATATGACGCTGGATTCGCTGCTACGCAATACCTTAGCCGGCCAGCCGAATGCTGGCGACTCGATACAGATTGAAGGGCTGACGTTGGCAGTGCTAGAAACGCTCGGTGGTCGCATTACCACGGTAGGCTTAACGGTACAGGAAAAGCCTAATCAGTAAGTAAGAGCAGCCATCAAACACATTGACGCCTAGGCCGTTTCGTAAGCGGCCTTTAGGCGATAAAACTCTTCTACAATCGCGGCCATTTCGTCTGCGTCGTAACTGCAAAGCCCGCTAACCACGAGCTTTTTAGAGCCGACCCCGACCGCTTCGCCGGCGGATTCAATGGAAAACTCCAGCAGCGCATCCGCGCGTTTCCCCTGAACACTCAGCGACGATTGATTTAACGTTAAACCCGGTGAAAAACCATCTAAGCGCTTGAGTGAAAAGCCCATGCTGTCGTAGATTACCAGTGGGCGTTTAGGGTTGAACATTACCCCATGCTGCTCCATCAGCGGTTTTAAATAGTGCGGGAAGTTTTTGCCCGAAAACGCTACATAGCAGCGCGCAAAGGCTTCCACTGCGGCTACGTCGTGGGTGGTTTCACCACTGCGCAGCACTTGTAAGTAGCATTTCCCGCTCTCATCGCAAACATGAACGGAGCCATTATCCGCTTCGCAAAATTTAAGCGGCGTCTCCGCCGCCACCATGTTGGTGAAACGAAACTCCATCTGCCGCGACAAACCGAACTTTGTCAGTACCAGTACAAATAGCAGGTCGCCAGGAACGCAAAAACGGCGCGCTCCCGGATTATGGATAGGGTTGTAGTCGCCAGCCACGCCTTTAGCGAAACGGCTGGCCTGCTCTGCAGAGATCACTACATACTCTCCGCGCTGCGCGTAAAAATCCTTAAACATGGCGTTAGCTGCCTGCCTAGCGTTGAAATCGAAAACCCGTCAGTGCCCAACGTCGCGCATAATGCCATAAAACACGGCTCAACAGGAGTTATCTGCTAGGGAAGCCACTATGTCAAATGCCAACACGCGTAAAAAACGCTTACCACGCCTGCTATTAAGTATGTTGATTGGGCTACTGTTTATCATCGCTATCTGGGTGGCAGGCAGCTATTGGCTGCTCAACAGCCAGTGGCTGCCCGAGCGCATTTCTCAATTTGATGGCATTGAAATACGTTGGGAGCAGGGCGCCAGCCGCCACCCCGGCCGCTGGGAAGTAGAGGGTCTGTATTTAGCACGCGAAGATGCGGCGCTGCCCATCAGCATTGAAGCCGAGCGGGCGACTCTTTCGCTCTCTCTATTCGCCCTATTACGCGGAGAACTGCATATCGAAGCGCTGGATGCCGAAGGCATCCGCCGCCTCACCGTAGGTGATATTGCCCTTGAGGCGCAGGGCCAGCTGCACGTGGCGGATACCACGTTAACGCGCGACACCTTAGCGATCCCCGACTTTTCCCTAGCGATTACTGACGGTCGTTTAGTGCGCTTGAGTGATCATGCCACGTTAGTACGCGATATCAATCTCAACGCGGATGCAACATTAACCAGCGTGACACCCGTGGCCGCTGCGACGGGTGAACTGAATCCCGATCTATTGTCAGCGCTTTCTGCCCAGCTACAGATTGAGGCGCAGGCAGATGCCTGGGATGTTTTCATGCCTTACCTCAACGCCCTGCCCTGGCTGACTCTTGAGGGGCGCGGGGCTTTAGCAGGCGCACTTGATCTAACCGCTGGTGAGTTACAGCACGGCAGTGTTTTAACGCTGGATTCCCCTACGCTGCGTTTAGCGGTCGATGAACAGCGCCTACGCACACCCAGTGGCTCACCGCGCTGGCTCATTGCAGACAACCCACCCCCGCGCCACACGGCAACCGGCAAAGGCCAAGTCCGCCTGGCGGTTGAGAATGATCAGCTACATTTTTCGACGCAACTGGCTGACGTAACGCTGGCTGACACTCATCCCTATGCTGAAAATGCTGAGCTACGCCTTGCCACTCAGATACCCAATCAGCGGCTAGACCGGCTTGATCTCCCCACCAATGTCACGCTCGCCTTACAGGGCCGCGTGATTCGCCTGGACATGTTTGATCGCTATCTAGCGCCAACGCTTGACGGCAAAGGCATACGGCTTTCCGGCAATGGACAAATAGAGGCGAGCGCCACGCTGGTTGATGCTCGCCCTCAGCAGGCGTCGCTGGCCATTCAGGCACCGCTGCTTGCTGCCGAGACGCTAGATTTTAAAGCACAGGGCAGCGGCTCACTTACTGCACGACTCACGCCTGACGAACACATTGACGCCCGCTTAACGTTCGCCAATGCGACCCTAACGCACCATCAGCGAACATTGCTTGCCGATGCTGACATCGAGTTAACGGCAAAGAGCCCGTTAGACACACAAAGGGCGCGCCAAGAAGCAACGGCAACCCTCAGTTGGCAAGCGGCACAGCTACCCGATATTAGCGTGCTTCAAACGTACCTGGGGGCGATATTACCTGAGCCTGCCCCGCTTCAACTGCTGAGCGGCCAAGCCAGCAGCCACGGCCAGCTTCAGGTAACGTCTGAGCAGGCGACTGGGCAAGTGCATCTATCCGGCGAAGGAATGACCACCCGTTGGCAGCACGGCGAAAGCACCGGCACTCTCACAAGTGATATGCAGCTTTTTCTGCCTATTCGACAAGCGGCGTTGGATGGCTCCGCGTTGAATATCAGCGGCACTCGGCTGAGCTGGCAAGTGGCCAACCTAGAGCAGCCTGACGAGCAGCTGGAAAGTATTTTGATTCTCACCGACGGCCGATTTCAACGCCGCGAAAACGTGCCTAGCGGGCAGTTTTCCCTTGAAGGTAGCGTGCAACAACTGGGCTTCTTAAATACTTTTCTTCCCGATGTTCATGGCCTATCGCTGGCAGGCAGCGGCCAGCTTTTTGCTCAAGGAGCCTTTCGCGACAAACAGTTCCTAGCACCTACCCGGCTACGCGTTAATGCTAATCAGCTTGAGGTCGCCTTTCTCGACTACTTGGCTACCGGGCGCGGCGAACTCACCGCTCAGTTGGACAGCGCTGAGCAGGCTCAGCTATCGCTGGGTATCCCTAACTTCGCGCTGATGCGCCAAAACGATGACCGCCCCCACCTTGAAGGCCGCCACTTTGCGCTTACCACTCAAACCGACCGCTTTAGCGAGGTGCTTAAGTCGCCACAGCCAGAGCACTTCGTCACCCGCATCGCTATGCCGATTATCGATGTGCCAGACTTTACTCGCTACAACCGCTATCTGCCCGAGGATGCCGGGGTTCGCTTGCTAGGTGGACAAGCAAACCTTGCCAGCGAATGGAGACTTGATGGGCTAGAGGCCCAGGGGGAAATCACGCTTCGTGCCTTTGGTGCTGACATGGAGCTGCTTGATCAGCGGTTACGTGGCGATGTTGAAGTTTACTTAAATCTAACCGAAGGCGATTTACAAGCGCGGCGCTTCACCGCCAACGACTCGTTTCTACGCTTAGAAAACGTGTTTCGGCTAAGTGAGCAAGGTGCGCCGGACGCCGGCTGGTGGGTACAACTCAGTATGGAGCAAGCGCAGCTTGAATGGGATGACCCTATTCACCTAACGAGCCAGCTGCGTTTGGGAATGCGCGATACCGGCTTGCTGGCACGACTGTTCTTAGCCCGTGCCCGTGAAAGTGATTGGCTAGGCAGATTGTTAAACGTGCACGATATCAACGGCACGGCTCGGCTGCAGATCGACGACCAGCGTATTCGGCTACAAGATCTTACGCTTACCGGCGGGCCGCTGCTGCTGCTCTCCGACGTTACTCTGCAAGACAAGCTCGCTAACGGGGCACTTTATGCCCGCATCGGCCCATTGGGCGTTGGCGTAGCGCTAGTCGACAGCGAACCTACTCTACGCGTGATACAACCGCGCCGGTGGTTTGATCATTGGCAAAAAACTCACCAACCAGAATGATAGTGTTAGCGTTTTTTACGCTCTCGACGAATCATTCTGACCCGCTCCTTGGCTTTTTGCGGGCTAGACAGCGGCGTTGTGCTCTCATCATGGGTTTTTGGCGGCACGGTGACCCAGGCAAACACCGGCAGCGCTAAATGCCAGTGAATTGCCGCTAAGCGCAGCCCTAGCGTCACGCTTAATGAGGCGCCAATGGTTATCGTCAGCGGTACGTTCAAGGCGTCTAGCGCCACGTAAACAATCCCACCGGCCATGGCGGCAGTGGCGTATATCTCTTCGCGCAGCACCATCGGAACTCGCTGGGCCAACACATCACGGATCATGCCCCCCGCCACGCCGGTCATCATGCCCATCAATACAGCCACCGTGCCGGAGCTACCGAGTAACAGCGCTTTATGCGTGCCAATCACCGTAAATAACGCCAGCCCAAACGCATCCGCCACCGGTAAAAAGCCGCGAGAAAGGCGATGGATATAGTGAAACCCTACCAGGGACACACACACGGTGGCTAAAATCACCCATAAATACGTCGGATCCGCCACCCAAAATACCGGTCGTACGCCCAGGACTAAATCACGAATGGTACCGCCACCAATCCCGGTTACCGCCGCGAGTACCAGCATCCCCATCGGATCCATTTTTGACCGGCATGCCAAAATAACGCCTGAAAGCGCAAAAACAATAACCCCCGCCATGTCCAGCCAGTAGATCACCCCCGACACGCCCCTCTCCTTTTTTTTACCTGCGACTAAGGCAGGCAGAATAACACCTCTGCCACAGCTCATGAGGGCAACGTTGTTTACTTTTTAATCATCAAACGCCGATTTTGTAAGACATTGCCTACACGGCTTGTAAGACATTGCCGCTAGATAGCGACCAAGGGTTGCTGTGAGGAGTCAGGTCGTTATCCTGATCGTTTCTCATTTGTTTAGATTACCCTTGTCAATTATCCCTGGAGGGGGCATGACGCTCAGCACCGGTTTGCAATTCACGGTGACGCTACCCGGCGTTGATGATATCGCGGTGATCGATTTCACCCACCGCGAGACGCTCTCCCAGCCCTTTGAATTGGCGCTGAACCTGGCTAGCCGCGATGGCCGCCTAGACGCCGCCGATCTTCTGGACCGCGAAGCCACCCTGACTATTTGGCAGGATGGCGAACTGCTGCGCCGCGTGCACGGCATCATCGCTGAATTTGGCCGAGGTGATCGCGGCCACAGGCGCACCTTTTATTCGCTAGTACTGCGCCCCGCCCTTTGGCGGCTTTCGCTACGCCAGAACTCGCGAATTTTCCAGAAGGCCGACCCGCTCACCATCATCAACACCCTGTGCGATGAGCGCGGTATCACCGATCTGGCCTTTGCGGTTAACCGAACCCTTCCTGAACGCGAGTACTGCGTCCAATACCGCGAGACGGATCTCGCCTTTATCGAGCGTCTCGCCGCCGAAGAAGGTCTGTTCTACTTTCATGAATTTGCTGAACGAGGTGAAGGCAGCGATGGCGGCGCCCACCGGCTGATCTTTGCCGACGATCCGCAAGTGCTAACGAGCCTTGGCGAACGCACTTATCACAGCCGAGCCGGTGGCACGGCTCCCAGCCGCCACGTACGCAAGCTGAGCCAAAAGGCCCGCGTCGCCGCGGCCTCCGCCACGCTGAAAGACTACAGCTTCAAGAACCCGGCTTACGCGCAGTTGCACGAACATCTGGGCCGCGATGTCGAGACACACGGTCAGCAGTCTGACTACGAACATTTTGATTACCCCGGCCGCTATAAGCAGGACGCCTCCGGCGAGCCCTTCACCCGCATTCGCCTGGAGCAGCTGCGCCGAGAAGCCATCACCGCCAATGCTGAAAGTGATCTGCCCGAGCTCGCGCCTGGCCTGCGCTTTACACTCACAGATCACGATACTGAAAGCCTCAACCGTGATTGGCAGGCGATAAGCGTTACTCACCACGGCGAGCAGCCCCAGGCGCTGGAAGAAGATGGGATGACTCAAGGTGATGCCAACGGGATGACCCGTTATTACAACCAGGTCACGCTAATTCCCGGTGATGCCCCTTGGCGAGCCACCCCTAATCCCAAGCCCCGCGTGGATGGCCCTCAAGTAGCCTTTGTGGTTGGACCAGAAGGCGAAGAAATTCACTGCGACGAACACGGCCGGGTCAAAGTACAGTTCCCCTGGGATCGCTACGCCGAACCTAATACCGCCGGGGCTAGCGGCGAAGCCGCTGGAAAAGACGCCAGCTGCTGGGTACGCGTCGCCCAAGGCTGGGCGGGCGGCGGCTACGGCAGCATCGCCATTCCGCGCATCGGCCACGAGGTCATCGTCTCGTTTTTGGAAGGCGACCCTGATCAGCCCTTGGTCACCGGGCGTATCTACCACGCCGTGAACACCACGCCCTACCCTCTTCCCGAGCACAAAACCCGCACGGTGCTGCGCACCCAGAGCCACAAAGCCGAAGGCTTTAACGAGCTGCGCTTTGAAGACGAAGCGGGTGAAGAACAGATTTGGCTGCACGCCCAGAAAGACCTGGAACTGTTAACGCTTAACGACCGTATCGAAGAGGTCCGCAACGACAGCTTCTTGAAGGTCAATAATGACCGCATCAGCGAAGTCGATAACGACGACCACCACACGGTTCACGGCAACCGTTTTGAACACACCGAAGGCCAGCAGCACTTCAGCGTTGACGGCACGCTACATATCGACGCAGGCCAAGCATGGCTCAGCGAAAGCGGCCGCGAGCTGCACATCAAGGCAGGTCACAAAGTCGTGCTTGAAGCGGGTGACGAACTCACCCTGAACGCAGGCGGCAGTTTTCTTAAGTTAGATGGTAGCGGCATTACCATCGCTGGCCCCAAGGTACGCGTCAACGCTGGCGGAAGCCCTGGCAATGGCAGCGGGCAGGCGGTGGAGGCTCCCCTACTGCCCGGGCATGCGATGGCTGAGGTGCATGAGGCGATACCGCCCACCTCGCTGCCCAAGCTGAAGGATTACCAGCTAAGTGAAGCGGCCATCATGCCTCTCTGCGGCAAGATCAGTAACACCCAATGCTCGCGCGAGGATTGCCCATGCCTGGCTGGTTAAACCAACTAGCAGAACGGTGCCGTCCGGTGGATAACCTATCTGAGATGGAGAATAGGCAGCGCGGATTTGTGGTACTTGACCAGCGCCGGTCGCCTGAGCAATGCAGACTACTGCTATCACTTACCGGCAAACGTGATTTTGTCACGCTATTTGCGGGCACGCCGCTTTCGCCTCTACTGGATGCCAGCCCCTGGCTACTGGATGTTGAAGTAGGCAGTGAAGCTTGGCATTACGCCAAAAATCTCTGCCAGCAAGGTTTGGGATGGGTATGCCAGCCACAAGCAAATCAAGCCCTACATAGCATTGCAGACCACTTGCGGGCCCTTTTTGTACTGGATGACCCCCACAGCGGCAAATCACTGATCAACCTTCAACAGCCTGCGGCCTGGATCGCACTGCTCGCCAGCGCCCCCGCAAGCATTTACTCACACTGGTTAACTCCTCTGCATCAAGTGGCAACCCCCACACCTCAGGGCCAGTGGTCTATTTGGCAGGCCGATGCGCCAACGTCCTCTGCACCGGAACGCTGGCAGCTTACTGCTGATATGGAATCTGCGTTGAACGAAAGCCAACAGGCGTGGTGGTTGAGCCGAATGACGAAGACACCGCTAGCTTCTTTACCCAATGCTTGGTTGGCACGGATGAAAATAGCGATGCAGGCAGGCATCAGCCGCTCGGATCATTTAAAGCGGCTATTGCCCATTATTACGGACGTAGGCGAAAGGCTGCATATTCAGATAGACGACATTCTGAACACGCCCCTTTCTTCACGCCAAAAAGTACAGCAGTTGGAGCGCCTGTTATGAGTACTGAGCAAACCTCAGAGCGCCATCTTGACCCGATGGTGGTCAACATCTTTGAGCCACCGGAATCTGACGGCGAAAGCGCCGGGAAAAGCGCAGCGCACGTCTGCAAAGAGCAATGCTGGGCCGATATTCTGTATCTGCCAGGAACGCATACGTTCTGGTTGCTGACGGAAGAGGTCTCAGACATCTTACTGGAAGCCGCAGAACAGCTTAAGGCGTGGACACAAGAAGAGGATGCCACCGAGCGACTTCGGGTACTCAACGAAGAAGCCGGACTAATGGAGTGCCTACTGCCGACCCGCGCCGAAAACTTCCTCGACGACAGCGAAAGAGCACGTTATAAGTCGTGTTTCGAACAGCTAATTGAAATTACCTCTGTTGACCAAGAGAGCTTGGAAGATCGCATTGCGCGCCAACGCTCTTTGCTCTGGCAATTCACGACGCCCGCGTTATTGGATCACTTAGCGCGACATTTCAGAGACCCCAGCGCTGTGCGCCTGGAAGACGAACTGCGTGACCTTTACCAAGCGGGCCTAAATCGCGCGCAGGAAGCGGGCTATAGTATCGAAGGTGAAAACTACTATGGTCCCTGGGAAACAGAAATCGAGCAGGCGTTGGAAACCTACCGTTCGTGCCGGGCCTTGGCTCAGCGCGAGTATCACTTCAACCCTGGAAGCGAAGGAGAAGCCACTCCCTTCTCGCTGCAAGAGGTGCTCGCCGAGTATCAAACCTTCATTGGTTTGTGCGAATCCATGCCGCCTGACGAGGCAGCGCAGCAATGTAACTTTGTGGGCCACGTCCAGCAGCTCTCTGAGCAGCAGGAAAGCAAGTATAGCGACTATCTGGAGAGTATCCTCACCCTTGCTTCGCTCGGTATCGCCACCCCCGAACTGGCGCTATCGGCAGCCAACGTCGAAACAGAGGCGCTGGACGAGGGTGTCAGTGCCTTCGACACTTACTGCAAAGTGCTCAAGCAAAGCGTCGAGTTACACCAGGCGGTTGAGGAAAAACTCAGCGAATGGGAAAGCGGCACCGCCGGCAATGCCAAACTGCCTATCTTTTTGTTCGAACAAGAACGGCAACATTATGAAAACCTCCAGGAGACGCTAAGCGATCTGTTCACACGGACCGATGACGCCGTCAGCAAGATGGAGCCCGGTCGCGTCCTTATCTGGCATACCGATATAGAAGACGACCGCCATGCTATGGGCTACCAGAAGCGCGAGATCGAGCTGCTGGTTCGCCGTGATTTCCCATTACGCGAGTTTAGCTCCCCCCAGGCAGGCCAGTCGCTCAGTCACCTCAGCCTTTATCAGTTGATGCCCGCCATGACCCGAACCGAGCGGCAACGGCTGGATAATTCCATGGGCGCGGACGGGGTATTGCCTGCAAAGTTATGGGAGGCGCCTGAAAGCGCGCTCTCCCAATGGCTGCAAGGGCGTGGCTGTGAGCCAATAGAGCATCGTTTCGACTGGCATGAAGAGCCGTTGGGTTTTTTCCAGCCTGAAAGCTTTTTCGCCTACCTTGAGGAGCAGGGGCATGAAGTTGACTCTCTCGACGGCGCCAGTAAAGAACAGTGGGGAGCCGCGCTGCAGAAAATTCTGTTCACCGGCCCGAGCCGTGAACGGCTGCGCTTGTTCGACGCCAGCGCTCAGGCCCAGATGATGCGGCTGGTCGGCATGGCCAGGTTTGATCTCAACGAACCACGCAGTGACGGCGACCGCGATACCCCCTGGGATGTCGTCGCCCAGCAATCCACACTGACGTTCTTAGACGGCGAACTGGAAATGAGCAGTGGCGGAAGTAACGGGCTGAAGACCACACGGCGCGACGAGCTTGCCATCAAGCGGCCTTCCAATGGTATGTGGCAACTCGATGATAGTGATTCAAACAAGAGTTCTGCCGAGGCCACCTATCGCTGGGAAACCAAGGGCACCTTTAGCCTGGCGCGGGGGGAGCTGCCACTGGGGCGACTAGTCCTGCCGCGAGAAGAGCAGGCTCAGCAGGTGGTCGCCACTCTCTCCGAGGTTGATGAACAGCGCGCATTAGGCCGCTATGTCTTAGTCGTGGACGCAGTTGCCAAAGGGTTTGCGGGTGCCAGCCTAGCACTGGCGGCCGAGACGGGCATCTCCCTTGGCGAGGAAGGCCTCAGCGTGAGCGGTGTCGATTGGGCAAAACGGGAAGCCGAAGGCGCAACCATCGAGGCCTTTGCCGGTGCCCGGCTGAGTATCGAAACCCGCTGCGCATTAAGCTGGGAGCCACCCGCTAACCTAGAACGCATCCTCCCCAACCGGGCGGCGCGCTCCGAGATGAACATGCAGCGCGCCAGTCAGTCACTGACGGGGTGGCGCAAACTTGGCACCGCCACCCTTGCGATGGAAGTGGCTGAAGGCTTAGGGGGAAGGCTTGGCTTAGCACTGGGGATGCAGAACGGCAAGTTCGTGTTACGTATGGCCGCACGCGTCGTGATCGGCAAAGGAGCTGGGGGCAGTTTTTCCGTCGAACTGGATATCGACAGCCTGGATTTGTGGCTAGTGATGCTCCATCGCGCCATGGTGGATAACAACTACGTCCAACCCGATTGGATCGATGATGACGCCTACCAAAGCATGGGCCGGCTGGGCTATCTCGCCACCACCACCCTGCTGAATGTCGGTCTGCTTGCCGCTCGCGGCCAAGCAGGTATCGAGCGGCTCTATAGTGCCATGATCGGTGGGCAGAACGCGGGGCCGATTGCATATGTACTCGCAACGCGCGATGGCGAGGATTTAGATCAGATGAAAGCTTGGGTGCAGCAGCTCACTCCTGATTCGCTGGGAGCACTGCTATACCTGCTCGTTAGCGATCCAAGAAGGTTTGAGGTAGAAGAGCCCGGTAGAGGAAGAAGTGGTGGCAACAGCCAAAGCTTTAATGCTCATGAAGCATTGGACTATCAGCAAATCGCCATTGCTAACTGCTTAGGCTGGATTGTAGAGGGTGTCACGACCGGCGTTTATGGGACACTGTGTCGCTTTAGCAGAGAAGCCCCCACGCCCTCACAATATCTGTTTGCCAAAGCGCTTATTTGTATGAGCGAGACCGGCAAGCCATGGCATGACGACCCGAGCCATGCCTACCAGCGCCGTAAACGTGACTTGGAGGGATTTATGGAGCGGGTTGGCACAAGGAGTCAGCAAGCTGCTTTAGCAAAAGTTAACTACCGCGGCTACGTCGCAGGACTTGCAACGGAAGTGTGTGCTACTGCAGAAAGCCGCTAAATAAGGAATGAGATTATGCGATCAAACTTACTGGTCACACTGGCAGGACTGACACTCACAGCGCTTATGATACCTTCTGCGTGGGCACTGGACGAAGAGGCACAAGCCGCCAAAGATGAAGGGATGCGCTTATACAATACTCATCAACGCTCTATCAGTACGCCTTTTTTAGAGCAAGCAGCAGAAGCGGGTGATGTCGAAGCGATGTACTACCTAGGCGAAGTGAACCGTTTACGGCATATGGGGATGAACCAAGCAGCTTTAGAGTGGTATCACCAAGCCGCCCAACATGGTGACCCCCACGCCATGCTGCGCCTGTTTGATGGTGGGGCCTGCGAGCTGGGTGACGTCTGCCCGGAAAATGGCGATGACTGGCCCCAGGCGGCATTGGAGCTCACGCTGCCCAAGGCCGAAGCAGACGACCCCGACGCCATGGCCGCGCTGTACGATATTTATTACTACGTTGAAGACCCCGATGAAGACGAAGCGATGAAATGGCTACGGCGCGCCGCCGAGGCGGGCCATGTGGAATCCATGAACTTGCTCGGAGAGATAGCCCGCAACGACGAAGAGGGTTACACCAGCGATACTGAGCGCCTGGAAGCTGCGGAGTATTGGTTTAACCAAGGAGCTGAGCTTGGTTACGTGCCCGCCATTCACAACCTTTCTCTTAATTTTATGGAGTTAGGACAACCTGAGCAGGCATGGAGATGGATGCAGCTAGCATCCGATAAAGGACATGTTGATGCACGTTTAGGAGTTGGCTGGTGCTATCTAGAGCCTGAAAGGGATGCGCTATGTCAGAATAATAAAGACATTGTCAAAGGTGTAGGGATTTTGTCTGCTTTAAGGCAACAAGCGAATCTTGAAATGGTGAAAGGACTTCTAGATAACTTTAAGTCTAAACTTAGCAAAGATCAATTAGATGAAGCCGAAGCTATTAAAGAAGAGTGGTTAACAAAAGAGCCTTCGCTATCGCAGTTCCCCGAGAAGTTTGGCCCGTAATGTTACCGAAAAGATCAAACCTACTGCCCACACTGTCAGGACTAACACTCGCGACGCTGTTATTGCCTGCGGCTTGGGCGCTGGATTAAGAGGCACAAGCCGCCAAAGAGGAAGGCATGCAACTGTGAGGTATCCACCAGTGGGAAAAGATGCAACCTCCGCTTGAGATCGCAGCAGAAAACGGTGATGAAGTGGGTATTTGTGTTCTGCTGAAGTATCGCTTCGACGAATTGTAGAGGCGGGTTTATAACCCCCCCAGAATCCACAGCAGCAATATAAGTATTGAAAGCATGCAAGTATACACAAACTGAACCTGAGCAAGGACATGTTGAGATGTCAATTGTTACTTAAAACTCTCTAAACATAGACAGCATCAAGGATGTGAAATAAATGAAAGCTTCGATAAAATTTATCATCATGTTATTTCTTTTTTTACTTTTGTCAGGATGCTCAAAGGAGGAGCGTGAAGCAAACCGTCTTTATAAGTCTTTAATGGAGGATATAACGGAAATAGACGCGCTGGAAAATGACGCTTCTATCAGCGACAAACTTGCTGTTTATAGCCAAGCGAGGTACAAGCTTGAAAGAATTCGTACGCGGTATGCGGCTACGAAGAAAGGGAAAGAGATTCTCGAAAATCCTACTTTTTCGTCTGGTCAATCGGCCGAAGATATACTTTCAGAGGCACTTTCACTAGAGGATAGAGCATCTGAAGAGCTCTCTGAAAACCAAGTAAAACTTATTATAATTAGTGCTATTTCTACACCAGAAATTCGAAATCATCGCTTGGAAAGTCATGGAATTTCTCTGGCTAGACAAGGGAATATTGAAGAAGCAAAGGCAATCCTTCCTGATCTCCTTAACTCTCTCAGCAAAGCAATCGTCCAGCTTGAAATTGCTAAAGCATATTATCATGAAGACGATATCGAAGCCTCCAAAAGCATCTCATTAGAAGCTCATGACAAAATTTCTCAGTATAATTTAAATGAGAATATATGCAGTACAGTAAGCTGTGATAATGAGGAAGCAAGAAAAAGGCTTGTAGAGACTGAATTACGTCGATTTAGAATAGAACTTTATTCATCATAACACCGTAAAGCATCTTGCGCTAACCACTTCTGATTGGCGCTTAACAAGCGAGCTCTTTAAAACATGAAAGTCAAAGCCATTACTTTTTCCATATTAGCGGCGTTTTTGGTATCAATATTTTTATACATGCAACCGAAAGGACCTCCCCCGCCCTCCACCATGGTCAGTTTCATAGAAGCCATTAAGGATCAGGATCATGAGCAAGCGACATTGTACTTGCTTTCATCTCACAATAGGGAGATATATCGTCAGGCTTATTTGGAACAAAACGAATTCGATGAAAACGATCAGCCTTTCCAAATGGATTTTGATGGTGCATGGCCATCTTATTCGGAAACTAGCCGAACTACCACTGACCCAAGAGAGTGGATTGAAGATGAAATAATACAGCTTAACTGGATGGCCAAAAACCTTCGCATTAACTGGAAAAAAATGCATATAAAGGAGTGTAAAGAATCTTACCAATCTAGACAAAAATTGACATGTGAATATTCAAATAAGGTATGGTTTTGGTCATTAGACAGATTTCACAGAATCTATGAAATGAAATTAAGTTATGATTATGAAGAAGACCGGATTATTTCATACTGGATTCACCCACAAGATTAAATTAAATAGCAAGCGCTCTATTAATCGAGTCTGAACAACGTGAAGAAGGGTGAAGGCATGATGGTGTTAACTATGCGACTAACTACGCTAGCTAAGCTGGTAGGATTAACGTTAACTACGCTAACGTTATCTTCCGCCTGGGCATTGGACAAAGAAGCGCAAGCTGCTAAAGATGAAGGTATGAGGCTCTACAATGCCCTTCAGCGCGAAGAGAGCATTCCTTATTTAGAAATAGCGGCAGAAGCGGGCGACATAGACGCAATGTTTTATCTTGGTGAAGCGAGCCACTCGCAGGAGTGGTACTACCGTGCCGCGCAGCAGGGCGAACTCTACTCCATGCTGCTCTTACATGATGCATGTGAAAAGCAACAAATATGCCCAGACGATGGTGATGACTGGGTCGAAGCAGCAATTGCAGATGCCCTGCCTCTAGCAGAAGCAGGCAACACAAATGCAATGTTTGCGCTCTACCCGCTTTATGCCACCCAAGGGTACGATGCTGAGCCTCAGTATTGGCTGGAAAAAGCGGCTGAAGCAGGAAACGTGGAAGCACAATTCAAGCTGGCAGGGCGAGTCCGCGATGGCCGTGCAGGCTATCCAGACGATACTGAGCGCCTGAACGCAGCAGAGCAGTTATATCGTAGGGCAGCGGAATTGGGTTATCCACGTGCCATGAGTAGCTTGGCGCGTTTTCTACATGACCAGGGCCATGATGACGAGGCTTGGCAGTGGATGGTGAGGGCTTCTGAGGCTGGGCATATCAATGCTAGACAATGGCTTGCTTATTGCTATATAGAGCCTGATGAAGAGAAAAACGGCATGTGCCAGACGGAGAGAAATCCCGCTAAAGGCTGGGCCATTCTTCTTGCCGTTAATGAAGAAGCGCCGAACATACATATCGAGAACGCACTAAGCTATTTCGGCGACAGTGATGAGATAACCCCGGAACAGCGCGAAGAAGGTGAACGCATGATGGGAGAGTGGCTCAATCGCGAACCACCTCTCTCCTATTTTCCAATGAAGTTCTTTGGGCCCTAACGGTATTAAAAACGACCAAATCTACTGACCACACTGGTAGGACTGACACTCGCTACGCTGTTATTGCCTTCGGCCTGGGCGCTGGATGAAGTAGCCCAGGCCGCCAAAGACATCTGATAGCAACATGGCTGAATTAACGATCTGCCGCGATGTTTAAAGTGCCTGTTACTGCTGCCCGTTTTCCTCAAGCCACTCTTTTAAGAACGCAATTTCACTCTCTTGAGCGGCAATAATTTCCTCGGCCAGTTGACGAATCTCTTCATCTTCGCCGTACTCCAGCACAATTTCAGCCATGGCGATCGCGCCTTCGTGGTGGGGAATCATGCCTTGTGCGAAATCCACATCTGGGTCGCCAGTAAACGACATAGCCATATCTTCATGCATTTGATCATTGGCGGCTTTATAAGCAGCTATAGCAGGATTGTCCTGATGGGCGTGAGCAGCATCTCTTTGGTCGCCGTGGCCTCCATGGTGACCTAGCTCTTGGGCATAAATAGACGGCGCCATCAGCACCCCGGCTACAACACATAGGCTTGGAACCATTTTGAAGGCAGAGACTGGTCGTGATGTGGACGATGGGGTGTTCGCATAAATCGGCATAGCAATGCTCTTTTGGGCAATAGTGGTAATTAAAGTTTAAAACCTAAAGGCTGCCCACAGGTCAATATGTGCCAAGTGGGTTACCCTGTATAGCATTACCGATAAATAGCATTGGAGAGCACATGGACTGGAACCCGGCTTACAGCTGGCTAGTACTCGCCCTACTATTAAGTTTGGCAGAGCTTACTTCTGGCGCGATGGTGCTGCTTGCACTGGGTATTGCCGCGGCGCTAACGGCGGCCGTTACAGCACTGGGATTAACGCTCCCCTGGCAACTGCTTAGCATGGCTATTTTTACCGGGGTGCTGCTACCGCTATGCGTTATGGTCATTCGTCCGCGCTTTTCACCCCGCGGAGTCGCCTACGGGACAACAGGAACTGGCGTAGAGAAAGGCAATCACTATACGACCCTGCGCCGTGATTTTGATGATGCCACCGGCATTAAAGTAAACGGCGATTTCTACCGGTTACGCGATCTTGATACTGGTGAAATCGAGTTCCCCAACGGCACAACGGTAGTATTTAGGCGCTTTGAAGGTACTACCGCTTTGGTCACGCTATATCAGCCTGCAGACATTGCCCCTCAAGAAGACAACTCACAACGCAAGGAACCCTAACAATGGATTTACCTATTAGCCCAGGTTTATTAATAAGCCTAATTGTTGTTGCGATCGCGGTCGTGATTATTTCTAAAGGCTTAATCATTATCCGCCAATCTGAAGTAATGGTGGTGGAACGGCTTGGGTCGTTCAATCGCGTATTGGAAAGTGGTATTAACATTATTATCCCGTTTATCGAACAACCCCGCGCCATCACTATGCTGCGCTATCGCAAACTCGGTGATGAATACACCGCGATCACCACCGACGAAATCCGGATCGACCGCCGCGAAACGGTAATGGACTTCCCCGGCCAGCCGGTGGTGACGACAGATAACGTGACGGTGCGTATTAATGGCGCGCTCTACTACCAGATTATCGACCCTAAACGGGCCGTCTACGAGGTTGTCAATATGAGCCAGGCGGTTGAGGTACTGGCCAAGACAACGCTGCGTTCAGTCGTCGGCAAGATGGAGCTGGATAAGCTGTTCGAATCCCGCGCGGAAGTGAACAATGAGATTCAAGCGGCAATGGAAGAACCCGCTTCTAAGTGGGGTATAAAAATATCTCGTGTTGAAGTGCAGGATATCGCCATGCCGGAAGAAGTTGAAACCGCCATGCGCCTGCAAATGGCCGCTGAGCGTAAACGCCGTGCTACCGTCACCGAAGCTGAGGGTGAAAAATCAGCGGCGATTGCCATGGCTCAGGGGCAGCGAGAGTCCTCCATCCTCAATGCTCAGGGTGATAAAGAGTCAGCAATTTTGCGCGCCCAGGGCGAGCAGGAGTCGATCAAGCTGGTACTTAGCGCCATTGGCGACAGTGAAGAAAACAAGCGGACCGTAGTAGGCTATCTACTCGGCCAGAGTTACATCAAAGTATTACCCAACATGGCAAAAGACGGCGAGCGAGTATTCGTACCCTATGAATCGTCGGCGCTGCTGGGCTCGATGGGCATGTTCCGGGAAATGGCAGGCTCACCTGAAGACACCGTGTCTAATCATCTCAAAAACCGCAGTGGCAGTAACAACGACTTTCGTAGCGGCATAGTCGGCGGCGCGGCAGGCGTTAATTGATTTTTGCATCACGAGATGATTAAAAAAATCCTTTAGAAATACTGCAAAGCCGGTTCACGAGTGAACCGGCTTTTTGTTGGTAGTATGAAGGGTTATAGCCAAACCGGTGAGACTTTGGCGCCATCATTTGACGGATGCATTCATCATGGTAAATGCCATTGCCCGTGGCTATTTTTTCGCGCCCCCAAGCCTAGTAAAACCACGCGGCGCAGCAATACGAAAAAAGCGCTCAACTATCTCGGCATTGGTCGCTGGGGTGATTAAAGACACAGCCACAAAGACTGGCAGGTTGATCATTAGCCCCCAGAAGCCTGCATGAATGCCCAGCGGATGCGGCCATAGCGTTGTAAACGCAACGGTGACTAAAAATCCCGCCACAATGCCAGCCATCACACCCAGACGAGAAGCCCGCGGCCAGAAAAACATACCAATGAACGCCGGTAATACCTGGGAGGCAAACCCTAGCCCCACTAACAGAATCATCACCAAACTACCCGGCTCAGCAATAGCCAATGGGGCAACCACCAGAAACATGATGGGTAGAATTAATAGCCGTGCGAGCTTGCCAGTCGCCCCTTCAGAGAGTTTTAACACCGGTTGAAGCACATCTTTACTAAGTGACAGCGATACCGAGTGGATAAAAGGCTCGCTTGAAGACATCGATGCCGCCAAGGTGCCCGCCCCCAGTAATCCGACTAGCACGACGGGCAAGTGCTGCATCGCGTATTCAAGGGCAACCGTATCAGCACGCGCCAACTCCGGCAGTGAGTAAATGCCGATAAACCCCACCACTACCATGGGTAATATCACCACGTAATAAGTAGGTAACCAAGTCGCGCTACGGCGGATAGTGCGCGCTGATGAAGCACTCATCCACTGGGTCCATACCGGCGGCATAAACGAAAACATTGAAACGATGATCGATGTCGTCCAGAAGCTAAAGCTCATATCACCGCCCGCCCCCGGCAGCGTTAAAAACTCACCGTGTTCAGTTTGAATGCGCTCAAATACGCCCGCAAAGCTCAGCCCTCCGGTAGCGCTATGGACCGCCCATAAACCAACCGCCCAAGCAACGATCAGCATGAGTACGCCCTGAAACGCATTGGTACGGCCAATCGCCCGCTGTCCGCTGGCGTACAGGTAGACCGCAATACAGGCCAGCACTGACAGCACACCCAGCCAAATGGGGATCACTCCTCCGCTCATTACGAACAAAATGTACGCCGAACCGATCGTTTGCAGTACCGCATAAGCGACAGAGCCAATCGCCATCACTAACGCCGCTAAAGCGCCCAGCGCGGGGCTTTGATAACGGTCAGCAATCGCGCTTGCCTGGGTTACGTGGCCAAACTGCTCACCGAACTGCCACACCTTGGGCCCGAAATACCAGGCTATCAGCGCCAAATAAGCGAGGTAGATCGCTA
This sequence comes from Halomonas sp. AOP12-B1-6, assembly GCF_052379225.1. NCBI lineage: Bacteria > Pseudomonadati > Pseudomonadota > Gammaproteobacteria > Oceanospirillales > Halomonadaceae > Halomonas > Halomonas sp. AOP12-B1-6. Next base: position 324,214 of record NZ_JBQSYK010000003.1, read on the forward strand.
CGTAAAACACCGCCACGCCTTTGGAATAGGCCCATCCTGGCGCGCCCATGAAGGTGTAAGCACTGACACTCCCGGCGGCAATCAGCAGATATAACGTGACCGGCCCCATGCTGCGTCCTGCCACGCCCCACTCTTCTAGGCTGTTCATATCGGCATTGTTGGCACACCCATTGCGAGCACGCAGGCCAATGATCATCGCGATAGCCACATACGTTAAGGTAATCAGCAGAGGCCAAACGCTATTCATGATCGTCTCTCTCTACAATATGATTGCCAACGAGCATGACGGCCACGCAGGCAAAAATAATCAGGTAGCTCCACACCACCATGAGCGGCAACCCCATCACCAGCGTTGCGCGGTTCACCCAGCCAATCACTGGCCATGTGCCCGCTAACACCAGCGCCACAAAAGCGACTAACAGCCACCAGCCCGCCCTGGAGGTAGGCAGCACAATCAAGCGTCTCATCGATATCCCCTTATTCATTATTGAATGACATCAATTCACGGCCGGCAGTGTTGGCCACCGCATGGGTAACGCTAATCGGTCTTCCAACTGTTTCGCTAGCTTTAAAACAAAATGATCAGCAAAACGGGGGCCCATCAGTTGAACGCCAATAGGCATATTGAAGGAAGTCGTTGCCCGGCTAAACCCGGCATTAAGTGAGATCGCCGGCTGCTCGCCCATATTCCATGGCACGGTGTAGAAAATGTGTTCAAACGGCTGGGATGGATCATTCGTAGGCGATGACCACTCTGCTGGAAATGCGATATTGGGCGTCGTGGGTGAAATCACCGCATCTACCTTATCAAACACGGCTTCTGTCGCGCGGCGCATCACCATGGTTTGCTGAAAACCTTGCACCGCGTCGACACCCGTTAAGCGAGCCCCTCCCTCTGCCCAGGCGAGAATCGAGGGCAGCACCTGCTCACGTTCTTTAGCCGAGAGCTTCATCAACTCGCCCCACTGACGACCCTGCCAAAAGTGATTTAGTCCATCCAGCATTTCACGTGTCAGCACTGGCGCGAGGGGAACCAGCGTTGCGCCAGCGGCTTCTAATTGCTTTGCAGCCTGCTCTACGTAGTTGCGAATTTCTTCATCCAGAGGCAGCCCACCGCCCGCCTCCATCATTACACCCACGCGCAGGCCATGAAGGTCTAACGCTAAGTCGGCCCAATGGATCTTTTCTGGGGGCAAGCGCATTGCATCGCGACGGTCTGTGCGAGCGAGCACAGTCATCATTAGCGCGGCGTCCTCTACGCTGCGCGTCATTGGCCCTGCACAGCGGCCCACATAATACGGATCAATGGGCACACGGCCTAGCGTGGGCTTAAACCCCACTACGCCGCACCAGGCTGCAGGCAGGCGTATGGAGCCACCGATATCAGTCCCCACATGCAGCGGGCCAAACCCCGCGGCAGCGGCTGCCCCGGCACCTGAGCTAGAACCGCCGGTATTGCAGGCTAAATCCCATGGGTTGCGGGTTAAACCATGAAATGACGAAAGACCTGATGAGAGCATGCCAAAGTCAGGACATGTCGTTTTTGCCAGCAGCAGAGCATTGTCTTCATTTAAGCGTGTCGCTGCTGGCGCATCCTCGGTAGCTATCGCCTGCTCGCCAAGCCCTGTGCCTCCGGGCACGGGCATGCCTTGCGTTGCAATTAATTCTTTTAAGGTGACTGGCACACCATCCAGATGCCCACTTGGCTGGCCTTTGGCCCAGCGCTGAGTAGAAGCCTTGGCGGCGCGAATGAATGCATCAGGTTGATAAGCATAGAGCGCATTAATGTGCGGCTCCCACGTGGCGATATGTTCAATCAGTGCACCCGCCACGTCGCTTGGGGAGAAGGAACGGGCTCGGTAGCCGTCCAAAAGTTGCGTCGCCGTCAGTTGATGTAATTCAGGCATAGCATCACCTATTGCTGTTGTTATAAAACTGTCGCGATGTCACTGCGCAAGCTGCCGTGACATCAGCGTGACGGTTTCACCTCGATACTCAAGCGTTTCTTCCTCTTGCCAAGCCAAACGCCGATAAAGCGCCTGCTGATCAGGGGTATACAGATAAAAGTGCTCCATACCGCTCTCAAGCACCTCGGCTTCTACGCGTTGCACTAAGGCAGAAGCAATCCCCTTACCCCGCCATTCGGGTACCACAAATACGGAGGCTAGCCACGGAGTCAGTTCACTGCGAATGCTCATATCATCGGCAACCAGACTGGCCGTGCCGACAGGCAACTCCCCATTCATCGCGACGAAAATAGAAGGTACCGCTGCGCTACCGCATTCAGCTTTTGTCAGCTCGATAGCCTCTTCCAACGTAAGCCCTGGGTGCAAATGCCCCCAGGCGCCAAAGGTCCACCTTGCCACGATCGGAATATTGGGGTCGTCGGCGCTGAGACGCTGAAGAGTAATATCGTGCATTAGCTGCCTCTACCTTATTAAGCAAGAACGAATACAATAGCGGCTAATGAGACACCCCGCTATAGGAAGCCAAGGTCAGAGTACAGAGAGAGCCAAGCAGCGATCAAAGCGCTATCGCGGTTCACTCAGCGCTGCGTCAAGTTGGCTATCCGTCGGCGGCTGGCCCCAGCTATCGCTGTGCACTAACTCGTTTAACGGCAGTCGCGAGCGCCACCCTTTCGCTTCAAGCTCCGGCTGATCTAAAAACTCGCTCACATAGCCAAGGCAAAGGTACGCCACTGGATACACATGATCAGGAAGTTTGAGGGCAGCACTCAGCTGCGTTTGATCGAGGATACTCACCCAACCGACGCCAACCCCTTCTGCCCGCGCCGCCAACCAAAGGTTTTGCACGGCTAAGCAGGTGCTAAATAAGTCGGTTTCTAGAATGCTATTGCGTCCCAACACATTAGGGCCGCCCCGACTGCGGTCGCAGGTAATACAGAGATTAAGCGGACTCTCCATAATGCCCTGTAGCTTAAGACCGCGGTAACGCTCATTGCGCTCTCCCTCAAACTGCTCGGCAGCCTTCTGATTCTCCTGCTCAAACATCGCCAGTACCGATTCTCTAACGTCTCGGCTTTCAATCACGATGAAATCCCAAGGCTGCATAAACCCCACCGAAGGCGCATGGTGGGCGGCCTTAAGAAGCCGCGCGAGTATTTCTGGTGGGATAGGATCAGGCAGGAACTGCGAGCGTACATCGCGCCGCTCATGTATAGCGCGGTACAGCCCACGCTGCTCAGCATCGGAAAAATGGTGGTTCGAATGGGTCATGGCGCTGGTCGGGCCTTGTGCTGATCGATTGTGTAGACAGTAAAGAGTCTACACGAGGTCAGCTTAGCCGCCATCGTCGAGGTAAAGCGGCGCCGTCTTTAGGCACTTAAAAGCAATGGAGCGTGATAGAAGTTGTTACTTTAACGCTCACATTAAATAACGATTAGCATACGAATATGTTGGCTATTACTGCTGCTCAAAACCCACTAAGAGCTGCTTCAACAAGTTATCCAGTTGGACGACCTGCTCATCGGTTAAGGCCGCGACTAGCTGTGCCTGCGTCTCTATGTGGGCAATCACGGCCTCATTGATCACTTCAAGCCCTTGCGGGGAAAGCGAGATCAAAAACCCTCGACCGTCGTCGGGGTTTTTGACCCGTTTTATTAATCCAGCTTTTTCCAACACGTTAATACGGTGCGTCATGGTGCCCGATGTCACCATCGTGGACGCCATCAAATCCCCGGGGGATAGCGCGTAGGGCGCGCCCGCACGGCGAAGCGTTGCCATTACATCGAAACTGGCACCATTCAGATCGTATCTCGACCATGTCTTTTCCATGGCACGCATTAAGTAGTGATTCAGCCGCTTAATCCGCCCAAGCGTACCCATTGGCACCACGTCGAGATCGGGGCGCTCTTTCTGCCACTGTTTGAGAATGCTGTCTACATGATCCATGTCTGCATTTTGCGCTTTTTTATCTTGACGTCAAGACTCTTCACAAATATCTTGATATCAAGATATGACGTTGAGAATATGCGAATGACATCACCTACAGATCCCAAGACTCAATCCAAAAAAGCTTGGCTAGCCCCACTGGCATACCTATTGTCCGGCGGTGCCTTGCTGGGCCTATCGACCAATTTAGCCAAGCTGGCGGGTGAAAGGCAGCTATCAGCACTCGCTTTTTTATTTTGGTCGATCATCGGCGCAGCGCTGATATTAATTACAATCTCCGCACTCCGCCGCAACTTGCCACCTATCACGGGACGCACCCTTGAGTATTACTTCGTGGCCGGGTTTGTGGGGGTAGCGGGGTCTAACCTGATCTTTTTCTCCGCCATTCCGCATATCGGCGCAGGATTCGTTGCCTTAACCATTACTCTGCCCCCACTGCTCACCTACATTGGCGCACTGATTTTAAAGCTGGAACGCTTTCAGGTAATGCGGGCGGCGGGCGTGCTGTCAGCCCTTGCAGGCGCCGTCACCTTAGCGGCTCACAAGCTTTCCACGCCGGATGCCGATTATCTCTGGATTCTCCTGGCGCTAGCGGGGCCAGTACTGTTGGCGATCGGCAATCTTTATAGGACACTGCGCTGGCCAGCGGGTGTCTCTGGCGATGCGCTGGCCCCCGGCATGTTAATCGCCGCAGTTGTTATCCTATTCGGTGTCGGTTTGCTGCCCGGCTTCTCGCTTAGCATACCCACCGAGCAAAGCCTTCCGCTTCTACTGATCGCGCTTCAATCCGTAGTGTTCGCAGGCCAGTTCTTTCTACTCTTTTTGCTCCAGAAAAGCGGCGGACCGGTGCTGCTAAGTTTACTAGGTTCGGTGGGCGCCATAGTAGGCGTTCCGGTCGCGATATTTTTGCAAGGCGAAGCTGCCCCCGAAGGCTTGCTATTAGGCATTGTATTGATTGGTACCGGAATTGCCCTGCTTAATATTGGCAAGGTCAAAATCTAAGTAGCGTGGCGGCACCTTAAATTAATTGAAATGGATAAACCGAGCCAATTTGAAGCAGTTGCGTCAGTTCATCCAATGCCGTCAGCGATTCTTCTGCAAGCTGCGGGTCGGCAAGATCATCGGGCGCTAATCGGTCGCGGTAATGACAATTGACCCAAGCGGTAAGATCGCCGTACAGCGCATCGGTCAGCAGCACGCGGCTGGTAAGCGCTGCGCGCTCTGCTTCTGATAACACCACGCGCAGACGCAGGCAGGCAGGTCCGCCGCCGTTGCGCATACTTTGCTTGACGTCTTTCACGATCACGTCACTGATCGGGTTATTGCCCGCCAGCAGATAACCTTGCAGCGTGCGCCAGACCGCTTCTCGCTCCTGGCACTCACTGGGTACAACCAGCGTCATAGTACCGTCTGGATTAGACAGCAGCTGTGAGTTGAACAGATAGGAAGCTACCGCATCTTCCATGCTGACGGCATCGAGAGGTACGCGTATGGGAATCAAGGGCGTCGACATTTTGGCGCGCAGCTCATCTAGCGTGCCCTCTTCGTCCAAAAACGCCATTTCGTGATACAGCAGTACAGGGCCATTGCCAACGGCAATCACGTCATTGTGAAAAACGCCTGCGTCGATGGCGTCCGGGTGCTGCTGAGCAAACACCGTTTGAGCTTCCGTCAGGCCGTGCTGGCGAGCCACCGCTTGGCTAGCTTCTAACGTCTGTCTTGCCGGAAAGCGTGCTGGCTGACGCTCGCCACCAAACGCCTGGCGGCCATAGACAAACAGATGAACGCCCGGCTCGCCATGCTCGCCGCAAAGGCGCGTATGGTTGGCCGCGCCTTCATCGGAAAAATCAGGCGTGGCGGGCAACACCGGGTGATGGGCGAAATACTGCTCATCGTGAAAAATCGCCCGCAGTACGCGGCCCGTCGTTTGTGGTTCGAGGTAACGATGAAAGCTGGACTGCAGATTCGCCGGAGTGAAATGTACTCGGCTGTCCCATGCATCCTGGCTGGGCGTAATAGTGCCTGCGTTAGCCGTCCACATGCTGGAAGCGGAGCAAACGGCGCGCAGCAAATGCGGGGCCTCGGTGGCGGCGCGAGCCAACACTTCACGGTGGCTACCCTTAAAGCCTAAATCACGCAGCGCGCCGATATCAGGCCGCTGCTGAGGTGGCAATACGCCCTGAGCGTAGCCTGCATCCATCAGCGACTTCATTTTCAGCAGGCCCTGCAGCGCGCCCTCTTTGGGGTTCGACACCAAGCCCCCATGGCTCATCGAGGCAACGTTACCTACCGCAAGCCCAGAGTAATTGTGGGTAGGGCCAACCAAACCGTCGAAATTGACTTCTCTGACATTGCTGATGGCAGCGGTGCTCATAGGATGACTCCCGACGGCAGGGTATCGGGCATCTCCAAGGTGTCAGCTTCCATGGACGCGACGGGGTAGGCGCAGTAGTCCGCCGCATAGTAAGCACTGGGGCGATGATTGCCGCTGTCGCCCACGCCTCCAAAAGGTGCATCGCCAGAAGCCCCAGTCGTTTGGCGATTCCAGTTCACAATCCCGGCACGGATATGCAGTAAAAAGTCGTCCCAATCGGCTTTATCACCGCCAATCAGACCGGCAGAGAGCCCGTAACGGGTATTGTTAGCAAGCTCAAGCGCCTCATCCCAATCGTGGTAACGATGGATCTTGAGTAGCGGCCCAAAATGCTCCTCATCAGGAACGTCCAGGCCCGTCACGTCGATAAGCGCAGGGCTCAGCAAGCTGGTGCCCTCCTGAAGCCGCTGCATACGATTGATGACCGTGCCGCCCAGTGCTTCCAGCGCGTCCTGAGCTTTTAGCAGCCCGTCCGCGGCAGCCACGCTAACCAAACCGGCGTAAAATGGCGCAGGATTTTCGTCAAACTGGCCCGCCACGTGCAGCTTGGTAATAGCCTCTGAGAGCGCTTCGATTAAGCGGTCGCCAACGTCACCCAAGGGCACCATCAATCGACGAGCACACGTACAGCGCTGGCCACCGGAAAGATAGGCCGACTGTAGAATAGCCAGCACGGCGGCGCGCTGATCGGGCACATCCTTAACCACCAGGGGATTATTACCGCCTAGCTCCAGCGCGAGAATTTTATCCAACTGCCCGGCGAACTGCTTGTGTAGCATGCCCCCAACGTTGGCACTGCCGGTAAACAGCAGGCCATCAATGCCGGGATGCGCAGCCAGCGCTTGTCCGACTGCCACGCCACCCTGCACCAAGTTTATAACGCCCGCAGGCAGCCCGGCTTCTAGCCAGCACTGCAGCGTGAGATCAGCCGTTAGCGGGGTTTGGTCACTAGGTTTAAAAACAATGCAGTTACCCGCTAGCAGCGCAGGCACCATATGGCCGTTAGGTAAATGACCGGGGAAATTGTACGGGCCAAATACTGCCATGACACCGTGGGGGCGATGGCGTAGAACGGCTTTAGCGCTACCCACTGATTTTTCACGCTCACCGGTGCGTTCGTGGTATGCGCTGATCGACAGGGCAATCTTACCCACCATCGCTCCGGCCTCGGTGCGGGCCTCCCAGAGCGGCTTGCCGGTTTCAGAGGCAATCGCCAGGGCAAGATCTTCACCTCGCGCTTTTATAATCTCGGCAAACCGCTCGACCAGTGCCTGACGCTCAGTAACGGGCGTGCGCGCCCAGCTAGGAAACGCTCCCCGTGCGGCGTTAATCGCGGCGCCAACCTGCTCACTAGATGCCGATGCGCCCTGCCACAGCTGCTTAGCCGAGATGGGATCATGCTTGGCGAACGTGTCTGCTTCACCGGCTACCCAGGCGCCGTTGATCAATTGCTGCTGTTGAGCGTGCATCGTTCTCTCCTAACGTTACCAAACTTATGCCGTGCTTATTTTTGCAGGATTTAGGTTTCCAGTAAGCGAACGAAGTCACCGGTGGTGACGCCTAGTCGTCTTGCTTCCTGCTCACTAAGCACAATGATGTTGTCATGCGTGGGCGCACGGCCTATCCAGCTGGCAGTAAAATTGCGCATTTGGATAGTAGCCGCCAGCCAGCGGCTGACGCTCTCTTGCGGGGCGCTGGATGAAACGTCTACCTGGCACAGCCGCGAGTTGCGAACCGCTCGCACGTCGTCGATATACGCCTCTACCGTTGGGCCACCATCGAAAATATCGATATAGCCTTCCCAGCGCAGCCCTTCTTTGTTGAGCATTTCTAGCGCAGGTCGGGTATGGCGATGCACCTGGCCAATGCAGGCGCGCGCCTCTTCGGCCATGAACGTTGTATAGATAGGAAACCGTGGCATCAGCTCCCCGATAAAGCTCTTCTGGCCCAAACCGGTTAAGCGGTCAGCTTCACTGAAATCCATCGGGAAAAAGTGCTTACCCAGGCTCTCCCAGAAAGGGCTGGTATTGTTCTCATCGAACACGCCGCGCATTTCTGCCAGCACTTTTTGCGGGAAGCGGTCACGAAATTGAGCGATAAACAGCCACCGAGCCTTTGAAAGCAGCGCGCCATTGCGTAAGTGACGATTCGCTTCGCCACGATACTCAGGACGCAGAAACAGTGAGCAAACCTCTGCATCGCCAGTGTGGTCGGAGCTTAAAAACAGCGTATCGATAGTGCGATGCAAATCGAGCTGGATGGATGAGTGTGCCAACGTACCTAGGCGATAGTTATAAAACGGCACTTCACGACCCACTTGGCCTTCAATCGCGCAACAGCCGGCGAGTTCGCCATTTTCTTCGTCTTCTAATACAAAGAAGTAGAGCCGATCGTCTACCGGCGTGCGTTCTTCAAATGCGCTGGCGGCGGCTTCAATTTTACCGGCGAGGAATTCACGATTATCCGGTAATGAGGTAAAGCCAACGCCTGCCTGCTGCGCAAGCGCCTGAAGCCCATCCAAATCTTCACGGGCAATGGGTCGAATGCGCATTACATTTCTCCTTCATCAAGCGCGTCTACCGCGGTGGGTAATGTCAACGGCGCGGCAAGCACCGCTCGCCCTTCGGTGACACCCAGCCGCTCAGCGTGCTCAGGAGACAGCATTAGCTGACCCGTCGGCGAGAGCGCATAGCGCGACACAATGCAGCGGAACTCGCCTAGTTTTTGATTGGCGACCATCGCCGGCTCAGCATCGGGCAGCGCATGTTCAGGGCGAATGCGTACCGGGTGCCAAGCGGCGCTACGAAAGGTTTCCAGCCGCTCGCGCTCCGCTTTTACAATCGGCCCGGCGTCGAAAATGTCCACGTGACGAGAGCGCACAAAGCCTTCCGCCAACATCTCCTGTAGCGCCTCTTCATGAGCCGGATGTTCGCGACCAATCGCGGCCCTCGCTTGAGGCGTAAGCAGCGGCAAATAAAGTGGAAATTGAGGCATCACCTCAGCGATAAAGCTTTTCGAGCGCACTCCCGCCACGTGATTAATATCTTGAAAACTACGGGCAAAAAAATGCCGCCCCACGCTCTCCCAAAAGGGCGATTCGCTGTGGGTATCCAAATAGCCTGGAAATGCCACGGCTAGAATGCGCGAAAAGCGTTCGGGGTACTGAGCAATAAACATCAACCGCGCCCGGCGTAGCAGGCTTTCTGCACTGGTGCCCTTGTAGCGTGGGTTAAGCGAAAAAGCACACAGCAAGGTGGCATCTGACACTTCATGAGAGAGCGCGAGTGTCTGCACTTCACGGCGCACGTTGAGCTGCTGGGAGGCGTGAATCAGCGTTTCTTGACGATAAGTGTAATAGGCTTCACTGGCGCCAGCCTGGGCGCGAATAGTGGCCGTACCCAGCACCTCCTCCCGGCTATCGTCCGCTAACACAAAGGTATAGTGCTCATTTTCAGGAAACTCAACGTCACCACTAAACGCATCCAAAGAGCGCGCAATGCGCTCCTGAAGTCGCTCACGGTTAGCAGGTAGGTTGGTTAGCTTAGGCACGGCTTGCTCAGCTAACTGCTCCAATGCGTTGAGATCCGTCGCCTTGACGGGTCGCACTACCAGCATTCTCGACGCCCCCTCGGTTAACGCGGCCTGTGGCTCACTCATGCTGTGGTAACAAGCCGCTCAATGGCACGCTCTAAGCGCGCCATACCTTCAACAATATCTGCCTCAGGAATCACCAGCGAAGGCGCCATACGCAGTACGTTAGGCCCAGCGATTAGCGCCATTAAGCCTTCTTCAATGGCCAGCGGCAGAATATCTTTAGCGCGACCCTCAAAAGCATCCGACATTTGAGCGCCGATCAACAGCCCCATGCCGCGTATTTCTTTAAACACGCCATGCTTGCGATTAATGGTTTCTAAATGCTCACGGAAAAGATCGTGGCGCGCTTGCACGCCTGCTAGAACGTCTGGAGTATCGATAAATTCAACTGCCGCCAACGCGATGGCAGACCCCAGCGCATTACCGCCGTAGGTTGAGCCATGGGTGCCAAAGGCTAATGACTTGGCGACTTTTTCAGTTGCCAGCATCGCTCCTACCGGAAAACCACCGCCTAGCGATTTAGCACTCGTGAGAATGTCCGGTGTTACGTCATAGCGCTCGTAGGCGTAAAGCGTCCCGCAACGACCAACGCCGGTTTGCACTTCATCAAAAATCAGCAGGGCGTTGTGCTGATCGCACAGTTCGCGAAGGCCTTTCAAAAATGCGGAGGTAGCCGGCAGAATACCACCCTCGCCCTGCATGGGCTCGACCATCACCGCGCAGGTATCGTCGCCCATTAAGGCGCGAACGCTTTCCAGGTCATTAAATTCAGCGTGCAAAATACCGCCAGGAATCGGGCCAAAGCCCTGCGAGTATTTGGGTTGACCGCCAACGCTAACCGTAAAGAGAGTGCGGCCATGGAAAGACTGATTGAAGGAAATGATTTTGTCTTTCTTTTCGCCGTGGTGATCTACCGCGTAACGACGAGCCAGCTTCAGCGCCGCCTCGTTCGCCTCTCCTCCTGAAGAGCAAAGGTAGACTTTGTCAGCGAATGTGCGTTCTACCAGTTTTTTAGCAAGCTTAAGGGCAGGCTCATTGGTGTAGATATTGGAGAGATGCCAAAGCTTTTCACCCTGCTCTTTAAGCGCGTTAACCAGCACAGGATGACAGTGGCCTAACGAGTTCACTGCAATGCCGCCGGCAAAATCGATGTATTCACGCCCCTGCTGATCCCATAGCCGGCTACCTTCGCCGCGCACCGGAATAATCTGCTGCGGTGCATAGTTAGGCGTCATGTATTGATCAAAATCCTGCCGAGTTGGGATGGTGCTCATGGGGCAAACTCTCCAATAGAATAATGGGGTAAAAACAGTATAAGGCGCTGACGTGGTTATCTGCTTTCAGCAATGTGACAGGGAATTATGAATAACCACGCTTGGTTTTATGCATGCTAAGCCAAACGCTCTTCTCTTGGCGTCATGCCAAAATGGTTTCGATAGGCGGTTGAGAAATGCGCGCCGGAGGAAAATCCTGTGGCAAAGGCGATATCGCCAATCGCGCGATCGGTTTCGCGCAGCTGCTTGCGTGCCTCTTGCAATCGCAAATCCAGATAATAGCGGCTGGGCACTGCCTGGAGATATTTCTTAAATAGCCGCTCTAACTGGCGGCGAGAAATACCCAAATGCTCAGCCAGTTCAAGGGTCGAAAGCGGCTCCTCGATATTGGCTTCCATTAGCGTCACGGCATCGACCAAACTTTGCGGGGCATGCCCTAAGCGGCTGCGCAGCGGCACGTGCTGGCGCTCATCGGCTAAGCGAATGCGGTCGCAAACAAACTGCTCAGATACCTGTTCGGCCAGCCGCGCCCCGTGATGCTGGCCAATCAGCGTGAGCATCATATCCATGGCAGCGGTGCCGCCCGCACAGGTCAGCCGGTCGCGATCAATTTCAAACAGCTGCTGGGAGAGCGTTACCTGTGGGTATGCCTGGGAAAAAGCCTCAAAACGCTGCCATGGAAGCGTCGCTCGGTATCCTTCTAGCAACCCGCAGCGCGCCAGCACTTCCGTGCCACCGGCCAAACCGCCTAAAGATACGCCACGGCCTTGATGGCCTCGCAGCCATTCGTTGAGCTTAGCGGGCAAGGCATAGGGCAGCGGCGTAGGCGCACAGATCAAGAGCAAATCGATAGGGCCCGGTGCCTCGCTTAACGCATGCTGAGCCAGCAGCGAAAGCTGAGCACCGCTGCGCACCGGCTGACTATCCATGCTTAAGGTGGCGGTGTGGTAAAGCATTTGGCCACTCAGCTGGTTGGCCATTTGCAGTGGTTCAATAGCGCTGGCGTGGGCCAATAACGAAAAGCCCGGCAGCAGCAGAAATGCTACCCGCCTGCGGATCACATTAGGCTGCGCCGTTAGCGCGCTAGGCTGCATGATAAGTCACTGAGCTGCATGAAGAACCGCCATCAACTGGATGAAATGTCTATCTTACGCAATTACGCAGTGGAGAGCAGCGTTCTGCCCCCTATTGCAAAAAAGTGACGCATCAATGCAAATTGCCGGGCACAGGGCCCGGCAATAACAGCATCAAGCAAACACGTCACAAGGCCTAAGGCTTACAGACTGACGACATCAAACTTAACTGCCGGGCTGACATCGGCGTCGTAATCGACATCGCTACGCTCAAATCCAAACAGCTTCAAGAATTCGTGTTTGTAACCCGCATAGTCGGTAATGTCGAACAGGTTGTCGGTCGTCACTTCCGGCCAAAGGTCCTGGCAGGCTTGCTGCACATCGTCACGCAGCTCCCAATCATCTAGCCGCAGGCGGCCGACCTCATCGGTGGTAAACTCGCCGCGCTTACCTTGCTCGGAGTAAAGCTGCTCACCGAACAGTCGATTCAACTGGTCAATGGTGCCTTCATGCAGGCCCTGCTCTTTCATAATGCGATAGACCATCGCGATATACAGTGGCATAACCGGAATCGCCGCGCTCGCCTGAGTGACTACTGATTTTAGCACCGCAACATTGGCACCGCCGCCGCTGGCCTTCAGGTGGCTATCAATAGCCGTCGCGGCGCGATCCAGGTCTTCCTTGGCTTTACCCAGCGCACCGTGCCAGTAAATCGGCCAAGTTATTTCGGTGCCAATATAGCTAAACGCGACGCTGCGAGCGCCTTTCGCCAGCACGCCCGCTTTATCTAGCGCGCTCATCCACAGTTCCCAATCTTCGCCACCCATGACGGTAATGGTGTCGTCAATCTCTTCCTGTGTTGCCGGTTCTACTTCTGCTTCGATGATCGCATCTTTATTGGTATCGATAGCCGTGGCGCGGTAGGTTTCGCCAATCGGCTTAAGGCTGGAGCGTTTCAGCTCACCGGTATCCGGCATTTTACGAACGGGCGATGCCAGCGAGTACACCACCAGATCAATCTCGCCCATATCTTGCTTAATCAACTCAATGGCTTTTTCCCGCGCTTCGTGTGAGAACGCATCGCCATTGATGGAATTGCTGTACAGGCCTTCTTGTTTAGCGAATTTATCGAAGGCAGCACTGTTGTACCAACCCGCGGTGCCAGGCTTGACATCAGTAGCAGGCTTTTCAAAGAACACGCCCAGCGTGTCAGCACCATAGCCAAACGCTGCGGTAATACGCGCGGCCAAACCATAGCCACTCGATGCACCAATCACGAGCACCTTTTTCGGGCCGGCGCTTTTATCTAAACCACGGGCACGGGTAGCCTCAATCTGCTCAAGAACATTTTTCTCACAGCCCACCGGGTGGGTAGTCGTACAAATAAAGCCGCGCACCTTGGGTTTAATAATCATCTCGAACCTCGTTATCAGATTAATTTGGCTATCGACATCGCGATGTCGTGGCTTGATGGGGTTATTCTAGCTGTCTCCGTGCGCGCTGTCCGCTCTTGCGCTATTGTCCGCGCTTGAGATCACCAGAGTTTCGCGTCACGATATCAGTTAACGTCCTTATGCCAGCAACGACTCCCCATACGAGGCCACCATGAATGCACAGCAGCTAGTAGACGAACGCGGCGATCTTTGGCTAGCGTTAGCGCCGCTGTGGCTTGACCGTGAGCCCAGCGAACGGGACTACTCGCGCATGCTGGACGTCGTGCAACGCTACGAGATGTCGCTTAAAGAATTGGAGTGGATGTTTCGTTTGGAAATGGCGCCGGTCATGTCGCGCCATCAGCTTTCCATTGCTAGCGAATGGCGCCAATTTAACGATCGCAAGCTTATGCAGCAGCTGGTCAACCACAATTTGCGCCTGAAAGGCTGGCGGCGTAAAAGCTGGGCGTTGTTTTCAGGATTGACCACCATGATGGTGCGCCACCGCCTGAATGCGCTAATGAACCGACTTGCCGTGGTACGGGGCGAACAGGTTTAACGCATTTATACTGCCACGTTACGGATAAGATTCATCTAAGGCTTTTTCCAACGCCAATCGCAATGGGCGCCCGTGGTCACGCGGGCCAAAGCGAGCAATGACGTTTCCATCGCGGCCAATCAAGAACTTAGTGAAATTCCACTTGATCATTGGCGTCCCCAGCACGCCTGGCGCCTGATGCTTTAGCCACACAAATAGCGGATGAGCACGGCCGCCATTCACATGCACTTTCTCTAGTAGCGGAAAATTGATCCCATACTGCTGTTCACCAAACTGACAGAACGCCTGGGCATTCTCCGGGGACTGTCGCCCAAATTGATTGCATGGAAATCCCAGCACGGTAAAACCACGATCACGATAGCGCTGATAAAAGGTTTCCAACTCTTTCAGCTGTGGCGTGAAGCCACATTGGCTAGCCACGTTGACCACCAATAATACTTGGCCACGCAACGCCCGCAGATTGAACGGTTTCGCTTGGTGGGTATAACAGTCTTGGTCGTAAATCGTCATTAAATAGGCCCTACAAACACCTTAAACGGCATAGCGATTACCATGCCACGGCTATTCTGTTTACACCAGCGGCCCGGCAACCACTCTCAGCGCCAGCACGATGAGCAGAACGCCGGTAATACGATTAATCCAGTGGGCATTCTTTTGCAACCAAGGCAGAATTCTTGAATGCGAAAGCACCACCGCAACAAGTACGTACCAGCCACCGTCAATCACCATCGCGGTCAGCACAATAATCGCTTTCGCCAACGCACTCATGTCTGGGCTAACAAACTGACTGAGCAGCGCAACAAAAAACAGGATCAGCTTAGGGTTTCCTAACGCGACTAGCACGCCCTCTTTAGCCGCCTGCCCTCTGCTCGTCGCCATGGCAGCCGGATGCAAAGCGCCTGCTTTTCCGGCGCGCAGCGCTTGAAACCCTAGCCAGGCTAAGTAAGCGGCGCCGCACCAGGTGATCAATTGGAACAGCATCGGAAAACCGGCAATCAACGCGCCTAGCCCCCATACTGTCAGCAGTGCGTAAAACCCCACGCCGAGCGTATGAAAGATGGCCGCTATCACGCCAAACAACCGCCCGCCGCCTAGCGTATGGCGTAGCACTAATGCCAAACTTGGTCCTGGCGACATCGCCCCCATGGCGCAGATAGCGGCTAATGATAACCAGAGTGTCAGCGGCATACCGTTTTATTCCTGAGATCAAATGTCAGCCCATGGGGGCAAACCACGAGTATACGACAGGTGAGGCCTGCTCTTTGGCGAGCGGCTTAAATAACGCTGTTAGCATGGTACGCTGTTGGGTAAAATTTGCTCTTTGAGCTCTTTTCACATTTCAAAATACCGCCCGTTCAATGCGCGTGGTATGGCTAACACAGGACGGCAACATGGGTAGGGCTTTTCAGAACCGTAAGGAATCCATGGCCAAAACGGCCGATGCGAAGACCAAGGTCTATAGCAAATATGGACGTGAAATTTACGTTTGCGCTAAAGCGGGTGGCAGCGATCCTAATGGCAACCTTGCACTGCGCGGCTTGATGGAGCGTGCCAAAAAAGATCAGGTTCCTTCCCACGTTATTGATAAAGCGCTCGACAAAGCCAGCGGTGCAGGCGGCGAAGATTTCTCTACCGCGCGCTATGAAGGTTTCGGGCCAGGCAATGTCATGGTGATCGTTGACTGCCTGACCGACAATCCTAACCGCACCTTTGGCGACGTTCGCGGTTGCTTTACCAAAACCAAGAGTAAAATTGGCACGCCCGGCAGCGTGAGCCACATGTTCGACCACTGCGCTATTTTCTCGTTTAGCGGTAGCGATGAAGAAGCCGTACTGGAAGCGCTTATGGAAGCAGATGTTGATGTCACTGACATTGAGCAAGAAGCCGAACGCATTACCGTCTTTGCCCCGCACACTGATTATGCCAAGGCCAAACAGGCGCTGTTAGACGCTTTCGGTGAGATTGACTTTGAAGTTGACGAAATTCAATTTCTGCCGCAAACCACCACGCCGGTTGAAGGCGACGACGTGGCGCTGTTTGAAAAGTTCTTAGGCATGTTGAACGAGCTGGATGATGTCCAAAATGTCTTCCACAGCGGCGAGCTGCCAGAGCCCACCGAAGCTTAAGCGTTAGCCAGCCAGTCAATACGTTGACTGCGCAGCGTTGCGGGCATCCAGGGTAGCATCAGGTGGTAACAATGCTGACCGGACGCCTGCCGCACTGAGCACTGTCTTACCGCGCACGGTTAGGTCGGTAATAAACAGAAACTGCTGACGTGGGTCTACCGGGTAGGCGCGTATCCGGTAGTGGGTGCCCCAGGGCTTCTCTTCAGCCACGACGATGATCGGTTGGTCGAACTTCAAGTAGGCGCTGGTGAGCGCTACATCGCGCAACGCTTTGCGCACCCAGCCCGCCTCATGCTCAGGATGAAGATAAAAACTCGCCACGCACTGCAAACTGGTGCCGCCGTTATTGGCATTATAAATGGCGTGATCCCATAGCTTTAAGTGCGGCACCGCGACTAAATCATCATCGGGCGTTTGGATCTCGACAGTGCGCAGCCCTACGTGCTTGACCTCGCCATAGGTGCCTTCAATGTTGACCCAATCCCCAGGGCGATAAGGTAGCTCAATGGCCGAAACGACTCCCGCAATTAGGCTACTGACGTAGTCCTTCATAGCAAAGCCAATGGCTAAACCCAGCGCACCCAGCAGCGTTACCATGTTGCGTAATGACGGCTCGATAATAATCGGCGTGACAATCGCCAGCGCAGTGATCAGCACAAACAGGCGCGTTAGCGGCACTAATGCAAATATTCGAAAGCGGACCTGCCCGTGTAACCGCGAAGCCAGCCAGTTGAGCCCACGCTGGCTGACAATAATCAGCACAATGGCACTTAACAGCACTAGCCCCACGGTGATTAATGCTTGGCTATCGATATCGTTAAACAGTCTTGCGTACTTTTTTTGGTCGTCCATGGAGCCCTCCGTGGGCCTACCGCTTAGCGAGAGCCGGCTTAAAGCGAATCGACCAGATAATTGCGCGATTCTAATAATTGGCGAACGCTAGCGTAGCTAAGTGGGGCGATCTGCCAACGCCCTTCCCAGCTTGAAACGATCCCTTTACGCTGCAGCGCCAGCCGTGCATTCAGCGCTTCGTGATGAGAGAACGGCAGCACCTCCCCCAATGACTGATCATCCAGACCACCGTGAATCAATAGCGCATGCAGCACGAGCGTTGCGATATCGCCAGTATCCGCAGGCAGCTCCGCATCGGCCAGCGCATCCACCAGCCACAGCGCTTGTGTCTCACCTGACGATGGCTCACGCAGCCGCTCGTGCCAGTAGTGCCAAGCAATGCCCAAATGCCCACGGCAATGGGCTGCCAAGCGCTGTAGCTCTTTATGCGCAGCCTGGTGGCGCTTTGTTTCTAACGCCGGCAATATCTGCTTGCCGGTCCGAGTGCTGTAGACAGACGGATACTGGCCATCGCTTGCGGCGATACTAGAAAAATAGCGTGTTAGCTGTTCGCCTTGCATCGACTGCAGCGTAAATACCGGCGCCCCGTCGATCCCAATCACCTGCTGAAGATAGGCATAGGTCCAGCTATCGCACCCAATCACGCCGTGTCCTAAGCGACCACTTAAGGCACGCTCAAGAAATTCACGAATACTTTGAATACCCTGCGTGTGGCGTAAAAAATGCCGTTCTAATGCAGGCACTACCCAGCTTTTCTGGTGCACGCAATGCGCTATCCACTGCGTATCGCCTTTGGCAAGCTCACTAAGCGTTGGAGGCTCGACGCAAACGGCATTATGCTGCTTAGCCCAATGGGTGACCACAGAGGCGTGACCGCCATGTGGCGGCGTAATAAAAAACGTGACCGGCGCGTCCTGAGCGTCAAGTGCCTGCGCTAACATGCTAGCAGCGGGCGCCCAGTCGACCGGGGGCACTAAATGAGCCAGCCTAATCTCGGGTAAGGAGCGCAGCTCATGCTCCTCTTTTACCTGCTGTTCTGAGGTTTTTTTACCGATTAACCACTTTGAAGCGGAACGCCAACGACGTCGCCACTGGCTCGCCTGCGTCTTTTCGGGGGGACAAAACTGATCCAGCGCGACCACTTCCCACAGTGGCGAGACGCCTGTTGTTGAGAACTCCCCCATGACACTTTCCCTATGGCTGCGTAAGTCATCACTTTAGCACGATGCACTCGGCTTCTAACGGCACACGAACTTATGGTCTAAAATAAAGTCTTCATAGACAGGCCATTAAGGTACCTAGCGTACGGATGTGTTTTGCCATAGCGATTGCGAGCTAAAGGAGCAAGCGATGAGTGTCGTTCATGTCAGTGAAGAAGAGCTGCACGATAAAATAGGCAAGTGTATTGCTGGGGAACGGCTACTGATTGAGCAGAATGGCAATCGGTTCAGTGCCCGGATACAGCACGCTACAACGGCGGGCGTGAAAGTGATTCCAGACACTGAAATCAAGAATAGCCACAAGTCATCCGGCGATGTAGAAGGGATGACAGTGGCCTATGAAGATATACTTGAGCTTGAAGTAAAAGGCGTCGTTTACAGCCGTTTATTAGATTAATACCCGTTCCTGCACGCCTTGAACCAGTAGCAAGGCGTGCAGGATCTCAGCGAGCCTTAATGTTTTGAAGCATCAGCATGTCTTAAAACATCAGAATATCTTAAAACGTCAGGCAAATTTTCCCAAAGTGTTTTCCTGATGCCTGATGTCGAAAGGCGTCAGCGATGTCAGCCAGCGGAAACTCGCGATCAATCACAGGATGCATATCCAGGGCTTCCAGCGCACGAACCATCTCAATTTGATGCCGACGACTGCCTACTATCAGCCCTTTAAGATTGGCTTGCTTGGCCATTAACTTGGCGGTCGGCACCTCACCTTCACGGCCGGTCAAAATGCCAATCAGCGCAATCTTGCCTCCAATTTTTACCGCATCGATCGACTGAGACAGCGTACCGGGACCACCCACTTCAACGATATGGTCAACGCCTTCCCCGTCGGTGAGCTCTTTAACGCGCTTACCCCAGTCAGGTGTCTCTTTATAG
This sequence comes from Halomonas sp. AOP12-B1-6, assembly GCF_052379225.1. NCBI lineage: Bacteria > Pseudomonadati > Pseudomonadota > Gammaproteobacteria > Oceanospirillales > Halomonadaceae > Halomonas > Halomonas sp. AOP12-B1-6. Next base: position 343,509 of record NZ_JBQSYK010000003.1, read on the forward strand.
TTGATAGTGTGTTCAGAGCCCATTTCCTTCAGCCGTGCCAGTTTTTCGCTAGACGATGAAGTGGCGATGACCCGCGCGCCCATCATGCGCGCGAACTGCAGGGCAAAGATTGATACGCCGCCGGTACCAAGCACCAGAACGCTATCACCCGCTTTGATATTGCCATCGACCACCAATGCCCGCCAAGCGGTTAAACCTGCGGTGGTCAAGGTAGCCGATTCAGCATGGCTATAGCCCTTAGGCTGGTGAGTGAACCACTCAAAGGGGCGTACAACCTGCTCTCGCGCATAGCCGTCCACGCCATCGCCTGGCGTCGTACGGAAATCGCCGACTCGCGCGGGGCCTTCCAGCCAGTGAGGAAAGAAGGTAGACACAACGTGATCGCCCACGGCAAACTCCGTCACGCCCTCGCCGACCGCCTCAACAACGCCCGCACCATCCGACATGGGAATACGCTGATCTTCGGTGGGAATCATGCCAGCGACAACCGCGTAGTCATGAAAATTCAGCGAGCTTGCGTGCAGGCGCACGCGAATCTCACCGGCCATCGGCTCATCGGGCGCATCCATCTGTTGTACGTTAAGGTTCTCTAGCCCACCTGGATGCTGCAGTGTAATGACTTGCATCGTCTACCTCCCTTGCAGCGCTCGCTGCTAGTGATTTGATGTAAAGCACACGTTAAGGCGCATCACTTTCCGACACGTCTAGACCTAAAAAGCCACCGGACTGACGTTGCCATAAGCTTGCATAGATGCCGCCTTTCTCCAGGAGTTCCTGATGCGTGCCGGTTTCGACAATGCGCCCTTCATCCACGACGATCAATCGATCAAGCATGGCAATCGTGGAAAGGCGATGGGCAATGGCAATGACCGTTTTACCTTCCATCAGCGTATCCAGCTGCTCTTGAATGGCGGCCTCCACTTCTGAGTCCAATGCAGAGGTTGCCTCGTCGAGGACCAGAATCGGCGCATTTTTAAGCAGCACGCGGGCAATAGCAATCCGCTGACGCTGGCCTCCTGACAGCTTAACGCCCCGCTCACCCACGTGGGCATCTAACCCTCGACGCCCTTTCGGATCGACCAGCTGATCAATAAAGGAATCGGCATGGGCGCGGCATACCGCGTTCCAAACATCTTCATCGTTAGCCTGCGGACTGCCGTAGCGAATATTGTCGCGCAGCGAGCGGTGTAGCAGCGAGGTGTCCTGTGTCACCATGCCAATCTGATGGCGCAAAGACGTCTGGGTTACTTGGGCAATATCCTGCCCATCAATCAAAATGCGACCACTCTGTACGTCATAAAAACGCAGCAGCAGGTTAGCAAGCGTTGACTTACCCGCGCCGGAGCGACCAATCAAGCCAATTTTTTCGCCCGGAGCAATGGTGAGATTTAGCCCATCAAACACGGTTTTACTTTCACCTTTAGCTTGGTCGTAGCCAAACCGCATCGCTTCAAAGCGAATCTCACCTTGGGGGACTACTAATAACGGTGCATCAGGCGCGTCGCGCACCGTTGGTTCCTGGGCGATAGTATTCATGCCATCTTGTACGGTGCCGATATTTTCAAACAGCCCCGCCACTTCCCATAAAATCCAATCAGACATAAAGCGAATACGCATCACCAGCGCAATCGCGATCGTCAGCACCCCCAGGGAAATAGCTTCCATGTACCAGGCACTAATAGCCATGGCCGCCGTGCCCACCAAAAGTGCTGTGTTCAGCAGCGTCAGCCCGACACTCATAATCGTGACCAGTCGCATTTGATCATGCACCGTCACCATAAAGCCTTCCATCGCATCACGCGCGTAGCGCTGCTCGCGCTGAGTGTCGGCAAACAGTTTGATGGTTTGAATATTGCTGTAGCTGTCGACCACACGGCCGGTCATTTGCGCGCGAGCATCGGCCTGAGCCATCGAAACGTCGCGCAGGCGGGGCACGAAAAAACGCATAATCGCTAAGTAGCCGACTAGCCAAAGGCCAAGCGGTATCAGCAGCAAAAGGTCTGCCCGCCCGAGCAAAAAGGCGGCGCCGGTGAAATACACAATGGCATAGACCAACAGGCCCATCACCTTCGTGACCGTTTCACGGATCGCCAGCGCTGTTTGCATGACTTTTTGCGACACCCGCCCAGAAAACTCATCCTGATAAAACGCTAGGCTTTGGCTAAGCATATGGCGATGCGAAAGCCAGCGGCCAATCATCGGATAATTCCCGAAAATACTTTGATGAGTCACCAGCGACTGCAGCAGCACGAGCAGCGGCAAACCGACCAGCATTACAAGCCCCAAGCCTGCCAGCCATAGGCCATTTTCGGCCCAAAAGCCCGCTCGTTCAACGTTACCCAGCCAATCCACGAGCTGGCCCATGTAGCTGAAAAAAACCACTTCGGCACCCGACACCAGCGCCGTAAACAGTGTCATGAGCAGCAGCAGCGGCAGCATGGGGCGCGAAAAATGCACAATAAAGGGCATTAAGCCCTTGGGCGGTGTTTTAACGTCGCCTTCAGGATAGGGATTAATCCGCGTTTCGAAGTAGCGAAATAGCGGTTTTAAAACACGCGATAGCATGAGTCTTCCTTACGTTACTGACGTTGATTTTAACGGTCTTTGGAATCGTTATTTATTAGCGTGTCTTATTGGTGTCATAAGAAGCGGGTCTGCGCATTAACCAGCGCGCCCAAAAGGGTGCAATGATCATTAGGGTCACCATTCGCAGCAGATGGTGGAAAGCAACGAACACCGGGTCAATGTTGAGCGCGACGGCCAAAATCGCCATTTCACCAATTCCCCCGGGCGCCAGCGCCAACAGCGCCACGTCGCGCCCCACACCCAATATTTGATGAATCAGCTCGGCAAACAATGCCAGTACGGCTAATGCGAGCAGGGTTGCGATGCCCGACTGCCACAAATAGCGCCCGAGCAGCTTGCGCGTCATGCCTTGAAAGCGCGAGCCAATAGCACTGCCCAGCACCCAGAGCATGACATTCATCCCCCAGCCCGGTAACACGAGGCTGGCTATATCAAAACCGGACAATAGAGCTGCCATTAATAGCGGTGCCAGCAGCGCTGAACTAGGGATTCGTAAAAAGCGACCTAGTGGCAGCACAAGCGGTATCGTCAACAGCATCCAGCCATGTTCTAAGCCGCTCTGGACGGGGCCAATGCCCTCCCCACCATCGCCAGAGGCCCAAAACAGTGGCGGTAAAAACAGAATAACCAGGATGATACGCAGCGACTGCGCCACCGCGATACGCTGAGGGTCGCCACCGCATTTTTCACCCAATAGTATCATCGCCGTCATAGCGCCGGGGGCAGCTCCAAACCACGCACTGACAGGATCAAATCCACAGCGGCGATACCAGGCGGCCGCGACTGCCGTAGACGCCGCGACTCCCAATAGCAGTAGCCCAGCGGACACTGGCCAATCGACCACCCGATGCGCCAACTGCGGCGTTACTTGGCTGCCTAGCACCATGCCCATGATAGCTAAGAAAATATTGCGGACCGGCTCAGGTACTGCGACTTTCACACCTTGAGATGAGACCAGTAAATTGGCAATCAGCGGGCCCAGCATCCAGGCTAGGGGTAGCCCTGTCAGTTGAAAGGCGGTGCCGCCGACCGCGCCAACCGCTAACGATACTGCCAGCCCTTTGACGCTCCCTGCATTTATCTGGATATCCTTCACGCCAACTCCCTTGGTTCCAAAACGTTACTCATCGCTACGCAATCATTAACCTGCTAAGCGTAACCGCCAGTTTACCACCGACAAGGCCATTTTGGGCTTCAGGATCGCGCGTGAACCTCCCTTTTACGCCCGCATAAGCGGATGCAAAACGTAATTTTTGGCGATGCCATCTACACACACCCTGCAGCACGCGTATAATAAGCAGCTGCCATTAATGGCAAACTTTCTCAGGGCGGGGTGCAAGTCCCCACCGGTGGTAAAGCCGCTTCAATCGTCATTGCGGATAAGCCCACGAGCGCTCAGCCAGCTAATCGCTTTTAGTGGCTGAGGTCAGCAGATTCGGTGAGATTCCGGAGCCGACGGTCATAGTCCGGATAAAAGAGAAGGTTTCCATGCTGTGCGTATGACAGTGCCTATTTTTAATAGGCCTGGACGTGTGCCGTTGGATTCCTAATGCCCTGATTCTGGTAAACAATCCAAAAGGATAACCATGAATCAGACCCGCGTTTCTTCATCACCTCGCATTGCCTTTATCGAAGCCTCCTGGCATCACGATATCGTCAGCCAAGCCCGAGACGCATTTATTGCTCAGCTGTCGAGCCAGCATGGTTTTGCCGCAGAGCAAGTAGAGACCTTCCAAGTCGCAGGCGCTTATGAAATTCCGCTGCAGGCAAAACTATTAGCCAAAACGAAGCGCTACGCGGCCATCGTAGGCGCGGGATTTGTTATTGATGGGGGTATCTACCGCCACGACTTCGTCGCTCAAGCCGTAGTCGAAGGCATGATGCACGCGCAGCTGGAAACTGAAATACCAATTCTTTCTGTTGTGCTAACGCCGCATCATTTTCATGAGCACGCCACCCACCACGACTTTTTCCACTCCCACTTCCGCGCCAAAGGAAAGGAAGCAGCTGATGCCGTGGTGATGACGCTCAATAATCATCGCAAAATTCATGAGCTAGCGTAGGACACAGCGCCTATTAACATTCTGGCCTGAAAACGCTGGGCAGCCTTATAGGGCTGCCCACTTCTACGTCTTCGCTCTGTTACGTCTTAGCTCTGTAAATATGATCGCTCAATACTCGTCATCATCGTCATCACGCATACGTTCTTGACGCTCGGCCTCTTCCTCTTTGGCATCGTCTATCACTTCCATCAATTCATCCACGTTGGCAATGTGATTATCGAAATCAAAGTGGCCGGTCAGCTTGCTATCGGGATGCAGCTCGCCTGATTCATACAGCGCCCACATCTCTTTGCCATAATGGGTATTCAGTAGCGCGGGGGCATACTGACCAAAATAGTTGCGCATATTATCGACATCGCGATAAAGCATGGCAGCGGCACTGTTGTTACTGGCGGCGTCAACGGCTTGAGGCAAATCGATAATCACCGGGCCGGTGGCATCCACTAGCACGTTAAATTCCGACAAGTCGCCATGAATTAAGCCCGCACACAGCATGCGTACTACATCTTGAATAACCTTGGCGTAGTAGGTTTCGGCCTGCTCTGGAGTCAGCGTGACTTCATCTAAGCGCGGGGCCACGTTACCGTCGGCATCGCTGATCATTTCCATCAGCAGTACACCGTCTACAAAGCCGTGGGGCTCGGGTACGCGCACGCCCGCTGACGCCAGGCGATAAAGCGCGTCAACTTCCGCGTTAAGCCATGCCTGTTCCTGCTCTTTCTGACCGTAACGTGTTTTCTTCGCCATCGCTCTTGAGCGGCGGCTGTTACGCTCTTTACGCCCTTCTTGGTACTGTACCGCCTGTTTAAAGCTACGCTGTTTGGCCTCTTTAAACACTTTCGCACAGCGCACATCGTCACCGCAGCGCACCACGTAAACCTGCGCCTCTTTGCCGCTCATTAACTGCACCAGCACCTCATCGATCATTCCATCATCGACCAGCGGCTGTAATCGTTTAGGGATTTTCATGGTTAGCTGCGTCGGCTCCTCTTTACTCTCTGTATCGTTGCCATCTACGTTCAGTGATTATTGGCTCAATAACGAATACGACGAACGCGGAAAGCCCGCCCTTTTAATTTATCACGCTCAAGCTTGGCCTGAGCTTGTTGAATCACATTGCGCTCAACCGCGACATAGGCACTGCGGGCGAGCACTTTAATTTTACCCACTTGATCACCGCGCAGCCCACCCTCACTGGTCAGCGCGCCCAGAATATCGCCAGGGCGAAGCTTATCTTTCTTGCCACCGGCTAGCTGCAGCGTCGCCATCAGCGGCTCAAACGGCACCGACAGCTGAGGTTTTGGGAGTGGCTCAGTGGCAAGCGGTTGCTGCAGCAACACTTCCAGCTTTTCCAATCGATAGCTTTCTTTCGGAGTCACCAGCGTGCAGGCAATGCCGCTGGCGCCGGCGCGCCCGGTGCGCCCAACTCGATGCACATGCACATCAAGCTCACGAGCAATTTGGTAGTTAAATACGGCGTCCAGCTGTGCAATGTCTAAGCCACGAGCGGCCACGTCAGTGGCCACCAGGATAGAAGCACTTTGATTGGCAAACAAAATCAGTATGCGGTCACGGTCTTTTTGCTCTAAATCACCGTTGAGAGCGACCGCGCTAAACCCGGCGTCCGTCAACTGCTCAGCCACTGCCTGAGTCTCGCGCTTGGTATTGCAAAACACAACGCTGGTGGTGGGTCGATAGGTCAGCAGCAGCTGGCGAAGCGCATCAAATCGCGCCTCTTCATTTGCCACCGTATAAAAATGCTGATGAATCGTGCGCGCATCGTGCACCTCGGCGATTTTCACCGTCACCGGTTCGCGCATAATGCCACGGGTCATCTCGGTTAAGCCGCCGGACGCCTGTTCGTCCGGGAACGTCGCGCTAAATAGCAGCGTTTGGCGCGACGCGGGCGTGTCGGCAATGATGTCGTCGATGGTTGCCTGGAAACCCATATCCAACATCCGGTCCGCTTCATCCAGCACCAGCATGGCAAGGGAATCCAGCGTCAGCGAGCCTTTGCGCAAATGCTCATCAATGCGCCCCGGCGTACCCACCACGATGTGCGCACCGTGTTCTAAAGAGCCAAGCTGGGGACCGAACGGCGCACCACCACAAAGCGTCAGCACTTTCACATTAGCCATACCGCGGGCCAACCGACGTAGCTCTTCTGCCACTTGGTCAGCGAGCTCACGGGTTGGGCACAGCACTAACCCCTGCACAGCAAAGCTTTCTACTTTCAACGCCGCCAGCAGCGCCAAACCGAATGCCGCCGTCTTACCTGAACCCGTTTTCGCCTGCGCTAGCACATCGCGCCCGGCCAGCATCGGCGGCAGGCTTTGCGCCTGCACCGGCGACATTTCATGGTAGCCAAGAGATGCAAGGTTGCTCAGCAAAGCTTTCGGCAACGCTAACGAGGAGAAAGAAGAGTCAGACACGATATTACCTTGCTTGGGCCACAGGTGTGCGGCCATCATAAATACAGTGCGCGCCCTCTGGAGGGCAGTCGACGCACACAAACGTTACCGCACCATACCAGAAAGTGCCTCGATCTGCGCCGCCATCACGTTGCCAGGGATACAAAAGTGGCCTCACTCAGGGTGGCCAGGTCTCTCGGCGTCAGTTCAATTTCAAGCCCTCGTCGGCCCGCGCTGACATACACAGTAGCGAATGCTTCAGCTGACGAATCCACAAACGTGACTAGGCGCTTTTTCTGGCCTAGCGGGCTCACCCCGCCCAACACATAGCCTGTGGTGCGCTCTACTTCTTCTGGCGAGGCCATGACGGCTTTTTTAACGTCGGCCGCTTTGGCAATTTTCTTTAAGCTTAGCTGCCCCGTAACAGGCACGATGCCGACTGCCAGCTGCTTGCCATCCAACTTCACAACTAACGTTTTAAAAACCTGCTCGGCAGACACACCCAGCTTTTCAGCGGCTTCTAAACCATAGGATTGCGCGGCAACATCGTGATGATACTCATGAACTTGGAAGGCAACCCCTGCATGTTTTGCGCTATTAATCGCCGGCGTCATGTCGCTCTCTTTTTTTGCTAGGAACTGAAACACTAACGCCAGCTTAACAAAGCTGGCGTTAGTGTTTATACAGTTAAAATATCAGCGCTTACTGACAAGACACTACTTTACGCATGATGTCTTTCGCCCAAAGGGTTTGCCCATCGGGCGTACGTCCGTGCTCGTTCCAGCGCTCGGCCGTTTCCAAGCAGAAAGAACCGGCACTTTCAACGCTTGTATCGCGATTAGCCGGACGTTCTCCGCCAATACGCATCACGTCTGGGTTATCGGAAGTATAGCGGGGAGCAATGGTAGAGCTTGCACAGCCAGCGACCAGAATAGTCAGCAGCAGTGCGGGTAAACAGCGGCACAATGGCATGTTATTACAACCCTCAACGTAGCGATCATTAGCCCGACACTTTTTGTCGGTAGCGCTAAATAGCACCGCTGTACAAATAACGTCAATCTTTTTTAACGCCGCTTAGCCGGCAATCAGGGTAAGACTGGTGATTGGGCGCAGATTTAATCGCTTGCAGCGTTGCTCCACGCTATCAACTATTTCCTGGGCATCGTGAAACTGCTGCTTATCGAGCTGGATGTCTACCATCAAGAAACTGCCTACCTGTGCCAGGCGCACATCGTCATCGGTGACATCAAAATCAGCAACGTCTTTCATGACATCGCGACGCACGCAGTTACTCGGCACACCGAACATCAGCTCACGTAGAGCGCCTTTCACCATGCGAATTGGCATCGGTAGGAAGTAGCCTGCAATCACCAGCACCATGATCGGATCGGCAAAGCGTGCGTAGCTCGCCCATGGCGTTTGCATTAGCCCCCAAGTGAGCACAAAGCCCAGCATCACTGCAGCACTTAACCAAGTATCCATCTGCCACTGACGCAATTCCGCGGCTAGCAGCGACGAGCGTGCCACGCGGGCATAGCGGGCCAGCCACCACCAGGTCAACAAGCAGCCGGTCACGTTGACCACGCCAAACATTAAGGCTAAATCTAGCGTCACTAACCGCCCTCCTGCCGATAGGCTCCAAAGTGCTGACACAAGCGACACGACACATACCATGGCGATCACTACGCCTTTGAGCAGCACCGCTAGCGGCTCAACCGTTAGCCGCCCAAAGGGGTAGTGATCATCAGCAGGCTTACGCGCTTGGTGAAGCGCATAGAGCGATAGCGATGCTAGCAATAGGCTTAGTAAGGAATAGCCGCTGTCAAAAAGAATCGTTATCGAGCCACTGGCGATCCCTAAAACAAGGCCAGTGGATGCAAAGAGGCTGGCTGAAACGGCTGAAAATCTTAGCGCACGGCGCTCGGCTACAAAGGGGGTCACGCGGATAACTCCATCACATTGGGCAAATTTTGCGCCATAATAGAAGGAGGCTGTATGAATAACCAATCGCTCAGCGCTAGCTTTATTGGCGCTAACACCTTTAAACGAGACGATTATGCGTGCTGAACAGGTGCAGGCCTTTGTTGATGTTACCGAACATGGATCTTTTGCCGCTGCGGCCCGACACACGGGAGTAAAGCGAAGTACGCTGAGCGCCGCGGTCAATGCCTTGGAAGACAGCCTCGGCGTGGCGCTCTTTGAGCGTTCAGGTAATAGCTTAACGCTTAGCGCCGTTGGAGACAGCGTACTGCCCGACTGCTACCGCCTATTAACCAGCGCCAGCAGGATCAAAAAGCACTGCCACCAGCATCTGCAGGGTGTTGAAAGCCAGCTCGGCATTGCGCGTGACGATGCCCTGCCAGAGGCCTTTTGGCGCCAAGTAATGCATGATTTAAAGCAGCAGTTCCCGCTAACGGCGATATCGGTATATCTGGTGCCTCCCCAGGAACATGCCCAGTTTGTACAGCGCCAAACGGTAGATATCGCTTTTGGCCTTTACACCGCTGAAGGCATTGATGCTAACGCGGCCAACCTTGCCCCGGTCACGATGCGTTTGGTGGCCGCGCCGCAGCATCCTCTCAGCCGCCTTCCTAGCGTCAATCGCGATGACTTAGCCCAGTACACGCAGGTGTGCTTAACCCACGTACAAGACGACAAACTGATCAGCGAGGCGCTGTTTTCAGGCAATTATCTTGGGCTCACCATGTTTGAAGTCATACGCGACGCTGTGATTAATGCCACCGGCTGGGCGCTACTCCCTTATCCGCTGGTCAAAAGTGCCCTGGAGGCAGGCACTTTATGTACGCTCAATCATGATCTCGTCTTAGACAGCCACCATTATCGCTATGTAGAAAGCGATAACCGTGGCGTAGTGGCCGCAGCGCTGCTGAACAAGGTGGCACACTTTTTAGCCACGCTGCGCCAATCCGAGTTTTCTTAACCGCTGCTCAAGCAGACTGACACAGCGTTGAAATAATTTAATTGGCAAAAAATGCCAAAGCCTTCCACGCTATTACAAAGTGCTCAGCCATTAAAAAACGAAGGAGATGCCAGGACACGCCATGTGAGGGACACAGGCAAGTGTCATCTGGGCGTAATACGCACCTGCCAGTGTCGAAGTTGCCGTCAACCAAGGAGTGATTCCACCGATGGTACGACTCGATAAGAAAGCCACTCGGCTGTACGTGCTGGACACTAATGTCCTCATTCATGATCCTGCCGCGCTCTATCACTTCGATGAGCACGATGTTGTTATCCCGATGACAGTTCTGGAGGAACTGGATAAGCACAAAAACGGTATTCGTGAAATCGCCCGCACGGCCCGCCAAATTAGCCGTACGCTTTCTGACCTTACTAGCCAAGTCACCTTTGATGAAATTCAGCTCGGTATTCCAATCCCCCGAATTAGCGGCGAATCAGGTCGCCTGCACTTTTTATGCTACAACGATTTAAAACTCCTCGACGCCATTGATGACAGCCCCGATAACCGCATATTGGCGGAGACCTGCCGCCTGCGCGATGAACGCCCCGATGCCTCGGTGATTCTGATCACCAAAGATATCAACCTGCGCGTTAAAGCCGCCGCGCTAAAGGTACCGGTTGAGGATTATCTAAACGACCGCGCGTTCTCTGATAGCGATGCCATGATTGAAGGCGCGCAAGTCTATGCCTCAGCAGGGCAAGATGGCGCCACGCTATGGGAAGGCCTCAATGTCGATGTCACCGTCGAGCGCGTTGGTCATCACACGTTCTATCAGCTCAATGGTGTGATGCCCCGGCATTGGCACGTTGGCATGCTGGTGTCGGATAGTGAGAATGGCGCAGAGTTCGAGGCGATCGTTCGCGAACTGGGCCCCTCCACAGCCCGCCTTCAGCTACTGACCAACTACCGCCATCATGCCGGCGTGTGGGGCGTTCATGCACATGACAGCCGGCAAAACTTCACCTTAAACTTGCTGATGGACCCGGATATTGACCTGGTGACGGTGGCCGGTAACGCCGGTACCGGTAAGACGTTTATGACGCTGGCGGCCGCCTTTCAACAAACGTTGGATGCCAAGCTATTTGAGCGCATTGTATTTACCCGCGCGCCGATCCCTATGGGGGAAGACATCGGCTTTCTACCCGGTACCGAAGAGGAGAAAATGTCACCGTGGATGGGGGCTTTCCACGACAACATGGATAACCTGCTGCGCAATGAGGAGGGAGAGTCCAGCTGGGATAATGGTGCTACTCGCCAACTGATTGGCTCACGCGTACAAATTCGCTCGCCAAGCTTTATGCGCGGCCGCACCTTAAATGACACGTTTCTAATCATTGATGAGGCGCAAAATTTTACCCCCAAACAGCTAAAATCGCTGGTGACACGGGCGGGGCGCAATACCAAGATTGTCTGCCTGGGCAACGTTGGTCAGATCGACACCCCCTACCTAACCGCCAATACCTGCGGCATGGCGGCCGTCGTTGAGCGTTTTAGAGACTGGCCTCATGCCGGCCATATCACCTTGAAAAGCGTTGAACGTTCTCGCTTAGCACTTGCCGCTGAAGAGCTGTTATAAGACTAGCGATTGTTAAACACCATCCCTCACGCTGGGACCGGGTGAGGGATGATGTAGCCAAGTAACGTTAACCAAGAAAGCTGATCCAAGAAGCCATGCGCACGAGGGCTGAATCGGCTACTCAGCGTCTGATGCCCGCCACGGCTGAGGGCTGCCAATAGTATCTGCGGCAAACGCCTCGCGTTCGCCAAGAGGGCGCGGATAACCGACAGTTGTATCGCGGTAAGTCTGACGCTCCATTTCACTGTTCACTTCTGCGCCAAACAGCACCACGAAGGCAGAGAGCCAAAACCATATCATTAACGCTATGACGGCCCCCAGTGATCCATAGAGCTCACTAAAGGTTGCGAAATAGCGTACGTACAGCGAAAGCCCGCCAGAACCTAATAGCCACATAAAAGTGGCGAGTAGCGTTCCATAGCTTAACCACCGCCACTGCGCTGAACGCCGATAGGGTGCGAAACGATAAAGTAACGCGATCAGCACGCTCATTAGCACTAAGAGCGCAGGCCAACGTAACCATTTCAGCAGCTTATCCAGGGGTGGATCAATGGCTAGCGCATCAACCAGCATGGGTACGATGGCGATAAAACCCAGTGATACCAAGGTCATAATAATCAAACCAAACGTCAGCGACACCAACACCGTGCTGCGATGAAATAGTGAGCGTTTTTCCGTTTCCCCATACACCACGTTTAATCCAATCACTAATACCGCCACGCTTTTTGAGGCAACAAACATGGCAATCAATAGACCGACTAGCGTGGCCATCACGTTACTTGATTCAGCACTTTCCACTACCTTCTGGGCCTGCTGATCAATTAACTTGGCCGCATCGGGTGGCATAAAACGGCTAATTTCGTACAGCTGCTGGCCCGCCTCATAGGGGTCAAACAGCAGCCCCCAGAGCGAAATAACCGCGGCAATAGTGGGAAACAATGCGAGCAATGCGTAAAAAGCGACACCGGCCGCCAGCATAGTAATGCGGTCCCGCCGCGCGGCGCGCACTACTCGCCAGACAATATCATGCCAGCCACGAGCGGGAATCTCGCCCGGCACCTCGGCATGCCGGCCACGCTCAAGATTACTCATAGCGCGTCAAAGCCCAACACGGTTGCGGCATTCTCATCATCCTTGGCCTTCCCACATAAGTAGCGCCGCAAGCACTGCGGCAAGCACCATCATCAAACCACTTGAATGATGCCGCAACCAGCTCTCCCCGGCCAATCCGCGTGATAAAGAAACCATGAATCTCTTTTCCATACTTTGCGCGGCAGTCACGCTGGCCGCTTTAATCTTGCCACAGGCGTGGCCTATCAAACGTATAGGCACTAGCGCAGCGTTGGCTATAAAGGCATACAGCCACCATAGATCACCTGCGGGGGGCGATTTACCCTTAAAGGAGCGAGTTAATAGCCAGCCCACTACAGCGAGCAGAACACCTGCCGGAAATGGCCATATAATCCCCAACCACTCTCTAAGAGGCGGCATTTCAATACTGCCCGTAGGTAGCGGTAACCACAGCGGCGTTACGAGCGCCGCCATAATGCCTGCAAGCCAAGCACCCCACTGCCACGGATTGCTGCCGCCTTGCTCGCGCTGCTGCCACTGGCGCCAAAGCGCAACACTGACTAGCGCCGCGGTGCCAACGGCGGCCCAACTCAGCAGCTTAATTAACGATTCATGATGCATCTCATAAAGCGGGCTTTTGACGCCCCATTTGCTGATCATACCTGCGCCAATAGCACCAGCCAGCGATATGCCCGGCAGCGCCATCAACGCCCACACCAGAGGCAACGGCCAGCGTGGCAGGTGCTCACTAATACTGGTGCCCATAAATAGACTGCCTTTGGCCAGCGCGTGATGAGCGGCAAACAGCACCAAGCCCGGCCACAGCAGTGGCCAAACATCCGGCGCCACTAGCCCCATTGCCACCAGCGCGGTCATCATGCCCATTTGACTAATACTTGAATACGCTAGCACGGCTTTTGGATGGCGCTGAAACACACCGTAAAGCGCAGCGGCAAAGGCGGCTGCCAACCCGGCTATCAGCATAACGTGGCCAAACTGGGCTAAGGCACCAGATACCTCGTCATGACCCAGCGGCAGCACGCTTATCCAGCCAAGCAGGCCGGCTTTAATCATCACCCCGCTAAGCACCGCACTGGCCGGTGCGGGCGCTACAGGATGCGCCAACGGCAGCCATACGTGCAATCCGATAACGCCGGCTTTTACCCCGAAGCCTAAGCACAGCAAGGCGGCCATCCATGCGCCCTGCTCTGCGATTAACATTCCCTCACGCACGCCTTGCAGCGTTAGCGTGTCGGCCTCACCGGCGGCCCATAAAAAGCCGGCTAAAATAAGGCCTTCGCCGACCACGGCCAGTATTAAATATACCCGCGCCCCCAGCCGCGCCTCTTGTGTACCGGTGTGCACTACGAGGGCATAAGCGGCAAACGTCATCAGCGCAAAGCCTAAATAGAAGCTGGCAATATCCTGGGCGACAACCAATAACACGTTGCCTAATAAGGTCATTGGCCACAGCAGTGACAAACGCTGCAGGCGACGCTGAGCATCTTGATCGCCCGCCTGAGCCTGCTTCTGCTCCGCCGCAAAATAACCTCGCGCGTGCACGGCTGCTAAACTCCACAGCAGCGCGGTAAACGCCAGCCATGGGCGGCTGAGCGAGTTTAACGCCCACTCCCCGCCCAGCATCCAGGCATCGATAGTCCACTGCGCTTCGCCACCGTACGCTAACAGTAAGGCAGGCCAAGCAGCGCTCACCCACAGCAGGGAAAAATAGTCGCGCCGTGAGCTTGGTGTGCGATAGGCGTGCCAAGCTGAACACCCGGCGACGCACAGCGGCCATAGCAGTGACAGCGCCAGCAGCAGCGTCATCATAGCAAGTACTCCCCGTTTGCGACGCGGGTTGCCCAGTCCAGCGGACTAAACGGCAAGCCTGCCAACAAACCAGCAGCGAGGCTCACCAGCGCGGTAAACACCATCGGTAAAAGCAACCAGCCATGGGTTTCAAAGCGGCCTAAACGCTGTTCGTCGGGCCAACTGCCTTTGCCATGAGAAGGCCCTAAACGGAACCACAGACGATGCACAATCGGTAAAAAATACATCGCGTTGAGCGTGCTGCTGATCACCAACACGGCCACCACCCAGTACATTTCAGCCTGGATCGCGCCGATACCGAGGTACCACTTGGTAATAAAACCAGCAAAGGGCGGGAGGCCGATCATTCCTAGCGCGCCTATCGTGAATGCAATACTGGTTAACGGCATGCGCTTACCGGCACCGTCCATCTCGTCAATGCGGTGAATCCCCAGCTCTTCTGCATAGTTACCCGCACAGAAGAATAACGTGACCTTCATTAAACCCTGGTGCAGTAAGTGCGCTAACGCGCCAATAGTGCCGAAAGGCCCAAATAAGCCGATGCCGAGAATAACGTAGGAAACTTGGCTGATGGTAGAAAACGCCAAGCGTGGTTTCAGCTCCTCTTGCGCGATGGCTCTCAACGACCCATAAATAATCGTAATAGACGCCGCCACCGCCAGCGCGGTAATGACACCAAGCTCCACGCTAAGCTCAATGCCATAAAGATCATAAACCACCCTCAAGATGCCAAACGCGCCAGCCTTCACGACCGCGACGGCGTGCAGCAGCGCACTCACCGGCGCTGGCGCAACCATGGCTCTTGGTAGCCAGCCGTGCAGCGGCACCATAGCAGCCTTAACCGCAAACCCGCCCACCAGTAGCGCAAATATTAGCGTTAGCAAGCCACGGTTATCGTTTAAATAATCGCCCAAGCCTGCTTCGGAAGAAAACGACTGGTCCCCCGTCAGGCTATAAAGCAGCACCGCGCCCAGGAGCAGCACCACGCCAGCCGTGAGGGTATAGCGCAAATAGACGCGGCCCGCGTTGAGCGCTTGCTCCGTACCCCGGTGCACCACTAGCGGGTACGTGGAGAGCGTCAACATTTCGTAGAAAATCAAAAAGGTAAACAAGTTATCAGCCAGCGCAATGCCGATGGTGCTGGCCACGCAGAGGCTAAAAAAGCCAAAAAAGCGCTTCCGGTTGGCAGACCCTTCCAAGTAGCCAATCGCGTAAATCGTCGTACACAGCCAAAGCAGTGACGATAACCCGGCGAACATCACCCCAAGCGCATCCGTGCGCAATACGAAATCAACACCGCCGACAACCTGGAAGCTGAAAATATCTTCATACCCAGCGGCTACTCGCCTGACCATCAAGGTGACCAGAACAATATTGGTGACCGCCGCCAGCAGATTAATCGTGGTGCGTAGACGATGGGATTCTTCCGGCAGCACAAAAATAATCCCGGTGACCAGCAGCGCGATAACCAACGCGGTGATGGGTAGCCACTCAGCAGTCATACGCCACCTCCATGCATCAATCCCAATGGATAATGCGCGAAAAGCCCCAGTGCGAAAGCGGCTAGCGCCAGCGTCAGGGCGATTAAGTCCATCCCCGGCGCAAGAGGCTGATAACGCTGGCGCGGTGCCGACTCGTCAAACGAATAGCGAAACATGCGGAATATATAGGCAGCGGTAAGTAACGTACCGACAAGCAGTGACGCCACCGCCCACCACTGCTGCGTGATAATCATGGCCTCAAAGAGCAGCCATTTTGCGGTAAAACCAGCGCTGGGTGGCAGGCCCATTAACGTGATGGAAGCAATGCCAAATACTAACAGCGAAAGCGGCAAGCGCCGGCTAGTGCCTGCAAGGCCCTTTAAGGTACTTTCACCGGTCGCCAGAATCAGGTTGCCGGCAGCCATAAACATCGCGGCCTTAGCAAAAGCGTGCCCCATTAACTGTAGCCAAAAGCCTTCCCACGCTAAGGCGCGAGGCAGCGGAGCAACGTCTGCTCCCAGTAGCAGCGGGAAAATCACCATCAAATAACCCAGCTGCGCGACGGTTGATGAGGCGACCAACGTTTTCAGTGAGTCGGTTCGCCATGCTAATAGGCCACCCCATACAATCGCCAGCATGCCTAGCCAGGCAATAACACGCGATGCATAGAAAGCATCCGGCAGTAGAATGCTCCACAGCAGCACCAGCATAAAAAGTGAAGCTTTGATCACCAGCCCGGCATGCAATGCGCTCACCGGCGTCCAGGCATTTTCATGGACAGGCGACAGCCAGGCATGCAGCGGAAACAGCGCAGCTTTCAACGCAAGCCCGGCGCCCATCAGCGCCGCCGCGAACCATGCCACGGGGCCGGGCTCGATTATCTCGGCTAAACCCTGTAAATCTAACCGGCCCCAGTGACCTAGAATCAAAGCAACGCCCAGCAGATAAGCCAATGACCCCACCAGCGCTAGCAGCAAATAGCGCATCCCCGCCTTAAGGGCAGGCGCTTTCCCCGATAGCAGCAGCATGCCGACCGCCGCCAAGCCCATCAGCTCCAACGCAACATAGAGGGTGAGTAGATCAGTGGCTAGCCACATTAATGAAAGCGCGCTTATCAACGTCCCCATCAGCGGCCAAAGCCAGCGTGCCATCGGGCCGGGGTCGCTTAAGCGCAAATAGCCCGGCGTATATAGCGCTGCGGCAACGCCAATCCACTGGGTCGTTAATAGCAGCAGTACGCTGAGCCCGTTCAAACGCAGCGACAGTTGGATATCCGCCACCGCCCACTGCCAGCGCAGTAGCCCCGCATCGTTAAAGGCGAACAGCAGCATTAAACCAGCCGCCACTATCGGCGCGCTGGCAAGTAGCACGGGCCATGCTCGTTTAGGGGGGAATAATGCCGCCAACAGCCCCATTAACAGCGGTAGGCAAAGCACCGTCAACAGCGCCCAGTGGGTTGTGGCAAGCGGCGTAAAGGTGCTATCGAAGAGACCAAAGCGCCAGATCATGTCGCACTCTCTTTGGGCCCGCTGTCGTGGTCCAAGGCATTAACGCCTTGCAAATGTAAAAGCTGTCTTATCAGCAAGACACCGAGCATCGACCCAAGCGCCGCCACTAGCAGCCCCACGCTGATTAAAACCTGGGCAGTCGGAGTAGTACCCGCCACGCCGGCAAGCAACATAAATACGCCAGAACCGAGTAGATTAAACGCCAGCAAACGTCTTAACAGATGACGGTGTAGTGCAAAGGAGGCCATGGCGCTGGCAGCAATCACCACCCCAGCCAACAAAAGCGGATGTTCAGCAGGCGAGTGCTGCATATCGGTTAGTACATAGCCAATCGCCACAGCGACCATGACAAACCAAACCAGCGCTAACACCACTCGCATGGCAATTCGTGTCCACGGCTCGCTAAAATGATCGTGCGCTAAAACAGATGAGCCGCTAGACCCAACGTGGCCAAGAGCATAAAAACAGCAGAGCCCTGTCAGCACTGCTCCTAGCAGTAGCTCTGCGCTTGCTAACCAAATGGCACCTAGTTGCCACCATGCCAATGCCATAGCGATAGCAAAAGCCACAAAGAAGCGGCAGGCGCGCAGAAGATGGCGATCAAACAAGCAAACCAGCGCCGTCCCCGTAAGGCACAGCGCTAGCGCTACTTCTACCACATCAATGGAAGCTATCATTCGTTTTCGCTACGTCCTTGCATCGGGCACGAATAGGCGCTGAGTTTAGGCAAATGCTAGCTTAGGCGAATGCTAGCTTAGACGTGTGCCCAGCCATTTGCCGATGTCATTAACCTGCTGTGGACAGAGCGCGTGGGCCATTGGGTACTGGCGGTAATTGACCGTGTAACCCATCTCTTTCAGGCGGTCTACGCCGCTGCGCCCCAGGCTTTCGGGCACGATAGGATCAAAGTTACCGTGCTGTACTTCAATAGGCATTTGTCGATTTGCATCGCTCAGAACGATATTGTCGGCAGTGGCAAAATAGGTCGACATCGCTAACAAGCCGCCCAAGGGCGCGGGAAAAGTGAGCGCGGCTTCGTAGGCAACGGCGCCGCCTTGCGAAAAACCCGCCACAATAATGCGCCGACTATCGATTCCTTGATCAATTTGCTCTTGCATCAGCCCCTGTAATCGCTCAGCCGATTTTTTGAGCTGGCTTTTATCCACCCGACGCCCCAAATCCATGGCGAGAATGTCATACCACGCGGGCATCACCATGCCGCCATTAATCGTCACGGCCAGGCGCGGCGCATGGGGCATGATAAAACGAACCTGCGAGTTTTTATGCAGTGCTAACGCGGGCACTAGCGGCTCAAAATCGTGCCCGTCAGCACCTAAACCGTGAATAATAAAGACACACGCATCGGCAGGTTGACCGTTTTTCGGCTCAATAATCAGTTCGCCAGGATCAGTCATCGACTCTCATTCCTTGTGCAAAAAAAGCAACCCTAGCGCAAACCAGTGCTAACCGCGAGTAGTGGCGCGCCTAAAGGAGCCAAGACACCGCCAAAAGCTATTTTAAAAAGGCCATACCTGAGGAATCAACACCAGCGCTATCGCACCGGTTAAGACATTTAAACCACTGCCTAAGCGTAGAAAGTCACTCACCCGATAGCCGCCGGGGCCATACACCATCAAGTTCGTTTGATAGCCGATAGGCGTTAAGAAACTGGCCGAGGCAGCAAACATAACGGCCACGACGTAAGGCATCGGACTAACGCCTAAACTTTCTGCAGCGCTCATCACGACCGGGAAAATAATCACTGCCGCAGCGTTGTTAGTGACTAGCTCTGTGAGAAGCGCTACGACACAGTAGGTCCCTATCAGCAAGAGTAGAGGATTACCCGCCACTAGCGCCAGCAAACCACCGGCAATCACTTCCGCCGCACCGGAGCTTTGTAGCGCGGCCCCGACGCCAAACGAGGCGGCAATAGTTAGCAGCACCTGGGTATCAAGGCCTCGCTTAGCCGCTCCCACCGAACAACAGCCGGTGAGTAGCACTAGCGCAGCCCCTAACATGGCGGCATTGAGCATGCTAAGCACGCCCAGCGCTGCAAGCACCACGGCACCCAGTAAGATCCCCCACGCAAGCGGCGCCTTTTCATGGATCGGCCGTGCTGACCCATTAAGCTCGCTTATCAGCAAAAAGTCTCTGGACTGACGATGACGTTCAATAAACGGTGGGCGTGCTTCTAGCAGCAGCACATCCGCTGACTGCAAGCGCACTTGACCTAAATTCCCTTTTACCCGCTCACCGCCACGGCATATCGCCAGCACCGCTGCGCCATACAGCGTTCTAAACCGTCCATCGCGAATACGCTGGCCAATAAACTGGCACTGGTCAGACACAACGGCCTCGACCAAACGGCGCTCTTTAAACTCTTTCTCTAAACTGGAAGTGTCGTCTCGAGAAGGAATGAGGCCACGGATTTGCTGGAGCTCTACCGCTGCATCGCTGGTTCCGGCAAACACTAGACGGTCGCCACCTTTAAGCTGCTCCCCAGGCCCGACAACGCTGACAATATTGCCTGCACGCTCAATCTCCACCAGGAACAGCTCCTGTAGATGGCGCAGCCCGGCTTCCTCCACGCTACGGTCGACCAGTACACCAGCTGGGTCTACCTCCATTTCAATCGTGAACTCACGCGGATTGGCAAACGCACTGGCCACCCCGGAACGCGCCGGTAGCAACCGCGGCCCTAGTGCAATCAGATAGACTAGGCCCGCTATGGCCACGGGAATCCCGACCCAAGCGAGATCTAAAAGGCCCATGCCGCGCTCGGGATAACGGTCAAGTAACAGTCCATGCACGACCAAGTTAGTACTGGTGCCGAACAGGGTAATGGTGCCACCCAGGATAGAAGCAAAGCTGAGCGGCATGAGCAGCCGCTGTGGAGATAAACGCAGCCGCCGGCTCCAGCTCATCACCGCGGGGATATAGGTAGCCACTACCGGGGTATTATTGACAAAACCACTGAGCATCGCCACGGGTAATAGCAGGCGCGTCAGGGCGCCTCTTTCGCTCGCAGGGCGCCCCAACACATAGCGAATAATGAGATCAATCCCACCGGTTTCACGAATGCTAGCCACCAGCACGTACATAAACGCGACGGTGAATAAACCGCTATTGGAAAAGCCGCCTAACGCCTGCTGAGGATCAATGACTCCCAGCGTCATCAGCACGATAACCGCACCCAGCAAAATAATGTCGGGCCCGAGGCGTGAAAAAGCCATGAGCGGAAAGATCGTAACCACCACTGCTACCGCAATCCATGCATCCAGCGACATACCCACCCCATTCTTAATCCACAAGCATGGGCTATTGTGACGCCAACCGCATATTCTAAAAAGTTATTTTTAGAAACACTTAAAGAACAAAAAAGAATATAAGAATAGCCATAGTGGCGTCAATATCGCGGCTTAGAGCACTCTCTAAATGACGGGCAACAAAAAGCCCCGCGCTTGGCGGGGCTTTACGATCAATCAACGCTAAGCGCTAATTGTTAACATCTCATGGTTTAAGAATTAACTTAAACAACTTTGATGTTAGAAGCCTGAAGGCCTTTTTTACCCTGAGTGACGTCGAAGGAAACCTTCTGGCCGTCCTGCAGAGATTTGAAACCTTCAGACTGAATTTCAGAGAAATGTGCGAACAGGTCGTCGCCATTGTCGTCAGGAGAAATGAAGCCGAAGCCTTTAGTGTCGTTGAACCACTTAACGGTACCAGTTGCCATGATCGAAATCCTCGATGTAGCTAATCAAAACCGGGAAATACCCGAATTACAGTGGGTAGAACAAGAAACTTTCACCAGAATTAACGCTTGAGGCGTTTCTATACTGCTGACAACGTTCGACTTGCTAACCAACTGAGCGTATTTTGCGCCTAACCCATGCACCCGTCAACACTACTATAATACCTAGCTAAAAGCCCCTAAATTCCTGGACTTTCGCTGAATTTCAGCTATGTGGCGCTAAGATCCAATCGGCAGCCTTCTCGGCAATCATTAAGGTTGGAGAGTTCGTATTGCCACTGGTAATGGTGGGCATGATGCTGGCATCAGCGACTCGCAAACCGTTGATACCGCGCACTCTAAGCCGGGCATCCACCACCGCCATAACATCGTCTTTGCGACCCATGCGCGCAGTGCCAACGGGGTGAAAAATGGTCGTTCCTATATCGCCCGCCAACCGGGCAAGCTCATCATCACTTTGATACTCAGCGCCCGGCTTCACTTCTTCAGGCGCATATTTGTTAAAAGCAGGCTGCTCGGCAATATGCCGAGTGACGCGCAGTGAGTCCGCTGCCACCTTACGGTCTTCAGGCGTACTCAGATAGTTAGGCGAAATGGCCGGCGCTTGATGCGGGTCACTGCTTTTTAGACGCACTGTCCCTCGGCTGGTGGGGTTCAAATTACACACGCTTGCGGTAATGGCTGGGTATGCGTGCAGCGGTTGGCCAAAAGCCTCAAGGCTCAGCGGCTGCACATGGTATTGAATATTGGGGTGCGCGTGCTCTGGCGAGCTGCGAGTAAATGCCCCCAGCTGCGAAGGCGCCATGCTCATAGGCCCAGAACGTTTGAGTAAATATTCAAGCCCGATACCGGCCTTTCCCCATAGCGTACTGGCCATGGCGTTTAATGTTTTGCCATTGGTAATTTTATAGACTGAGCGAATCTGCAGGTGGTCCTGCAGATTCTCGCCGACGCCCGGCAGCTCATGTACCAAGGTAACGCCGTGTTTGCGTAACAGCTCGGCAGGCCCCACGCCGGAAAGCTGCAGCAAGTGCGGCGTACCAATGGCACCGGCACATAGCACCACTTCCCCACTCACTGTCGCTCGCTGGACACTGCCATTGCGCTCAACTTCAACGCCCGAACACCGCGGCATACCTCCCTCTTCGTTAAAGCACAGCCGATTAACCTGCGTGGAATGCCATAGCGTTAAGTTGTCGCGCTTAAGTGCCGGGCGTAAAAATGCTTTAGCGGTATTCCACCGAAAGCCCGAGCGCTGATTGACGTCGAAATAGGCCACGCCTTCGTTTGAACCGCGGTTAAAATCATCGGTGCGCGGGATGCCCGCCTGCACAGCAGCCTCGGCAAAATCGTCTAACACGGGCCATTTCAGGCGCTGTTTTTCGACCCGCCATTCGCCGCCATGCCCATGAAAGTCGCGATGTTTAGCGTCGCCATCGCCGCCCGCATCTAATCGATAGTGGTCTTCGTGTTTGATAAAATCGGGCAAGCAGTTTTCCCAACGCCAAGCATCGTCTCCCGCCACCTCAGCCCAGTGGTCGTAGTCTCGCGCCTGGCCGCGCATGTAAATCATCCCATTGATGCTGGAACAGCCGCCCAGGGTTTTGCCGCGTGGATAAATCAATGAACGGCCGTTGAGCCCTTTGTCGGGCTCGGTGCGAAACAGCCAATCGGTACGCGGGTTATTGATGCAGTAGAGATACCCTACGGGAATATGAATCCAGTAGTAGTTATCCCGTCCTCCCGCTTCTATCAGCAGCACGCGATGTTTGGGGTTTGCGCTCAAACGATTGGCCAGCAGGCACCCGGCAGTGCCTGCGCCGATAACAATATAATCATAGTGGTTATTAGCTAGTTCTGGCATCACGGACTCCGGTAACGTTAGGGCGCTACTTCGCCATCAGTAGCGCTGTACTCGCGTGCGTGCCAACCTTTGCCACCTGGGCGTTGTGGCTAAAAAGCGCATTAATTAATTGGATTGTTGTTGTCATGGGCCTACCTTTAATAAAAAACGTGTTTTGAAAAGGCTGCTGATAAACGTATAACTAGAGACTAGCCTACTGAGTTAGCCAAGGGAGCCTAGGCGTTAGTTTAATGCCGCTGTCAGCAAGCTAAGCCCCAAGCCATTAATAGGCTTAAGCTCGAACCGTATCACTACCGCCACTGGAGTGCTTTGAATGACCCGACTTCCCCTTTTTCGTCCATTAGCACTTTGCGTAGTGGCCGCTGCAGGCCTCGCCAGCCCGTCACTTCAAGCCCAGGCGACCGTTGAAGCTACGTTTGCCGGCGGCTGTTTTTGGTGCATGGAACCACCTTACGATAAGCAGCCAGGGGTCAGCGCCACCATTTCTGGCTACATCGGCGGCGAGCTAGAGAATCCTAGCTACGAGGATATTTCGCGGGGCGGCACCGGTCACGCTGAAGCTGTCCAAGTTGAATACGACCCGGAAGAAATCAGCTATTCGCAGCTATTAGACATATTCTGGCGCAATATCGACCCCTTCGCGGTGGACCGACAGTTCTGCGACGTAGGCGATCAATACCGCTCGGCGATTTTTTATCACAATGAAGAGCAGAGAGAACTGGCTGAAGCATCCAAAACCGACATGGAGGCTCGCTTTGACAAGGATATCGCCACCCAAATAGTACCCGCCACGGCGTTTTGGCCTGCGGAGGAGTACCACCAGGATTATTACCAGAAAAACCCGGTGCGCTATAAGTTCTATCGCTTCAGCTGTGGGCGCGATGGACGTTTAGACGAGGTGTGGGGCGAAGAAGCTGGTGGGCCAGAGTTCTAAAAACCTTGCCATATAACACCACTTATTATCAGATGCTCGCCTGACGCCAGCGCCGCTGCTTCTTTACCAGAGTCGACTGGTCGACCCCCAATGCAGTGGCTGCAGCGCGGGTAGAGCCATGGCTAGCAAGTGCTTGGTGAATTAACTGCTGTTCGAAGTGCATGACCTGTTGGCGGAGGTCGCCACTAACATGCTTTACACAAAGCGTGGCACAGGGAAATACCTCGTTCGGCAACGACGTAGCGGTTATTAGGTCTTCTAACACCGTAACGGTTAAACGCTCGGTTAAATTAATCAGCTCACGAATATTGCCAGGCCATGGATAGCTGGAAAGTAGTTCCAAGGCCTCCGGATCCCATCGCCGACACAGCCCATGCAGCTTATTAAAATGACTCAAATAATAGCTAAGTAGTGGAATAATCTCATCGCGTCGCTGTCGTAAAGGCGATAACCACAAAGGCACCACACTAATGCGATAAAATAGATCCTCGCGAAAGCAGCCTTCTTTTACCCGGTCATGTAAATCCTGATGAGTAGCAGTAATCAAGCGCACATCGGTTTGACGAAACGCCGTTCCACCGACCGGTAAATAGCGATTTTCCTCCACTACTTTGAGCAGTTTCACTTGTAACGCGAGCGACAGGTCACCAATTTCATCCAGAAATAGCGTGCCACCATGAGCAACATCCAGCAGCCCCTGCTTGCCTTTTGGTGCCGCTCCGGTAAAGGCACCAGCGGTATAACCAAACAGCTCTGCCTCCAGCAGCCCTTCAGGGAACGCTGTACAGTTAAGTTCCATAAACGGCCCATCCGCGCGATCACTGTGCTGATGAATATAGCGTGCCAATAGCGTTTTACCGGTGCCCGTCTCGCCTCGAATAAGTATCTTCGCGGACGTTTTTGCTACTCGCCTGGCCAGTTCAAAGCAAGGCTCCGTTTGTCGGCTGATAATCACCCCAGACGAACTTAGCGCCGTTACTTCCGGCACCTTAAACGTCTCACGCATGCGCTGAATCTGTTCTAACTGCTCCTGAGCGTGTTTCGCCAACAGCAACTCGGTAATATCACGCACACTAGTGACCACATACGCAATCGAGCCATCGGCTTTGAACATGGGCATGCCGGTTACCACGATTTTCCGGCTATCATGAATAGTCTGCACCAGTGTAATCGGACGACGCTCACGAATAACTTCCAACGAGGCCGATTTAGAGATAAACCCCGCTTTCACCAAGTCGGCCATATGAAAGCCCACCACCTCTGCCCGAGAAATTCCGGTGATACGCTCATAAGCCTTATTGATCGTGACCGTAATCCCGCTGGCATCGGTGATATAGACACCATCGTGCAAGGCATCCAACAAAGAACTCAACGGCTCCTGATCAAAACCAAAAGCATCAACGCTTTGGGCCTCGCTAGGGGGGGTAATGCCCGTTACACGATAACGCATACATTCACCCACCAATTGACCTGACGACGTATTGCCCTGCGCCTCTTCAATATCGGTGCGGGTTAATACTCCAATCACTTGGCCCTGGATATCAAATACCTCCACTGCATCAGTGCCGTGCAAATCAAATAACGGCAGCGCGGCTTCCAACGAAAGGCACTCGTCGATACGTTGCATAACAGCTCCCCCTGATAGACCACACCCACCGCTTTCGCGGTGGACATTGATTTTCTACCTAATAGCGTTTAAGCCACTATAGAGGCAGTGTCTGTTATTTGCGCAATGGCACCTCCGGCTCGGGATCAGCCTCCGGTAACGATGCCTCGTCCCAGTCCTTCACGAAGGTTTTATCCACCTCACCTGAGAAAAAGCGTTTGCCGTAAATTAACGCGCAGAGCAAGATACCTACCGCAAAAGCCCAGGTAGCGCCTTTAATGACCAGCATGGCAGCAATAATTCCCGCGATACCTAAGTCTCGCTGGCTGCGCGCTTCCATAATGCCAATACGTACACTCACGTAGCCCTGAATTAACAACGTCAGCGCCAATGCAATCCCCAGGATGGGCTCCACCAAGCTAACAATTGGCAACAGCAGCAAACCGGTATTCGTACCCCAGCGAAACGAGCCGGAGCCGCCGAAGATAGAGTTCATCGCTGCTTTGCCCTGCTTGTAACGCTCCACCGTTACTACATGCATCGCTGCCCACAGCGGGCCACACATCACCACATCGGGACCAAAGATACTCATCCCGAAGTTACGCCCACCAAAAATCATGTGTGCACGATTAGGGTTATAGTCGATTTTTTCGTCCTGGCGTTTCTCATCAGCCTCTTCCAGTAACGCCTTGCTTTGAAGCACATCGCCAAACAGCACAATGTAAGCGGCGATAACTGTAGGTAACGCGGTCAAAAACATCGTCAACGGCGGTAAACCAACACCAAACACCGTGTATTCACTAAACATCAGCGCGAAATCAGGCTGGCTAAACCCCCACTCCACATCAGGCCACGGTGCTTCACCAAACAGTGGTGCCACCACGATGGCCAGTACAATAATGGGAAAAATACCCAGCTTACCGATCGCGCCCCAAAGCCCGCCCTGCGCTTTCAACTTATTAAAGTGCTTAGAAAAAATCAGATAAAACGCAACACCTACCGCAATCGCAATGGTAAAAGGATACTGCTCAAAGCGACCACCCTCATCAAACACCACGACAATGGCCGCCAGCCCAGCGCCCATAATGACACCCGCTTTAATAGCAGAAGGGATTAGCCGCACCACCTTGCTCGCCATACCCGTTACCCCAAGCCCAAGCGCAAGAATCCCCAGTAGCATCTGAAAGGCAATCAGCGCATGAACTCTGTCTACCCCCTCAGGAAAGGTCGACACATAAGCCATCAACAGAGGAATAGCGGGGGTAATCCAACCTGGGATAACCGGGTCACCCAGGAGGTGATGCATCAAATAGAGCAAGCCATTTAAAATTACAATGGCCAACGCTGCTTCAAACGGCATGCCTAGTAACTGCATCATCAATGGAATAGCGGCAAGATCCACCGCACACATTAATAGGCCCTGCAGGTAATCGGGCAGTTCAAAACGGTAATGATAAAACGGCAGGCGTAGCTTAAATGGCCCTAATGGGGTGTACGGGCTCTCTTCACCGTCAACGCGATGTTTCCAAGCACTCATGGCATGGGCTCCTATTTTAAAATTGTTAGTATTTTTTTAATAAACGTTTTGTCGTTATGGCGTTTTAATTAGCGGCGCATTAATAAGCGTCGTGGTAAATCGCCTCAATATCCGTAAGCGTTAATACCCGCGGGTTATTACGTAGCAAACGTTCCACCTTAATGGCCTCGGCGGCCAACTCGGGAATGGCGGATTCAGGAATATCAAAAGAGCGTAAACCGGCAGGAATCTCCACATCAGCACACAGCTTATGCATGCGCTTGATAACCGCATCGGCAACGGCATCATCCGAAAGCCCAGCCACGGGTTCATCAAAGGCCACCGCAATGCCACGAAAGCGATTGACGCAGGCCAACTTGTTCCACTCCATCACAAATGGCAATAAGAGTGCATTGGTTACTCCATGAGCCAAGTGGTAACGCCCACCTAATGGATATGCCAAGGCATGCACCGCCCCAACACCAGCATTACCAAACGCCAATCCCGCCAAGAGACTGCCAGTAGCCATGTCTTCACGGGCTTGAAGGTGGTTAGGGTTAGCAAATGCCTTGGGTAGCGCATGGATGATCAAGTTCATGGCTTTAACCGCTAAGGCATCGGTAATCGGCGTTGCGAAGTTAGAAAGGTAGGCTTCTATCGCATGCACCAACGCATCGACCCCGCTGGCCGCCGTTACTGAACGCGGGCAGCTCAGCGTCAACTCCGGCGCTACAATAGCTACGTCAGGTAGTAGGCAATCACTTACTATGCCCTTTTTCATCTTCTGAACTTTATCCGACAAAATTGCGATATTGGTTACTTCAGATCCTGTGCCCGCCGTGGTTGGCATGGCGATTAAAGGCACCTCACGTTGGGCAACTTTATTTTCACCAAACAATCCCTCAAGCGGGCCTTCATAGTGTGCATATACCGCCACGCACTTGGCGATGTCCATCGCACTTCCGCCGCCTACGGCGATAACGCTATCATGCTGACCACCATTAAAAGCACGCGTGCAATTTTCAACTATTTCCACTTCAGGCTCGGGCGTAACCTGATCAAATACTGCGTAAGTCACATTTAGCGCCATGAGCTGCTCGGTGATGATATCCAGTGTGCCTGAAGCCACTACGCCGCTGTCGGTCACGATCAACGGTCGTTGCATCCCCAGCGACTGCACATAGAGCTGCAACTGCTGGGCAGCTCCGTGACCAGTGACCAGCTTACCAGCGCTTTTAAAGCTACTTACTTGATTAAGACGGCTTAACTGCATGTGGCGTTTCCTATTGAAATGTTATTGATTGTTCTAGCAGCGCTGCTAATACGAAGGCGACTTCGCCGGCTAACAAATTCAAAGCAAATGCCATGCCAATAACATAAAAACCATAAGCCAATGATTTAATTATAATAATTTAATAAAAATAATAGGATTCTGATTAAGAAAAGAAAAAAATCATCAAAAAATACTTGATTGATGAAAAAAAGCATCAATGATGCAAAGCGCTTTTAACAAGCGTATGGAACCACTCTCATAATTCATTGCCCGACAATAAGTGCTTCATTGTGCATAAGCCCTCACTTTGTAATAAGGTGAACGCACACTTGAAATAGACCGGTCGATTAAGCGCCCAGGAGCTGGGCGATTTGACCAACACGTTGATCTAAAGATAGGAGATCTTATGAGCAACAATATCACGACGATTAATCCGACTAACGGCGAAACTCTCGATACCTATACGCTAATGAGTAGCGGTGAAGCCAAGCAGGTAGTGGATGCTTGTTACGAGGCATTTCTGGAATGGCGCCTTGAGTCCCTTGAAAGTCGCGCTAAAACGGTTAAAGCGATTGGCCAAGCGCTTCAAAAGCATAAAGAAGCACTGGCCGATCTGATGGTCAAAGAAATGGGCAAACTGCCTGACCAGGCGCGCCAAGAAGTTGACCTGTGTACCGGCATTTGTGATTACACCGCTGAACATGGTCCTAAAAAATTAGCTGACGAAGAGCGCCAGCCTGGGAACGGTGAACGCGGCTTTGTCACTTATTCGCCGATGGGCGTCATCTACGGCATTCAGCCCTGGAACTTCCCGGCTTATCAAGTCGTGCGCTACTCAATTGCCAATCTAATGGCGGGTAACGGCGTATTGCTTAAGCACGCCGAAAACGTGACCGGAAGCGGCCTGCTGCTGGAAAAAATCTATCGCGAAGCGGGCCTTCCCGAAAACGTTTTCCGCACGCTCGTGATCTCTCACGGCGTGTCTGATGAAGTCATTGGCCATTCTGCGGTTCGCGGCGTCACGCTTACCGGCAGTGACGGTGCAGGCCGGAAAGTCGCCGCTAAAGCCGCCGAACATTTGAAAAAGACCGTGTTAGAACTAGGCTCCAACGATGCTTATCTTGTGCTTGACGATGCCGACCTCGATCTCGCGGTAGAAACCTGTGTTCAAGGGCGTGTCTATAACGGTGGCCAAACGTGCGTTGCGGCGAAACGCTTTGTGGTGACTGAAAAGAACTATGATGCGTTTAAACAACGCTACGTGGCTCGTATGCAGGCACTGACGGCGGGCGACCCCAACCAAAAAGGTAGCGATCTTGGCCCCATGGCCCGCGTTGATCTGCGCGATGCTCTTCATAAGCAAGTAGAAGAGAGCGTAAGCAAAGGCGCAAAAATTCTCTGCGGCGGTAAAAAGCCCTCAGGTAAAGGCGCGTTTTACCCGGTCACAGTGCTGGACAACGTGACCCCTGGGCAGCCCGCTTATGATGACGAACTGTTTGGCCCGGTGGCGGCACTGATTCGCGCCAAAGACGATGAAGACGCCATGCGTATCGCCAACGACAGCCGTTATGGTCTGGGGGGTGGGATCATCTCTAAAGACGTTAAGCGCGCGACAGAGCTTGCCAGCAAGTACTTTGATACCGGCATGGTATTTATCAATGGCTTTGGCGTCGCAACACCAGAAATGCCCTTCGGCGGTGTAAAAGACTCTGGCTATGGACGCGAGCATGGCGGCTTCGGCATGCTTGAGTTCGTCAATGCCAAGTCGGTGATTGTGGTTAAGGAGTAAGTCATCCGACAAGGCCACTAAGCTGCTAAAACTAAAACCTCGCAGGCCATTGCCTGCGAGGTTTTTTATTGCGATCACGTATTAGATAGTGCCGGCTCGACGCTGCCAAAGCCCCAATGCAGCCGCCACGATAAGCCAGGTGATTAGTGCAGCGATAACATCATCCAGCACAATACCGAAACCACCCGGCACCGCCTCGGCTAAATGTATCGGCGGTGGTTTTAACGCGTCGAAAAAACGATAAACGCCGAATGCCAGTGCCATTACCAGCGGGTGGCGCGCCGCTCGCAGGCCAATCACGGCGAGAGGGAAAGCTACGTACTCATCGGCCACAATGCTGCCATGATCCAAGCCGGCAAAATGCAGCGAAGCGACATGGCAAACCGGTATCGCAATGGCTATCAATACCGCTATGATCGCCGCCTGATGAGACGTCGGCCTGCCCAGCAGCCACCATGCCAGTGGAACACCCAGCAACGAGCCAAACGTACCCGGCGCTATTGGCGCCAGCCCTAGCCCAAAGCCAGTGGCCAGCCATAGATTGAACGTTTCGAGCATTAACCAGCCTGCTGAGCTTGGTGCTCGAGCTCAGTCGTCATCTCTTTGGATAGATTAAGAGCACTGGCCAGCTGGTCTAGCCAAGCACGTTCCATCGGGTTTTGATCGTCAGTGACCGCCACGCTGATCAAGTACATCTCACGCGCGGCCTGTGGGGAGTCTGCTTCGCGAGCCAACGCCTGGGCATCCAGCGGTGCTTTTAGCTGCTGCTCTACCCAGTTGTGCATCTCCTGGTCGGCCCCTAGCGCATCAATTTGTTCGGTAATCAGCGCCTGCTCTTGCTCGTCAATGTGGCCATCGGCGCGTGCGGCCATGATCATCGCCTGCAGCAGTTCAAGACTACGCCGCTCTTGGAATTCACCGCTGAGCACTTCTACCCGCTCGCCCTCTGCCGCACTCGCCTGTTCAGCAGAGGGCTGCGCGCCGCCGTCCTTAGCAGCTTGTGAACTCTGCCACGCTTTCCAAGCCAGCATGCCCACGCCCGCAATAGCGCCATACTTAAGCGCTTTGCCGCCCATGCTGCGGCCACGCTTGGAACCTACAAGCATGCCCATAGCACCGCCGCCCAGCAGGCTCTTTACGTCAAAACCACCGGAAGATCCGCTGCCTTGACTACTGCCGCCACCGCCGCCTAACTGCTTAGAAAGCCCGCTCAGCATTCCCTTAACATCGACACCGCTGCCACTACCGCCCTTCTGACTACCGCCGGCTTGCTGCATCAGCTGCTGCAAAATTTTACTTGCGTTCATCCTTGTACTCCTAGATCGATATTATCTTTAGGCCCGTTTAAAGATTAACTCACGTTATAAAACATACTGTATGAACGCAGCGTGAACTAACGCTGGCTCAGACAGCAAAGACTGAGGCATTAAAGACTGAGGCATTAAAAAGCTTAGACATCAAGGAAGTGCGCCCTTTATTTCCACCGAACTACCGTGGCGGCTGGCACGCACGTCTATACGGACGGGCATTTGCTCTTTGAGTTCGCTGACGTGTGAGATAACACCAATCATGCGCCCGCCCATTTGCAGCTCGCTAAGCATGGCAATGGCCTGATCCAAGGCATCTTGATCCAGGCTGCCAAATCCCTCGTCAATGAATAGTGTATCCAGCTGAATACCGCCAGCGTAAGCCTGCACAACATCCGAAAGCCCCAGCGCCAGTGCTAACGCGGCCATAAATGATTCACCGCCGGAAAGTGTCGCTACCGAACGATTTTTGCCGGTATAGGTGTCCGCTACATCCAACTCAAGGCCTGACGCTTTGTTGCCTTTTGACGGGTCTTCTCGACGCACTAGCTGGTAGCGCCCGCGACTCATGCGTACCAGCCGCGCGGAGGCTTGAATCAGCACGTCATCGAGCAGCACACCAAGCACAAAGCGTTGCAGGCTAATACGATGCCCGGTGCGGCCATTAGCAACCTCGCTTAGCGTGCCCCACAGCTGGTACTGGGCTTCAAGCGCCGCCTGAGCCGTGTGGGCCGTCTTAAGCTTCTGCTGGGTATTGGTTAACTGGGCTATGCGTGCCGCCAGGCGTTGATAGGTTTCATCGCAGGTTTGCTCGCGGGCCTGCGCTACGGCCACCCGTTCAGCGAGTGCCTTTACGTCAGGCGCTGCCAGCCCCTCAAGACGCGCCTTGCTGGCTTCAAGCTGGCCCTCTAGCTTGGCAAGCTCTTGCTGAAAGTGCATAACGGTTTCAACCAGCGCTTGGCGCGCCAATGTTTCCAAGCGGGCCTGCAAAAAGCCGGCATCATTTTCAAACACACTACGTTCAAGCGCGCTACGCCATTCTTGCTGGGCGGTCGTTAATGCCTCGCTCGTTGCTGTTGCACGCTGGGCGCTACCCGCTAGCGTAGTGTCAGCCTGGGCAAGCGCTGTTTGTACCTGATGGGCAGTCTGCTGAGCCGACTGCCATGCCGTCTCGCCCTGCTGAATTTCACCCTGCAAGCGGGTCAGCTCTGCCTGTAAGGCCTCCAACGATGAGTGTGCTTCAGGCAACGACGCGCGCAGCTGCTCACACTGAGCCTCTAACTGGTGGCAGCGCTTTTGAGCACTCTCTACCTCGGGCTGTTGAGACTTTATCTGAGCATCCAGCGTTTTCCACTCGCTACGCCGCTGCTCAAGGGTAAGCTCCTGCGTCTGTATGTGTTGAACAAGCGCTTGATGGCGTTCCAAAGCGCGCTGGCTCTCTTGGCAGGCGGCCTCCAATGCCGTGAGAGGCTCACTACTCCACTCGCCTAGCGTGCGGCGTAATTGCTCACTCTGCTCATCGCTATAGCTAAGCTGCTGGGCTAGCCGCTGCTGCAGCTGCTGGGCTTTCACCAACGCCTGCTGCGCTTGCTCGTAGTCCACGCGCGCACGCTTTACATCCGCCTGAGTCACGGGCGCTTGGTCTGGCGGGGCGGGCGCGGGATGCTCGCAGCTGCCGCAAACTGGGCAAGGCTGGTGAATCTCCAACCGAGCTGCCAGGAGCGCTGCCTGACCCTGGTGCCAATGCATTTCTTGCTCAGTGGCACGCTGCTGACAGCGCTCGAGGGTTTGCTGGTGACTTGCTACTTGGCTACTCGCCTGAGCTACCTTTTCGCCGAGTACACTGCGCTGAGTCTCAAGCCCCGCCAACGTGTGCCGCTGGTCGCGCAGGGTCTGGCGGCCTTGCAGCACTGCTTCACTGCCTGCCAAGCTATTGCGCTCCGCCTGCTCCGCTTTCAACTGCGCGGCTAGCGCCTCCCCTTGCTGAGCGATGGTGTCGCGCTGATGTAATTGCTGGCCGACGGTCTGATCTAACGCCTGCCACGCCTCACGGGCTTGATGCAACGTCTTTTCGACACGGTTTAACGCTTGAAACTGCTCAAGGGCTTGCTGTAATCGACCGACCTGCTCTCGCCGTTCAGGCAGCTGGTGATAATGAGTTTGCGCCTTCTGCAGCACTTGCTGAGCCTGATGGTAGGCCGTGCGCTGTTTTTCGACGCTCGCCTGAGCCTGCCCATACTCTTGCTGAGTAGTCTGCGACGATTGTTGCGCCATGTGGAGGCTGTGAAACGGCGCCGCCAGCTCCTGCGTTTGCTCATGTGCGCTTAAACGCTCTTGGGCGTGATTGACCTCAGGCTGTTGCTGTAGCAGCAGGCGATACTCTTCAATCAGCGCCGCCTGCCCGTCAAACAACGCCTGATGCTCTTGCCCCTGACGCTCGGCCGACTGCGCGTTTTCACGCTGCTGCTTAGCGGCGGCTAACGCATCGTTGGCGACCTGCTGATCTGGCATGAGCGATTCCAGCAGTTCACTCAGCGCCGCTTCGCTTTCAACATCGCTGGCTTCTAAGATGCCTTTTACCCGATGCTGATGATCATTAACGTCCCGCACGATTTGATTAGCCTGGGTGCGCAAGCGTTCTTCAATGCGCTGAAAAATTTGCGTTTGGAACAGCTGAGAAAAAATGCTTTCCCGCTTGGCGGAATCTGCGATTAGCAGTTCGCGAAACTTGCCCTGCGGCAGCACCATCACTTGGCGGAACTGGTCGGCATTTAGCCCGATTAACGCCTGCAGCTCAGCGGTCGCATCGTTGACCTTACGCGCCACTAGGCAGGTATCTATCTCGCCACCCGTGGTTAGCCGCCATAGCTGCGCTTCAGCACTATGGGTGGTGGTACCTTCACCGCGCGCTTTGGGGCGCTCTTGCTGAGGTACACGCCTTACCCGGTAGTCCACACCGCGCAGGCGAAAACTCAGCGTTACTTCCGTTAACAGCGTATCGGACGCCTGATCACAGCGCATCTGCGTTGGATCGCGGTCATTGCCGGTGTTCTGGCCGTATAGTGCGAAGCAAATGGCATCCAGAATCGAGCTTTTGCCCGCCCCAGTCGGGCCGTTAATAAGAAACAGCGGGCTGGTGCCTAGCGCAGTAAAATCAATGTTTTCAGTCCCCGCGAAAGGACCAAATGCCTGCATGGTCAGGGTTAATGGCGTCATCCTTGAGCCTCATCGCGCTGTAGCTGGTTAATGAGTTCTGCCATGGCCCGCGCCTGCTCTTCGCTCATCGCCTCTCCGCTGGTCTGATTGAAAAAATCACCAAACATATCCAGCGCATCAAAACGTAAACGCTCCCGATCAAGCTGCTGCCCCCCGCGGGTTTCTAACATGCCCGGCTTTTCGAGATGCAGCACGTTAGGATAAACCTCGCGCAGCTTACCCATCGGATCGAGAATAGCGTGACGATCGGTTAACCGCACCAACAGGTAATCGTCTGCATTCTTATCGGTTCTCCCCTGGGCGATCAAGGCGTCAATCTCGCCTTCCAGCACGCGGACTTCCCGGCTTGGCACCAGCGGAATCTGTTCAATCTTCGTGACGCCACCTGCCTCTAAATCCACCAGCGTAACGCCTTTGTGCTGGCGGGCTTCAGAAAAGCTGTACTTGAGTATTGAGCCGCTGTAGCGAATGTGCTCGCCACCGCGATACTGCGGGCCATGCAGGTGGCCAAGCGCCACATAGTCAAAGCCTTGCATCGGCTCCCAGGCAACGCTTTCGGCACCGCCTAAAGTCAGCGGACGCTCCGAATCTGACGCGCTGCCGCCAGCAACAAAGCAGTGGCTCATCAATATGCAGCGGCGCGTTGGGTGACGCTGCTCGCTAATTCGCTCGACCAAATAACGATGGGCACCGTCAAAATCGTGCACGTCGACCTTAAAGTGACTGCGCACATGCTCAGGATCAGCGTAGGGAATACCGAAAACATCTACCTCAACGCCATCAATAGTGAGCGTCACGGGGGTCGCGAAGTCAGCTAGGTCAGAGAGAATATGCAGCCCGGCTTGACGCAAGTGGCGTGCGCCAAACCGCAGCCGTTCAGCGCCATCGTGATTGCCTGAAATCATGATGACCGGAAGTTTGCGCACCTCACACAGCGCGTGAAGCACCTCATCCAGCAGCGTTACCGCGGCGGAAGGAGGCACCGAACGATCGTAAATATCACCCGCGATCAGTACCGCCTCGACCTTTTCACGATCAATGATCTCAAGGAGTTGGCTGAGCACATGGCGCTGATCATCCAGCAACGAAAGGTTGTGAAATAGCCGTCCCAGGTGCCAATCAGCGGTGTGAAGTAGTCGCATAACAGGCTCAATTGCAAAGGGTGTAGCGGCATCATAACAATCAACCCACACAATCTCCCAATAACAAAAAGCCCCGCTCGAGGCAGGGCTTTCAGACACTAGCATGGCATATTAGCGACGGAAGGCATCTGGGTAGCTGGTTAAGTCAACGTTCCACATCACGGGTAGCAGGAAGTAAACCGCTGCCACGATTAAAAGCATGGCAATGATGTTGATCCAGAAGCCGGTACGCACCATTTCAATAATTTTAAGCTTACCGGTGGCGAAGATAATCGCGTTTGGTGGAGTACCCACCGGCAGCATAAAGGCACAGTTAGCTGCCATGGCAGCAGGCACCATCAGTACGAAGGGATGAATATCCAGCGCCAATGCCAGTGACGCCAGCACCGGAAGAATCATCGTCGCCGTTGCGGTATTCGAAGTGATTTCGGTTAAGAACAGTACCATACCGGTTGCCAGCAGGATCACTAGCAGGAAGTTAGCACCTTCCAGCACGCTCATCTGTCCGCCGATCCACTCTGCTAAGCCTGAAGAACCAAAGCCTGCGGCAATGGCCAAGCCTCCACCGAACAGCAGCAAAATGCCCCAAGGTACGTCTTTAGCAACGTCCCAACCTAGCAGGCAGCCGCCTTTGTTCTTGGAGGGAATCAAAAACAGCAGAATTGCAGCAAAAATCGCGATCATCGTGTCACTGATACCCGGAATATTGATGATCTGCCCTTGCCATAAAAATGAGCGGGTGATCCACAAAAAGGCAGCCAGCAGGAACACCGCCAGCACCGCTTTTTCTTCAAAGCTAGTAGTGCCTAAGGCAGCCTTTTCTTTGTGGATGAGTTCACGTCCGCCCGGCAAATGATTAAATTTGATTCGGAAAAATACGCGAGTCAGCAGCAGCCATGTGGCGAATAGCAGTACCACGACAACGGGAAAAGCAAACATTAACCAGCCAGCAAAAGAGATCTCGATACCGAAAAGCTCGTTAACAATTGCCGCGAGAATAATATTCGGCGGCGTGCCAATCAGCGTACCCAGGCCACCGATAGTACCGCCATAGCCAATACCAAAAATCAACGCTTTGCTAAATTTATCAATTTCGCCGCTGTGATCCTCATCACTTTTTTTCAGCTCTTGGCTCACTTGGTAAACAATAGCCGACCCGATCGGCAGCATCATCATGACTGCCGCCGTATTGGATACCCACATCGATAAAAAGCCCGTGGCGGCCATAAAGCCAAACACGATGTTATTAATGCTGGTACCCAATACGGCAATAATCGACAGCGCTATACGCTTGTGCAAATCCCACTTTTCCATGGCCAGCGCGATCATAAAGCCGCCTAGGAATAGGAATATGATCGGATTACCGTACGCAGCGGTGACCTTACTGCCTTCAAGCGCGCCGGTAATCGGCAGTAAGATGATGGGCAATAGCGAGGTAACGGGAATAGGGATGGCTTCCGTGATCCACCATACGGCCACCCACAGCGTGGTCGCAAGCACCATACGCCCTTCAAAGCTTAAGCCTTCGGGATGAAAAAACATCACGACAAAAGCAAATAGCAAAGGCCCAAGCAGTAACCCCACCTTCTGCGGCGGCGTGTAGGCCGGTGGTTTAGGGTCAGGGGATGGCTCGCGCTTGGCATTGGAAGCCGCTGCCTTCGCGGCACCACCGGTGGGCAGTGCGCACATCAATAGGTTTTTGGCTTGGTAATGGGAATTCCATAGCTGATCCCACACCGTCATCAGGGCAGTTTTATGCATACAATTAGCGTCGCTTTCGAGATATTAGTGATTGGATGTCGAGGATGCACGCGTAGTCGGTTAGCCTACTAACACGCGTTGCGGGTATTCCTATGGCGCCCTTTATTTCACTGCAATAGGTATTCAGTCCAGTCATTTACCCGAATTTACCACCAAAGTCTAACAGCCTTTAGTTCTAATCATTAGCTATCGCTAGCTATTAAAACGGCTTTATTAGCTCGCAAGCTACTGCCATGGTTAATTAATTTATTATATGCAGAGTAAGGAGCCGCGTATGCTAGACCGATGGACGATGCCGCTGGCTCAGCGCCCTCTCAAGCGATTCGCCAACGCGTTGCACAAATGGCGTATAACGCCGGACCAGGCCACGCTCTGGGCTTTCTTGATCGGCATGACCACCCTGCCACTGTTAGCTTGGGAGCATTATGGTCTCGCCTTACTCGCCATTGTGCTCAATCGCATCGGCGACGGCGTGGACGGTGCATTAGCACGCATAAGTGGTCGCACCAGCGAGGCAGGCGGGTTTCTTGATATCGGGCTAGACTTTGTTTTCTACGCGGCTGTCGTGCTTGGTTTTGCGCTGGCTAATCCAGCCCAAAATGCGCTTGCAGCGACCCTGCTGCTGTTTGCCTTTATCGGTACCGGCACGTCGTTTCTGGCATTCGCCATTGCCGCTAAACAAAAATCCCTTACTCGCCCCAACTTTCCTAACAAAGCGTTCTATTATTTAGAAGGATTAACCGAGGGCACTGAAACCGTACTCGCCCTGGTGGTTTTTTGCCTTTTCCCTGGTCACTTTTCGACCCTGGCGACCCTTTTTGCCAGTGCATGTCTTGTCACCACGGCAACACGTCTATGGGGAGGCTACTGGACACTGCGCAGGCATGAAGCCAACGAACGATAGCGTATGCTCAAACGCAGGATGACACGCTCTCTCAGGGATGATGACAGATGAAAGATCGTGATTTAACGGCACAGAATCATTTATTCGCAGCCTTGCCGGCTGACGCTCAGCGGCGGCTTACTCCGCTAATTGAACCGCTCCACTTGTCGTTAGGCCAGGTGCTTTACGAGCCAGGTGTTACGCTTGCGCACGTTTACTTTCCAATTAACGCAATTGTTTCGCTGCTGTATGTTACCGAAAACGGTGACTCGGCGGAAATATCGGTCGTCGGTAACGAAGGGTTGGTTGGCATTGCCGTGTTTATGGGTGGGGAAAGCACAACGAATCGCGCTATCGTGCAAAGTGCCGGGCACGCGCTGCGCTTACCCGCGGCGAGCTTACGCGAAGAGTTCGGCCGCCATGAAGCAATGCTCCACTTGCTCTTGCGCTATACCCAAGCGCTGATTACTCAAATGGCGCAAACGGCGGTGTGCAATCGCCACCACTCGATTGACCAACAGCTGTGTCGCTGGCTGCTGCTATCGCTAGACCGACTGCCCGGCAACGAGCTCGTCATGACGCAAGAACTCATTGCCAATATGCTTGGCGTGCGGCGTGAAGGCGTCACCGAGGCGGCCGGAAAACTGCATAAACGCGGTGCCATTGACTATCGACGCGGGCATATTACCGTTCTAAACAGAGCATTACTGGAACAGCTTAGCTGTGAGTGCTATGCCGTCGTAAAAGCAGAAAGCGATCGTTTAATGCCCTATCAACGCGCTTATAGCTTTAAATAAACGGGTTGTAAAAAACCAATCCAAAATAACCAATCACTGATAATTAATAACTAACAAGGCTTAAACATCTAAACAAAGCGCAATTAATCCATGCTATGTGCGCTAGCGCACGGACGAAGGCGCGCGGCACGACCACTGTCCTGGTAAGGAAGTATCGTTTGTGTGGCTCTTGAAGCGCACTCTCACCAGGATGGAACCTGTGAAACAATTTCTCCGTTTTGTGCGTCCGCACCATGCGTTTGCAGCGCCGTGGGATTCTACCACCCCCGTTAGAGAGGAACTCTTCAGCGCAGAGCGCCTGGAACAGCATGCTGGCAGCCTGGCACTGGCTCAAAAAGTAACCAGCATCCCACCCAAAGTAGTATCACTAACGCGACGACTCGACGCTAACGCGCAAACGCTGCTAAGCGTTTATCGCGTTAGCGCATCAGCGCTCGCAAACAACCGCGACATCGTTCCCGCAGCCGCCTGGCTACTTGATAACTACCACCTGATTGAATCTCAAATTCGAGAGATTCGCAGCGATCTCCCCCCCGGCTACTATCGCCAGCTACCTAAGCTTGCAAGCGGCCCATTCGCCGGGTATCCAAGAGTTTTTGGCATCGCATGGGCATTTGTGGCGCACACCGATAGTCATGTTGATCTGGCTAATCTACACACCTTTATTAGCGCATATCAGCGTGTTCAACCGCTCACCATTGGCGAGCTATGGGCCGTTGCTATCACGCTGCGCATTGTGCTGGTGGAAAATCTGCGCCGGCTAGCCGATCAAATGATCAGCGAACAAACGGCGAGAGACGCAGCCGATGACCTCGCGGCTAAATGGCTAGCGCCGTCCGATCAGCCAGCGGCAATGGCGCTTGACACTCTAAGTGAAGGCATTCGTACCTTTAACTCTCACAAAGGAGCGCTGGCTGAGCCGTTTATCGCTCAACTCGCTAAACGAGTACGCGGCTTAGACCCGCGCAGCAGCCCGCTCATTGGCTGGCTAGAGGAACAGCTCCGCCTTCAGGGTGAAACCATTGATGAAGTGGTTCAGCACGCTCAACAGCGCCAAGGTGCTGCCAACGTTAGCGTGCGCAATGTCATCACCAGTATGCGGCTGGTGTCCAGCATCGACTGGGCGGAGCTATTTGAAAGCGTCAGCTTAGTGGATAGAAGGCTGGGGCAACACAGCGGCTTTGAGCAGTTAGATTTCCCCACCCGCAACCAGTATCGCAGCGCAATAGAACAACTCGCGCGTGGCTCTAAGCACTCAGAGCTTGAGATTGTGGATGCAGCGCTTGCTCTATCGCACAAGACAGTGGCAAGCACCGATGACTCAATAGAAGCTGCCCGCATGGGCGATCCTGGCTACTTTTTAATTGGCTCGGGGCGCACTACTCTCGAACAAACGGTGGGATTTGCCCCCTCCCCTCGTCAACGGCTGCGCCGCACACTTATTCACTACGGGATTAGCAGCTATATCGTGACAGTGGCGGCGGTGACACTGTGTTTAATAGTGCTGGCCGGCAGTACACTAGCCGCCCTGCCATTGGCGATAAGCGATGCTTCGCTAGCTTGGCTACTCCTACTCGGCGTACTCGCACTACTGCCTATTGTTGAAGTGGCCACACTGATCGTTAATCGCTTGTTTATTAACTGCATCGATGCCCAGCCGCTGCCCAGCCTCGATTTCTCCAAAGGTGTTCCTGCCCACTGTCGTACGCTGGTGGTCGTGCCAACGCTGCTCACCAGTGAAGAGGAGCTGCGTGAACAGATTGAGCGTCTGGAAGTACATCATTTATCTAGCGGTGACGGGGCACTAACCTACGCGCTATTGACTGACGGCATTGATGCTCATCAAGCGGATTCTCCAGCAGAGACAGTGCTATTAACCACGGGCCACAGGCTGATCGAGCAGTTAAATGAACGTTATGGCCTGGCGGGTAGCGCTCAAACGTCAGCCAGCTCCCGCGTCACTGGCAGCGATAAGCGCTTTTTCTTACTGCATCGGCGACGGGTATTCAACCGTACTGAAAACACCTGGATGGGCTGGGAGCGTAAACGCGGCAAGCTGCATGAACTTAATCGTCTACTGCGCGGAGCCACCGACACCACTTTTATCAATCCACCCGCAGTGCCTGGTGATATTCGCTATGTGATCACCCTCGATGCGGATACGCGCCTGCCTCGCGGTGCGGCAAGCCGGCTGATCGGCAAAATGGCACACCCGTTAAACCAGCCGCGCCTTCATCAGCGAAAACAGCGAGTAGTAGAGGGTTACGCGATTTTACAGCCTCGTGTCACCCCATCGTTACCTACCGGGGGCGAAGGCTCTATCTATCAGCGGCTCTTCTCATCCCCCGGCGGCATTGACCCCTATGCCGCCACTATTTCAGATCTTTATCAGGACTTAGTCGGCGAAGGCTCGTTTGCGGGTAAAGGCATCTATGCCATTGATGCTTTTGAAGCATCGTTGGCGGGTCGAGTACCCGACAATAGCCTACTCAGCCATGATTTGTTTGAAGGCGTCTTTGCCCGCGCGGGGCTCGCTTCTGACATCGAGGTAATTGAAGATTTTCCGGCAAGATATGACGTTGCCGCTAAGCGACAGCACCGCTGGACCCGCGGCGACTGGCAGCTACTACCATGGCTAAAGACCTCAGCCCTGCCGCTTACCGGGCGGATGAAAATGCTGGGCAATCTGCGCCGCTCACTATTGCCCCCCCTGATGCTTGCAGGCTTTGCCGTCAGTTGGCAGCTACCGCTCAGCATGGCCATCATCAGCACGCTATTGCTGTTGGTCGTTATGGGAGCCCCGGTGCTGCTTTCGTTAGCCACATCGTTTATCCCTTTCCGAGCGAAAGCCAAGCTACGCCATCATTATCATCTTTGGTTTGACGAACTAACGCTGGGTAGCAGTCAGGTGTTGCTGCAGGTGGTTTTTTTACCCG
Organism: Halomonas sp. AOP12-B1-6; assembly: GCF_052379225.1. NCBI lineage: Bacteria > Pseudomonadati > Pseudomonadota > Gammaproteobacteria > Oceanospirillales > Halomonadaceae > Halomonas > Halomonas sp. AOP12-B1-6. The sequence continues at coordinate 385,793 of NZ_JBQSYK010000003.1, forward strand.
ATCAGGCATGGCGCATGCTGGATGCCATTGCTAGAACCTTAAACCGTGTATTAATCACTCACCGGCACCTGCTTGAATGGACCTCGGCGGCGCAGTCGATGAAAAGCCCGGCACTGAGCATCTTAGGGTTTTACCAACGCATGGCACCGGGCACTGCGCTTGGGCTAGCGGTGGCCATTAGTGCGCTTTGGTCAGCAGGCGATGTGTGGCCAATCGCCGTTCCTATGGCGCTACTTTGGTTGGCGGCACCGGCCGCTGCCTGGTGGCTAAGCAGCAATAAAAGTGCCGTGGTTCAGCCCTCTATTTCGGCCGATGAAGCCCTTGAGCTACGCGTGATTGCACGGCGCACGTGGCGCTACTTTGAAACCTTTGTCACCGCCACCGATAACCGTTTACCGCCGGATAACTTTCAAGAAGACCCACAGCCCGTACTGGCTCAACGTACCTCGCCTACGAATATGGGGCTGTATCTTCTTTCCACACTGGCCGCCCGAGATTTTGGTTGGATAGGTACCCATCAAGCGCTAGAGCGCCTCGAAGCGACGCTTAACGTTATGCTGACGCTGCCACGCTACCGAGGGCACTTCTATAACTGGTATGCGACTCACGACCTACGCCCGCTGAACCCACGCTATGTCTCAACGGTTGATAGCGGCAACCTGGCAGGCCATCTCATCGTCATCGCTAACGCCTGCGAAACCTGGCAGCAAGCCACCTATCTACCCGACCCACGCGCAGGCATCGCCGACACTTTATATCTTACTCGTCAGGCACTTGCACAGGCCTCAACACTTCCAGAAAAAGACGTGGTTCAGCTCACCGTGCACTTTGATGCCATTGAAGGTCAGCTCAAAGGCGATGCAATGGGGCCAGAATGCCTGGCGAATACCGCACTACTCACCGACAAAACCCTCAGTTTGGTAAGCAATAGCGATGACCTGCTGTTCTGGATACAAACACTGCATGCCACCGTGATACAGCACCGCCAGGACAGAGAAAACCAAGAGGAACAGTCCCATCAGGAAGACAGTCAACTCGTCATGCGCCTGAAGCAACTGGCTGAATCTACTAGACGCCTTGCCATGGGGATGAATTTTGCCTTTCTGTTCAATACTGAGCGCCAGCTGCTATCGATTGGCTACTCGCTGGATGATCACTGCCTGGATACCAGCTGTTATGACCTGCTGGCTTCCGAGGCGCGACTAGCCAGCCTGTTTGCCATTGCCAAAGGCGATATTCCTACTCGCCACTGGTTTAGGCTTGGCCGTGCGGCAACCCCATTAACGTTCGGCTCTGCGCTGATCTCGTGGTCAGGCTCAATGTTCGAATACCTGATGCCGTCACTGGTGATGCGCGCCCCCGGCGGCAGCCTACTCGAACAAACCAATCGACTGGTAGTGAAACGCCAAGAAATTTATGCCGCTCAGCGCTCCGCCCCCTGGGGCATTTCCGAATCAGCCTACAGCGCCCGAGATTTGGAATTAACCTATCAATACTCCAACTTCGGCGTGCCGGGCCTGGGCCTCAAGCGCGGGCTCTCTGCGGACCTAGTAATCGCACCATATGCCACCGGTTTAGCCACCATGGTTGACCCCAGCGGCGCCTGTCGAAACTTTAACCGCCTAGCGGAGATGGGCGCATTAGGCCGCTACGGTTTCTATGAAGCGCTCGACTTTACCCGTTCAAGGCTGCCGGCTGACGAAACGGTGGTCATTGTGCGCAGCTTTATGGCCCATCATCAGGGCATGACTATCGTGGCGATTGCCAATACCTTGAATCATGGTCAAATGCGCGCGCGCTTTCACCGCGAGCCAATGATTCAGGCCAGCGAGCTGTTACTGCAAGAGCGTGTTCCCCGCGATGTAGCCATCATTCATCCCCGCGCTGAAGAGGTGAAATCAACCGCCAGCCAGAGTATTAACGAGGCGCAAACGATGCGCCACGTTTCCACGGTGGCCAGCGCCGCGCCGGTGACTCATTTACTCTCTAACGGCTGCTACTCAGTGATGCTAACGGCCAGCGGTGGCGGCTACAGTCGGTGGCGCAACATCGCGATTGGCCGCTGGCAGCCGGACGCCACCCGCGACCACCTGGGAAGCTTTATCTTTCTACGCGACAGCCAATCTCCCGGCATATGGACCGCGACAGGACAAATGGCTAGGCACGCGGCCGACATCACCGACCAGCATAGCCAGGTAACCTTTGCCGAGGATTACGCGCGTTACACGCATCGTCACAACGATATCACCACGCATATGGAAGTGTTGGTATCCGGCGAGGACGATAGCGAAGTACGCCACCTCTCGCTGACTAACAGCGGTCGGCGCGCCCGCGATATAGACATTACTTCTTATTTAGAATTAGTGCTGACCACGCCGGATGCCGACAATGCTCATCCGGCCTTCGCTAAAATGTTTGTGATGACCGAGTATTTGGAAGCTTTCAGCGCGCTAGTGGCCACACGCAGAAAGCGCACGCCTGACGAAGAGCCGGTATGGGCGGCCCACTTTGCCGTCGTGGAAGGCGACACTGTGGGCGAGCTGCAGTTTGAGACCGACCGCGCCCGGTTCTTAGGACGTGGTGAAAGTATGTTAAGCGCCGCCTCGCTTAACGATGGGCAGCCTCTGTCAAGTACGGTCGGCAGCGTTCTGGACCCAATATTTGCACTGCGTTACCGCCTTCGCCTAGCACCAGGCAAAGCCGCTCGGATCGCTTACTGGACCGTGGTGGCTTCCTCGCGCGAAGCACTTATCGACTTAATAGATAAGCACCATCATCACAGCGCCTTTGAACGCGCCAAAACACTGGCCTGGACTCAGGCTCAGGTTCAGCTTCGCCACTTAGCCATTCAACCGGAGGAAGCCGCTGATTTTCAACGCTTAGCCGCGCCGATTTTATATCCAGACGCGCGTTTTAGAGCGCCTGCGGATGCCATAGAGCGAGGCGCCGGGCCACAGTCACGGCTTTGGCAACATGGGATTTCCGGTGATCGGCCCATTGTGCTGCTGCGTATCGACACGATTGATGATCTTGCCCAGGTGCATCAGCTGCTGCGCGCGCATGAATACTGGTGCATGAAACGCTTAGTCGTGGACCTAGTGATTATCAACGAGCGAGCCTCCTCCTATATTCAAGATTTGCAGCAAGCCATCGAGACCGCGGTACTCAGCAGCCAGGCGCGGCCACATTTGCGCTCTGGCCATGTCCACGGCAGCATCGTAGCGCTGCGTGCTGATCTCATAAGCTTGGAAGTACGCATGCAGCTGCAGTCGGTGGCCTGCGTTGCATTAATGGCGCAGCGAGGCAACATTGCCCATCAATTAGCGTTGACGCTGCCCGCCCATCCCGCTAAATCGGTGCTGCCAGACTTACAGCGCACCTTATTGCCCAAGCACAGCCCCATTAAGGCCAGCGATCCTGCACCTGAGCCGCTTCCAGCGCTTGAGTTTTTTAACGGCCTAGGCGGCTTTGCCGACAATGGCCGCGAGTACGTCACAGTACTTGATGAAGGCAGCTCAACACCCGCCCCTTGGATTAACGTTATCGCTAATGAGGGCTTTGGCTTCCAAGTATCGGCAGAGGGCGCGGGCTATCTATGGGCGGATAATAGCCGCGAAAACCAGTTAACGCCGTGGTCAAACGACCCGGTGGCAGACCCCTGTGGCGACGTTATCTATGTCCGTGATGAAGAATCGCTGGCACTTTATACCGCCACCGCCCGCCCGGTGCGGGATCAGGGCCGCTACCTGGCGCGGCACGGTTTCGGCTATAGCCAGTTTGAGCATCAAACCGACGGTATCGCGCTAGCATTACTACACTTTGTTCCCTTAGATGCATCCCTTAGGATTTCACGATTAAGTCTGCGCAATCATTCAGACCGGCCACGCAAGCTATCGGTAACCGCCTATGCAGAGTGGGTGATGGGCACATCGCGCAGCGCCTCGGCACCGTTGCTAATTTCGCATCCGGATGCTGAAAGCGGTGCATTGATGGTCGAAAAACCTTGGAACATTGCCTTTCCAGGCCGAGTCGCGTTTGTCGATGTCGGTTCTCAGCCTGCCTGCTGGACAGCCGACCGCGGCGAATTCATTGGCCTTGGCGGCAGTCTGTCAGCGCCTGCGGGGCTACGCACTAAGGCGCCGCTTTCTGGCGCTCACGGTGCGGGATTAGATCCGTGTGCCGCGCTACAGCGCAGCGTGACACTAGCGGTGGGCGAAAGCGTGGATGTGGTCATTTTGATGGGCCAGGGGAAATCAACCGCGGAGGCACAGGCGCTGATTGCGCGTTATCGCCAGGCCGACATTGATGCTGAACTCGCCGCGGTTCACGCACACTGGCAAGCCCAGCTCAATGCCGTGCAGGTAACCACGCCCGACCGCGCCACGGATATCATGCTTAACGGCTGGTTGCTTTATCAAACCATTGCCTGTCGGATCACCGCTCGCTCTGGGTTCTATCAAGCCAGCGGCGCGTACGGTTTTCGCGACCAGCTGCAAGACGGTATGGCGCTAACCTTTTCCAGCCCCGAAACCACTCGACAGCACCTGCTGCGGGCCGCATCGCGCCAGTTTGTTGAAGGTGATGTGCAGCACTGGTGGCTACCACACTCTGGCCAAGGCGTGCGCACGCGCATTTCCGACGACCGAGTATGGCTAGCCTATGCCTGCGCCCGATATATCGCGACATCCCATGACGAAGATGTGCTCGACCAGCCGGTAAGCTTTCTTGAAGGCGCCCTGCTCGCGCCTGACGAGCACGACTGTTTCTTCCAGCCGATGGTCGCGGCAGAAAGCGCCTCGTTATTTGAGCACTGCGCCCGCGGCTTAGACCAGAGCATGACATTAACGGGTGAACACGGCCTGCCGCTGATCGGCGGAGGCGACTGGAACGACGGCATGAACCGTGTTGGCGAAGCGGGCAAAGGCGAAAGTGTCTGGTTAGGCTGGCTGCTGCTACATACCCTTGAGCTTTTTTTACCCTTTGCAGAGCAGCGCGAGGCTAGCCGAGCCAAACGATGGCGCGCCCACGCAACGGCCCTGCGTTTAGCGTTGGAAAGTAACGCCTGGGATGGTCAGTGGTATCGGCGCGCCACCTTTGATGACGGTAGCTGGCTGGGCAGCAAGACAAGCGATGCGTGCCGGATTGATTCGATTGCCCAGTCCTGGGCAGTACTTTCGGAGGCAGCAGAGCCGCACCGGGCGGCGCTTGCCATGGGTTCGCTTGAACGCGAACTCATCCTGCAAGACGAACAGCTTGCGCTATTGTTCTGGCCTCCATTCGACCAACCCCAGCGCGACCCTGGCTATATTGGCGGCTATCCACCGGGTATGCGTGAAAACGGCGGGCAGTATAGCCATGCAGCTATGTGGGCGATATTAGCCTTTGCTAAGCTCGGCGAAGGCGGCAAGGCGCACGCGCTCTTTTCACTTCTCAACCCGATCAACCATGCTCGAACGGCCAATGACGCGGCTCGTTATCGCGTTGAGCCCTATGTTGTCGCCGCGGACGTGTACTCCGTTGCGCCGCACACAGGGCGCGGTGGCTGGACATGGTACACGGGGTCAGCAGGCTGGATGTACCGAGCGGGTATTGAGGGCATCTTGGGTATCCGCCGAGAAGGTGGATGGCTGGTTATCGCCCCCTGCTTACCTAGCGACTGGCCAGGCTTTAGTGCCGCCTTCAGCATCGGCGCCACGCACTATGCCGTCACCATAGCCACAACTAGCGAGGAAGCTTATGCGTTACTAGATGGCCATTCACTGACACGACCACAGGGCGATGTTCGTATCCCGCTGGACGGCGAGCGCCATCAGCTTGAGATGTTCATAGCGCCAGGCAGCGCGGTATGATGGTATAGCCAGTGCGGTTAGTAATATCCACATAGTAGTCAGCAGCTAGCGCGAATGATGAAATCATTCGCGCTACAAGTGCAACCAACAACGTTTTGATAAGCATTAGAAATTTGCCTGAATTGTTATAGAAAGTAGCAAGTTACGCTTTATGCATCACTGAATGTTAAAACTCAACGTCCAACGCATTATATATCCTGTTTCTCTTTTAGGAGATGTGCGCCAAGATTTTGACACAGCCGCCCATGGCATACCCGCAACTGATAGAATACCGCCCGATTCAAGCGCGTTAGCGGCCCCTTGCCGCAACGCCACTCACTTCCCACTATCTAAGAGTTGCGCAATGATCGCTACTGTCCAAGCCGTTTTTCGGCCATTTTTACGGCTAGGTCTTATCCCACAGATTTTAATGGGTATCGTTGCTGGAGTACTGCTAGCCCTGTTTGCACCGGGCATGGCTGGCAATGTGGCACTATTTGGCCAGCTATTTATTGCCGCGTTGCAGGCGGTGGCTCCCATTTTGGTGTTTGTACTGGTCGCCGCTGCCATCTCTGCTCATCAAAAAGGTCAGCCAACCCATATTCGTCCCGTGCTGGTGCTATATGTGGTAGGCACTCTAATCGCTGCGTTAATTGCGGTAGCAGCAAGCTTTCTATTTCCCACTGAACTTGCCTTGAACGCAGTGCAAGTGGAGGGCAACCCGCCTGGGAACATCGTTAACGTTCTACGCGACCTGTTGTTAAATGCGGTTACCAATCCCGTTGGCGCGCTGATGGAGTCGAACTTTATCGCTATCCTAGCGTGGGCAATCGGCCTTGGCTTAACGCTTCGCCAAGCTAGCGATACCACCCGGCAAGCCTTAAGTGATTTATCCACGGCGATAACCCGCATTGTAACGCTGGTGATTCGCTTAGCGCCGCTGGGTATCTTTGGTTTAGTGGCCGGTACGCTGGCAGAATCTGGCGTTGAGGCGCTACTCAATTACGCCCAGCTGCTGGGCGTAATTGTGGGCTGCATGCTATTTGTCGCACTAGTAACCAATCCGCTGTTGGTTTACTTAACTACCCGAAAAAACCCTTACCCACTGGTATTTACTTGTCTGCGTGGCAGCGCGATTACCGCTTTTTTCACTCGTAGCTCGGCCGCAAATATTCCGGTTAACTTGGAGCTGTGCCGCCGCCTGAAGTTAGATGCCGATACCTACTCTATTTCGATTCCGCTGGGAGCGACGATCAATATGTGTGGTGCGGCTATCACCATTACAGTGATAACGCTGGCCACTACCCATACGCTGGGCATTAACGTTGACTTCCCCACAGCGCTGCTGCTGTGCATGGTTTCAGCGCTAGCGGCCTGCGGCGTTTCAGGCGTGGCGGGCGGATCACTAATGCTGATTCCCATGGCTGCTAACCTGTTCGGCATCCCGACGGAAGTGGCCATGCAAGCAGTGGCTATTGGGTTTGTGATCAGCGTGGTGCAGGACTCAACCGAAACCGCGCTTAACTCCTCGACTGATGTACTGTTCACCGCAGCGGCCTGTCAGGCGAGAGAAAAGATGCACTCTTAACCGCCAATCTAGAGGAATGGCTTGTTTTCATAATAAGCGCTGCAAGAGCCCTCAGTGCAGCGCGCTAAGGTGCTCTTGGATGGTCGTCACGATATGGTGGGCGGTCCCCTCCTGAAAACGGTAGCGCGGCACGCTAACGCTGATCGCCCCCGAGACGCGCCCATCGACGCCATTCACCGCTTGACCGAAGCAGATAATACCTAGCTCATTTTCTTCATCGTCAATGGCATAGCCCTGCTTGCGCGTCACTGCCAGTGCCCCTCGTAAATCCTCCAGACTCGTCAATGTTTGTACCGTGATCGGTTCCAGCGTTAGCCGCGCTAGGTATTGTTCGCAGGCTTCTTCGCTCAGTGCGGCCAAGTAGGCTTTACCCACCGCGGTTGAGTGCATAGGCACCGGCATACCGATATAAGAGGCCATACGCACGGCGTCGGCCGATTCGACCTTATCGATAAACGTCATGTGATAACCATACGGAATCGCCAGATGCACGGTCTCCCCTGTCTGCTGGCTGATCTCGTGCATCACTCCCCGCACCCTCTCGCGCAAATCACTGCGAGTCAGCGATTGATGTGCCAGGTGAATCAACTGACGACCAAGAGCGTATTCATCGCTTATTGGATTGCGCTCAATAAAGCCCTCCTGCTCAAGTGTATTGAGCAGTCGATACACGGTAGGACGCGGCAAGCCGAGGCGCTCCTGAATATTTTTTGCATGCGCCTGTGGCCCTAACTCGGGAATCACTTGCAGCACGCGTAAACCTTTGACGAGCGCTGCGGCTCCTTGTACCGGTGGCCGCTGGGTAATGGACTCAATCCTCTCGCTCATACGTCCTCCAAGACGAATGTCTAATATCGTGCGACTTAACCATGATTGACGAAGTGACCTGGGTGTCTTAGATTTCAATTGTCCACATTATGATTTAAATGTCCACATTATGGACGGAGATAAGATGACCGATATTCAAGAACAACATAAACGGATGCCTTATCAATACGCCCAGCCAGCGGAAGCTGCTGCGGATATTGTCGTGCCGCACGCTATTCCCACAGACGAACGTATTTGGGTACCCCAGGCTGAAAACGTCCATTTTCGCCCCTTATGCCTCAACGTTTCACAGGGTTACTGGGTGAACTTGCTGCGGGTGCGTAAATCCGGCGTTCTGAGTCGCCATCGTCATCCCAATCCCGTACATGGTGTAGTGCTCAAAGGCAGATGGCGCTACCTCGAACACGACTGGGAGGCCACGGAGGGCAGCTACGTTTATGAGCCTCCAGGGGAAACACACACCTTGGTGGTCGATGACGATGTTGAGGAAATGATCACGCTATTTCAGGTAAACGGCGTGATGTACTACGTCGACCCGTGGGGCAAGCATCTGGGGTATGAGGATGTTTTCTCTAAAATTGATATGTGCCGCAAACACTACTCAGAGTGTGGTCTGGGCAGCGATTACGTCGACCAGTTCATTCGCTAAGCCCATTACCGCTGCTTCATTTATGCAAACAACCCTCCACGAACAACAAGTAATAAGGAATGCATCCATGAAAATAACCTCTTCTCCCCTCGTTCTCGGCGCCGGTTTCCTGGCCATCGCTCTATCGGCTGGGGCTGCTCAAGCCGACTACCCCGAGAAGCCTATCCAACTGATTGTGCCTTGGTCCGCCGGCGGTGGTACGGACGCCGTTGCGCGCCAGTTAGCAAGTGGCTTACAGAAAGAACTAGGGCAGCAGGTCAACGTGGTCAACCGAACCGGCGGTGCTGGCGTTATCGGCCATACGGCGATCACCATGAGCAAGCCCGATGGCTACACGCTTGGACTGCCGACGGCTGAGATCACGACGTATCGGCATATCGGCACGTCAGCCATTTCATATGAAGACCTTACCCCCATCGCGCTAGTCAACTTTGATTCTGCCGCCTTCAGTGTCAATGCGGACTCCGGCTGGGATTCGTTAGAGGCAGCACTTGACGACATCAAAGCAAACCCTAATCAGTACACTGTTTCGGGGTCGGCCCCGGGGGCGGCTTACCACTTGGCCTTTGCTGGCCTGCTTAACCAGCAGGGTATTGATCCCAACTCTGTCGCCCTTGTTCCGAGTGAAGGTGCCGCGCCTGGACTACAAGAGCTAGCGGCCGGCGGCGTGGACTTCGTATTCTCGTCACTGCCGGAATCTGAGTCCATGCGCCAAGCAGACCGTATTGATACGCTCGCCGTATTCTCAGATGAGCGGCTGTCGACCTTTCCAGACATTCTTACCGCCGCAGAGCAGACCGGCCAGCCTTGGACAGCCGGCACATGGCGCGGGCTAGCGGGGCCCAAAGGGCTGCCTGAGGATATCGTCGCAACGCTTGCCGAAGCTGCTCAGAAAGTTTACGAATCCGATGACTTCCAGTCTTTCATGCAGCAGCGTGGCTTTGGAACCGAGTGGCGTGGACCAGAAGAGTTCCTTCAGTTCATGACCGAATCAGATGCTAATAATGCCGAGATCATCGAAACGCTGGGGCTGGCCCAGTAAGGCCGGAAGACCATGCGTATTCACGATTTTATCCTGGGGCTTTTAACCGTTCTGCTCGGCACTATTACCGTTTGGCTCTCAAAAGACTTTCCCTCTCTTCCGCGCCAGGACTATGGCGCGGGAACCTTCCCGACGCTGGTAGCGGCCTTATTAATAGCGATGGGCTTGATACTTTGTCTACGCGGTTGGATTCAAAAAGGGCCGTTAATTGTTTGGCAAGACGCTATTCCTATCGGCCATGTGCTGTTCTGTATCATGGCCGTGGTGGTAGCCGTGGCTGGCTACATACTCCTAGCGCCGACTCTTGGCTTTCCCATTGTCTCACTCATCATGCTGACCGTGCTCATCGGCGTCTTCACTAAGGGAAGATGGTGGCTAGCGATTAGCGTGGCTGCCGTGGCGACGCTCATCATTTGGCTAACCTTTGCCGAGCTACTGCTCGTTCCACTGTCATTAGGCATCCTAGAAGAGGTGATCTACTAATGATGGAACTACAGCAATCATTAGCGATGGTATTTGATTGGCAGGTGCTGCTAGTGATTCTAGGGGCCTCAATCTTCGGGCTCTTCATTGGCGCGATCCCTGGACTGACCGCCACCATGGCAACAGCGTTGTTAGTCCCTCTCACATTTTTCATGGACCCTCTTCCCGCCATTGGTGCCATTGTGTCGGCCACTGCGATGGCGATTGTCGCAGGGGATATACCGGGCGCATTGCTTCGCATACCGGGAACCCCCGCATCAGCCGCGTATACTGACGAAGCGTATCTCATGGGTCGCCAGGGGAAAGTGGGTCAGGCGTTGGGCGTCAACTTGGCCTGCTCTGTCGTGGGCGGCGTCATTGGCGTTGCGATTCTGGCTTTTTTTGCGCCATTGGTTGCAGAATTTGCCATCCAGTTCACCAGTGATGAGTATTTCTGGCTAGCCCTGCTGGGTCTTTCCTGTGCGGTGCTCGTGTCAGGAACCGATCCTGTGAAAGGGGCAATCTCGATGCTGCTTGGCCTGCTGATTTCGATGGTGGGCATGAGTTCAGTGTCCGGGCAGATGCGGTTTATCTTTGGGGTGCCTGAACTGCTCAACGGCATTGCGATTTTACCGGTGTTAATTGGCTTATTCGCGATAGCGGAGCTACTGCGGCGGCTGCCTGAAATTGGCACGATATCGCTATCTAAGATGCCGCTTGTTAAGAAGCCTTTTGAAGGCGTCGGCGGGCTGCTGTGGAAATACAAAGGTGGGGTGGCGCGCAGCAGCCTGCTGGGCACGCTGATCGGCGCGCTGCCGGGAGCCGGTGCGGATATAGCATCGTGGATAAGCTATGCCTTGGCTCGCAAGCTCTCGCGCACACCGGAGAAATTCGGCACTGGGCATCCAGAGGGCTTGGTATCCGCTAGCTCAGCCAATAACGCTGCGCTTTCAGGCGCCTATATACCGGCTCTTGTGTTCGGCATCCCCGGCGACACTATCACCGCCATCATTATCGGCGTACTGATGATGAAAGGCATTACCCCAGGGCCGGACGTATTCACCACCGATGCGGTGTTAGTTAACGCGATTTTTATTGTCTTTATTCTCGCCAATATTTTGCTGATCCCACTGGGTCTACTCGCCATACGAAGCGCGCGGCATATTTTGTCCGTACCTCACGGCGTGCTGTATCCCCTTATCTTGCTGTTCTGCATCGTCGGCGCCTATGCGGCTAATAACAGCATGCTCGATATCTGGATTATGCTGATTTTAGGCTTATTTGCTTATGTCATGGTCGAGCACGACTTCCCTATCGGGCCAATGATTCTTGCGGTCATTTTAGGGCCTGTGGTTGAAGGCAATTTCCTGCGCTCTATGATCAAAGCAAACGGTGATCTGCTGATGCTATTTGACCGCCCGATTGCGGCCACGCTAGGCACCCTTGCCGTGCTGGTTTGGGTCGCGATTATTGCGTCTGCGCTCATGTCAGCCGCTCGCAGCCGGCCCAACGTAGCTAACAAGGAAAACACATGAAAACCGTGGTCGTAATTGGAGGCAGCAGCGGCATTGGCCGGGCAATCGCCTCCGCCTTTGCAGAACAGGCAAGCGTTCATATAACGGGCGTTGAGGCGTCAGACAACGGCGTCACTGATTTCGGCGCCCTTCAATATCAGCTTGATGTTCGCAATGACGATGCCGTGACGACGTTCTTTGCTCAATTCACTCGCATTGATGTGCTGGTTAACTGTGCGGGCGTCATCCTACGCGGTGGTAAGGAATTTACGCCTCAAGGTTTCGCCGATGTCGTGGATATTAATCTAAACGGGACCCAGCGTTGCTGTCAGGCGGCCTTTGAAGCGCTTAAGAACGCAGGTGGCTGTATTGTCAATACGGCGTCGATGCTGTCATTTTTTGGCAGCGGATTTGTTCCCGCCTACTCCGCATCTAAAGGAGGCATCGCCCAGCTGACGCGCTCACTGGCGATTGCTTGGGCGCCCGAAGGTATCCGTGTCAATGCGCTAGCACCCGGCTGGATAGCGACAGAATTAACGTCAGCGTTAGTTCAAGACAAAGAGCGTTCGGCGGAGCTTATAGACCGGACGCCTATGGGTCGCTGGGGAGCACCCGATGATTTGATAGGGCCCGCCTTGTTTCTGGCATCACCCGGAGCAAAATTTGTGACCGGCGTCATTCTGCCGGTGGACGGTGGCTACGCCGCTCGTTAAACAATCTTTATCAGGAGAGCCACGATGGAATTAGGAATTAAAGGTCGCTGGGCAGTGGTTTGTGCCGCGAGCAAGGGTCTGGGTAAAGGGTGCGCCATGGCACTTGCCCAAGAGGGAGTGAATCTGGTCATCAATGCCCGCAATAGCGAAACCTTGGCGACCACGGCACAACAGTTAAAAGCGCTGAACCCGAGTATAGACGTCGTCACCGTTGCTGGCGACATTGGTGATGCGCAGGTGCGTGCGGCGATGTTAGCGGCCTGCCCCCAGGTCGATATCCTTATCAATAATAATGGCGGGCCGCCGCCGGGCGATTTTCGTGATTGGAGCCGGTCGGACTGGCTCAAGGCATTAGAAGCCAACATGATCACACCCATCGAGCTTATCAAAGCCACCGTTGATGGCATGTCGGAACGCGGCTTTGGGCGCGTGGTGAATATTACCTCCGGTGCCGTAAAAGCCCCGATCGAAGTACTTGGGCTGTCTAATGGCGCTCGCAGTGGGCTGACGGGGTTTATTGCAGGATTATCGCGTCAGCCTCAATTGGTGAGTCGCAACGTCACCATCAATAATCTTTTGCCTGGCCCGTTTGAGACAGAACGCCTTGAAAGCGCCTTAGCATCTGAAGCCAACATTTCTGGCCACAGCCTGAAAGACGTGACTGAAAAGCGTCTAAGCGGTGTGCCTGCCGGTCGGTTTGGCACGGCAGAAGAGTTTGGCGCATTTTGCGCATTTATTTGCAGCCAGCATGCAGGCTACATGACGGGGCAAAACTTCTTGCTGGATGGCGGTAGCTACCCCGGCACTTTTTAACGTTTGCTCTTCCTCCTCGCTTGCACTCCTTGCCCCTCACAGTTGCCTGTTTCTCGGATGAAAATTCGAAAGCAGGCAGCTGCCTATCAATGATACTCGCCATTATCTATACACCAGGCCTGCCCAGATCCGGCACACGATTACCGCGCTGGCTCTACTGACCGGCGCACTAATCGTTGACAGGCTACCGTTCTTTATATAGAACGTTCTATATAAAGAACAGCTGGGCGGTACGTCATGGATAAGCTTTCACTCAGTACCCTAGGTCAACACCTGCAGACGCTGCGCATGGAGCGGGGCTGGTCGCTTTCGCAGCTGGCCAATGACGCGGGCATCGCTAAATCTAACCTGTGCCGCCTTGAGCAGGGTAACGGCAACCCCACGCTGGATACTATCTGGCGGCTGGCGGTACAGCTCAATGTCCCCTTCGGCACGCTGGTAGCCCCAATTACCGTGCCGCTAGGCGAGGATGGCGTTCAGGTGCGCCTGATTGATCAAGGCAAAGGCATCCCGCAAGTGGATGCCTACTGGATGCGCTGTGCGCCCCATACGCTTCGCCACGCCGAACCTCATACGCCTGGAACCCGAGAGTCGCTAACGCTGATTAGCGGCTGCCTGGAAGCGGGGCCAGATGGCGCGACGATAGCGCTTACCCCAGGGCAGACGGTGACATTCTCCGCCGACCAGCCGCATCTTTATCGCACCCAGGCCGTGGAGGCCACTTTAATAATGACCATCACCTATGGTGAAAAAGGCAATACGCCATGAGCCAGCCTGCTCGTCACACACCTATTCGCTCAACCGTACAAGGTGTCCGGGAAGCCATTCCGTTGCTGGGAGGCTATATACCGGTCTCACTCTCCTTTGGCCTGGTGGCGACTCAAGCAGGCTTTAGCACCTGGGAAGCCGCCGCGATTTCAGCGCTTGTTTACGCCGGTGCATCGCAGTTTCTATTTGTAGGCATGGTGGCGGCGGGTTCACCGCTATGGCTAGTGGTGGCAATGACCCTGCTCATCAACGTACGACATGTCGTTTACGGTCCTAATTTAGCGTCATGGCTGCCACCCAGCCGCCACTGGCCTTGGTTAATGCATGGTTTAACCGACCAGGTCTTTGCCCTCGCCCTGACTCGGCTGCCTCAGCTGTCTGCGCCCGAGCGTTTTAGCTGGTTTATGGGGGCCTCTTTGCTGGCATGGGGCGTGTGGATAGTGGGCACGGTAGTAGGCGCCACCGCAGGAGAAACGTTAACCGCACGCTGGCCGCTGCTTGGCGAGGTTATGCCGTTTGCTCTGCCCGCACTATTTCTGACCATGGTGGCGCCGCGCTTCACCGATAAGCGCTGGGCACTGGCGATGGGCTGCACCATTCTTTCAGCACTGTTATTCACGCTTTATGGCTGGAGCAATGTGGCTATTCCGCTGGCCGCTGCCTGCGGCGCGCTGTGTTTCTATATCGTGAAGTTCCAGGCGGGAGGACGCACGCTATGAGCACCGAGCTATGGATCGCCGTTATAGCGTGCGCCATCGGCACGCTGTTAATGCGCGTCGTCCCTTTCCTATGGATGCAGCGCCGCCTCAATAGCGATACCGGCATCAATAATATGCCTCAGTGGCTGGGTATTCTCGGCCCACTGATGATTGCCGCTGTACTGGGCGTTTCGATTATGCCGGTTAATCCCAGTGCTATTGCCTGGATCGCAACGGCCATTGGGCTTTCCGTCACGCTGGCAGTATGGTCGCGGCTACGCTCATTAGGCTGGCCCGTGGCCGCTGGGGTGGCCGTTTTTGGCCTAGTGCAAATAGCCGCTCACATTTGATAATGCGTTGCATTGACTTTTGCTGCATGACATCATCGCGGCTCTCTAATTTCCGCCGGTCTGAAAGTGATCTTCAACCTGAACGCTCACCGCCATTACCGCAAAATGTTACGGTGCGTGCTACTGGCGGCCTGTGCAACGCTGGCTTACGCCATTGCCGAGGCTAGCGAAGAGCAGCCCACTACGCCAGCCCGCATCGTCACGCTGTATCAGGGCGCGACCGATAGTGCCGTCGCCCTAGGTATTACGCCCATTGGTGTGGTCGATTCCTGGCTAGAAAAACCCATGTATCACTACCTGCGTGACGCGCTTACTAACGTAGAGCACGTAGGCTTAGAAACTCAGCCCAACCTAGAAAAAATTGCCTGGCTCGCGCCTGATTTAGTGGTTGCCAGCGATTTTCGTCATGCCCGCGTAGCGCCGCTATTGAGCGCTATCGCCACCACGGTGACGGCGCCTAACGTGTTCGGCTTCAGAACAACGCTTACCATGATCGCCAATGCCACCGGGCGAGAGGCACAGGCAAGCGAGCTACTGCAACGCTGGGACGCTCGGGTTGCTGATTTTCGCCAGCAGATAGCCGCCCAAATGGGCAATGAATGGCCGCAAAAGGTTGCCGTCATTCGCTTCAAGAGCGACCACGTTCGCATTTATACCAGTGGTTTTGCGGGCTCCATTTTAGATGAACTGGGCTTTGAGCAACCCGATACCCTACAAACCCAGGGCTGGGGTATGAAGCTTTCCAGCACTGAAAATATTCCGGCACTGGATGCCGACGTCATCTTTGTACTGCTAGAGCCAGACGATGCCGCCATTGCTAATAATTACCGCCACTGGTCTTCTCACCCGTTATGGCAACAATTAAGCGCCGTTCAAAACCAGCGCGTGTATGAAGCCGAACCCGTGAGCTGGATGATGGGCGGCGGCATACTGGCCGCAAATGCCATGCTAGATGAACTCTATAGCCATTATGGGTTGACGCAACCGCTGCCCCGCCAAGCCTGCCGCGCTCTTGCCGCCACTAGCGTGGAGCAAACGACATGCTGAACAGCCGCACTGCAAAAAGCCTGGGGCTTTTACTAGCAGCCTTGACGGCACTTGCGGCCTTTTTCGCTAGCGTTATGCTCGGCACCACCGACATTCCGCTGGCATCATTAGCGGCCGCAGTTCATCACTATGACCCCACCCAAATCGATCACATCATTTTATTCACCGAGCGCTTACCCCGCGCGGTGATTGCCACGCTGGTCGGCGCCAGCTTAGCTATTGCCGGGGCGCTCATGCAGACCATGACACGCAACCCGCTGGCATCACCGGGGATTTTGGGGATCAACGCAGGTGCAATGTTTTTTGTGGTGGTCGCGGTTTCCTTCCTACCGCTGCGTACACCCGCTGACTATGTGTGGGCCGCACTGCTAGGCGCGCTTGTCGCCGCGGCGCTCGTGGTCATTCTCAGCAGAGGCCGTCACGGCGAGCTTTCGCCTCTTCGCGTTGTGTTAGCGGGCGTTGCCGTCACCGCTATGTTTGTCTCGTTCAGCCAAGGGCTGCTGGTGATGGATCAGCAAAGTTTTGAAAGCGTCCTTTACTGGCTGGCGGGGTCGGTGTCAGGGCGCGACCTTTCGCTAGTCACGCCGCTATTGCCTCTTTTCGGCGCTGCAATGCTGCTGAGCGCGCTGTTAGTGCGCCACGCAAACGCATTAATGCTAGGCGACGACATGGTTACGGCACTGGGCATGCAGGCAACCACGATCAAACTGCTGTTAGGGCTTATCGTGATTGTATTGGCAGGCAGCTCTGTTGCATTAGCAGGCATGATTGGTTTTGTGGGCCTGATCGTACCCCACATGGCGCGAGGCATCTTTGGTATTGACCATCGCTGGCTGTTGCCCAGCTGCGCGTTACTCGGCGCTTGCTTGCTGCTGCTGGCCGACGTGGCTTCACGGTTTTTAATGCCGCCGCAAGAAGTGCCGGTGGGTGTGATGACGGCCCTCATTGGCACGCCCTTCTTTATTTATTTGGCGCGACGCAAGATGACTAGCCAATGACTAAATCCACCGTGCTTTTGCTAAGCCTGTTACTAGCGGCTAGCGCCGGTCTTTCGCTATGCTTAGGTAGCTTTCCAACGCCGCCGCTCGAGGTACTGGGCGCCCTGACCGCGCCGCAAAATAGCGACATTACCTTTATCATTTGGGAATTGAGGCTGCCTCGCATTGCGCTGGCAATACTCGTTGGTGCTGCCCTGGCGATGGCGGGAGCTATTCTGCAAAGCATTGTGCGCAACCCGCTGGCGTCTCCGGATGTGATTGGCATTACCAGCGGCGCGGCGTTAGCGGCAGTGCTTTTTTTAGCGTTACTGAGTACCCATTTTAGTCTTCACTGGCTGCCTTTCGCGGCCATGCTAGGCGCACTGATATCAGCGCTGCTGGTGATTAGCCTCAGTTGGAAAAACGGCATCAACCCATCACGCTTGGTGCTGGTCGGTATCGGCCTTGCAGCAGCCACTGGCGCAGGTACCACGCTGTTGATTGTGATCAGCGATGACGCCGCCGCCATGACCGCCTACGTATGGCTAACCGGCAGCCTGTATGCCGCGCAATGGAAGGATGTAGAAGGAATATTGCCGTGGCTATTGGTGCCTGTGCCCATCTGCTTGGCCTTTGCGCGTCATGCGGATGCCATGGCATTGGGTGACAGCGTTGCCGAAGGGCTAGGAGTGCCGATTTTGCGCAGTCGGATGATATTACTCGCCTGTAGCGTAGCGCTAGCCGGTGCCGCGGTGGCCTTCGCCGGTGGCTTAAGCTTTGTGGGCCTGATTGCGCCCCACCTAGCGGCTAGGCTGGTGGGGCGTAATATGGCACGGCTAGTGCCCGCCTCTGCGCTGGTCGGCGCGCTGATCGTACTGTACGCCGACTTGCTTGGCAGAGTGGCCTTCTTACCGAAAGACCTGCCTGCGGGTATTTTCGTAGCAGGCATCGGCGCGCCCTTCTTTGTCTATCTACTGCATAGAACGCGCCGACAGCGTTAGAAATCCAAACGATAGCCGAAGGTAACGGTTCTGCCACGCCCTGCAAAATAACGCTCGTCGTTAACCAGCGCGCTTTGCGAATAGTAGGTGACGTACTGCTCGTCTAACAGGTTGGCAACGCCCACGCTGACCTGCCCGACCGGCAGTTTATATCCCAGCGCCGCATCCATTAACAGATAGCCATCAAACTCACGATCTTCCTCGTCAAAGGTTTCATCAAAGGCATAGTTTGCCTGTACAAACGTCGAGAGTTCATCCGTCCAATTCGCTGACCAGCTGGCGACCAGGCGATCCGGCGACACATCAAGCCCTGACAGTTGGGAATCTAGGCTACCGTCCTCATTACTGTCAAAACGCCCTTCCATACGTGAGTAGGCCACGCGGCCGGAATGCTGCTCGGTAAATTGATAATCCACCGAGGCTTCCAGCCCTTTAATCTCGGTTTCCTCGCGGCTCAAAAAGAAGACATCATCGATTTCCGTCAGGCGGCTGCCGAACTCAGAGGACGATTCGTAATAGCTTAGCTCAGCCGCTAAGCGCCCGTTCTCAAAACGTACGCCGGTCTCAACATTATCGGTGACGATGGGGCGAAGGTTATCAATGCTATTGACCGACTGTCCGGGTGTCGAAATACCACGCAGTGCACGCCCTA
Source organism: Halomonas sp. AOP12-B1-6 (assembly GCF_052379225.1). Taxonomy (NCBI): domain Bacteria; kingdom Pseudomonadati; phylum Pseudomonadota; class Gammaproteobacteria; order Oceanospirillales; family Halomonadaceae; genus Halomonas; species Halomonas sp. AOP12-B1-6. The sequence goes on from NZ_JBQSYK010000003.1 coordinate 404,723, forward strand.
CATCTGGGATCACAAACCCTTCGGAGTAGTTGGCGAAGAGGCTCCAGTTATCAACGGGTTTCCACACAACCCCGGCGTTATACAGCGTTTCATTGAAGCTGGGGGCACCACCTTCGACCTCAACGCCATTGTTAGCCGCAACGGTCTGGTAGCCACCGATATCTAGCTTGGCATATTCATAACGGGCGCCAGCGGATAAAAGCAGCGAATCGATGGGCCTAAACTCGGCTTGAATGAAAGGCGAAAGATCGGTGTACTCTGTCGACGGCACATAGGTACGGTCAGATTGATACAGGTACTGCTCCGTTTCATCAAACAGTGTATCAAAGCCGCCGGTCAGCGTGAGCCGGTCGCTAAATAGATCATCCTTAGTCAGCGATACTTTGGTACCAAATTTGCTAGTCGTCGCCAACGTTTGATCATAAAAACTACCCACTGGCGCAATAGCAGGGTCTTGGAAGGTCCCGGAGTTGGTCGCGCCAAACAGTGCCTCATAGTCCTGGTAGAACACCTGAGCACTTAAGCGCATCCCAGCGAGATCGTAGTTATCGTAACTCAGCCCCGTCGTCCACACGCGGTTATAAGGCACATCGCCCTCTGGGGTTCCACGCTCAGAGGTGGTCACCACACCGTTGGCACGGTCACCCGTCACGCTGACGTAATTATTTTGCCCTTCAATATCAAAGTGATTCAGGGTCAATTGCAGGCGCTGATTATCATCGATCCAGTAGGCCACCTTGCCCAAAAAGTCATAGGAGCGAGAGTCCATCAGATCGCCCTGCGTGTTATCGACGCCGACAGCATCACCGCTACCGTCGAGGAAAAGCCCCTGCCTCTCGACGCTCGCCGAGAAGAGATAATCGATATCGCCGGTATTACCACTCACGCCATAATTCGTTTCATAGCTCAGCGTGTCGCTATCCAGCTCGCTGGTAGGGGTTGTCACCCTAATTTCTGCATGCTGGTTGTAAGAGCCTGGCTCCAGGCGCTTGGTAATCAGGTTAATCACGCCGCCAGCCGCCCCAACGCCATTGGTGGCGTTGGCACCTTGAATGACCTCAATTTGCTCAACCATGGAAAAATCGATGGTATGTGCTTCACGCCCTGTGGGACGTAGCGGATTAGACTGGGGAATACCGTCAATCAAAATCAGCGGGGTGCGTCCGCGTAGCGTCTCGCCGCTGCCACTCATCTTCTGGCGGCTAGGCGAATAGGACGGCAGCAGGTTGCTTAATACTTGCGATGAATCGCTGGAAATCTGCAGCTGCTGGTCGATTTCCTCTTTAGTGATAATGCGCACCGTTTGGGGAGAATCGTCTTTCGTGGCATTAGTCCGTGAGGCGGTCACGACCATTGTTTGATCGGCGTCACCACGGCTACGTTGTGAATCTGATACAGCCGTATTCTGCGCGTGGGCCTGACTCATAGCCACCAAACCAGCGAGTGTTACCGTTGGCCAAAACACTGGACGATTCTTAATGCGCATGTTCTTTTTATACCTTTGGAGTGAACGATCGAGAGAAAGCGTAATACATATACAAATGATAATGATTGTATTATGCATATAAACGTATTCAGGTCTACCAAACCTGAACGCACCGTTCACTTTTTTGCAATCATCTTGCTTGCGTTTATGATTCGCTACTCTGTAGACGATGGCACTACCTAGTAAGCGCCCACTAACGTAAAGTGTTAAATATTGAAAATGAGAATGTTTTACCTTACGGTGCTGCCTGCCTAGGCCATGCAATGAGCCCACCCGTGACCGACCTTTCAGACCAACAGCCTCGATTAACCGGCGAAGCCATATCGGCTGGCTACGAGACTCGCCCCGTATTAAAAGGCGTGGATATCGCCATAGCGCAAGGCAAGTTAACGGTGCTTTTAGGGCCTAATGGCAGTGGCAAATCGACGCTTTTAAAAACGCTTGCACGAACGCTTAAGCCCAGCGCCGGCCACGTGCATTTAGATGGTAAGGACATTCACCACAGCAATACGCGAGACGTGGCGAAACGGCTTGGCATACTCCCCCAAGGGCCCATCGCCCCTGAAGGGCTAACCGTTAAACAGCTAGTTGGTATGGGCCGCTTTCCCCATCAGACGCTGTGGCGCCAGGACACTAAGCAGGATGCCGAGGCCATTCGCGAGGCAATGGCTTACACCAACGTTACCGAGTTCGCCGACCGCAACGTGGATGCGCTTTCTGGTGGGCAGCGCCAACGCTGCTGGATTGCCATGGTGCTAGCGCAGAAAACCGATTTAATTCTGCTCGATGAACCCACCACCTTTCTTGATTTAAAGGTGCAGGTCGATCTTCTAGAGCTGCTATCTCGCCTCGCCCACGAACATGGTCGCACCCTGTTATTAGTGCTCCACGACCTGAACCTGGCCGCCGCCTACGCCGACCATCTAGTCATGATGTGTGATGGCCGCATAGTCACCAGCGGCCCGCCCAGCGAGATATTTACCGCCGCAAACCTAAAGCGCGTATTTGACCTAGATGCACGCGTGCTCCACGACCCCGAAAGCGGCAGCCCGGTATGCGTACCGCGCAAGCAACCTGCCCGCGGGCTTGCGCCAATCCAATCGTAAATAGCTGACTATTTGAGCGTCATTGATGCCTGCTAATAACCTGCTAATAAAAGCAACTAAGGGTATTGAAACAGAGAGGAGGGATTACCGGGGCAACTAGAGATTTTGAGCGTTAACAGCCCTAACGGACCTGCTGTTAGCAGTTACTGAAAAGGGGGATGCGGGTTCTGCTAATAATGAGCGGTAAAGCACAGGACGTAAGATGAGCTGCTATTTGAAATAGACAAGTATAGAAATGGTGGGCCCAGTCCGACTTGAACGGACGACCAAGGGATTATGAGTAACATGTGTGATGGTTTTACCCTGCTAGACCCTACCCTACCAATCTTTTAATTTACTTATTAATCAATTGATTGCGATTTTACCCAGATTTACTAACCTCTGCTAAACTTTACCTGTTGTGCCTACATGATGCCTACATAGCAGGGAGAACAACAGAATGGCTAAGCTCACGAAAAAGAGCGTCGAGGCGTTCCGGTGCCCCGAGGGTAAACAGCAAGCGTTTCTATGGATTAGAGCCCATGCAAAAGGCCTTTCAGATAAAAATCGCTCAGCTTTTATCAACCATGCCCTAGCTTCAGAAGATGTCCAAACCCTGTCCGCAATGCTTGGTGCACCCGGTTACTTGAGCGGCCTTAAGGAAGTATATCGGACAGCCTACACCCGATCCTTTCACGAGCAACAGAATCCCAACTTAGTCAAACGCCTTGATGCCACCAAACGTGCTTTAACTATTATTGATAAATACTCGCCCCTTATCTGGAGCGAGGTAACCAAAGCTGTTGGCGCCAACTGGGATGAAGTGAATCACATCAAGAAAGCAAAAGATGAGGCAGAGCGAGCCTTCCAGGCGGTTTAATTAAGCTCTTTTTTACCTGCAAAAAACAGGAGCGGTGCCATGTCTACGACAGAACATCTTTGGAAACCGGGACAATCTGGCAACCCTAATGGGCGCCCGAAAGGGACTTTAAACAAGAAGACTCAAATTGCCGCTGCATTAATGGAAGATGGCAAAGAAATTGCCCGCGTGGTCTGCGAGAAGGCACTTGAAGGAGATATGCAAGCGGCGAACATTGTCCTAAGCCGTTTACAGCCACCTTTGAGGTCACGGGCTGAACGAGTCAACTTCAAACTTGATACTGACGCTCCCTTGACTCAACAGGCAAGGCAAGTTCTTGAGGCTGTATCGAAGGGCGACATTGATCCTGAAACAGGAAAACTATTAATCGACAGCATTAGCGCCTTCGCCAAGCTGCGTGAGCAGGATGAACTGGCCACGCGCCTAGAGCTGATTGAGATGACTCTTAACCGAGCCCATGCTGTTCAGCCCCCGTCCCTGCCTGTGGGAGTACCCAAATGAACAACATGCCAATTCTTCGCTATGAAGACCACAGGGGACTCCGGATTTATGCGACAACAGACGACCCTGACCAATATATTTTCAAGGTCGGAAAACTTACCCATCTAATTACGCAAACAGGCCCCCGCTGCACCCCGCAACAACTGTATGCGGCAGTGCTTAAGGGAATCGAAGAAGCAAAAGCGCAACTTCAGCGGGAACGCCCCCATCTCTTTGAGGATAATTGTTTTGGGCAGTTCGCTACCGTAATTGCTTGGAGAGGTGAAATGAAAGGCGAAACACTGCGCCGCTTAGAGGCAGCCGAAGGTGGGCTAGGGGGATTAGACCGCTGGGCACGCGAGCAAAGTTATGAGGACACACTGGTAAGTTCTTTCTGGCTCCAGGCTGAAGGCCCGGACCACATGACGCGGGTGCGAGCACTTATCAAGCTGGCGGATATTTATGGTATTACGGCCCCCGACCCTATTAGAGACGGCAATGGTGGCGTCGTGCTCATCGATGCTACCTAAACTGGCACAGGCGGCAATCGGTTCGCCGTCAGTACGCTACCGGCAGCGAGGACTGCAAAGCCAGTAAACTTGCAGGACTAAAAAATAAGTCTGAATAAATGTTTCAAGCAGACTATATGATTGTAGTTTTTGGGAGGTTTCGGCACTTGGAAGTATCTTGAAAGCGCAACGTAAGCAATTGCACTAGCGCGTGGTATTTCGATCAGTGTGTGAACTTTTCGATTTCATTAGATGAGAGAACACTTCCGAGGAGGAACGTTTTGTCAGTTTTTGCAAATGAATTCTGTTCGCTTTTGATGTTTTGATTTACATCTGATTCTACCGCGAACGAGGCTTTATCAAACTCATGACCTGTGAAATCAATAGACGCAAAGCGATTCTCTGCCAAGCCGTTCACGGCTAGCAAATCAAAAAGCACATTACCCTTAAAGCCAATAGCTTCAAGTTCATTAGCTAACTGTTTTAACTGGCGGAGGGGATGGAACTCAGCTGTGGCTGTAACGACAGCTATCCCACCGACCACACGAATTTTCTGAATCATAATTTCACATTCTAGCCGTGTAGAGGCTATCAATCGCCTGGTAGGCGTCTTTAGACAGGCTGATAGCCTTGTCTAGCGTATCAATCATCCGGCTACCATCTGCAAATTCTTCCATATGGAACAAGGTATGCCGGTTTTTCCTATAAAAACTGTAGCCCCTATTGAAGGCATCTTCCATCTGAGGATGTGCCACTAGTGCGCTAAACTCAGATTTCAAAGAGCAGATGCCTCCGCGATTGTCGAAAAAATCGCCAAATCCATGTTCTGCGTCTTCTAGTGACATGTTGTAACCGCTCATCAATTCCTTGAGTACGCCTTCAAGTGCACGAAGATCAGGGTAGAGCAGTAAGCAATAATCAGGGAGCTTGGGCGCAGCAAGCTTAACACAGCAGCTAGAGATCAACAGTTTCTTTACGCTCTCTGGCAGGTGGTCATAGCTGCGTGTAAACACCGTCTTTAGATAATCCTCGGCCATCTCCTTTCGAACTATTTCTGCGCTGCTGTCATCTTTACGGTACAGGACTTGCTCCAGCCCTTTGAGATCTAACAGGTCTGTCAGAAGAAAAATGATACGGCGATAGCAGGATAAGGGCTTTCCTTGAATCTGTAGGACTTTGGTTCCTCGGTGATGCGTCAGCGTTAATTTATCTTGGTGCGCAATGCTTTTCAGGGTTACTTGCTTGCATTTATCTTCGTCCCGCGTCACGTCACATTCAATATCTTCTGATTCAGTAACACAGTCTAGGATTGGGTCAAATGCATCTGTGGTTATCCCCTGAAGGGAATAGTTCACATTTTCAAATTCTGCTGGGTCTATTGTGCCTTTCAGGTAAACCGCTAGAACTTCACCAAGCAGTTGATTCCTTCCAAGTTTCCACTGGATGGTCGTGGTGCCGGTGTTATTAAGGTGCAGGTCAACCATCGCAAATTCTGCCCCTCCGGAGCCAAAAACGACTCTTTTCCGGTTGTCCAGCTTTTGGATTTGCCCGTCTAACTGATATCCATGTGACTCCAAGAAGCTCTGAATGTTCGCATCAAGGGTTTCGCGATTAAGGTTCAGTTCTTTGTAGTCGGACATCTTCCACTCCTGTGACCAGATATACAGCCCCAATGTAAGCGGAAGTAAGCTTAGGACAGTAGCGCCGTAACGTTGATAAAAATCACGAAAACCTTATGGCTCGAGACTTGGTATGGTGGGCCTTACTGGACTTGAACCAGCGACCAATCGATTATGTGTTGAGTGTTCTAACCAGCTGGGCTACTGGACGCCATACTGCAAGCTGCTTGCCTACATTACGACTACATGATCGGAAATAACGATGGCTAAATATTTATAGATTATTGATTTAATTGGTGGGCCCAGTCCGACTTGAACGGACGACCAAGGGATTATGAGTTGGCTACTATAACAATAAGTTACTGACAAATAAAGGAAAGTAGCCGTAATTTAGAAAAAGGTACAGTTGTTTAGAATCAGTAATTTAGCGAAGTTAGAGGATAGCATGCGAAGCTAGTGTGTGTACCGTTGGTGTACCTTTAGGACGTAATGTATAGCACTTTTTCTGTGCCACCCAGTGTAAACTCCGGATCTGGCATCGAGATAAGCTTCCACTGATTCCATATAAGTGTGAGGTAAAAGGGGGCGTCACTTGGACTGCTTCTTGGGCACTAGTAAGGCGAGATCCTTATAAAGCCCGCACTCATGCTTGTTTGAGCTTAGCGCCGAGCCAAACTGATGCTGTAGGTGTGTTAGTGCCTGTGATGCTGTTTTATCGCAATATTGAATCATCTTGTTTGGAAGCAGACTGCCTTTATCAGCAGAGGCATAAATGAGATCAATGTGGCTAGGCAAATAATGTTTTTCTAAATAAGGCACCGTGCGAGAATTAAAATCAGCCAGCTTGTCTGCTTCGCTATCTACAACCATTCCTACCAAACCACCGCATGCTGGCTGCTGGACGTGATCCAAGGCTAACTTCCAACCAATCAATTCGGGGTTGATACCCAGCATCGGCTCTTTAATTAAATATACAGCTAGGTTTGCAAATGGAACCTCTTTTATTCCTGGAGCTAGGTCGCCGGTGGTCACATAGATAGAGGTGCAGGCATATCGTATATCCTCAATAACTTTGTAATTGGTGTCTACCGCGATTAGCCATTTGTACTGCCTTATAAGCTGGTTATCTGAGGAGAACGAAGCCTTGCCATCTCGGCTTGGGATAGAAACTTCTACTTTGTCTTTACCTGATGTTCGCTCGTAGCTTCTCACAGTCCTTGTATACTTGGGATCAGCCCCTTCTATCTCTACTGTGTGCCCGTCGGTATGACAAATAATCTGATCCGTTTCATGAGAGAACTGAAAATATGTCCATGTATCTCTTGGCTTTGATTTTTGCTTTTTTCGAGACATTTACTTCTCATTTTGGTTAAGCTGGAGCATTCGATACTAACCAGGTCTACCAAATTTTGCTAACTTCAGCAGGGGGTAGAGCGTCGCAAAGTTTGAGAAAGAACGCCGCTTGTTTAGAGAATAGGTTGAAACGGAATTTAAAGAGCGTTTGAACGCGTAGAAATATTTGCTTAGAGATCTGTCGTGACGACATGGTGTGGGTTGTCTATCCAGGAGACAACACCATGAAACGATCAGTATCCTATAAGGGCTATATCATCACTGTTGAGTTTGTCGGCTTTGAGCCTGGCTACGGCGCAAGAGTAAAAATCAGCACGCACGATGGGTTAGAGCTGACTCATGCGGCCTGTGGTGAGCCTTATTACTACCGCACTAGAGCCGAGGCTATAGGCCAAGCGCTTATCTTGGGTCGTAAGATAATCCATAACAGAGAGTGGTAAACTAGCGTGGTTAACGCCTTCGATGTTACAGCCCTTAGGTGGTCACTCCCGTCTATCGATACTCAGTCAAGGTTCTCTACTGTTACCTTTCCTGTGACCTTGTCTTTGTGTACCTGTTGGTTGAATTCGACCTGCACAAGATCAGGGCCTCGCCTTTTTAGGCGATAGAAATCTAGCCCTGAAAAACCCAGTTCATCGCCACCATCAAACCCTTCGAGCATTTCCTTTAATTGGCCTACTGTAATTTGCATGAATACCTTCCTATCTACGTGATGCATGAAAAGCCGATCATACCTCCCAGCTTAGGCCTTCAATAGTCTCGCAATCTGGGGGTGACGTCGGGCAAACGCATGCCGGCCCCACACGGGACATCATCGCATCGGGAGGAGAGCAAGTGATCCGTGTCCCCAAAAATAATATGTACAAGCTCTCTTAAATTCCTAGCTTTCCACTTCATGTCAAGTCAATTCACCACCACCTGCTACTGCCTTAAAAACTAGGAGCCATCACGCTCTTGGTTCATAAGGGATTACTATATGCATGAGACCAGACTCATTTTCAGTGATAGATGTTGGAAATTTTATTGTGTGATTCGGCAAATCACTGACGAAATCATGTGTCTTTGTCTGGTAAAAATTCCGCAAAATAAACTCAACAAACCACCGTGGCGTCAACGGCGCCGTCACAGGTATTCGACAGCCCTTTACATCACCCAGCGTAAGATGACTTTTGGCATGAACCACATCGACATGAACGCCTTCTCGCCCATCAAAATCGAAGCGCAAAGGAAATGGGACGATTCTTCGTTGAACGATCTCCATAAACAGTTCATCGCGCATGTATGCATCCGAATCATCTTGAAATGGCAGCAGGTTTGGCGAAGGGTAAAAAGCCAACCTGTGCTGTAGCAATTTATCACCATCTAGTCGGTACATCATCTGAAGCAATGCACCATCGACAAGTCTCATGTTATATGAACGCTTGCCAGCCAACTCACGATAAACCTCAGCGTATTCAATATCACTCAGCGCAATGGAAATATGTTCCGCCCCGCCGAACGTAATCTCTGCCTTACTGCCTGCTGACCGAACAGCTGAAAAGTTTGAGTCGTCACAAACTCCCTTACTAATCAATTCAGCAATGAGACCATCAATATCTTTTTTTATGCTTGAAGGAGTAAGTGCTGTCATTCACTGCCTCCAAGAAGTCTCATAATTTTCTCACGAGTCGCCTCATCAAGATCTTCGGGGTGTAGTTCCCCTTTTTCTAGATCACTCAGAAATTCCTCGAGCTGCCCTTTCCGGTGCTCGAGGCGCTGACGTTCCTGCGGAGACAAATCACGGTGAACTATGCGCAGCTTTCCTAGCAAAGCATCATCAGGATATTCGAAATCCAAAACAAAGCCGTGCTGCTTCAAAATGGAAAACTCGTCAATCAGCCCTTGCATCCTAGGGCCATACCCTATTACACGAACCCATGCTTTACTTCTAGTAATCGCAGTAAATAAACGGTTGCGCAAGCTAGCAAGTCCTGGACCAGAACTATTACAGTCCTGAGCATTTATGACATAGACCATGCCCGCTTCATTACCTTTTGCTCGGTAAATCCCTGTGAAGGTAACTGAAGGCGTTCCGGTCTGGAAGAAAACATCAGCATCCGTATCGACACCAGCCAAATGGGTCTGAACACCCACGTTGAAAAGCTGCTTCCGAATGGGGCCAGTACAACGGCGGGCCGTCTGAGGGTCAGGGTGAATGATGACGATATCGTCATGACGAAGCTCTTGCTCAGCTAAGTTCTCCTGAACTTGCTGTACAAGCCACGCATTTTGTTCTGCCTCGTCCTCAAATTTTATGAACTGAACAAGATCGTCAATCTCTGAATGCTGTTCTAAGAACCTAGGACTATTTTCTTTTGTACGCTCAAGGACAACATGCTGCCCTTTCGTTAGTTGCCCCCTCTGGACTTGGTATCCAATCTCTTCCCATAACGCTGGGTAGTCAAACATCTGAACCAAGCCAGTTTCCGTGCCTTGTGGGGCATTCCTGTAAATCCCGAAGCCAAGACCATGAGCAGCCACTAAGACAGGACGCGAATTTCGGTAGCATTTCTGCAAAATCACGTCTCGTTTGCGGTCATCTCCAAACGTCACTAATGGCTGCCCGCGAGAATCGGTGCCGAAAATTTCTTCAGGTGGCGGAAGCGATATCCCAGATAGATTCTGAAGCTCATCATATGCGTAGACGAGTCGTTTTGGAGTCTTCAGCATGGAATAGCAAAGCTTCAGAAAGCTTGGGGCAAAATCTTGTGCTTCATCGGCAAGAATAACATCGTACAAATGAGCAGCATCTGAAGCATTTACCAACGCTTCTTGGCAGGCTCCATCAAAAGCTTTATCACTCCCCCCAAACCGCTGAGCTGCGCTCCTGAAGTCTAGAAACTGTGTTCCTGTCGCACGGCAATACTCATAATACATCCCATCTCTTGTATCTCCTCCCGGCGCCCCCCAGGCATTGACAACTCTAATTTTTGTCCAATCGGGTTCCTCACCACTCTGTTCGATACAAAAATTGTTGATCAACCGGCGAAACTGCCCTTTGAGGGATCGTGTATGGAAAGTTACAGCAATGCGCCAATTTGGATACTGTGTATGTAAATAAGCGGCCTTAAGTGCCAGAACTATGGTCTTTCCAGAACCGGCTAACCCTCGTATTCTCTGAACCCCTTCTACTGTTTCAATAACAGCTTTATTCTGTCGATGATCCAATGTGGCGATAGAGTCTTCAAGATGCTTGAGCTTGGCACCACGCGAATCAGGTCTAATAACTTCTCGTTTGGAACGACTTTTACGAATGCTGCTAAGGCTCTCGATAGCCGACAATGTCATTCGGTAAAGTTCATCACTACTATCTGTCCAATCTAGCTCATCCAGTACAGCAGCAAGGCCATGTTCGTTGACAAGCGGATAACCCTCAACGGATAAATCTTCGACATTTGTGATCGCTGGAGCGAACGAAATTACGGAAAGTGGGACAAGCAATTTACGGCCTTTTACTAGCTCACGGTGCAGCTTAAGTCGGGCCTCAATCTTGTTAGCCAAGTCATCTTGGCGTTCATCATAGCTTCCTACATCAGCCCCCTCTATCAGATCAAAAAGCACAATTCCTTTATTGGGACTTATCAAGGTTGCGTCTATCGAGTATTTACCATCTGGTGTAGCAATCAACGGATAGCCTGTAAAAGCCTCACCTTGAATACCATATAGAGCTTCCAGACTGTGCTCTAAGACATCCGTTGTAACTGGTTTTTTATTCACGCCGCGCGTGATGGTTACTTTTTCATTCATTATTTCTAATCCTTATCGACGCGGCGTGACGATGCCGACATGCTTGTAAAGGGTAGTACGCGACACACAATAGCGGCGAGCAACCTCAGCCACCTGGACATCAGGGTCACTCAATAAAGTCCTGATCTCACGTACCTGCCGATCGTCTAACTTCGACGTACGCCCCCGAGCCGTCCACTGGCGCGAGCTGATGCCAGCCCAGCATGGGATCGCTCCCGGATCAAACCACACTCGTACTTAGCAAGCGCAGCAAAAACTTAAAATGTCAGCTTGCCCTACAGCACTCCCTGTCGCAACCTGGGTCAGGCTCTCGAATGCAGCTCTAGGTCGTCTACAGTCTTTACCAAGTCAGATAGGCGGCGCCTAACCCGATCCAGCCGCCACAATACGAGTGTATATCCTGCCCGAAGCGCCTAGCGACATTGCTCAAGCTAAGGCGAGCTACATTCTTGCATCTGACTGCTTCTTAATAGATCACGCTACACCGAAATGTGTGAGCGCGTGGAGCTGCAGGTCTAGGGGCTGATCATCCGTCGAAACACTTCGTATCCAATGCGTTGATTCATGGGCACTCTCAACATTGAAAACTTGGCAACTATCTTAACCGGTTCGACCATCCCGAAAAACGAAAAATCGCGACTCTACTACCTGTCCAGAAAGCCACAATTTAATGAACACCATTGAGGAACAATTTAGCCGCTAAAACAAAAGGGCGTCCAGCTGGCCGCTCCTTACCCTTAGCGTAAGATATTGTCATGGCTCATACCTAGGCATAACAATCTTGGTCATAACCTTGCCCATTTCCTCCTGCGTCGCCTCAATCTTGCTGAGGACTGCAAGTATTGTTGCCTGGCCGAATTGAGCTGTGCGCACGTCATCGGTAAGCCATAGTTTCAATAGGCCACCCAAGCGGCCAAGATCGCCGTTGATCCTGGCCAGTTCTCGAACCTGTTCATAATCCACCACACCAGATATGTGATAACCCTGACCGACTTCGCGTAAATATCGTGCAGCGCTCATACCGGCTCGCTGTGCTTGTGCCTCGATCTGTTCCTTTTCCTCGGGAAGACAGTACACTTTGATAGGTGTACTGCCCTTCCTCGTCACTCGTTCTGTCTTGTCATTCATCATATTGTTCGTCTTAGCTCGCTGTCGCCTGGCGAATAGAGGTTAAAGACTCCTGAAAATCCTCCGGTATCGCTCGGTCAGTCTCGGCTTGCCAGTTCACCACCGTAAATATATTAGCGGCGGCTTACACAACTGGCGGTACCCGCCAGGCTCTCTCTTGGTTGATTAACTCTAGGGAGGATAACTTAGTCGATGCCTGATGAATTGCTTCTGAACTTCGTAATCTATGTGCCTCTCTGACAGGTAGTATGTGGAAATGCGGGCCGGTTCACCATCGCTGGCCCGTGTGCTTTTAAAGACCGGTGCTAGACAGCCACGGTCTCTTCTGAACACGGGGGTAAAATTACATTGCTTCATCGTGGTATCTCCTTATTTCTACTGCGGGTCGCGATTCACAAAGCTTGCAATCTCGTCATTGCGCTCTTGCTGGCGTTCCTGGGCATACGACACGTACTCTCCAACGTCAAAGGTATGCTTCTCCGGGTCGCGCTCTTGCCATTCAGCATGTGACTGGCGGACATTGTCCTGATCCTCGCTAGACAGAGAATCAAAGTCACCTGCCTGGTTTACCCAACCACCTTCATTGCTACCACCAAGACTATCACTACCGAATGAAGGGTTATCACCACCCTCCTCTGCGGTATCGCCACCCTGTTCACCGTTACTACTGTTATTTTGATCCATACCCTCGCGGATCGAAGACGCCAAACGTCCACCAGCAGTTTGATCCACTTTCTCTTGAAAGCTGCCAGCTACCTTGGAGCCTATGCCTTTAGCCAGCTCGCTTGTTGTGCCAGCCGCCATTGCAGCGGCTCGACTAAATCCACTGCTGCTTACCGCATCACCATCATTTAGCCCTGCCGCCTCTGAGTAGTCACCTGCCCCATCGCTATCACCACTACCACCGAGAACACTGCCCAGACCAGCATCACCTCCACCGCGACCTTCAGACTCGCTAGCAGCATTAAACGCGGCCATAAGGGCTTGGGTGCCTCCTGCCATATTGGTCGCTCCACTCATAGTAGCACCACCCAAGGCTGCGCCGCCTGAGGCAACGGCAGCCCCTGCGCCTACTGCTCCGCCAGCAAGTGCTCCGGCACTAAATGAACCGCTCGCACTAGCAGCACCTCCGCCACCAGGAATCAAGCCTGCAATCGTGTTAGGCACAGAGTGAATAAGCACAACCAACACCAGTGCAACCACGAAAACGACCATTAATTCCCGCATCGTTACTGTTTCAGATAGATCGTTGTAGTAGCCGTCCATAATCGAAATGGCCACACCAATCAGCAGGGTCATAGTTAGCAGCTTTAAGGCAATACCTAAAACACTGCGGAAATAATTAATAGCAATATCTGACGTCCAACGTGAACCGCCGAAACCAAGCACGAAAACACCTGCATAAGCCAGTATCCAGGCGTTCACCAATGCAAGTAGCACATTTGCTGATACAACCGCCATACAGGCCAGAATTGCCAAGGTGATCAGGAAAATTGAAAGGTTATCGATTGGGCTGGTAAAGCTGTAGGATTTTGCAGACTTCACGATCATATCGAAGGCGATACTTATGGGCTCTGAAGGCGTTAGCTCTCGATTTAGCCCGCCTGCTGTCGCTCCAATAGTTCGCAGCGAATCGATAATTGACATCGCAAAGTCAGGTCCATTGGTGAGCAACCACCAAAAGAAGCCAGTGAAGATGGTAAAACGTACAAGCTCAGCAAAAAACTCACCAATGTCAGCCTTACGCAATGCCATCATGCCGAACGTCCAAACCATTGATATAAGAACCAACGTCCAAAACAGCCATGAAGCATATTCGATAATTGTAGTCCCCCATAAACTACTAGCCGTTAAAAACCTATCGGCTACATCATCTAAAACACCATCCGGCTCAATAGCAGCCCATACAGCTTGTGACGCCAGCAGGAAAGTCAGCAACACTATAAGCCGCAAAAATATGTTGCTCATAGTTAAAATCCCTCATTTTTAGAACGATCAGTTGGCTTACCCATATCCCAGAGATGACTAACATTCTCTTCTTGGCACCGTACTTGTTCTTGCTTCTTACATTCATTTTCAGGTGCGTTTGAGGCGGATTGCTCACCACATCCCAAAAGAAAAACTGAAAGCAATACGCAGGCAACCATGACGCGATTAATCTCAAACATGGTTAAAACCCCTTGTTCTTGGAGCGAGTAGTGGGTTCGCCCATATCAAATAACTGTTCACGGGATGCTTGGTATTGAGCTTCACGGTCGGCTTCAGCCTGCAGCTGCGTTGTTACTGCGTTTTGCTGAGTAATAAGTAAGCCGCGGATCTGCAAAAGCTGGTTGGCCTGGTTACTTGCGAGCTGATTGGCATAGCCAATCGCGGCGAGCTGACCATCCGCACCTTGAGCGGCAGCTTGTAGGCGCATGAGCTGGCTAGCATCTGACTCTAAATTGTCCTGCTGCTGATCTAGCCCTCTGAAAACTGCATCATTGGCTCTTTTCTGAGACTCAGACGCCAGCCGGCGATTTTCGTCCATTGCTGCCCACTCAGCATCGCTACAACCAGCATTGGAGAAACAGGGGGAACCACGGTAATAAGCAACGTCCTGGAATCGCTCCAAGTAGCTATCGATACTGCCCATTTGGTTTTGGTAATACTGGAGTGTGTTAGTAGCCTGCACTAAATCATTGATTGTCGACTGGGCCCTATCCCAAATGTAAGCAGCCGGTGCCATTGTGTTTTGCAATTGGTTTTCATACTGCTCAAGCTGGGTTTGATACTCCTCAATCTGTTTTAGCGTTTGCGCAACCGACTCTATCGCGGACATTGTGTTTTGCGCGAGGTTGGTACCATCAACCACAGGGATGCCTGCTCGCGCAGGCGAAAAGACGTTTGACTCCAGGAAAAGGGAGAGTACGGCAATTTTAGCCGCTGAAAGATGAGGTTTATGCATGGTCAGTTACTCGTCGCCACGTGACAAAACGCCCACATTTCACTTTCTATAAGTGAGCGGTTTCGTCGTTACTAGCTTGTCACCTTGGCTAGTACGGTAGCTGACCTGGGCGACACCGAAACCCGGCCTTCTTTTTAAATGTCACGGTGTCTGCGATCAATTTATGGGCTGTGATTTTAGCCGCTAAAATTTATCAACCTAGCTATTACGCTTTTGAAGGCGGTAGCCGATAGCCTCGCAGAGCAGGATTCCCCGTTGAATGCCTCCGGCGTGAATAAGGGAAGTGAAGTAGGAACACTCAGCTTGCTGGTGGGCCTACTTCACCTATCCTGCCCGCCTTACAGCGTTGTTTACGCCAAGGAAATGTATGTTTTCTCCTGTGTATAACGTTGCATTTTAGATGTAATACCCTGTTCAGGGCCGTTACTATTAAAAAACAAGTAAAAAACGTTATTTTCCTTGCAATATAACGATGATTTACACATCCCAATGCACAGAAAAACACTGAAATGCACAAGTTTCCATTAAGCAGACAGTTGGCCCCTCAAGTGTCAACTAAAGCTAAGGATAGGTGCTCGACAATCACCTCCCCCATCGCTTAGCTACACTCACTTCAGCCAATACCACCCTTACATTCATTTTTTGGTATTTCATTTCATTAGCTAAGTAATTATAAAAATAAGGCTCTCTGGATTTTTTAGTAATTCTGCACTTAGCGAAGCTAATTGAGCTAGAAAGGCTACTTTCCTGGCGTTCAAATCGGCGAAAGCCGCACAATCTTTAATTGATTAGTTATTTTCTAAACTTATTCTTTTCTACTCTCTTTACTTATTAGCATTGGATTTTCCGAACACAGCTTTTCCGTATTAGGATTAACCGTATACGGAAAAGCCGAACATGGTTAATCAAGAGTAAAATTTCCAGGCCGATCAGTTACAAGCCATGTTGTATGAATAAATTTCCCACATTCACCACGCTCTCGTTGAATGTATAGATACCCTGCATCCTGAAGCTCCTTTAACCCCGCTCGCGTTGCATCGCGACCAGATCCAACCTCCCTTTGTTTTGATAGATGTGATAAGCGAAGCTGCCAGTTATCAGGAAGGTGCAATACAAACACAAGGATTCCTAAAGCTTTCCAAGAAAGTCGATGGTCTCGAATCAAATCATTATTGAGTGTCGTAAAATCTGACCTTACTCGACGACGGATAATAGCTGTATCTTCCATCATAGCTCCTCAGGGTTCATCAATCAGAACAGCCACATCACTTGCACGAAAATAAACGCGCCTACCTACTTTTCTCTTAGCATGACGCCATTTTAAAGCAAACTCAGATTGCCCTCGCAAAGATATACTTAGGCCATCTGGGCTACGCTTTAACAAATCAGCTAGATCAGTTAACGAAAGAAGGACGCCATAGCGTTCAGTAATTTTTTCTTCAAGTGTCATAACCCACCCTCTAAACAACGTTAAACTAGACTTCTTTATTTATTTTTACGTCAAAGAAGGGATAACATCAACTAATTATTTACATGTATATTTAAAACTATAAAAATGACTTCGATATATCGTAAACATTATTTTACAAAAAAGTAACCGCGTCCTTTATATCGAACAATACTATTTCTAAACACCTAAAACATTCTTATTGACACTTGAGGGGCAGAAAAAATTGACGCTTCTTAAAACAAACCAAATATAACTAAATTTTAGCCGCTAAAATCTATAAAATAATTCACAAATATTAAAGCCGCATCATATTTAATTTTAAAAAAACACGATGTCGAAAAAACCAAAAAACACAACTAACATTAATAATTTTTTATTTGGCCTATGAAATCTATTAGCACTGGCCTCCTAAACTAGATCTTAATTGGCATTTAGACGTTTTATAAAACAGTTTATTGAAATATAGCTATTGATTGAATTATAGAGCCATCTACTCCTGGCACTACTATCTTTCTCACAAGCAGTAACCTCAAAGACAAGACGGCCGCCAATAAGCACCAGAATTTATTGTCAATAAGCATTTGACTATCAGCTAGACGCTCCAAACATACGATTGACTTTTATCTGGCACTGCGGGCTGAAATGCACTACACTTTAGTAAATAAGTAATTTCAGCACTAAAATGCAGAGCTTCTCTAGCTATGAAAAAATATTTTAATAGCCTAAAAGACAGAAAAAAATACAAATCAACTAAAAGCCTCCGGATTTGAATGACTATTTAAAATAGCTGGATTTTTTAAATGAAACTATAGGTGCACTAATGTTTTATCAATATTTGCTTTTATTTACACCAGTAATAATGGGAATTATATTAACCTTACTCACCCACAGGATGAACAAAGAAGGGATAAATGATGCTAGGTAAGAATAAAACAGTTTTTAATAAACAGGGCGAGTTTACTCAGGACGAAGCTACTCTTGCCGGATCTATTGAGGAAATTGCTTTGAGCGCACATGATGTCGTTGAAATTAATCAAGATTGGACTGATGAAGAACCCTGCTTTTTAGAAGACGATGGAATGTTTCTGGAGCCGCCTACCTCGATTACCCGCGCACGGGCTGAGAAGGCAAGTGATGGCTAACGCACATAATATGAACAAGCTACATTACAAACACAGGGGTTAGCCGATGGCGTTGATAAAAATCATGACTAAATTCCTTCACCATCGCGAAAAAAGTCATCTCTAGCAACTAGACCGAAATTATCTTCAGCCTTCTGAGCATTTACATCTTTATCGTCGCTGAACAAATTTTGTATACGTCTCTCCTGTTTTAGGTTAGCTACTGTAAGGAAAAAGCAACTTTCGCATAAGTGTATTTCATATCGCTCACCATCATGCTCAGCTCCATACCCCCAATGAGCTTGGAGTGTTGCGAACTCAAGTCCATCATTTGCTACTCGTGTGGAGCATAGACATACATCGCAAACCACATCGGTAACAGTATCAACTTCAACCTTTCCAGTAACCTTCACTTCCACCTCCAATCTCAACCTAGCCGATCGCTGTGGATGATTTCAACTTTCAATATGTGGAAAAATAGGTGTTATCACAACATTTTTAGCGCTAAGACTCCAGCCGGGCTCGCGCACAGTTGTCAAAGATTAATAAATAACCTGGGCATGAATGCGCTCCCCCAACTAACTCTCATCTACTTCAACCATAGTATATTTTTTGTTCTTACGCCTACACTTCTATAACCAAAATCCATTGTTTCAAGTGCACGTTTATCATCACGATATGCAGCTCGAAGCCATTCAGCCTTTTCTGAAGTGTCGTATAATGAGTAATCATGCCCTATCCTAAAAAAACCTAAATCAGCTCCGAATGAAGCGTTCAACTCTACCTCTACCGTTATACGTTCTTCAGGACTCCACCTTACAGCACCGTGCTCACCTGGGAGCCAAACAGTTATTTTTTCAGTTGCATCGGGCGTGTTATAAGTTTTAAAAAATGACTTTTTAAGTTCTGTTTTGTCGATAAGAATAGGATCTAACGCAGGTGTACATTCAGCAGATTCCGACAAAAATCCTGAAGGGTGTTTGTCCCTTACATCCTTCAGCCTAGATTTCAAAACTGGACTTTCGTTTATTGCTGACAGCCACTCTTTACGTACGGTTGATGCAAAATTTCTGATTTGCCAAGCTTTTACTTCTTGACCCACATTCAACCCCCAATCTTTATAACTTAACTCGAATGCAATGCTAAGCGCGAAGTCTTTAGCAGTAGGCATACTCCTATCTGGTTTAAATGTGTTCAACATTAAACGCACTACTGATGGAGCCGATGAAATATCAATCGCCAAAGAAACAGGAATGGTACTCGTTTTATCAGCAGATTCTCTAAAGACTTTTTTCCATATTTTTGGACTATCTGACTTCGAAACAAATCCAAGCCATTTCGGCCATAAGATATCAGTGAAGATTTTGCTAACAACCTTTCCAAACATGTCTTTAATCTTCCTTAACACAACAAATTAATAAAGTCATTGACGCTCTTAGCATAATAGCTATTTTTAGACTACTAAAGTAGTCTTTAAAAAATTAAAAAAATTTTAATTTATCAGCTCACATCCTCTCTATCTAACTTTACTACCAAATCTTCAGCCCGTAAGTGCGTATACCGCCTAAGCATTTGCATCGACTTGTGCCCGCTGATCGCCGCCACTTCCTGATCAGATAGTCCTAATTCTACTAATCGGCTGACTGCCTCATGCCTTAAATCATGGAAACGAAAGTCATCAAGCCCTGCCTTCTTTTTGGCTTGATTCCACACCTTCGTATAGACGTAAGGGCCTCGCTTACCTGTTTTGCCAGGCTCGCCAAAAAACACCAAGTTGCAGTCGAGTGGGCGCACCGGGTTGTTCATTGCCTGCTTGAACACCTCTGTCGCGGCTTGCGTTAGCGGCACCAAGCGGGCTTCGTTGTTTTTGGTGTCTGTAAGGCGCACCAGGCGGCGTTTAACGTCTACCTGGCTGCGAGTGAGGGTTAGGATCTCCGACGAGCGCATACCCGTCTCTAGGGCGATTCTGGCGATCCATGCAAGCATAGGGTTACTGTGCTGGCGTAACACGGCGAACAGCCGCTTTTCTTCCTCGGAATCAAGACGTCTACTCCGGCCCTCTCCTGGGCTAGGCTTGCGGATATTCTGAACAGGGTTATACGTCAGGCCCAGCCCCCACTCTTGAATCGACACTGTAAACAGGTGGCCAAGCAGGGCAAGCTCTAGACGCACGGTATTGGGGCTAATTGGCACCCCTCGTCGCCCCAAACTGCTTAAGCGCTTATCACGGTAGTTGGCGACTAGTTCTGGCGTAAGAGCTGCTAGAGAGTATTTACCCAAATGCTCGATCAGCGTATTCGCCTTGAGACGTTCGCTTTTCTGGCTGCTGGGTTTCTTGGTAGGAGTGATATCGGCCAAGTAGCGCTTTAGCGCTGCTTCAAGCGTCATTCTTTCTGAGGCACTACGCTGGATATAAAGACCGCGCACCATTTCGTCTTCAGTGCGGCGTGCCCAATCTTGGGCGTCACGTTTGGTGCGGAAAGTCTTTGCTATGGTTGGCCAACCCGACTTGCGGATGACGGCTTTCCAGGTTGCAGAAGGGGTCTTGACGATGGTGGCCACAAAAAATCTCCAGGGTCTGAAAGATCGGCACTGTACCGAAACTGTACCCTTGGACTAGGGGACTCACCAGAGATAATTGCTAACTCACTGATTTTAATGGTGGGCCCAGTCCGACTTGAACGGACGACCAAGGGATTATGAGTCCCCTGCTCTAACCAACTGAGCTATAGGCCCGAAAAGCGTGCATATCATAGCGAATGTGACGGGTTGAGGCTAGCCCCATTGCGCTATCTTCATGCTGCTGTGGCACTTTATACGGTTTGGGGGGTCTTGTGGGTAGTGTTTAATCATTTGAGCAGCTCTTAGTTTTGTGGGTAGCTCATCGTATTGTGGACAGTTTTTATGCGGAGGCGCGCTGTGAAAGCATTGATTGCTCTAGTTCCTTTATTGTTAGCCCTGCCGGTACACGCTGATTGGCAGCTTGACCCTGCTCAGTCTCAGGTGCAGGCGTCGATTACTCAGCTAAACGGCGCAGCGCCACAAACGCATCACCATCAAGTACGCGACCTACAGGGCACTATATCCAGCGACGGTACGCTGCGCCTGCCATTAAAGCTGAGCCAAACGGATGTACTTGAACGCTTTAGCGAACTGCCACCTTGGATTGGTTTGCTGGCAAACACCACGTTGGTCACGCTAGTGGCGCAAATGCCCCCTGAGCAGCTAGACAATTTGGACATTGGCGAATCGCTGGTCGAGACTCTGGAGTTTAGGGTTGAATCCGATATGGTTAATCAGCAGGAGTCGGTGCCGCTGCGCTTTACCCGCGAAGGCCTGAATGAAATACGCGTTACTCACGCTGAACCGATGGCCATAGATGGTAAGGTTCTAATGGAAAACAGCACGGTGCGTACCGTGCTGTCGATGCTGGGTTATCAAGAAATTGATGAGAACGTGCCGGTGACGCTTAACGCGCTGTTAGTGAATCGATAACGATGACACAAAGCGTTTAAGACCTTAGCACTTCTACATCTCCCGCCAGAGCCTCGCCGGTTTGTACGCGCCACTGGGCGGCATAGTGACCATTGGTGGCAAGCAAACTGGCGTGGCTGCCCCGCTCAGCGACACGGCCTTTCTCGATTACCACGATTTCATCAGCGTGAACGATGGTAGAAAGCCGGTGGGCAATCATAATCACCGTTCGCCCATGAGCAATGCGCTTTAGGGAACGCTGGATGGCCGCTTCGGTTTCGTTGTCCACCGCACTAGTGGCTTCATCCAACACCAAGATCGGCGGGTCTTTAAGCAGTGCCCGCGCGAGTGAAAGCCGTTGGCGCTGGCCGCCAGAAAGCAGCACTCCGCGCTCCCCAACGGGTGTATCTAGCCCCTGAGGCAATGTTTCGATAAAGCTCCAAGCCTCGGCGGTTTTGGCAGCGTCGATAATCTCGGCTTCATCGGCCTGCGGCTTTCCATAGGTGATATTGTCTCGAATACTGCCTTCAAAGAGATACACGTCCTGGCTGACTAAGCCAATGGACTGGCGCAGCGAGTTCATACTCACGTCAATAATAGGTTGGCCGTCGATCAGTACGCGCCCGGCTTCTGGGTCGTAAAAGCGTAGCAGCAGCTTGATCAGCGTCGATTTACCCGACCCAGTGGCCCCCACCAGCGCCAGGGTATTGCCGGCGGGCACATGCAGATTAATTCCATCCACGCCCACTCGGCTGGTCGCGTAATGAAAGCTCACATTTTCAATCGTGACGTCGCCACGCAACGGCTGGGTGAGCGGAGTGGTGCTGGCATCTTTAACCGTGATTGGCACTTCGAGCAGGTCAAGAATCCGGCGTGTGCTGGCCATGGCGCGCTCAAACAGGTCGATCACCTGGGCCAGGCCGGTTAGCGGCCAAAGCAGCCGCTGAGTCAGAAATACCAGCACGCCATACGCACCGACATTCAGAGAGCCGTTGAGCGCCATCATGCCACCCACGGTAAAGGTGGCCAGAAAGCCCGCTAGAATCGCCATACGAATCACCGGAATAAATGCTGAGCTGACCTTAATCGCCCGGCGGTTAGCCTCGACATACGCTTCGCTGGCTTGGCGCAGACGTTCCGCTTCGCGGTCTTCACTGGTAAAGCTTTTGATCGTCGCAATGCCGCTAAGGTTGTTAGACAGCCGGCTGGCTAGGTCACCCACCTTCTCACGCACATCGCTATAAAGCGGCCCGGCTTTACGCTGGAAGAAGAACGCGCCCCAGATAATTAGCGGAATAGGCGTAAAGGCTAACAGCGCAATCAGCGGCGAAAGCACAAAGAACACCGCGCCCACCGCCACCACGGTAACGACCACCTGAATAAGCGCATTGGCACCGCCATCAAGAAAACGCTCAAGCTGGTTAACGTCATCGTTCATGGTGGCCACAAGCTGGCCTGAGTTTTTCGATTCGAAGAACGCCATATCGAGCCGCTGGGCATGCTCGTAGGTGTCTTGGCGCATATCCGCCTGCAGGCGCTGGGCTAAGTTGCGCCAGAGGATTTGAAACAAATACTCAAACAGCGACTCCCCTGCCCAAATAACAAAAGTCAGTATCGCCAGCATGGTGATCTGCTGGTGAGGCGTCTCAAAGCCCAAGCTCGCCACAAAGCTTTGCTCTTGGTTCACTACCACATCAATGGCGACACCAATCAAAATCTCTGGCGCAATATCAAACAGCTTGTTGATAACTGAACAGGTGGTCGCGGCAATAATGCGCCGCCGATAGCCTTTGGCGTAGCGCAGCAGCCGAACTAAAGCCTGAAAACTGTGTGCAGGAGAGGACACAAGTGTTCCTTATTTGAGATTGTTAGCGTGCGGCTAAAGCGACGAGACAACCACTGAACTGACAGCCTATTAAACCGTCGCAGGCGAGCGCCGCACATTGGCCAACAGGGGGCTTCCGGTCGCGGGATCAGTTATTAGCGTGCATTCTACTTGATAAAGCGTGCGAACTAACGCTGGTGTCACCACTGAAGCGGGCGGCCCTTGCGCGATTATCTGCCCTTCCCGCATGGCCACTAGATGATCAGCATAGCGGCACGCGCTGGCAAGATCATGCAGCACCATCACAACGGTACGGCCGTGATGGGCGAGCTCTTTTACCAATTCGAAGACTTCGATTTGATGACCAAGATCCAATGCAGACGTGGGCTCATCTAACAGCAATAGCGGCGTTTGCTGAGCGATGGTCATGGCAATCCAGGCACGCTGGCGCTGGCCGCCGGAAAGCGCCTCAATGGGCCGATCAGCCAGATCTTCTAGCCCTGCCGCTTCAAGCGCATGCTGAACAACACGCTGGTCTTCTGCCGACCACTGGCGCAGCCAGCCTTGATGCGGCTGGCGGCCAAAGCGTATTAGCTCGGTCACGGTTAAGCCTTCCGGCGCGACGGCTTCCTGAGGCAGCAGCGCCAGCTGAGTGGCCAGCTGGCGAGAAGGCAATCGCTGAATATCCTCACCGTTCAACAATACGCAACCGCCATCGGGCTTATGCAGGCGAGCCAGCCCCGCCAGCAATGTTGACTTACCACAGCCGTTCGGCCCGACAATGGCCGTTACCTTTGCGCTAGGCAAGTGTATATCCAGACTATCAATGACCCGCCGCGCGCCGTAGCCCATGCTCAGCGCATCGGTAGCCAGCGTCGGCGGCGTTTCAAAATTGTTCATGCGTGACTCCGTTGCGGCCGCATCAAAATCCATAAAAGCCAGGGGCCGCCAATAATAGCGGTGACAATACCTACCGGAAGCTCAATCGGCGCCAGCAGGGTGCGCCCCATTAAATCGGCCAGCACCATCACCAGGGCACCGGCAAGCGTTGCCGCGACCACCGGCACATGGCGTGGGGTAGAAAGCGCGCGCGCAATTTCAGGCCCGATCAACCCCACCATGCCAACCGGCCCGGCAACGGCAACGGCAAGCGCCGTTAATACCACCGATAACAGCAGTATTTGGATACGTCTTACTTTGGCGTTCACCCCAAGCCCGTTAGCCGTCGCTTCGGAAAAACGCAGGATCGTCAGCGAGCGGGCTAACGCCAGTGCCGTCACAAAACCCACCGCTAGGCCGACGCCCAATAGGTGAACGGAACCACCTGAACGCGCATTCAGTGACCCGACCGTCCACGGGTAAGCGGCATTGGCGGTATCAATCGCGACCCGCGCCAGCAGCAGCTGCGTGATCGCCCCGAAAACAGCGCCAACACCGATACCGGCGACGATAAAGCGATAACCCTGAGTACCGCTCCCCGCCGCGAGTCCAAATGTCAGCACCGCGGCGGTCACCGCACCGGTCAAGGCCATGGTCGAAGGTGCTATAGAGACACTCATACCCACAACCGAGGCAACCGCAAACGCCGTGGCACCGTTATCAATGCCAATAATGCCCGGCGTCGCCAGGCGATTACGGGCCAGTGTCTGCATAAGAATACCGGCCAGGGCGAATGCCCCGCCGGTCAGGCAAGCCGCGACCAAGCGCGGCAGGCGCAACTCCTGAACCATAAATCCAGTCATCATGTCGCCCTGCCCCGCCAGCGCCATGATCACCTCACGAGGCATAAGCGTCAGGCTGCCAAGGGACAGGTAGGCAATAGCGGCGAATACTAACGCGACCATCAGTGCACTGTTGACCCAAACGGCGCGGCGTTCAATCAGAACACTGGCACCATTAGCTCGGCGCTCGCCCCACCGCCAGTAGCCGGTAGGCGGCTTAACGGATTCATCGTCATTCGAGGCTATTTTCATCGTGGGCGCGATGGACACCAGCGCAGCGGCGCTATTTTTCCTGAGTTTTCTGAGATCAGATTTCAACCAGCGTGGCCTCATAAAAAAAACTCATAAAAAAGCTCATAACGTAGGCAGGCGGCGGGCACGCACGGCGGCGATCAGCACCGGCGCGCCGCACAGTGCCGTAAGAACCCCCAGCGGAAGCTCAGAAGGCGCGACGACCACACGCGAAATAATATCAGCCGCTAGAATAATCAAAGGGCCAATCGGCAAGCAAAACCACAGCGTGCGGCGAATATCAGGCCCGGCAAAAGCACGGGCGATAAAAGGTACCACCAATCCAACGAAGATAATGGGTCCGGCAATCGCCGTTGCCGCCCCCACCAGCAACGCCACGCAAAGTACCACCAAAGCGCGGATGAGCTGAGGATGATGTCCAAGCCCCGACGCCATACGCTCACCAAGCGCCAGCGCCGAAAGCGGACGCGCAATGAGGGCTATCAATACGCTACACACCACCGCCGATGGCAACACGGCCAACAGGTCTTCCAAACGGCGTCCTGCCAAGCTGCCAATCACCCAAAAGCGCACCTCATCGGCCGAGCGCTGATCAAATAGCAGCATTAACGAGGTCATGGCCCCGAGCAATGCTGAAAAAGCAGCCCCTGCAAGTACCAGGCGAATGGGATCATTGCCGACCCCGCGCCAGCGAGCAACGCCTAATACGCACATGCAACCGATCAGCGCCCCCAGCTGCGCCACTGAAATGCGCAGCGTTGCCGCACTGGCTCCCAGCACCAACGCTAGCGCCACGGCAAAAGCGGCGCCCGCGCTGACACCCAGCAAGCCAGGTTCGGCAAGGGGATTGCGGGCCACCGCTTGTAAAAGTGCCCCCGAAACGCCCAGCGCCATGCCCACCGCAATACCGATTAATGTACGCGGCGCACGCAGCTCCCAGACCACGAAATACGCCTCGCTGTCCTCGCCGCCCAGCAGCATCGAGAGTGCTTGAGACGGCGAAACGTTGCCCGCCCCTACCAGTAAACTAACGAGACTCACCGCCACAAGGGCGGTGAGTAGGCATAACAATAGCGTGCGCTGATTAAGGCGTTTCGCACGCGCGAAGACTTTCATGGCCATTCCTTCACGAGCGTATCTGTATACCAAAGACGTTTATAACAAGAATCTTTGCACCGAAAACTGTTGTGCCACGCATATTGTTACCCAGCGCTTCAATAGCAAGAGCGCTGGTAGCAAGAGAATCTAAGGCAACAACGCCTCTTCGATATCGTCCAAAATGGCTTGGGCGGCTAACGGGCCAGAGGCGCTGCTCCAAACCTGGCCATTAACAGGCACCACGTGACCTTGCTGGACAACGTTGAGACGCGTAAAGGCGCTGCTTTGCTCAGCGGCATCCAGTGCCTGCTGGCCTTCGTCGTTAAGCGTGGCGAGAAACAGCCAGTCGCCGTCGATCATAGACAGGTTTTCAAGGCTCAGAATATCGCTATGCGCACTGCCTTCTTTAACTAGCCCTTCGTCTTCTACGCTGATACCGGTCGAAGCCAGCACACCGGTTGCAAACAGTTCAGACGACATCACCATGGGCCCTGCGGGCATCCAGCGAGCCAAGTAGGCCGTACCGCTCACCTGGGCTTCGCTTAGGCGCTGGTTAAGCTCAGCCGCGCGCTGCTCAACGCTTTCAAGCACCTCATCCACCTCGGCTTCTTTACCCAGGGCCTGCCCATAAAGGCGTGACTCGGCCTTCCAGTTTTCACGCGACAGGCCGTTTGATTCAGGCACAACGGTGGGCGCAATGCGCGAAAGCAATCGATACTGCTCTTCGGGAAGCTGCGGGGTAGCCAGAATGAGATCCGGCTGTAAGCGAAGCACCGCTTCAATATTGGTTTCGCGCGCAACGCCCACCATTTCCAACTGGCGAGTATCAATATGTTCACTCATATAGGTCGCCACCTCATTGCCGCCCCGCGTGGCGATCGCCCCAATCGGCGTCACTCCAACCGCGACCGAGGCGTCCAAGGCACCTTCGTAAAGTGTCACCACGCGCGCCGGTGAATCAGGCACCTCCACTTTACCAAAGGCGGTATCCAGCTCACGCGCTTGGGCATTGGCGATAAGGCTCGTGAATAGCACACCTGTTAAACCATGACGTAGTACCGAACGCAGCATTGAGGTCCCCTACTTTTAAATATCGCTATAAATTGATTGGCAAATAGCAATCCAGATAGCGAATAGTAACGATTCTCAAAATCACTTGCACTACTATTTCCCTGAATGCCATGTTCCATATTTGGCAACAGCGTTAGTCGCGCCAAAGTTGCAATTTACGCAACGCATCGTTCCATACTTTTGCATCGCAAATGGGAACTTTTCTTCTTAGAATCCAAACCCTATTTGATAATAAATATCATTAGCAAGCAAATCGTATTATCACGGGGTTCGTCATGCAACAATTTACTCGCCTTACATTAACCAGTGCCATCGCACTTGCCGCTATCTCCCCAGCTGCTTATGGCCAAGAAACCGCTCAGCTCAATAATATGGTGGTAACGGCTGCTGGCTATGAGCAATCGGTAAATAGTGCGCCAGCCAGTATTTCGGTTATATCTCGTGAAGAGCTGGAGCTTAAGCAGTTTTCCAACATTGCCGAAGCGATTGCTGATGTTCCTGGTGTTGATGTGCGCTCGGGAACAGGTAAAACCGGCGGGTTAAATATTTCCATTCGCGGCATGCCCAGCGAATACACGCTGATTTTGATTGATGGACGCCGCCAGAACACATCGGGCAGTGTCACGCCAAACGGGTTCGGTGAAACCTCGACCGGCTTTATGCCCCCGCTCTCGGCTATTGAGCGCATTGAGGTAATTCGCGGGCCGATGTCGACACTCTACGGCTCCGACGCCATGGGCGGGGTAGTCAACATTATTACTCGCCGCATAGGCGAGGACTGGGCTGGCTCGGTGACGGTCGAAAATACCTTTCAAGAAGACCGCGATGCCGGCAATAGCTCCGCGGTCAATCTCTATACGTCAGGCCCATTGGTTAAGGACACGCTTGGATTGCAGCTGCGCGGCCGTTTGTTTGACCGCGACCGTTCAGAACGCATGATTGAAAACAGCGCCGGGCGTGACCCACGCCCGTCTGAAGCACGTATTTACTCCATTGGCGGCCGCTTAAACTTAACGCCAGATGAAAACAACGAATTATGGGTCGATGCCGAGCGCGCTCGCCAAACCTATTCAAACGACGATAATCGCTTAGGCACTCAGGACGGCACCGACCGCAGAGGCAACCCTTCTCCAGGCACCTTTAATGGCTATAAGGATGAGCTGCGTTTTAACCGTGACCAGATTGCCATTGGCCACACGGGGCGCTATGCGCCGGGCACTTGGGAAAGCAGCATTACCCATAGCACTACCGAAACCTTTGGTCGTACCCTACCCGCCGGTAGCGCCCCAGACTTTGGTTACGAGGCCCAAGGCGGCGAAGATCGCATCCTTGAAAACCGCGACATTATTGTCGATACCAAGTTTGTTGCCCCCATCGGCGATCATATGGCCACCATTGGCGGGCAGTATATTGACGCCGAACTAGAGGATGGAACAGCAGGCGATATCACCTTCGAACAAACCAGCTGGGCACTGTTTGCCGAAGACGAGTGGCTGCTGCGAGATGATCTTGCCCTGACAGTCGGCGGGCGCTATGAACATCACGACGCCTTTGGCGGCCACTTTAGCCCGCGCGGCTACCTTGTATGGAGCACAACGCCCAACTGGACGCTGAAAGGCGGCGTGAGCCGCGGCTATAAGACGCCATCACTCAACGACCTTCACGATGGTATCAATGGCTTTGGCGGCCAAGGCACCACGGTCAATCTCGGCTCCCCTGATCTAGAGCCGGAAAAAAGCACCAACTACGAAATCGGTGCTATTTACGACAACCAAAGCGGTTTTGCCACCAGTGCTACCGTTTTCTATAACCGCTTTACCGACCGGATCGCCAGCGCGGCAGACCTGCCCAACTGTCAGTTCGTGAGTAACGGCGAAACCCCAAATGCAGGGCTTGCTAATTGCTTAAGCGTGGGTAACTTTACGCAGCAAGAAAGCTTTGGCCAATTAACCAATATTGACGAAGCTGAAACGCGTGGCGTAGAGCTTACCGCAAGCTACCAAATTGCGCCGGCTTGGCGTGTTAGCGGTGGCTATACCTTTACAGATTCTGAAATCACCTCCGGCGACAACGAAGGAATGGTGCTCACTAATACGCCTGACCACAAACTCACCGCAGACCTAACCTGGGCCATTAATGACCGCTGGAGCACCACCTTAGAAGGAGAGTATTACTCCTCCCGTGAGCGTTTCTCTGCAGGCCTTCCGACCTCCGGCGAGACGCTGTCACTCTACGAGCAGCTAGGCAATAAACTGAATGGCTATGAGCTGTTCAACCTGCGTAGCTCTTATCGTGTGTCTGACAGCGTGCGGTTAACCGGCACTATTTATAATCTGTTTGATAAAGATTTCACCAGCTCCGACACCTTCGAGCATAACGGTGAAACGTTGCGGGCCTACAACTTCACCCAAACGGGCCGCTCTACCGATGGCGTTGCCCTAGATGGCCGCAGCTTCTGGATCTCGGCTACCTACGAGTTCTAACCCGTTCCTACTCGCTCCTGTTTCAATGCTGAATTGATGCCCCGGCCTTCGCCGGGGCTTTTTTATGCCTATAAACCCATCGCCAGGAGACAGCGCAGCATCAAAACTCTATCGCTGCGCTCAGTTGCCCAAAGCAGAACAGGATGTTCATTTTTTTTGCCTCGAAAAGTGGAACTATTAGCAATAGAATAAATATCCCATATGACAATATATCTCATATGATAAAAAAAACCATGAGCATCTGTAAGCAATATCATACCAAGGAACTCAAATGCCTCACTTCTCTCGTCGTGCATTAGCAAATGCCATCGGCCTGTCTTCTATGGCCATAGCTGCTGCTGCTGTCGCACAAGAAAACGCCACTCTCGACCCGATGGTTGTTACCGCCTCTGGGTACGAGCAGTCCGTTGCCGATGCTCCCGCCAGCATCTCGGTGATTAGCGGGGAGGAGCTGAATCGCCAATCCTATAGTGATATTACGGATGCGGTCAGAAACATCCCAGGCGTTTATGTTACTGGTGGAGGTGGAGCTCAAGACATCAGCATCAGAGGTATGGATGATAGCTATACCTTGTATTTGATTGATGGCCGCCCCATTTCCGCCGGTCGGTCCGTCAATACGAACGGCCAGGATAGCGGCAAACAAATCGGCCTTCCCCCCATTGCAATGATTGAGCGTGTTGAAGTCATCCGCGGCCCTATGTCCTCGCTATATGGCTCTCAAGCAATGGGCGGCGTTATCAACATTATTACCAAAAGCGTGCCAGAAGAATGGTCAGGCCAAGTTGTCACCGAGTACACCCACTCTCTCAACGATATCAACAACGACTCACAGCAAGTTAGCTTCTATACAGGCGGCCCGCTAATAGAAGGACTGCTGGGTTTACGCGTTCATGGTAGCTGGCAAGGAACAGAAGAGAGTGATTACTTAGGCGGTAGCGATAACGCCGAAAGCACCCCAGACAGCGATACACGCCAGATCGGTGCTGAGTTAATACTCACACCAGACGAGCTGAACGAGTACAGTTTCGGCTACACATCATCGGTTAAAGAATTCACACACAACCCTGGCCGAAGCATTGCCACGATAGATAGCCGTGGCAACCCCGCAACTTCGAGTACTTATCGCTACGATAAGGATGTATTCACCCTTGGTCATAAAGGCACTTATGGTGCCTTTATGACGGACACCTACCTGCAACACGATATTTCGGAGCGCGTCAGCCCATCACCTGATGAAAAGCGTGAAGAAGTCACAACCCTTAATAACCAATCAACTTACTTCTGGGGCGATCATATGCTGACCTTTGGTGGTCAGTACCGAGAGGAAGAGCTTGTTGATGATACCAATGGGCTTATTGGCAATAGCCCCAATGCTATGCGTAACGTAGAACGTTGGATTGCCGCGTTGTTCATCGAAATGGAATGGAGCCTTACGGATGCCTTTAGCGTTACCACAGGTATGCGTTACGACGACGACGAACTATTCGGTGGCCACCTTTCGCCGCGCGTTTATGCCAATTATCACCTAACGCCTGAATGGACGTTGAAGGGCGGCGTATCTACCGGCTATTCCCAGCCTGGGCTTGCCGCCGCCTCAGAAGGCTTCGGCCGCGGCACCGGCGGCGGTGGCTCTCCCGCTCCCCATTCACGCGCACTCATTATTGGGAACGAAGAGCTGAAGCCTGAAACCAGCACAAACTATGAAGCCGGCTTTATCTTTAATAGCCCAGACCGACGCCTTAGCTCCAGCATGATGCTATTCCATACGCAGTTTGACGATAAAATTGCAGAGGATCGCTACTGCAACACACCAAACGCGGATCGCAACGATCCTTCCACATGGGAATGCCCATACGCCGGCAATGATTATGTTTTTCTTAGCACTTATCGGAATATCGACGAAGCCGAGATGCAGGGCGTAGAGCTCACACTAGACTACGACTTTACCCAAGATGTGCGCCTAAGCTCTAGCTATACCTATACCGACTCAGAACAAAAATCCGGCGAATTTGCTGGCGAGCCACTGAATAAAATTCCTGAGCATATGTTCAATCTTGCCGTTAACTGGCAGGCAACTCCTGAGTTAAGCCTATGGACACAAGGCAATTACCGTGGCTCCACAAGTGATTATTTAGCTCGGACGAGCATGGGTGATGGCACGCCAGGGTATGGCTTCGTCGATGCCGGTGTCGTTTATGATTTAACTGACCGCGCACAGGTGAAAGCAGGCCTCTATAATATCGCCAACAAAGAGGTGACCAATGATGATTATGGCGTCGTATTAGATGGCCGCCAGTACAATCTGGGCTTAACGTTCAACTTCTAGTGCCTGCTTAACGAACTACCCTGATTTGATCCTTCGCCCCACCTCATGGTGGGGCTTTTTATTAGCGGCTGTGTATTTATTTAAGAGCGATAACAAGCAGCACTTTCATTAAATAATGAATGCTAATTATTTGCATTCAATCTTTTAAATGGCACAATAGACAACCCTTAATCGCTGCGGGCCTGACAATGTATGACTTCCACGAACTGTCTGCTTTTGCCGATGTGATGACGACGGGCAGCTTGACACGCAGCGCTCAAAAGCTCGGGTTAGCCAAGTCGACCTTAAGTCGTAGAATTAGCCAGCTAGAAGCACGGCTCAATCAACCGCTGTTGAGGCGCCAAGCGAACCGCCTGATTCCAACAGAGGCCGGGCTGCTGTTTCATACCTACTGCACCGAGCTTCTGGCCATGGCTGCCCACAGTCAGGAAGCGCTTGCGGAGCTGCGTGAGGAAATTAGCGGCGAAGTGACCCTAGAAGTGCACGGGGCGCTGGCCCGCAGCTGGCTGGCAAGCGCCATGCATACCTTTTTAAATCGTCATCCAAAAGTAAAATTGACGCTGCATACCCGCGAGACGCCACCCACGAAAATGGACAGCAATCGCGTGCATGTCTGGCTCGGGCCAACCCATGAGTGCGGGCTAAATCAGGAGCGTTTGGGGCACTTAAGCCGAGGCCTTTATGCCAGCCCTCAGTATTTAGCTAACGCTGGCATACCCCAACGTCCCGATGAACTTAACCAGCATGCATGGATAGATTTGCTAGGGTCGACCTCAGATGGGTTAATGCTTGCTCACCCTGAACATGGCGAATATACATTTCACCCGCCTCGCTCGCGACTAAAGGTAGACCTCACGAGTCTTCACATTGATGCCATCGCGCGTAGCCAGGGCATTGGTCTTTTATCTCACTGGTTAACCGAAAAGCGTGAACAGCATCATCCTGGCGAGCTGATTAACTGTCTGCCGGGCTGGGAACCAGTGCCGCTGCCCATTACGTTGCTTTACGCGTACGGTCATCAAACGCGACGTACCCACGCACTGCTAGCATTTTTGCGTAGCCAGATACCGCTACAATGGAAAGCCTCCGCCGCCGCGATTTAATGTCATTGGCGTGTTTGCCTTGCCAGCTAGTCCACTGATTAACGACAATAGCTAGCTGACGACTGCCAAGGACCGTAAATGCTTGCCGAACTTTTTGCCGTTATGGCGCCCGTACTAGCCGGTGCAGGACTTGGCTTTCTATGGATACGTTTAGGCCAGCCCTACCCGGTCGACTTCATCACCCGGCTAGTGTTTAACATCGGCACACCATCGCTAGTACTAGCCTCGCTGGCGGGTGCTGACATTGATGCTGCTACGTTTGGCCAAACAATGCTGGCCTCAGCGCTGGTGATCATCACCATGGGAGCGGCCACCTTTCTGGTAGCAAAACTATTGCGCCGAAACTGGCGCGTATTGCTTTCTCCCATGATGTACCCCAATACCGGCAATATGGGTTTACCCGTAGTGCTTTATGCCTTTGGTAGTGCAGGGTTTGCTTACGGCATCACGGTCATGGTCACCGTGTCACTGTTTCAGTTTACTCTAGGCGCTGCGCTTAATAGCCAGGGCAATCCGTTCAAAACCCTTATCAAGACACCCACTGTCTACGCCATTATCATTTCTATGGCGCTGCTACTGACCGGCACCTCACTGCCGCCATGGCTGGCAAACACGGTGGACTTAATGTCAGGGTTCACGGTACCGCTTATGCTGATTACGCTGGGCGTGTCACTGGCCAGCATTCAGGTTAAAAACCTACGTTCAGGTTTGGGCTTTAGCCTGGTGCGCGTGCCGCTCGCCGCTGCAGCCGCTTGGTTTATCGCCGGCTGGGTCGGCCTACCACCGCTGGCACAAAGCATTTTAGTGGTGCAGATGTGCATGCCCGTGGCGGTGTTCAACTATCTATTTGCTCAGCGCGCCCAGCGTGAACCCGCTTATGTGGCAAGCCTCGTCTTTTGCTCTACGCTACTCGCGCTTATTTATCTGCCGGTACTACTCGCCTTGCTCATGTAAGCTGGTCATTTAAGCCTGCTTAGCGGAACCCCCGCACTGAAGAAGAGTCACTGCTAGACATACCGATTATGTTGATTTGCGTTGACACCATCACCAGAGGACACGCTATGCATGATGTGAGCCAGACGAGTCTAACCTCCCGCTTACGAATCCCTGCCGTTAGTGGACTAGTGCTGGCGAGCATGATTAGCACAGCGAATGCAGAAACTATTCAAGGCTCATCGGAAACCGATCCTCTCAATATTTCGATTGAGCTTATCGCCGAGGGTTTTGAACACCCTTGGGCCGTGGCATTTTTACCCGATGGCCGTTACTTGGTTAGCGAACGGAGCGGGCAGTTGAAGCTAGTCGACCCTGAAAGTGGTGACATCAGCACGCTGGAAGGCATGCCCGAGGTGAATAACCAAGGTCAAGGTGGCTTATTGGATATCGTGCTGCATCCCGATTTTGGAAAGGCTAGTGGCGATGGCACCCACGACTGGATTTACTTTACCTGGAGCAAGGCCGACGGCAGCAACAGCCGGGCCGCACTTTCCCGCGTTAAATGGCAGGGCAATGAACTGGGTGAGGTTGAACATTTGTTTGCACAAGATCGCGCCTCAGGGCCTGGGCGTCACTACGGCTCCCGTCTAGCATGGCTGCCTGATGGCACGCTATTAATGAGTATCGGCGATCGCGGCAGTGACCCTTCTCGCGCCCAGGCAAGCGATGACCATGCTGGCTCTACCTTGCGCCTTACCGACACAGGCGGCGTTCCTGATGACAATCCCTTTGTTGATGATGATGCAACCCTAGATGAAATCTACTCTATGGGTAATCGTAATATTCAGGGCATGACGGTAATGCGCAACGGCGAAGCCTGGGTCTCAGAGCATGGCCCGAGCACTGGCGACGAGCTCAACCATATCGAAGCAGGCCTTAACTACGGCTGGCCCAACGTCAGCCAAGGCAATGACTACGCCACGAATGAGCCTATTGGTGAACCCTCACTGCCCGGCATGACCGACCCTGCCTACGTGTTTGAAGGCCGCTTTGCACCCGCGGGGCTTGCTGAAGTGACCAGTGCTGCGTTTGGCGACTGGGAAGGCAGCTTACTGGCTGGCGGATTAGGCAGCGAAAAACTGCTGCGCCTGCGCTTAGAGAACGGCAGCGTCATCGAACAGGAGCTGATTTTAGAAGGCCAGATAGGGCGTATCCGAGATGTGCGCCAAGGCCCGGACGACGCTATCTATGTGCTGACGGATGACCCGCAGGGTGGCTTATATCGCCTGCGGCCAACCGATCAATAGTCATCCCATTCACTTGCGGGCCGAACCGGTAACGCTGCCCGTCACTACGCAGTATTAAGGCCACCATGGATATCGCATGCGACTACGCAATTTAATTATTCTGACGGTGATTGTGCCGCTGTTTGTGATCCTGGTGGTCTTTAGCTTAGTCGCCATTAAGTCGCTTGAAGACAACGTACGCTCCAAACTACAGACCGAAGTCGAAATTATTACCCGGGCGTTAAGCACCTCACTTAGCTATTCCATCACGCCGGGCAGCGATACATCACTTGAAGAAGCCCTACAGTCAGCGTTCTCTTTCCACCGCATTTACGGTGCCTATGTGTTTGATACCGATGGACGCGATATTTATGGACTGGGTCTCGGCAAAGACATTTTTAGCCGTGAAGAAATCCAGCAGGTCATTGAACGCGACGATCTTTATAGCAATTATCGTGAGCACGATGGCTGGAACTATTACTCTGCCTTAACGCCATTACGCGCCCAAAATGGTACCGTGTACGGCGTGCTCCAGGTCAACCGGCTTAATACTGGCATCGAAACCTACACGGGCTTTATTAGCATCGTCGCCGTGTTGGTATTTGTGGTGGGTGCAGGGGGAATCGTATTCAGTATTTGGTGGGGGTTCCGCCGCTATATAGAGCGCCCCCTTAATCGATTACTCCACGTTATGCTACTGGTAGAAGGCGGAGATCGTAGTCAGCGCGCGGTCGAAGATGGCCCCACCGAATATCGCCGCCTTGCATCGGGGTTAAACGGCATGCTGGATGCGATGGCTGGGAAGGATCACGATATCGAAGA
Source organism: Halomonas sp. AOP12-B1-6 (assembly GCF_052379225.1). NCBI lineage: Bacteria > Pseudomonadati > Pseudomonadota > Gammaproteobacteria > Oceanospirillales > Halomonadaceae > Halomonas > Halomonas sp. AOP12-B1-6. Next base: position 440,964 of record NZ_JBQSYK010000003.1, read on the forward strand.
CCGTCAGCGGCGCGAAATTGAGCTTGAGAAACGCTTACGAAAATCGAAAAAACTCGCTGAATTAGGCGTGCTGGCCGCGGGCGTTGCCCATGAGATAGGCGCCCCGCTGACGGTCATTAATGGCCAGGCACAGCGCCTTGCTCGACGCGATGTGATTGGCGATGACGAGCGCGCCCGGCTGGGCCGAATTCGCGGTGAGGTGGAACGTATTGTTGAGATCGTGCGCCAGCTAATGGAACTAGGCCGCCAGCATAATGTTGAGAAAGGCAGACAGGCGCTCGATAAACTTATTAAGAGCGCCAGCGACTTGGTGGAGGATGAACTAGAGCCACGCAATATTCGTCTGGTCATTGAATTACCATCGCCGACACCCAACTTATTAGCGGACGGCCAACAAATTATTCAGGTACTTACCAATTTACTGCGCAATGCGGCACAAGCACCCGACGTCAGCTGCATTCGCCTACACGCCCAACAGAACGATCACGAGCTAATCATATGGGTAGAAGATGATGGCCCAGGCATCCCCACTCCCCATCATCTTAAAGTGTTCGATCCATTTTTTACCACCAAGCCCGTTGGCCAAGGCAGCGGTTTGGGGCTTTCCATGGTACATCGCATTATTAACGACCACGGCGGTACGATTGGCGTATTTGATAGTGCTCTTGGCGGCGCTGGATTTGAAATTACGCTACCCCTTGGTGAAACCGCATCCGCGTGAGGACAACATTTGTGACCCATCAGGAACACCTTTTACCTTTGCTAGTGGTGGAAGACGACACCGCGATACGTGAGTTATTAGAAGAAGAGCTGCAGGATGCCGGCTACACAACGCTGGGTGTCCCTAGCGCAGAAGAGGCAGTTGCCTTACTGAGCCATACCACGGTTTCGCTAGTCATCACGGACGTGCGGCTACCTGGCATGACCGGCATTCAACTGCTTCAACAGCTACGCCAAGCAGGCAGTGAGCTGGGTATTATTGTCATTACGGCATTCGGCACCATTGACCAAGCCGTCGAAGCGCTAAAACTGGGCGCCGACGATTTTTTGACCAAGCCGCTGGATCTTGATGCCATTCGCGATGCGGTATTCCGCGTATTGGAAAGGCAGCGTTTGGCCGTCTCCCCCGATACCAACATCAGTCATTTCCACGGCATAGTGGGCAAGAGCTCGGTGATGCAGGCGCTGTTTCACGATGCATCACGCCTTGCAAAAAGCGCTGCTCCGATTCTGATTTTAGGCGAAAGCGGTACCGGTAAAGAGCTTTTGGCCCGCGCTATTCACCAGGAAAGCCCTCGCAAGGACCAACCGTTTGTACCGGTCAACTGCGCAAGCATCCCGGCTGACTTGATGGAAAGCGAATTTTTTGGCCATGTTAAGGGCGCGTTTACCGGTGCTAACGAAGCGCGTAAAGGCCTATTTCATAGCGCCCAAGGTGGTAGCCTATTTCTAGACGAAATTGGTGAAATGCCGATTAACCTTCAAGCCAAGCTACTGCGCGCACTGCAAGAAAAAACCGTACGCCCGGTGGGTGGTGAGCGAGAAGAGCCGGTCGATGTTCGCATTATTGCAGCGACGCACCGCAACTTAAGCAAAGAAATAGAGCAAGAAAACTTCCGCAGTGACTTGTTTTACCGCCTAGAGACTTTCTCGCTACGCATCCCGCCGCTGCGCGAACGCGGCACTGATATTGAGCATCTCATTTTTACACTGATCGATAAGCATGCCGAAGCTCAGGGTAAGCATATAGAAAAATTTGAGCCGGAAGCACTCAACAGCCTTCTTAACTACCCCTATCCAGGCAACGTCCGCGAGTTAGAAAACGCCATTATGCGCGCAGTGACGCTGAGTGAAGACGGTTCACTCAGCCATAAAGATCTACCCGAGCGGCTGCGCGTCAACTCCGTTTCTGATGCGAGCGCTCCTCTAGTGGCAACACTTAGCGGCGAAGTGCTCGCGGCAAGCCAGGTATCAACACCCGCAACCGCCCGCTGGCCCAGCTTAGAAGAAGTTGAAAAACGCTATATAAACAAAGTATTGGAAGCTACTGGCGGCAATAAACGTCGCACGGCCGAAGTACTGGGCATTGCTCGCAGAACGCTGTACCGACGCTTAGAAGACAACGAAGAATAGCAGGCATGGCGCCAGCCAGAACGTTAATCGCTATACAAAACTAAAAACCACAAAAGAGACATAAAAAAAACCCCCGCGGGCGCGGGGGCGAAAAAGATGATAAATCGTGTGGAGCAGCCGCAGGGAACAGACAGCTGAGTCGACTTATCATCGTAGGGACTGGTACTTCCTGCTCAAGTGCTGGCCTCATCCTTGAGGCTGAGCTGAAAACAGAGCTTACGTATTACTTGATGTTTCATCATCGTCTGCATTGCTGTCACCAGGCATTGGATCTGTGCCTTCACCGAACCCCGCCTCATCTTCATCAGGGTTCATGGTGCCTTCAGCAGGCTCATCCATTGTGTCTCCGGGCATGGTGTCGTCGGTAGACATAGGATCTTCAGAAGACATAGAACCTTCAGCCCCGGCCCCTGTACTCTGATTCATTGAACCTTGAGCAGCAGGATCGTCATTTAACCCAGGGTCCTGTTCCATATCCATAGCAGGCTCTTCGTTCATTCCAGCGGCGGGCTCAGCCGTCGTATCTTGCTCAAGTGGAGCAGACTCTTCAGCAGGCGGCGGTACAGCTTCGTCGTCGCTGCTATCTCCACAGCCAGCCAATACGATAACGCTGGCGGCCGTTGCCATCATGCATAGGGTCATCCAGTGAGGTCGCTTGGATGACTGCTGATCTAAAGTGGTTTGGTTATCGGTCATAGCCAGATCGTTATTAACGCGGTCACATTGCTTGTCCATAATTACCACCTCTAATCTTGAAACTAATAAAGCTCGCTATCCGGTAGACAGCTTTAACTTGAAACATTACTGATATGCCTTCCATACACTTCGCGTGCCATTTATCTTTGTAAAAAAAATATATATTTAAAAACAATACCTTAATAAATAAAAAACATTGCTTATATTATTTACCACTCATATTTAAATGGGTAAAAAATGACACATGTGGCGTTAGTTGCCGCGTTGAACGGGCCGTTGTGACACATTGAGCCCGCCCATGTATAATAATTAATAATAAATTACTCAGCTGAATCTCTTATTTTTTTTATGAATAGCGTGTATCGCTGCCTCCATTGCAATGATCCCTCTCATTCATGTGGTCTAAACGGAGTGACGCTGCACGGCTACTCTGCTCAACAAAAAGGCATCGTCGATGGATCAAACACGACCCGTCAAAATTCAAGTGCGCGGTTTAAGTAAAGTCTTTGGCAAGCATCCCCAAAAAGCCATTGAGCTTCGCAACCAAGGCATGAAGCGCCCAGAGATTTTGGAAAAAACAGGCCAGACACTCGGGCTTTCCAATATCTCCTTTGATGTCTATGAAGGAGAGCTGCTAGTCATCATGGGGCTGTCAGGATCTGGCAAATCAACGCTGATTCGCTGCCTCAACCGTCTTATTGAAACCACCGAAGGTGAGATCATCATCGACGGTGAGAACATTCCAACCTTAAAAGAAAAGGCGCTTTTAGAGTGCCGTCGCCGCCACTTTTCAATGGTGTTTCAGAACTTTGCGCTCTTTCCTCATCGTACCGTTCAACAGAATGCTGAATTTGGCCTAGAGATCCGCGGCGTTGAGAAGGCAGAACGGCATGAAATTGCCCACCGTTCGCTCAAGCAGGTTGGCCTTGAAGGCTGGGAAAATGCTTATCCTAATCAGCTTTCTGGCGGCATGCAGCAGCGCGTTGGCTTAGCGCGCGCGCTGGCCAACGATGCGACGGTGCTATTGATGGACGAAGCCTTCTCGGCACTCGACCCGCTGATTCGTAAAGACATGCAGCAAGAGCTTTTGCAGCTGCAGTCTAAAATGCAAAAGACCACGGTATTCATTACTCACGATCTCGATGAGGCGCTCAACATTGGCGACCGGATCGTGCTGCTGAAAGATGGCGAAGTCGTGCAAATTGGCACGCCCGAAGAGATCCTCACCCAGCCGGCAGATGACTACGTACGGCGCTTTATCCAAGGCGTTGATCGCGCACGCATATTAACCGCTGAAAGTGCTATGCGACCGTTGCGCTCGACCGCTCGCGATAGCGATGGCCCCCGCACTGCGCTACACCGTATGCGTGACCATAGCATCGACTCTATCTATGTTGTCGACCGTGACCGTCGCTTGCTCGGTTTATTAGAGGCTGATGCGGCTAGCCGCGCAATTGACGAAGGTGCCAGCTCCATCATCCCCTACTTAACCCAAGATTTCCGCAAAGTTCCCATGGACGAACCGCTGCATAACCTGTTTGCCATGTTCAGTGAAAAAAGCTTCCCCATCGCCGTTACTGACCAGCAACAGCAGCTGCTGGGCGTGGTGGTAAAAGGCGCGGTACTCGATGAACTGGCACGAGCAGGAGAGCAATAATGGATATCCCTCGCATTCCGCTTGGTAATTGGATCGAAACGGGCCTGACCTGGTTGACCAGCGAATACTCATCGGTAACCCGGGGCATCTCGCGCTTCACTCAAACCGGCATTGATGTCTTAAACGATAGCTTAATGTGGCTGCCTGAATGGGCGCTGCTGGCGCTGATTGCGCTCTTATGCTGGAAACTGGCCGGCCCTCGCTTAGCCATTGGCGCTATTGCTGGCCTAGCGTTGATTTGGAATCTGGGGCTGTGGAACCCTATGATTGAGACGCTCACTCTGGTCGTCTTTGCTACCTTCGTTGCCGTGATTATTGCGCTACCGGTGGGCATCACAGCGGCCTTATCGGACCGTCTTTATCGGTTCATCATGCCGACGCTAGATTTTATGCAGACCATGCCGGCTTTCGTGTATTTGATTCCCGCGATTCCATTTTTCGGCATTGGCTCGGTATCGGCTATTTTCGCGACCGTTATTTTTTCAATGCCGCCAGCGATACGTTTTACAACGCTAGGTATTCGCCAAGTCCCGGTAGAGCTGATTGAAGCCGCCGACGCCTATGGCGCAACGCGGAGCCAGAAACTATTCAAAGTACAGCTGCCACTCTCGTTACCGACGGTGATGGCAGGTATTAACCAGACCATTATGCTCGCCCTTTCCATGGTGGTGATTGCCGCGATGATTGGTGCAGATGGGCTAGGCAGCGAGGTGTGGCGGGCCATTCAGCGTCTGCGCCCTGGTGATGGTTTTGAAGCAGGTATTGCGGTCGTGATTCTGGCGATGTTGCTTGATCGCTTAACACAGTCGCTCAGGAAAACACGGCAATAGTGCAAATAGCAGTAGAACGACACATTAATAAATCTATACCCAAGGGAGAACGTGAATGAAATATCGCACATTGAACCTCCGCATCCGTATGGCCTCGCTGGCGCTATTAGCCGGAACCGGTATCGCGGTTAGCAGCGCGGCGCAAGCCGAAGAAGACAAAGGCTCGATTAACCTGGCCTACGTGGAGTGGTCATCTGAAGTTGCTTCCACCAACGTTATCGCCGCCGTGCTTGAACAAGCGGGCTATGAGGTTGACCTTACCTCTCTCTCAGCAGCGGCCATGTTCCAGGCGCTTTCTACGGGTGACGCGGACGCTATCGTTGCCGCTTGGCTGCCGACCACCCACGCTGAATACATGGAACGCGTAGGCGACAGCACTGAAGATCTAGGCGCTAATCTCGACGGCACTAAGCTGGGCCTCGTCGTGCCCGAGTACGCCGATATCGACTCCATTGCTGATCTTAACGATAACGCCGACAGTTTTAATGGCGAGATCATCGGTATTGACCCCGGTGCAGGCTTGATGGCGCTGTCCGAAAAGGTTGTGGATACCTATGACCTTGGGCTGAACCTGCGTAGTGGCAGTGGTGCCACCATGACAGCGGCACTTTCTAGCGCCATCAACAACGAAGAAAATATCGTTGTCACCGGCTGGACCCCTCACTGGATGTTCGCGCGCTTTGACCTTAAATACCTAGATGATCCGAAAAACGTTTACGGTGGTGCGGAGCAGATTCACACGGTCGTTCGTCAAGGCCTGAAGGACGACATGCCCGAAGCCTATGCAATTCTCGATGCCTTCGAGTGGACACCAGAGCAGATGGGCGAAGTCATGCTGCTAAATCAGGAAGATGGAAGCGATCCTTACGAAAATGCTAAACAGTGGATTGAAGACAACCAAGACATAGTCGAACAGTGGCTAGGTAGCTAAGACTAAACAGCTAAACAAGCTTGTCGATACGACGGCAAAGGACGTTTGCCCTCTGCCGTCGTTGTAAATCTATTTATTATGCAAGGCGAAGCATAATACGTTGAATGCTCTGCTAACAGATTTGCTATTGTGGGCGACTAACCATGCGCTATTCGATGTTGGTTGACGACCACATTTTGGTTTCTGTACACCCTATTTTTTGATCGCCATAGAGAGGCTCCTGTGGATAACCACGACGATAAACGCTCCCCTGAAGAGCCGAGCTCTGAGGGCATACGCTCTCCAGATGGCGCGGCTAATCTAATCGACACGGATTACGTGATCGGTCAGGACAACATTACCACCACTACCATGGGTCTTAATCTTGACCTACATGGAAAGGTGTTCAGCATTTCGGCGATCGTCGTCCTGCTGTTTGTGGTACTAACACTGGCGCTACAAGACACTATCGCGCCTATTTATGACGCTATTTTCGGCTTTCTGACCGGTAATTTAGCGTGGTTCTTTATGTCAGCGGCGAATATATTCGTCATTCTCTGTATTGGCCTGATTTTCTCACCGTTGGGTAAAATCCGTATTGGCGGTGCTGATGCCAAGCCTGATTACACCTACATGGGCTGGTTCTCAATGCTGTTTGCCGCAGGCATGGGCATTGGCCTGATGTTCTTCGGCGTCAATGAGCCGCTGACACATTTTGGCACCTCACTCAGTGGCAGTGACTGGGCGCCATTAGGCGGTGCCGAAGGTGATCCTGCCGCCGCGGCATCGCTCGCCATGGCAGCGACTATCTATCACTGGGGCTTACACCCCTGGGCGATTTACGCGATTGTGGCACTGTCGCTAGCGCTGTTCGCCTTTAACAAGGGCCTGCCGCTTTCTATGCGCTCAGTGTTTTACCCAATTTTGGGTGAGCGCGTTTGGGGCTGGCCAGGTCATGTCATCGATATTTTAGCGGTATTTGCGTCGCTGTTTGGTTTGGCTACCTCGCTCGGCCTTGGTGCTAGCCAAGCAGCCGCGGGCCTAAGCTACCTATTCGGCGCGCCTGAAAGCGATGTCACGATGATCCTGCTGATTATCGGGATTACGATTATCGCCATTGGCTCAATTGTGGCGGGCGTCGACAAGGGTGTGCAGCTGCTCTCCAAGATCAACATCGCCATGGCGGCGCTGCTGCTTGTCTTCGTCATCGCTGTCGGCCCGACGCTGCTGATTTTAACTGGCTTCTTTGAGAACCTGTGGAGCTATGCGGTTCACTTACCAGCGCTGTCAAACCCGTTTGGCCGCGAAGACGCTAACTTCAGCCAAGGCTGGACGGCCTTCTACTGGGCATGGTGGATTTCCTGGTCCCCTTACGTCGGCATGTTTATCGCGCGGGTATCACGCGGCCGTACAGTGCGTGAGTTTTTGATTTCAGTGCTGCTAATACCTTCGCTGGTATCGGTACTCTGGATGACCACCTTTGGCGGCACGGCTATTGACCAATTTGTGAGCCAGGGTATTACGGCCGTGCGGGATGCAGGTGTCGATCTACAGCTCTTTATCATGTTGGAGCAGCTGCCGCTGTCGCAAATCACCTCTTTCATCGCTATTTTGCTGGTGATTATCTTCTTTGTGACGTCATCCGACTCAGGCTCTCTTGTGATTGACTCAATCACAGCGGGCGGCAAAGTAGATGCACCCACGCCTCAGCGCGTGTTCTGGGCGATCATTGAGGGCGCTATTGCGATTGCTCTGCTGCTAGGCGGTGGCTTAACCGCTCTGCAAACCATGGCAGTATCTACCGGCTTCCCGTTCACTATTATCCTGCTGGTGGCGTGTTATGCCATCATCAAAGGATTAATGAGCGAACCTAAAGCGGTCTAAGAACTGTCTTAAGAACTGTCTTAAGAACTGTCTTAAGAACTGTCTTAAGGACTATCTTAAGGACTGTCTTAAGTACTATCGCTGCAATGCAAACGGGCAACCCTCTGGGTTGCCCGTTTTGCTTTCTAGCCTTTCAATCTTATGCGCTCAGCACCATAGATCTTTCAATGGCGTTTCCGGTCGATAGTGAGTAGCAATCTGTGCCTGCAGCAACTCTGCCGTCGCCAAGGCATCCACCAGCGCATGGTGCCCTTGATAAACAGGCAGCCCATAGCGCTCACGGCTAGCATTCAGGCGTATCGAAACCGGTGGGCGGCCCAGCCAGCGACGAAAACGGGCCCATAGCGTTTGACGGTGTAGCCTAGCTTCCAGAGACATCGTATCAATCATTGGAAACAGCACCCCTTCCCCTCGCCGCGCATTAACGGCCGCATCTAAGAAGGGTCGCTCAATATTGCGAAAATGCACCACGACTAAGCGCCCGGCTAGCTGCATCAATAGCTCGTCGAGTATTGCCTCTAAGTCCGGTGCCTGCGCAATTTCGGAGTGGGTAATATGATGATAGGCAATGGACGCTTCTGCCAATGGGCGCGAAGGGTTAACGACCCAATAGCGCCGTTCGGCGAGTTTTATACGGTCTAGCGTAAACGGCACAATGCCGACACTTACGATCGCGTGCCGCCGCTCATCAAGCCCAGTGGTTTCCATATCCAGCGCCACCATAGGCACCTGCGAAATAGGCGTTTCAGGATCTGGAAGTAACGTACCAAAAAAATTTTGAATGGCTGGATTACGTGCTTTCTCCAGCCGCTGAGCCATATAACCTGCCCAGTCGGCCTGCGTTATTTTTTGGCGTGGGCGTATTCCATGCATCCTAGCGCCCCTGCCGCTGGGCGGGCATCGGATAGCGGAATTTTAAAAACTTCTGTGCGTTACTGAGCACTTGGAAAGCATCCTTCAACGTGTGACGTTCGCTATCTTCAACATTTTCTGGCTCGATATTGTTATCAGGCAGACGATCCTCTTGAAGATCAATCATCTGATGGCGTATTCGCGACATGCATAAAAACTCAAATGCGTAGCTCAGCTTTTCGCTCATGCCGGTCGCCAATAGCTGCGTGTGACTGATGTCATTCAAACGCTGAAACGAGTTTTGTGCCTTAGAACCACAGGCCAAGGCGTGTATCCGCACCAAATCTACCATCGGCGCCGTGCCTCGCCGCTTAAGATTGATGGAGTTATTGTGCTTACCGTCTTGCTCCATCACAAAGGTGCGAAAAAATCCCAACGGCGGCGTGCGGTTTAACGCATTACGCGCCATAGCCGCTAAGAAGAGAGGCGATTTGGGCGCCGTCAGAGCAATCTGATCTTGCAGTGCTTCCACATAGTGATCCTCGCCATAGCAGCTATCCAGATCGAAGAAAATCGAGCTATGTAGCAGTCTTTCCGGCGTTGGATTAGCCATCCAATCTTGGAAGTAACGTTTCCAAACACTTAGCGGCTGACGCCATTGCGTATTGGTGGCCATAACATCGCCTTTGCAATAGGTATAGCCACAGGCATCTAGGCCATCGCTGACAATGTTTGCCATAGCGAGAAAATATGCATCATGCTGCTCAGGGTTAAACTCATCTGAAAGGATCAGCGCATTATCCTGATCCGTGACAATGCTCTGTTCATTGCGCGCCATAGAGCCATTGACCATAAAGCAATAGGGCACGGGCGGAGGTCCAAGCTCGGCTTCAGCCATTTCCAACAGTCGTCTTGTAAAACTACGCCCAACCGTTGAGAGTGCGCTACCGACCATCTGAGAGTTAGCACCCTCTTGCACCATACGCACAAACGAGGCCCTGACATCCGACGCTAAACGGGCAAGCCCCTGCACGCTTGACTGGTTAAAGATATTGCTAACCAAATAGAGGCCACTGTGTGTTTCATAGCGGATAATATCGGATAAATGTACGACGCCTACGGGTCGCTGACGATACAGCACAGGCAAGTGGTGCACGTTATTACGCAGCATCGTCAGCATCGCTTCATTGACAGAAACGTCGGATTGAACGGTGATGAGCCGTGAGGAAATCACCTCGCCTACTGGCGTTTGCGGCGGTAGGCCTTCAGCCACCACGCGGGTACGAAAATCGCTATCGGTCAGAATGCCACACATTTGCCAGGTTCGACCTTCGCTATCTTGAAAGCTGAAGCGTGGGTTATCACCAATGCCCTCTTTGATGACGAGTAGCGCAGAGGCCTGTGCTTCACTCATCTGCTGTGCGGCAAGCTGAACGCTGGTCGAGGTTTCAACCATTACCGGATTCCGGGTAAGCAGCTTGCGTATCCGCGTGACCATCATATCGTTGGATTTTTTTTGCTGCTCAGCGATCGTTTCTAACCGTGGTCGCTCAAGCTCTACAAAGTCGGCAAAATGATCGTCTTCTTCACACAGCCGCTGGAACACTACATCAGGAATAAAATAGATTAACGTATCTTCTATAGCCTCTGCGGGGAAACGCACCTTGTGATTACGCAGCAGGCTAAAGTGACCAAAAATATCGCCTTCACCCAGGCGGTTATGTAACTCTCCTTTGCTACGGTAAACTTCTACAGCGCCGCTACGGATATAGCACAAATCATTGAGCGTCTCGTTAAGCACTAAAATAGCGCTGCCATTTTTGAAGTAGCTGACTTCCACCTGCTCGGCAATGGTATCAAGAAGATCATCCGATAGGCCGTCGAAAGGCGGGAACCGCCCCATATGCTGGCGTATTTCTAACAGCTCAACGTCCATGGAATCTCCTAGAGCGTAACGTTCAAAAGTTAAGGTGAATTGTGTAGGGATGGCCCCTGGACGTAAACCCTGTGCGCATAATAAAAGCAGTTAACAGCAAAAAGCCCGGTGCTGAGAGCACCGGGCTTTAAGTGGCAAAGGCCACACTGGCATTAATTTTTGCGAATCAAGTCAAATAATGTCAGCGGATCTTGCTCATCGACCTTATGATTGACCGGCCATTTCTTGAACGCGCTGCATCATCTCTGGATCTTGCTGAATGGATTGACCGATAGCGTTGAAGGTATCAACATCTAGGCCGCTGTCTTCGACCACTTCAATCATTCGGTCGTTGGCTTCAGTGCGCACTTCCTGCTGCGATGATTCATCTTCCGCTTCCTGCAGACGCTGAGTGTACTCTTGCGAAACTACCGCAATTTCTTGAGAAGCATCGGCAAACTGCTGGAGCTGATCATCAGAGAAATCCTGGGCTGGCGCTGCTTGCTGTGTAGCCATCGGATCTTGCGCTGGATCTTGCTCTTGCTGGGCGTGGGCAGTAGCCGTCATCAGACCAGTGGCAAGTAGGGCAGCAGAGAACAGAGCAGTTATACGTTGCATAATAAGAAACCTCATTCACACGTTATGGATGTGCCAACTGTGACGCGCCGTATCCAAGCAGGTTCAATTTATGATGTAAAAGTTAGTAACAAAAAGAACAATAAGTAACTGATGCGCGCTTACGCCCTTCTTTTCAGGAAAACTATAGTGATTAATTTCAATAGCTTGCACAAAAAATACCGAACCTCGTTAGGGCTTGCGGCCATGCCTATTCTTTTTGTGCTGCTATGGAGTACTGGCTTCATTGGTGCGAAATTCGGCCTTCCCTATGCAGAACCTTTTACGTTTTTGTTTATTCGTTTTGTCCTAACGCTGTTGCTGCTAACGCCCCTCGTCGTGGCGATGTGTATTTCCTGGCCATCATCACCGATGCTATGGGTGCATATCGCGATAGCCGGTTGCTTGGTCCACGGGGCCTATTTAGGCGGCGTTTTTTATGGCATTAGTCTAGGCATGCCTGCGGGCCTTGCGGCTCTTCTTGTCGGCCTTCAGCCGCTACTGACCGCAGCGTTTGCGGGGCCGCTCTTAGGCGAACGGCTTACTCGACGCCAATGGCTAGGGTTAATGCTGGGGTTAATCGGCATCGTCTTTGTACTGGGCAGTAAGCTTGAGATTGGCGAATCGCTTTTCGATGGCTTCGGCATAAACGCGCTGCTGTGTGTGACGACCGCTTTAATAGGTATTTCAGTGGGCACGCTGTATCAAAAACGCTACTGCACTAGTATGCCGCTGCTGTCAGGAGCTGTTATTCAATATTTGGCAGCAGGGGTTTTGCTGGGATGTGGAGCACTGTTGTTTGAAACACGCGAGGTTGAATGGACCATCACCTTTGCACTGACGCTTGGATGGCTGGTGCTGATTCTCTCAGTCGCCGCTATTTTGCTGCTCATGGCATTGATAAAAAAGGGCGAAGCCTCGCGGGTAGCGAGCCTTTTTTACCTGGTGCCACCGGTCACGGCGCTTCAAGCGTGGTGGCTATTTGACGAACGCCTCCCACTGCTAGGGCTGGGAGGCATGCTGATTGCTTTGGTCGGTGTGGTCATGGTGGTTCGAAAACCCAGAGACAAGGCGGCATAGCGGCAAAACATTTACAGATTATTTAGATAGCCTGGGCCACCTAAATTACGCATTTGCTGGCGTATCCATTGGCTGCGCCGTTCAACCTGGGCGTCTGGGCGGGCAGCGCTACGCGTACGAGGACTGGGTAGAATAGCGGCAAGCAGGCTTGCTTGGCGCTCAGTAAGACTGTTGCCAGAAACGCCAAAATAATGCTGAGAAGCCGCCTCTAAGCCAAACACACCGCTATCCCATTCGGCCACGTTAAGATATACCTCCAGAATACGCTGCTTGCTCCATAGCGTTTCAATCAGCAGCGTAAACCACGCCTCTAAGCCTTTTCGCGCCCAGCTTCGTCCCGTCCATAGAAAAACATTCTTGGCCGTTTGTTGGCTAAGCGTACTAGCGCCACGCAGCCGCCCACCGTCTTGACTAGCCTGCAATGCCCGCCGCAGCTCCACTAAATCAAACCCACCGTGATGAGGAAAACGCTGATCTTCTGCGGCAATAACGGCCAGCTTGGCATTAGCAGAAAGAGAATCCCAGCTGCGCCATTGCCGCTGTATGCGAATTGGCTCGCTGTTAATCCAACTCTGCACTTTGCGTTCGACCATGACCATTGATCCCGGCGGGGGAACCACGCTAAAAAGCAGCACAATCGCCACTGATAAGAGCGCAAACGCTAGCAGGCCGCGCCATACAAAACGCCATAGCAGACGCATGAAACGACGCAGCGAGCGATTGAGCATCCAGGTATCCTTAACGCTTCATGAGGTGGTCTGCATGATAGCGCAGATGATCCTCAATAAACGAGGCAATGAAGAAGTAGCTGTGATCATAGCCAGGTTGACGGCGCAGCGTTAGAGGATGATCGTGCTCCTCGCAAACGGCCTCTAAACGCTCTGGCTGCAGCTGCTCTTCCAGGAATTGATCCGCTTCACCTTGGTCGATAAACAGACGCTGGCGCGATGCGCCATTAGCCACAAGTTCGCAAGCATCATACTGACGCCAGCGTGACTGATCCTCGCCCAAATAGGCGGTAAACGCTTGCTGGCCCCACGGGCAGTTCATCGGATTAACGATCGGAGAAAACGCCGAGACTGAACGGAAGCGCCCAGGATGACGTAACGCAAGAATTAGCGCCCCGTGCCCACCCATAGAATGGCCGCTAATCGATTCGCGCCCGTTGACCGGAAAATGTTGGCGTACAACAGAAGGCAGCTCTTCCACTAAATAATCGTACATACGATAGTGAGGCTTCCACGGCGCTTCGGTTGCATTCACGTAAAAGCCCGCTCCTGAACCTAAATCGTAGCTTTCATGTTCGCCGGGCAAATCAGTGCCTCGTGGGCTGGTATCGGGGCAAACAATAGCAATACCTAATTCGGCTGCCACGCAATGAGCGCCCGACTTCTGCATGAAATTTTCATCATTGCACGTCAGCCCAGAGAGCCACCAAAGCATAGGCACACGATCATTTTCGGCCTGAGGCGGTAGGTAAACCGCAAAAATCATGTCGCAGTCCAGCGCGCGGGAGTAGTGGCGGTAGCGCTTATGCCAGCCACCGAAACTACGGTTGGCGGACACCAGTTCTAAAGTTTCACTCATGCTCATGGGCAGGTTCCTCTAAATGCAGCAAACGCGGGAGGTCTCCCCCACCGCGTTTTAGACATGCTAGCGATAGTGTCAGTAATGATACTCAGTAATGCAACACGGTACGAATGCTCTTACCCGCATGCAGTAAATCAAATGCTTCGTTGATTTTCTCGAACGGCATATCGTGGGTAATAAAGTCGTCGATATTGATCTCGCCGTTCATATAGCGCTCAACATAACCGGGCAGCTCACTACGACCTTTAACGCCACCAAAGGCAGAACCTTTCCAGACACGCCCCGTCACCAGCTGGAACGGCCGTGTGGAGATCTCTTCACCGGCCCCAGCAACACCAATCACAATCGATTCACCCCATCCTTTATGGCAGCATTCAAGCGCTGAACGCATCACATTGACGTTGCCGATACACTCAAAGGAGTAGTCGACCCCACCGTCGGTCAAATCGACAATCACCTGCTGAATAGAATCGGCGTAATCTTTAGGATTCACACAGTCGGTGGCGCCAAACTGCTTGGCCAGCTCAAACTTGTCAGCGTTAACGTCAATAGCAATGATACGCCCGGCTTTAGCCATCACCGCACCTTGAATAACGGCTAAACCGATAGCACCCAAGCCAAAGACCGCCACCGTAGCGCCCGGTTCTACCTTGGCGGTATTCAGTACCGCACCGATGCCAGTAGTCACACCACAGCCCAGCAGGCAGATTTTATCCATGGGGGCTTCTTTAGATACCACCGCCAGAGAGACCTCGGGTAACACCGTGTATTCACTAAAGGTGGAGGTGCCCATGTAGTGATGAAGCATCTTGCCATCTAGCGAAAAACGCGAGGTGCCGTCAGGCATTACGCCTTTACCTTGGGTGGCGCGTACGCTGCCACACAGGTTAGTTTTACCCGACAAACAGAATTTACACTTGCCGCACTCGGCGGTGTAAAGCGGAATAACATGATCGCCCGGCTTAAGGCTCGTAACGCCCTCGCCAACTTCTTGAACCACGCCGGCACCTTCGTGGCCAAGCACGGCGGGGAAATTACCTTCCGGATCAGCACCCGAAAGCGTGTAAGCATCGGTGTGGCAAACGCTTGTCGCAGCCATTTTCACCAGTACTTCGCCCGCTTTCGGGCCTTGTACATCAATTTCAACCAGCTCAAGCGGCTTGCCCGCTTCCAATGCAACAGCTGCGCGTGACTTCATTGACTAACTCCTAATGCATCGCCAACAGCAGACAAAGCCCGCCTGCTTGACGTAATTGGTGTGATTGCAGTGTAGATCAGCTGGGAGGTCTTGATAAACCGGGATATACTCATAAGATTATTGCCACACAGCAACAATCGTCGTTACGGCAAGGAAATAGCATGCAGCACTGGAATCGCATCGAAGCATTTGTGGAAGTAGTGCGATTGGGCACATTTTCTGCCGCTGCTCGGTATCTAAACGTGTCGACCTCACACATCAGCCGCTTAGTCAGCCAGCTAGAAAACCAGCTGGGCGTACAGCTACTGTATCGCACCACGCGGCAAATTCGCTTGACCGATGCGGGGGCTATCTACGTTGACCACTGTCGTCATCTGTTTGATGGGCTACGCGATGCCGAGCAAGCGATTAGCGAACTCCAGGCCACGCCTAACGGGCTACTTAAACTCACCTCAGCCACTACCTTCGGCGAGCGCTTTATCGCCCCACTCGTCAATGATTTTCAACGCCTACATCCACAGCTCGACATTCACATGCACTTTACTAACCGCCCGGTCGAGCTAATTGATGAGGGGTACGATATTGCGATTCGGATGGGGGTATTAAAGGACTCTAGCTTGATCGCTAGGCGCCTGTGCGACCGGCGCGAATATATCGTCGGCTCTAAGGGATATTTTCGCCAAGCACCTCGCCCTCACACACTGGGGGAGCTAAGTCAGCACCGCTGTCTGATTGGCTCGCGGCCTAACTGGCTATTTGATATGAACGGCCAGCGCCGCGAAGTGCGCATAGAAGGCTGCTGGACAGGCAACTCCGGCCCCGCCCTACTTGATGCTGCCCGCAAGGGACTGGGGCTTGCCCAGCTACCCGACTATTACGTTGCACCTTACCTTGCCAGCGGCGAACTGATAGCGGTGCTTGAGCCTTTTCAACACCACGATACCGCGGTATGGGCGGTGTATCCCCGCCATCGTCACCTATCGCCGAAGATCCGCCAAATGGTTGATTATCTGGTGGCCAATATCGACACTACGCTGCAACGCCATGCAGCTATTTAACACTCAATCGCGTTAACCGCGAGCCCGCCTTTAGACGTTTCTTTATATTTGTCCTGCATATCACGGCCCGTATCGCGCATCGTGCGGATCACTTTATCGAGCGATATAAAGTGCTCACCATCGCCGTGCATCGCCATACGCGCAGCGTTGATCGCCTTGACGGACGCTATCGCATTGCGCTCAATGCAGGGCACTTGCACCAACCCACCCACCGGGTCGCAGGTTAAGCCAAGATTATGCTCCAAGCCGATCTCTGCGGCATTTTCCACCTGCCCAGGGGAGCCACCCAGCACTTCAGCAAGCCCGGCAGCGGCCATGGCGCAGGCTGAGCCTACTTCGCCTTGGCAGCCAACCTCAGCACCGGAAATTGAGGCGTTCTTTTTGCACAAAATACCCACGGCGCCGGCGGTGAGCAGGAAGTCCACTACGTCAGCCTCACTGGCCTCGGGCTCAAATTTCAAATAGTACGCCAACACAGCGGGTACAATGCCTGCCGCACCGTTGGTGGGCGCGGTGACCATACGCCGCCCGGCAGCATTCTCTTCGTTCACCGCCAGCGCAAAGACGTTGACCCAATCCATCACCGTAAAGCTCGATACAATCAGACGCTGGTTTTCAGGCGGATGCAGCAACTGCTGATGCAGTAGCTGCGCACGCCGGCGCACATTTAGGCCACCCGGCAAATGCCCTGTCGCGCGCAAGCCATTCTCGATGCTGTCACTCATAGCATGCCAAATACTGAGCAGCTCCTCACGAATAGCCGCTTCGCTACGCCAGGCTTTTTCGTTCGCGAGCATTAGCTGGCTAATGCGCAGCTGGTGCTGCTGACACAGGCCAAGCAACTCAGCGGCCGTATTAAAAGGATAAGTCAGCGCTGTGCTGTCTTCTCCGACCTCACCTTGATCCGCTTTCGCCTGATCGACATAAAAGCCGCCGCCTAGGGAATAAAACGTATTAGTCGCTACCAGCGCGTCATCGCAGTAAGCGCTTAAGACCATGGCGTTAGGATGAAATGGCAGGCAGGCCTCATCCCATTGCACATCATCGGCGCGCGAGAAAGTGACCTGCTGCCCGTTCGCAAGTATCAGAAGGGCCCCTTCATCGATAGCGTTAAGCCGCACATCAATGCTGTCAGGATCAATGCTTTCAGGCACTTCTCCCATCAACCCCATAATAACGGCGCGATCTGTACCATGGCCTATTCCGGTAGCAGCCAACGATCCGTGCAGCCTAACAGCGAGCCGAGTCACGACGGTTTGTTTACTCAGTGTTAAGGCAAAATCTCGCGCTGCACGCATAGGGCCTACGGTATGTGAGCTTGAAGGACCAATACCAATTCGGAAAAGATCAAATACACTGATAGCCATAGCTGATACGCCTCGCAAGGGTGTTATTGCTTACCTGTGAGGTACTGTGCAGGGCAAACCACAAAACGTCGAGTGATTAACCGCAATACCGACGTGCAAGCAAATAAGTGTGACGATATAATGAACATTCAACTATGCATGTTTGTTTTGCAAAGGCGCTTCTTCTAGATAAGGATGTCGTATGTCTTCCCTTCCCGCTTTGCCCATCTGTTTTCGTACGACCCTGCTACGTGCGACCCTTTATGTGTTGTTTATTGGCGCCATCGCTCAAGGCGCTTATCTAGAAGCCATATATCTACCGTCGGTGCGTTTTACCGAGCTGGGATTCACCGAGTTTACGCAAACGATTATTCTGGTGGCCTGCTGCCTGATGTTGCTTTACGTACGCCAGGTGCTAAAAGTATGGCCAACGGTGACGCTGCTTTTGTTCGCATTTATTGCGGCTTCGCTGGTGCGCGAGCAAGATTATTTTTTTGATAAATACGTTGGACACGATGCGTGGAAAGTTCTGGTATCGCTCATCGCCATCCCTGCTATTGCGTGGGTGGTCATTCAACGCCGCCGCTTTATGGAAGAGTTCATTTACTACAGCAACACGTTTTCCTTCGGGCTGTTTGCCGCTGGGTTACTCACCACTTACGTTTTTTCACGCCTCTATGGGCGGCAAATTTTTTGGCGCGCCGTACTCGAAGATAATTACCTTCGTGACATCAAAGACATAGCAGAAGAGGTAGTGGAGCTGCTAGGTTACAGCTTAATTTTATTTGCCACGCTTGAGCTACTGCTGCTTGCTCGCCGCATTTATAAAGCGCGCCACGTGTCCAACTAACAGTTTCCTTCCTAGGCTTCTAAACGCCGCCTTGGGCTTTCCAAGGCGGCGTTTCATTTTTCAAATCTCGTCATGCAAAAAGCCATTTGCGAGCCGCGGCGCTTCAACGTAGTGTCGCTCGCTAGGCTATTTCGGCACGTCTTTACTAAAAAAACCCACATTGACGATATAAACCTTATGAATAAAACCGAAAATGATAGAAACAACCTGCAACGAAGCTTTTTTACGCGTTTTTTAGATAGCATCGAGTGGCTAGGTAACCTGCTGCCTCACCCTGTCACGCTCTTTGCGATACTGTGCGTATTGGTCGTAGTGGCTAGCGGAATTGCCGCGGCGCTGGGCGTCTCTGTGGCCGACCCGAGGCCCGCCAACGCGGGTGAATGGATTACCGTCAACTCATTGCTGAATGCCGAAGGCTTGCGCCGTCTAATCACCGAGATGGTAACTAACTTTACCGGGTTTGCCCCACTGGGCACGGTACTCGTGGCCATGCTGGGCGTTGGCGTGGCCGAACACTCGGGGCTACTTTCCGCCAGCATGCGCGCCCTAGTGCTTAACCGCTCACCGCGCCTTGTTACCTACGCGGTGGTCTTTGCAGGCATCATGTCCAACACCGCCGCAGAGCTTGGCTACGTGGTTCTAATCCCGCTGGCCGCCATGATTTTCCACTCGTTGGGACGCCACCCACTGGCTGGCTTAGCAGCGGCATTCTGCGGCGTGTCCGGAGGCTATAGTGCCAACCTGCTCATCGGCACGGTTGATCCGTTGCTATCTGGGATTACGCAAGAAGCCGCGCATTTGTTAGATCCGAGCTATATGGTCGGCGCCGAGGCTAACTGGTTCTTTATGTTCGTCAGCACCTTCTTTGTCACCATCATTGGTGGGCTGGTAACCGAGTACATTGTGGAGCCCAAACTAGGCAAATTTGATCCTGCTTACGCTGAAGATGACATCAACCAGCAGCGTATGGAAGGGCTATCCAGCACTGAAAAACGAGCCTTGAAAGGGACTGGCCTGGCGATGCTGGTGATTGTTGCGCTGCTCATTGCCACTATAGCCCCTGAGAACGGGATTCTACGCGATCCGGAAACAGGCCTTGTCAGCGGCTCGCCTTTTTTACGCGGCATTGTGGTTATTGTGGCGGTTTTATTCACCGTACTCGGCTTCGTATATGGCCGGCTTGCCGGCACTATGCATAATGATCGCGATATCGTAAACGCCATGGCTAAGAGCATGAGCAGCCTAGGTCTGTATATTGTCCTGGTGTTTTTTGCCGCTCAGTTTGTGGCGCTATTCAACTGGAGTAATTTTGGCACCGTCACTGCCGTCGCGGGAGCAGGCCTATTAGAATCGCTGGGCTTAAGCGGGCCGGGCTTATTTGCCTTGTTCATTGTGATGTGCGCGATTATCAACCTATCGCTTGGTAGCGCATCTGCTCAGTGGGCCGTAACGGCACCGATTTTTGTACCCATGCTAATGCTGATGGGCTACGCGCCAGAAGTCATTCAAGCCGCCTATCGGATCGGCGACTCAGTCACCAATCTGATTACGCCCATGATGAGCTATTTCGGATTAATCATGGCGATTGCGGCACGCTATCGTAAAGACTCAGGTATCGGAACACTGATCGCCATCATGCTGCCCTATACGCTCTTTATGCTGATTGGCTGGAGTCTGCTGTTCTTTGTCTGGGTGTTCTTGTTAGGCCTGCCCGTTGGCCCCGGCTCAGCCACCTATTACACGCTGTAAGCGCTTAGACGATAGAACGCAAAAAGCCCGGCGTTCATTGAACGCCGGGCTTTTTTATCTTAACGGCTACTTAGCGCTTATTGACCTTCACTCATCGAGGAATGAACGCAGCGGCTCAGAGCGGCTAGGATGGCGCAGCTTGCGCAGCGCCTTGGCCTCAATCTGACGAATTCGCTCACGCGTTACATCAAACTGTTTGCCAACCTCTTCAAGCGTATGATCGGTATTCATATCAATACCAAAACGCATGCGCAGCACTTTTGCTTCGCGGGCGGTCAAGCCACCTAGCACGTTGCGGGTCGCTTCGATCAAGCCTTCACCGGTCGCCATATCGATAGGCAGCAGCATAGTGCCGTCTTCGATAAAGTCGCCCAGATGCGAGTCATCATCGTCACCAATCGGCGTCTCCATGGAGATCGGCTCTTTAGCGATTTTCAGGACCTTGCGCACCTTCTCTTCCGGCATTTCTAAGCGTTCGCCAAGCTCTTCCGGCGTCGGTTCACGGCCCATTTCCTGCAGCATCTGGCGCGACACGCGATTAAGCTTGTTAATCGTTTCAATCATATGCACCGGAATACGAATAGTGCGTGCCTGGTCGGCAATTGAACGAGTAATCGCCTGACGAATCCACCACGTGGCGTAGGTCGAGAACTTATAACCGCGGCGATATTCGAACTTATCGACCGCTTTCATCAAGCCGATATTGCCTTCTTGGATCAAATCCAAGAACTGCAAACCACGGTTGGTATACTTCTTAGCAATCGAGATCACCAAGCGCAGGTTGGCCTCAACCATCTCTTTCTTAGCGCGACGAGCTTTTGCCTCACCAATAGAGAGCTTGCGGTTCACCTCTTTAAGGTCGGCAACGGAAAGTTGCACCATGTCCTCTTCAAAGGCGATTTTGCGCTGAGCACGTGCAATATCGGCGCGCAGTGGCTCAAGGCGATCAGCGTACTTGCTCTGCGCTGCCTGAAAGTCATCTAGCCACGCCTTACGCGACTCGTTACCAGGAAACGACTTGATAAACGTTTTACGCGGCACCTTGGCTTTTTTCACACACAGCTGCATCACCGCTTTTTCTTGGGCGCGCACCTGCTCAACGCTGATACGCACTTGGCCCACTAGGCGCTCAAAGTGCTTAGGTACCAGCTTGATCGGTGAAAACAGTACTGCCAAACGCGTCTGCTCTGATTTCAGCTCGGCGCTACCGCGGCCATGCTTAGTAAAAGCGGCTTCAACGAGGGCATTCTGCTCACGGATCTGCTCAAAACGCGCACGCGCTTCTTCAGGGTCCGGACCGCCTTCGCTGGCCGTAGAATCGTCGTCCTCATCCTCGCCTTCGGCACCCTCTTCAATTTCGGGCTCGGGCTCAGGCTCAGGCACTTCGGCTTCGGCAACGCCAGGAATACCTTCATCAGGGTCGATGAAGCCAGAAAACAGGTCCGAAAGTCGCCCAGGCGCTTCTTCATCCTGGGTAGCATCGTAGGCATTCAGAATAGAGGCGACGGCACCCGGCAAATATGCCAGGGACGACATCACTTCACGGGTACCCTCTTCGATCCGCTTGGCGATTGCAATTTCGCCCTCGCGGGTCAAAAGCTCAACCGTACCCATCTCGCGCATATACATGCGCACTGGGTCAGTGGTGCGGCCCACGTCGCTATCCACCGCGGCGAGCGCGGCTACGGCTTCTTCCGCAGCGGACTCGTCCGCGGAATGATCCGACATCATCAAGGTGTCTTCATCAGGCGCTTCTTCAGCGACACTTATACCCATGTCGTTGATCATGCCAATGATTTCTTCCACTTGATCCGGGTCGGCAATATCCTCGGGTAGATGGTCGTTGACCTCGGCATAGGTCAGGTAACCCTGTTCCTTGCCGCGTGCGATCAACTCCTTCAGACGTGTCTGCTGCTGCGCATTTCCAGCCATAGAAACCCTATCTCGACGAAGAAGAATGAAACACCTGGAGCGCTGAATCGATTAAACTCAACAAGCGACGTAGTATAGCGTAAATAGCCGGTTTTTTTCCAGCAAAACGTATTTGCGCAACCATTCAGGTGTGTTAGGTTGTTTGGTTAGGCCAGCGCTAAGTGGCTGACCTCATATCTGGTGCTGAAACGGTAAGAATTCAACCCCTATCGCTTAAAACACCGCCTTATTGGCGCTGCGCAAGCTCCATTATCAAGCTTGCCAAACGCTGGCGCTGCTCCTTATCTAGCTTTTGCCCGGCGCGCTCCTGCGCCAGCAACGCCTCGTACTCCTCCTGCGGAGAACGCTGGCGATGAACGTACTGCAAGTGCTCTACCAAGCCATTCAGCTCGGCCTCTCGATCCGCTTTTGCGATTAACAAATCTCGCTTAGCGAAGGCAGCCAACGCCTGCCCCTGCTGACTACCCTGAAAATGTGCCAATACCACCTGCGGACTGCGATAGCGCCCCGCCTTGAGCAGCGTAATCAGCTCTTGGCATAGCGGTGCATCATCATCGTCAGGCAGCCAATCCAAATGATCCGGTAACGCGCCTACCAAACTAGGCTCGTGCAGCAACAGCTGCACCACACGCCCCACGGGCGAAAGCGCCTGAGAGCGTGAGAGCGATGATCGATCAGGCGCAGCATGTGAAACATTCGGCACAGCTGATGACACTGATTCGGCTTCCGACGGATCAACAGGCGGTGCTTTCTGCAACGCATGCTGCTGGGCCGCTTGAGCGCGCTTTTCGAGCAACACTTTCAGCTGCTCTTGGGCCAACCCGCTGCGCTGGGCCAACGACTCAAGCAGTAACGATTTGAGCATCCC
Source organism: Halomonas sp. AOP12-B1-6 (assembly GCF_052379225.1). Lineage (NCBI taxonomy): Bacteria > Pseudomonadati > Pseudomonadota > Gammaproteobacteria > Oceanospirillales > Halomonadaceae > Halomonas > Halomonas sp. AOP12-B1-6. Next base: position 464,127 of record NZ_JBQSYK010000003.1, read on the forward strand.
TTCGGGCACTTTGTTCAATGCTTCCAGCACTTGACTGGCAAATCGCTCGCGCCCTTCGACCGTATTTAAGTCACGCCCCTGAGCCGCCTGTTCGAACAAAAACTCCGACAGCGGCATGGCACAGGTCACGCGATCTTGGAATGCCTGCGTGCCTTCGCGACGTACTAACGAGTCCGGGTCATCACCTTCTGGCAAAAACAAAAAGCGCGCTTCACGGCCATCGAGCATTTGCGGCAGCGCCGTTTCCAACGCCCGGCTAGCTGCCTGGCGGCCGGCGCGATCACCATCGAAACAAAACACCACGCGGCTCACCAGCCGAAACAGGCGAGTCAAATGATCTTCGGTGGTAGCAGTGCCCAACGTTGCCACGACGTTATGGATGTCGTACTGCGCCAGCGCCACCACGTCCATGTAGCCCTCGACGATCACCAGCTGCTCGAGCTTGTTCGATGCCTGACGCGCCTCAAACAAACCGTACAGCTCGCGGCCTTTATGGAACACCGGCGTTTCAGGCGAGTTGAGGTACTTGGGCTGATCATCGCCCATGACCCTGCCGCCGAAAGCAATGGTTCGCCCGCGCAAATCCCTAATCGGGAACATCACCCGGTCGCGGAAACGATCGTAGGTACGCCCAGTATCTTCACGATGAATCAGCAGGCCGTATTCCACCTGAACAGGTTCACCAATTCCACGCTCGCTGAGGTGCTGCTTGAGCGCCTCCCATCCCGCCGGGGCATAGCCAATACCATAGGTCTTGATTACATCGTCCGAGAGCCCGCGATCCAATAAGTAACGCTGGGCCGACTTACCTTCCTGCATTTTCAATCGCTCGCGATAAAAACTCGCGGCGAGTTCAAGCAGGTTAACGCCCTCTTTACGCTTTTTTTCACGCTGCTGAGCACGCGGATCATCAGCCCCCTCGCGGGGCACCTCAATACCCAAACGCCCCGCTAGCTGCTCTATGGCCTCGGGAAACGGCAACTTGTCGTACTCCATCAAGAAGCGTAGTGCATTACCATTGGCTCCGCAGCCAAAGCAGTGATAAAACTGCTTATCCGAACTGACCGTGAAGGATGGCGTTTTCTCTTGATGGAAGGGACAGAGCCCAGAATAGTTACGGCCGGCCTTTTTAAGCTGCACACGCTCACCGACCACCTCGACCACATCGACGCGGCCTAACAGGTCATCAATAAAACGCTGTGGAATTTGGCCTGCCATGAACTACGGGCATCCTCGCGCATCGCGCTGATTCGCTGACATTAGAGACAGAGCATTTCAGACAGAGCTTTTAAGACAGAGCTTTTAAGACACTGCTTAGGGTCATCAGACCCACTGCCAGATCACCTTAAACAGCGTTGGACTTGAACGGCATTAAATATGCCGAAAAACAAACGGCCACCTAGTGGCGGCCGCTTGGCATCCCTCTTGAGACGACCAGCTAACTGCTCCGGCCCCCTCGGGTACGGATCAATAGAGCCGTTCGAAACGCTTAGTTTCACGCTGGACTTTCTTAGCGTGACGCTTCACGGCAGCTGCCGCTTTACGTTTACGCTCAGCAGTCGGCTTCTCATATTGCTCGCGACGACGTACTTCAGAAAGAACGCCAGCTTTTTCGCAAGAACGCTTGAAGCGACGCAGGGCGACGTCAAACGGCTCGTTATCACGTACTTTTACAGAAGGCATTAAGCACTCACCTACCTTAAAATTTTGAGTTCGGATAGTACGTACACAGCGAAAATAGCGATTTACATCGCAATCAAGAACACAGTGCACGACCCAGTTTTACAGCGCACAGTAGTCTAGTCGCCGCTGGCTATCTTTGCAAATGCTTACGCCCGTCCGCAGCGACAATGCTAAACTAGCGCTCTCATCATTTTTTACCTTCATACCGACAAAGAGTCCCTTTTTATGCGCGTACTGGGCATTGAAACGTCCTGCGACGAAACTGGCGTCGCACTATATGACACGTCGAAAACAGGTGGCCAGGGGCTGCTCGCCGATGCGCTGTATAGCCAGATCGCCATGCACGCTGAGTTTGGTGGCGTCGTGCCCGAACTCGCGTCGAGAGACCACACGCGCAAACTGCTGCCGCTGATTGAGCAAGTGCTGAGCGATGCCAAACTGACGCGCAATGATTTGGACGGTATCACCTATACCGCAGGCCCGGGCCTTGTCGGCGCACTGATGGTCGGTGCCAGCACGGCTCACGGCATGGCGCGCGCCTTAAATATTCCGGTGCTTGGCGTGCATCATATGGAGGGGCACCTGCTGGCACCGATGCTGGAGGAGCACCCGCCCAAGTTTCCATTCGTCGCTCTCTTGGTATCTGGCGGCCATACCCAGCTGGTCGAAGTGCAGGGGCTAGGTTGCTATCAACTGCTTGGCGAGTCAGTAGATGATGCGGCCGGTGAAGCCTTTGACAAAGCGGCCAAAATGCTTGGCCTCACCTACCCTGGCGGTCCCGAGGTAGCCAAGTTAGCGGAAAAGGGCAATCCCAAACGCTTTCGCTTTCCGCGCCCAATGACGGATCGCCCAGGGCTAGACTTCAGTTTTTCAGGCTTAAAAACGCATACCATGACGGCCATTCGCCAGTTAAACGACGCCAGCGAGCTCGATGATCAAGCGCGCGCCGACGTAGCCCGCGCCTTTGAAGAAGCCGTTGTTGATACGCTGGTCATTAAATGCCGCCGCGCGCTGGATCAAACGGGCCTTAAGCGCCTAGTAGTGGCGGGCGGTGTGAGTGCTAATCAGCGGCTGCGTGAACGGCTTCAAGCCGAGTGTGAAAAACGCCAGGCGCGCGCCTACTATCCACGTGGACGATTCTGTACTGACAATGGCGCCATGATTGCCTACGTCGGTGCTCAGCGGCTGGCGGCAGGCGAGCATGATATCCAAGGAATGATGCAAGCAACCCCCCGCTGGCCACTGGATAAGCTGACACCACCGACGACATCCGCTAGTCAGCCATAGCGTTAGGAGCCGCGTAAAGGCGGCTCTTCGCCCCGCCTCAGGCGTCGAATATTAAGGCCATGACGGGCCAGCACCAGTAGGCTAAAACCGCCCACTACCATCACATAGTCAGGCGCCAGCCAGCCGCAGGCGAGCGGCGCGATGAGCGCGCTCATGAGTGACGCCAGCGCGGCTGCTCTTAGCCGCCATGCTAATAATGACCACAGCACGGCGCTCAATAACGCAACGCTGGGCACCAATACCAGCAGCACGCCAAACGCACTCGCCACGGCCTTTCCGCCGCGAAAACCATGCCATAATGGAAAGCTGTGGCCCAGCAGCACCGCCAGCCCGACTAATCCTTGCAGCCACACCGGGCAGCTCATCAGCTTCGCGCCCAGCACCGCCGGCATGCTTTTCAGGGCATCCAGCAACAATGTAGCGGTTGCTAAGCGGGGGCCGTACAGACGCAGTACGTTGGAGAATCCAGGGTTAAACGAGCCGTGTCGGCGGGGATCGCCCACGCCCGCCCAGCGGCAAACGCTTAGCGCTGCCAACCAACTACCGCTTAAGTAGCCCACCACAATCCACCCCATCGCTCTGTGCTCGCTTTGTGGCCTGGCTCGCTGTCGTTAAACCCCATCCTAACGTACAATCGCTCGCTTGTTGCAGCAGGGGATCGTGAGATGGACCGCATTTTAATTGAAGCGTTAACAGTCGATACCGTCATTGGCGCCTACGACTGGGAGCGCTCTATTCAGCAAACGCTGAGCCTAGATCTTACGCTGGCGACCGATATTCGCGCTGCAGCCGCCACCGATGATCTGCAGCTCACGCTAGATTACGCGGCTATCTGTCAGCGTATTCAGCAGTTTGCCGATGCGCATCAGTTCGCCCTGGTCGAAACGTTCGCCGAACGCTTGTCAGAGTGCCTGCGAACGGAGTTTTCGATCACCTGGCTACGTTTAAGGGTACGTAAACCCGGCGCCGTTCCCAACGCTGCCAGCGTCGGCTTGGAAATTACTCGTGGCAGCCTGCCAGAGGTAACGCAGGAGCCACGCGCATGAACTTGGTGACCGTCAGCTTAGGCAGCAACATTAGCCCAACTCGGCATATTCGCTGCTGCCTTGATGCACTGACTGACACCTTCGGCCCACTTACCATCTCACGTGTATTTGAGAGTGAGCCGATCGGCTTTGCCGACAGCCGCCATTTCTATAACGCGGTAGTGGCCTTTTACAGCGACTGGGCACCAGGCAAATTACAGGCGTGGGGCAAACAGCTTGAAACTGAGCATGGCCGTCTGCCTAGCACCGTTAAACTGAGCCCTCGAACGCTCGATATTGATCTGCTAACCGTTGGTGACGCCTGCGGCATTGTCGATAGCGTATCGCTCCCACGAAGCGAGATCACCAATAGCGCCTTTGTTTTGCAGCCGCTTGCTGAGCTACTTCCGAATGAATGCCACCCTCTCTGCGGCACCCCTTATGCAGCGCTATGGAAAGCCTTTGAGCTAGGTGAGCAGCGCCTGTGGCCGATCAACTTCACCTGGCGAGGCCGGGTCATATCACGCAGTGATGGCTAGCGACACAGCCTGGCCGCGGTGCTCTCGCAAGGCGCCACCAAGCGCCGCCCCCTGATAGCCTTGGGCGATGAGCGACTGCGGGCTTACCTTGCAAGCGGCTTGCCAAGCGCGCTCAAGCTGCGCCTGGTGCTCTGGCGCTAGCAAAGCAACCAGCGCCAGCTGTTCTTCAACCTGAGAAGGCTTGCGCCAGGCGTCCAAGCGCTCCAGCCAGTGCAGCACGCCCGGGCCATCCAATCTATCGCCAAGCATTCCATGGGTAAGCGCCGTATGGCGGGCCAGCTGGGCCACCGCGTTAGGCAGCTTTAGCCGTACGGCCAGAGCCTCACGATCATTAACGCTAAGGGGCGACACCAGCTGGGCATAGCGCCAGTGGGCCACGGCTAATGCACTCCCTGCGGGAGTATGAGCCAGTGCCGCAAGGCCCTTCTCTAACGCTTGGCCGGATAGCTCGGGCCACCAAACAGCTAGCGCTGCACAGCGCTCAAGCGCTGTGAAATAAATATCAGGGCTTGGCTCACCCAGCGCTTTTTCGGTTTCCACCCATACACGCTCAGCGGCAAGGTGCTCAAGCTCGCCACTTAGGCTCACTTGACGCATCAGAGCCAGCGTATCGCGAGCAATAGTGAAGCCAAGCAAGCAATAGCGGGCCAAAAAGCGCGCCGTGCGCAGCACTCTCAGCGGGTCTTCGCTAAACGCTGGCGAAACATGCCGCAGTAGCCGTTGCTCAATATCGCCCTGACCATTAAACGGATCGGTCAATTCACCTTGGCGACTTTGCGCGATGGCATTAATGGTTAAATCGCGCCGCAATAGATCTTCTTCCAGCGTAACATCGGGGCTTGCATGCACTTCAAAGCCAGCATAGCCATGACCAGACTTACGCTCGGTGCGCGCCAGGGCGTACTCCTCAGCGCTCTCCGGGTGTAAGAACACTGGAAAGTCTCGCCCCACCGGCTTAAAACCGCGTTTGCGCATGTCATCGGGCGTTGCACCGACAACCACCCAGTCATTATCAACCACCGGCCAACCCAGCAGTGCATCACGCACCGCGCCACCGACGCGATATACGTTTAGGCCCGCCAAGCGCGGGTCGGCATGCTGCTCTTTCATCACCACCTCGGCTTGCTCTGTGCACGGTCTGAGCATGCGAGGGCTTCAGCGCACGCCACGCTAGTTCGCTCGCCGCTGTCTAGATTAAGCGCGGTCAAGCGTCCTCCCCATACGCAACCGGTATCAAGCGCCTCAACGGAAATTTTCGCCTGTGGCGTTTTACCTTCTAGCGCTGCCCAGTGGCCAAAAAGTAGCTGCGCATCATCGTCTCTCGGGTACTGAAACCAGGGTAAAAACCCTGCCGGAGCGCTGTCTAGCCCTTCTTTAGCGGCGAAGTCCAAGCGCCCCTGAGCATCGATAAAGCGCATTCTTGTTAACACATTAACAATCAAACGAAGTCGATCGATGCCGTCGATGTCGTCTTGCCACGTATCCGGCTGATTGCCAAATAGCGCCGCCAAGAACTGGCCAGATGTTTCACTCGCTAGCACGGCCTGGACCTCTAGCCCTCGCAACTCGGTTTGTGCCACGCTCCATTGGGGCAGCACGCCGGCGTGCGTCATCAGCGTATTATTTTCACAAACGCTAAGCGGCAGGCTTTGTAGCCAATCCAACAGCGCCTCGCGATCAGGGGCGTCCAGCAATTGGCTAAAGGTGTCGTTTTTTTTAAGCTTACCGCCACCGCGAGCTAGCACTAACAAATGAAAGTCGTGATTACCCAATACGCTTCGCGCGGCATTGCCCAGCGCCCGTACTTCGCGCAGGCATTCTAGTGATCCGGGGCCACGATTAATCAAATCACCCACTAACCAAAGTGTATCGCGCGCGGGATTAAAGCTGATGCGTTCTAGTAGCGTCACGAATTCAACGTGGCAGCCGTGTAAATCGCCGATCGCATAGGTGCTCATGCGGGAGGCCTTTTATGAAATAAGTGGGCTAAATACTACCCTAAATACTACCATCTCACCTGCTGCTTGCATGCGACGCTCGCTCACTCTTTTGGCTAAGCATTGATCAAATGAACTGGTGAAAAAGCGGCACCTGCGCCACTATATAGTCATAGTAAACTTATCGTCATTACACGCAGCGACCGTTAAGGAAAACGATACTCAAATGACCCTGGACTATACTCGCCGCGGACTACTACGCGCTGCCACTTTGGCTGGCATTGGTGCGGCACTGCTACCCGGCACCACACTACTGCCTGCCGCCAACGCTGCCGCTAAAACGTCTGCGCGCCCCACGCCGATGATGGTGAAAGGCTGGCTTCTTAATGACAGTGATCGCTAATGTATATTGATTTTGAGGACATTAGCGAGCACGGTGACGCAATCGACGTGTGCATTATTGGCGCTGGCGCAGCGGGCATTGCAATGGCAGTCACGCTGGCAGAACGCGGGCACCGCGTATTGCTCTGCGAGGGTGGCGATGCCGACTACAGCGAGCGCTCCCAGGACAGCTATCGAGGTGAAACGGTCGGCGACGCTTATATTCCTCTTTATGGCGCGCGCTTACGCTATTTAGGCGGGTCAACCAACCACTGGGGCGGCGTTTGTCGCCCGCTTGATCGCTACGACTTTACCGCTAAGTCGGCTTCCTGCGAGACAGCTTGGCCAATTGCGCGCGACGCAATCTCGCCTTATTACAGCACCGCTGCCAGCATACTGGATTTAGCACCGCTGCCTGCCGACCAGCCCATCGCTGGGTCAGGATTTAAACGCATCTACTTTTCGCTCGGCAATCCAACGCGCCTAAAAGAAAAATATGCCGCCACGCTTAGCGAATCAGCCACTCTTCAGTGCTGCCTAACGGCCAACTTGGTAGCGCTGGAAACGCTTGACGGCGCAGTCACTAGCGCAACGTTTAAAAACTACGCCGGCGACTCTCGCCAAGTGCGGGCGCGCTTCTTTGTAATGGCCTGCGGTGGCATAGAAAATTCTCGCCTACTGCTGTGGTGCAATCAACAGGCAAACGGTCAGCTAATCCCTCAAGATGCTACGCTAGGCCGCTACTGGATGGAGCACCCGCATGCCACGGTGGGCAAGGCACTCATGTTCGAGCCTGCGGCTCTGGGCTTGGAAGACGAGTACAATGTGTTTCTTTCTCCGGATGCACAGGCCATCGCCTCACGCCAGATACTAAACTGCGGGCTGCGCTTGCACCGCATGAACACTGAGGCCACCCAAACATTAGTGGATGAGCTTGCTGAGCAAGCACCGATGCTAGCTGGGCGACTACATACCTGGCAAGCTCAAGGGCGCGTGATGCACGGCGCAGTGTTAAGAGCCGCCTGGGAACAAGAGCCTCGCTATGACAATCATATCGAGCTGAGTGATGATGTTGATAGCCTGGGCGTACCGCGCAGCCGGTTGGTATGGCAGCAGTCTGACCTTGATCGCCACACGATTCGCGAAAGTATGCTGATGCTGGGGGAATATCTGCGAGAGAATGATCTCGGCCGGCTGCAATTGGCAGATTGGCTAGCAGAGACGCCAGTACAACTCCCCTCAGACGGAGAGCTCGCCGGGCGCCACCACATGGGCGGCACGCGCATGAGCCTGGATGCAGAGCAAGGCATCGTCAACCCTGATTGCCGCCTGTTTGCTCAGGATAACGTCTATGTCGCGGGGTCCAGCGTGTTTGCCAGTGTCGGGCACGCCAACCCTACGCTGACGCTGGTTCAACTGGCACTCCGCCTTTGCGATCATCTAGACAGCCGATTGACGAGCGCCTAAAGCGCTCGCAGCAGCGAGCCACGATTAATGCAGCTGAAGGGGAGCTGCCAGCCTAAAAGGTGTAATAGGCACTTCAAAGACTCGCTGTGTGGAGGTGTCTAACAATGTGTAAGCACCTTCCATCACCCCTACCGGGGTTTGCAGAATAGCGCGACTGGTATAGCGAAAACTCTGCCCAGGGCCTATTAACGGCTGCTGGCCAACCACGCCTTTGCCGCGCACTTCTTGGCAGTCTCCGCCGCCCTGAGTAATCTTCCAGTAGCGCGCCATAAGCTGAACGCTGTGAGGGCTTTGGTTATGCACCGTGACGGTATAACTAAAGACGTAGCGCAGCTCCCCATCATTAGACTCATCGGCGCGGTAGCTCGGATCAACGCCCACCTCAATCGCTAGACCACTCACCCTTCGCTGCCCTGGTCGCCGCTCGCGTGCTCATCCGCAGCCACACGATTGGCAATGGCAACGTACTCGGCCACCGTTAAGGTCTGCGGCCGGCGCACCGGATCAATACCAAGATCTTCCAGTGTCGCGGGGCTGACGCGCCCTTTGAAGTTATTGCGCAGCGTTTTGCGCCGCTGGCCGAAAGCAAGCTTGACCAACTCAAATAATAGCGCCGGATCATCGGCGGTGTGAGGAAGCGCCTCGTGAGGCGTTAAGCGCACAATCGCCGAATCAACCTTAGGCTGCGGAACAAATGCTTCAGGCGGAACAATAAATAGCTGTTCAACGTGGCAATAGTATTGCGCCATAACCGAAAGGCGCCCCCAATCGGTGCCGCCTGGCTCTGCCGCTAAACGCTCAACCACCTCTTTTTGTAGCATAAAGTGCATATCGGCAATGGCATCGCCAGCCGCTAGCAAATGCACAATCAACGGTGTGGAAATATTGTAAGGGAGATTACCCACTACCCGCAGCGCAGGCCCATCGCCTTTTAGCGCAGCAAAATCAAACTTGAGCGCATCGCCTTCATGGATAACAAAATCGGGATAGTTAAAAAACTGTACGCGCAAACCGGGAATTAGATCACGGTCAAGCTCAATGACCTCCAGGTGCCCGGCGGCTTCAAGCAGCGGTTCGGTCAGCGCGCCCTGCCCTGGGCCAATTTCAACTAAACGGTCCGTTGAGCGAGGGCCAACGGCGCGTACAATCCGCGAAATAATACCAAGATCACGTAAAAAATTTTGACCAAAGCGTTTACGAGCGCGGTGCTGGGGCACATGAGACATCAAGCGGTGTTCCTTGGAAAGCAGTTTCAATCAGGAGTATGGGTAGCAGCCGAGGCACGATCTTAACTATCTGCCCCACCGCGCTGCGCGGCTAAACGGCGCGCCAGCGTAATCGCCACCTTTAAGCTGCTGGGGTCTGCCAAGCCTTTGCCTGCCAACCCTAACGCAGTGCCATGATCAACAGAGGTGCGCACTAGCGGCAAACCCAGGGTAATGTTGGCAGCTTGGCCAAAGCCTGCATATTTGAGCACGGCCAACCCTTGGTCATGATACATCGCCAGCACGGCGTCAACACCCGCCAAATGCCTAGGCGTAAATAGCGTATCGGCAGGCAGCGGGCCGTGAATATCCATTCCCTCTGCGCGCAGCGCATCAAGCGCTGGAATAATAATATCGAGCTCTTCGCGCCCTAAGTGCCCATCCTCACCGGCATGGGGATTTAAGCCACACACCGCGATACGCGGTTTAGCAATGTTAAACTGACGCTGCAAATCCGCCGCGAGCAAATGGCTAATGCGAATAACTCGCTCATAGGTGATGGCATCGGCAACGTTGCGTAAAGGCAAATGCGTGGTCACTAACGCAACGCGTAGATCACCACTGCCCTGCCAGCTTGGCGACGTTGCATGCAGCGCCGCGTCAGTAGCGAGCATCATGACTACCTCATCAACACCGCAGGCATCGCGCAGCCATTCGGTATGGCCGGTAAAACCAACGTGCCCGCCTTCAATGATCACGCCTTTGTGCAGCGGTGCCGTTACCATTGCCGACGCCTGGCCTTGCTGGCAGGCATCGACTGCAAGCGCCAAGGTGGCTAACACGTAGTCAGCATTGGCAGGGTTGAGCACGCCAGGCGTTACAGGCGCGCTAAGCGCCACCGGCCAAACGGGCAAGCGATGATTGCCCAACGGGCATTCACCGGGCGAACATTCAACAATCGGGATGTCCAACCCCAGCGAGGCGGCACGCTGGCGCAGCATCTCCGGGTCGCCAATGGCCACAGCATTGGCGGGCAGCAGGCCCTGCGCCGCCAGCATTAGCGTTAGCTCGGGACCAATGCCCGCCGGTTCGCCGGTGGTGATGACCACCGGCGCAGCGCTAGCTTTCGTCAATGCACTAGCAGGCATCAGAGGCGAATATCGACAAAGGCCTGAGAGCGAATTTCCTGCTGCCACGTTTCCAGCTCTTCATTAGCACGGCGTTGGAAAATCGCTTGGCGCACCTGCTCACGCTGGCTTTCTTGGGTAACGTCCTGACGGCGGCGCTCCTCAACCTGGATCACGTGATAACCAAACTGCGAGCGCACAGGCGCAGATACTTGATTAATATCAAGACCGCGCATGGCTTCTTCAAACGCGGGTACAGTCTGACCGGGGCGAACCCAGCCAAGCTCACCGCCATTAAGCGCGCTGCCGCTGTCGTCACTATATTCGCGCGCTAATGAAGCAAAATCAGCACCGCCTGATAAGCGCTCGCGAACGTCTTCAGCCCGTGCACGCGCCTGGTTTTCATCGCGCGTTGGGGTCAGTGCAACCAGCACATGGCGGGCACGACTTTCCTCAATAAAGTTCTGGCTGCCCGGCTGGCTAGGCTGCTGGCTTAAGAAGCGGTCAACGTCGCGATCACTTACCGTTACGCGATTGCTGATTTGACGCTGCTGCACTTGGCGCATAAGCATTTCACGGCGCACCTCATCGCGCACGCTAGCTAATGTGATGCCATCGGCCTCTACCGCATCGGCAAACTCATCTAGCGTCATGTCGTTAGATTCAGCAATCGAACGTACCTGCGCATTTAGCTCGGTATCGTTAATGCTGAGATTGGCATCTTCCGCCATCTGCATCTGAATTTCTTCCATCACCATGCGCTCGAGCACCTGCCTCTCTAACTGAGAACGCGGAGGAAGATTGCCACCGCGAGCCTGAGCCTGCTGCTCAACTTGTGCCATCCGTCCATTTAAATTGCTGCGCATAATGACGTCATTATTTACCACCGCGACCACGCTATCTAACGCTTGCCGCTGAGTAGACTGGAAATTTTGCGCATTCACTGTAAGCGGAGCGAGCGCAACGCCTGCACCCACACACAGCGCCAGTACGCTGCCGGCAGAGAGCTGTTTCATACGGCCTAGCAGGGGCTTTTTCATTTTCATAACAAACGTCTCTTTCATTAGCCAATCGATGGATGTCGTTATAGTGCAGTCGGACGGTAGCCAGGAATGGTCTGTTCAAAATAGCTATCTGCGTCCTGTCCAACGCCGCCTAAACCACGGAATACGAAGCGTAAAAACAAGCCGCGATCTTTAAAATCGTCGTCAATGCGGGCGGTGTCATCGTCGTCTATCCATTCGCGCCAGACGACCTGAAGGCCATAGCAGCAATTATTCCACTGGACGCCTGCCAATTGCTCAAGCGGGCGATTATTGGTCTGATCGTGCAGGTAGCTGCCAATCAAATCAATGCTAGGGCTGGCTTTCCAGGCAAACGACAAATCCCACTCTTCACGACTGTAGTCGCGAAAGCCGTCATCATCAGGCAAAACGCCGGGGTCGAACCCTTCGATCTCCCAACGGTAGCCAAGGTTCACTACGTGCCCTTCAGGATGGCGATAACGCACATCCACACTTGAGCGTTCGGTACGTTCACGATGATCATCGTAGAGCCATTCATAGCCACTGCTCCAGCGATCATTGATTTGCCAATCTAGCCGAGAGACCACCGGCGAGCGATCCCGCGTGGCCTGATAGCGGCTTTCAGGGTTAACGTTGGGATTATCTTCAGGCCGATCCGGCAGCGAATTGGGATCACCGTCGCTGTCGATACGGCGCTCATCAAAATAAGCGCTTTGCCCTATGCCAAACGAGAGCCGGTCACGCCCGGAGGCATCTTCCAGCAGCCGCGACTGAACCCCATAAGACAGCCGATTCAAGTCGCCTACGCGGTCGGCGCCGGAAAAGCGCTTCGCTGACCACAGTTGATCCCAAGAGAATGCACGCTCACGACTATCAAAGTCTGGCAGTTCGGCCTGATCGGTACGCGGCACATAGGCATAGTTGAGCCGTGGCTCTAGCGTTTGACGATACTCTCGTCCACCGAGGGCAAGCTCACGTTCAAAAACCAGCCCGCTGTCGATAGACGTCAGCGCGATGCTGCGCGTAGGCGTTGTACCACGATCCGTTTCGCGCTCGCCGTAGTCCAACTCGTAGGCCGTGTTCCAAAACTCTGTACGCGGCTCGACATAGCCCCACGGCTGCTCAAACCGCCAGCCTACCGCCGGGGTTAGATGCAGTCGGCTACCAATTGCCGCTTCGCGTTCGGGCACGCGACGCTCATCTACATCCCGCCAGAAATACGTCGCGTTAGAGCGCCATTCCGTATACAGCCCGCTGTTAAACTGCCAATCAGCGTTAGCGCTTAAGCTAGGCAGCCGATAAAACGGCTTGTCGCTATCGCTAAGCGGGTCTTCCAAGCGCTGAAACCCTTGTGCACGAGCGTCTAACTGCCAGCGCTGGCCGCGGTAATCTACCTGGGCTAATCGCTCCATGCTCACGCGATCACTGTTACCAAACTCACCGCCAAAGTCATCAAAATAGCGCCCGTCGCTGGCCGCACCGTAGCGTAACTGATAATTACTACGTTCGTTAACCCGCCCGGCATGACGCGCATCAATATACCAGCGGTCATCACCTTCAAAGCGGTTAGCGTCACCACCCGAGCCGCCGTTATCACTGTTTAAGTAGCCGCCTTCCACGGTGCCTGCGCTTTCAGAAAACAGGTAGCGATATTCGCCATTCATCAGCAGTCCGCGATCGGTCATCCAGCGCGGCGTGATGGTGGCATCATGATTAGGTGCAATGTTCCAATAAAATGGCTGAGCGTAGTCAAAACCGTCCGCTGAAAAACCAATGGAGGGCGACAGCAGCCCGGTATGACGGCGGTCATCGATAGGAAAGCGCAGCCAGGGCCAATAAAAGATAGGAATATCTTTAACTTCTAAACGCGCATTGCGCGCGGTGCCAAAGCCTTGGGCTTGATCAAGAACAATATTGCTACTCACCAGTTGCCAGCTATTTTCACCTGGGTCGCAGGTCGTAAAGCTTGCGTCTTGCAAGCGATACAGCCCCTCGCCCGTCTGCTCCAGCTGGCTAGCTTCTCCACGTAGGTGCTGATCATAGAGCACATATTGGCTGTTATTCAGCGTCGCCCGATCTTCATTTAGCCTTAACATGGCCTTTTCGCCGCGTATCAGGGCTTGCCCGTCGCGCAGCGCAATATTGCCCTCAGCATCGACCTGTTGACGGTCGGCAGGCAAAAAGATTTGCTCGGCCTGTAGTTCTTCATTACCGCGCCGTAAAACCACGTCACCGCGCAGCAGCGATTCGCCGTTGGCGGCGTAATCGACATCACTGGCTTCAAGAGACAGTGCTTCGGGGTTATCGTCGGCTGGCAAGCGGTAATCTGGCATCACGTAACGCCCACGGCAAAGCTGGGTAGACGCTTCAGCGTCTCCCCAGGCTTGCCAATCCAGCGCTTCAGCGGGCATGGTTTGACCTTGAGCCACCGCCGTAAACGAGGCGCCAGCGAGCAAACTGCCCACTAAAGTATGCGCAACCGGCAACGTGCGCGAAAATCGCTTGCCCATGTTCGTTATCCTTGGCATCCAGAATCGGTATTATACAGCCCGCATGATGCCCGACCAGCAAGGAGCTTGCATGTCCTCATATCGGATTAACGCCCTCACCACGTGGGCTGCCCAACAAAACGGCCTTTCTAAGGCCGATATTTCTCTCTCCTCTGCCGTAGGAGATGCGAGTTTTAGGCGCTATTTCCGCCTAACGCTACCCGACGGCAGCACCCAAGTGCTTATGGATGCCCCTCCTGAGCAAGAAGACTCGCAGCCTTTTGTCAGCATTGCTAAGCGCTGGCACAGCGCCGGGCTGCCGGTGCCCCAAGTACACGCGGCTAATCTAGTCGAGGGCTTTCTGCTGCTAGACGACTTGGGCAACACGCCGCTACAAGACTTGTTTATCGACGATGCGACTACACAGGCTTACCATTCGCAGGCCCTGATGCTCATCGCCAAGCTGCAAAATCGCGCTAACTCAGCGTTATTACCCGCCTATGATACGGCGCTACTCGCCCGCGAGCTCGATTTGTTTCCGCAATGGTGTCTCAGCACCTGGCTAGCGATACCACCGCCAGAAAGCTGGCAGGCAGTTCGTGAGCAGCTTATACAGCATGCTCTAGCGCAGCCAGTGGTAAGCGTACACCGTGACTTTGACGCGATGAACCTGATGGTACACCAGCAGCGTCTTTATATGATCGATTTTCAGGACGCTGTGGCTGGCCCGCTCAGCTACGATCTTATTTCTCTCCTTAGAGGACGCTATTGCCGCTTCACGGGCGAGCAGTTTGCAAGCTTCGTAGATGAATTTTATCACCAAGCGCGTCGCGACGGCAGGCTTTCAAGCAGCGTAGACTCGGCCTTGTTTTTGACCCAGTGCCACGCGATGGCTGCCCAGCGCTCACTGAAAGTACTGGGCATTTTTTGCCGGTTAACGCTACGCGATCAAAAAAGTGGCTACCTTGAGCGCCTACCTCACTTTTTGGATCATCTTGAAGATAGCCTTTTAGCTCTGCCGGAGCAGGCGGCCTTTGCTCACTGGGTAAATACCACCCTGCGCCCTGCGATTATTCAGCGGCTAGCGGAAGCTCATTAATAGCAATGGATGCAAATACAGATGAAAATAGCCGCATGAAAGCAATGATTTTAGCCGCAGGGCTCGGTAAGCGTATGCGCCCACTGACCGATCACTGCCCCAAGCCGCTGCTGCCGATCGCAGGCAAACCGCTGATTGCTTATCATCTTGAGCGTCTTCGTAGCGCTGGCATTCAAGACGTTGTTATCAATGTGAGCTATCGTGCCGAGCAAGTCATTGCGGCACTGGGCGACGGTGACTCTTATGGACTGCGCATTCATTGGAGCCGCGAAACGTCGCCCTTAGAAACCGGTGGCGGTATCCAGCAGGCCCTGCCGCTGCTTGGCGAGGCGCCTTTTCTGCTGGTCAATGGCGACGTATGGTGTGAAGCACTTCCTCGCCCGCAAGCGCTAAAGGGCAACGACTTGGCGCACCTAGTGCTCGTGGACAATTCTACTCATCACATTGATGGAGATTTTGGGATTTTGGCCGGGCGCGTCAATCAAACCAGCCACCCGCGCTTAACCTTCGCCGGCATTAGCGTGATTCATCCAGCGCTGCTGGCCGGGCACGTACCGGGCGCCTTTGCTTTAGCCCCGCTGCTTAAAGACGCTATCAATGGCGGGCGCGTGAGTGGTGAGCATTACACAGGCCATTGGGTCGATGTAGGAACACCGGAGCGACTTGCAGCGCTGGAAAATCAATTACACGCTGCTAGCCGCCATATCCCAACGTCGTGAAGCGACTATCGTTAAACGGCTATCGCGAAGGCAATAATTCAGAGAAACGGTGAAGAGAGGCGCGCAGGCCAAGAAATGTTATGCTGCGCGACTTACCTTTCGCGCCTAGATGAGGAGAGCCACGTGAAAGCACGGGTAAAATGGACCGACGGGCGACAATTTGTGGCGGAATCCGGCAGTGGCCATAGCGTTGTGATCGACGGCCCGCCGGATCACGGCGGCCGCGACACCGGCCCTCGCCCCATGGAAATGTTGCTAATGGGCATGGGCAGTTGCACTGCCTTTGATGTGCTTAATATTCTTGATAAGGCACGTGCTGATGTCACTGACTGCGTAGCGGAACTTGACGCTGAACGCGCTGATGACGTGCCCGCCGTATTTACCAAGATCCACGTGCATTTTGTGGTGACCGGGCGCGGCCTGAAAGAGAAACAAGTTGAGCGTGCTGTTGGGCTCTCCGCTGAAAAATACTGCAGCGCGTCGATCATGTTGAGCAATGGCGGCGTCGACATCACTCACTCTTTTGAGATTATTGAGGAGGTTCGGGCATGACCGACAGTCTCCGACTCCACGGGTTTAACAACCTGACCAGTTCGCTGAGCTTCAACATTTATGACATCTGCTATGCCAAAACTGAAGAGCAGCGAGAAGCCTACATCGACTATATCGATGAGCTCTATAACGCTGAACGTTTGACGCAGATTCTCAAGGATGTCACCAATATTATCGGCGCTCACGTGCTGAATATTGCCCGCCAAGACTATGAGCCTCACGGCGCTAGCGTGACAATTCTGATTGCCGAGCATGAGCTAGACGAAGCCGCTCCGGATCAGATCAAGCCCGGCCCTGGCCCGCTGCCAGAAACAGTGGTCGGCCATCTGGACAAGAGCCACGTCACGGTTCACAGCTACCCTGAGTCGCATCCTGATAACGGCATCAGCACCTTTCGCCTAGATATCGATGTTTCCACCTGTGGCCATATCAGCCCGCTAAAGGCGCTTAACTACCTAATCCATAGCTTTGATTCAGATATTGTTACTATGGACTACCGTGTACGTGGCTTTACGCGCGACGTAGATGGCAAAAAATTGTTTATTGATCATGCGATTACTTCCATTCAAGACTACCTTGCTGAAGACACGAAGCATGCGTATCAGATGATGGACGTTAATGTGTATCAAGAAAATATGTTCCATACCAAAATGCTGCTCAAAGACTTTGAGCTGGACAATTACCTGTTCGGCACCTCGCGCCGTGATATCACGTTTGAAGAAGCGCGTGATATTGAGAGCCGCCTGCGTAAAGAAATGCTGGAAATCTTTTACTCCCGCAATCTGGATTAAACGCGGCGACCAAACGTCAAAAGCCGGCTTTCGCCGGCTTTTTTCGCGTGACTTGCTGATTAGTAAAGGCTGGGCTCGCCCTCAGGGCGCGTCTTAAACCGCCGATGCAACCAAAGGTACTGCTCCGGATGCTTGCGGATAGCAAGCTCGATAAACTGATTAACCCTTGCTGCATCTACTTGCTCATCGCCGCTTGGAAAACCATCAAAGGCGGGCAGGCACTCAATAGTGTAGGTCCGGTTATCCGGATTACGGTGAAACATCAGCGGTACCACGGGCGCACCGGTCATGCGCGCAATTTTTGCAGTAAGACGAATGGTCGATGCCTGCTGCCCAAATAATGGCGCAAATACGCTGACATCACGGCCAAAATCTTGGTCCGGCGAATACCATACAGTGTGCCCGGCCCTAATACGCCTTACCACGCCTCGCAGGTCATGACGATCAATCGCCTGGCCAAAAATACGCGAGCGAGCACGCGTCATAAACCGCTCAAAAAGCGGATTGTTATGCGGGCGATACACCACGTCAGCGGGGAAAAATAGCGAGTGCAGCGCACCGCCTAAATCCAGCGTCGAGAAATGAATACCGATGACCAGCACCCCTTTCCCTTGAGATTGAGCGCGCGCAAGATGCTCTTGGCCTATATAGGCCACGCGGTGCCGCAAGCCTTCTGCATCGCGACACCAGCCGGTCGCCGTTTCAATCAGACCCACACCGTTCGCGATAAACGTGTCTTTAACCAGCTGGTGCTGCTCGTCAGCACTCTTTTCAGGAAAACACAGTTTGATATTGGTACGGGTAATATGCCGGCGCCGCTTAGCAACGCGCCATACGATAAGCCCAAGCGCTTTGCCAATCGCCATTTTTAACCGCCATGGAAGCCAGGAGACAAAGTACATAGCGCCAATGGCCAACCAGGTGGGCCAGTAATAGGGGTGCGCGAAAGAGCGCGGATAACGTGTTTTGGACATAGAAATAACCGTTTAAACAGAGCACTCATGATAACGTCGCGGCGCTCGGGGCAGCACGCCCGTTAGCAACGTATAGCTAATCGTATCGCAGTAGCGGGCAACTTCATCAACCCGCAGCACTTCACCATTTTGGGCGCGGCCCCACAGCACCACGTCACTGCCAATCGCCGCATCCGGAACGTCGGTGACATCAACGGTGAGCATATCCATAGAGACTTTTCCGGCAATGGGGCAGCGCTGACCGTTCACCAGCACCGGCGTACCGTCTACCGCATGGCGGTCGTAGCCGTCGCCATAGCCGCAGGCGACAACGGCAATTCGCGAGCGCCGCTGCGCCCGCCATCTACCGCCATAGCCTACCGGCTCACCCTCTTCAAGCTCCCGCAGGGCAATGATTTTTGAACGCAGGGTCATTACCGGCTGCAGCTGCTGGGTGACCTCATTGGCGACTTCTAAGGGATCGCTGCCGTAAAGCATCACGCCAGGGCGATTCCAGTCACCATGCGCAACCGGCCAGGCCAACGTGGCCGGTGAGTTGGCTAAACACAGTGGCGCATCCAGCGCACTGGCTAGCGCCTGTATCTGCTCCATCTGCTGGTTGAAACAGCGATTATCGAGGGCATCCGCGCTGGCGAAATGGCTCATCAAATGCAGCGCCGCTACGCTAGGTGCGGCCTTAAGTTGACGCCAAATATTCTCGGCTTCATGCGGCGCAAAGCCCAAACGGTGCATACCTGAGTCAACTTTCAACCACACAGGAATCGGCTGATCGGGGCGAGCCGCTAGCAGCGCATCGACCTGCCATTGACTGTGAACAGCAATCCAAAAGCCATGAGCGTCCACCAGGGCCAGCTCATTAGCAGTGAATATTCCTTCAAGTAGCACGATCGGCTGCGTAATACCGCCTTCGCGCAGCGTCAAGGCTTCTTCGATGCAGGCGACCGCAAATGCAGGAGCAAGGCTCTCCAGTGCACGGGCGCACTCTAATGCGCCATGACCGTAGGCATCGGCTTTAATAACTGCCACTGAGCGACTGTGAGGCGCACAGCGACATGCCAGCTGATAGTTATGGCGTAATGCATCCAGATCAATCTCAGCGACGAGTGGGCGCATGTGTTTTCTCTCTGACGTGACTTCATTGTAAAAAATTCAGCACTAAAAAGCCGAGCAAGCACCTAATGGCACTTGCCCGGCTTAGCGAAATAACATTATTAGTCTGTGGTTAGCCGGCTTAAGTCTCGAACAGAGCTTCCAGAGAAAGACCTTGTTTTTCTAGCGAACGGCGCAGCTTCTTGAGCGCCTCCACTTGAATCTGGCGCACGCGTTCGCGGGTTAGGCCAATTTCAGCCCCCACCTCTTCAAGGGTTGCCGACTCATGACCACGCAGCCCAAAGCGACGCACGACCACTTCACGCTGCTTTTCGCTAAGCTCATCCAGCCAAAGATCGACATGCTCTTTAACATCGCCGTCAACTAGGCAGGCTTCCGGCCCTTGCACCTCATCATCGGCCAACGTATCAATAAGAGGTTTATCGCTTTCACCGCCCATTGGGTAATCAACCGATGACACGCGCTCATTGAGGCCGAGCATTTTCTTCACCGCCTCGACAGGCTTATCAAGATGGTCGGCGATTTCTTCCGCAGTGGCTTCATGGTCAAATTTCTGCGTTAACTCACGCGCCGCCCGCAGGTAAATATTCAGTTCTTTGACGACATGAATCGGCAAGCGAATCGTGCGCGTCTGGTTCATCAGCGCACGCTCGATGGTTTGACGAATCCACCAGGTGGCATAGGTCGAAAACCGAAAGCCGCGCTCAGGGTCAAACTTTTCTACCGCGCGAATCAGGCCTAAGTTGCCCTCTTCAATCAGATCCAGCAACGTTAGGCCACGATTGAGATAGCGACGTGCGATTTTGACCACCAGCCGCAGATTGGACTCAATCATTCGTGAGCGCCCCATCGGGTCATCCTTACGCGCTAAGCGGCCATAATAAACTTCTTCTTCAGGCGTCAATAATGGCGAAAAACCGATTTCGTTGAGATAGATTTGCGTAGCATCCAAGCTTTGGGTCGATTGCCGATCCTCACGCCCTAGCGCTTTTTCAAAAGCATCTTCTTCTACCGCAATCTCATTATCGGTATCGTCAAGCGCTTCTTCCGCAGCATCCAGGTCAACCTCCTGTAGATCTTTCTCCAACACACTCATGGCCCTACCCCCTGATGTCGCCTACCCGCCATTTAGAAGACCAAAGGTGAACGCACGAATGCGCTCACTATATTGTTATGTGACAATTGTTATATGACGCTCGAATACAGCCATTCGGGTAACTTTCAAGCAAAACACTTGTGTCTCACGTTGCCCGCGAGAGGGTTAGCGAGAAGGTAAAAAGTCCAAAGGATTTTGCGGTTGCCCGTCACGGCGCACTTCGAAATGCAGCCTGACATTTTCGGCGTCGCTATCCCCCATGGCGGCGATCACCTCACCGGCTTCCACGACGTCGTTTTCGCTGACGCGTAGACTATCGTTATGCGCATAGGCGCTTAGGAACTGATCGTTATGCTTGAGAAGAATGAGGTTACCGTAGCCCCTGACGCCACTGCCCGCATAGACCACAATGCCGGGACCCGCTGCTTTGACAGGTTGCCCCTTTTCGCCTCGGATATCAATCCCGGCGGTGATGCTATCGCCCTGCCCAAACTCTCCTACCACATTGCCATTCGTGGGCCATTGCCATGCTATGTTTTCGGCAGGCGTATAGGTCCGTGAGGAACGATCGACACTCGCGGCTTGCGTGGCCGGCGCAGCTTCTGGCTTGGGCTCTGGCTTAGCCTCAGGTTGAGGTGCCGGCTGTTCAGCGGGTGCAGGTGATGGCTCCGGCTCAGCAACAGCAACAGCGGCGACGACTTCCGGTTCAGGTGTAGAGGCAACTGCTGGCGAGGTGCCTGTCGATCCTTCAGCGACTTGCTCTGCCGCGTCTACGGCATTGCGCTCAGCGGTCAGTCGCTGATTGCGCTGAATCGCAGACTCATCGGGCAGCAGCCAATCTAGCTCCTGGTCATCGCGAGCGACGGAGGCAGTCTGTGGGCTCAAGCCGGTCGCGACAGCACCGCCGCCACTTGAGGGCGTCGCCGCTGGCTGGCTGCTGGCCACGGATGCTGACTGAGCAGCCCCTTCACGCAGAGCAATTGTTTGCCCTGGGCGAATTTGGTAGGGCGCGGCGATATTATTCATCGCCGCCAGCTGGCGATAGTCTAAATTATGTTGCCATGCAATGCCGTACAGCGTATCGCCCGCCTTCACCGTGTATTGAGGCGAACTTTCTACTGCATTACGCGCGTCGCTCAAATCACGCACTTGAGGCGAACCACCCTGCTGGCTAGCGCAACCGGCAATGGCCAGGGTCAGCGCCGATAGCATAAGCACTTTATGTATATAATCTTTACGCATGTAGGTCTTACTCCTTTTCAGCGCCAGGCTTGTTATCGATTGGCTGGCGGTCTGCATGTCGGTTGAGTAACACCACGATCAGTGCACCAAAAGCCATTAACGCGACAACGCCAACTACTTGTGCCGAAGCACCGGTCAATACGGCATAGTCAGCGGGTAATAAATAGCGGT
Organism: Halomonas sp. AOP12-B1-6; assembly: GCF_052379225.1. Lineage (NCBI taxonomy): Bacteria > Pseudomonadati > Pseudomonadota > Gammaproteobacteria > Oceanospirillales > Halomonadaceae > Halomonas > Halomonas sp. AOP12-B1-6. The sequence goes on from NZ_JBQSYK010000003.1 coordinate 486,046, forward strand.
GTTCAAGAGGGATCATTTGTCCTTCAGGACCTATTTGATAGCGCAGCAGTTCGCGCCATGGCCAAAGCACCGGTAACGAGCCGACTATAAAGCCCAGTAGCAGCTGCATGGTTGAGGTGTGATGGCGCCGCAGAAGCCATGATAACAGCCGCGAAAAAAGCGCCAGCCCGACCACACATCCCATTCCAAACAGCACAATAATACCGAGATCCAGGCTACGTATCGCCCCCATGATGGTGCCGTAGAGTCCCATTGTCAGCAATAGAAAGCTACCTGACACGCCCGGCAACAGCATAGCGCTGATGGCGATGCAGCCTGCGACCATTACTACCACTGCCTCATTGCCAATAAGCAAGACCAGCGGCATCATGCCTGGCAAGGCCTGGGCCAACAATAGGCCAACCAATAGTGGCAATACGTACCATAGCTTCCAGCCACTGCTCGCTTGCCCCACCACTAACGCCGATGCCGCCACTAAGCCAAAAAAGAAGCCGTCTAATAGCAGTGGGTGCGCTTCCATCAACCATAGCGCTAAATGTGCGACGCTAAACAGGCTGATCCCAACGCCGGCCAAGAGTGGCACTAGAAAGGCCAGATTCAAATGCACACTTAGGGCTCGCCAGCCCCCTCGCCGCCACACGCCGATAGCGCTTGGGCTAAACCGCTTAATCGTTTCAATCAGCTCTTCATAAATTCCGCTAATAAAGGCAATCGTGCCTCCCGATACGCCGGGAACCGCGTCGGCGGCGCCCATTCCAGCACCACGCAAAAATATCCCCAAGGGTCGCCGCTTCAATCCACTACTCCTTGCAGTAAAGGTACAAAACGAACGGGTTCAAGCCGACGTTTTTCAAAGGCACCACCAATTCGCTTTACCTGGGTAAGCCACTGGCTGCCATCGGGTTCTTCCAACGGCGCAATCAGTACGCCGTCGTGAGTCAACTGTTCTAACAATGAAGCGGGCAACGTTTGCGCGCAGGCGGTGAGCAAAATAACGTCAAATGGCGCAACCTCAGGCCAGCCGTAACCACCGTCGGCGACCGCTAATATTGCCGGCGCTGCTAGCCGACGCAAACGCTCCACGGCACGTTCATGCAGTGCATTAATACGCTCGATGGAATACAGCTGCTCCACTAAGCGCGATAAGATTAATGTTTGGTAGCCAGAGCCAGTGCCCAGTTCCAATACGCGGCGCGGTGCTGTACGCAGCACAAGCTCCGTCATGCGCGCCACAATCCATGGCTGCGACAACGTTTGCCCGTAGCCAATAGGCAGGGCAGTGTCTTCATAAGCGCGGTGAGCCAGCGCCTCATCAACAAACAAATGACGCGGTTCATTCGCCATCACATCCAGCACCCGGGCATCATTGATCCCCTGCTGCATGAGGCGCTCAACCATGCGGTCACGCGTGCGCTGAGAAGTCATTCCACGACCGCGCAGCTCATCGGGCAATAAGTTAGGCAAAAACATTCAACCAATTTTGAACATCGTTTAACGCAGGATGACGCGTAAGATCGGTTTGCAGCGGCGTAATCGACACATAGCCCGCCTCGATTGCAGCAAAGTCGGTATCTTCACCGTCATCCGCATTCGCCGCCACGGGTGCGATCCAGTAACGCGTCCGCCCACGCGGATCCTTTACTTCTAACGGCTTATCTGCCGGCCCGCGATACCCAAGGCGCGTCACCTTCACGCCTTTAATATCTTCCCAGGGTATGTCGGGCACATTAACGTTGAGCAGCGTACGGGGTGGTAGCGAAAGCTGCTCCGCCGCGCCTATCAGCGTGGAGGCGACTCTTGCGGCCGTGGCGAAATGGCGTTCGCCGCATAGCGATATCGCAAACGCCGTCATACCCAAGTTACGCCCTTCCATGGCGGCCGCGACCGTTCCTGAATAAAGCACGTCGTCGCCAAGATTACTACCGTGATTAATCCCTGCAATCACTAAATCAGGCTTTTGCTCCCATACGCCGTGAACACCTAAATAAACACAGTCTGCGGGGGTGCCATCGACGCTATAAAAGCCATTATCCAGCGCCGTCAATGAGAGCGGCCGCGACAGCGTAAGCGAATTACTAGCGCCACTTCGGTCGCGATCAGGTGCCACGACGCGAATATTAGCGTGAGCCAACAGCGCATCATGCAACGCACGCAGACCGGGGGCATGGACACCGTCATCATTTGAAAGCAGCAGTCGCCGCATTGTAGCTCTCCTCGATATACCGGCAATGGCCGCCGTTCAGTCATCGCCGTCAGCTGACCGCGATCAGTTCACTCAGGACGGCAGTAGCAAAACTACCCCGCGGCAAGGCAAAGGAAAGCCGAACGGCTTCGGCTTCCCACGTAAGCTGCGGCTCTAATAAACGCATACGCAGCGCACGGCGAGCTTGCTTTACGCCACTGCGCTCCAACCCTTCACACAGCGCCGCATATTGTTGCAACAGCCGTGACTCATAGCCGGCGATCTCGCCCTGACTCGGCTCGCCAACGCCCCACAAAATCCCAGTGGGATGAATATCTAACGCGGCAGCACGGGCACTCAACGTGTCATCGGCTTGCTCAATGTTAAACACGCTTTGCGTACCGTCCAGCATCAGGGTGTCGCCTGCAAGGGGCTGACACCAGGTGCCATCCGCCAAGCGTTCGCTGAGCAGCTCATTAAATAAGAAGCTGCGCGCGGTAGACAGCATCATACCCTGCCGGTCGTCGCGCTTTCGCCAACCTCGGTTAAGTAACGCTTCGGCGCGCTGAAGGTTGCGCCCATCGGGGCCAAAGCGCTGGGGGCCAAAATAGTTAGGCACGCCATGCTGGCAAAGCGTTTCCCAGCGACGGATAAAGCCCTCTTGATGAATCGCCTCACCGCTGATCCGCAGCACGAATCTATTGGTGCGGTGAACGCCACGTTTGAGTTTACGCGGATGGCGCACCTGCTCGACGACCGTAACGCCCAGCGATTTAAGCGATTGCTCCAGATCCGCCGGCGCATCGCGACCCGGCAGATGCACGCTTAGCCACTGGCGCGTCACGGCGATGCGGTCTTTCATACCGGAATAACCAATATCGCGGGGCGTAACGCCGCACAGCCGACTCAGCGTATTGACGACGTCTAATGTCGTTTGATTACGCTTTTCTACTCTCAGCCACAGATGCTCGCCATGGGCTTCTGGAATAAAATCAAGCTGCTCATCCACCCAGAAATCTTCTGGCTGAGCGCGGTACTGACCTGGCTGTGGAGGGCCGAACTGAGCATCAAGATAGCGCTGCCATGTCGGCATATTAATCATTAAGCGTCTCTATTCGGTTTAGCAGCACCACGGCTTCCGCAGCGATGCCTTCGCCGCGCCCGGTAAAACCCAGCCGTTCGGTGGTGGTGGCTTTAACGTTAACCTGGCCAAGCGCAATATTAATATCGTTAGCGATAACGGCGCGCATTGCTTCGATATGCGGCGCCATTTTGGGCGCCTGCGCCATCAGCGTGGCATCAAGGTTAACCACGTCATAGCCCTGCCCTCTCACAAGGCTCACCACATGACGCAGCAAGTCACGACTATCAGCCCCCGCCCAGGCGGGGTCGATATCTGGAAAGTGGCGACCAATATCACCCAGTGCGCACGCGCCTAGAAGTGCATCGCTAATGGCGTGCAGCAGCACGTCGCCATCTGAGTGGGCAACAAAACCCTGCTCAAACGGCAGTTTGACGCCGCCTATCATTAGGTGGTCGCCGGGGCCGAAGCGGTGTACATCAAATCCATGGCCAATACGCATTACAGGCACCTTTCTGACGTTTCATCGATTTGGGAGACAAGCGCCTGGGACGCAATAATCGCGGTAGCCAGGGCTAAATCATCTGGATGCGTTATTTTCAAATTATCACGCCGGCCGCTGACTAATTGAGGGCTTTCACCCAGCGCTTCAACCGCCGAGGCTTCATCGGTCACTACCGTGTTCTGGCGGCGAGCCGTTTCCAAGGCACGACGCAGCAAGGCATAGCGAAACCCTTGAGGCGTTAGCGCATGCCACAGCCCATCGCGAGACTCCGTGCGCACGCTCAGGCCTTGATCATTACCACGCTTCATAGTGTCGGCAACGGGCATTGCTAGCAGCGCACCGCCGGGGTGATTGGCCGCGGCACGATAAAGTGCCAGTAAGTCACCGTGCGTGATGCAGGGCCGCGCCACGTCGTGCACCATCACGATATCGTCATCCTGAGCTTCCATGGCATGCAGCGCATTCAGTACGCTGTCCATCCGCTCACTGCCACCCGACACCCGCTGCCAATGGGCAAACGGCACCCAGTCAGGGGCAAACCAATGGTCGTCATTATCCAGGCACAGCACCAGCCGAGCGCTTGGAAACGCGCCATGTAGGCGCTTTAACGTATGAGCCAGTATCGGCTGGCCGGACAGGGTTAAATACTGTTTGGGTTTACTGGCGCCCATGCGGCGACCCTGACCCGCGGCAGGCACTATCAGCCACGTCTGACTCACGGCGGCGGCTCTTGCGGAGCGATTAAGCCAGCATTAATGCCGATCAGCTCATTTTTGATCGCCACACCGGGCACCCAGAAAAACTGCTCGTCGGTACGCACCATTCCCATATCGCTGCGCGCCCGCTCTTCGATCGCATCCAGACCGGTTTTCAAATCCATCACCTCAGCCGCAAGCCGCGCGTTGCGCTCACGCATAGGCAGATTGTTCGCTTCCTGTACCGCGACTCGGTGCTCTACATTCTGCAAATCTCGCCAGCCGCCGTTGCCCAACCATAGCTCATACTGAAGCAGTGCGACCACCGCGAGCAGCGCCATCACTAGCCATTTACGCATCGCTGCTCTCTCCTGTAGGTCCGCTAAATTTAAAAACGCATTATGCCATTAAGGCGCAACACCAGCGAGCCGCCGTTTATTTAAAGGGAAGCGCATCATGCGCCGACGCGCGATAGGCGCGCACGTGCTCACTCTCTTCGTGGCAAAACTGCCCAACGCCGGCGGCAAGCCCAGGGTGGCTGATGTAATGCAGTGAGCGCACTCGCTGCGGTGTAAAGCCGCGCACCAATTTGTGCTCACCCTGCGTACCGGGATCAAACAGCGTCAGGCCATGCTGCAAACAGTACTCGATGCCCTGGTAATAACAGGCTTCAAAATGCAGGCAGTCAGCGACGACTTCGCTTCCCCAGTAGCGCCCGTAAAGCGAATCGGTGCCACGAAAATAGAGCGCCGCTGCGACCGGGCGCCCCTCACTGTGCGCTTGAACCAATACCAACGCCTCCGGCATGCTTTGGCGCAGGCGCTCAAAAAAATCATGGTTGAGATACGGCGCGCGTCCACGCTCATGGTAGGTCATCGTATAGCAGCGAAAGAAATGCGCCATCGCCGCTGACGTAATGGCATCACCCTCTAGCCGTAACACGCTTAAGCCCTGGTCTGCGACCAGGCGGCGCTCACGCTTGATCATCTTGCGACGCTTAGAGGTTAGCGTCGCAAGAAAGCCATCAAAGTCACCAAAACCGCGGTCACGCCACTGAAACTGCACGCCTTCACGGGTGATGAGATCAGGACACTGCGCCTGCCAGGCAGCGACGTCAGCCTCGTTGGCGAATAACAAATGCCAGCTGGAAAGCGCCTGACTCTCGCACTGCTCCCGCCACGCCTGCGCCAAACAATCACGCACGGCCCCGGTATCGGCCCGCTTTGCGATCAGCGTGCGCACTCCCGGCACTGGCGTGAACGGCACGGCACTGAGTGCTTTAGGATAGTAGCGGCCACCGGCACGCTCTAAGGCTTCCGCCCAGCCCCAATCAAATACATACTCACCGTAGGAATGATGTTTACGGTACATCGGCATCGCCGCAACTAGCTGCTCATCTTGCCAGACACTCAGATGGCAAGGCTCCCAACCAGTCGCCATGCTGACGGAGCCACTGGCCTCTAAAGCATGCAAAAAAGCGTGGCGTAAAAATGGCTGGTCGTCGTCTACCAGTGAATCCCATTGGCTTGCCGTTACGGCCGCCATAGTGGGTAGAATGGTGAGCGAAAGTGGACGTGACGACATAGCATCTCCGGTGAGTGCAGGGCTTACAGAGCGCACAGGGCTAGCGCACAGTCCACTCTGCAAGCCCTTGCCTGTGCCACTTTACACTAACTGTTTAGATAGACGCTTTATATGAACGGTTTAATCACCCTACGCCGAAAACGGCGCACAAGGAGGGGCCATGACGCGCGATCTAACGGGAGATTTTCAAACGCAGCGCCAAGCTGCGGACCAACAGCCCTACCCGACTCTAAAGATTCGGCGTGACCGGCTAGCGCGCTTAGCCCGTATGACTAAGCACCATCAGCTAGACATTATACGAGCAATTCAAACGGATTTCGGCCAACGCAGTGACGTTGAAATACGTATAGCTGAAATCAGCGCGGTGCTGCATGCGATTCGCTATGCCAGGCGCCACTTATGGCGCTGGATGCGGCCAGGCATGGCAAGCATGCCATTGCGACTGCTACTCGCTCGCGCACGCATTGCGCCTCAGCCGCTGGGCGTGATTGGCGTGATGTCGCCCTGGAACTATCCTTGGAGCTTAGCGTTAATGCCCATCGTGGATGCGTTTGCCGCTGGCAACGTCGCCATGCTCAAGCCCAGCGAGCACACTGCCAACACCAGCGCTCTGCTCAAGCGCTTAGTCCCGCAATACTTCACACCCGAAGAGCTGTGCGTGGTAGAAGGCGGCGTCGAGATGGCGCGTCGCTTTAGCGAATTGCCGTTTGACCACCTAGTGTTTACCGGCTCCGGCGCCGTTGGGCGCCAGGTAGCCCAAGCGGCCGCGCGAAATTTAACTCCAACGACGCTGGAGCTAGGCGGTAAATCGCCAGCAATGGTGGCCAGCGATGTGGATCTGGACCAAGCCGCCGCCGCGATTATCTTCGGCAAAGGTATGAATGCTGGGCAAACCTGTATCGCCCCTGATTACGTGCTGGTTGAAAGCCGCCACCTTAGCGCCTTGGTGACGGCGTTAAGCAATGCGATTGTGCAGCAGCGCCCTAATGATCATGCCGTCACGCATGCGATCAATACGACTCACCAAGACCGCCTCGACCATATGCTGCAAGAAGCCCGCGACCACGGCTGTAGGATCATTGATCATGGCGCCCATGCACCTGCACTGATTATTGATCCTCACCAAGAACTGCAGGTCATGCGCGAAGAAATTTTTGGCCGCTGCCTACCCATCATTGGCGTTAGCGATATGGCCGCGGCAGTAAGCTACGTGAATGCTCGGCCACACCCGCTGGCGCTGTATGCATTCACACACGATAAGGGCTTGCAACAGCAGCTATTGCGCACCACTCATTCCGGTGCTCTGGTGTTTAACGCAACGCTCCTTCATCACGCGGTGCCTTCCCTGCCGTTTGGCGGCGTAGGCGAAAGCGGTATGGGCGCTTATCATGGCCGTCACGGCTTTGAGCGCTTTAGTCATTTACGCGGCGTATTTTATCAAGCTAAACGCACACCTAGTCACATGCTCTATCCGCCGTATCGGCGCTGGCTCATGAAACTCATTGGGCTAGGCTAAAGCTTATGCGTTAATGACCGATAGGTAATAGGCTATTGGTATAGCGACCTTGTGGTATTTTTACTCATTCACTGCCGCGGAATCATCATGCAAGCCCCCGACACCCCTCATAATGAAACACAGCGTTTGGCGGCTTTGCATGCTCTCCATGTACTCGACACGCCTAAAGACCAGGCATTTGAGCGCATGGCACAACTGGCCCGCGACCTGTTTGACGTTCCTATCGCGCTGGTCTCGTTAGTCGATAAAGAGCGCCAATGGTTTAAATCGCATCAGGGGCTCGACGCCTGTGAAACCAGCCGTGAACTGTCTTTCTGTGCGCACGCGATTTATCATGAAACGCCGCTGGTAATTGAAGACACGCTTAAAGATAAGCGCTTTTTCGATAATCCTCTGGTCAACGACGCCCCTCATATCCGATTTTACGCAGGCTATCCGTTACGGCCGTTAAACGGCATGGCAGTAGGCACGCTGTGCCTCATCGACAGTCAGCCTCGCCCTTTCAGCGAACGTGATTTAATGCTGCTTGGCAGCTTGGCAGCACAGGTAGAAGAGCTACTTCGTCAACACAAGCGACAGGTGGAACTCACTCGTATAGCGCGTAGTTTTGAAGCGCTTTTTACTAAAAGCGCGACGGCCAAAATACGGATTGATCGCTCTGGCCATATTGCGGCGATTAATCCTTTTGCGCTAAACCTGCTTGGCTATACAGAAAATGAGCTAATCGGGCAAAACATTGCAGTGCTCACACCGCCTGACATTTCGATCCATCATGACAGGTTTATTGCTGACTATCTTGCCGGTGGCGAGCCCAAAGTTATTGGTCGAGGGCGTGAAGTCGAAGCGCTGCACAAAGACGGCCGCCGCATCCCCGTCCACCTTGCGATTAACGCCATTCACAACGATCAAGGCCGTGTCGTTGAATTCCTGGGCGTATTGACAGACCTCACTGAAATTTACGACGCTAATCGTAGAATTCGTAAAGAGGAAAATCTGCTCAAGATACTCCATCAGGGCATTACCGATTATCAAGCCCTCATGTCGGGCGAGCGTCTGTGGACATTTCTCATGGAAGCGCTGCGCGAGCTTACCGACAGTGACTACGCATTGATTGGCGAAGTGATGCCCACCGACACCACTAATGCCCTCAAAATTCACGCGATGACCGACCTTTCATGGAGTGAAGAGTCTAAGCATCTAATGGAGAAGTTGCGCAGCGGCGATATGACGCTGACCAACCCTAACTCGCTATTAGGCAGGGTATTTGCCTCGGGCGAGGTGATTATGACCAACGACGTTTATCGTCATACCAAACGCGGCGGTTTTCCTGCCGGACACCCGCGTATTAACAATTACTTAGGCGTACCTATTGTTAGCGGCGATCAATTGATTGGCATGTTCGCCATTGCCAACAGTAAGCAGCCACTTAATCAGGCGTTGCTCGACTGGCTTCAACCGTTTACCGACACCTGCGCGCTATTGATCAATCTCTACCGGCAAATGGCCGAACGCGAACAGGTAACGAGCGACCTAGCCAGCGCCCGCGATCTTGCTGAAAAAGCCAATCAAGCTAAAAGCGAATTTCTGTCATCGATGAGCCACGAGCTACGCACTCCGCTCAATGCCATTATTGGTTTTTCCCAACTGCTCGGTAAGGCGCGCCGCGATCCTCTCAGCGACAAGCAGCAGCGCCAAGTGGGCCAAATAGAAAAAAGCGGCCAGCACCTGCTCAGTTTAATCAATGAAGTGCTGGATTTAGCTCGAATTGAAGCGGGTCATGTACAGTTTTCAATTGAGCCTATATTGATGCAGAACGTGCTTGATGACGTGTGCAGTACGCTTGAAGCGACAATCGAAGCAGCGGGGATTACGCTCACCTCCATGCCGTTCTCAGAACCGTGGTACGTAGCCGCTGACTACACGCGCACGAAGCAGGTACTACTCAACCTGCTTTCTAATGCCATCAAATACAACCACCAGCACGGCACGATCAGGATTGCAGCCGAACCGCTTGATGATGAGCTGCGCATCAGCATTATCGATTCGGGCACTGGCATAGCCATCGAGCGTCAACACGAGCTTTTTGAACCATTCAATCGCTTAGATGCAGAACATGGTTCTATCGAGGGCACCGGCATCGGCCTCGCTATTACGCGCGAGCTGGTAGAACGTATGCAAGGGCGCATTGGTATGACTAGCCATTCCGACGTCGGCTCAACGTTCTGGTTTACACTGCCGATAACCGAACGAGACGCCTCAGAAGAACAGCCCTCTGCCTTTCAGAATGCAGGCGCCAACGCCAGCCACCAGCATCAATTTCAGCTGCTTTATATTGAAGACAACCCGGCTAACCAGCGGCTGATGGACGACATTATTGAAGAGTTCAGCCATATACGCCTTCAAACCGTTGTCAGCGCTGAGCTAGGGCTTGAAATAATGCGCCACGCTCCGCCCGATTTAGTGCTAATGGATATCCATTTACCCGGCATGAACGGCTTTCAAGCGCTAGATATCATGCAGAAAGATCCGCAGCTTAAGCATATTAAAGTTATTGCATTATCCGCTAATGCCATGGAGCGCGACCGTAGTTATGGCCTAGCCGCAGGCTTCAACGACTATTTAACCAAACCGATTGATATAGAAAAACTGACGCTCACACTTAATCATTTTCTTTATACTGCCGCTACTAAGCCCTGGAAGGCACCATGACACTCGTTCATAAACATCTACTCATCGTAGATGACAGCAGCGTTAATGTTGAGCTACTGCTTGACCTGCTGGATGAGCATGGCTTTGAAAATACGCATGGTATCAGTGACCCACGCCTAGTACTTGCGCACTGTCAGCAACAGCTTCCTGATCTCATTTTACTTGATATCCGCATGCCGCATTTGGATGGCTATGCAGTGATTAATCAATTGCACGAGCACTTTGCCCACCGCATGCCGCCGGTAATCGTGTTAACTGCTCAAGTTGACGATCAAACGCGTCATCGCGCATTAAACCTAGGCGTGCGAGACTTTATTACCAAGCCTCTTAAGCACGACGAGGTACTGCAGCGGATCCGCAACACGCTCAGCCTTGAACAGCGCTACCAAGTACGCGACCAGCAGGCGGAAACGCTTGAGCGGATGGTCGCAAAGCGCACCAAAGAACTCAACCGCCAATCGCTTACCGACCCTACTACTCAGCTCCCTAATCGCCGCGCCCTAACTCAGCGACTCAGAGAAGCATCAATGGGCGGGGGCGATACGGGGCTATTATTTGTAGCCGTTGACCAGCTTGACGACGTTGTACGGCTGCATGGTTACAGTGTTGCTGACCAGCTAATGATGCATATTAGCCACCAGCTTGCCGACTGCCTCGAGCAAGGCAGCGAGCTAGGCTTATGGGGTGGCAGCGAGCTACTGGTGATCGTGAACAGTAGCGAACCGGCGTGCCTTCAACAGCTTGCAGAACGCCTATTGGGTTGCTTTGAGTATGATCAGTCTTTCAACCACTTATTAATACCGCTGAATGCGCGTATTGGCATTAGCTGTTCGCAGGCCCGCTTTAAAACGGAGCGGCTTGTACGCATGGCCGCACTGGCGCTACCCCAGAAAGACTGCCCTCCTATCCAGCATTACTGCGAAGCGCTGGAAGCCCAGCAACGCCACCGCTTGTACCTGCAGCAAGCGCTGCGCGGCGCCCCTCAGCGCGGCGAGATGTCACTGCTCTTTCAGCCGAAAATTGCATTAACCACCCAGCAAATTATCGGGGCTGAAGCTCTATTGCGCTGGCACCATCCTGAACTAGGTCATATTTCACCGGCAGACTTTATTCCGCTCGCTGAAGCCAGCGGTGATATCCTCGCGATTGGCGAGTGGGTACTTGAAGAAACCATGCAGTACATAGTGGCATGGCGCGCACGCGACCTGTTAAGCGACGATTTTCATATTGCGGTCAATGTGGCGGCTAGGCAGCTGGCGCGCAAAGATTTTACCGAGCGCCTGCTAGCGCAGCTGGCCAAACACGATATCCCCGAGCGTTTTATCGCGCTGGAGGTGACCGAATCAGGCTTAATGAGTGACATACACAACGCCAAAGCGCAGCTTTCGAAACTCTCAGAGGTCAATATTGCCGTTGCTATCGACGACTTTGGTACGGGATATTCATCGCTGGCCTACATTAAGACCTTGCCCTTCTCAACATTAAAAATTGATCGCGCTTTTGTGATGGACTTGGCCACCAGTGAGAAGGACCGCCTATTAGCGCGCACTATCACGCAGCTTGCCCACAGCGTGGGCTGCGACGTGGTAGCAGAAGGCATTGAAACGGCAGATCAAGCGGCGTATTTACGTGCTATGGGCTGTGAAGCCGCACAGGGTTACTTTTACGCCCGCCCGCTACCTGCTGAAGAATTTGTCACCTGGTGTTCCGAATGGAAGCCGCCTTTTTCCACTACTGACACGGAGACCGTTAATGGCTCATGACTTGCTGGACCGCCTACGCGAACGACTGGAAGAACTCAACCGCTCGGAGCGCAAAGTCGCGAATGTCATTCTTGAAGATCCTACGCTAGCGACCAGCCTCAGCATCGCAAGCTTAGCTCAGTCAGCCAGCGTCAGTGAGCCTACGGTTAATCGTTTTTGCCGCAACTTTGGTGCCAAAGGCTATCCCGATTTCAAAATCAAGCTCGCTCAAAGCCTTGCAGGCGGTACACCGTATGTCACCCGCGCAGTAGAACCCGGGGACTCTGCGACCCAGTACACGCATAAGATTTTTGGCGCCACGATTGCAGCGCTCGATGAAGCCCAGCGCGAGATCGATATCACCGCCGTAGAGCGCATGGTTGACTATCTCACCCAGGCTAAGCAAATTCATTTTTTTGGTTTAGGTGCTTCTGGCGCAGTTGCCCAAGATGCGCAGCACAAGTTCTTCCGCTTTAACCTGCCGGTAATGGCCTACATAGACGTGCTCATGCAGCGCATGGTAGCTGCTGCCTGCCATACTGGTGACGTGGTGGTGATTATTTCCTACACCGGACGCACTCGGGAACTGGTCGACATTGCTCGCCTGGCCCGCGAAGCAGGGGCAGTCGTTCTTGGCATTACGGCCCCCAAATCGCCGCTGGCTCAAGAGTGCACGGCCACACTGGACGTCGCTACCCCAGAGGACACCGACCACTACATGCCGATGACCTCGCGGGTTATTCAATTAACGCTGATTGACGCACTAGCCACCGGCGTGACGTTAAGGCGTGGGGAAGACTTTTTGCCACATCTCAAAAAAATCAAAGACAGCCTGCGAGACACCCGCTTTCCAATCGAAAAAGCGGCCAAATAAAAGTGAGCAGTGGCCGTTAGCAGCTAAGCGTTATCAGCTCACAGCGACGGTAACGGTAATTTCAACTTTCAGTTCATCGGCCGGCATCGGTGCGCACACGCAAGTGCGGGCTGGTGCGTAACCTTCTGGCACCCAGGCATCCCACACGTCGTTCATGGCGGCAAAGTCACTGCCCTCTTTTAGATAAATGGTGGCGCTCAGCAGCTGCTCACGACTGCTCTTAATCTCTTTCAACAGTGCGTCTACACGCGCCAGCATGCTTTCTGTTTGGGCCGTAATATCGCCATTGCGAACCTCGGGGCCACATACTTGGCCACACAGATATGCAACACCCTGGTGAATAACGGCACGGCTCATGCGGGCTTTTGTATCGTGACGTTGAATAGTCATAGTGCAAACTCCTAACCGGTTGAAAAAAATAAGTTTAAACCGATGCGCTTGTCATTGACCATGGTTTATTGCCCAAGATGGTCTGTCGGCACCGGCCGATGCTCAAAGACACGTCGCAGCACAAAGCTGGTATGCGCGCCCGTCACGCCCTCAATACGGTTAATCACGTGCAGCAGCAGGTGCTGATAATCGTCCATATCGCGCACTAATAACTTGAGCTGAAAGTCAGCGGCTTGACCGGTAATGATCAAACATTCAATGACGTTAGGAACCTCACGGATGTGGCGTTCGAAGTTATCAAAGCGTTCAGGCGTGTGTTGGTCCATGGAAATATGTAAGAGCGCCATTAGCTGGTAGCCAAGCTGACGCGCATCGACTTCTGCGCGATACTGGCGTATCAAACCGTTTTCTTCCAGCGCACGCACCCGGCGTAAACAGGGCGAGGGCGAAAGTCCGATACGATCGGCTAATTCCTGATTACTGATACGCCCCTCCTGCTGAACAATATTTAATATATGTCGGTCAAAACGATCCAGAGCAAGCGGCGTCACGGCCATAACCAGCATCTCCTGCCAAATAAGCATTATTTAAAGATATAAGCTGCCAATTATCCTCTCTACGTACACATCTTCGCAACAAACTATCGGCGCAGATCATTTACACTGTGTATGCTGCCAAAAGCAGTCACGACGTCAGTGCGGCTTTTCAGTACCCCCGTGATGCTTAGCACTGATGAACAACGGCTTACGTTACCCGCAGCCGATATCCATTTAACGGTTACTTTCAGGAAGATCACTATGTCTGCTTTCGATCATCGCAAATATCGCCCTGCCCCCCGCGTTCCCGCCTTCAATCGCCAATGGCCAGATCGTGATCTTGACCATGCGCCGATTTGGGTGAGTGAAGATCTACGCGACGGGAACCAGGCGCTGCTTGAACCGATGACCGTTGAGCAGAAGCAACGCCTCTGGCACCAGATCGTAAAAGTAGGCATCAAAGAGGTCATGGTAGGTTTTCCTTCGGCTAGCCAGCCCGACTACGACTTCGTGCGCTGGCTAATCGATGAAGACCAAATTCCTGACGATGTCACTATTGCGGTACTGGTTCAGTGTCGTGAACACTTAATTGAAAAGACGTTTGCTTCACTGGTGGGCGCAAAACGCGCCATTGTTCACCTGTATAATTCGACCTCGACTATTCAGCGCGAACGCGTATTTGAAATGGATCGCGCGGGCATTGTCGATATCGCCGTTCAGGGAGCTACGTGGGTTAAAACCTATGCCGATCGCTACCCTGATATTCAGTGGTGTTTTGAATATACCCCGGAAAGCTTCTCCAGCACTGAGATCGATTTCTCGCTGGCGATCTGCGAAGCGGTAATGGATGTATGGCAGCCAACGCCTGATAACAAGTGCATTCTCAATCTTCCCACCACGGTGGAAGTGGCGGGCCCTCATCACCATGCCGATCAGATTGAGTATTTCTGCCAGAACATCAGTCGTCGCGACAGCGTGATCATATCTGTACATACCCACAATGACCGCGGCGGTGCAGCGGCCTCCGCCGAGCTCGCCCTGCTAGCCGGTGCTGAACGTGTAGAAGGCACGCTGTTGGGTAACGGCGAGCGCACGGGCAACATGGATATCGTCACGCTGGCGATGAACCTTTACAGCCAGGGCATTGACCCTGAGCTTGACTTGTCTAACCCTGATGAAATCATTCAGGTAGTCAACGAATGTACGGGCATTGCGATACACCCACGCCACCCCTGGGTGGGTGAGATGGTTTACACCGCCTTTTCAGGCAGTCATCAGGATGCGATCCGCAAATCCTTAAAGCACCAAAAGCCCGACGAGCCGTGGCAAGTGGCCTACCTGCCCATCGACCCTCACGACATTGGCCGCGATTATCAGGCGGTCATTCGCGTCAACAGCCAGTCAGGTAAAGGCGGCATGGCGTTCCTGCTTGAGCGCGATTATGGCATTAACCTGCCACGCTGGATGATGTTGGCCTTGGCTCCCTATGTGCAGCAGGAAAGTGAACAGCGCGCCAGTGAGCTATCAAGCGCCATGGTTCGCCAAGTAATGTTCGATCAATTCACCCAGGAAGCGCCGCTCTCGCTGGGCGATTATCGCCTTTCTAAAGGCCAGCAAGAAGGCATTGAAGTCACGCTGCGCGAGGGTGACAAGCCGCTACGCCTTTCTGGCAAAGGCAATGGTGCCATGTCAGCCTTCACCGATGCGTGGCAAACCCACTCGGGTAGCAGCGTGAGTATTCTTGATTACAGCGAACACTCGCTGGGCGCCAGCAGTGAGGCTAACGCCATTGCCTTTGTACAACTGAATATCGATGGTCAGCGGGTCTGCGCCGTTGCCGAAGATAGCGATACGGTCAGCGCTTCGCTGAAAGCACTGATTTCAGGTATCAATCTAGCGGCCAATCCAGCCAATACGGCCGCCTCTCATAAAGCTGAGCGTGAATTGGCTTAGTTATTTTTCACCTGCAGGCGTTAGCGCCATGCTCTATATCAGCCGTTGCATATATAGCGGTATGCGCATGCTAAACTTAGCCATCTAACAGTTTAGGTGGCTAAGGAGGCAGTATGGGGCAGGCAATCGTAAACATGCTGCTGGTGGCACTGGGCGGTGCCGTTGGCGGCATGGGGCGTTTTGCTATTTCCAGCTTTCTCGCTAAGCATTTAGGCAGCGCTTTTCCATGGGGCACACTGGCCGTCAATCTAAGTGGCTCAATCGCCGCTGGCTGGCTACTCGGCACGCTTGGCTTGCCGGACGCTGCAGCCGACAACTCGCTATGGCTGGTCGTAGTGGTCGGCGTACTGGGCGGCTATACCACGGTATCCTCTTTTAGTCTGCAAACGCTTGAGCTTTGGCAGCGCGGCAACGTAGCTCAAGCCGCCGTTAATATTGTGGCTACAGTGCTACTGGGGTTAGCCGGGGTGTACGTCGGCTGGCAGCTAGCCGGAGGCAGCATATGAATGCCATGCTGATGTGCTATTTAACGGTTGGGCTAGGCTGTGGCCTTGGCTGTGCGTTGCGCTACGCTGTCTCACTCAGCGCGCTGGCCACCTTGGGCAGTTACTTTCCACTGGGTACACTGGTGGTTAATGTTGCGGGTTCTTGGTTAATCGGCTGGCTGGCAGCGACCGCTACTCGGCGTTCACATGGACGTATTGCACGCTGGCAACCCTTTCTTATTGCGGGTTTTTGCGGCGGATTCACAACCTTTTCACTGTTCAGTTTGGAAACCCTTCATCTTATCCAAACACACCATGTTACGTTGGCCTTGCTTTATGTAGCGGTGAGCGTTCCGCTTTGGCTCGGGGCGGCGCTACTGGGCGAGCGTATGTCATCACAAGGGCGCCGCTCGTAATGCGCGACCAGATGGAAAGGCACCAGTCCTGGCTATATCTGTTATTTATTGGCTTAGGATTAGCACTTGGCATCGCCACGCCAAACACGGCCAGGCCCCTTGAGCCACTGCTGTGGCCCTTGCTGGGCACACTGCTTTACGCCACCTTCACGCAAATCCCGCTGCTGCACATTTCCCGCAGTATAAAAGATAAGCGCTTTATGACAGCGCTGATGATCGGTAATTTTGTTGCTATTCCCGCTTTTTTAGCCCTTATCGTGATGTGGATTCCGCTCTCTCCCGCCGTGCTGGCGGGCATGCTGCTGGTGCTACTGGTG
Organism: Halomonas sp. AOP12-B1-6; assembly: GCF_052379225.1. Classification (NCBI taxonomy): domain Bacteria; kingdom Pseudomonadati; phylum Pseudomonadota; class Gammaproteobacteria; order Oceanospirillales; family Halomonadaceae; genus Halomonas; species Halomonas sp. AOP12-B1-6. The sequence goes on from NZ_JBQSYK010000003.1 coordinate 503,031, forward strand.
CCCTGCACCGATTGGTTTATTACCTTCACACATATAGGCAAGGGCGATACCGCTAAAGCGGTCGCCGCCACGCCGCTGTTGCTGCTGGTGCAAATGATCGCATTGCCTGCGTATCTGTGGCTTTTTTTAGGCCGTGAGTGGTTCCAGCTAGCACTTTCTAAACCGCTGCTCAGTGCCTTTTTCGGTCTTATCCTCCTACCGTTAGTGCTAGCCTGGCTAACCGGGCATATCGCCCAGCGCCACCCTATCGCCAAACGTGCCGTTCAATATCTTGGGCTGCTGCCGGTGCCGCTTCTGGCGCTCGTGGTGTTTATTATCGCGGCCTCGCAGATTAATACGGTGATTGGACTAAGCTCAGTGCTATTGCAGGTTGTGTTTATTTTTATAGGCTTTTTAACCTTTGCGGCACTGCTGGGTAAAGGGCTTGGCCGCCTATTTAGACTGCCAATCGCGAGCGCCAGAACGCTGGTCTTTAGCTTCGGTACGCGCAACTCTTTTGTCATGCTACCTATCGCGCTGTCGCTGCCTAATGCTTGGCAGGCCGCGGTCGTGGTAATTGTATTTCAATCGTTGGTAGAACTGTTTGGCATGGTGGCCTACCTACGCTGGGTGCCTAGTAAACTGTTGCCGGACACCAAATAGCGGGCATAAAAAAACCAGCCAACGCATACGAAGGCCGGCTTAAAAAGAATGCTTTAACGCAGTATTAAAATGGGAATGCGGCTGCCACGCAGCATGGCCTTTGTGGTGCTGCCTATCAACAAATGTCGAAGGCGTGAATGGCCGTAGGCGCCCATGACGAGCAGATCAATGCCGTGCTCTTTTTCATAGCCCTGCAGGGTTTTATTCACTTCACCCGGGCGGATCGCCCCTTGCGCTTCATGGCCCGCGTCACGCAGCGTAGCCTGCGCCCAGGTTAACTGAGCGCGATTTTCTGCGGTGTCTGCGCCAACAATCAAAATATGGCAGGCAATGCCGTTAAATAGCGGACTTTTCGCCAGCATCTCGATACCCTTACGAGCCGTTTTGCTGCCGTCAAACGCCATCAATATCTTTTCGGGCCGCTGATAGGTTTTCGGCACCATCAGAATTGGTCGGTGCATTTCACGCACTACTTGCTCCAGATTAGCGCCTAAGTGCCCGCTCGCAGAATGGCCCGCTGCGCCGCATTTACCTATCACGAGTAGGCGCATCTCTTGTTCCAGGCCGACGAGAGTGTCGACCAGCGTACCGTTCAACTGCCGAGTAACGGGCTCCGCCGCGCCACCGTCAATCGCCCGCGCTTTGGCGCTCGCTAACATTTGTTGACCCAGCTCACGATTCACTTTAGCGCGCTGCTCATCAACCGCCGAAAGCTCTTCCAGCAATCGCTCGCGGTCGCCAAGATGTAAATTACCTGAGAAATCCTTGCTGCCGGTCACCGGGGAATGATTGTCGACTACGTGTAGCAGGTTCAAAGGCGATGCCAGCGCTTGGCTCGCCCAAACGGCATAGTCGCAAACGCCCTCGGAAAACGACGAGCCGTCAATGGCGGCCATTACTTGATCAGTCATTGTGTTCTCCCTGTTGGCTTAGTGGCCGCCCATCAGCTTCTCAACGGCTACCGGATCGTTGTGAATAGCATAGCGGTCAACGACGGTTGCACTTGCTTCAGACAACCCAACAAGCGCGACGTCTGTACCCTCTCGGCGAAACTTAATGACAACCCGATCAAGCGCCTGCACAGCGGTCACATCCCAAAAATGCGCTCTAGAAAGATCAATCGTAACGCTATCAATGCTTTCCTTGAGATCGAATGCATTTGTAAAGCGCTCTGAAGAAGCAAAGAACACCTGGCCCACGACCTGATACTCGCGCGACCTGCCGACCTTCGTTTCTTTGGAACCGACATACAGAATATTGCCGACTTTATTAGCAAAGAACAGCGCAGCCAGCAGTACGCCCACAAATACGCCGATAGCTAGATTATGCGTACTGACCGTAACGGCAACGGTCGCCAGCATAACGATATTGGTGCTTATCGGATTCTTGCTAAGATCGCGAATCGATTCCCAGCTAAAGGTTCCGATAGAGACCATAATCATGACCGCGACTAACGCGGCCATGGGAATTTGCGAGACCCAGTCGGCTAGAAATACCACCATCATTAACAGCACAACGCCAGCAATCAGCGTAGACAGCCGAGTCCGACCGCCGGATTTAATGTTAATCACCGACTGACCAATCATCGCACAGCCGGCCATTCCGCCCATCAAGCCGGCACCAATATTGGCTAGCCCTTGCCCCTTACACTCGCGATTTTTATTACTTGGCGTATCGGTCAAATCATCGACAATAGTGGCGGTCATCATCGACTCCAATAAGCCCACCACGCTCAGCATTAGCGCGTAAGGTAAAATAATCCACAGCGTGTCTAGCGTTAGCGGCACGTCTGGCCACAGGAATATGGGCAAGGTGTCCGGCAGTTCACCCATATCACCAACGCTGCGAATATCCATGCCAGTCAGCATATAAACGATGGTAAGTACCACAATACATACCAGCGGAGACGGGATTGCTTTGCCGATCATCGGCAAGTAAGGGAACAGATAGATAATGCCCAAGCCCGCGGCAGTCATGACGTAGACATGCCACGTCACGTTAGTCAGCTCAGGCAGCTGCGCCATAAAAATGAGAATGGCCAGCGCGTTGACGAACCCGGTGACCACCGAGCGCGATACAAAGCGCATTAGATCGGCAAGCTTTAGGTAGCCTGCCACAATTTGCAGCACGCCGGTTAACAGCGTTGCCGCCAGCAGATATTCAAGCCCATGCTCTTTCACCAGCGTTACCATTAAAAGCGCCATGGCGCCGGTAGCCGCTGAAATCATCCCCGGCCGACCGCCGGCAAATGCAATCACCACCGCGATACAGAAAGAAGCGTAAAGACCCACTTTAGGATCGACGCCGGCAATAATGGAAAAAGCAATTGCCTCAGGAATAAGCGCGAGAGCGACCACGATGCCCGAAAGCGTGTCGCCTTTGATATTGGAAAACCATTCTTGCTTACGAAAAAGAGCCATGGGAGTCCACCGTTGAAATACTAGATAAGCCGATCCGCTGGCCGAAGTGACGCCGCAATATGCGCACAACAAACGTCGCTCGCTGGGGTTACAACGTCATTAACGACGGAATCGAATACTGAAACCCGCCCATTAGGCGGAAAAAAAACAATAGCTTGCCGCAACGCCGTAACAGCAAGATTTGCCGGGGCGTATCGCATGGGGAGGGAAACCTAGGGCGGAGTCATCAGCCCTGATGTAGGTAGCGCCAATACTATCTTTAGGCGGGTCATGTTTGAGCGGGTCATTACCGTTATGCCTGGCTGCTAAGAAAACGCCTATCCCCTGTCCATGGTACTTGTGGGTACCTATGGATAGACCGCGAAATCTTACCAGCAATTCCCACTCACTGCACCCAAGGCAAACATGGGCGAGAACGCAGCGCCACCGACTTCCTCGCCCAAGCGCTAGTGGAGTACGTTAGCGCTAGCTAATGTCGTTAAAACGATAACGCAATAAGTACAGCGCATTGAGGGTAACCAGAACGGTTGCCCCGGTGTCAGCCATAACGGCTACCCACATCCCGGTAATACCCAGCGCGGTAGAGACTAGAAAAAATGCTTTAAAACCCAGTGCCAGCACCACATTGGTTTTGACGTTACGCATGGTCGCGCGTGAGAGTGAGATCATTTCGGCAATCCCTCTTACACGATTTTTAAGCAGCGCCGCATCGGCGGTTTCAAGCGCCACGTCGGTGCCACTGCCCATGGCAATGCCCACCTCAGCCGCGGCGAGCGCCGGCGCATCGTTAATACCATCGCCTACTTTACCGACCGGCCCCAGCCCTTGGGCCTGCCACTGACGCACTCGCTGAGCCTTATCTTCAGGCATCAGCTCGCCTTCGGCCTCAATTCCCAGCTGCTCACCGATGGCGGCCACCGTGCGGGCATTGTCACCACTGAGCATAACGACAGACACGCCCAGGCGCTCTAACGCTTGAAGGCCGCTGCGTGCATCTTCGCGAGGCTCGTCACGCAAGGCGATTAAGCCTAAGGGCTGCTCATTCTCCAGCAGTACGGCAAGACTTTTGCCCTGGGTTTCCAGCGCCTCAATACGCGCATCCCAACCACTGGGGCGGGCAGCAAAACGCTGCAGATAGCGCGGGCTAACCAGCATTAATTCTCGCCCTTCTACCTGCCCGGCAACGCCCTGCCCTGATAGGGCATGCCCCGCCTGAACCGCGGGCACCTGTACACCTTGATGCCGAGCATAGTTACCAATCGCAACGGCGAGCGGATGGCTCGACCCTTGCTCAAGCGCGGCGGCTAGGCGTAGAACATCGGCACCACTACTGTCAGCCTCAAGCCCTTCCACATCAGTGACAGTGGGCATTCCTGCGGTAAGCGTGCCGGTTTTATCCAACGCCACCCGCTTGAGCTTGCCTAGCTGTTCCAGTACCGCGCCGCCTTTCATTAGTAGGCCGTTTCTTGCGCCCACCGACAGCCCCGCAGCAATCGCCGCAGGCGTCGAAATCACCAGCGCGCACGGGCAAGCTATTAGCAGCAGGGCTAGCGCACGATAAATAGACTCTGACCAGAGCATCGACGAGACAAGCGGCGGCACAATCGCAACCAGCAGCGCCACGGCAACGACAGCGGGCATATAGAAAAAGGCAAAGCGATCAATAAAGCGCGCGACCGGCGCTTTAGCCGCCTGAGCTTCTTCCACTAGCTTAATCACGCGGGCGATAGTGTTATTTTCAGCGCTGCGGGTTACCTCAACTTCTAGCACGCCATCAAGGTTTACGGTGCCGGCAAACACTGACTCGCCCTGCTCCCGCTCTCGCGGCATCGACTCTCCATTCACCGGCGACTCATCGATATGCGAACGGCCATCGACAATTGTTCCATCGCAGGGCAGCCGGTCGCCAGGGCGGACTTGCACCCGCTGGCCGGGCACAAGAGAGGCAGCGGAGACCTCACGCGCTTCACCTTGCTCTAATAGGCGCGCGGTAGAAGGGGTCAGCTTTGAGAGCGCAGAAATACTGCGCCGCGCCTGGGCAGCGGCAACACCCTCCAGCATCTCGCCCACCGCAAACAAAAACACCACTACTGCGGCTTCGGCGGCGGCGTTGATCGCCAATGCCCCCAGCGCGGCAATGCTCATTAGCATTTCAATAGTGAAAGGATTGCCTAATCTGAGCGCTTGCCACGCGCGCTGCACAATCGGCACAAGGCCAACAACGGTCGCGGCGACAAAGGGCCATGTGCCTAAATCAGGCCACACAAACTTCAGCACCCAAGCCAGCGTCAGCAAGGCACCACTAACGATCACTAAACGCCCTTTGGGCGACTGCCACCAAGGAGTAGCTTCCCCAGCGTCATGAGCCGCACTCGTTTCGTCAATAATGCGGTAGCCCAAGGCCGTAATCGTAGACTCAATCTCTTGGCGCAATAAAACGTCGCCGTCTTGAGCGGTCAACTGAACCGATCCCGCCACGGCGCTCGCTGAGACCGACTCAACGTAACGTAAGCGCTTTAACGCTGACTCCACTTTACGCTCGCAGCCACCGCAGTCCATGCCTTGCACGCGTAAGGTGAACGGTTGATTTTTAGCTAGTGGAATGTCGCTCATCGCATGGTGCTCCAGATTCGTCTATCTTAAGAGCTTAATACCTATAGCGACTAGAGGGTCAAGCAATGGCAGATCAAAATCCACCACCAGCGAATGCAGAGCAATATATTGGTATTGGTGAGCTGGCACGCCAGTCAGGCTGTAAGCCCGAAACGGTGCGCTATTACGAAGGTATCGGGCTGCTGCCTTCAGCGCCTCGTAATGAAGGCAATCAGCGCCGCTATACAGCCACCGCCATCCGCCGGCTGACGTTCATTCGTCACGCCCGTGACTTTGGTTTTTCAGTTGAGGCGGTACGCGAGTTATTACAAATGGCAGACCACCCCACGATGCCATGCGAAGAAGTGGACACCCTGGCAAAGCGCCACTTAGCCGAGGTTGAGGCGCGGCTCGCGAGGCTGACCGCGGTACGCGATGAGCTCACTCGCATGATTCATCAGTGCGAAGGAGGCAATATTGGCCATTGCCATATTATTGATGTACTCAGCGACCACCGCCTATGCCACCAAGCGGGACCACACGGCGGTGCCGATGTTTTACGCTAACGCTTAACTAGCCCAGCCATACATCCAAAAACAGCATAATGACGAGGCCCATTGCCAATCCAAAGGTGGCTTTTTTCTGATGGCCGCAACGGTGCGTTTCAGGAATGATTTCATGGCTGATGACGTACAGCATAGCGCCGGCGGCAAACGCTAGGCCCCAGGGCAGCAGAATTTGAGAAACGCTGATGATACTCGCGCCGAAAAGGCCGCCAATGGGCTCGATTAGACCGGTCAGCGCGGCAATCGACCAGGAGCGCCACTTCGAGTAACCCTCCCCCATTAAGGCAACCGCGACGGCAAGGCCTTCCGGCATATTTTGGAGCCCAATACCGATGGCCAGCGGCATACCGCCTTCCAGCCCATTAGCACCAAAACCAACCCCTACCGCCATACCTTCTGGCAAGTTGTGGATAGTAATAGCGAATACAAACAGCCAGACCCGGCGCAGCGATGCAGCTTCTGGCCCTTCTCGACCTTGGGCAAAATGCTCGTGAGGTAAATGCTCGTTCAGCAGCGCGATAGCGCCCATACCGAGCAAGATAGCAATACAGACAATCGCCGCCGGCACCGGGCCGCCGGAGTAGTAGATCTCGGCAGCATCCAGTGCGGGAATAATCAGCGAAAAGAACGACGCCGCCAGCATAACCCCGGCGGCAAAGCCCAACGCCAGGTCACGAAAGCCGCGACTAGGCGTTTTGCCAAGCAACACCGGTAGTGCCCCTACGGCGGTTAAAAGGCCGGCGACTAAACTACCTAAAAATCCTAACAACAACGTATTTTCCATGGACAGCACAAGCCCGGTGAGCGATCAATAAAGAAGTAGACGCGCACAATACGTTGTCGTTTAACGCAGTACCACCGTTATAGTTAACACAGCGCCACAACTCGTTAGCGCAGAGTAGTCTTACGCAAATACGGCAGCACGGCACTAAACTCACCAAACTTCTGCTTGGCATCTTCATCCGAAACGCTCGGCGGAATAATGACATCTTGGCCCACGGTCCAATCGGCTGGCGTAGCAACACCGTGTTTAGCTGTGGCCTGCAATGCATCTAGCGCACGCAGAATTTCTGCGAAGTTACGCCCCACTGACATCGGATAAGTCATTGACAGCTTTAGCTGCTTATCCGGACCAATGATAAATACTGAGCGCACCGTGGCGCTATCTGCTGGCGTACGGCCATCGGGCAAATAGGCTTCTGCGGGCAGCATATCGAACAGTTTGGAAACATTTAGGCTGTCGTCAGCGATGATCGGAAAACCGACTTTACTGCCGCTGTAGGTCTCAATATCTGTCGCCCAACGCTTATGATCTTCAACGCTATCCACCGAGACACCGATTACTTTCGTAGCGCGCTTTTCCCACTCAGCGCTTAGCTGCGCAACGGCGCCAAACTCGGTGGTGCACACTGGCGTAAAATCTTTAGGGTGTGAAAACAAGATCGCCCAGCTGTCGCCAATCCACTCATGGAAGCTGATCGGGCCTTGGCTAGAGTCCGCTTTAAAATCCGGGACAACTGCATTGATACGTAATGACATGCGCTACTCCTTAGTAGACATTTAGCTTAGGGGTATTTAGCACCTTAATTCTTTATAGATCTTTCAACACACCTAATATAGAACATTTAGCGCTAAGACAGTCAATATCTTTACAGGGTTCCTGATGTTTTCGACTAGCGCGCATCCCTCGGCTCTCAATCACCGTATCCAGCATAGAAAAACGGTGCTCGAAAGCACCGTCATTACAAACACCACACATGTAACCGTCTGTTTATTTGGTTATTTTTTACTTTTATCTTCAGTTTTAATGCGCTTTAACCAGCGCTGTTTGGCATACTGGCGCAGGTTATCGACGTGGTCGGTCTCATCCACAATGTCCCGGCCGAGGATCGTTTCAATAATATCCTCTAAGGTAATCAAACCGACAAAGGTGCCGTGCTCATCGTAAACCACGCGCATGTGCAGGTGATCTTTCAACATCGATGTAAATACTTGCTCTACATTCTGCGATACATCCACGCTGCCAATCGGGTGCATCAGTTCGCGCATGGTTTTAGTGTCATCGGCATGGTACATGTCTGATTTATGCACATAGCCAAAGGCCTGCTCGCCGTTATCCATCACCGGGAAGCGGGTAAACGGCGCTTTACCATACTGCTCGTCAAACACTTCAACCGTCATGTTCGGCAGCACCGTTTGACACACCGTGCGCGGGGTCATGGCGTTGTTTACAACAATATCGTGCAAGTTAAGCACATTAATAATGGTGCGCGACTCGTCCGCATCCAGAACATTTTCTTCAAGACCTACCCGAGCCAGCACTTTAATTTCATCGCGCAGATCAACGTCGTGCTCTGACTTACCTAGCCGGCGCGTAATCTGCTCCGACATCCATATAAAGGGTAGCAAGCAGAGAATCATCGGCTTCAAAAAGCGCGGCAGAAAAGGCGATAAACCACGCCAGTAAGTCGCGCCAATAGTCTTCGGAATGATCTCCGAAAGCACCAGAATCAGCATCGTCATCACCGCAGACACCAGGGCGATTGAGGCTTCACCGAACACCACCGCGGCCTGGGCACCCACCGCCGTTGCGCCCACGGTATGGGCAATCGTGTTGAGCGTCAAAATAGCCGCCAGTGGCCGGTCAATATTCGTTTTTAGCTTCGTCAGCGAGGCGTGTAATTTCGGATTATCTTCTTTTAGCTTAGCGATATGGCTAGGCGTAATAGAGAGTAGCGCTGCTTCAAGGATGGAACATAGAAAAGAGAGGGCAATCGAAAGCGTGGCAATCGAGATCAGGAGGAACATGGGGGCCTAAAGCAAGGGGTTGTCTGGCGTTTATAAGACCAACATATTAGGAAGTCAACGATTATTTAGCGAGGCTCTGAAATGCTCAGGCCATCCCGTCATTTTCATTAAACATGCTAACATCTAACCCTGCTTAACTCGGCCCCATACCCCTGCCTCAAAGGAACCCCGTTGATGCTTGAAGCGCCAGCCCCATTGCCAGCAATGATGTCGTTAATGTGTTTATTGAGCGCTGGCAGCACACCATCGGGACCGAAAAGCTAACTATCAGCTATTTCTTGCACAGCTTTGCACACTGCTTGAGCTGCCCACGCCCGAGCCCGCCTGCAAAGACAACAGTGAGAACGCCTACACCTTTGAGCGCCGGGTGGATATTCAAAACCCCGATGGCAGCGAAAACCGCGGTATTATTGATTTATATAAACGCGGCGCCTTTGTGCTGGAAGCCAAGCAAACCGGCAAAGGGCTTGAAACCAAAGGGTGGGATAAAGCCATGCAGGCGGCCTACAACCAAGCCGACCAGTACGTGCGCGCCCTACCCGCTAAAGAAGGCCGCCCCGCCTAGATAGCCAACATATTTCTATTATCTCGCAATTTAAAGTGATGCATATTTTTCACTCAGAAAGAGCTTTGGCGGTTCGAAAAATCACCTCAATCCCCTTCGCAAGCTTATCGTAGTCGGTCCATTCCTCAGGCGCATGAGAGATGCCATCACGGCTCGGAACGAAGATCAATCCCGTCTGCGTGATCTTCGATAAGATCATAGCGTCATGCCCTGCACCACTGGGCATCCAACGCCACTTTATTCCACTAGCATCGGCATCTTTAGTGAACTGTTTCTGAATCTCTTCGGCCATTGGCGTGGACGGAATGGTTATCTTCTCGTTGATCACGAATATAAGACCGCTATCAGAAAGTTGCTTCAACTCTGTGCGAAGCTTGTCCTTGATCTCGGCAACGTTTTCCGCCCGCGGAGACCGGATATCGACGCTGAAAGTGACACTGTTAGGAATGACATTCGCACCACCTGGTTGAGCCACTATACGCCCGACAGTGCCGACAGCTGCTTGATCAACCTCTGCAACGATACCAGGAACCCGAGCGATAACAGTTGCTGCCCCGACCATCGCATCTTTTCGGGCATTCATGGGAGTTGTTCCCGCATGGCCCGCCGCGCCGGTCACGGTCACCTCTATCTGCGACAGCGAGACAACCTCTGTGACGATGCCAATGTCTTCCTGATTTTGCTCAAGAACCGGCCCCTGCTCGATATGCAGCTCCAGAAAGGCGTGAAGGGAACCTGCGGAAAGCACCACCTCACCAGACCTTGAAGGATCTAACCCAAAGTCCGACATCGCCTGCGCGACGGAGATTCCATTTTGATCTTTCAGTTCATGCAATTCCTGCTGTTTGACCTGCCCCGTCAGAAGCCGAGACCCCAACAGTCCGCTACCGAAACGGCCACCTTCCTCCTCAATCATCGCAATAATTTCGACAGGCCGTTCAGGTTTTATGCCAAGTTCTTGAAAAACAAAAGCGGTCTCAAGTCCGGCGACCACCCCAGCCGGGCCATCAAAGCTACCGCCGTTCGGAACAGAATCGAAGTGCGACCCCACTAACACAGGCGGAAGATCTGGTTTTTTACCTTCAATCCGTCCAAAAATATTTCCAACGGCATCTTCTCTCGTCTTAAGCCCTGCCTCTTTCATTTTACTCAGTAGATAATCGCGGACATCCCTATGCTCTGCACTGTAGGTAAGTCGAGTAGTTCCCTTACCAGGTGTCGAGGTGAATTGCGCTATACATTCGATCATATCCTGGACTCGGGATTCATTAATGTGCTGCTGTGTCATTAGATCAATCCTGTGAAAATACCTGCTATAACAACGGACACCATAGTCACCGTAACGAATCCGGCGACCAGCATAGAAGGCATCATATGTGCAGAAAGTGCTGCGCGCTCCTTCTCATCGTCGGTAAGTGTGTTGACTACTTCATTAGTAATAACGTAGTCCGCGGGGAACCCATAAAGCGCTGTCAGTGAGCAGGCAAAGGCCATAGCTGGCGTCATCCCAAAAATTTTGCCCGCAATGTATGAAAAAATATACATGCCAACGATGCCGATAATAATCGCCCCAAACATGGGCCCTGCGAGATCAAGCAACATTTCAGGTGTTGCCCGATTAAGGCCACCGAAAATAAACAGCATCAACACCATGATGATAAAGCCGAAAGAGTTTGCCGACTGCAGAGGCTGGCGTTCGAGAAAGCCAAATGAAGATGCGAGTACGCCACCAATCAGACAAAGTACAAAGGGGCTGATATCGAAAAAAGGTTGAAGCAGTTGAGCTACACCCCACGCCAGAAAGGCAACAACCCCTAGCCGGAAAAGCTTGAAGTAAACCGTGTTATAAGCAGGCGGCAGCTTTTGAAAGAGGCGCGGCATCGGATTTTCATTCGATGTCGAACTGGTTGCAGCATCATTGACTGTCCATTGACCGGCGCGATAAAGGCTGAGAACGCGACGCCCTTCTCGTTGTAGCATCATCGACGTTAGAGGATAGCCGATGAACCCCTGCATCACGTATATCAGGATAGCAAGCACCGCAAGGCTTTCGAGACCGGCCTCAGAAGCCGCCTGCGACATGATCAGTGAGGACACAATGCCGCCGGTTAGTGGAGGAGTTGCTACAATTACTGTTTGGTAATCAAGGAAAAGCCGTCCCACAGTGAATAGAATTGCTGCTATGCCGGCGATACCGGAAAGCGCAATGACGACCGTTCGCCACTGGCGCTTCAATTCATCGATCGACAGCAACGTTCCCATATTGGTAATTAGCAGATATATAGCGAGATAAACTACGGGTGTTGGAATGCCCGCAATCTCAACTATATTTTCGGGAAAAAAAGTCCAATAACCGATCAAAAATAAGACGGCGCATACAAAAACGGAAGGCAGCTTGGATTTGGTACGTAAAGCGACAACATCGCCAATGTAAAGAATGAACACAAGTATTGCGAAGGCTGCTAGTTGTGGCATGAGAACCCCTCCTCTCGGTTTGAACGCAGCCCGCTGAGTAGCCTTCAACTTGTAATATGCTGCGCGCTAAAACTCAATATAGATCCACATGGATTTATATTGCAAGAGTATGGTGGTATGAGGTGGTATTAATACTGTTGAAAGGGGTATCAAGGATGACTGACAAAGGGTTTTCAATGCTTGAGGAGGTCTTCTCCTCGGATCTGTGCTACCTGATGGCGATGAGTCACATAGTACTGGCTAATAACCAAGTGACGAGCCGCTTCATCGAAAAAAACTACGATATGCCAGTAAATGCGTGGTCAACGCTTTATGCAGTCACTTATTTCCCAGGCATTCTGGCAAAAGACGTACAGATTCTCTTCCCGCGACCACAGAACTCAATCAGCCGAGCTATCAAACTTCTTGAAAATCGTTGCCTGATCAAACGCGAAGTCGATAGTAATGACACGCGGGCGAAGCAGCTCTTTCCTACCACCGAAGGCGTCGCCTTGCTTTCAGAGATCAAAAATAAGGTGGTTCGGCGCCAAGAAGAGGTATTTGGCGCGCTAACAGACTTAGAACGAAAAACGTTTCTGAGCCTGTGCCGAAAGATCATTAATAGTGGCGCGTTGAATGACTCCTCAGCGCTCGAAGTATTTTAGGATCGGCCCAGAATAGAGCTAAATCACAACTGCGTAAGCGCCGGCGATATTAAACAGCGTTTTACGGCTGACGTGTATGGCGCACTGGGTCAGCTCCGACACATCGTTTGGCCCTGGCGAAAGCAATAGCCACGCGCATTAACACAAGCTTTAAGCCAAGCGAAAAGCAGCTTATTAAAGCCTCTCTCGCGGGAAAATGCGTTCCCTCTACCAGCATGTCACCGTGGGTGGGCATTTTTGTATCCGTTAATGTACAGATAATAAAAACGCCTCCTGGCTTATATGCTCAGAAGGCGTTCAGCTTACTGCTTTTCTGGAGTTAGCTAGAGCTTAAGCAAACACTTCGGTCCATTCGCTGCGTTTGGCCAGCAGGTTACGCGCAAGCTCCTGGGCGCCTTCCAAGCTATGGCTAGCGGCCCAGCCGCACTGCATTTCGTTGCAGGCGGGTACGTCGGTCGCGACGAGCACATCGTTCAGCGTTTGTTCGATGATGGCCAGTACGCCGTCGTAATCATCGTGATTAATCATCGCGATATAGAAGCCGGTTTGGCAGCCCATCGGGCTGATATCGACCACTTTATCCGTGTGATTGCGTGATAACTCAGCCATTAAATGCTCAAGGGAGTGCAGCGCGGGCATCTCCATGTGCTCTTTATTAGGCTGGCAGATCCGCAAATCGTATTTATGGATACGGTCGCCGTTCTGGCCTTCTTTAATATCCGCTAGCCGCACGTACGGGGCTTTCACCTTGGTATGATCCAGGTTAAAGCTCTCGACGTTCATTTTTTTCTCAGTCATTTTGGCTCCTTTTCAGCGTTGCTGTTAGGCCTAATCTACACGCTAAAATTAAACCTTCGGCGCGTCAAAATTCAAGGGTTCATCGGTATAGACGCACACGTTGGCATCTTCAATATCACCATCCGGCGATTCAACGTGCTTAGCAAAGAAATCCTGAATCTCTTTACGCTGACAGTGGGCTTCAAACTCTTCACGGCTGGCCCAAATTTCATGAAAAACGATCGGGTAGCCGGTGCCCTGAGCGAAGGGGTTATCGATCTGACGCGTCACTGTGTAGTGAATGCAGGCGTCTTCACGGTGCGTATTCGGCTCTAATGACTGAAGCGCTTTGAATACCGCTTCTTCTTTGCCCGGCTTAGGCTTAAAGCCAGCAACGCAGTAAATTTTCTCTGACATGTTCGTATCCTAAGGCAGTAATTGGACGTCATTATGCGACTTGTTGAAGCGGGTTACCAACCTAACCAATAAGTCGATCAGCCAGTGTTTCTAAATCAGTGACTGTCATATCCGGCTCTATTCCCCATGGGTCGAAAGGCGCATCGGAGCTGCGGCGGATCCAGGCACTGCGCAACCCCGCATGGGTTGCTCCAATCACGTCAAACGGATTACTGGAAATCAGCCACGTTTGCTCAGGCCTGGTTTCTAAACGGCTACGCAAATGCGAATACACGGCGGGGTCGGGCTTAAAGCGCTTCACTTCGTCGGCACTAATGACATCGTCCATGTGGTTCTCAACGCCTGCGCGGGTGAGCAGTTTAGATACGGCGTCTGCAGTGCCGTTCGAAAATGCCACACAGCGAATGCCCGCACCGCGAAGTTGATCCAACGCTGGCACTACATCGTCGAAAGCGGGCAGCTCTCCATATACGGCCATTAGGTGATCGTGGTCATTATCAGAAAGACCGGTATGCAGCGCACGATCAACGAACACTAGCGCTTCGCGCGTACATTCGGAGAACGGCACATAGGCACCCATCAGGCCATGGCGAAAGCTGTATTCAAGCTGTTTGTCGCGCCAACGGCGGGCAAACTCATCTACTTTAGCAGCATCCTTCAAGCGCCTTTCTAGCTCAACTGTGACTCCCTGGGTATCGATCAGCGTGCCGTATACATCAAAGGCTAATACCGGTTGCATCGTTGGCTACTCCTTCACTATCGAATGGCTTACCTTACGGCTGAATTCAACATTAAGAGTATTAAGCATAGCCGCCCCCTTCAAAAATAAAAACGCCGCAGCGCTGGGCTGCGGCGTTTAAGCGGCTAAAGCAGGTTATCAAACCGTAAACGCAGCTTCTTGTTTGCCGGTTTTAAGATCACCTGAGCGCGTAAGCTCATCGGTAACGCGGTCGATGGCGCGCTTGGCACGACCAATCATCTCGTCTACTTCGCCACGGTTAATGGTTAGCGGCGGCGCAAAGCCAAGAATATCCCCTTGCGGCATCGCCCGAGCTATCAGGTTCTCTTCCATGGCAGCAGCGGCAACGCGCGGGCCGACTTTGAGCGCTGGCTCGAAATGCAGGCGCTGGCTAGCATCAGGCGAGAACTCTAGCGCGGCCATTAGGCCAACACCGCGCACGTCACCCAGCAACGGGTGGCCTTCGAAGTTAGCTTTTAGCTGTTGCTGAAAATAAGCGCCGGTTTCAGCGGCGTTACCCACCAAGTTCTCACGCTCGATGATATCCAGATTGGCAAGCGCGGCAGCACAGCCTAGCGCATGGCCAGAATAGGTCCAGCCGTGGCCGATAGGGCCGTATTCACCGGTGCCCTGCTCAAGCACTTGCCACACTTTTTCACCGACAATCACACCAGAAAGCGGCTGATAGGCGCTGGTCAAGCCCTTAGCGATAGTGACCAGATCCGGCTTCATGTTGTAGTGATGGCTGCCAAAGTCAGAGCCGGTACGGCCAAAGCCACACACCACTTCATCGGCAATCAACAGCACGTCGTACTTATTCAACACGGTTTGAATCGCATCCCAATAACCTTCCGGCGGCGGTACGATCCCACCCGTACCCAGTACCGGCTCGCCGATAAAGGCAGCGACGGTATTCGGGCCTTCTTCCAGAATCATTGCTTCTAGCTTGTCAGCACAGTAGGCCGAAAATTCTAGCTCCGTCATGCCGTGCTGTTCGGCGGCGCGCAGATAGTAATGCGGCGCTTCGGTGTGCCGAATCGTGTCAATCGGTAAATCGAAGTGATCATGAAACGCCTTCAGGCCAGTCAACGAACCCGATGCAATACCCGAACCATGGTAGCCACGCATGCGCGAGATGACTTTTTTCTTCTGTGGGCGACCCAACACGTTGTTGTAGTAACGCACAATTTTAAGCTGGGTTTCGTTGGCATCGCTTCCGGACATACCGTAGTAAACCTTGGACATGTTCATGCCCGCGATTTTAATAATGCGCTCGGAAAGCTCGATCTGAGGCTCGTTAGAGTGGCCCACGTAGGTGTGATAGTAAGAAAGCTCTAAAGCCTGCTTATAGATCGCTTCGGCAACTTCGGTGCGGCCATAGCCAATGTTCACGCAGTAGAGGCCCGCAAAGCCGTCGATAAACTCGCGGCCATCTTTATCGACAATATTGATGCCTTTACCGCCGGTAATCACACGGCCCGGCAAATCACCGTGAGCAAAGTCACGCAGGTGGGTAGACGCATGGAAGGTAACTTTACGGTCGCGTTCGATTAAATCCTGATGCAAGCTCATAGCGTTCTCTCTGTACAGTAAGCCTCCCCGCATGACGGGGAAGGTATTTTTAAATTGTTTTCAACTTGGCGACTAGCTGCCAGACGCTGAACCCAGCGCGCCTAGGCAGTAATATTTCGTTTCCAGATATTCATCGATACCCGTGGCGCCGCCTTCGCGCCCTAGGCCTGACTGTTTTACACCGCCAAAGGGCACCGGCGGGCCGGTCATTTTTACTGAATTAACGCTGACCATGCCGTACTCCAGCGCCCGCATCAGCTTCCATATACGGCGTATATCATGGGTGTAGACATAGGCGGCAAGCCCGTACTCAGTGTCGTTGGCCATTTCAATGACTTCATCGTCCGTGCTGTAGGCGGTAATGCCTGCCACGGGGGCAAAGTTTTCTTCTCGCCACACCTTCATCTTCGCCGTGACGCCGGTTAGCAGTACCGGCATAAAGAAGTTCTCACCTGGCGCTTTGCTTTGATCACCGCCAATCATGGTGGCGCCTTTAGAAACAGCGTCATCAACAATCGCAGCGGCTTTTTCCACCGCCTGACGGTGAATTAGTGGGCCAAGATCTATCTCGCCGTGCAGGCCATTGCCTACGGTGAGTGCCGCCATACGCTGGCTGAACTGCTCTACGAACTCATCATGGATCGACTCGTGTACCAGAATGCGATTGGCCGCCAGGCAGTCTTGCCCTGCCGTTTGGAACTTGGCGTCAATCGCCGCGTAGGCAGCCTGCTTTGGATCCATATCTGGACCAACAATAAACGGTGCGTTGCCACCCAGCTCCAAAGAAAGCCGCTTAACGGTATGCGCACTCTGTTCGATCAACAGCCGCCCCACCCGAGTGGAACCGGTGAATGAGAGCGCGCGAATACGTGACTCGGCGCAGAGGATTTTCGAGACTTCCGCAGGGTCACCCAGTACAACGTTAAAAATGCCGGCCGGAATCCCCGCGCGCTCAGCCAGCTCCGCCAACGCCAGCGCCGAGAACGGCGTTTCATTGGCAGGCTTGACGATCACAGGGCAGCCAGCCGCCAGCGCCGCCGCGGCTTTACGCGTAATCATCGCCAGCGGAAAGTTCCAGGGCGTAATCATCGCCACGATGCCGACAGGCTCTTTAATAGTGCCCAACGACGCATTCGGAATATGGCTGGGGATGGTTTCACCGTAGGTGCGCTTGCCCTCTTCAGCAAACCAGCGCACAAAGCTTGCGCCGTACTCGACCTCACCGCGAGCATCGGGCAAAGGCTTGCCCTGCTCCAGCGTCATGATCGTAGCGAGGTCTTCACGGTTGGCTTGAATCAGGTCATACCAAGCTAGCAAACGCTCGCAGCGCTCGTCGGCTCGTAGCGCCCGCCACTGCACGAAAGCAGCGTCAGCAGCATCAACAGCGGCCGTAATCTGCGCGGCTTCAAGCAGTGGGATATGGCCAATAGTGTCATTGGTAGCAGGGTCATAAACCGCTTCTTCTCGACCGCCTTCGCCGTGGGTCCATTTACCGTTCACATAGGCGTACTGCCGAAACAGTCGCGAATCTTCCAGGCGCTTGGCAAGCGTGGTCGATAGTGTGGTCATGGAAACCTCTCCTCATGCAGCCTGGCTAACCGAGCACTGCAATAGCTGTGTGGCATTGTCAGCAAGCGCTCATCAGCCTTGCCATCGAATGCATAGAGGTTAACGGAGAGTAGCCACGAAGTGTTTTTGAAAACCAAGGCTTATCACGCGACTTTTTTTGTCAGCGGGCGCTTAACAGTGGTTTTTTTTGGTGGTTCGCAATAAAAAGTAAGCGCTTTATTAAATGACACCGTCAGTATCGATACCAATAGGCGCGTGCTTGACGGTTTTAGTCACAATATACGTAAAATAGCGTTCTATACCTGCTTCAGACACTAGCCACTTATCCATCAGACGCTGATAACTATCGATGGTTCGGGCTTCAAACTTCACTAGGTAATCCACACCGCCGCCAACCGCCACGCATTCCGTTACGTCTGGCGTCTCCATTACCAGCGCTTCAAAGCGAGCAAAGCTTTCAGCGTTATGCTGCTTCAGTTCGATTTGAACCCATACCGGGTTGCGAGGCCCCTGCACCTCGCTATTGATACGCGCGCTGTAGCCTTCAATAATGCCAGCCTTTTCAAGGCGCTTTACGCGTTCCCAGCAGGGGCTGATCGAGAGATTAATCGCCTCGGCCAGCTTCGACTTAGTGATTCGCCCGTCTTGGGAGAGAATGTCGAGAATTTTCAGGTCAAAACGATCAAGTTTCATCATGCCGGGCGTTACGCCTCCAGGCGTTCAACAACATCGGCAATCACCGCCAGGGTGTCCCCCATATTGATTAACGAAGGCGCACGACGCGCCATTAAGATACCGTCGCGCTCTGCTTTATAAGCAACCGGATCAGTGCCGCTGCGGGTCATATCGTATACGTACGCAATCGTTTGGCCGTTCTTAACGTCATCCCCTAATGCGACCAACAGCTCTAACACACCGGAGTGCTGACTCTGTACGTAGCAGCTAGCATCGGGCATATCCAGGTAGACCTGCCCTTCTGCCGGCATATCAACCGTGCCTTCTACCAGGCCATAGTGAATTAAGAAATTACGCACGCCGCGCTCGGCAATCGCCATGCTTTGGGGCGTAGACGTACCGCCGCCGCCAAGCTCAGTGGCCACAAACACTTTGCCTTGTCGCTCGCAGGCGGTGTCGAAAAGTTTTTCCGCATCCAGCTCAAACATCACCATTGCGTACGGAGCGCCGAAGGCTTTTGCGCCTTCCAAAGCGGACTGCTGCTGGGCCTTATTATCCAGCACGTGAGAGGCGCCAAACGGTAGAATATCCAGCGTGCGGCCGCCGGAGTGCAGATCAAGCACTACGTCCGCCATCGGCACCAGTACGCGCGTGAAGTAGTCGGCAATTTGCGGCGTAACGCTACCGTTAGGGTCGCCGGGAAAGCTGCGATTCAGGTTACCTTTGTCCATCGGGGAAGTGCGCTTACCCGCCATGACCGCGGGCGTGTTCATGCACGGAACGATAATCACGCGACCCGTTACGTCTTGCGCCTGCAACGATGAAGAGAGCTTCAGCAGCGAGGTAATGCCTTCGTACTCATCGCCGTGGTTGCCACCGGTCAGCAGCGCCGTCGGGCCATCACCATTTTTCACCACAGTGATGGGGATCATCACCGCGCCCCAAGCGGACTCATCGGTGGAAATCGGGAGCTTTAAAAAACCGTGCTGTACGCCATCGGCATCAAAATCAACGGTGGCGGCAATAGGGCTTGGTCGCATCGTCATGAAAAATTCCTTTAGGTGGCGGGGTACAATTTATTTAACCGCGACGCTCATTAATAATTACTTCACAAATAGCTGGCGCGGAAAATTGGCCAGCGTTTCACAACCATCGTCGGTAATTAAAATACTCTCGGTAATTTCTAGACCCCAGTCCTCTACCCAAAGCCCCGGCATAAAGTGAAATGTCATGCCGGGCTGCAGGATAGTGTCATCCGAGGGGCGCAGGCTCATGGTGCGCTCGCCCCAATCAGGCGGATAAGAGATGCCGATGGGATAACCACAGCGGGCGCCGCCGCGGTCAAAGCCGTATTTGTCCATCGCAGCCCCCAGCGCCATGGCGATATCTGCGGTGCGGTTACCCGGCTTAGCGACGGCGAGACCTTTCTCAATGCCTTCTAACAGCGCCGATTCAGCGCGGATAAAATCGGTGGGCGGTGTACCCAAAAATACCGTGCGTGACATAGGCGCGTGGTAGCGTTTAAACACCCCGGCAATCTCGAAGAAGGTGCCTTCGCCTTTACGAAAGGGTGTGTCATCCCAGGTTAAATGAGGCGCCGCGGCGTCCTTGCCGGTGGGCAGCATAGGAACAATGGCGGGATAATCACCGCCAAATACTTTGCCGTTTTCATCCACAAAACCTTCAATGCCGACGCGATAAATCTCTGACACCAGTTTGCTTTTCGGCAGGCCAGGCTCGATGACTTCTAAAATACGTGAGTGCATGCCTTCCACAATCTTGGCGGCAATGCGCATGTAAGCCACTTCCTGGGGCGATTTTATCGCTCGGCACCAGTTCACCAGCGCATTGGCATCCATAAAGCGCGCGTGAGGAAGCTCTTTGAGCAGACTTAAATAGGCCTTGGCGGAGAAGTAGTAGTTATCCATCTCCATACCCACTACACCCAGATGCCAGCCGCGATCAGGCATGATCGACTGCGCCAAATACTCCATGGGATGCATATCCGGATTTTGTACATAGTAATCCGGGTAGTAAGTAATGTTGTCAGGATCGATCCAGCAGGTACGCAGGGCGCCGTTAGCATCCATGCGCCGCCCGAACCATACAGGCTCGCCCTCAAGGCCCACCAGCACACACTGATGCACATAAAACGACCAGCCGTCGTAGCCGGTCAGCCAAGCCATATTAGAAGGGTCACTGACGATTAATACGTCAATACCACGACTGGCCATTTCGGCGCGCACTTTCCACAGGCGACTAGCGTACTCTTCGCGCGCGAAAGGCAGGGAAACCTGAGTCATCGGGCAACTCGCCATTAAAGATCACCAAGAACCAGCGCTGGGCCTAAAAAGGCATGCAACGCTGAGCCACAGGATCGACCTGACTACCGCCGCAGCAGCCCCGCCAATGTCGTCTTGACCCGATACTAGCACCCACCCTTGGTTGGCGGTCAAAGGCTTTATGACAAAAAGTGCATATGATCACATTATTCGTACTCTTCGCACTCTTCGGACTATGCGCACTCTTCGGGCTATGCGAGCTTGCAACGGTATTGATCGCTCACCATGATAGCCTGAGTCATCACATGCTTAGATAACGGGAGACGAGATGAAAATTGTCGTACACATTGATGAGGCTGCGCAGTGGCAAGCAGCGCTTTCTGAAGCGTTACCCCAGGCCACCGTACTGACCAGCGAGGCGCCAGCGGAAGAGCGCAAACACGCAGACTACCTCGCCATTTGGAAAGCGCCTGCTCATTTACTGCAGGAGCAGACCCAGCTCAAAGGCATCATTAATTTAGGCGCGGGAGTGGACCATCTGCTTAAAACGCCCGGGCTTCCCAGCAACGTACCGATTGTAAAGCTGCGCGATGCAGGCATGGGCGACCTGATCGCGGACTATGCGCTGTATGGCGTGCTGCATTTCTATCGCAGCATGGACCGCTACGCAGAGCAGCAGCAAAGCGCTACGTGGCAACCACAAGGGGTCGTGGAAAAATCTCAGTGGCCCGTGGGGGTGTTAGGTCTCGGCGCGATTGGTAGCTTCGTCGCCAGCGCGCTACAGCAGGCAGGTTTTCCGGTACTGGGCTGGAGCCGTTCGCCCAAAAAAATCAGCGGCGTGCACTGTTTTCACGACGATGACGGGCTAACTGAGCTGCTTGGCCAGGTGCAAAGCCTCATCACTATTTTGCCTGACACCGCCGCTACGAAAAACATTCTCAACGCCGAGCGGCTGGCCCTGCTGCCTAAAGGGGCCAGCATTATTAACCCCGGCCGCGGCAGCTTGATTGATGAACAGGCACTGCTCGAAGCGCTGGGGCACGCTGGCCAGCCGGGCCACATCCGGGGGGCACTCCTGGACGTGTTCCACGAAGAACCGCTGCCCGCCACTAATCCGCTTTGGCAGCATCCTAACGTTATCATCACGCCTCATATGGCGGGTCCTACGCCGCTTAACGATGCTATCGATCAGGTGATTTCCTATTTACATGCCTTTGAAGCGGGCGATCACCTTACAACGGTTAATCCTGATGCGGGCTACTGACGCAAGCCCCCAGCCCCGATATACTGGCGCTCGATGAACCAAGTACTAGCGAAAGGCTCTTAAGACGGTACGTTTTTTTGGAGGAAGGGCCTTTGGTCAATGTCTTAGCACGATCCGCTGCCCAACGGTTGGCAGGAGCGACACTCAGCCTGATTGGGCTTTTTTCAAGCGCTGTGGCGCTAGCGCAAAACGAGCCAACATTTAAGGATCCGCAGCCCTTTGAAGCCCAGTACCGGCTTGAAGTTCGCGGCTGGCCTGGCGCCACTATTACGCATCGGCTGTCTAACGAAGGTAGTCATTGGTTAAGCGATATGCGCTTTTCGATTGCCGTCGTGCGCGGCCAGGAACTCAGTCGCTTTTCACTCCGCGACGACACCGCTCACTCACTGCTTTATAGCAGCAGCTATTCCCTGCTGGGCATGGGCGATAGCTATCAGCTAAACGAGAGTGAGATACCCACCTTGGACCGTCAAACGGCGCTGTTTGACCTGTCAAGACGTGCGGGTCACGAAAACTGCACCGAAAGCACGCCCTGCGAGATTGAGTTTGTGGATAACAAAGGGCGCGATGAGCATTTTCAGTACTATGTTGAGAAGCAACTCATTACCGACCCGACAAGCATGGGATTACCCGCCGGTGAGTTTGAGGCACTGGAAGTCTCTCTGATTGATATTGAGAAGCCTGATCGCCTTCTAAAACTCAGCTTTCACCCCGACTGGCCCGGCCTGATTCTCTCAGCCGTATACCAAAAAGAGGGTAGCCGCGAAACACAGCTGACATTAACTAACTTCAATCCAAATGGGGGCACGGCACCCTAAATGCTTTCGGGTTTACTGATTGTTTTACTCCCGCTGATACTGGGCTACCTGGTTCCGGTTCGTTCTACCCGCGTACAGAGCCAAATAAACCGGGCCGTTAGCGGCTCGGTTTATTTGATTCTGCTGTTTATGGGTATTAGCTTGGCGGGTCTTGAAAATCTCATCAGCCAGCTTTCTCGCTTAGGCGGCAATGCGCTGCTGCTGTTTAGCATTACCACGCTATTTAACCTATCGGCGCTTTGGTGGCTATCGCAGCGCTTGCCTCTGCATACCGCTAATTCACCGGTGGTAAAAAATGCCCCCACCAGCAAGCTAGCGGCGATGCAGGGCTCGCTATGGCTGGTCGCGGTGGTGGCCGGTGGCGTTACCGCTGGCCTATTGGCAGGCCCCTACGTTGGCGAAACGCTGTTCAACACCGCTGATTTACTCGCCGAGTGGGTGCTCTATGTGCTGCTGATATTGATTGGCTGTCAGCTGCGCAATTCCGGCATGCCGCTAAAACAGATACTGCTTAACAAGATGGGGCTGGCGATTGCCGTTACGCTAGCGCTCAGCTCATTGCTCGCCGGCTTAGTCGCCGCCCCGCTGCTGTCGCTGAGTTGGAATGAAGGCCTTGCCATGGCATCAGGCTTTGGCTGGTATTCACTTTCCGCCATTCTTATCGGTGACCAGCTAGGCCCGCTAATGGGCGGCGTAGCGTTTTTCAACGACCTCACTCGCGAGCTTCTCGCCTTTATCTTGATTCCGCTGGTGATTCATCGCCACACCGCACTTGCTATCGGCTACGGCGGTGCAACCTCGATGGACTTCACGCTGCCCGTGATCCAGCAGCACGGCGGCGTAGCCTGCGTGCCCATTGCCGTGGTCAGCGGGTTTATCCTCTCGCTGCTCTCCCCACCGCTTATTCTGTTCTTTCTTTCGCTCTCGGGTTAGCTATTCAAGCAATAGAGCAGCCGCGCGCGTTCTAAGTGTTTGCGCATTTCCTCTACGGCAGCCGCCTTCTCCCCCTGCTCGATACAGTCAATAATTTTGGCGTGCTCAAGCAAGGTAATGTCCTCGTTGCCTTCCCAGTGCAGCAAACTAGCATGAAATCGCGCTAGCCAACCCAGCATGGATTGGCTAGTTGCTATAAAAATCGGATTACGAGTAATTCCGGCAATGGCGGTATGAAACGCCATATCGATCTCGATAAAGGCTTGAGCATCTCCATTTAAATGCCCGCATTGTTGCTCTAACAACTCTCTCAAATGAGCAATGTCTGCCACAGAGGCCTGTCCTATCGCCTTCTCCACCATACCCAGCTCAAAGAATGTGCGCGCCTCTTTCAGTTGTTCAAGCGACTGAGACGAGCTAGCGAGCATATGACGAGCGGTTAAATCAATCTGCGACATCAGTCCCATCGCCGTCGGCTGCAGTACTTTAGGGCGCTGGCCGTGATTAATTTCGACAAGCCCAATACGTTCAAGCGTTTGCATCGCCTCACGAATTGCCGGTCTTCCCACACCGTAGCGGTCCATCAGCTCGCGCTCAGAAGGTAGCGTATCTCCAGGCTTGTATTGGCCCGACTCTACCATTTCATAAAGCCGATCAAACACCTCATCTGACAGCTTGCGACGAGTAATTTTAGGGGCTGGTTGCACGGCAATTTCTCCTCACAAGCCACACAGCGACTTGGTTATCCAATGAACGTCAACAGTCTAGCGCTGTTGTGCTGAAAATTGGCAAAATTTACTTAAATACGACCAAAGCAGCATTTGACAGACTGATATAGATATTATGTCATCATACCAGTTACTGAGCAAAAAACTTACCCTTTTAAACCTCAGCGAACTTATCGCTAACGCCATACAAAACCTTCACTGGAGTCTTCTATGACCAACATTGCCCTTATCGGCGCAGGCGGAAAAATGGGTTACCGCCTGTCGAGCAACTTAAAACAGTCAGGTTACACCGTCAGCCATGTGGAATTGAGTGACGCTGGTCGCCAGCGCCTATCAGAAGGCCTGGGTATCAGTTGCGTAGATGCCCAACAGGCTGTGCCTGATGCTCAGGTGGTGATACTAGCGGTTCCAGATACGCTGGTGGGGCGCGTTGCTGAAGAACTATCGCCACTAATGGCCAGCGGCACTATGGTCATTACACTCGATGCCGCCGCCCCTTTTGCTGGCCACCTGCCCAACCGTGACGATCTGGTCTACTTCGTCACGCACCCTTGCCACCCACCGATCTTCAATGATGAAACAGATCTAGATGCCAAGCGCGATTACTTTGGCGGGGCCAAGGCTAAGCAACACATTGTCAATGCGCTGATGCAAGGACCTGAAGAACTCTATCCACTGGGCGAAGCGATTGCTAAGACCATCTATGCACCGGTTGTTCGCTCTCACCGTGTCACAGTCGAACAGATGGCACTTCTTGAACCTGGTCTTTCGGAAACGGTATGCGCCACGCTACTGGTGGTCATGCGGGAAGCAATGGACGAAGTCGTCGCCCGCGGCGTTGACCAGCAGTGCGCACGCGACTTCTTGCTAGGCCACATGAATATTCTGGCTGCCGTTATTTTCGATGAGCAGCCAGGCGTTTTCTCCGATGCCTGCAACAAGGCGATTGAGAATGGTAAACCGCAATTGATGCGTGATGACTGGAAGCGCGTATTTGAGCCTGAAGAAATTGCCGAAAGCATTCGCCGTATCACCTGACCCTGTTTGCTTAACAACGCTTTAGCAACATCACACCAACACTAATTACAACAATTTGGAGTATAAGATGATGACCTTCCGACTCAACCAAGTCTCTGCCGCCATCGCCGCCACCATTGCTCTGGCTGCTAGTACTTCGTCTTTTGCGGTACAAGAGATGAACCTTGCGTTCACACCCCCGCTTAACTCCCATTATGGCGAAGCCGGTCAAGCGTTTGCTGACGAGGTAGACCGGCTTAGCGACGGAGAGTTTAAAATCAACCTGCGCCCTGCCAGCGCCTTAGGCGGTGAACGAGACGTCCTGGAAGGGCTGCAAATCGGCTCTGTTGAGCTGACACTGACCTCAACCGGTCCTATCGGCAATTTCGTACCCTCTGTTTACGCCCTCGATTTTCCTTTCCTGTTTCGCGATTACGACCACGCCCACAAAGTACTCGATGGCGAGATTGGCCAGTCGTTGTTGGACGAGTTTGAAGACGAAGGCTTGATTGGCCTGGCATGGGCCGAAAACGGCTTTCGGCACTTGACCAATAGCAGGCGCCCGGTTGAAACACCTGGAGATATGGAAGGCATGAAGATCCGCACCATGGAAAATCAGGTGCATCTTGAAACCTTCAAGGCGCTAGGCGCTGCACCAACACCTATCTCCTGGACAGAAGTCATTACAGCCCTTCAGCAGGGCACCATCGATGGCCAGGAAAATCCGATTCCCATTCTAACGGTAAACAGCATGTGGGAGATCCAGGACTACCTAACGCTCACAGGCCATGTTTACTCCCCCACAGCATTAGTGATGTCGAAAATATATTGGGATGATCTCAATGAAGAGCAGCAGGGCTGGTTTCGCCAAGCCGCACAAGTAGCTGCCCAAACCTCACGCGATGCCGTCCAGCGCATTGAGGAGGAAGGTGTGGAGTTGCTGCGTAGTAATGGCATGGAAGTCGTCACCGAGATTAATTACGAGCAGTTCCGGGAGGCTGTTGAGCCTGCCTACGAGCGCTATGCCGAGCAGTATGGTAGTGAGCTTCTAGAGCGTATTCGCGCAACCGAATGAGTAGCCCTCTGCTGCGTGCCTCCTCACGGGGAGGCACCTCTTCTCCAACGATGAGGTTGTCGCTTATGTTGTCGTTTCTGAACACCTTGACCCTGGGCCTCATTAAGCTAGCCCATAATCTTGCCGCGCTCCTTCTCGCCCTGGCAGTCGCATTAGTCGCGTACCAGGTGTTTACTCGCTTTATTCTCGGCGATCCGGCCGCCTGGTCAGAAATCCTGGCACGCGGTTTCATCATCTGGAGCGTTTTTCTGGTCAGCGCAGCTGCATTTTGGTATGGCGCCATGATCTCTATTGATCTTTTTCTGGACCGCCTGCCGCCGCGCTTACGTATCTTTGGCCAGCGTCTGGTATGTACTGCCGTCCTAACGCTGCTGACGATTCTGGTCTGGCAAGGCTATCTGATTACGCTGCGTGTTTCTGGTCAACAAATCGCCATGCTTGCAATCCCCATGTCATGGTTTTATGCCGCGATCCCCACTGGCTGTGCCGTCGCCATCGTCGCTGTGGTGACACGCCAGCTTTGCGCCGAATATCAGCATCATCTAGGCCAACACCAAGCAAAGCCTATCTGTTCTGATGCAGGAGAAACCCCATGAATCTGGCGATCGGCTCAGCGTTGATCGCGCTGTTTGCGCTGTCGATACCTATTGCGGTTGCCATCGCCTTAACCGCAGTGATTGGTCTTTACTTCTTCAGCAGCGTTCCCCTCCTGGTCGTTCCCCAACGTATGTTTGTGGGATTAGATAGCTTTCCGCTTATGGCAGTTCCATTTTTTATCTTGGCCGGCCATATCATGAGCAATGGCGGCATCGCCGCCAGGATGGTGGAATTTGCCCGCTCGCTGGTTGGTGGTATTCAAGGTGGTCTCGCCTGTACCTGTGTAGTGACCTGCATGATGTTTGCAGCTATCTCAGGCTCCAGCGTGGCAACCACTTTTGCGATTGGAGCCATCTTGATTCCTGCCATGGTAGCTAGGGGCTATCCGGCACCTATGGCCGCCTCTATCCAAGCCTCTTCTGCTGAGCTGGGCATTATCATTCCTCCATCAGTGCCATTGATTCTCTACGGTGTCAGCACAGAAACCTCTATTACTCAGCTATTTCTTGCTGGTTTTGGGCCAGGCCTATTGATCGGCCTTGCTCTGATAATGATGGTCATCATTTGGTGCCGCATCAAAGGCTACGGCACCCACGATGGCGATTTACGCTCGCCCGCCTGGCCCGCCTTCAAGAGAGCCTTTCTTGCTCTATTGATGCCGGTGATTATTATCGGCGGCATCTACGGTGGCATATTTACCCCCACAGAGGCCTCGGCGGTTGCAGTGTTGTACGGTCTGTTTCTAGGAATGGTGGTATACCGAACTATAAAGCTTGGCGACCTACCGCGTATTTTTCGCGAGAGTGCTCTTTCTGCAGGATCGATCATGCTGATTATCGCCGCGGCTTCCATTCTCAGTTTTGTGATTGGACGTTCAGGCTTGGCCAGTGATATTGGTGCCTGGGCACAGAGCACCTTTGATAACCGCTACACCTTCCTATTGGCTATCAACATGCTGCTGTTACTGGTTGGCATGTTTATCGAGACCTCTGCGGCCATTTTGATTCTTGCTCCCATCTTGGCTCCGATCGCGATTGGTTTCGGCATCGACCCAGTGCACTTTGGGATCGTAGTCGTGGTGAATTTGGCCTTGGGAATGTTCACTCCGCCATTGGGGGTCAATTTATTTGCCGCTGCCCAGGTAGCTAAATTGCCCGTTGAGCAACTGTTCCGATTTTTGCTTCCCCCAGTATTTACCATGATCACCTGCCTGATGCTGATTACCTATGTACCGATGATTTCGCTCTTTATACGCGACCTTCTGTTTTGATCTGCCGGAGCCTTATTGATGAGCACACGCATTTACGCCCACTACATGATTGAAACTCCTTATCACGTTGAGCATGCCGCAAACGTGATGGCAGGAGAGCAGTCCTCAGGCACTTTCACCCGCCTTGCCAACGAAACAGATGCCTTACGTGAAGCTCATGGTGCAATCGTCGAGAGTATCGAGATGTTGGACGCGCTCGATGCCCCCTCGCTACCCATGCGTGCTGATCTAGCGCCTCAAGGTCATACCCTTTTCCAACGCGCTCGAGTAAAGCTCTCATGGCCACTGGAAAATATGGGGCCTTCACTGCCGAACCTAGTATCGACCGTGGCCGGCAACCTGTTTGAGCTGAAAGAGTTTTCTGCGTTGAAATTACTCGATATCGAGTTGCCCGATTCCTTCGCAAGCGTTTACCCCGGCCCTCAGTTCGGAATAACGGGTACCCGGCAACTCTCCGGCATTTCCAGCGGCCCTATGATCGGCACGATAATCAAACCCAGTGTGGGCCTCTCCGTCGCTGAAACTGCCAATATGGTGGAGCAACTCGTGGTGGGTGGCATCGATTTCATCAAGGACGATGAGTTACAGGCCAACGGACCCCATAACCCGCTGCGGGCACGTGTCGATGCCGTCATGCCAATCATCAACGCCCATGCGGAGCGTACCGGTAAAAAGGTCATGTACGCCTTCAATATCAGTGGCGATATCGACGAAATGCGCGCCCAGCACGACTATGTGGTGGCTGCCGGTGGCACCTGTGTCATGGTGGCAGTGAACAGCGTCGGTTTAGCAGGTGTGACATACCTCCGCCGTCATTGCGAAGTAGCCCTGCATGGCCATCGTGCAGGCTGGGGCATGTTCAGCCGATCTCCACATGTAGGAATGGCGTTTACGGCCTACCATAAATTATGGCGCTTAGCGGGGGTCGATCATATCCATGTGAATGGCCTGCGCAACAAGTTTAGCGAAGAGGACGATAGCGTCATTACTAGTGCTCGTGCCTGCCAAACCCCCATGTTCGAGACTCCAGACGCCGGCTATCAGATCATGCCGGTGTTCTCTTCAGGACAAAGCGCTGCCCAAGTCACTGATACTTATCAAGCGCTCGGAAATAGCGACCTTATTTACTGTTGCGGAGGCGGCATCATGGCTCATCCCGGTGGCATTGCAGGCGGAGTAGCCAGTCTGCGCCAAGCATGGCAAGCGGCCATGACAGACATTCCCATGGCGACCTATGCCCGCGAACACCGCGAACTTGCCCAAGCCATAGAGGCTTTTGGCCAATGAGCACCTCTCTACTTCTCTCCTACTATGGCGATGATCTCACAGGCTCCACCGATGTGATGGAAGCACTGAGCCTGCACGGAGTAAAAACGGTGCTTTTTCTGGCACCTCCCACGGCGCAGCAGCTGGCTCCTTTCGCCAGCTATACTGCCGTAGGCTTGGCGGGCACTAGCCGCAGTGAATCTCCCGAGTGGATGGAGTCTCACCTCCATAGTGCGCTCACCTGGTTGAAATCACTCGATGCAACGATTTGTCACTATAAGGTGTGCTCAACGTTCGACAGCGCCCCGACGATTGGCAGCATCGGGAAAGCGCTGGAAATAGGAAAATCGCTATTCAAGCAGCGCTCGGTGCCTCTGGCGATTGGCGCACCGCAGCTCAAACGCTACACCGTATTCGGACAACATTTCGCTGCCTTCGATAGCGAAATACATCGAATTGATCGTCATCCTGTGATGTGCAGGCACCCTGTAACACCTATGAAAGAGGCAGACTTGAGGCATCATCTGGCGCAACAGACCCTGCTCTCCATCGGTCTAGCAGATGTTCTTTGTCTCGACTCAACCGATACCGACACTCGCGTCGATCAGCTCATGCAAGAAAATGACGTAGTATTGTTCGATACGCTGACCCACGACCAACAGGCTGAGGTTGGTACACAGCTATGGCGAACGTGTTCCCCTAAAGGAAGCTTCGTGGTCGGCTCCTCTGCCGTGGAGTACTCTCTAGTAAGCACTTGGCGTAGGCAGATGTTGATCCCCGAAAACCCGCCGCGCTTCTCTTCACCTGGGGCAGTTGAGCAGTTAGCAGTAGTATCCGGCAGTTGCTCAGAAGTGACGGCACGGCAAATTCGCAGCGCAGAAGCCAATGGCTTTCGCGTAATTGCCCTCGATGTCGTCCAGCTGATCAACGAACGTACCCATGCAGAGGCCATGTACCTGGCTCAGGAAGCCGCTAATGAGGCGCTCAGCCAAGGCAAAAGCGTCATTGTATATACCGCAATGGGCCCCAACAGTGATGCAGAGGCCGTGCATCAGGGAGGAGAAAGAGCGCGCCACCTTATTGGCCGTTCGCTGGGCCAGCTATTGCGCCAGATGGTGTACGCGCACGGGCTTGAGCGCGTAGTGATCGCAGGCGGTGACACATCAAGTCATGCTCTCAACCAGCTTGCGGTACATGCTTTGACCACCCGGCTGCCTCTACCAGAAACGCCGGGGTCTCCGCTCTGCACTGCTCATAGCGACCTTCCAGCGTTCGATGGTTTGGAGGTTGCCTTGAAAGGCGGTCAGATAGGCAGCGAAAACTATTTCATGTCAATTCGTGATGGAGTCGCCTAGATCTTTGATTACAAGAGTGTTGCCGCGCCCTGAATTCGGTAGGATTAGCATCATCTTCCTTACCGTAATCCAGGATGCCCGCTCGCCATGCTCAACGGAATTTGGTTAAGCTTCTTTATCGCTGCGTTTGTAGCGTCAATGTGGCAGTGGTTGGTGGGTGGCGACGGCGAAGTGTTCGCCCGCTTAGTCCAGTCGCTTTTCGACATGGCCCGGGTAAGTGTCGACATCATTCTGGTGCTGCTCGGCACGATGACGCTATGGTTGGGATTTCTTTCGATTGCCGAAAAGGCAGGGCTGATTCGTCTGCTGGGACGAGTGCTGGACCCGCTGTTCTGTCGCTTAATGCCTGAAGTTCCTCGCGGGCATCCCGCTATGGGGCTGATCAGCATGAACTTTGCAGCTAACATTCTAGGCTTGGATAACGCCGCTACGCCTATCGGCATCAAGGCCATGCACTCGCTGCAAAGCCTGAACCCCAGCTCTGAAACCGCCAGCAACGCGCAAATTCTATTTTTGGTGCTTAATACTTCATCGCTAACGCTGCTACCGGTCACCATTTTCATGTACCGCGCCCAGCAAGGCGCCGCTGATCCCACGCTGGTATTTCTTCCTATCCTGCTAGCGACGACGGCTTCTAGTCTGGCGGGGCTTTTAGCGGTGGCCATTGTTCAGCGCATAAAGCTTTGGCAGCCGGTGGTGCTGGGCTATATCGTCGTGGCAGCGCTCTGTTTAGGCTTATTACTCACGACACTTGCGGGGATGTCGGCTCAGGCGCTGGCGGCAGCTTCCACGTTAGTGGGCAACCTTACGCTCTTTAGTATTGTAATCATGTTCCTAGTGGTAGGGGCGCTACGCGGAGTGAAGGTTTACGACGCTTTTATTGAAGGAGCTAAAGAGGGCTTAAGCTTCACTGTTACGCTGCTGCCCTACCTGATTGCCATGCTGGTCGCCGTGGGCGTGCTACGCGCCAGCGGCGTACTGGACGCAGGGCTAAGCGGCATACGCTGGATCGTCGAAGGATTTGGCTGGGATACTCGCTTTGTCGACGCCCTGCCCACCGCCTTTGTGAAGCCGCTTTCAGGGGGCGGCGCACGCGCCATGATGATTGAAACCATGGACACCTTTGGCGTAGACAGCTTTGCAGGACTCTTAGCGGCTACCCTGCAAGGCAGTACCGAAACCACTTTCTACGTGTTGGCAGTTTACTTCGGCGCGATAGGCATTACCCGTATCCGCCACGGCTTAGGCTGTGCATTAGTGGCCGATGCGGCAGGTATTATCACGGCTATAGCGGTGTGCTACTGGTTCTTTGGGTAGGTTCTCCTGCCCAGTAGCCGCGAACATCTCAAGAAGAAAATCCACCACGATGAACACAGCTTTCATGATAAAAACCGATCACCTGAAGTGCACATGCCAGCCCGAAAGCACGGGCTGGCATAATCCGTTGGTATTAATCATAATATTCTGGGGCATGCTTAAAAGTAGCCCAGGCATCCGGATCGTGACCGGTAACAACGGTTGCATTGGTTTTATCAGCGAGTGCACGTAGTTTTTGAACAGAACGGACGGTATCCACAGTCGATGCCAAAAATCCCGGCAATGCTTTTTCTTCCCAGTGATCAGTAGTGTACGCCGCATCAATTGTCAAAATCATGGGGCCGCTATTAGGCAGATTTACCTTAAACGACATATGTCCCGGCGCGTGACCAGGCGAGAAGACGGTGATCAGTGTGCCATCTCCATATATATCGTAATGATCATCTTCTGTTCCATTGAGGAACTGCCATTTCAAATCTGGCTTGTCGAAATCCTTGCGAATATACCCACCTGCTGCGAACCAATCAGGGGTAAAGGCATATTCATACTCTTCACGTTGCACGATATGCGTCGCATTCGGGAAGCGGCCAACCGCTCCTGTATGGTCCAGGTGCAAATGTGATTGCACCACATAGCGAATATCTTCCGGTTGGATCCCCATTTTTTTAAGCTGGGCGACGCAACCCTCAGACTCTTCCATCACAGGCCAATACACGTCGGTAATTCCACCCCAATGCCCAACCGGATCAGTGGCCACTTCAACGGCATTCCCACCATCAATAATGGTATGCCCCTCAGGATGGGTGATCAGAAAAAATGGAACCGGAATTTCATAATCGGCACCAGCACCTTCATTCATTTTGATATTGTGTACTTTGCATTTCAGCGAGCCGGTTTGAAACATGTAAAGTCGAATGTCAGTCATGGTTTTCACCTTTCTTGTTGTGTTGCTGGTTGAGACCAGATTTTTTAACAGTCAATTTATGAAGCCCTAATAGGCTTCGCGATAAAGTGCTAATGCGTCCTCTTCGGTCACTTCCACCGGGTTGTTCACCAAAAGACGGAGCTGTTTCATGGCATCTTTTGCCAGCATAGCCAAACTGTCTTCAGTGACATTGACATCGCGCAAACGGCGTGGAGCGCCGCTTTCATCCATCAGAGCCAGCATATGACTTACGAAGTCTTCTGAACGTGTACTAATATCGCCACCCTCGCCCGGCACGCTCATGACATCAGCCAGTTCGGCATAAAGTGGTGCCGCCACTTTAGCGTTATAACGCAAGACCGGCCCTAGCATCAGGGCGTTTGTCAAGCCATGTGGCAGGTGGTAATGTCCGCCCAGCGGATAAGCTAAAGCATGAACCGCTGCCACCGGGGAGTTGGCAAAGGCCTGCCCCGCCAGCATGGCGCCCAGCAGCATGTTTTCACGTGCTTTGCGGTTAGTACCATCTTTACATGCCGCAATCAGGTTACTGCCCAGCAGACGCAGAGCTTCGCGAGCAAGGGCATCTGACAATGGGTTTTTCTTGATTTTGGATGTATAAGCTTCGATGGCATGCACCATCGCGTCAATCCCGGTTGCTGCGGTATGTATTTGCGGCAGGCCAACCGTTAGTTCGGCATCGAGAAGGACAAAATCTGCGAAAAGTTGCCGCGAAACAACACCCATTTTAGTGGTTTCGCCAGTAGTGATGATGGAAATATTGGTAACTTCGGAGCCTGTGCCCGCGGTTGTAGGGATTAGGGCCAGCGGTAAACGTTTACCGATGACATTGCCGATTCCATACATGTCAGACAGCGGTTGTTCACTACCGACCATAACCGCCACAAGCTTGGCAATATCAAGCGATGATCCCCCACCAAGGCCAATCACAATATCAATATTTTGTGCGCGAGCCTTCTCAGCGCATTCAAGCACGACGGCCTCGGGCGGGTCGGCAACGACTTCGTCAAAAATCGAAACATCAAAGCCCAGTGTTTTTAATGTCTTTTCAACTGGCGCAATAAGCCCCGCATCAATCAGCCCACGATCCGTGACAAGCAATGCTTTGCGTTCACTAAAGCGCTCGCCGAGTAATTCACCTAGGCGAGCAGCACCGCCCCATTCGACATAAATGTCGGCAACAGTGGTGAAACCAAAAGGTGTTGTGGTCATCGTTTCCTCCATCTTGTGTTTATGTATCGGATGAACGTTTTAGGAATTGTCGAATAGCGATGCCCGTTCTAAAAGCGCTTAACACAGGCACCAACGTCTTGCCGCCATGACAGCTGTTAGCATCGTAAGAGATTAGCTTTGAAGCGAGTTCTCATTTATCCAAGATGAAGTATGCCGTTTTAAAAAGGTGTGGATGACGTTAATTTATCTTTGTTCTTTCTACAAAGTTCATCATAATGAACTTGAATCAGCAAAGTGAACTCAACAATGCATCTAAGTATCGCGTAAAGTCAATAAGGAGAAATGAGGTGAAAGGTGGTGAAGCACCCAAAGCAGGAACGACAAAGGTGCCCGCTCTGCGCCGCGCGGTTGCGATTATGGATTTTGTTTCAGCATCACCAAGGAAGCCCAAGGCTTCTGAAATAGGGCATGCTTTATCATTACCGAAAAGCACTCTTCATGGGCTTCTGTTGACGATGGTCGAAGTTGGGCTTTTAACCAAAGGCTTCGATGGAACCTTCAGTACCGGGCCACACCCTATGCGCTGGGCCAATGGTTTTTTGGCCCAAAATGATCTGGTAGACATTTTTAAAAGCTATTTTGTCGATGCCCACAGCCTTGGCCAATACACAATGACGATGACGGTGCTTGATGGAAGCGACGTTGTCTATATTGCCTGTTCCAACGCCCACTTACCGTTAGGCACAACATTTCGGATAGGCATGCGACTGCCCGCGGCCTTTACAGCGACCGGTAAAGTCTTACTGGCCGCACTTGACACATCAGCCCTGCACGAACTTTTTTCTAATCAATTTCCTGGGCCACTGACTTCGCGTAGTGTGCGCAATTTGACGAAATTACGCAGTGAACTTGATGAAACCCGTCAACGTGGTTTTTCAATTGATGACGGGCAGGTTCGCGAAGGTATGATTTGCTTGGGCACATCGCTGCATAACCATACTGGCGATACAGTTGCCGGCATGGCCATATCGCTGACCCGTAGCGAAGCAACCACCGAAGCAATTAAAGATTTAGGGCATAATTTAGTTATTGCAGGCAACGATATTTCGCGTCGTCTAGGAGCTGGATGTTAACTCCGTTGCATCACCGTATCCGCCACGGCTTAGGCTGTGCATTAGTGGCCGATGCGGCAGGTATTATCACGGCGATAGCGGTGTGCTACTGGTTCTTTGGGTAATTAATAAAGGCGGATCTAGCGTATCGTGCGAGACTCACCCCGCAAGTCGCTCTTCAGCGCTTTCTGCAAGGCGCATCCCGCTAACCCACGCCCCAATAGTACGATTAGCTTCGCTACGGCGGCTTCCAAGGTGATATCTCTTCCAGCGATTACCCCTGATTTATTTAGCTCAGAACCAGTAGCGTAAGCTCCCTGCACTACCCCACCTTGATCGCACTGTGTCACGTTAATTAATGCTACACCTCGTTCGTTGGCATCCGTTAGGGCGCTCAGCAGCTCACCTTCAAAACTGGGCGGGTTACCAACACCGTAGCTGTAGAGCACCAGTCCCCTTAAGGAGGCATCGGCCAGTAGCGCCTTGGCACGGCGCAACGACATGCCCGGATGCAGCGATAGGACAGCCACCGCATCAGGTTCAAGGTCGATAGGTACAAAACTTGGCATGCCGCTGGGAAGGGCGGCATCAACATTCAGCGTTATGCCAATGCCTAATGCTCCTAGCCAAGGAAAATTTGGTGAATCAAACGCATCTAGGCCCAGGCTGCGTACTTTGCGGGCACGGTTGCCACGCAGTAGTCTGTCGTGAAAAGACAGACTAACCTCACGGGGCGTGTCTGGATGCACCGCCAATTGCAGCGCGCTGATGAGATTATTCAACGCATCACTGCGGGGCTCGCCCAACGGAATTTGAGAGCCGGTGAAAACCACCGGCTTGTTCAGCGCATCGAGCATAAACGAAAGTGCTGCGGCGCTATACGCCATGGTATCGGTACCGTGCAACACTACAAAAGCGTCGTAAGTCTCCCAGTGGCATTCCAACTGTGCCACCAGCCGGTTCCAGGCCTCGGGCATTAGCTCTGCGCTATCAATTAAAGGCTGCATTTCAATTACATCAAATGCTGGCAGTCGGTAAGGGTCACTCAGGGCCAAATGCGCCGCTAGGCGTTCCGCCAGCCCCGCGCAGGGTACGTAGCCTTGAGGTGATGGCTGCATACCAATAGTCCCTCCGGTATAGAGTATTAGCACACGGGGCATGGGCACTCCTGATTGAGTTAATACGTGCTGAGCGAGTCCTTACTCGGCAGACGCGCTTGTTAGACGCTGCTTTAATGCTTCAGCCTCTTCAGGTTCTAGCTCCCAGGCTTTTGGATCCAGGTGGAGGTCCGGATGCTGGTTAGCGTCAAAAATCGGCTGTTTGATGCCCTGCCGACGCTGACTATCGAAGTCTTTGAGAATGCGCAAGCCGCACTTGAACAACAGGATCAGCGCAATTAGGTTGACCACGGCCAGAAGGCCCATAGTGACATCAGCAAAGCCAAACACGGTGCCCAAATCAGTGGTCGCGCCCCAACACACTAAAAGCACGATCGCCACGCGGAAGGCGTTGAATAGGTTCTGATTGTCACGACTGAAAAAATTGAGGCTGTTTTCGCCTAGGTAGTAATTGTACAAAATCGTGCTGAAAGCAAACAGCAATAGCGCCAGGCTAACAAAAGTGCGGCCCCACTCACCTACGTGTTCGGCCAGCGCTGCCTGGGTGAGGGCAATGCCCTCAACACCTGCGCCCGCCGCAGGATCGTATACGCCACTGAGCAGAATCAGGAACGCCGTGGCAGAACAAATAATGACGGTATCGATAAATACCGAAAATGCCTGCACGATACCTTGGTTGGCCGGGTGCGGCACGTAGGCGACTGCCGCCACATTGGGCGCACTACCCAGGCCCGCTTCGTTAGAGAACAGGCCGCGCTTCAAACCCATCATAATAGCCGCACCAATTCCACCACCGATCAGTGGTTCAAGGCCGAAAGCACTCTTTACAATGAGCGCAATCACACCTGGAATTTCCCCAATGTTCATGGCGATAACCAGTAGTGCGATAGCAATATAACTGATCGCCATAAAGGGCACTAAAATCTCGGAAATACGCGCAATACGCTTAATGCCACCGAAGATAATCAGGCCTACCAGCATCGCCAGAGCAATCCCGGTATACAGCACAGGCACACCGAAAGCGTCTCCAAATGAAGTCGCTACTGCGTAGGATTGAAGTGCAGTAAAGGCAAAGCCGAAGGTCAACAGCAACAGCACCGAGTAAAACGCTGCCAGCCAACGCCACTGTTTACCCAACCCTTTAACGATGTAATACGCCGGGCCACCGCGATATGTGCCATCGCCTTCGGCCTCTTTATATGTTTGCGCCAGGGTGCATTCCAAGAAACTGGTGGCCATGCCCATTAACCCCACCAGCCACATCCAAAAAATCGCGCCTGGGCCACCTAAAGTAATGGCCACCGCAACACCTGCGATATTACCACCACCTACACGCCCCGCCACCGAAAGCACCAATGCCTGAAACGAGCTTAAATGGCCGTGTTGGCTACGTTTAAAGACTTGCCCCGAACCTAGGATACGAAACATCTCACCGAAATAGCGAAACTGCACAAAGCGTGAAGCGAAGGTAAAACCGACGCCAACGCCCACCAGCAGCACTAGTAGAATCTTCCCCCACAGGAGGTCATTGAGCATATCGAGCATGGGATTCTCTCCGCGTTTTTGTATTAGCGTTATGTTTGAAAGCGCGTCGCTTTACTATCATCAAGCGCGAAGAACGTTTTACCAAGCGTGGAGCAGAATTAAACTTGGTGCACAGATGCAGTTGTATGCACTGACTGCACCAACGAGTGCATCATAGTGCATCAAGCGAGTTTTTAGAGATTATTGGCTATGCGGTGGGCGACTTTATGCAGAAAGGGGCCGCAGATAAAAGCGATGATACCAGCGGCCGGCCATGCTAATAGCCACGCATGCATCCAAATACCCACAAAATCAGTATGGGCACCGATATTCACGTAGGTGACCCAGGCGGACATAATCAGCGATAGTGTGAATGACATAAGAATAGCGAAGATAATTCGGTGTTCCATGGGCGGCCCTATTACGAGTGTTTGAGTGCGGATAGGCTAACAAACATCTATAAATGTAATATATGGCAATATATGAAAACCAATTTTACATAAATGCAAAATGAAAACACCTTCTCTTGATGATCTCAAAATATTTATCGTCGCTGCCAACCAGCACAGCCTGACGGCGGCAGCTGCTCAGCTTAATATGACAATTGCCACCGTTTCGCGGCGCATCAGCGCGTTAGAGGCAACGCTCGGTGTAGAGTTGCTGTATCGCTCAACCAAAGGCTTAACGTTAACGCCGCATGGGGAGTCTTATTATCGCGAGTGCGAAGAGCTAGTGGTAGCACTCGATCAACGCATTTTAAACCTGGATCAAGCACTGCATAGCCTAAGCGGTCCGTTAAAAGTAATGGCCCCGGTCAACTTGGGCAGCGGGCCGCTGGATGCGTTTTGGCGGCATTTTACGCACCGCTATCCGGACATTTCTCTGAGCATCGAACTAGATAACAACATCATCGACATTCGCGATCAGCAAGCCGATATTGCGCTGCGATCAGGCCCTCAGAAAGATACTACTCTGATCCAAAAATACCTAGGCTATATAGAGCCCATTTTGGTGGCATCCCCAGCGATGCAGCACCCTCTACCGGCCACGATTAGTGAACTTGCGGCCTGCCCTAGTGTTGCGGCCAACATGTTTAGCGATTGGCAACTGATGGATAGCGAAGGCAATCACCACGCTTGCCACAAACATCATTTCCATATCAGTAATGATATGAATGTTGTCCTAAATCTCACCCAATCAGGCGCGGGCATCGCGTTGATGCCCGCCAGCATGGTGGCTAACAGCCTACAAAAGGGCTCGTTGGTGCGTGTGCTGCCTAGCTGGCAGGGTCAACATAGAGAAATCTGCTTGGTATGGCCCCACCGCCGCAGCCTTTCTGCGCGTGCCATGCTTTTCCGGACAGAGCTAATAGAATTCCTCAGCCATCAAAGCTGGTTTCATGCGGCAGAATGAAATGGCTAGCGGTATAGCGCTAGCCAATCAATCGCGATACTCGCACGCCCGGTAATGTTTACATAGCAACGTTAGCCGCCCGAGCAGCGTGAAGTTTTTTATAGCTTTCAATCAAGCGCAGGTGGCGATCTAGGCCGTCTAGCTGCATGTTGGTCGGCGTTAAACCGTAAAACCGCACATCGCCATTGACTGAGCCAACCACGGCCGCCATCGCCTCTGCACCGAACATGCGCGTGAGGTTAGGCAGGTAGTCGTCAAGCGCCAGCTCATCATCCAACACGATTTCCAATACCGCGTTAATCGCACGGTAGAAAAGCCCTCGCTCGACGGTGTTATCGTTGTACTGCAAGAACATTTCAACGCGCTCTAAGGCGTCGTCATATTGCTGAAGTGCCAAGTTCGTCAACAGCTTCAATTCCAGAATAGTAAGCTGCCCCCATACGGTGTTTTCATCAAACTCCACGCCAATCAGCGTAATGATGTCCGTATGATCATCTATCTGACTTTCTTCCAGCCGTTCCACTAAACCATTGAGCTGTTTATCATCAAGACGGTGCAGATTAAGAATGTCTTCCCGATAATCCAGCGCTTTATTGGTGTTATCCCAAATCAAATCTTCGATCGGATACACCTCTGAGTAGCCCGGCACTAGAATACGGCAAACAGGAGCGCCCAAGTTTTCGTGCACCGCCATGTAGACTTCAGCACCCAGCTCTTCGAAAATCCCAAATAGCGTTTCGGCTTCTTCCTCATTGCTGCCAGAGAAATCCCACTCGCAGAACTCGAAATCGGGCTTAGCGCTAAAGAAACGCCAGGAAACCACGCCCACAGAGTCGATAAAGTGCTCTACAAAGTTGTTGGGCTCGGACACGGTCTGGGAGTTGAAGGTGGGGTGAGGAAGGTCATTCAATCCCTCGAAGCTGCGGCCCTGCAGCAGCTCGGTTAGGCTGCGCTCAAGCGCCACTTCAAAACTTGGATGCGCTCCGAAAGAGGCAAACACACCACCGGTACGCGGATTCATCAGCGTGACGCACATCACGGGGAATTGCCCACCCATAGAGGCATCTTTAATGAGCACAGGAAAGCCTTGAGCCTCCAGTGCGTTAACGCCTTCCACAATGCTCGGATATTTCGCCAGCACGTCTTGCGGCACATCCGGCAGGCTTAATTCCTGTTCGAGAATTTCACGCTTTACCGCTCGCTCGAAAATTTCGGAAAGACACTGCACCTGCGCTTCTACCAGCGTATTACCGGCACTCATGCCGTTGCTCAGGAACAGGTTTTCGATCAGGTTCGAGGGGAAGTAGATTGTCTCGCCGTCAGAGCGGCGGACAAAGGGCAGCGAAACAACGCCCCGCGCCTCGTTACCGGAGTTGGTATCAATCAGGTTGGAACCGCACAG
The DNA here is from genome assembly GCF_052379225.1 of Halomonas sp. AOP12-B1-6. Taxonomy (NCBI): domain Bacteria; kingdom Pseudomonadati; phylum Pseudomonadota; class Gammaproteobacteria; order Oceanospirillales; family Halomonadaceae; genus Halomonas; species Halomonas sp. AOP12-B1-6. The sequence goes on from NZ_JBQSYK010000003.1 coordinate 544,099, forward strand.
CTCGCCTTCGGGATTGTAGATAGCTAGGCAGTGATCATCGAGAATCTCAGCGGGCAGTTCGTCACCCGGCCCCGGCAGGAACCACTTTTCATTGGGGTAGTGAACAAACTCACTGTTGGCAATCTCATCGCCAAAAAACTGATCGTTGTAGAAAAAATTACAGCTTAAGCGCTCAATAAACTCACCCAGTGCCGAGCAAAGTGCGCTCTCTTTGGTCGCCCCTTTACCGTTGGTAAAGCACATGGGAGAGGCGGCATCGCGAATATGCAGCGACCAAACATGAGGCACGATATTGCGCCAAGAGGCGATTTCAATCTTCATGCCCAGTTCCGCCAGCATCGCGCTCATATTGGCGATGGTTTGCTCTAGCGGTAAGTCTTTGCCTTCAATGTAAGTACTGCCACTTTCCGGCGCGCCCATCAGTAGCGCCTGGGCATCTTCATCGATGTTTTCGACCGTTTCGATTTGAAAATCAGGACCGGCTTGCACCACTTTTTTAACCGTGCAGCGGTCAATAGACCGCAGGATGCCCTGGCGATCCTTCTCAGAAATATTTTCCGGAAGTTCGACTTGAATTTTAAAGATCTGATTGTAGCGATCTTCTGGATCGACGATGTTGTTCTGCGAGAGGCGAATATTCTCGGTAGGAATATCCCGCGCGTTGCAGTACACCTTCACAAAATAGGCCGCGCACATGGCGGATGACGCCAGGAAATAGTCGAAAGGACCCGGCGCCGAACCATCACCTTTATAGCGGATAGGCTGGTCAGAAACGACCGTAAAGTCGTCGAACTTAGCCTCTAGCCGGAGGTTATCGAGATAGTTAACTTTAATTTCCATGTACGAGCATCCGGGGGTAATGAATTTGGCTAGGCATTTGAATAAACAGGGCCGTAGGCTGATTGGCTGCCATTATCCAGTTTTTACCCTGTTTCGTCTTGTATACGTTAACTCCCGCTCAGCTTGCCCATAAAATATTAAGAAGCGTTTAAAAAATCATCTGCGAGGCGGGTTATTACCCATGCAGCATGTTTTCTGCTTCGTTTTCACTAACGCCCATCATTAGTAAAATTTGACGCTGCGTTGCCGTCAGCACCTGTTTGCTCTCGGCTTCTCCAGGCAAACTTTTGGCAATGGCCACAGCGCCTATCAACGATGCCAATATGACCCTAGCCTTATCAGCAATCACGTTACGGTCATTGGCGAAGGGCAGTTTCTTCAACTTCCCTAGCGCCATGAGGCGGGTTTCGAGCATCTTTTTCATACGTGAATAAGATGCTTCAAACAGGGTACGGATTTCTTCTTTTTCGCTGCCAATCTCATTGAAGAGTACAGCTTCCGGTCCTGGTTCATGCTTACTGACCAATTCTTGAAGGTTGCAGTAATTGGCGACCAGATCAGTCAAGTGTTGCACCGATAGCGGTCCTTTCACCAACCTTGCCGCCCTGCTTTTATCCAGCGTAAGGCGTACTGACTCGTTGTAGAGCGCTTCTTTTGAAGCAAAATGCGTATAAAAGGCGCCATGGGTCATCTTTGCGAGCGTCATAATTTGCCCAATAGATACCTTCTGAAAGCCTTTACGGCTGAATAACTCCGCAGCAGAGGCCAAAATACGCGCTTTCGTTTTCGATTTATGGCTTTGGGGATAAGGCATAGTTACCTCGTCGTATACCAATAAAATATGATCTTGATCATATCTTGTCTGGTGCTAGGGTGGCGACATCAATAACTCTGGAATCGCTATGCAATCACCTATTGTTATTACCGGCATGGGCATGGTCAGCCCGTTAGGAAACAACGTTAATACAAGCTGGGAACGACTGTTAGAAGGCCAGTCCGGCATCAGTACGATCAGCCGCTTCGATACCAGCGATATTCCCATCAAAATTGCCGGCGTCGTTCCTGAACACCTCAATGACCCGGCTGGCGGGGTTGATCTGGATAGCATTGCCGACCCGAAAGAACGCCGCAAAATGGATCTGTTTAGCCTGTACGCACTAGCCGCCGCTCAAGAAGCATTGCAACAGGCCAACTGGCAGCCATCGGAACACGCTCAAAAGCGCCGAACAGCTACGATTATTGGCTCGGGCATCGGCGGCTTCCCAACCATAACTCAAGCGCAAAAAACGCTGGTGGAACGCGGCTATCGTAAAATATCGCCCTTCACCGTACCCGCTTTTTTAGCCAATCTGGCAGCCGGCAACCTGTCGATCCGCTATGGCTTTCAAGGCCCGTTAGGTTGCCCGGTAACGGCCTGTGCGGCAGGCTTGCAAGCCATTGGCGATGGCATGCGCATTATCCGCAGCGGTGAAGCCGATGTGGCACTCGTCGGCGGCGCAGAAGCATGCATCGACCCGCTTTCGCTGGCCAGCTTCAACGCGTTAAAAGCACTTTCCACTGAATCTATCACACCTGAGCGCGCCTCTAGGCCGTTCGACAAGGACCGTAACGGCTTTGTGATGGGTGAAGGGGCGGGCGTTATAGTGATAGAAACGCTTGATCATGCCCTTGCGCGTGGCGCAACCCCGCTGGCAGTCATTAGCGGCTACGGCACCAGCGCGGATGCACATCACATTACCGCCGGGCCAGAAGATGGCGCAGGGGCAGCCCTAGCAATTCAAGCAGCTCTTGGCATGGCCGGTCTTTCCAAAGATGCCATTAGTCATATCAATGCCCACGCGACGTCCACGCCGGTTGGCGACCGCGCTGAAATCGCCTCATTACGCAACGTGTTTGGCCCCCTGCTGCCCAACATACCGATTTCAGCCACTAAGTCGTCTACAGGCCACCTGTTAGGGGCAGCCGGAGGTATAGAAAGCATTTTTTCTGTCATGGCCGCGATGACTGACCAACTGCCGCCGACCATTAACCTTGAGCACTGCGACGACGGGATGCAGGACTTAAATTTTGTCACCGCCAGCCCACGCGATCACGACACCCAGCATGTGCTATGCAATGGATTTGGTTTTGGAGGCGTTAACGCGGCGCTGATTATCAGCAAGATTAAGGGCTAGGTTTTGAAGGGCTCAGTTTTGCAGAGCCCAGTTTTGAAGGGCCCAGTTTTGAAGGGCTATGCCTTGAGCAAAAACGGTAATGCTTCTTCTAACAGCTGCTCGGGAAGTTCTTCAGCAATATAATGGCCGCAGGGAAGCGACTTGCCTTCAACGTGAGAGGCCACTTTGCGCCATTCGCCCAAGGCATCGAAGCAAGCTTCGATTGCCCCTTCAGCTCCCCACATCACTTTCAATGGGCAGCTCAGCTTAATGCCTGAATCAATGTCCGCCTGGTCGTGCACTAAATCGATCGTGGCGCTGGCGCGGTAGTCGCCGCAAATACCGGTGGCGGTACCAGGCAGTGACAAACAGCGTTCGTATTCCGCCAGCGCTTCGGCTGAAAAAGGCGCCATACCGGCGCTACGCGCTCCCATGACGCTCTTTAGATACTGGGCAGGATCGCTGCTGATCAGCATTTCTGGCAGCGGCTGCGGGCGAATAAGAAAGAACCAGTGCCAGTAAGAGCGTGCAAAAGCCTCTGACGTGCCACGATACATGGCCAGCGTAGGCGCAATATCCAGCAGCACCATCCGCGTTACTCGCTGAGCATGATCAACGCCTAGCCGGTGAGCAACGCGGGCGCCTCGATCGTGGGCCAGCACTTTAAAGCGCTCAAAACCCAATGCCGTCATAAGCTCCGCCATGTCGTTCGCCATGGTGCGCTTGGCATAGTTGAGGTGCTCGGTATCATCGTCAGGTTTACTGCTATCGCCGTAACCACGCAGATCAGCCGCTATCACCGTAAAATGCTCGGCAAGCGACGCCGCTACTTTATGCCAAATCACGTGGGTCTGCGGATGACCGTGCAGCAACAGCAGCGCAGGGCCACTGCCGCCCATGCGAAAAGTCATTTCGATGCCGTTAACGCGACGCTTCGTTTTTTCAAACCCATGAAACATAACACGCTCCTGATTTACTGCAAAAGTCGGCTGGCTGTATATAGTGCTAGCATAACCTTATTCACCAGAAAGCCGCTACGTTGAAGGCTTCCTGGCGGGAGGAAGCCATTGCACTATCACGCGTTAGGCATCACATTAGGCAGTCACGAAACCAAGAGAGGAAGCCGAGCTGCCCATGCATGACGACTTTGTGGCCAACCTGCGCCTGCTCTGCAGTTACTATCCGTCTATTGCAGAGATATGTCGGCGTTTAACGATCAATCGCGCCCAGTTTAATCGTTACCTGAGTGGACGTTATCGACCCAGTCACGCAGCACTGCAGCGCATTTGCCACTTTTTCGGCGTCACTACTGAGGATATCGCCCTTCCCCATCATGACTTTCGTACACTGGTTCAAACCGGCCAACTAACGTCAGAAGCAAGCCCAGCAACCTTACCCTGGCCTAACGCATTGGTGCAGCGGGGCAGTGAAACCATGGAACGCTACATTGGCCGCTACTTTGAGCTTTATCATTCAATGTCTCGACCAGGCCAGTTAATGCGTACCTTAGTTTGCTTAGAAGCACGGGAGGGTGGCGTAGTCTATCAGCGCACCGAGCGGATGCAGGCCATGCTCGGCAACCGCTCATGCCACAATCGCTATGTAGGCACCGCAGTTAAACTGGCTGACCGGCTATTCTTGGTCGATCATGAAACGCTTAACGGTCATGAAATCACACAGACCATCCTGTTTCCGAGCTTTCAGAGCCAGGTGACGCGTTTAACGGGGTTAAAAATGGGCGTAGCTGATAACAGCGAACGTATGCCCTGCTGTGTGCGGGTGGTATATCAGCGTTTGGATGAACAGGTGAGTCTTCGCGAAGCACTAACGCAGTGTGGCTTAATAGCGCTGGATGATCCGTCCATTGATGATGCTCTAATAGCCGCGACTCAAAACGATGTGGCCGCTGATGAGCACCACTTTCGTGCCCGCCATTAGGACGACACCAGCACCTGCTGAAACAAAATAGTTTCAAAATGATCCATGGGCTCGACAGATTTCAACGTTTTGGCGCGTAAAATAGCACCTTCCCAGCCGGTTAAAATAAAGCTAGCAAGCGCTTCTGGAGCAGTGTGAGTAGCAATATCACCCCGCGTTTGAGCGTCCTGCAAGCAGTTCACCAGCCGCTGTTCCCAGCGCTGAAATACAAGGTTTAGCGCATCACGGAAGGTATCGCTTTGGCCTGAAAGCTCTTGTCCAAGATTACCAATCAAACAGCCAGTGGCGTGATCACACTCATGCATATAGTCACGACCTGATGCAAAATAGCGCCTCAGGCGCTCTAAAGGCGGCGTGTTGCTATCTTCCAACAGCGTCACTAGCGAGGCGTCATACGTGGTGGCAAAGCGTTCAATCACTGCCAGCCCAAAATCTTCTTTACTAGAGAAGTAATGGTAAAAAGAGCCCTTAGGCACGCCGCACGTTTTTAAAACAGCATTAATGCCCGTTGCGTTGTAGCCTTGCTGGCTGATCAGTTGGGCACCACTATCAATCAGCTTGTCGCGCGTTGCGGTATTTTTCATACGTTTAAAGTAGACCAGTGAGTCTATTGATACCAAATGAATGTGAATTAGATATCAATTGCATGGTATTTGCACATTGCTTGACTAATCGCTGCGTAACAATGCGTGATGCTAGCATCATACGCTCATTTTTCTGGAATTTTCGCTCTTAGCACATGGATAACGCGCGGTAATGACCTCAATACGCTCCTTCTCGTCGTCTCACTCCTCTTATCAGCAAGGCCGTATTCGTCTGGGTGCAGTAGTTGCGTTATTGATTCTTATCGGCACGTGCATGCTCGCCTGGTGGATTATGACTCAGCCACCCCGCATTGAGCGTACTGCACCACCAGAACCACTGCCCAGCATGGTAGACGTGATGAGCATTTCTGCGAGCACCCAGGCGCCCCATCTATATGGATTTGGCCGCGTCGAGGCAGAGCAAGAAACTATGCTGGCCAGCCGGGTGGCGGGCCAGCTTGAGCGCTTTGCACCAGGCGTTGTGCCGGGACAAGTCGTCGAGCAGCAGGCGCCGGTCGCCTATATTGATCAGGCCGATCTCGCGCTTACTCTTGAGGATGCGCAGGCGCAGCTAGCCAATGCCCAAGCCCTGCTGGCACTAGAGCAGGCAGAGCAGCAGCGCGCACGCAGCGAATACGAGTCTTTTGGCCGCCAGCTTTCTGCCGAGCGCCGTGCGCTGGTTCTGCGAGAACCGCAGTTGCGCCAAGCCCAGGCCCAAGTGACCCAGGCGCGAGTGGCCCGAGATCAGGCAGCGCTTAACGTTGAACGCGCCACCCTGGTGGCTCCATGGCGCGCCATGGTACAAGCGCGCTTAGTGGGTGCTGGCAGCCTGCTTAGCCAGGGAACGGAAGTAGTGCACTTAGTGGGCGTTGAGCAATTTTGGGTACGCGCCTCCCTGCCCAGCGAGTGGACCGAGTGGTTGGAAATGGGCAGCCAGATTACCTTAACCAGCCGCGGCTGGTCTGAAGACGCGACGCGTGAAGGCACGCTGGTATCGATGTTACCCAGCCTGGAAGAAAACGGTTTACAGGCACAGCTGTTAATCTCCGTTAGCGACCCGCTCGCACTAGAAAGCGATGGCCCTGCCCTGCGCCTGGGTGATGTTCTGCGTGTTTCATTCCAGCCAACCATTCAGCACCAGCTCATTTCAGTACCCTCTGCCGCGCTGCGCCCAGGCGATATCGTTTGGCAGGTAGATGAGGAGAATCGCCTGCGCCGTACGCCGGTGACCCTGGCTTATCGCGGAGAAGATGATGCCTTGATCCGCAGCGGCCTGACCGCAGGTCAGCGGGTCGTTACCGCAGGCTTAACCCAGCCCCGCGAAGGCCAGCTCGTGCGCATCCGACGCCCTAGTGACACGCCGGCTCAAGAGGGAGACGGGTCATGAAGACACCGCGTGGCCCACTGGCATGGATGGTCGATCACGGGGTAGCACCTAACCTACTCATGGTGCTGTTTATTGTGGGCGGCTTAATGGCCTCGCTGGCGATTAAGAAAGAAGTCTTTCCTGAGTTTGATATTGAAGTGGTGCAAGTGTCTATCAGCTACCCGGGTGCGACGCCTGAAGACGTTGAACAGAGCCTGCTGCTGCCGATGGAAGCCGCGATTGCCAATGTAGAAGGCATTGATGAGCTGACCGCCACCGCCAGCGAAGGCAGCGCCAATGTCAGCGCCTCGCTGATTGATGGTGTTGACGTGATGCGCGCCTATCAGGATATCCAGCAGGCGGTAAATGCTATCACCACTTTGCCCAGTGCCGCCGATCCACCCCGCTTTACCCTTGCGGGGCGCTCGCGAAGCGTACTGAGCCTGCAGGTATATGGCCAAGTAGGCCTAGAGGCGCTACACGACGCCGCTGAAGAAATACGCGGTGAGCTCCAGGCGACCGACGGCATATCTCGCGCAGAGCTATCGGGTAACCGCGAACGAGAGATTCAAGTTCATCTGGATGAAGAAGCTATCGAGCGCTATGGCTTGGATCATCAGCAGCTGGCTACTCGCATTGGCGAAGAGGCGCTTGACCTTGCCAGTGGTCAGCTGACGACGGCAGAAGGCGAATGGCTTATTCGCTATCAGGGCCGGCGTAATAGTGCCGAGGCCTTCGCCGAGCTACCCATTCTGACCAGCGCACAAGGATCTCCCATTGCGCTGGGCGACATCGCGACAGTCAGCGACGGCTTCGCCGAGACCGACCGCGAAGAGTTTTATAACGGTCAACCCGGGCTCTCAGTGGATGTTTATCAAATTGGCGACCAAACCCCGACCAGCATCTCTGAAGCGGTCAACGGTGAGCTTGAGCGGTTACGCTCAGGCCTGCCAGAGGGCGTTAGCCTTGATATCTCCCGAGACAGTTCAGAGGTATATGAAGCCCGCCTTAGCCTGTTGTTGAAAAATGCCTGGATGGGGCTAGCGCTGGTATTAGTACTCATGGCGCTGTTTTTGGAAGCCCGTCTGGCATTCTGGGTCACGCTGGGCATCCCAACAGCGTTCCTAGGCGCAATGCTGTTTCTGCCCTGGATTGGCGTGTCGCTGAATATGATGTCGATGTTTGCCTTTATCATCGCACTGGGCATTGTGGTGGATGACGCCATCATCGTCGGCGAGAATATCTATAGCTACCGTGAAGAAGGCTATTCACTGCGCGATGCAGCGGTTAAAGGGGCTAGCGAAATTGCCACGCCGCTGACGTTCGCCATTCTTTCTAATATCGTCGCGTTCCTGCCACTACTGTTTTTACCCGGCTTTCTGGGGCTTATTTTTGCGACGGTACCGGTCGTTGTGGTCACGGTATTTTTAATTTCCTGGCTGGAGGCACTGGTGATTCTTCCCGCCCACCTCGCACATAGTCGCAAGCCGCGCAATACGCCTGCGTGGCAGCGCCCATTAGAAGCACTTCGCCAACGCCTTCAAGGTGGGTTACACCATTTCACATACCATCAGTTTGAGCCATTCCTACAACGTGCCCTTAACCAGCGTTTGCTCAGCATTGCGCTGGGCATTGCGGTGCTGTTGGTCGCCCTTTCCTGGGCAATGAGCGGGCGTTTGGGGTTTTCCCTCATGCCCCGCGTCGAATCAGACCAGGTGCAGGCGACGGTCACACTGCCGATTGGTAGCAATATCAGCATCAGTCGTGAACTCAGCCAACAGCTTCTTGACGCCGCAGAGCAGCTTAGCGAACGCGAAGAAACGCTCAGTTTTGGCAGCTCGCGCAGCCGCCTGGATGGTGAAAGCCTAGAGGTTCGCCTCGACATTGCCAGCGAAAGCCTGGAAGCATGGCCGCCATCGCGAATTGCCCGCGAGTGGCGCGACCTAACCGGCGATTTATTAGGCGCCCAATCAGTGCGCTTTGAAGCCGATGTAGGCGGCCCCGGCAGCGGTGCGGCACTGAGTCTGCGACTTTCACACCCCAATACACAGGTGCTTGAAGCCGCCGCTGAACGGTTAGCCGAAACGCTGAGCGGCTATGGGCTTACCGATATCGATAGCGGCCTGGGCGACGGTAAACCCCAGTTAGAAATACGCCTTTCATCAGAAGGACGCTCGCTGGGCCTAACCGGCAACAACTTAGCACAGGCGCTGCGCGGCCCCTTACAGGGCGCGACCGCTCTAGAGCAATACGTAGGGCGTAGCGAAATTAGCGTTGAGGTACGCTTACCTAACAATAATCGCGACAGTTTGAACGCCCTCTACCGCATGCCGGTACGCACCCCTGACGGGCTGAGCGTGCCCCTGTCTCGCGTTGCGGATATCACCATTAGCCAAGCCTCCAGCAGTCTTGAGCGCATTAACGGGCGACGTATTATTACCGTCACTGCGGACTCTGAAAACGACCTTGCCATTAACCAGGTGCTCGCCACGTTACAAGACGAGGTGTTCCCCACGCTGGAAGCGACCTGGCCGGGGCTAGAGGTCAGCATGGGCGGTCGCCAGCAGGACACCGCCGACAACTTAGCCACGTTAAAAACCTCCATGTGGTTAATGATTGCCGCGCTCTATGCGCTGCTGGCTATCCCGTTTAGAAGTTATTCGCAGCCGCTGCTGGTACTGGCAGCGATCCCCTTCGGTATCGTCGGCGCGGTGGCCGGTCATATGATCATGGGTTTTGGGCTTTCCATTATCAGCCTGCTGGGAATGCTCGCGCTTTCCGGCGTGGTCATCAACGATGCGCTGGTGCTGATCGACTACGCCAACCGCAAACGCCGCGAGGGAATGGCAGCCAGAGAAGCCATTGTGGCCGCAGCAACGCGTCGACTCCGCCCCATTATGATGACCACGCTGACGACATTTCTAGGGCTGGCACCGATGATTCTAGAGACGTCACGGCAGGCGCGCTTCATGATTCCGATGGCGATTTCACTAGGCTTTGGCATGCTGTTTGCCACCGCTATTTTGCTAATTCTGGTGCCCTGCCTCTACTTAGGCATGGAAAATGTTCGAGAACGGCTGAGCGCGCCGCGTCAGCCTAACCAAGAAGGAAGCGCTCAGTGATGGCGCTGCATGGGCCACTACGTCAATGGCGCCCTTCCCGGCTGGGGCTCAAACTATTTGCGACTATCCTGAGCGTCAATGTGGCCATCTCAGTAAGCATGTTTATGGCGGTTTCCTACAGCATTGACCGCGGCTTTTACGATTATCTCAACCAAGCGCAAGAGCGTCGGGCAACACTGCTGGCAGACGGCCTCGTCACGCGCTGGGAGACTCAAGAGAGCTGGGAGTGGTTGGAGCAATCCCCGGAACGCTGGGCATCTATTGTGCGTTTTGAACTAGGCCAAGAACATCAAGATTCTCCCTCTCCGCTAGGTGAAGCGCGAGATTTTGCGCTACGTGATGCAGAGGGCCGTTTTTTAGTGCCTGCCAATGGCGGTCGGGCAGGCTCGGGCAATTGGCATTGGCTGAACCTGCACAGCGGCGAGGAAACGATCGGTTCGCTGGGCTTTCGACCTCCTCGCGAGATGATGGAGCGTATGGAAAGCCGCTTCCTTGAGCGCCAACAGCGCAATCTTACCCTGATCGTAATATCGCTATGTGTGGCTTCTCTCCTGCTCGCGGGCGGCTTGTCCTGGTGGTTAGGGCGGCGTACACGGGCACTCGCGGGCGCCACGCTGCGATTGACAGAAGGTGACTATACGACTCGATTGCCTGAGCGTGGCCGCGACGAGCTGTCGCGTTTGGCGCGAGATTTCAACGTACTTGCCGCAACGCTCGAAGCTAGCCGCGATGCCCGAGCACGCTGGGTGTCCGACACGGCGCACGAGCTGCGCACGCCGTTGGCCGTTCTACGTGGGGAAATTGAAGCGATGCAAGATGGCATCCGACCTCTCAACCAGGAGAACCTCAGCTCGCTTGCTCAAGAAGTTAGCCAGTTGGAACGCCTAGTCACTGACTTACGCCTGCTGTCACAAAGCGATGCAGGTGCGCTGGATATCCAACTTGCGCCGATGGACCTTAGCGACTGTCTTGTCAGCCGCCTCGCCGACGCAGACCGCTGGTTAATGGACAGCGGCTTAACGCTGACGGAGCAGATCGCTCCTGGCATAATGGTACGTGGCGATGCCCAGCGCCTGCATCAGCTATGGAACAACTTGTTGGATAATAGCTGCACCTACACCCAACCACCGGGAGAGCTGCGCGTTACGCTCACCGCGCAGCAGGGCTTTGCAGTCGTTACCTGGGAAGACAGCTCGCCCGGGGTGCCCGAGGGAGAACTGGCGCGCTTAACCGAGCGGCTGTACCGTGTAGAGGGTTCACGTAACCGGTCCAGTGGCGGCAGCGGCTTAGGCCTGTCAATTGCCAGTGCGCTAATCAATGCGCACGGAGCAACGCTAGCGCCCTCAGTTTCTACGCTGGGCGGGCTGCGCTGGACGCTGCGCTTTCCTCTGCTGACATCTCATTAATAGGCTTTCACCCTCACTGCTAAGCGAGTTCCTTATGTCTCACGATGCGTCTCACGCGGCCTCTTTGCTGATTGTTGAGGATGAACCAAAAATTGCTCGCCTGATGGCGGATTACTTAACCACACATGGCTTTTCGGTCACGACGTTAGCCCACGGCGATGAAGTTATGCCGTGGCTAGCACAGCACTCCCCGGCACTCGTGCTGCTCGACATTATGCTGCCAGGCAAAGACGGCCTGACGCTTAGCCGTGAGATTCGCCAGCACTGGCCAACTATTGCGATCATTATGGTGACCGCCAAGGTAGAAGAGGTCGACCGCTTGCTAGGCTTAGAGTTAGGCGCCGACGACTATATCTGCAAGCCGTTTAGCCCCCGTGAAGTGGTCGCCCGTGTCAAAGCCGTACTTCGCCGTAGCCAGGCAGCAGCAAACGCCCCTGCCAACGTTCAGCATGCACCGGTCGTGTTAAATGAAGATGGCTGGCAAGCGCTCGCTTACGGGAAAGACTTAGGGCTCACCGCGGTGGAATTTCAATTACTGCGCGTGATGATGCAGGCGCCGGGGCGTATTTTCAGCCGCGAGCAGCTAATGGATCACATGTACCGCGATAACCGCATCGTCTCAGAGCGCACCGTGGACAGCCACATCAAGAAGCTGCGTAAGAAAATCCACGAAGCGCTGCCAGAGCTAGAAATTATTCGTTCAGTCTATGGCGTCGGTTATAAGTATCAGCCAGAAGGTTAAGGGTTTACCTGACGATTAAGAAACTTAATGCCTGCATCAATAGCGCCGCCACGCAGTAAGAAGCTGGCAATGTGGCCTCTAAAGCTTTGCAGATAAAGCTCGCTCTCGACGTTGTTATCCTGCAGCGCTTGATAGAAGTCCGTGGCATGGTCTACCGGCACGAGGCGATCCCACTTGCCGTGGAATATAAAAAACGGCGGAGACTGCGGGGTAATATGGTAAATGGGCGACGCCAGGCGATATGCCTCGGTTTCTTCAGCTCGCGTGCCGCCGATAAAGTCGACCACTAAGGGCCCGTCATCGAATTTAAGCAGATCACTTGGCAACCCACCCGCCAACACCGCCGCTAGTCGGCTCTGCTCGCCGCCGTAAGGCTCGGCCAGCGGCCCTTCGACGCCAGCCAGTGCCAGCAGGCTCACCAAATGCGCCCCCGATGAATATCCAACGCCTACGATGCGGTTAGTATCTACCTGCCACTCTTCAGCATTGGCATGGATCCACGCCATGGCCTGCTGCAAATCATGCAGCTGGGTAGGAAAGCGATACTCCGGCACAAAACGATGCTCAATATTAACCGCCACGTAGCCTTGCCCTGCCAACTGTTCGGCAATGCTCTGCATGTCTTCTGGCGTACGGTTTCGCCAGCCTCCACCGTGAACCAATAAGGCAGCAGGGCGTAGGGCGCTAGTCGACTCATCAGGCAAATAGACATCGGCCTTTAGCGCCTGCGGCCAATCATCAGGCGTGTAGGTCCGTGGCGCCAAGCGCGTAAAGGGCTGGGGTTCATGCAACGTACCACTCTTAACCGCGGACTCATTTTGGCCCACATGCTGAGCGGCGCTACAGCCACTCAGCATCAAAGCAAGAGCACCCAATCCGGTTACTCGGCGCAAAGTGGTGAACGCGCAGCGCGGCTGCCACACGCGAGATAGCTCGATTCGCGACATTATGTTTCTCCTTAATGAATAGCGTCCCTGTCTACTATTGACGAACTACCCTTAGCTACGATCTACAGCAAGCCAATAAGACCATGATTGTTGCACACTAACTGCAAGCAGTTTGCACTGCACCTAGCGATAATGACATCGTCAACTTACCAGGAGAGATGCTATGAAAATTTCAGGTACTCAGAAAATGTCAATTCGCCAACTGTTTGCCCAGGCATTACTCGCTGCTGCGTTAGCATCGATCACATTAACGGCCCAAGCAGACAGCCACGGTGACCATGAGGCTTCCGGTGCTGATCGTCAGCGCATGGAAGAACGTATGGAAGAGCGTCGCCAAGAGGTGTATCAGCGCGCCGAAATCTCAGCTGATAAGCAGGCTGAGCTCAATGAAGCACACGCTGAACATCGCGAAGCAATACATGCGCTGCGTGAAGAGCATAAAGAGCGAGTCGCTGGCATTCTCACCGAAGAAGAGCAAGAAGCACTTCACAACGCCATGCGTGAAGCGCATGAAGAACATCGGGGCAAACGCGGCCACCACGATAATAGCGACGAACGTGCCGATAGCGAATAAACATTCGCCGCGTCGCTACTTTCTTGAAAACGCCCGGTTTTCCGGGCGTTTTCACGTCTGCAAGTTACCCAATCCGCACTAACTCAAGCAGTTTCAGGCACTCGTAAACTTGAAGGGTAGCAGTTATTCACGTATTTTATTTGAACGTTCATTCAAAATAAAATCTTACCTCCACCTTTCAACCACAGGAGTACGCCTGCATGGCGAAAGACAACCCTATTCATCCCTCCCGAGACCGCCTCAATCCCGTCGTATTTCACGGCAGTGTGGCTGGCATCCTGATCTTTCTGGTGCTTACCATGTTATTCACCGAGCAAGCTGGCGCCTTCTTTGATGCCGGACTCGCCTGGGTAAGCAAAACGTTTGGCTGGTATTACATGCTGGCCATAGTGGCCTATTTGGTATTTGTGGTGGCTATTGGTATGTCGCGCTTTGGCAGTATTCGCCTGGGGCCTGACCACTCACGACCAGAATTTTCACTACTCTCTTGGTCGGCCATGCTGTTTGCTGCAGGGATCGGCATTGACCTGCTGTTCTTCAGCGTTGCCGAGCCTGTCGCCCACTATTTGGCACCACCGGATTTAACCCCGGAAAGCCAAGCAGCGATGCGTAACGCCGTCGTTCAAACCTATCTGCACTGGGGGCTCTCCGGCTGGGGGCTGTACGTGTTGATGGGTATGGCGCTGGCCTACTTCAGCTACCGCCATCGCTTGCCGCTGGCGATCCGTAGTGCGCTCTATCCGATCCTAGGCAAACGTATCCACGGCCCGATTGGCAACGCGGTGGATATTACCGCAGTGATCTCCACCGTCTTCGGCATTGCTACGAGCCTCGGGATTGGGGTAATACAGCTTAACTACGGCCTCACCTACATGTTCGGGGTGCCGGAAAACCTCACCGTGCAGGTGATCTTGATTGTCTTGGTGGTCATATTAGCGACGATTTCCGTGGTTACAGGCGTTGAGAAAGGCATTCGCCGGCTGTCAGAGTTTAATATGTTACTGGCATTGGCGCTGTTGCTGTTTGTACTCTTCTCAGGGGACACGCTGATGTTGCTGGATAAAGTGGTCAACAACGCTGGCGATTATCTATCGGGCTTTGTAGGTGCCAGCTTTGACACTTACGCCTTCGCCGACGAGGGGGCTCAAGAGTGGAAAATGTGGTGGACGATTTTCTTCTGGGGCTGGTGGATTGCCTGGACCCCGTTCGTGGGCCTATTCCTGGCACGTATTTCCCGTGGCCGTACTATTCGTGAGTTCGTCGCCGGTGCACTGTTTATCCCCCTCGCCTTTATGATGGTTTGGATGTCGATATTCGGGAATAGCGGTATAGAACTGGTCGCTAATCAAGGCGTTGTCGAGCTAGGTGAGCAGGCGCTCAACACCCCCCAAACCACGATCTACACGCTGCTTGAGTACTTCCCTTATGTCGGCATTACCGCGGCAGTCGTCACCGTTCTGGGTATTGTGTTCTTTATTACCTCAGCGGATTCTGGAGCGCTGGTGCTGGCCAACTTCACGTCTATTCTGAGCGACGTGAACCACGATGCGCCGGTGAAGCTGCGTATTTTCTGGTCAGCCATGATCGGTTTGATCACCATTGCTCTGCTGATGGCCGGCGGCTTAAATGCACTGCAAAGCGCCGTGGTCATCACCGCTCTGCCCTTCTCGCTGGTTATTTTTGCGGTGATGGTGGGCATGTACAAAGCCTTGAAATTAGAAGGTAGCAAGGCAGATGCACGCCGCATGATTGCCGGTAGTGCGCCTGGCGGCGATTGGAAAGAACGCTTAGACCGCGCCCTTGACACCTCTAATCGCGCCGGTGCAGCCGCCACCATTGAACATGCAATTCGCCCAGCGATGACACAGTTTGCTCAGGAGCTTGAGCGCCGTGGCCAAACTGCCAACGTAAGTGAAGAAGCGATTGAGGGGGAAACGCTTCCCAACCTGATGTTGCAGGTCGACTTTGGCGACGCCACTAGCTTTGTCTACCAAGTATGCCCTCACCGCATGCGCACCCCTAGCTTTATCCAAGCGGATGATGACTTCTATGTTCGCCTGGACGTGTACCTAGCGGAAGGGGGGCAGGATAAAGACCTTAACGGCTATACCCGTGGACAAGTGATTGGCGATTTGGTAGCAGAGTATGAGCGTCACCTGCATTTCCTTACCCTGACGGGTAAGCAGATGGGCCACGTACAACCGATGCCCGGCACGATAGGCGAGCCGCCTGAAGACTCTCAGATGTAAGTCAGCCAAAACAAAAATCCCGACCACACATGGTCGGGATTTTTTGCACGCATACGCGCGTCGCTAGCATCTAAGCGTTAGAAAAAGCCTAACGGGTTTATATCGTAGCTAATCAGCAGGTTTTTGGTTTGCTGATAGTGCTCAAGCGCCACCTTATGCGTTTCGCGGCCAACGCCAGATTTCTTGTAGCCACCGAAAGCCGCGTGAGCAGGATACTGGTGGTAGCAGTTGGTCCATACGCGACCGGCTTGGATACCACGGCCCATACGAAAGGCAACGTTAATATCGCGGCTCCACACGCCCGCGCCCAGACCAAACTCGGTATCGTTGGCAATCGCTAACGCCTCTGCTTCATCTTTAAACGTGGTGACCGCCACCACCGGCCCAAAAATCTCTTCTTGGAAGACGCGCATCTGGTTATTGCCTTTCAACAACGTGGGCTGAATGTAGTAACCGCTGTTGATGCTGTCATCAAGAACTTCTTTCTCACCGCCGGTGAGGAACTCGGCGCCTTCATCGCGAGCAATATCCATGTACGACATGATCTTGTCGAACTGCTCTTGAGAAGCCTGCGCACCTACCTGTACATCGGTATCCAGCGGATTGCCGCGCTTAATAAGCTTGGTGCGTTCCAGCACCTTGGCCATGAACTCGTCGTACATACTCTCTTGGATAAGCGCACGTGACGGACAGGTACACACTTCGCCTTGGTTGAAGAATGCCAGCACTAGACCTTCTACCGCCTTATCAATAAACGTCGGTTCGGCATTCATGATATCGGCAAAATAAATATTCGGTGACTTGCCGCCCAGCTCTACGGTAGAGGGAATAATATTTTCTGCCGCGCATTTAAGAATATGTGAGCCAACGGGGGTAGAGCCGGTAAAGGCAATTTTAGCGATACGCTTACTGCTCGCCAGCGCCTGCCCTGCCTCTGCACCAAAGCCGTTAACAATGTTCAACACACCGGCGGGCAGCAAATCGCCAATCAACTCCGCCACTTTCAAAATCGACGCAGGCGTTTGCTCCGCGGGCTTCAATACCACGCAGTTACCTGCGGCGAGTGCGGGCGCCAGTTTCCAAACAGCCATTAGAATTGGGAAGTTCCAGGGGATAATTTGCCCTACAACGCCTAGTGGCTCGTGGAAATGATAGGAAACAGTATTGGCATCAATGTCTGCTGCCGAGCCTTCCTGGGCGCGAATACAGCCTGCAAAGTAGCGAAAATGATCAACGGCCAGAGGAATATCGGCATTGAGCGTTTCCCGGACGGCCTTACCATTATCCCAAGTTTCGGCCACCGCCAGCATTTCAAGATTTTGCTCAATGCGATCGGCGATTTTCAGCAAAATGTTACTGCGCTCTTGGGCGGACGTTTTCCCCCATGCAGGCGCCGCTTTATGGGCCGCATCAAGCGCTTTATCAATATCTTCTGCAGTAGAGCGAGGAATTTCGCAAAACACCTTGCCGTTGACGGGGCTAATATTATCGAAGTACTGGCCTTTCACCGGGGCGACAAACTCACCGCCGATATAGTTGCCGTAGCGTTTTTCAAATGACACCACTGAACCAGTGTCACTAGGGTTGGCGTAGATCATTGAAAGGCTCCTGAGCATTATGATTATTCAAAACAAGCTTACAGTGTTATTCAGTATGGCCCGTAGCGATATACAACAATGGCAGTACTAGCCCTCACTGTTACAGGCTCAGCCTGATAGGTGCTCACGGCACCATTTCTCCATCGCTGCATGAGTGTGCGACGCCGTTAAGCGTAACGCGCTAAATATCTCATCTCGTTTGCTTTGAGTGAACGGATCCGTTGTCATTAATGTTTCCAGCTGCTGCGCCTGGTCGGCCAGCTTGTCGGCTCCCATACTCACAGATTCGCCGCGCAGCTGGTGCGCCAAACGTACGACCTGCTGTTGCTGCTCATCGCTGAGAGGGGCCTGCGCTAGGCAGGCCGTTAGCTGCTCACAGTAATCACTTACTTGCTGGTGATAAAGCGTGATCAGCTGCGTCAAGCTCACATCGCCTAGGGTCGCTTTTAGCATGTTCAGCGTGTCGGTATTGAGTAATGACTGCGCGCCGAGCTGCGTTTGCAAGACCGGCAGCGCTGGCAGAGAAGCCGCGTCGGGCGTGGCAAAAAGCTGCGATGCCAGCAGGCTACTTAGCGCAGATAGCGACAGCGGTTTGGTAAGGTAATCGCTCATGCCCGCCGCAAGACAGCGTTGGCGGTCATCCTCCGCGCCACCCGCCGTCATAGCGACGATAGGCACACTGTCAAGCCAGCCACCCTGCTCGCGCATAAGCTGTGCGACCGTAAGGCCATCCATATCGGGCAGCTGGATATCCATAAAGATAAGATGCACCTGTTGAGACTGAGCCATGGCAAGTGCATCCTGGCCATTTTCAGCCCACACGACATCGCAACCTAAACGGGATAATAAACCAATCGCCACTTTGCGATTCACCGCGTTATCTTCGACTAGCAGCAACGTTATGCCAGTAAAGTCCTGTTGAGGTGCGCTGGGCAATGACACTGACACCGGATCAGCCTCCACCAAGGGCAGCTCACACCGAAAGATACTGCCTTGGCCAAGATGGCTCGACACGACTATTCGTCCTTGCATCGCCTCGCTTAGGCGTTTGCAAATCGCCAGGCCCAATCCGGTTCCACCAAAACGCCGAGTCACGGACTCATCGGCCTGCTGAAAAGGCTCAAAAAGGCGGGCCTGCTGATGTTCACTCAGCCCACATCCCGTGTCGCTAATTTCAAATACTAGCTGATCGAACTTAGTGGAGACTTGAACGCTGATCCCACCGTAGTCGGTGAATTTAATCGCATTGGCGATAAGATTAAGTAATATTTGCCTGAGCCGCCCTGCATCGACCATCACCCACGCGGGTACCCGTGTGTCCACGTCAACGCTAAAGGTTAATTCCTTCATTTTTATCCGCGGCGTAAATAGTTCCACCACGCTGTCGACCAGTAAACGAATAGCCGTGGGCGATGTTTGAAGGGCTAAGTGCCCGGCCTCAATTTTCGAGAAATCGAGAATTTCATTGATCATTGATAGCAGCTGATTAGCGCTATCGTGGATCGTATAGGCGTAGTCTTCTACCTGTGCAGGACTTACAGATTCACGCAATAGCTCGCTCATACCAATGACACCGTTCAAAGGCGTGCGAATTTCATGGCTAACGATCGCTAAAAAATCCGATTTTGCTTGGTTCGCCGCCTGCGCCTGTTTAGCGGTCACTTCCAACTGTAGAGCAAGCTGTGCCTGCTCGCGCCTTATCGCTGCACTTTCGCGTGTTTCACGTACTAAAAAAGCGACCACCAAAAAGGCCGCTAAACTCATTGCGACGATCAACGTCATAAGAAGTCTGTAGAGCAGGCTGAGCTGTTCTCGCTCTGCCGTCGCCGACTCCGCTAAGTAGCCGTTAATAGCAATAACAAGACGCTCGGTACTTCGCGTCAGTGTCTGAAGTTTATCTCCCAATGCCGCCAGCGGGAGTGGCTGTGACACGCCTCGGTGGTCAGGCACCCCAAAAGCCCTGAACATCATATCCAGCCCATCTACCTGCGTTTGGATCTGACTAAACAGCTCGCGTGCAGTCGTGATATTTTGTAATAACGCGCTGACGTCTCCCTCGTTGAGTAACGTAATTCGGCTATACAGCAGTTCAAAGCGAAGGGTAAGCGCATAGCGCTCCGCTGGCGTTAGCGGTTGATGATCCAATGTCAGTACATGATTGACCAGTTGAACCGCATCACGGTCCAGCTTATAAACAACCCAAGCAGTATCTTCGCGCAAACTTTGGGTAAGATTATCCTGTCGCCAGGCTGCCAGCGTTGCCACCACTAACGCACCGGCGAATAATAGTACGGCAATGATTGCTGCGAACTTAAGTCGCCGCGGGTAGCGCAGTAGGCTTGATACCTGCGTGGTTAAACCGCTAACGGACATTGATGTGCATAACCTGCCATACCGATCGAAAGCGCATTTTTTCGCTTAGCAGCGCATCATCCTGGTCAAAAGGATAAAGTATCCACAGCGGGCCGAGCTCGCGAACCGGAATAGCGGCGCCGTCTTTTGTTAATGCCAAAATAACCTCGTATTTCTCAAAATCACTGACTGGTATATCGGCTTCATAGCCATCCAGCGCTGCGACGTGCACCGTATCGGTATCGGCGTTTAAATGTGATAGAAGATCACGCATTAACGGTCCACGATAATGATTAACCTCGGCAGTCCATGGCGTATTCGTTGCAAACTCATACTGCGGTAGTGCCTCTAACGTAGCGAGATCAAGCTGCACTTCATGCCCCGCGTTCTCAAGCGCAATATTGCCACTCACCGTCAGAAGCACGGGGGCATTCGACAAATTCAGCGGCTCTGACGCGCTAGCCCACCCCACAAGAGGTACGCCAAGCATCAGTATTGCCCAACCTATTAAAGATGCTTTCACCGCCGTCACCTCAATCTGATTACTGTGTAAATAAGCCGTCAGCGCGCAATGAGACATGAATTCAATACCGTTGTAACATCGCGTTATCTTGTGACAAAAAAACTCCGAGCTATTCGCCCGGAGTTTATAAGATGTACCACTTTATCTATGTCTTCAAGGTCAATGTCTTCAAGATCTATGTCTTCAAGATCTATGTCTTCAAGATCTATGTCTTCAAGATCTATGTCTTCAAGATCTATGTCTTCAGATCTGTGCCTTCAAGGCGCGCAGTTCATCCGCACCTTTCTAGCGCACAATCATGACCGACACTTTGGCGTGATGGACAACATGTTCGGCGTTAGGGCCTAGCACATAGTCGACAAACTTTCGCTTGGTGTGAGATGCCATCACAATCAGATCAACGTTGAGTTTTTTACCCACCTTGATGATGGCCTCCCAGGGAGATCCATCTACGATGATGCTCTGCGTTTTAATACCCTCAGGAACATTGGCCTGAATGAACGCATGCTGGGTTTCTGTCATGGCTTCATGCGCTTTTTTCGAAAAGTCTTTGGGGAAATAAGCGCCAACCATAGGCAGCTTAAATTCCGGCAACACCGTTATTACATGTAGCGATGCTCCAAAGGTTTCACACAACGTAATCGCTGTCGGCAATGCTTTCTTCCATGAAGCCTCTTCGTTGAGATCCACAGGCAGTAGAATTTTCTGATACATGATGACCTCCTTTAGACCGTTGCTGCTGGTTTACTGTCAGGCTCGTCGGTTTGTTTTACTCGCCGACGGCGCTGAAGCAATACCACCAGGCCAAAGATAATGAGCGCCGGAATCCACAGCCACTCTTTGGTCCAACGATTCACGGGCGCCAGCACTTCAATGATCTCTTGATCAAAATCAAAGCCTAACTCAGCCGCCTGGCTGCCAAACTCAATGAAGTCGACCATGGCTTTATCGCCATCCGCGACGAGCTCCATGCCCAGTGCCTCCATGCGTTCTTCACCCGAATCACCGCTAGGAACAGGAACCAGAACGTAGGTCGTCATTGGATCACCGTAATCATTGACGCCGGCGATTTGCACGCGCAGGTTACTGCCATCCTCGACGTTGCCTAGCGCTTCGGCAAACTGAGTTGGCGGAATTGACTCGTAAGGATTGTGAATTCTGTCCATCCAGAAACCTGGGCGGAACAGCGTAAAGGCCACTAGCAGCAGTAACAGCGATTCATACCAGCGGCTACGAACAAGCATGTAGCCTTGCGTACCCGCCGCAAATATCAACATGGCGCTGGTCGCGACAATAAACACCAAAATGCCTTGCGTCACCGTGACATCGATCAGCAGCAAATCGGTATTGAAGATGAACAGGAACGGCAGTGCCGCCGTGCGTAGGCTGTAGTAAAACGCCTGGAAACCGGTGCGCAAGGGGTCGCCTCCTGACACCGCGGCCGCAGCGAATGAGGCTAACCCCACCGGGGGCGTTACGTCCGCCATGATGCCGAAGTAGAACACGAATAGATGCACGGCAATCAGCGGTACAATCAGTCCATTCTGCTGACCCAACAATACAATCACCGGCGCCATGAGCGCGGAAACTACAATGTAGTTGGCCGTGGTCGGTAAGCCCATGCCCAAAATCAGGCTTAACAGCGCGGTAAGCAGCAAAATCATCATCAGGTTGCCGCCGGAAAGAATCTCCACGACGTCTGCTAGCACTAAGCCCACGCCGGTCTGAGACACGGCGCCTACCACAATACCGGCGGTAGCGGTGGCAATACCAATACCAATCATGTTGCGCGCACCGGCCACAAGACCGTCCCAAAGGTCTTTAAAGCCCTCTTTGACATCCGCCGCGAACTTGCTGTGGCCACGAAAAAAAGCGATCACGGGGCGCTGAGTGAGCATAATAAAGATCATAAACATGGTTGCCCAAAATGCTGACAGCCCTGGAGACATGCGCTCAACCATCAAACACCACACCAGTACGACAACCGGCAGGATGTAATGCAGCCCCACCATGACCGTCGGCCGCGTTTGTGGCAGCGTTAACACCGCAGTATTCGGGTCATCCATCTCAAGTTCTGGGTAGTTCGAACTAACTTTCAATAGCCCGACATAAATGACCGCCAAACCCACAGACACGACCCAGGGGGCCGCATCACCTAATACCGGCTTGAGCCAGCCAAGGCCGTAATAAACGACAAACGATAGCGCCATCAACAAAATCAGGCCGGTCATAAAGCCAAGAATCTTGTTCAGCAAAGGGCGTTTAGGATTGCTTGAAGGCAGCCCCTTCATATCCGCCTTTAAGGCTTCAAGGTGAACAATATAGATAAGGGCAATATAGGAAATGATCGCAGGCAAAAAGGCATGCTTAATAACTTCGACGTAAGAAATGCCCACGTACTCGACCATCAAGAACGCAGCGGCGCCCATGACCGGCGGCATGATTTGGCCATTCACTGAGGAGGCAACTTCAACAGCGCCCGCTTTTTCTGCACTGAAGCCAACGCGCTTCATCATCGGGATCGTAAACGTACCCGTGGTTACTGTATTGGCAATCGACGATCCTGAGATCAAGCCAGTCAACCCTGACGCCACGACGGCGGCTTTGGCTGGCCCGCCTTTCAAATGGCCCAGCATGGAAAAAGCGACTTTAATGAAATAGTTACCCGCACCGGCTTTCTCAAGCAGTGCGCCAAACAGAACAAATAGGAAAACAAAACTGGTAGAAACGCCCAGCGCAATACCAAACACCCCCTGGGTGCCCAGCCACTGGTGATTAATCAAACCGCCCAAACTCACACCGCGGTGGGCCAAAATGCCCGGCATGTAAGGGCCAAACAGCGAGTAGGCAATAAACAATCCCGCCACGATCATTAACGGCGGCCCCAGCGCACGCCGGGTGGCTTCTAACAACATAATGATGCCAAGCACGCCAATCACGATATCTTGAGTGATAGGACGCCCAGGGCGCTGTGCTAAATCGGCATAAAAAATAAATAAGTACAAACCGCAAAAAGCAGCTACCGCTGCCAACGCCCAGTCTTGAAGCGGAATGCGGTCACGCGGTGAGCGCTTAAATGCGGGGTAAGCCATAAAGGCAAGAAACAGCGCGAACGCCAAATGAATCGAGCGTGATTCAGTGGCATTAAATATACCGACCCCCACCATATACGGCAGCGGTGAAGCTATCCAAAGTTGAAACAGCGACCATATCGCTGCAATGCTTACCAACAGTTTCCCCGGCACGCCTGCGGGCTTTCTTGCCCCCGAGTCGCTGGAAGCAACCATATCCTCTAGGTCACTTTCAGCGACCGCCGAAGGTTGTTTGTCATCACGCATACGCTTGCCCTGCCTATGGTCAGCGCTGACAATCAGCGCTTTCAACAAGAAGCGCGGACACCCAGGGTGCCCGCGCTTTACTACTCGAGGTGAATACTACTCACCGACCTATCTTTACGCTGGTGCTTAAACTTACTCGATCCAGCCACGCTCACGGTAATAACGCGCTGCGCCGTCATGCAACGGGGCGGTTAAGCCGTCAGAGATCATGTCTTCTTCGTTAAGATTTTCAAACGCTGGGTGCAGACGCTTGAAGCGATCAAAGTTTTCAAATACTGCTTTCACTGTTTCATAGACAATGTCTTCATCAACATCGGCTGACGAAACGAAGGTAGCGGCAACGCCAAAGGTTTCAACGTCTTCGTCGTTACCACGGTACAGGCCACCCGGAATCACAGAGCGGGTGTAGTACGGGTACTCTTCAATCAGCGCGTCGATTTCATCACCGGTCACCGGCACTAAGCGCGCATCGATGGTAGTCGTGGCTTCTTGGATAGAACCGTTCGGGTGACCAACAACATAGACCATCGCATCGATGTTGTTATCTGACAGGGCTGCAGACTGCTCGGCGGCATCTAGCTGAGACGCCAGCGCAAAGGTGTCTTCGTCCCAGCCAAACGCCTCCATGACCACATCCATGGTATTACGCTGACCAGAACCCGGGTTACCGATGTTGACACGCTTGCCAGGGAAATCGCTGATGGTCTCAATGCCGGAATCAGCACGAGCAACCACGGTTAGCGGCTCACCATGCATGGTGAATACCGAGCGCATCTCTTCCCAAGGTCCTTCTTCTTCGAAGTTGGCTTCGCCATTGTAAGCGCGGTATTGAACATCAGACTGAACAACGCCCATGTCCAACTCGCCGCTCTTCATGCCGTTAACGTTAGCAACCGAACCACCGGTAGACGGTGCGTTACAGCGAATGTTGTGCTCGTCGCTGCCACGGTTAACCATACGGCAAACAGATTGGCCGACGACGTAGTAAACACCGGTTTGGCCGCCTGTACCGATAGTGATGTAGCGCTCTTGTGCCACCGCAGGTGACGCGAAGGTCGCTGCAGCAATGAGCGCACCCGAGAAGGCGGCAGTGGAAAATGCATGGCGTTTCATGAACATACCTCTTTATCTTGATGTTATTAGCGTAGTTTATGTTGTGAACATCGCGCGTTTTGGTTTCACCCTGTGAACCGTTCCCTAAGGTGTTCGTGCCCCAAAACGATTTCAAGACATTCTGCTCTGCAAGCCTCCTGTTCTAAAGGCGTGCTATATCTGCAGATAATCTATTGCTTAGACAATCTGTGACAGGCACCGGCATGGCTACCTGTTATTACTACTTTAGCGAAAAACAAAACGTTTGGCGAAAAACAAAATGCTTAACGAAAAAGCACGCTTGGCAATGAGTCGTCGCCTCATCGTCCATTTAAAGCGCATATGACCGCGGAAGATAGTAGTTTAACGGCCGGTAACGTTTAGTAAGCGTTAAACCCCATACCGTTTTCGCATAGGGAATAATGATTTTCGCAGTTTGCTCGACCTCCAGGGTTCTTATGTGCCAGGGACTAAGCGCTTATTAAACGTTATAGCCCAGCACAGTGGGTAGCCACAGCGCGATTGCG
The DNA here is from genome assembly GCF_052379225.1 of Halomonas sp. AOP12-B1-6. Classification (NCBI taxonomy): domain Bacteria; kingdom Pseudomonadati; phylum Pseudomonadota; class Gammaproteobacteria; order Oceanospirillales; family Halomonadaceae; genus Halomonas; species Halomonas sp. AOP12-B1-6. Next base: position 569,450 of record NZ_JBQSYK010000003.1, read on the forward strand.
GGGAACAGTGCGACCAGCGCCAGCGCACAGCCCATCGCGACCACAAACAGCAGCGCCCACCCAATCGTTTGTTCCAAGCGAATTTTTGCCACTTCGGTGGTCACCATTAAATTGACCGCAACCGGCGGCGTAAACTGCCCGATCGCAATATTCATCGCTAAGAGAATGCCAAACCATACCGGATTCCACTCAAAGTGCTGCATCACGGGAATCAGAATGGGCATCATGATTAAGTAAATCGAGATGGCATCCAGCAACATGCCCGCCACCAACACCGCCAGCATCACCAAAACAAGCAGTAATACGCCGTTGTCGGTCAGGCCAATCACCCATTCCGCTAAATGACGGAAGGTGCCCAGCATTGTCCCCGCCCAGGCAAAAATACCCGCCAGGGCGATAATTAACATCACCACACCGGAAATAATCGCCGCTTCGCCGAGCAGCTCCCACAAATCGCGAAGCGATAGCTCGCGGGTGAAAAACAGCCCAACTAGTGCCCCATATGCAACCGCGACAACGGCGGCTTCTGTCGGTGTAAATAGGCCCGAGCGCAGGCCGCCTAGAATCAGCACCGGTGCAAATAGCGCCGGTATCGCCTGCTTAAACGTGGTGCGCACGCTGAGCTGCTCAGCGCCTTCCACCGGTGTTCCGCCTTCCCAGCCATAGCGTTTGGAAACAATCATCGCAGGGACTAACAGCGCGATGCCCGCCAAAATCCCTGGAAACAAACCCGCCGCAAAAAGAGCACGTAGATCAACGCCGGGCACGACAATCGAGTAAAGAATCAGCGCCACTGAGGGTGGAATAAGAATCGCGGTAGAAGCCGATGCTGCGATCAGCGTGGCTGAGAAAGGTTTGGGATAACCGGCTTTGGTCATACTGGGTAGCATCACCATCGCGACAGCCGCCGCATCGGCGGGCCCTGAACCGCTCATGCCCCCCATAATCATGCATACCAGTACCGCCACTAACGCCAAGCCACCATGGCGGGGGCCAATCAACGCCTGAGCAAAGCGCACAAGCCGCAGTGCCACGCCTGAGCGTTCAAAAATAAGCCCGGTTAAAATGAACAGCGGAATCGCAATCAGGGGATATTTAGCGATGCTGTTGTAGGTATTAGTGCCTAACGTGGCAAGCATATCCGGCGACAGTCCAATTACGATGCCCACCGCGCCGGAAAGCGCCAATGAAAATGCCACCGGCACGCCAGCAATCAATAACCCTGCAAAGGCCAGAATCATCCATACATCAGGGCTCATCGGAGAGTCTCCCCGTCAAACGGTCATGCGTCTGCTGTACCAACCGCCAGAGCATGGCGGCTGTCAGGACCGGTAGCCATACTAAATACCACCACTGGGGCAACCCAAGCCCTGGCGAAAGTGACTCCCACTGATACTCTTGCCAGGCTAATTTACCGCCATACCAAGAGATCAAACCCAGCACAATGGCAACGCACAGCGCTTGCAATACGATCAGTCCGCGGCGGTACTTCGGCGGCAATGCGCGCTCTAAAAAGCTAATGCGGATGTGCCGATTACGCCGCAGCGCCACCGAGGCGCCGGCAAAGGTCAGAATCACTAACAAAAAAACGGAAAACTCTTCGGTGAACGAAAAAGAGCCGCCGGTTAAGTAGCGAGTAACAACATTTCCAAGACTAATCAAAGAGATAATACTTAATGCCAGCGCGCCCAACCAGCGTTCAAGGCGGGCATCAGGAAAGCCTTTCATGGCAGCCTCACAGCAACAAAGCTACCGGCCGTTGGGGCCGGTAGTAAACGGTCATAGAGATCGCTTAGCGGGCATCAATGGCCGCTTGAGCAGCGTTGACGACGTCTTCACCAATCCGTGGCACCCATTTCTCATAGACCGACTGCGTGGCCTCAACAAACGCCTGATACTGCTCATCGGTAAGCTCGGTTACCGTCACGCCGCGCTCCTCGATGGCGGCCAAGCGTTCGCTCTCTTCTTCACGGGTCATCGCGATTTCCCACTCACCGGCTTCTAACGCAGTTTCGCGCAGCATGGTTTGCTGCTCTTCGCTCAGCGACGCCCATACCTGCTGATTCACCGCAAAAATCAGCGGATCATTCATATAGTTCCAAAGCGTTAAATGCGCCTGGCCAACTTGGTCTATACGCGCCACGTCAAATACAGACAGCGGATTTTCTTGACCGTCGACAGCCCCGGTAGTTAACGCCGGCTGCGCGTCGGTCCAGCTCATTTGCGTGGGGTCCGCACCGAGTGCCGAGAACGTATCCTGGAACAGCGGCGAACCCACCACGCGAATCTTCAAGCCGTCTAAATCATCGGGCTGAGTAATCGCCTCGCGTGAGTTCGAGACTTGGCGGAAGCCATTCTCGCCCCACGCTAATGGAATAACACCACGCGATTCGATCGCTGCAAACACCAAGTCGCCCGCTTCACCACCGGTCACCGCATCGACCGCGGCTTCATCTGGAATGAAAAACGGCAAAGAAAAGAGGTTAAGTTCTGGCACCTGAGGCGACCAGTTAATCGTCGAGCCCACCGCGGCGTCGATTAAACCCGAGCGCATGGCGGAAAATTCGCGCGTCTGATCGCCAGAAACCAGCTGGGAGTTGGGATACACACGCAGCGTCAGCTCACCGTCGCTGCGCTCTTCTACTAACTCAGCCCACTTCTCGGCGGCCTGCCCCCAGGGAAACGCGTCAGACAACACGGTAGAAACCGAAAGTTCGCGGGCTTGAGCAGAAAGGGAGGCAGAAAGTAGTGCCGCACCGGCCAAGCCGGCAGTCAAACGAGCCATTGAGCGTGTCAGCGTCATGGTGATTCCTTTTTTATCTATTTTTATGATGTACATTTAGGATGCGTGCGGATAGCCGTGGCGAGGCTTTTCGTTGAAGCCACACTTATTGTATTCACTTAGCGCGCGAAAGAAAGACGCCTAAGGTCGGCATGGCAAAGATAGTCTCCATCGCTGTATTATTTTGGCGCTCTCTCAAGCTGTTACAATGGCTATCTGTTTCCTTCCTGCCATGGACATCAACGTGCCCCTACGCGACCTGCTGCTCGGCCTCTTCGTTATCGCTATATGGGCGTTAAACATCATTGTTATCAAGGTAGGCGTGGAAGAACTACCGCCGCTATTGATAACCACCATTCGCTTTATGCTGGTCGCAGCGTTGCTAGTACCCTTCTATCCCGTCGCACGCGCGCAGCTGCCGTTTTTACTGCTGCTATCAGTGACGTTCGGCAGTCTTCACTTTGCACTGCTATTCATTGGTTTAGAGCACGCGGAAGCGGGTACCGGCGCGCTGCTCGTGCAAATGGGTACACCGTTTGCCACGTTATTGGCCGTGGTGTTTTTTAAGGAACGGCTGGGGCCTAAGCGTATCGTCGGGCTGCTGCTCTCCTTTGCCGGTATAGCCGTCATTGCGGGAGGGCCAACGCTGCCGTCGCCTTTGCCATTAACTATCTTGCTGCTGAGCGCATTAGGCTGGGCAATCTCGCAGCTGTTAATTAAGCGCGGCCCACCGATTGCCCCACTGGCACTCGCAGGCTGGGTGGCGCTGTTTGCAGTACCTCAGGTAGCGCTAGGGTCGTGGCTATTTGAAAGTGGTCAATGGCAGGCAATTAAGCAGGCAAGCTGGGTGGGCTGGGGAGCAATCATTTACACCGCCGTCATGTCATCGATTGTCGCTTACGGGATTTGGTACACACTGTTGCGGCGCCATCCGATCAATCGCGTCATTCCCATGACGCTTCTAACGCCCGTATTTGCGGTGGGCCTAGGCGCGCTGCTGATGGGCGACAGCCTAGGCATTCACAAGCTGATAGGTGGAGGATTGGTGGTCTCAGGTATCGCGCTGATTGTGATTAAATTCCGCCGCGCACCCCGTCTAGCTTAGGGTGCGGGCTGGCAGAAACCTGCATCATCAGGGACCGATACACAGTCGCCCACTTTAATACCGCGCTCGGCAAAGTATCCGCCGTTAACCTCTAGCGCCGAGTAATACGCGGCACCGGCCGGATAGGAAGGGCAACGACTGGGCTCAGAGGACTCGCAAGGCGGCATGGTATTGATGGCGACAATCTGCCCATTGCCATCGATAAAGGCAATATCGAGGGGGATTAGCGTGTGATACATCCAAAAGGCATTGTTAGCCGACTGTTCTCTCTCAAACCGAAACAGCATGCCACTGCTTGCTGGCATGCTCTCACGCTCCATCAAACCACGCTGACGCTGAGCAATCGTTTCCGCCACTTCAACGTCTACACGATGCGGGCCATCCTCGCTATGAATAGCAAGCGCCAGCGTTTGCAGGCCGGCTGGCTTCGCCTGCCCCCACGCCACAGCACTAAGTAACGACATCGGCAACAGTGCCGCCAGCGGTAACAGTAACGACGCCTTAAGCAGCGTGCGACGCGTAGAGTTCATGCGTACTTCCTTTTATGATGCGCGTAACTCCCCAACATATGGGGAACCTATCAGCAGCAGGCCAGCATCCAGCCACGTCGTCTATTAGCCGTTATGCTCAGCGTGCTGGTCGGTAATCTCCATCACTTTCATCGTATTAGTGCCCCCATGAGCGTTCATGTGATCGCCGCGGGTCAGAATCACGTGATCTCCGGCTTTTGAGATACCGGTTTTCACCAGCAGTTCAAGCGCACGTTCATTTAGCTCGGTGGGTGACATTTCAGATGTATCAAAAGGTAGCGACACCACCCCGCGATACAGTGCCATGCGGCGCTGTGCGATAGGGTTGTGTGCCAGACCCACGATCGGCAAACCAGAACGAATACGCGATGCAATCAGCGGCGTGTAGCCAGAAGACGTCATGCAGGCAATCGCGCTAACGCCAGTCATATGATTCGCGGCATACATCGCTGAAAGCGCAATGGTTTCATCAGGGCGAGCAAAACCTTCATGAATACGGTGGCCGGATTCTTGGGCTGATTTTTCACGCTCAGCGCCTAAACAAACCCGCGCCATGGCTTCTACGGTTTCAAGCGGGTAGTCGCCTGCGGCGGTCTCCGCTGAGAGCATCACTGCATCGCTGCCATCCAGCACGGCGTTAGCCACATCGAACACTTCTGCCCGTGTGGGCAGCGGCGCCGAAATCATGCTTTCCATCATCTGTGTAGCAGTGATCACCGCGCGATTAAGTGAGCGAGCACGCTTGATCATGCGTTTTTGAACGCCGACTAGCTTCGCATCGCCAATTTCAACGCCGAGATCACCCCGCGCCACCATCACCGCTTCCGATGCTTCAATAATACCGTCGAGGGTGGCGTCATCCGCCACGGCCTCAGCACGCTCAACCTTCGCGACTAAGCCAATATCTTTGCCCGCCTCGCCCAGCAAGCGGCGCGCCTCCAGCATATCTTCGGCGTGGCGGGGGAAAGAAATGGCCAAGTAGTCCACGCCAATCTCGACGGCAGTTTTCAGATCTTCTTTATCTTTTTCAGTCAACGCTGGGGCAGAAAGCCCACCGCCCTGCTTGTTGATGCCTTTATGGTTGGAAAGCTTGCCGCCCACGACCACAACGGTATACACCTGCTGGCCGCTGACGCGAACAACGTCTAGAACGACGCGACCATCATCCAGCAACAGGCGATCACCTGCTGAGACATCTTGCGACAGCGTTGTGTAGTCGCAGCCCACCTGGTGAATATCACCTGCATCGCCGTCTAGCGCCATATCGAGAATAAACGGCTGGCCTTCTTTGAGCACCACCGCACCATCACGAAAACGGGCAATACGGATTTTGGGACCTTGAAGGTCGCCCAAAGCGGCAACGCTACGGCCTAGCTTCGCGGCGATTTCACGTACCTGCATTAAGCGTCGACGGTGATCATCGGCGGTACCATGAGAGAAATTTAAACGCACCACATCCACGCCCGCAGCAAGCATGGCCTCCAATACGCCCTCACGATCACTGGCAGGGCCAAGAGTGGCGACAATTTTGGTACGACGGATCGAAGAAAAGTGCAGTGCGCTCATAATATTCCCACCATGCGAATTAGCCTGTAGTGACGCTATTGGATAACGAGACTCTATTGAATAACACTAGCTTATCAGTTTAACGCGCTCTATATGACAGCGGTACCACTCACAGGCACGGATTATTCCAAGGTCACGGTTATCGCCATGGGAAACTCTTCGCAGTTATTGCCGTCACCGCCTCGATCTACCACCAAAAACTCGCCTTCTCGTTCCAGCACCGATTGAACGGCATGCCAGGTGCCTGCACGGTAGTTGACGCCTTGATGGCCGTCGGTCACAAAGGCACGCACGTCACCTGAGTTAATATGCTCGCCGGGAGTGGCCACCACCACGATAAAGCGCTCTTCATGCAGCGGCATAAACGCCTGGCTGCCTTGAGGGTGGCGCTCTAAAAACGTCAGTTCAAGCGGCAGTGTGATCGGCTGACTGATAAAAATGTTGATCAGCGTGTGGCCGTTTTCACCCAGCGTTTCCACCTTAGCGAGGTCATGATGGCGCTGGGTACGACCAGCGTTGATAGGGAACGACGCGGCGTTGCGCGCATCAATCACATCGCCAAAAGGGGCAAACGCCTCTGCCGTTAGCGGTGTAGCAGTGAGTTTAAGCATTGCGTTGTCCTTACACGTTATTTCAGACGAAGGGCGGGATGACGATTAACGTCTTTATATAGCAGATAGCGGAACGGTCCTGGCCCACCGGCGTAACAGGCTTGGGGGCAGAATGCGCGCAGCCACATAAAGTCGCCGGCCTCTACTTCAACCCACTGCTGATTAAGGTGATAAACCGCCTTACCTTCCAGCACGTAAAGGCCATGTTCCATCACGTGGGTTTCATCGAAGGGAATAACGCCGCCCGGCTGGAACGTTACAATGGTCACATGCATATCGTGGCGCACATCATTAGGATCAACGAAGCGTGTCGTCGCCCAGCTTCCGTTGGTGCCTGGCATTTCAACAGGGGCAATGTCTTGCTCATTGACCACAAACGCTTTAGGCACGTCGAGCCCTTCGACAAACTCAAAGGACTTACGAACCCAATGAAAGCGCACTGCTGCTGCTGATTCGTTACGTACCTGCCAATCACTGCCAGGCGGTATAAACGCATAGCCACCGGGCACCATGGTATGGCGCTCGCCCGCTAATATAAGCGTTAACTCACCCTCCACCACAAACAGCACGCCTTCAGCTTGAGGGTCCAGCTCAGGCTTATCGCTACCGCCGTTGGGCTGCACTTCCATAATGTACTGTGAGAATGTTTCAGCAAAGCCTGATAGCGGCCGCGCGAGCACCCACAGGCGCGTGCCTTCCCAGAACGGTAAATTGCTTGTCACTATGTCACGCATCACGCCTTTAGGAATCAGCGCATAGGCTTCGGTAAAAACAGCGCGGTCAGCGGTTAACTGCGTTTGCGGCGGATGACCGCCCGTGGGAGCGTAGTAAGTAGCTGGCATGATTGGTCCTATCTGATTTTATTAAAATAAAGAAAACATCTTGTATACAAGATCTGCGACACACATTAAAGCGATCTTTCGCAAAGCCCTTGTGAAACACTCCTCCCAATAGTAACTTCTTTAGAAACTTTCGTTTCATAATTCTAAAACCATACGAACCATGCTTCAAATGGCAATGTTTCAAATGACAGTGTCTCAAATGACAGTGCTTCACCGTTTGGCCCTTGTTGATCTAGTGGCTAGACGATGTCATTGCTCGGCTCACACTAGGCATTTATAACTAAGCATTTATAACTAGGCATTTATAACAACGGCTGCCCTCAAGGGTGGCTTTAAATAACGCGAGGCAACGCATGTCCCAACAAATCCCCCCTTCGCCCTCCCCTGAACGCCCAGTGCCTAAGAAAAGCTGGTGTAGAATCCCCGATATCTACGCCGTTTTGTTCATATTTATTGCGCTAGCGGCGATCGCCACGCACTTTGTGCCCGCAGGGCAGTTCGAGCGCGTTCCAGGCCCGGCTGGTCGTATCACCATCGACCCGACCTCTTATGAACAAATAGCCCCCTCTCCAGTGGGCATTGTCGATTTCATGCTGGCGATTCCCAACGGCTTGATGAGTGCCGGGGAAGTTGTCTTTTTTACCTTCATGATTGGCGGCATGTTCATGGTATTGAGGCATACCGGCATTATCGAGATTGGTGTCGATAAGCTGACTAGGCGCTTTGCCCGACAAAGCCTGCTGACCATTCCAGTGCTGATGACAGTATTTGCCCTCATCGCGACCGTTATTGGCACCCAGGAGCTGGCGCTGGTTTACGTCCCGGTAATCCTGCCACTGATGATTGCATTACGCTTTGACTCAGTGACGGCGGCGGCGGTGGCTTTATGTGCCACTACTGTCGGCTTCACTACCGGCGTACTCAACCCCATCAATACCGGCCTGGGCCAGCAGCTTTCAGCACTCCCGCTTTATTCAGGCTACGGGCTGCGCATCTTGGCGTTTATTGTCATGCTGGCGGCGGCCATTTTCTTTGTCATGCGCTACGCCCGCAAAGTGCATAACGAACCATCCTTTAGCCTGCTCAGCAGTGACCCGGGCGAGTCTGAAAAGCGTTCGCTCTATCAGCATGCCGATAATGGCCGCGCACTGGTGGCCAACGGTCGTCAAAAGCTAGCCGCAATCGCGGCCTTTGCCTTCTTCGGCGTGCTAATTTACGGCGTGTTACAGCAAGGCTGGTTCATGATGGAGATGGCCGGGCTTTTCATCATTATGGGGATTGTGGTGGGGCTGATCGCGGGGCTTAACACCGACGAAATATGCGCAGGCTTTAACCAGGGCTTCCGTGATGTGCTCGTGGGAGCGATGATCGCAGGGGTTGCTCGCGGTGTCGCCGTGATGCTGGAAGATGGTCAGATCATGGATACGCTGGTGTTTGGACTGGGCAATCTGGTTGGCGGCCTGCCCACGTTACTGTCGGCTATTGGCATGTTCTTCGCCCAGCTAGGCTTTAACTTCATCATTCCTTCCGGTAGCGGTCAGGCCCTGGTGACTATGCCGCTGATGGCACCGCTTTCCGATATTATTGGCGTCACACGACAAACCGCGGTGCTGGCTTTCCAGCTCGGCGACGGCATTGGCAATATTCTTTACCCAACGTCAGGCTACTTTATGGCCACGCTGGCACTGGCTGGGGTGACGTGGCAAAAATGGGTCAAGTTCTTCTTCCCCCTCTTTTGCATATGGGTGCTGATTGCGTTGGCGTTTCTTGTGTTCGCTCAGGCGACTCAATGGAATGGTTAACCAGTAAACAAAAAACGTTAGCCAAAATAGTCAAAACGGCCAGAAATCAAAAGATCTGCTTTCTGTCATTCAACTATCACCTTTGTTGAAGAAGATAGATGTAGCTGACCCTGCTCAGCTACATCTTATCTTCTTTGCAAAGGTTAAATAGTGATGATGAAACCGATACTCGCCACAGCCTTACTCGCCTTTGTATTTACGGATTCAGCTTATTCTCAGCAGGCCTTTCCTGCCACCTTGTCCAGTCATGCTCAACTGCCCGGCAGCACGTTTGTAGCGGCCCCATCCGGCGCCGCTGAACACTACAACACCTCAGGCCGCTTTACTGGAGAAGAAGGACGTATTGAGCAGTTATACACTAACGTACAAGCCACTGGTTTAGCGCTCCCTTTTCCCAGCCAGCCGCTGCAAGGGTTTTCAGGTATACGCTCGCTTGGCGACGATCGTTTTCTGGTCTTAACCGATAACGGCTTTGGCTCTAAGGCGAACTCTTCCGATATCATACTGATGTTTAACATCATAAACCCCGACTGGAAAACCGGACGCGTCACTATTGAGGAGACCGTTCAACTCTCGGACCCAAACCGCAAGGTACCCTTCCCTATTATGAATGAAGCCACCCCCGGGCGATTTTTGACCGGTGCTGATTTCGACATCGAATCGATCCAGCCGGTGGGTGATACCTACTGGATTGGTGATGAATTCGGCCCCTGGATTATCCAGGTCAATAAGGAGGGTGAAGTGTTGCAAGTGATAGCCACAAACCCAGGCGGCACGATGATGCGCTCGCCCGACAATGCCTTTGCCCTGACCCCAAACCCCGGCGCACCACTTTCAGATGATGTTGTCGTTTTTCGCTCCGGTGGCTATGAGGGTATGGCGCTCTCCGAAGACCACACAACGCTCTATCCATTGTTGGAAAAGCCTGTATGGGACAGTAATGATAATGCCCCGGAAACCATTGATGGCACGCCCGTCTTAAGAATGTTCGAACTCAGCACTGACACAGGCGAATGGGGCGATACAACTCGCTATTACCCACTCGCGTCAGCGGATCATGCCATTGGCGACTTCAATCTTATTGAGGGCACCCGCGGCCTGATTATCGAGCGTGATAGCCGCCAAGGAGACCCTAGAGCAGAGTGGGCGAACGATCCCGCCGAGTTCAAGCGTATCTATCTTATCGACCTCGATCGCACGAACGAGCAAGGTGTGCTTGAGAAAATCGCCTATATAGACCTCATGGACATTCAAGATCCCAACGGCATCGCACCGCGAGGCACGATCGACGGCACGTTTAATTTTCCCTTTGTGACTATTGAGAACGTGGATAGAGTCGATGAAAGAACTATCGTGGTCGCCAACGACAATAACTATCCGTTCTCGATTGGTCGCGAGCAAGGGCAGGCTGATGATAATGAGATGATACTGCTTGATGTGGCAGACTTTCTGAACGCCGAATAGCAAGAATCAGCGTGAGGCTAGGGCGCTAGCGGACATCTTCGCCTCACGTTGAAACGCCAACGATTTCTAACGTATGTGCTAATCGATACTCATGATCGGTGTTTCAAGTTCACTGAGCTCAACGTACATATCGCTGATCGCGCTGATCCGCTCTCGCCCCTCTGCCAGGCGACGGTGTAAAACGCCGTTCGCCAGCAAACAAATCAGGCTATTGGCTGCGGCGTAACTATCAAATGCCGAGAGGCTTTCAAGCGGCGTTTCCATAAACCAGGTGACTTGAGCGGCGAAATTCACCGCGGTTGGATCAGCAATTAATGCGACCTTGGCCGGCGAGCGCTCAAGCGCATCCACCAGCGCAGCAAACGCCGCGGGGCGGCGGCGAAATCCAAACAGCACCACAACATCCTGCTCGGAGAGATCGACAATTTCTTCCGCTAACGACTGGTTAGGATGTGGAACCACCCGCACCTGGGTGCGCGCTTGAATCAACTGCTGACGAAAATGTAGTGCTAACGGGTAGCTGTTACGAAACCCGATCACAACCACATGGCGTGCGCTATCCAGATGCTCTACCAGCGCAGCAAACTGTTCCGACGCTATCCCGTTCAAGCAGCGCTGCAGATTTTCCTGCTCGCGCTGCAAATGACGCTGGAACGGCGCGCCGGCCTCTTCCTGCATGGCATTTGCGTCGATCACTAGCGGCACGCCTAAGTTGCGCAGCTGGCGGGCATGGTCTTTAACGGTACGATAGCTCTCAAACCCCAGCCGTTTGAACAGACGGCTGACCGTGGATTTAGATACCCCGGTCAAGCGCGCCAAATCGGCCGCGCTATACACCGCCAGATCGTCAAAGTGGTCGAGAATGAAGCTCGCGACGCGCTGCTCCTGGGCACTTAACTCGTCAAACTGAGCGGTAATACGCTGTCCGATATGCGGCGTCATAACATCCTAATAAACTAGTTTAATGTCACGTTGATGCGGGATGATGCTCGGCCCAATGGCGGGCGATATCAACTCGCCGCGCAACCCAAACGCGGTCATGGCTTTCGATATAATCTAAAAAGCGCTGCAATGCTCGAAAACGCCCAGGCCGCCCAAGTAAACGACAGTGCATTCCAATAGAGAGCATTTTCGGCGCCTCTTCCCCTTCTGCGTAAAGCACATCAAAGGCATCACGTAGATAGGTAAAGAAGTGATCTGCGGTATTGAACCCCTGCGGGGCGGCAAAGCGCATATCATTAGTGTCGAGCGTGTAAGGCACAATTAAATGATTATGATCACTGCCCTGACTATCGGTGACACGAGTCCAGAAGGGTAAATCATCGCCGTAATAGTCGCTATCGTAAAGGAAGCCGCCCTCGTCCAGCACTAGCTTGCGCGTATTAGGGCTATCGCGGCCGGTGTACCAGCCTTGCGGCTTCTCACCATAAAGCCGCTGAAAAATCTCCATGGCCTGCTGAAGGTGCGCCCGCTCAACGTGCTCCGAGACTTCTTGATAGTGAATCCAGCGATAGCCATGGCAGGCAATTTCGTGGCCTAGCTCTTTAAACGCCTGAGCGACGTCAGGATTACGCTCCAGCGCCATCGCCACGCCAAATATTGTGAGCGGTAAATCACGTTTTTCAAATTCGCGCAGAATGCGCCACACCCCGGCCCGCGAACCATATTCGTAAATCGACTCCATGCTCAGGTGACGATCAGGATAGGCTGGTGCGCCGATAATCTCAGATAAAAACTGCTCTGAGCCTGAATCACCATGCAGTACGGAATTTTCGCCGCCCTCTTCGTAGTTGAGCACGAATTGGACGGCAATCTTTGCCTTTCCGGGCCAGTTAGCGTGGGGCGGATTTCGTCCGTAACCGATTAGGTCACGAGCGTAGAGGTTCGAAGGTGATGACGACATGCATAGCTCCTTGATTCCAATTCTTAGCTATCGCTGGATAAAACATAGCCGAGATAGCGCGCTTAGAGAACCTGCAAACAATTTGTATACAAAATAGCGGCATTGACGATCAACCGCAACGCGCCCACAGGCTAGTAGACTGGAATCCACAGGTCTTTTTCACACTAACAATGAATCTATCAGCCGCACCCATAGCCACTAGCCGCCATTTCTGGCTGTCTTTTTTATGACCAGCTCAATTTAGTTACTTGCACTACGCTGAAAATCGCCCTATTTTCGTATACAAGAAAATAAATATTGTTTACATGCGGATTACTTATCATGCATATACGAATTATCAACCCCAACACCACCGCCTCCATGACCGCTGCTATTTATAATGCAGCGCTGCAACAGGCAGGTGCTGGCACTCAGATTAGCGCCTCGCAGCCGGACGCGGGGCCCGTTTCAATTGAAAGCCACTTTGACGAAGTTATTAGCGCGGTCGGCGTGGCAGAAGAGGTTCTTAAAGGCGAGCGCGAAGGCGGTATTGATGCCTACGTGGTGGCTTGTTTTGGCGACCCTGGCCTACTTGCCGCAAGGGAGCTGACCCGTGCGCCGGTCATTGGTATTGCCGAAGCAGCGTTCCATCTTGCCACGCTGATCAGCACTCGCTTTTCGATTGTCACCACGCTGGGGCGTACCGGCATTATCGCTGAGCACTTGCTTCAGCAGTATGGTTTCAGCCACCACTGTCGGCGCATTCGCGCAGCTGAAATTCCGGTCTTGGACCTTGAGCATCATCCTGAGGCGGCATTTGCCCGCATTGTCGAAGAGTGCTGCCGTGCGCGGGATAAAGATGATATCGGCGCCATCGTTTTAGGCTGCGGCGGCATGGCTAATTTGACCCAACAGATTAGTCGCGAAGTAGGTCTGCCGGTGATTGAAGGCGTCAGCGCAGCGCTGAAACTAGCTGAATCACTGGTTAGCTTAGGGCTGCACACCAGTAAGCATGGCGACCTTGCCTACCCACGACCAAAAGCATTCACGGGTAAGTTTGCGGCGCTTTCTGATCTTTCACTGCCGCTTAACTCATAGTCTTCCGATATGACGGACAGCACCTTAACTGACAGACATCACTAACTGACAACGCTCGCAATATTGCTAATAATAATTAATATTATACAAGATAAGCAACACGTCCATTAGCACGCCACGCCGCAAGCGTTGCTTGGGTATGAAAATACTCAAGCTACCAATAAAACCGATAATCTTGCGAGGACTACATCATGAGCACTTCAACTTCGGCTCTTGCGTCAAAGAATCAATCTCCTGCGAACGACACGGTGGGAACAAAAAGCATGGGGGCTGAAAGCCTGGCCCCTCAAGACACCCGAATAATGGGGCGTAGCTCCTACTTTCTGGCGTGGTTCGGCGGCTGCGTTTCCATTGGCACCTTTGCCATGGGTTCAAGCGTTGTCGGCACGTTAAACCTGCTACAAGCTACGCTGGCCATTGCCATCGGATGCTTTGTCATCGGCATTGCCCTGGCCATTAACGGGGCCGCAGGCTACAAGTACGGCATACCGTTCATGGTTCAAGCACGTAGTGCGTTCGGCTTTACCGGCACGCGGTTGCCTGGATTAGTTCGCGCGGTGCCTGCGGTAGTGTGGTACGGCTTTCAAAGCTGGGTTGGCGCAGGGGCACTGAATATGGTGTCGGCTACGCTGTTCGGTTTTGACAACCTTATTTTCTACTTTATTACCTTCCAGTTTTTGCAAATCGGCCTATCGGTCATGGGGTTCCAGGGCATCAAATGGCTAGAAAACATCGGCAGCGTTTTTATCCTAGCCTCACTGATGTACATGTTTTACGCCACGGTGCAGCGCTATGGCGATGAGCTTTCAGCCAGCCTGCTAACCATGGAAGGCTCATGGGGCATGCCCTTCTGGGGTGCGACCATGCTATTTCTTGGCATATACAGCACCATGATGCTCAACGTTAGCGACTACTCACGTGAGCATAAAAAAGGCACGGCCCAAAGCCTGCTGACGACCATTTATGCCATGTCGATTCTGCCCTGCACGCTATTTATGGGTTTGATTGGCTACATGGTTTCGCAAGCCACCGGCACTGCAGACCCTATCCAAGTATTTGCTAACGCCGTCGACAATACGCCGCTGTTGATGACCACCCTACTATTCATCGCCTTCGCACAGGTCACCACCAACGTACTCAATAACGTGGTGCCGCCGACCTACGTATTGATGGACGTCTTTAAGATCAAGTTTCCGATCGCCACGATCATCGTTGGGCTACTGGCGTTTGCCACATTCCCTTGGAAGCTTGTCCAGCCAGGCTCTGCAGCGGGCCTACAGATGTTTGTGCAGACCTATTCAGCATTCCTCGGCCCCATCTTTGCCATCCTCGTCGTCGACTACTACATCATTCGCCGTCGCACTCTAGATATCAGCAAGCTGTATGACCCGGAGGGGCCTTATAAAGGCGTTAACGCGGCGGCACTGATTGCCACGGCGATTGGCATTGTGGCGGCGCTTTCTTTCTCGGCGATCTCCTGGTACGCCAGCCTTATCCCTGCAGGCATTAGCTATTACCTGCTGATGAAGTACTGGGCACCTTGCCAACGTTTTAGCCAGTAACCCCACGCGCCAACCTTGAGCCAATAAAATGAAAGAGAGCAACGACGTGAGTGATTTAGACATTAGGCACATCGACCCGACGCTGTATAACGAGGACCTTGCGCCGCTTAAACCTCAAGATCGTAACTGGGGCGCGTTTGAGATCTTTAACGTCTGGTCGAACGATATCCAAAGCCTATTTGGCTATACCCTAGCCGCTTCGTTATTTTTGAGTTATGGCCTGAACGGCTGGGCGGTAATGGCTGCCATTATACTGGCGGGCGTGATCGTGATGTTTTTGGTCAACCTTACCGGTAAGCCCAGCGTTAAATACGGCATTCCGTTTCCAGTGATGGTACGTGCCAGCATGGGTGTTCGCGGCGCGAATTTGCCCGCCATACTACGTGCCATCGTCGGTATCTTCTGGTACGGCGTACAAACCTACTTCGCATCAACCGCGGTAACGCTGCTTATTACCGCCTTTATTGGTGCGGGCAGCGGGAGTACTTTCCTCGGCCTTTCCGGCGTGGCGTGGGTGTCGTTTGTGATTGTTTGGCTGTTCCAAATCGCGATTTTCTGGCAGGGCATTGAGCGCATCAAACACTTTCTAAACTTGGCAGGCCCACTGGTCTATGTGGTGATGCTGGTGTTAATGGCGGTTGTTTGGTATCAGGCGGGCAGCGAATTACTACCTGCTATTGGCACTATTTTTAGCGGCGATGGTGAAGCCAGTGGCAGTTCGATTGCCGCCTTTATGGCCATTGTCGGGACCATGGTGGCATATTTCGCAGCGGTGGTAATCAACTTTGGCGACTTCACGCGATTTGTGAAAACCGAGCGCCAGATGAAGCTTGGCAACCTGCTAGGCTTACCGCTTAACGTGGCTTTCTTCTCTTTTATTGCGCTAATTATTACGGCAGGCACTCTGGTGCTGTTTGGCGAGGCACTGACCAACCCCGCCGATATCGTTGAGCGGGTTGATTCGCTGCCGCTGACGATTGTCGCTGCCCTCACCTTCTTCGCCGCTACGGTAGGCATTAACTTAGTGGCCAACTTTATTCCGCCCGCCTATGACCTGGCCAACCTGTTTCCCAGCAAAATCAGCTTTAAGACAGGCGGCCTGATTACCGCCATTATTGCTTTCTTTGTCGGCGCGCTTTGGATCTCCGTGATCAGTCAAATAGGCATTCCCGGATTCGTAAACGCACTCGGTGCAATCGTCGCGCCGTTCTACGGCATCATCGTGGTCGATTACTACCTGATCAAGCGCCAGCATTTGAATATGCAGGAGCTGTTCTCATCAGCGCCGGGCGGCGCCTACTATTACGTGAATGGTTGGAACATCCGCGCCCTTATCGCCTTTGGCGCCGCTGCGATGTTCTCTCTTTCTACCGTTCTAGCTCCCGCACTATCAAGCCTAGGCGGATACGGCTGGCTGATAGGCGCGGGCTTAGGCGGGCTATTCTACTACGGCTTAATGCGTCAATTTAAGGCAGCGTCTGCGTTTGCTGAGCATACGGTAAGTTGAGAAATTTTAACTGCTAGAACAAACGCCATCGGCCAGAGCCGGTGGCGTTTGTTTAGGACATAACGCGTCAGGGTGCTCTAATCATCTGGAGTCTGCGTGAAATCACCGACGGCTTTATGAGAGTTGCCATTAATTACTGCGGCTGGGATGTTTTTAACTGATGAAGCGCACCTAACCTAACCCCCAAATATCTGCTGCAAATCCGGTGCGCTCTCTTGCTCTTCAACCATGGAAAGCGAAGCTTCGATGGCTTTTAGGTGGCGGCTCATAAAGGCTTTAGCGCGATCTCCGTTGCCTGATTCTAAATGCCCGATTAGGTCATCGTGGTCGTGGGATTCGCAGCCCAGGTGGCCGCGATGACCGTAAACGGCGAGTATCAGCGAAGAGCGCGAGCACAGGCGCTCAACAAACTCCGCCAGGGTGGCGTTGCCTGAAAGCTGCGCTAAGCGCAAGTGAAAATCCGCTGAGAGACGAATAGCCACACTTTGCTGGCCACTGCGCAGCGCTTGGCGCTCTTGGCGGGCCATTTCGCGAAGCTCAGCGGCTTCTTTGTCGCTCATGTGTCTTGCCACATCGGGCATTAACCCGCACTCGATTAACTGACGAGCATCGAAAACGTCTTTGGCTTCATCAGCGGTTGGCCGGGTAACACTAGCGCCGCGGCGTGGCGTGAGTGTGACTAATTGCTCCAGCGCTAAGCGCTGTAAGATTTTACGAATCCCGGTACGGCTAATACCAAATACTTCCGACAACGCATCTTCACGCAGCCGGGCACCAGGCTTTAAACGTTGCTCCACAATCGCATCGCTGATAGACCGGTAAATCACTTCGTGGCGCTCATCGCCCTCTTTGCTATTTTTATTAACGGAAGCGCGCCGCTTTACCGGTGCCTGCGCATCACTCATAGCTAGCCTCTCTGATCATTCCTTCCAAGCCGCAATGATATCGTGCTCTTCATCGCGCATGTTGGTTATCATGTAATAGTTAATCGGAGATTTTAGCTACCGCGGTAAGTTGAGTAGCCATAGGGCGATAGCAGCAGCGGCACATGATAGTGCTGGCTGACATCAGCAACACCAAAGCGCAGTGGAATCATATCTAAAAAGCGGGGCTCATTAGCCTCTACGCCCTGGGCTCTCAGGTAGTCACCGGCATGAAAAACCAGCTCATATTCAGCTGCAGTCAACGCATCGCCCTCTAAAAGAGGTGCATCACAGCGCCCGTCACTGTTAGTGATGACGGTGCTTAGATGCTGGCGTTCACTGCGGGTCAAGCGAAACACCTCAATAGTAATCCCCTGCCCGGGCTGTCCCGTGGCGGTATCCAGTACGTGGGTAGTTAAACGCCCCATAGCCGCTCCTATTTTATAAGGTTATTGGCGATACTTGATCGACATCCATGCCGTTGTACCGTTGAGCCTATCGGTCAAGGAGTACCGCTGCCGTTCTTTATTGTATACATTAAGTCTATCGCTTTACGCTTTGAAAAACTGCATGCCTAGGAGAATTTCAGTGTCGACCCACCGCCCATTAGTACTTTCACCAGCGCCTAGCCGATGCAGCCTTGAAATGCTGACGCTTCACTATGGGGACGTGTATGAGCACTCGCCTTGGGTCGCAGAAGCCGCCTGGCATCACGGCCTAAATGAAGAGCATGACGCCCCTGATGGGCTGGCACAGCTTATGGGCCTAATGCTGCAGCAGGCCAGCAGCGAGCAGCAAATCAATGTCATTCGTGCCCACCCCGATTTGGCTGGCAAAGCCGCTATCTCAGGCGAATTAACGCAGGATTCCACCAGCGAACAGGCCGGAGCAGGTCTACATCATTGCAGTGCCGATGAGTTCGCTCAGTTTGAATCTCTTAATGAGGCTTATAAAAAGAAATTTGGTTTTCCTTTTGTGATTGCCGTTAAGGGGTTAGATCGTGGCGCAATTTTAGCCGCCTTTGAAGAACGCTTGAACAACGCTGCGGCAGCCGAACGGCAAACGGCCATTGAACACATTATCCGTATTGCCTGCCTGCGCTTAATCGATCGTGCCAGCAAAGCGTAAAAAAAAGCGCCGACCCCATAGGGAGCGGCGCTTTGAGCCAGATCAGCTAACTTACTGCTTAGCCGTTTCTACCGCTTTCTTGGTGGTTTCTTCAGCCTGCTTTTTGCTATCTTCAGCAAAGCTTTGACTGATGGACGTCACTTTTTCAGTGTCACCTTTAACACGCTCCATGAAATCACTGGCTGTTTTCTGCTGGCTTTCGAGCGCTTTTTTGAAACTATCAGTGTCTTTTACATCAAGCCAAGTCCGCGCTTGTGAAATAGCCATATCGGAGTAAGCGCGGGCAGCATCCACCTGCGCACTGAATAGCTGTTCATAGTAATCAAGTGCGGTCAGCGTGTAAGAGCGCATTGGCGATACAAACACAGATTCAAGCTGTTGCGCGGTTTGATCAGTACTCGATTTAGTAGCCATCTTCATATCCCCATAAGTGAGCTAGCACATCAACATGCCTTGATTAGGCGGATCTAAGCTAGGCATTTGCCTCTGCTGACTATAAAGTTAACAGTGCTTTTTGTGCAGCGCAACATGATTTTATCTCATGCTGCGCCTGCTCACTTATAGCGTATTTTTATTACCGCCGATAACCCGCGACTAGCGGTTATTGAACAAGTGCTTACGCGCTTGCTCATCCATTTCAACGCCCGCCTGTGGATTAACATCTTCGACCAACGCGTAAGCGCGGCGCACGGCTGGGCGCGCTTTCACCATATCGAACCAGCGCTCCAAGTCAGGAAACTCTTCTAGCGTTTGGCGCTGTTTTTCCCAGGGAACAATCCAAGGGTAGATCGCCATATCCGCAATCGAGTAGTCATCACCACCTACGAACGTATGGTGCGCTAGACGCTGGTCCAGCACGCTATAGAGCCGATTGGTTTCGAGCACGTACCGTTCAATGGCGTACTCAATTTTTTGCGGCGCATAGTTGCAGAAGTGATGATTTTGGCCGGCCATCGGGCCTAAGCCGCCCATTTGCCAGTGCAGCCACTGCAAGACGATATAGCGCTCGCGGCCTTCCGAGGGCAGGAACTGCCCACTTTTATCGGCGAGGTACTCAAGTATCGCGCCAGATTCAAATATCGATAGCGGCTGGCCACCGTCCTGCGGGGAGTGATCGACAATGGCGGGGATGCGATTATTGGGCGCGATCGCGAGAAATTCAGGGTCAAACTGCTCGCCCCGCCCAATGTTGATCGGCTTCACTCGATACGCAAGCTTGGCCTCTTCGAGCATGATGGAGATTTTGTGGCCGTTAGGGGTTGTCCAGTAATACAGATCAATCATTGCCATCTCCTTAATGAAAGCGTTGATTCACTCACTGAGCAAATTAAGGCTTTCTTAATGCATCAGGCGGCCGTGGCTGCACCGCCCTGTGCGTTATATGTCGCGTACGGTCAGGGCATTACTTGCCACCCCATCGTGAACGCTAAGCATGCGCTGGAACCATTCGTCGACCGGATCGCCCGGTTCTACAATCGCCTGTGTTGATACGATGTAAGCCCACATCATGCTGCCAAACAGCAAATAGTCTGAACCACTGGGGGAGTCACCGTCGAGAAATGCGCTTTCACGCAGTAAATCGCGCACCGGTGCCAACACCTGCTTGAGCTGTTGTTTACCCTGCTCTGGCTGGCTGAATTCTTCTAGCGTGCAGCCGAACCGCGCTTCACGCGTTTCGCGAAAGTAAGCGCGATCATCCGGGTGTACCGCCGCGAGTAAATCCAGACCCACGATACGAAATAACGCTGGTGTAACACTGCGCTCAACAAAGTATTTGAACAGCAGCACGCGCTGATAGCTGACGCCGTCACCCAGCACGGGCGCGCCGGGATACGCTTGATCCAAATAACGCATGATTTCGAAGCTATCGGTGACGACTTTATCGCCGTCGCAAAGTACGGGTACTTTGTCGTAGTCGGCAAACTCCAGCGCCTTTTTATCGAGAAAGCGCCACGCCACGGTGGTAAATTCCAAACCTTTATGGGCAAGCGTCATGCGTACGCGCCAGCAGTAAGGTGAGAAACGAAGCTGTTCATCTCGACCACATAAATCATAGAGTTTTAGTGCCATCAGTACTGCCCCATGGTGAGGAAACGAGTGGTTATCAAACGTGCGAATGCGCTTGGCGTGGTTCAACAATGAGCTTAAGAAACTATGCGTGCAATAGGCACCGCTAAACGGTGTCTATTAGTCTAACGAGAGCGCTATACCCCTCACTTTACAGGTTATTAAAAAACACATTAAAAACATCATGTTAGGCAAAAAAACCAACACTTAACTCGCCTTTAAAAATGGCTTTAACAGGTAAGACCAATTTTCCAATGTAGTCATCTTGTTAACCTAACCGTATCTTTCACTTACACCCGGCTGGTAACACACAATCCAGGCGGTTTTCGCGGAGCGTACCAAATCAATAACAAGGGGCAGTTCCTCTCATGAATGAAACGACACTTGCACTTCTGGCCTTCTTGCCGCTGCTGCTGGCCGGCATTCTACTCGTAGGCTTTAAAGTACCCGCTAAGATAGCGATGCCTCTCGTTTTCCTAACGGCTGCCATTATTGGCCTAACCGTTTGGAATATGTCCTTTACCCGCGTCGTGGCATCGACTATTCAAGGCTTGATTCAGACAGCAGGCCTTCTATGGATCATCTTTGGCGCTATCCTGCTGCTTAATACCCTCAAGCACTCCGGGGGCATTACCGCGATTCGCAACGGATTCTCGGGCATTAGTCCTGACCGGCGCGTTCAGGCGTTGATTGTGGCCTGGCTATTCGGCTGCTTCATCGAAGGCGCTTCTGGCTTCGGTACGCCAGCCGCCGTTGCGGCACCGCTGATGGTGGCTCTCGGCTTCCCGGCGCTTGCCGCGGTCGTTGTGGGTATGATGATTCAGTCAACGCCCGTCTCTTTCGGCGCCGTCGGTACACCTATTGTGGTGGGCGTTGGTAGCGGTGTGGATCGCGTGGGCATTACCGCTCAGCTTGATTCGGTCGGCTCTAGCTGGGACGTATTTTTTCAACAAATCACTAGTTCGGTCGCCATTACTCACGGCATCGTGGGCATTTTAATGCCACTGATCCTAGTGCTGGTAATGGTGCGTTTCTTCGGCGCCAACCGCTCCTGGAAAGAGGGGTTGTCGATTACCCCTTTCGCTATTTTTACCGGCATCTGCTTCGTCGTGCCTTACATGCTAGTCGGCGTGCTGCTAGGGCCTGAGTTCCCGTCTATGATAGGCGCTATGGTGGGCTTAGCGATTGTGGTGCCTGCCGCCAAGCGAGGCTTCTTGCTGCCTAAAGATACCTGGGACTTTCCTGAATCTTCGTCTTGGCCCGATGAGTGGATTGGCAATCTACAAATCAAGCTGGAAGACGTTGCGGGCAAAGCGCCTATGTCGACCTTTAAAGGCTGGGTACCTTACGTATTGCTGGCGCTGTTCTTAGTCGCATCACGGACCATTGAGCCGCTGCGCGTCGCGTTAACGTCAATCAGCCTGGACTGGAACAACATTCTTGGCGAAGCGGGCGTTAGCGGCGGCGTGCAGCCGCTGTATCTACCCGGTGGAATTATTGTAGCAGTGGTGATCATTACCTACTTCTTGCACCGCATGAATCCACAAAAAATTAGCGCCGCCGTCTCAGAGTCCACCAAAACGATTTTTGGTGCGGGCTTCGTGTTGGTCTTCACCGTGCCGATGGTACGTATCCTGATCAACTCGGGTGTTAATGGCGCAGACCTTGTGTCTATGCCGGTGATGATGGCGCAAGCGGTGGCCGATGGCGTAGGTGGCATTTACCCCTTCTTTGCACCCGCTGTCGGGGCAATGGGCGCCTTCATTGCAGGCTCCAACACCGTGTCTAACCTAATGCTGGCAGAGTTCCAGTTCAGCGTCGCGCAATCCCTTGGCCTTTCGACGGCGATGATGATTGCACTGCAAGCGGTAGGTGCGGCGGCGGGTAATATGATCGCTATCCATAACGTGGTCGCAGCGTCGGCAACGGTCGGGCTATTGGGCCGAGAAGGCACAACGATCCGCAAGACGATCCTACCCACCATTTACTATCTGATTTTTACCGGCATCATCGCACTGGTTGCGTTCTACGTGATCGGCGTGACCGACCCGTTAATGTAAAAGTGGCGGTTGTTGTAGCAGAAACGCAAACCCCCAGGCCTTGGCCTGGGGGTTTGCGTTTGGAGCGGGACAAGTGCAGTCAGTCTATTCGCTTGAGTTCTTGGCGATGGCGCTTGCTACGCTCTACGTAGCCCTGAGCATTTTTCTTCAGACCCGCCACCGCTTCTTCGGAAAGCGTTCGCACCACGCGAGCAGGTGAACCAACAATTAAGGAATTCGCTGGGAACACCGCGCCTTCCTTAATAAAGGCACCGGCACCTACTAAGCTATTTTCACCAATCACCGCGCCATTGAGCACCACCGCTTGGATACCGATTAGGCAGCCATCGCCAACCGTGCAGCCGTGCAGCATGGCCTGGTGCCCTACCGTTACGCCTTTACCTACTTTAAGCGGAAAGCCTGGGTCTGCATGCAGCACTGCGCCATCCTGAATATTGCTCTCTTCGCCAACCTCAAGGTGATCCGAATCACCGCGCAATACCGCCTGATACCACACGCTTGAATGCGCTTTTAAGGTCACTTGGCCGATAACATCTGCCGTTTCGGCAACGTATACGTCGTCGTGAATATCCGGGCGGTGCTCGCCATATTGATAAATGGCCACGTTGACCTCCTAGGTTGTTATTGATGTACAGCCTTCAGGCTAGCGCTTGTTCCAGCAATCGAGCAACGTGTATCGCTTCACGACCGCTGCCATCATGAATTTGATGGCGACAGCTTGTGCCGTCAGCAATAAGTACGGCATCTTTATCAGCGTTGCGGATAGCGGGCAACAGCGAGAGCTCGGCCATTTTTAGCGATGCCTCATAGTGCTCCGCTTCATAGCCAAAGCTGCCCGCCATGCCGCAGCACGAGGACTCAATTGTTTTGACCTCAAGGCCGGGAATCCAGCCTAGCACTTGCTCGACGGGGCGCAGTGCATCAAACGCCTTTTGGTGGCAGTGGCCGTGCAGCATAGCGTGCCCGTATGGCAGCGCTTTAAGTTCCAGCGGAAGCTGATCCGCCGCACGCGCGTTGACCAAAAACTCTTCAAACAAATACGCCGATGACGACAGTGCTTTCGCTTCTTCACCAAAGCCGTACTGCAGAAACTCATCGCGCATGCTGAGTAAGCAAGAAGGTTCTAGCCCCACGACGGCCACACCACGCTCCACAAAGGGCATCAGATGCTCAAGGGTGCGCTTGGCTTCTGCTTTGGCCTTATCGAACTGGCCCGACGATAGATAGGTTCGCCCGCAGCAAAGGGGGCGCTGCCCTTTCGTAACATTCAGATGAACGCGGTAGCCCGCAGCTTCCAGCACCCGTTTGGCCGCCTTGGCATTATCGCCTTCCATATAATTATTGAAGGTATCAACGAACAGCAGCACTTCCCGCGCAGCGTGCGGAGACGCCTCGGCACTGGCAAGGAAGTTGCCGTTAAATAGCGGCAGCGAACGCTGGGGCGCAAGCTTAAGCGCCTGTTTGATTTGCTTGGCTAAAAAAGGCACTCGCTCAACGCCGTTGACCAATGCGGAAAACTTGCTGGCCCACGGGGCGTAGCGCGGCATTTCCCCCACCATACGGTCACGTAGAGAGATTCCTTTAAGACGCGCGCGGGCGGTGCGTGCCTCTATTTTGAACTTGGCCATATCCACGCCCGTGGGGCAATCGCGCTTGCAGCCCTTACACGAAACGCATAGATCCAGCGCCTCTTTGACATCGTCACTGGCAAGCCCTTCATCACCCAATTGGCCGGAAAGCACCAGACGCAGCGTATTAGCGCGGCCCCGGGTCAAATGCTGTTCATCCTTAGTAATGCGAAAACTTGGGCACATGGTTCCCGCGTCAAACTTACGGCAGTGGCCGTTGTTGTTGCACATCTCCACGGCCATAGCCAAGCCATGGGTGGCATCGCCGCCGCTGCCTGGCGACGTTTGCTCGCCGGTGAGCGGGTCACGCTTTACATTCCAAGCGGACCAGTCAAACACCGGGGTTAGCGGGATGGTTTTATAGGCTTTAGGAAAACGAAAGTAGCGTTCGTCGTCCATTTTGGGAGTATCGACAATCTTGCCCGGATTGAACAGATTGTTAGGATCAAACAGTTGCTTTATTTCACGAAAGGCGTCGTTGATCGTCTCACCGAACTGCCACGCCACCCATTCGCCACGGCAGATACCATCGCCATGCTCACCGGAGTAGGCGCCTTTATATTCGCGCACTAGCGCGGAGGCTAGCTCGGCGATTTCACGCATTTTCTCTGCGCCATCCCGGCGCATGTCGAGAATCGGGCGCACGTGCAACGTGCCGACGCCTGCGTGGGCATACCAGGTGCCTTCCGTGCCGTAGCGGTTAAACACGTCGGTCAGCTTTTCGGTGTACTCCGCCAAATGCTCTAGCGGCACCGCGCAGTCTTCAATGAAGGAAACCGGCTTACCGTCGCCCTTCATACTCATCATGATGTTGAGCCCAGCTTTACGCACGTTCCACAATGCTTTCTGCTCAGCGGCTCCTGGCATGTCGACCACGCTGCCAGGCAGGCCTAAATCAGCCATCAGCTCACTAAGGCCACGCAGTACCTCCATCTGTGCCGCGTGGTCTTGGCCGGCAAACTCCACGAGCAAAATCGCTTCAGGCTTACCAATTAGCGCCTTTTCAATGACAGGCCGAAACGCAGGATTTTCCAGCGATAGCTCAATCATCGTGCGATCAACCAGCTCAACCGCCGTGGGGCCAAGCTTGACGATATGTTGAGTGAAGTCCATCGCCTGATAAAACGTCGGGAAATTCACCACGCCCAGGACTTTTTGCTCGGGCAGCGGTGACAGCCTGAGCTTAATACGCTGGCTAACGCCTAGCGTCCCTTCAGAGCCCACCAATAAGTGGGCGAGGTTCGCACGCCCGTCAAGATCATAGGGAATAGGATTTTGGCAATCGAACAGATCCAGATTATAACCACCTACCCGCCGCAACACCTTGGGGAAGTGGTCACGTATTTCAGGCGCGACACGCTGCGCGATGGCCTTGATCTGCTCAGCAATGCGCTGCTCCTGGGAGCCTTGAGCGACACTGTCCACGAAACCGAAGTTGGCCGCGCTGCCGTCGGCTAAAAGCGCCTCGACGCCCAGCACGTTATGCACCATATTGCCGTAGTAAATCGAGCGAGACCCACATGAGTTATTGCCCGTCATTCCGCCAATCGTGCACTGCGCGCTGGTAGAAACATCCACCGGATACCATAGCCCATGCGGCTTAAGCCACGCATTCAGGTGGTCAAGCACAATGCCTGGCTCGACCACCACGGTGAGTGCCTCGGCGTCGAAATCGACGATCTGATTGAGCCAGCGCGTAGTATCAATCACCAGCGCCTCGCCAACGGTTTGGCCACACTGGCTAGTCCCCGCTCCCCGCGCCAATATCGGCACGCTAGCATCTCGGGCGATATCCAGCGCTATTTTCAAATCCTGCTGGTGGCGCGGGATGACCACGCCTACCGGCGTCACCTGATAAATAGAGGCATCGGTTGAATAGCGCCCCCGCGTTGCCCGATCAAACCGTACTTCACCTTCCATTTCGCGGGATAGCCGCTCGGCAAACTCGCCGAGCGGTCGAATCTTGGCATCACCGGGCAGGCGATGATTGGTCAGAGACGTCATGTGGCTCTCCCCCGTCATTTAGCGCTCTGCTGCGCCTGCATTGAGCGGATTAGCTGCAAAGTAATCCAGCGCGGCAAGCACACCGCTTCCCTTCAGCTTCACGCCAGCAAGCTTCATGCCCGCCTCACAGCCGCCCAGGGTGGCAATCAGGGTTAGATCGTTGCAGTCGCCTAAATGGCCAATCCGGAAAATCTTGCCCTTGGCCTTACCCAGCCCCATGCCAAGTGAAAGATCAAATCGCTCATAAATGATCTTGCGCACCGCATCCGAATCAACGCCTTCGGGCATCACCACACCCGTCAGTACCGGCGAATACACCGCAGAGTCCTGGCACTGAATTTCTAGCCCCCACGCTGCTACCGCTGCACGTACGCCGGCTCCCCAGCGCTGATGGCGAGCCAGCACGTTGTCGAGACCTTCATCCAACAGCATATCCAGCGCTTCATTCAGGCCGTAAAGCAGGTTAGTGCTTGGCGTGTAGGGCCAGTAGCCGTTCTTATTGGCCTCTAGAATTTCATCCCAAGCCCAAAAACTTTTTGGCAATGTCGACTGCTTACTCGCTTCGATTGCTTTAGGTGAGAGCGCGTTAAAACTGATGCCTGGCGGCAGCATCAGGCCCTTTTGGGAGCCGGAAACAGTAACATCTACGCCCCATTCATCGTGACGGAAGTCAGCGCTGGCCAAGCCTGAAATAGTATCGACAATCAGCAATGCAGGGTGGCCCGCCGCATCAATAGCCTTACGCACGGCCGCAATGTCACTGGTGACGCCGGTAGAGGTTTCGTTATGTACAACGCACACCGCTTTCAGCTCGTGACCGGTATCTTCTTTTAAGCGCGCTTCGATCATGTCTGCCTGCACACCCTGGCGCCAGCCTTCATAGCCAGGCAGGCTCAGAAATTCGGGCTGGATGTCCAGGCGCAGAGCCATTTTTTGCCATAGCGTGGCAAAGTGGCCGGTTTCAAACATCAGCACACGGTCGCCAGGCGACATAGTATTGGCTAACGCGGCCTCCCAGGCACCGGTACCTGACGCTGGGTAAATAATCACCGGGTTCTCGGTCTTGAATATTTTTTTAACCTTGCTCAACAGTTCAAGACCTAGCGCGCCGAACTCCGGCCCACGGTGATCAATGGTGGGCAGGCTCATCGCTCGTAAGATGCGATCTGGCACCGGTGATGGGCCAGGAATTTGCAAGAAATGACGACCGGATGGGTGAAAATTAAGTTTTAGCATGATGACGCTCCTGTTTGTTGTTGTACGGCTCGCGGCTGAATCTGCCGCTTAGCGTTATTCAAAATGGATAATGAATGCAATTCATCACATCAAAAAAGCGTTACTTGATACATCCTTCAGCGCGTAAAGCATCAAGCTCTTCACCAGAAATACCCAGGCTATCAAGTACTTCATCAGTATGCTGAGCAAACAAAGGTGCAGGGCTACGAATTTGCGAGGGCGTTGCCGAAAACTTACTGGGAAAGCCTATCGTCTTCATTTTGCCTATCACCGGGTGGTCCATCTCCTGCACCATGCCTCGCGCTACGTAGTGCTCATCCTGCATGGCTTGAGCGAAATCGTTAATAGGCCCTGCCGGTACACCCGCGCGGTCACAAAGCGTTAGCCACTCATTCACACTTTGGTCGGCCATCAGCTCTTCAAGCAACGCTTCCAGCTCTTCAACGTGCTGACCGCGCGTCTGGTTAGTGATAAAACGCGGGTCTGCCATTAACTCCTCGCGTTTTAAGACATCCTGACAAAAGCGTTCCCAGGTTCGTTGATTGGCACAGCCGAGCATCAAATAGCCATCGCTGGCTTTGACGGCCTGGTAAGGCGCAGACACGCGATGGCGCCACCCCGTTGGCTTAGGCACGGTGCCTTCAGAAAAATACGCTGCCGCCTCCCAGGTAAACCAGGGCAAGCCACACTCGGTAATGGCGATATCAATATACTGGCCGGCGCCCGTCTTCATCTTGTGAATGCATGCCGCCAGGATTGAATAAATCGCGGTGAGTCCAGCCCCAATGTCGTAAACAGCAATACCGGTTTTCAGCGGGCGTTTGCCCTGCTCGCCGGTCATCGACATCAATCCAGTCATGCCTTGCGCCACCAGGTCGAATCCACCTTTGTGGCTATAAGGCCCGGTTTGCCCATAGCCTGAAATGGAGCAGTACACGATGCCAGGGTTGATGGCCTTAATCGTGTCGTAATCAATGGCCAGCGATTTGGTGACGCCAGGCCGGTAGTTTTCGACAATCACATCGGCATCAGCGGCTAAGCGATAGAAAATTTCTCTAGCGCGTTCATCTTTTAGATTAAGCGATATGCTCTTTTTATTACGATTAATCTGTGAAAAGCAGGTCGATTCGCCGTTGACGTAAGGCCCCATTTGGCGGCTGTCATCACCGCCATTGAGCTTCTCCACCTTAATCACCTCAGCGCCCATGTCAGCCAACACCATGGTGCAGTAGGGTCCGGCCATAATTTGCGATACATCCAGCACTTTTATGTCTTGTAGGGGAAGCACGGGCTTTCCTCCTAGTTAGTCGATGTAAGCTCTGGCCGAAAACTAATGGCCAGACCACTTAAACGGCGTTTTATTGACGAATTTATCCACTGCCGAGGCAAAATCTTGGCTCATATAGCAGGTGGTTACCCAGTCATCACTCGCGTCGGCGGGAAGACGTCGCTGCTCCAGCGCACGTCCAATCAACGCCTTACTGGCCTTAAGCGTTAGCGGCGCACGCTGAGCAAAGGCCTCTGCGAGTATCGCCACGTCGGCATAGATGGTGCCTGCGCCGAACTGCTGATTGATTAATCCCGTCGCGAGTGCCTCATCGGCACCAAACAGGCGCGCCATCATCAGCGCCTCTTTTGTCCGCGCAACGCCAAGCATATCGATCATGCGCGAAACGTTATTAATCGACAGCGTATTGCCCAGCGTTTTAGCAATGGGCACGCCAAACTTGAGCGTGGAGGTGGCGTAGCGAAAATCGCACACTAGCGCCAGTGCCGCCCCGCCCCCCACACAGGCACCTTCTATCAGCGCCAGCGTGGGCTTGGGAAAGGCCTCAAGTTTGCCGACAACACGATCAATACGCCGCTCGTAGTCAATGGCATCGCTCGCCTTGGTAAAGGTTGAAAACTGACTGATATCGGTGCCGGCTACAAACGCTTCACCGCCTACACCGTGTAAGACAACCGCATGAATGTCATCGTTGTCGACCAGCTGATCGCAATGCTTTTCCAAGGCGTCGTACATCTCCCAGGTCATGGCATTGCGGCTCTGGGGCCGATTAAAGCCAATCCAAGCCACCCCGTTAAGCTGCTCGAAGCGAATGCTATCGACGTGGTTGGGTTCGTTTACGTTGCTCATCTGCTACTCCTGTTAGGCATGTCGTGTTCGAGTATTACCTTTCAGCTCTCGACCAACGGTCACGTTATCCGTAGACAAAATTCACTAATGCCAGCGCAAACGCCGGAATATAGGTATTAATCATCAGGATCGTAAACAGCACGGCAATGAACCACAGGTTGGTTTTCGAGGTTGCCCATATGTCCGATTTAGCAATGGAGCACGCCGCAATGAGCACGCTGGCCACCGGAGGTGTTTGCTGGCCGATCGCTAAGTTTAACGTCACGATCAGACCGAAGTGCAGCGGATCGATACCCACTTCAAGCACTAGCGGTAAAACAATGGGCACGACCAAAATAATCGCCGCGGCAGAGTGCAGGAAAATACCCAAAATCAAGAAGATGATGTTGAGTAGTGCCAAAATCATGTACTTGTTGCTGGTAAGCTCGCTAATCTGCATCGCAATCTGCTGGGGAATACGCGTTTCAGTCAGATACCCACCGACGACCGCTGACGCTGCCACCAGTAGCATCACCACCGCGGTTTGCACGCCGGCACTCTTACAAGAGTCGATGAAATTTCTAAAGGTGAATTCGCGATAGATCACCGCACTGATAAAGATAGCGACACATACCGCCAGCGCTGCGCCTTCGGTCGCAGTAACGAACCCACCAAAGATACCGCCTAGAATGATGATCGGAATCAACAGTGCCCAGATCGCTTCTTTGAAAGCGATCCATAGCTGCGAGACCCGAAAGCGTCCTTCAGAGGGGAAGTTATATTTGCGTGCCAGGTAGTAGCACATCCCCGCCAAGCCCATTGCACCTAAAAGTCCTGGGAAGATACCGGCAACAAACATTTGTACCACCGATTCACCCGACATGACCGCATACAGAATCATCGGAATAGAAGGCGGCAGGATGATGGCCAGACTGGCAGCCGAAGAGGAAATTGAAGCGGCAAATTCTTTGGTATAGCCCCGCTTGCGCATCGCGGGAATCAAAATACTGCCTATGGCCGATACGCCTGCAACGGAAGACCCTGAAATTTCAGCGAAAAACACCGAAGCGCCGATGGTAACCATCGCTAAACCGCCTTTAATAAACCCTACCATTGCCATGGCTAAGTCAATCAAGCGCCGCGATATACTCGAGGCGTTCATAATGGCACCGGCGAGAATAAACAGCGGAATCGCAATCAGCGGAAAGTTGGTGGCGCCCTCAAACATCGTCATGCCGACCGTCGGCATTGCCAAGCTGCCATACGACATGAACGTTGCAACGGTTCCCACCAATGCTAATGCCACCGCAACAGGCACATTGATAAGAATCAGCAGAATTAATGCGATAAAGATATACAGTATGACCATGGTGTCTGCTTACCCTCGCTGCTGTGTGCTGACGGCTTCGACGGCATCTGCGTCAAGGCCTGCTTCTTCAAGTTCATGATCAATAAAGCCTTTACCTCGAGCACTTTTGATCACGTCGGGGAGCCGCAGCAGTTCAGCAATAATGAACAGTACGGAAGCAACGGGAATAGCCGACTGAGTTATCTGCATTGAGATGGCGGGGAGGCTGACCATATTGACGCCATCAAGAATCAGCATCACCTGATAGCTTGCTAAGCCAAGGAAGATAAAGAAACCGATGGTGATAGCCTCGGCTAGCAGCGCGACCGGCACACGAATGACAGGCGGGCACATATTAAGCACGCTGGGGCAGGTAATATGCGCGCCTTTCGCGGCGGCCAACGCCGCACCGTAATAGGTCACCCAGGCCAGCAACACAGCCGCCAGCTCGTCATACCAGCTTAAGGGAAAACCTAGATAGCGGGTCACGAAGCCGACGGTGACCACGCCCGCAAGCGCAATTACCAAAATCACGACGATACCTTCAAGAAACGAAAAATAGGCGTTCTTGAATTTTGTAAAAGTACTCATTGAGACCTCCGAGAGACGAGGTGCCGCGTATCGAGCGCTGCACCTCTGATAGATTGGCGCGGGACTTACTCGCGTAGCGCAGCCACTGAGTCAATCAAGTCCTGACCACCGTCTACTTCATCGGCAAACTTACTGTAGATAGTTTGTGAGGCCTCAACGAAAGCATCGAAATCGACGTCGTTGACTTCCATTCCCTCTTCTTTCATTTTCGCCAGGGTTTCATCATCGAGACGCTGACCTTCTTCTAACACGAAGTCTTCCATTTCAACGGCCACTTCTTCGAGCACTTGCTGCACTTCTTCCGGTAGACGGCTCCAGCTAGCACCAGCGGTTAGGTAGGCAGGGGTGTAAACGTGGTTGGAAATGGAGAGGTAATCCTGCACTTCCTGGAAGCGCGAGGAGTAGGTTTGAATTAATGGGTTTTCCTGGCCGTCCATTGCCCCGGTTTGTAGGGCCACGAACACTTCAGAAAGCGACATCGGGGAAGGCGCCGCACCGTAGCTACGGAACATTTCAATACGCCATACACCGCTGGGCGTGCGCAGCTTTATGCCTTCAAGATCGCTAGGAACAACAATCGGCCGAACGTTGTTAGTGATCTGACGAAAACCGTTTTCCCATACCCCGATAATTTTAAAACCACGGGCTTCAGCGGCGTCATACATGGGCCCACGTACGACCTCATCGCGCACGCGCTTCATGTGCTCGCGGTCAGCGATTAAATACGGCATTTCAAACAGCGCAAACTGATCTGATTCCGAACTCATGACCGTGGAGGGTATCGAGAGATCCAGTGAACCCAAACGCAAACGACGCATCATTGATTCATCGCTGCCCAGCTGGCTGTTGCCATAAACGTTTACTTCGGCAACGCCTTCTAAGCGTTCGTTGGCGAGTTCAGCAAAACGGTTGGCGCTAATTTCAAATAACGAGCCAGGGCCACCCACATGACCAAGGCGCACTTCAATAGCGGCGTTAGCGGCGGCGGCCTGCAAGCCAAGCGATACAATGGCCGTTGCCAGCGCTGTTTTGAGCAGTTTCATAGTGAACTCCAAGTGAAGCATTTGTTGTTGTTGGCTATGTCGCCACCGCAGCGTTAGCTCACGATGGAACCTGCATGGGAAGCTGTTTGAATAGACCAACGCGTTGCTAATAGGCATCTACAGCAAAGGCTTTCCCCACATCAATTTGAATTCAAAATTCAAAATTAGGTATTAAACTTTCGTCTTGTCGCAAAAACAAAACTGCAACGCGTTGTTTTTTAAGCTCTCTCTAATAACCTTCACACATAAAAAAACGGGCAGTGGCTCGAATAAGCCACACAGCCCGCTCTTGAATCACAATTATCCCGCTATATTGCTAGCTAGGCTCAAGCCCCCAACGTAAACCTGCTAGCTCAATACCCGCTATAGCGGCCTGCTGGTCTTCATCAGACGAGGCACCGCTTACGCCTACCGCGCCAATCACACATTGCTGATCATTCAAAATGGGGACTCCGCCCGCCACGGCCACAAAATGCCCCTGGGAAGCCGCCGAAACGCTGGCAACAAACGCCGTGCGTTCAGCGTTGCGAACTCCTAACACGCCGCTGGCAACCCCGATGCCAAGTGAAGCATAGGCTTTCCCCTGCGCCACTGGAAAACGCAACGGTGCACAGCCATCTTCCCGTTCTGCTGCCACTAAATTACCGCCGCCATCTAATACCACGATGGTTAGCGGCGGGAGTCTGGCTTCGCGGGCCAGCGCTATAGCGCCTTCGATTACTTTTCTACTTTGTTCCCTAGGAAGCTGCACGCTGCAGTGGAATACTTGTCCGGCCATCGGTTTTACCTTTGTGATTGTTAAGATGACAATATCGCCAGCAAAATGCTGACATCGTGAATACTGAATTCATAATTACTTTTGCAGATCATGCAAATAATAGCCACTATGCAAAGACGGTTTTAAGCAAAGTCGGCTGTACTCGGCGCTAGGTTTAAGCAAATGGTATCGTGCTCAAACGATCCAAGTGGTCTGGGTAGCTTGGCAACAAGTCAAGTGCGCCACTGACAAGGAACTGAAGAATGACAAAGATATTGCAGCGCAACTTGTATCGCGAAGTGGCCGATAGAATTGGCGAACTCATTGAGCACGGCGAGCTTTCCCCCGGAGAACGAATATCTGAAAAGCAGCTGTGTGATCGCTTCGGCGTATCGCGCACGCCTTTGCGTGAAGCGCTGAAGGTGCTCGCCACCGAAGGCCTTATCGAGCTGCTGCCCAACCGAGGCGCACGGGTGGTACAGCTGACCTTCAAAAAGGTTAAAGACACTTACGATTTAATGGCGGCCCTAGAAGGGCTATCCGGTGAACTTGCCTGTGAGTACATAAGTGACGCTGAAATTAGCGCCATTCGAAAGCTCCACGATACGATGCTAGAGCACTACCGTAATCGCGATCTATTGCCCTATTTCAAGGTCAATCGCCAGATTCATGAAAGCATTCTGGCCGCGGCGAATAATGACGTTTTACAAGAAACCTATAGCAACTTAAATCAACGCGTTAAGCGCGTGCGTTACTCCAAGAAAATGACCGAGCGTTACTGGAGCCAGGCGGTCAAGGATCATGAAAACATGATGGCGGCGCTCGAAAAGCGTGACGGTGCGCTGTTAGGCCAAATCCTGCGTGACCACTTGTGCAATAAAATTGAGGTAGCCACGTTAGCGGGCGTGATTAACCCTGATTATGACAAGAGTATCGCTAACGGCTGAGCGGACCTAGCGCCACTCAGCAGCACAGGAAGCGTTCTGTCGACTAATGAATGGTAAGACCAATGCACCACGGTCTAGACAGACGCGCAAAAAAAGCCCAAATTGAAACCACGTGGCGCAAACGCGCTGTACGTGAAATATGCACGTGCCTGAAATATGTTCGTGAAAATAGCCAGCGTTATCCTTTAATGACAATAAGCATGGGATGTCATCATGAATATCCTCTTTGATGAGCGCCTAGATGGTCCGCTCGTTAGCCGTGATAAAGCAGAGGTTTTAAACGACCTGCAGCAATCCATTCCCGCAATGACACTTCTGCATCGTGAGGAAGACCTGAGACCTTTTGAGTGCGACGGGTTAGCAGCCTATCGCGTATTGCCCATGTTGGTGGCGCTGCCTGACTCGCTTGATCAGGTGGAAAAGCTGCTCAAACGCTGTCATGCACTCAGCGTACCCGTTGTCACCCGCGGTGCAGGCACCGGGCTTTCAGGCGGCGCGCTGCCGCTGGAGCAAGGTGTACTGCTAGTGATGTCGCGCTTTAACAAGATTTTGAAAGTCGACCCTGATGCTCGTTTAGCGCGTGTTCAACCCGGTGTGCGCAACCTGGCTATTTCTGAAGCCGCCGCGCCCTACTCGCTCTACTACGCGCCCGACCCTTCATCGCAAATTGCCTGCTCTATTGGCGGCAATGTGGCTGAAAACGCCGGCGGCGTGCACTGCTTAAAATATGGTCTTACGGTGAATAACGTAATGCGCGTTGACGTGCTCACCATTGAGGGCGAGCACATGACATTGGGGGCTGAGTCGCTAGATGCGCCCGGTTTTGACCTGCTGGCACTAATGAACGGTTCAGAAGGCATGTTGGGGGTAGTTACTGAAATTACCGTCAAGCTATTGCCCAAACCGGAAACGGCTAAAGTGCTGATGGCAAGCTTTGATGACATCGAAAAAGCCGGTCGGGCCGTTGGTGACATCATTGCCGCAGGCATTATTCCCGGCGGCCTAGAAATGATGGATAAGCTCGCCATCCAAGCCGCTGAGGATTTTGTCAGAGCTGGCTACCCACTCGACGCCGAGGCAATTTTACTCTGCGAGCTAGACGGCGTTGAGGCTGATGTCGACGACGACTGCGCTACCGTACGCCGAGTATTGGAAGATGCCGGGGCCACCAACATCCAGCAGGCTCGCGATGAAGTCGAGCGTGCCAAGTTCTGGGCGGGGCGTAAAAATGCCTTTCCCGCAGTGGGCCGTATGTCGCCGGATTACTATTGCATGGATGGCACGATTCCACGCCGCGAACTTCCCCGGGTGCTTAAAGGCATTGCCGCCCTTTCACAAGAAAGCGGGTTAGCCGTGGCCAATGTGTTTCACGCAGGCGACGGCAATATGCATCCGCTGATCCTATTTGATGCCAACCAAGAGGGCCAGCTGGCGCTTGCCGAAGAGGTGGGTGGCAAGATTCTTGAGCTCTGCGTGGCCGTGGGCGGCTCTATCACCGGCGAGCATGGCGTTGGTCGCGAAAAAATCAACCAAATGTGCAGCCAGTTCCAGCCGGATGAAATTAGTGTTTTTCATGCGCTAAAAGCGGCTTTTGATCCACAGCGGCTGCTGAACCCAGGTAAGAACATTCCGACGCTGGCACGCTGCGCTGAATTTGGTGCGATGCATGTGCATAACAACGAGTTACCACACCCGGAGTTGCCACGTTTTTAACATTTACCCTAGCCACGATAATAACTAGGCAAGACCCAAAACTAGGAAAGACCATGACCGAACGAGCGATGCATGCCGCCGACCGCGATATCGCTGATGCCCTGTGCGAACAGGTGCGCAGCGCGTATGCCGAACGCACCCCGCTACGTATTGTAGGCGGAGACACCCGCGCTTTTTATGGCCGCCCCGTGGAAGGCCAAACACTGCAAATGGCCGAACACAAAGGCATTGTGAGCTATGACCCGGTAGAGTTAGTGGTAACCGTGCGCGCTGGCACGCGTATTAATGACTTAGAGGCCGTACTAGCAGAGCAGAATCAAATGCTGGCATTCGAGCCACCACTATTCGCTGAAAGCAGCACCATTGGTGGCGCCGTCGCCACTGGGCTTTCCGGACCTCGCCGCCCCTGGGCGGGTGCGGTGCGCGACTTCGTGCTGGGCACGCGAGTGATCACTCAAGAAGGCAAGCTGCTCCGCTTTGGCGGCGAAGTGATGAAGAATGTCGCCGGTTACGATCTTTCGCGCTTAATGGCTGGTGCACAGGGCACTCTAGGCGTACTGACCGACATTTCCTTTAAAGTGCTGCCGATCCCCACAGCCACTCACAGCCTGCGGTTAACGTACAGTCTTGATGATGCGCTCAAAAAACTCGCCGAACTGGGCCGTCAGCCGCTGCCAATCACGGCGGCTGCCTGGCATCACGGCGAGCTGTTTCTACGCTTAGAGGGCGGCAAAAGCTCGGTTCAAGCGACGCAGGAACGCTTGGGCGGTGAGTCGCTTGATGCCAGTTTCTGGCGCGAGCTACGCGATCATACTCACACGTTCTTTCAGCCCGACGATGATCAAGCGCTGTGGCGCCTATCGCTGCCGCCGAACACGGCGCCTCTAGCCTTGGATATTCCTGAAACAAATATCTTTTACGACTGGGCGGGCAGCCAGCGCTGGGTAAAGACAACGTTGGATGCAAACACGCTGCGCGCTACCTGCAACGCCGCGGGCGGCCATGCGACCTGCTACACACCTCATTCCCAGGGCGGCGCCGTAGATCCCTTCACACCGCTAAACGCGGTAGTGGAAAAATATCATCGTAACCTGAAGGCGGAACTGGATGCCCATGGCATATTTAATCCCGGTCGTCTTTATGCGGCGTTTTAATCAGGAGAGCTGACATATGCAGACGCACTTTACCGATGCCGATCGTCAAAAGCCGCATATTCAGGAAGCGGAGCGCATTTTACGCACCTGCGTTCACTGCGGCTTTTGCAACGCCACTTGCCCAACGTATCAACTGCTAGGCGATGAGCGCGACGGCCCGCGTGGACGCATCTATTTAATGAAGGAGTTGCTCGAAAGCCGCGACGATGACGACCAGGTCACCGATGAGACTCGCCTACACCTTGACCGCTGCCTGACGTGTCTTAACTGTGAAACCACCTGCCCTTCGGGCGTGGAGTACCATAAGCTGCTTAACATTGGGCGTGCTGAAATTGAGCGCCGCGTACCCCGCCCGCCCGGTGAGCGGGCTCAGCGCTACGTACTGCGCAAGATGATGGTTGATCCTAAACGCTTTCAAGCGCTCTTGAAGCTTGGGCAAACCTTTAAACCGCTGGTGCCTGCCAAGCTGCGCAGTAAAATGCCTACGGCCCCCGTGGATGCCGGTACTCGCCCCGATGCCCACAGCCACGCTCGCCAAGTATTAATGCTAGAAGGGTGCGTACAGCCGGGGCTGTCACCGAATACCAATGCCGCTACCGCGCGCATACTTGATCGTTTAGGTATTAGCGTAACGCCTGTTTCTGAAGCAGGCTGCTGTGGCGCGGTGGATTTTCACCTCAACGCCCAAGACGACGGCCGCACCCGCATGCGCGCCAACATCGACGCCTGGTGGCCGTACATTGAACAAGGCACCGAAGCTATTGTACAAACCGCCAGTGGCTGCGGCGCCTTTATTAAAGAGTATGGTTACATGCTCAAGGATGACCCCAGCTACGCGGTGAAAGCGGAAAAGGTCAGCGCTCTGGCTAAAGATATTGTCGAAATCTTGCGCGATGAGCCGCTAGAGGCGTTGAACGTTAACGACTCAAAGCGGCTGGCCTTTCACTGCCCGTGTACGCTACAGCACGCTCAGAAACTCAATGGAGCGGTCGAAGGCGTGCTTACTAAGCTAGGTTTCTCTTTAACGCCTGTTCAGGATGGGCACCTTTGCTGTGGGTCGGCGGGCACATATTCTATTACTCAGCCTGAGCTTGCCACGCAGCTGCGTGACAATAAACTCAATGCACTTGAGGCAGGCAAGCCGGACGTTATTGTCACGGCCAATATCGGCTGCCAGACGCACCTTGCCGGCGCAAACCGAACCCCAGTGCGCCACTGGGTAGAAATCGTCGATGCAGCACTTCCCTAACCCTTAGCTTTTAAAACTTAACCCCTGCGCCGCGCTGCTACTTAATAGCGCGGCGACTCACTCCCTCCCTTAAAAAGGATTACACCATGCAAACAAAAGCCATTCTTGCCCAAGCCGATGTGATTAGCGTACTGGATGCTGCACAGAAAGAAGCCGATAGCAATAGCTGGCCCGTGACCATCGCGGTAACTGACGACGGCGGCCACCTGCTGGGCCTGCGCCGTTTAGATGGTGCTGCCCCCTTCAGCGCTGAAGTAGCTACGCAGAAAGCGCGCAGCGCAGCGCTAGGCCGTAAAGAGACACAGGTATTCGAAGAGATGATCAACGGCGGACGCACTGCGTTTATTTCTGCGCCGCTGCAAGGTCTTCTCTCAGGAGGCGTGCCGATTATTGTCGATGGTCATGTAGTGGGTGCCGTCGGCATTTCAGGCGTCAAACCTGAGCAAGATGTGCAAATTGCTAAGGCGGCCGTTAGCGCCATTGCTTAATACTCGCGCGCCGCTAAGCGGGTAGACGCAATAAAAAAGCCCGGATCAATGATCCGGGCTTTTTTGAATTTGTTCGGCTAATGCCGATATAGCTTTTACATCATTACGACATCTTAAGTGCTTTAATGGCGGACCGGACGAGACTCGAACTCGCGACCTCCGGCGTGACAGGCCGGCATTCTAACCGACTGAACTACCGGTCCACGTTAAGACACTTCTATCATACCCATTACACAGCTACTATTTGCAAGCGGTTCAGAGGCGCTCTTAAATCTTAGCGATAATGGTGGGTGGTACTGGGTTCGAACCAGTGACCCCCAGCTTGTAAGGCTGGTGCTCTACCAACTGAGCTAACCACCCAATCTAGCTTACTATCCATCAGTGTTATCGTGGCGGACCGGACGAGACTCGAACTCGCGACCTCCGGCGTGACAGGCCGGCATTCTAACCGACTGAACTACCGGTCCGAAGTGCGATAACATACTTTTACTGCAACATCTATTCTAAAACATCTTTGTTACAACAGCATCAGTGAAACAGTATGCAAGCTGGGTAGCGATGTGATGTTGGCGGACCGGACGAGACTCGAACTCGCGACCTCCGGCGTGACAGGCCGGCATTCTAACCGACTGAACTACCGGTCCGTTATGCACATCAATACTTAATTTCACTTGTCTTACTATTACGCTATTACTGCTTTTCCTACAACGTATCTTTACCATCTAAGATGGTGGGTGGTACTGGGTTCGAACCAGTGACCCCCAGCTTGTAAGGCTGGTGCTCTACCAACTGAGCTAACCACCCGCTGGACACGTGGCGCTGAATTCTACAGAAGACTTGTTCAATGTCAACATGCTACGTTTAAAACTGTTCTTAAAACGATGCTTTAAACCCGCGTGCTGCTCTGCTTCTGTGAAGCCTTAGCCGTAAGCGCGGACGAAGGATGCCGCAATTTGGGTCGCTTCGTCAATCAAAACCTTATGCGTTTGGCCAGAAGAGCGGCGAGGCCTGAAATCATGGTCGCCATCTTCTAGCCATGCGAGGTGGGCATTGGCTGGCAAATCATAGCTTGCGACGTCATTGCGGGTGCCGAACGGGTCTCTCTCGCCTTGTAAAACAAGCAAAGGGCACTCAATGGCTGGCCAGTGGTCCAGTCGAAGCTTGTCAGGCGCTTTAGGCGGATGAAACGGATAGCCAGCCACCACGACCCCAGGACATGCCTGCTGGCTCGCTAGCAGCGTTGCCACACGCCCTCCCATTGATTTCCCCCCGACCCACAAAGGAAGCGCCGACAGTGGGCTGAGCAATGCATGCCACTCAGTCAACTGCACAAGTGTTTGGGCAATTGGCGGAGGCGGTCGGCGCTTACCCGACTCTTGCATCTGCTGCATATACGGAAAGTCGATACACAGCACTTGCACTCCCTGCTGGGCCAAAGAAGTGACAAATTGCTGCATGAACGCTGACTGCTGGCCGGCCCCCGCCCCGTGGGCAAACAGTAATCGCCCTACCTTGGCCTCGCCATGTACTGAGAGCGGCCCCCTATCTTGCACCAAAAAACGCCCCGCTGGCTGGCGGCGAAACGCGTCGCTCAAAGCCTCAGGGCGTACCGTGTTATATCCAGATAACGCATAGTGTGACACGCACGGCTCCTAGCTATTCAATTAGGCTAGCCAACGTTAAAGGCCTGGATACGCCCCGCCATCAACTCCGCTTGCTTGGCCTCTAAGCCTTCGAAATTGAAAAGGCTGCGGTCTGCCAACTGTGATGGCGCAATGTTGGTAACGGCTTTGAACATGCTTTCCAGGCGGCCGGGGAATTTCTCATCCCATTCGGCGAGCATTTCTTTGACCACTTGGCGCTGCATATTGGGCTGAGAGCCACACAAATTGCAGGGGATAATCGGGAATTCCATTAGTCGCGAGAATTCAGCAATATCGGCTTCTTTGCAGTAGGCCAGCGGCCGAATGACCATGTTTTTACCGTCATCGGACAGGAGCTTAGGGGGCATTGCCTTCAAGCTGCCGCCGAAAAACATATTCAGAAAAAGCGTCTCAAGAATATCTTCGCGGTGATGCCCTAAAGCAATCTTATTGGCCCCAATCTCTTCAGCAAAACCATACAGCGAACCACGCCGTAGGCGTGAACACAGTGCGCAGGTGGTTTTACCT
Source organism: Halomonas sp. AOP12-B1-6 (assembly GCF_052379225.1). Taxonomy (NCBI): domain Bacteria; kingdom Pseudomonadati; phylum Pseudomonadota; class Gammaproteobacteria; order Oceanospirillales; family Halomonadaceae; genus Halomonas; species Halomonas sp. AOP12-B1-6. The sequence goes on from NZ_JBQSYK010000003.1 coordinate 610,824, forward strand.
TCGGGCGTTTTCTCCTTCACCACCGAGTAGGTATCACGCTCCACAATGTGATACTCCACGCCTTGCTTATCCAGATAGGCAGGCAGCACGTGCTCAGGAAAACCCGGCTGCTTTTGATCTAAGTTGACCGCTATCAGCGAAAAATTGATCGGCGCGCTGCGCTGTAAATTGCGCAAAATTTCCAGCATGGTGTAACTGTCTTTACCACCAGACAGGCACACCATTATGCGGTCACCCTCATTGATCATTTGATAATCAATAATCGCATTGCCCACTTCTCGGCGTAAACGCTTTTGCAGTTTGTTAAATTCGCGCTTTTTCTTGGCGCCAGCAAAATCCTCTGAGGCGCCCTGCGCAGGATTAACGTGAGCCGAGGAAAGATGAGGATCAAAATGATGAAGAGATTGCATGGTATAGGCACTACCGAGGGTGAAAGATGCTGAAAATGAAAAGCAGCTGCCATTCTAGCAACACTCGCTGCATTGACCCAACATTCAACCTCGCCGCTCGGCGCCAACCCTTGTCTAAATAGCCTCTGCCATAACGCGCTGCAGGCGCATGTACAGCAGTGCGCTAGCCGTGGCCTCACCTAATATGCCTTGGGCAGCCCCCATTGCGGGCACCTGCCAGCAGGCCAGCGCCTGGGCAAAGCTGCTTGGCGCGTCAACCTCAGGATGCACGCGCCGTAGCTGGCGCTGGTGTAATTTCGCCACATCGACCTGGGCATTAGGCAGCTCAAAGTTTAGGCGCGCGCTTAGCAGCGCATTGAGCGCTCCAATTCGCTGATCCAACTGCCAGCCCACAACGGGGCGATTACCGATGAACTCCACTAACGCACTTAAGTTACCGCTGCTTGGCGCCGTTATCTCACCTGCTTGCCACAGCAGGCGATGGCGGCGCAGCGACGCATTATCAGCCTGGCCCGGCGTGCCTAACGTCAGCACAAAGGCCTGGCTGGTCAGTATCCGTTGCTGATTAAACACGATAGCCGCCAAGCTAATGACCGGTGATGACCCTGTTGGCGTTACACAACAGGTGAGCGCCACCAGCTCTTCTCCCATGTAGGGTTGAAATAGCCAGGCGTAGGGGGAGCCAGCACAACGCCTCCGGTCGCTTTCACGACGCAGCAACGTGCGTAGCGAGCCGCTAAACAGCGCCACGTGCCGGTCTAGCAGCCATATTCCACTCACGAATACTCCAAATGATAACGATGCGAAAGACGCTGTTTAAAGTCTTTAACAATGTGCAGCGCCTGACGCAGTAGGTCGCGCTCTAGTGATGAAAGCGATTGCACCACGACACGATTAGCTCGGCTTGCCTCTTGAGCTCCGTGAAGCGTTCTTTGGTCACTCACCGCTTCTAACGCATCAAGCTGCTGCTTAAGACGCAGCTCGGCAAACAGCGATAGCGCCTCTCCGAGATCCTCAGCAAAGCGACGATCCAAGCGACCATCTGAAGCCAAAGCATCAAGTCGGTCTAGCGTCGAGGTCGCGTTGATACGCCGCTCAAGTGCCATGGTGCGCACACCGTGAACAATAGGAAAAATACCGCCCTTTTTAATATCGATACCGTGCTGAGGCTTTTTTAACGAGCCAAATAGAGTCAAGGGCGTTGAGAAGCGCAGCGCCGTACGGGCAAAATAGGACAGCAACAGCTCGTCATTTGAACAACGTGCAAACAGCTCTTCTCTGACGCTTTCAAGTAGACCTGGATTGCCCGCGACGGCGTGAGCATCAAGCATAATCGCCAGCTTCATCAGGCTATCGCCATCGCGCTCACGGGCCCACTTTGCAATACTGGCTTTCCACTGCGATACGGTGCCCACCCACTCAGCATTAGACACCATAATATTGCCGGGACATGTCGGGTAACCGAGCTGAACCAAGCTGCTAGTAAGCCTTTTCATATCGGCTGAAAGATCAGGCCACTGGACATCATCAGCAAGAATAAGCCCGTTATCTTGATCCGTTTTCAGAACTTGCTCGCCGCGCCCTTCGCTACCCATCACCATCATGCAGCTATGCTCACGATATCGCTCGTCGACGATAAACTCCCAGGCTTTACTTATGATGCGGCCGTTTAACGCAGCGAGTAGATCCATCGCAAAACGCAGTTTAACGCCCTGAGCCATGAGCGCCTTAACAAGCTCTGGAGTGCGCTGGCTAGCCGCCGCCAGCGCCGCCAAGCTGGTCGCCTGTTCAACCTGCAGGCTCACAACAAAACTGCGGCTTGAAAAGTAGCTAAGTACATCGGTAAGTTCGACAACGCCGGTTAAAACGCTGTTTTCCATCACCACTACTCGGGCTACTTGATACCGTGTCATTAGCACCAATACTTCAAACAAGTACTGACCCGGCTCAACGGTCACTAAATTGAAGCGGGCAATCTCATTAAGCGGCGATGTCACATCGCAACTACCCAGTACCAAGCCATTGAGCAGATCGGTTTTAGTCACCATTCCCAGCGTACCCTGGGTGTCCACCAGCAGGCTATCGGCATGGCTATCGTTAAGCTGCTTCACGGCACTAGCAATATCGGTAGATGCTGCAACCAGCAGCGGCTCGCGCATGCACTCGCTGACCTTAGCCAGCATGAAACCCGCCATGGCGACGCCCCCTCCGGCGCGCTTTTCAGTCAGCAAGCGCGCCTTGTGGGTCAACGATTGACGAAAGAAGTCATTAAAGGCTGGGTAGCGATGGCAAAGCTGCTGAAACAGCGCTTTGGGCAATAAATAGCAAAAGCACTCCTGCTCGGCCTTAAAGCGATAGCGGCTTTTACCGTTCAAAATACTGATCGCGCCAAATATATCGCCTGGCGTGTAGTGGCCGATACGCGAGGTAGTCGATGGAAGGGTGGCATCTATTTCAGCCACTTCCCCTTTATGGATTAGGAAAACAAACTCACCCACTTGGCCTGTCTCTAAAATAATTTCGTCGCGATCAAAATAGGCGAGATCAATGCCACGGCGAATGTGGTCACGTCCTTCATCATCAAGAAGCGTAAACGGCAGTTGGGATAAGTCCACCTCAACCATTGTGCATGACCTCATTCAACTAAAAGGTGGGCTAAAAAACGTGGCATAACGCTCAGCGCTGACCCGAGGTAGTCAATCCTTACTTCTACGCGATAAAAAACCCGCTGTTATTATTTGAAACGCGCTATACGGGTATAAAGGATTCACTTCCCAATAGGCAAGCAGAAGGTTGTTATACCTTTAGCTATCACGCTAAAGTCGAAGCGACTTTAGCGACGCGACCAAAGTATTGATATGTTTCTATCAGCATTAGACTAAAAACAAAGTATTTATTTAAAGCAGCCAATAACGCACCACTTACTTACCTACTAGACTATCGTCCTATAGTTCTCAGAACGCCGACCAACTTCGCTCAAATAGCGGTTAAAAATTCTTATTTTCAAGAACATGCACATCACCCATCGATATCTAGCTGCACATTGATACCAAAGTCTGGGATTTATTTTTTTGCATTTATTAGCCACTATTAGCACTGAGCCATGCAGGGTAATCGCACGTTACTAACTCACTCAACTTTGTCTTCTTGACAATAAGCTGACTTACTAAAAAATATCAGTTCGTCAGCCCTAAAACTGAGTAGTTTTCGACGTACGATTACCTTGATGGATTACACGCTATTTCTCGTGAACTTTCCCAACCTTAAAAATCACAAGTGGAGAGAAACACAATGGCAGACGACAAAAGCAATGCTGCTGAATACTGGAAAGCTAACGTCCGCTTAATTTATGGATGCCTAGCCGTTTGGGCATTCGTTTCTTACGGATGCGCTATCCTTTTTCGCCCTCTCCTGGCCGGCATTCCGGTTGGCGGAACTGACTTAGGCTTCTGGTTTGCACAACAGGGCTCAATTCTGACCTTTATCGTGCTGATCTTCTTCTATGCCTGGAAGATGAATAAGCTCGATCAAAAATATGGCCTTGGGGAGTAAGCCGGTATGAGCCAGTTTGCAATTAACTTACTGTTCGTCGGCTCTTCCTTTGCCCTTTATATCGGCATCGCGATTTGGGCACGAGCAGGCTCGACGAAAGACTTCTATGTGGCCGGCGGCGGCGTTCATCCTATCACCAACGGGATGGCTACCGCGGCGGACTGGATGTCAGCGGCGTCGTTTATCTCTATGGCTGGCTTGCTCGCCTCTGGAGGCTACGCGAACTCCACCTTCTTAATGGGCTGGACCGGCGGCTACGTGATTCTGGCGATGCTGCTAGCGCCTTATTTGCGTAAGTTTGGTAAGTTCACCGTGCCAGACTTCATCGGTGACCGCTTCTATAGCAATACCGCGCGTCTCGTCGCGATTGTATGTTTGATTATCGCCTCCGTTACTTACGTTATCGGTCAAATGACCGGCGCAGGCGTTGCCTTCTCTCGCTTTTTGGAAGTTAGCAACACTTGGGGTATCTGGCTTGCCGCGCTAATCGTTTTCCTCTACGCCGTATTTGGCGGTATGAAAGGCATCACCTACACCCAGGTTGCTCAATACGTGGTGTTGATTGTTGCCTACACTATCCCTGCGGTGTTTATTGCCATGCAGTTAACTGGCAACCCCATTCCGATGTTCGGGATGTTCAGTACGCATACCGAATCCGGCGTGCCGCTGCTTGAGAAACTGGACAGCGTCGTAAGCGCACTTGGCTTTCAAGACTACACCGCTGATGTAGATAACAAGCTCAACATGGTGCTGTTCACTCTGTCGCTGATGGTCGGTACTGCCGGTCTTCCTCACGTTATTATTCGCTTTTTCACCGTGCCTAAAGTGGCCGACGCGCGCTGGTCTGCCGGCTGGGCATTAGTCTTCATTGCACTACTTTACCTCACCGCACCAGCGGTAGGTTCCATGGCTCGCTTGAACCTGATGACCACGGTCTATCCAGAGATGGCGGGGCAGGTTGAGAACTACGAAGAAGCGGCGCAAACGCCGATCCTATACGAAGAGCGCCCTGAGTGGTTCCGTACCTGGGAAGACACTGGGCTGATCACCTACAACGACATCAACAACGATGGCCGCATTCAGTTTTACAATGATGCCGTTGACTACACCGATCGTGGTTGGGAAGGTAACGAGCTCAGTGTGAATAATGACATCCTGGTACTCGCTAACCCTGAAATCGCCAACTTACCCGGCTGGGTAATCGGTTTGATTGCAGCAGGCGGCATCGCAGCGGCGCTTTCTACCGCGGCGGGCTTGCTACTGGCCATCTCTTCAGCCATCAGCCACGATTTGATCAAAACGATGATCAACCCAAAAATCAGCGAAAAAGGCGAGATGCTGGCGGCAAGGATTTCAATGGGCGGTGCGATATTGTTGGCCACCTATTTGGGGCTCAACCCGCCTGGGTTTGCAGCACAAACGGTCGCCCTGGCCTTTGGCATTGCCGGTGCATCGCTGTTCCCAGCGCTGATGATGGGTATTTTCTCTAAGCGGATGAACAACTCAGGCGCGATTGCCGGCATGCTGGCAGGCTTAATCAGCACCCTGCTGTATATCTTCACCTATCTGGGCTGGTTCTTTGTTTCGGGTACCAACATGCTGGCAAACACGCCTGACAACTGGTTCCTAGGCATCTCGCCACTCTCCTTCGGTGCAGTAGGTGCAATGATTAACTTTGCCGTTGCCTTTGCGGTCTCTAGCGTGACAAAAGCTCCGCCGCAAGAAATTCAGGACCTAGTGGAAAGCGTTCGCTATCCGAAAGGTGCTGGCATGGCAATAGATCACTAAGTCATAATCGTTCCTGGCGTGTTAGCGTAATGCGGTGATCACGCCTTGGAATCGACCCACCATCGGGCTTCCTCAGGGAGGCCCGATGTCTTTTAATAAGGATAATTTATGATATGGCATTTGATCGCCGCCGTGTTTGCGGGCCTGGCGGCCGCAGGGATCGGTCTAATACTGCGTACGCTGAGCGGCAAACGGCTACCCAAATGGATAGTGCCAGTATTTGGCGGGCTGGGGATGTTGGGCTATCAGGTTCAGGTGGAATACAGCTGGTTTGAGCATAAGCAGGCCCAGCTTCCCGCTACCACCACGGTGATTTCCAGCGACACCTCCACGGCAGTATGGCGCCCATGGACGTTTGCGATCCCCATGACCACGAAATTTAGCGTGATCGACAGCGAAAACATTCGTCTCAGCGAGCAAAATGGCGCCCGCTTAGCAGAGTTTATCCTTTATCAGTTTGAACGCCATTACACGGACATCATCATCACCCAGCCTTATCTGCTTAACTGCGAAAACCGCGAATTAGTCCCACTCGATAAAGAGACACGCGCCCCCATCCTTGAGCAGATACGCACGTTGCGCGATAGCTCCCCCCTACTTCTCAACGTCTGTGCCACATAGGCTTTAACTGTCGCCAGCAAACCTGCGTATCAATGATCGTACAGCGCGCGATATTTCGCCTAGAATAAGGCCTTTTATCAGCAGCGCACGTTAAGCGGATCGCAAACTCTGGCGGGAGAAAAGCATGTTTCACGGCGGGCTACTGGTCGCGGTATCGTTCCTCTATATTGCCGTTTTGTTTTGCATAGCATGGTACGGTGACCGCCGAGCGCGCACGCATGGCGCCACCCGCCGGCGTCCGACTATCTATAGCTTAGCGTTGGCGATTTACTGCACTTCATGGACCTTTTACGGTGCCGTAGGGCAAGCCGCTACAGCCGGCTGGTCGTTCGCCAGTATCTTTGTTGGGCCCATATTAACGTTTTTACTTTTCTGGCCCGTGCTGGCCAAAATGATCCGTGTTGCTAAGCACCAAAACGTTACGTCTATTGCCGACTTTATTGCCTCCCGCTACGGCAAAACTCAATCGTTGGCCGCCTTTGCCAGTCTCGTTGCGCTAGTCGGAACCCTTCCCTACATTGCTCTACAGCTGAAAGCGGTTTCCACCACGTTTAGCGTACTCACCGACGCCACCGATGTAACTCATACGCCGTTGTTTGGCGATACGGCGTTCTATGTCGCCATTGTCATGGCTATCTTCGCGATTTTATTCGGCACCCGGCACACTGATGCCACCGAACATCACGAAGGATTAATTCATGCGGTCGCATTTGAATCGCTGGTCAAGCTGCTGGCTTTCGTGGTGCTCGGCGCCTTTGTCACCTGGGGTATGTTTGGCGGTCTAGGGGAATTAATGGGCCATGCCGAGAGCCAGCTTCAGCTCCAGCGCCAGCTCGCCAATCAGGACTTTGGCCAAAGCTTCTGGGCGCAAACACTACTCGCCATGCTGGCGATTCTTTGCTTGCCGCGCCAATTTCACGTGGCGGTGGTGGAAAACATCCACCCTGACGATGCCTCCAAAGCCCGCTGGCTGTTTCCACTTTATCTGCTAGCCATTGCGTTTTTTGTAGTGCCCCTAGCCGCGGCCGGGCTACTGTTATTTTCTGAAACCGGCGTAGAGCCCGACACCTACGTCCTGGCGCTGTCGGTGGCGTCAGGACACCAGTGGCTGACGCTACTCACCTTTATTGGCGGATTTTCTGCTGCAACGGGCATGGTGATTGTCGCTGCGGTGGCGGTATCTATCATGATTTCCAACGAAATTATCATTCCAGCGCTCTTCCGCCTGCGCTGGTTTGATACCAAAGCACGCGACTATGGCCGTCTGGTGCTGCGCACTCGTCGCCTGACGATTGTCGCTGTACTGGCCATGGCCTACGGGTTTTACCAGCTGCTTGCTGAGTTCACCTCGCTGGCCTCTATTGGCATGCTGTCGTTTGCGGCCGCAGCGCAGTTTGCACCCGCAGTGATTGGCGGGCTTTACTGGAAGCGCGGCAATCGATTCGGGGTTATCGTTGGCATGAACGCCGGCTTCGCGATCTGGGTATATAGCCTGCTAATGCCCGCCATGATCAATGCCGGCGTGCTGCCAACCCTGTGGCTTGAAGGTGGACCGCTTGGGCTTAACTGGCTATCGCCAACGGCACTCTTTGGGCTTAATTTGGGCGATAGCTTTACCCACGGTGTGATGCTGTCCCTTGGGATTAACCTGTTTTGCTACATTTTTGTCTCCCAGGTCACCTCTCAGCGAGTAGTTGAGCGTATTCAGGCATCACTGTTTGTCGATAGCGTGGAAACACGCCAGACCTCGGTCAACCGGCCCTGGACCGGGGCAACCACCGTGGGCGATTTAAAAGTGCTCTGCGAGCGTTTTCTAGGCGCCAGCCAAGTAGGCCGCGCCTTTGAAGACTACGCCCGCCGCACGGGCAAACCGCTGGACGACGGCACCCGCGCATCGATTGATATTATTCAGTTTACCGAGCGCTTTCTGGCCTCAGTGCTCGGCGCATCATCTGCTCGGATTGTGGTCAACTCGGCGCTTCAAGGCCGGGGCATCGGCATTTCGGACGTGATTTCAATTGTCGATGAAGCATCACAGGTATTGGAGTTCAACCGAGCGCTGCTGCAAGCCACTATCGAAAATATTAATCAGGGCATCAGCGTAGTCGATCAGAACCTGCGCCTGGTGGTATGGAACCAGCGCTATCTGGAGCTCTTCCGCTTCCCGGACCACCTCATTCGCGTCGGTGCGCCAATTGATCGCATCTTCCGCTACAACGCCCACAACAGCGAATATGGCCCGGGAGATCCAGAAGAACATGTCCAGCTTCTGCTCGACAATATTCGCGAAGGCCAGCCTCATCGTTACGTGCGCTATCGCCAGGATGGCAGCGTGCTGGAAGTTCAGGGCAACCCGATGCCGGGCGGCGGATTTGTTTATACCTATCAGGATATTACCCAGCAAAAGCGTATCGAAGAGGCGCTGATCCGCTCGGAAAACAATATTCGAATTTATACCGACAACGTGCCCGCGCTGATCGCCTATTTCGACAAAGAGTGTCGCTACTTATTTACCAACCGCGCCTACGAGCAGGCCTTTAATATTGATCGCAACGCGGTCATTGGCCGTCGTTTTGAGGACGTGCTTCAGGTCAAACAGGCCGAGGAGCGCACGCCCTGGGTTACCCGTGCATTAAGCGGAGAGCGCGTGAGCTTTGAAGTCTCGCTGCGCGTTAACGAGGCCATGCGCTATATGCTCGTGACCTACACGCCCCACTTTGGCGACAGCCAAACTATTTTGGGTTTCTTTGCCCTTTATCAAGATATTACCGAGCGCCGCCAAGCTGAGATTGCCCTAGAGGAAACCAACGAAACGCTTGAAGAGCGCGTTCGTGAGCGAACTCAGGCGCTTTCGGAGGCCAACGCAGCACTGCGCCAGGAGAACCGAGTGCGCGCGGAGGCAGAGCTCGCCCTGCGCCAGGCTAAACAGCTGGCGGAAGATGCCAACGCCTCTAAAACGCGCTTTCTCGCCGCGGCCAGCCATGATTTACTGCAGCCTCTTAACGCTGCCCGGCTGTTTACATCGGCGCTAATGCAAAATGTCACTACCCCAGATACCCAGCGCATCGTTGGCCATATCGATAACTCGCTCCAGGCGGCCGAGGAGCTGCTCAGCACCCTGCTGGATATCTCTAAACTAGATGCTGGCGCCTTAACGCCACGTCGCAATCACTTCCCACTGGCGAATATCTTTCGCCCACTGCGCGCCGAGTTTGAGGTAATGGCTGACGACAGAGGGCTGGATTTAGAAGTAGTGCCGACCCAGCTGTGGGTCGACTCAGATCCTCAGATGCTGCGGCGTATCGTACAAAACTTCTTATCTAACGCTATTCGCTATACCCAAGAGGGCCGGGTACTGCTGGGCTGTCGCCGCCAAAATGGCTGGCTCTCTATTGAAGTGTGGGACAGCGGCCCTGGCATTCCTGAATCTAAACTGACCGAAATTTTCCAAGAATTCCGTCGCTTGGATCAAGTCTCGCGGCATAAAGAAAGCGAAAAGGGGCTGGGGCTAGGTCTCTCGATTGCTGATCGCATGAGCCGTGTGCTGGATCATCCTATCAAAGTGCGCTCTACGGTAGGCAAAGGCGCAGTTTTCTCGGTCAGCGTGCCAACAGTGGCGGCCCGGGAAGCTAACGCATCCGATCTCGAGCCTCAAATGCGCCGGAGTGGTCATAAATTGAACGGTACGCGTATCGTGTGTATCGACAATGAAACGCTGATTCTAGAAGGCATGACGGCCATGCTAAGCGGGTGGGGCTGCGAAGTATTTACGGCCACTAGCATTGGGGGAGCGAAATCCATTCTGCGTAATATGGACGGTGAGCCCGATGCTATTCTGGCTGACTATCACCTGGATAATGAAGTGACTGGCTTGATGGCGCTGGAGGCGCTTAGCGAGCGCTTTGAAGGAGCAGTGCCGGGCATTGTGATCACCGCTGACCGAACTGAAGCTGTTGCTGAAGAAATCAAACGGGCGGGTTACCAACTGCTGCTAAAACCGGTTAAACCAGCTGCGCTGCGGGCGTTATTGACGCGTACGTTACAGGCCAATCGCGCGGCGCGTTAAGCGCCGCGTAACGTGCTAGTAAGCGCTTACGATGCAACCTTCGGTGGCTCAACTTCCAACTTCTGGGCAGCAATGACGGCCTGGGTACGTGAGTGCACGCCCAGCTTACGCAAAATCGCGGTCACGTGCGCTTTGATCGTCGCTTCCGAAACGCTCAGCTCGTAGGCGATCTGTTTGTTCAGCAGCCCTTCCGTCAGCATATTCAATACGCGAAATTGCTGGGGGGTTAGCGAAGCAATCGCTTCAGCAAAGCGCGACTCCTCTTCACTGGTTTCTTCCAGTACGTTAGCTAATGCCTCGGGCAACCATACTTCACCCTTAAGAATTTCACCGACGGCCTCAGCAATTAGTTGTAGAGACGAAGATTTAGGGATAAAACCCGACGCGCCGTAGTCAATAGCACGACGAACGACGTAAGGCTCGTCGCTTCCAGATACGACAGCAACGGGAATATCGGGCATTTGACCACGCAACTGAATCAAGCCAGAGAAGCCGTGGGCACCCGGCATATGCAGATCCAGGAGAATCAAGTCAGCATCGGGATGGCGATTCACCACTTCATTAGTGGCTTCCATGGTATCTGCTTCGACAATTTCCGCCTGGGGAGCTAACTGGCGTAACGCTTGGGTCAGCGCTGCACGAAACAGCGGGTGATCGTCAGCGACGATAAACTTATGAGCTACTGCCATGGATATTTCTCCGGTTCCTTGAACAGCGGGGCTGTCTGCTACCCCGACGCTAGGCTCTTGCGGTTTGAAGCATGGTACCCCATGGGCCTCATCATGCCCAAGCATCACATGCACAATTTGTAATTGACCGATCGTACCATTGAAAACTCATACAAAGAAAAATTCATATCAACCAACACAACAGTGCCGACCTACACGGGCCGGCACTGTTTAATTAAAATGGCGCATTACCGCCAATGTTATTGAAAGAATGCTGTTGAAAGAAAAATATCGCCGCTATTGATTCGCGCGATGTTCAATCAATTGGTCGACCACCGACGGATCAGCCAAGGTGCTGGTATCGCCTAGCCCATCGCACTCGTTTGCGGCTATCTTGCGCAGAATGCGCCGCATGATTTTACCGGAACGAGTTTTCGGCAAGCTTGGCGCCCACTGAATGACATCAGGCGATGCAATCGGACCGATATCTTTCCGAACCCACTGCGTCAGCTCTTTTTTGAGCTCGTCAGTCTCCTCGATACCGTCATTCAAGGTGACATAGATGTAGATCCCTTGCCCCTTAATATCATGCGGAAAGCCTACCACGGCCGCTTCAGCAACGGCGCTGTGTGCTACCAATGATGACTCAATCTCGGCGGTCCCCATGCGGTGACCAGACACGTTGAGCACGTCATCAACGCGCCCGGTGATCCAATAGTAGCCATCCTCATCGCGGCGGCAGCCATCACCCGTGAAATACATGCCGTCATAGGTCGAAAAGTAAGTCTGGATGAAGCGCTCGTGATCATTCCAGATAGAGCGCGCCTGCCCCGGCCAAGAATCAAGAATAGCCAGGTTACCTTCGGTGGCACCCTCAAGTATATTGCCTTCATTATCGACCAAGGCCGGCTTCACACCAAAGAACGGTACGGTCGCAGAACCAGGCTTAAGCGGCGTGGCACCAGGCAGCGGGGCAATCATGATCCCGCCGGTTTCGGTTTGCCACCAGGTATCGACAATTGGGCAATTCTCGTTGCCGATAACTCGATAGAACCATTCCCAGGCTTCCGGATTGATCGGCTCACCTACAGAGCCAAGCAGGCGCAGGCTGTCCCGCTTGCTCGAATCCATAACGTTGTCGCCGTGCGCCATTAATGCACGCACCGCCGTGGGCGCAGTATAAAGAATATTAACGTTGTGCTTATCAACGATCTCGCCCATCCGACCGTGGGTCGGATAGCTCGGCACGCCCTCAAACATAAGGGTCGTCGCGCCGTTCGCTAACGGGCCATATACGATATAGCTGTGACCGGTTACCCAGCCGACATCCGCCGTACACCAGTAAACTTCACCATCCTGATAGTCAAACACATACTGGTGAGTCATAGCGGCGTAGGTCAGGTAGCCACCGGTGGTGTGCTTGAGTCCTTTCGGCGCGCCTGTAGAGCCTGAGGTATACAGAATAAATAGCGGGTCTTCCGCTCCCATGGCTTCGGCTTCGCACTCGCTTGACTGTTTGTCGACAAGCGCATCAAACCAAATATCACGACCTTCTTTCCAGTCAATGTCACCACCGGTGCGCTTCACCACCAGTACATTTTTGCATACGTCAGTGCCTTCGCGGGTCAGTGCGGAATCCACGTTTTCCTTAAGCGGCACGTGCTTGCCACCGCGCACCGACTCATCGGCCGTGATCACAAGCTTGGAGTCCGAACCAATCACGCGCTGGGCAACCGCATCTGGAGAGAAGCCGCCAAATACCACCGAGTGCACCGCACCGATGCGCGCACAGGCAAGCATCGCCATAGCGGCCTCAGGAATCATCGGCATATACAGCGTGACGGTATCGCCCTTACCAATCCCTAACTCTTTTAGCGCGTTGGCTAGCTGGTTCGTGCGTGCGTACAGCTCGCGATAGCTAATGTGCTTGGATTCATTGGGGTTATCGCCCTCCCAAATAATCGCGGTTTGATCGCCACGCTTGTCTAAGTGGCGATCCAAACAGTTGGCGCTGACGTTAAGCAATCCATCTTCAAACCAACGGATATCGACGTTATCACGCGCAAAGGAGGTGTTTTTGATCTTAGTAGGTGCCTTAACCCAGTCAAGGCGCTGGGCCTGCTCTGCCCAGAAGGCTTCCGGATCGTCCAGCGACTGCTGATACATGGCCTCATACTTAGCTTTGTCGGCCCATGCTTTGGCGGCGAAATCGTCGCGCACCGGATAGACTTTCTGTTGATTGCTCATGACATTGCCTCTGTGCGTGAAAATGCACTTTCTAAATAAATGATCGTGCTAAAGAAACTGTTGCCGATACCTGTCTTTATGGCGTGCTTTGTGACGTGGGCTGAGTATTATCAGGCCTATCGACTGCTAATAAGGTTCCTCTAGCATAAACCTCCGCGAGCAAGCTTCCCTTTAGACATTGGTATTAAAAAATTTTACTTAAAAAACAAATATTTAAAATAATATCAAAGCACATCTTCTGGTGCGTAGACCAAGGTCTTAACACAGTGTCGGCAGCGATATCCACGTCCGCTTGCCGCTAGCGCATGGCGCCTGGGTGTAAAACGATGAATCCGACAACCACACTGATAGCGATAAGGCGCGGACTGTGCCTGTTGAACATCAAACTGATGCGTCACGCGTGGCGCCAAACCGAACAGATCCCGCATCACCGTTTTCCACTCACGTCCGTGAGGCTTCAAGCGTGGGCCATTATCTAAATGAAATACCAGCCAGTGAGCCATTTCATGTGGGATAACGTCATCAAAAAAAGCCGTGCGGTTTTCACTCAGCAGCACTGGGTTTAAGCGTAAGCCGCCACGGCTGAGATGCGCCTGTCCAGCGCAGGCGCCTCGCAAGTCAAACCAAACCGTTGGAGCGGGTAGCGGCGGACATACCTCACAGCAGCGTTGCCAAGCCTGCTCTACGCGCGCGCGCGCGGCATGGTGCAAATCGGTTGTCGTCATGGCGGCCAGTTCGGCAGCAGGCCATGGAGGCAGAGGTATAGTACTCATTAGTGATAAACTAGCCGTAATAGGTACACGTTGATAGGGATACATAGTATCCGATGATGACCGATTCGCATTAATGAGGCTTTACTCATGGCAGAGCGTAGCGACACCCAAGAACCGAACATGCCACCGCAACCACTGCTCGACGATGAGCAGTTGGATAGATTGGACGACTTCCTTGCTTCAGATCAAGTGGATGAAGACGCCCTGGATCTAATCTCCGCCCATGGATTCTTAGTCGCGCTTGCCGTCGCGCCAAGTGAGCTGCCGCCCGCCCAGTGGCTGGCCGAGCTGTTTCAAGGTGAGCCGCGTTACGCCGATGACGCCGAACGCGATGAGATTATTACGCTACTTACCCTGCTGCGTGACAATGCGGTGGCGGTACTGGAACAAGGCGGCTTACCGGAACTACCTTTCGAGCTGACGCTCGGCGGCGAACCTGCTGAAGACACCCCGATTGGCGATTGGTGTGCGGGCTTCATGGAAGGCGTTTTCAGCGATGAGGGCGCCTGGTTCCAGGACGATGAAGAGGCTGCGGCCACCCTACTACTGCCGTTCATGCTGCTATCGGGCCTGTTCGACGACGAGCCAGACATGGTCGAACTAGCCAAGGACCAGCAGCGCCAAGAGTCGCTGGTGGTACAGCTGCCAGAGCTGGTGCTGGATCTTTACCTGCACTACCGCGTGCCGCCGGAAACGCCTAAGCCTAAACCACGCAAGAAGACGCCCGCTAAAGGTAAAAAACGCTAGGCGCTCTTGCAAACTTCCATGTGCTGATTTTCAAAGCGAGTTTCAAGAACAGGTCTCGAGAACAGGTTTCAAGAGTCAGTTTCAAGCGCTATTTAAGACGCGTCACCATTGCATCTAGGACCCCATAGACCCACTCTTTGGCGCGCTGCCCCCAGGGGCGCGCTGCCCACGTTTTCGCATCCACTTCTTGGCTGGTGGCAAAGTTGCGCTCAAACATCTGGCGTACTTCAGTTGCCAGCCGTGGGTCCATTACCTCTTGATTGGCCTCGAGGTTCCAGTGCAAGTTCCAGTGATCAAAATTACACGAACCGATACTGACCCACTCGTCGGCGAGCACAAACTTGGCATGAATAAACGTCGGCTGGAACTCAAAGATGCGCACCCCGGCCTTAAGCATTGTCTGATAAAAACGCTGGCCGGCAAAACGAACGCCGGGATGATCATGCTTGGCACCGGGCAGCAGTAAGCGCACATCAACACCTCGACGCGCCGCTCGAACTAAGCGGCGGCGCAGAGCAAACGTTGGCACAAAATACGGCGTGCATAGCCATAGCTGCGTTTTGGCATTACTCACACGCCCGTGCAATGAATGGCGAATAGCTTGATAGCGATAGCCCCGTGCCGACATCGCTCGCCCAGGCATGCCGTTAAGCTGCGCCCGCGGCTCGCGTCTTTCAGGCAGCCCGACCGCACGTTCGTCACACTTTTCAGCGCGGGTTAGCCGCGAATACCACAGCCGCCGAAATAGCAGCTCCCAATCAGCCACAACCGGGCCCTCAATACGCAGCGCAATCTCGTACCAAGCATTGAGAAACTCATCGACCGCACCAAAACCACCGGTAAACGCCAGCTCACCATCAATAACGACAATTTTACGGTGATCGCGGCTCAAGTTCAGGGCTAAAGAGTGAAAGCCTAGCGGGTTAAAAAAACGTAGTTGAACGCCACCCTGCTTCAACCGCTGTCGATCATCACGGGACAGCCCCATCGAACCATAGCCATCGAGTAGCAAACAGACGCAGACGCCGCGCCCTGCAGCGCCAATGAGCGCCTCAATGGCTTGACTAGCAAGCTCACCAGACTCCATCAGATAAAGTTCGACCAGCACATAGTGCTGCGCGGCATTGACCGCTTCAAACATGGCCGGAAGAAAGCGCGTGGCTTCTGGCAGCAACGTAAATTGATTTCCTTCCCGCCACGCATTATGCATGGGTACTCCTTGCGTTACCGGTGAGCTACCGTACTAACGAACGATGGACGTATAAATCATAGCGACTGGTTTTGCCTTCTAGCGTGTGCTGAGGTGCAGGCCCAGCAATAGGCGGCGCCTTGCGCGGACGCTTAACGACCACGCGATGAGTCGCCACATCCAGCGCTGCTTCAAGCAGCCGCGGGGCATCGTTATCATCACCGGCGAGCTCGCGAAACAGGCGCATCTCTTTTTTCACCAGCGCGGACTTCTCACGATGGGGAAACATAGGATCAAGATGTATGACCTGCGGGGTAAAACAGGCGCTGGCAACCAACTGCGCCAACGATTGAGCAGCATCGCCGTGTGCGAGCATCATGCGTGCAGCAATATCTGCTGTCTCGCTATGCTTCAATGCCCGCTTTAGGCCATCTTCCAGCAGCGCTGCAATCGCCGCTACCCGCTCAATTAACAGCACCTGTGCACCGAGGCTTGCGAGTACAAAGGCATCGCGCCCCAGCCCTGCAGTCGCATCAACAATACTAGGCGATACGCCTTTGCTCAGCCCGCAGGCTTTGGCGACTAGCTGACCACGCCCACCGCCAAAGCGGCGCCGATGGGCAGCCTTGCCCGCCGTAAAATCAACGCTTAGCGGCTTCCCGTAGCGAACCTCATCACCCACTAGTGCCAGCCCTTCATCGCCTTGTATTAGGCGCAAACCCGCTGGCAAAGCGATATTATTAATATCGCTCTCAAGATCACTCTGCACACCGATCACGCGGGCTTTTTCCAAGCAACGTCATTACGCAGATAAACCGGTTGAATCAAATGCGCCGCTTGGCCAAGCCCAGCTGCAAAGTCACGCGCCGCTAGCCATGCCATTTCTTCAGCGCGAGGCTCAAGGTCACACAAGTGCTGGGGCATACTAAGCTGCACATCGGTCGTGAAGCGTTCCCATAATGTAAAGCCGCTGCCGACGCCGACCCAGTCGGTTTCTCCGCTGGGCAGTCGCATCGCCTCTGGGGCTAACACGGCCTCCGCGCTCATCACCGTAATAGTGTCTTTCAGGCAATGCCACGTTGCGGCATAGATCTCGCCCATGCGGGCATCGATAGCCGTCACAACATGGCGCAGGTGATAGCGCCGGTGTGCCTGAAGGGCAAGGGCTTCCAGCGTAGAAATACCCAGGAGCGGGCGGTCCAAACCAAAGGCAAGCCCCTGGGCAGCACCCGCGGCAATGCGCAGCCCGGTAAACGACCCTGGGCCGCGGCCAAACGCTACGGCGTCAAGCTGAGCTGGGGTTACCTGCGCTTCGGCAAGCACTTCATCTACCATTGGCAGTAATCGACGCGTATGGGCGCGAGGCGTCATTTCAAAACGTGCCAGACATTCGGCCTCCGGATGTTCGGGCGTTAGGTTCTCGGGCGCTAGATGCCCAGTGTCAGAGGCGTCTTCTTGGCGAAGCAGAGCGACGGAGCAAGCGCTCGATGAGGCGTCAAGGGCAAGCAAATATAACGGCATAGCAAAGGGCCACTCGAAAGAAACATTGCGACATTATACCCACACCACGCTAACACGACGATGGCCCGCTTAAAGCGAGCCATCATCAAAGTTCTATGTATAGCCAATGTAGTGCGTTTTGCGACTTAGCTCAGCGCTTCTTTCACTTGGCGGGTAATGTCGGTCACACTGCCTACACCTTCAATACGGTGGTATTGCGGGGCGCTTTCAGCATCTTCCGTTGCCCATTGCTGATAGTAGTCGACCAGCGGGGCCGTTTGATCATGATAAACCGATAAACGATTACGCACCGTGGACTCTTGATCATCTTCACGCTGAATAAGCGCTTCGCCGGTGACATTATCTTTGCCCGGCTCTTTGGGCGGATTATGCTCAACGTGGTAGACACGGCCAGAGGCTGGATGAACGCGACGCCCGGCTAAACGATTGACGATTTCTTCATCGGGCACGGCAATCTCCACTACATGATCCAGCTTAACGCCGCCTTCTTTCATCGCGTCAGCCTGGGGGATCGTGCGTGGAAAACCATCGAATAGAAAGCCGTTTTCGCAGTCTGGCTGGCCAATGCGCTCTTTAACCAGATCGATAATAATGTCGTCTGATACCAAGCCGCCGCTGTTCATGATCTCTTTTACTTTTAGGCCCAGCTCAGTGCCATCTTTAATGGCCGTGCGCAGCATATCCCCGGTGGAAATCTGAGGAATCTTGAATTGCTCACAAATAAACTGAGCTTGAGTCCCCTTCCCGGCGCCGGGGGCACCCAACAGGATTAAACGCATGGCACTGCTCCTTGAAGTTTAAAAATATGAAAAAATGTATTACCCGACAATAACCGTGCCCACCAGACGACACAACTCCCCAAAAGCCTGAGAGACCCGTTTTTATTCCACTTTTTTAAATTAAAACAGCTAGGTGAGCACAAATAGCCGTTTAAAACTCTACTTTGGTCGCCTTTAGAACTGAAAATGCCAATATCTGCGCGACGCATTCAAACCAAACACAAGCGGCGCCCCGAGGGGCGCCGCTTGCGAAACTTTAATTCTATCGATTACAGAAGTAAACGACGAATATCAGTCAGTACGTCGGCCAAGAAGGCGGTGAAGCGTGCTGCATCAGCTCCGTTGATCGCTCGGTGGTCATAAGAGAGCGAAAGCGGCATCATCAAACGCGGTTGGAAAGCATTGCCATCCCATACCGGCTTCATCTGCGCTTTCGACACCCCCAGAATAGCAACTTCCGGCGCGTTGACGATCGGTGTAAATGCCGTACCACCAATCGAACCGAGGCTCGAAATAGTGAAGCAACCACCGGTCATTTCGTCACGCTTGAGCTTTTTGCTTTGTGCTTTTTTGCCCAGATCAGCCATGTCCTTAGCAATCTCAATCAAGGACTTTTTATCAGCATCACGCAGCACAGGCACCATCAGGCCATCAGGGGTATCAACAGCGATACCAATATGAACATAGTTCTTCCATACCAGCGTTTCGCCATCGCCCTTCAAGCTGACATTGAACTGCGGGAATTTACGCAGTGCAAAAGCACAGGCTTTGACCATAAAGGGTAGCGGCGTGAGCTTAGCCCCCTGCGCTTCGGCTTCAGCCTTCATGGCTTTGCGGAAAGCCTCAAGCTCGGTAATGTCCGCTTCGTCAAACTGCGTGACGTGAGGAACATTGAGCCAGCTGCGATGCAGGTTAGTAGCGCCCATCTTGAGCAGACGCCCCATCGGCTTCTCTTCCACTTCACCAAACTGGCTGAAGTCGACGGCGGGGATTGGCGGAATACCCGCGCCGCCAGTCGCCGCTGCTGCGCCTTGCGGAGCAGCTCCCTGATTGGCAATTGCCTGCTTGACGTAAGACTGCACGTCCTCTTTGAGCACGCGATCTTTCGGGCCGCTAGGCTTCACTAGCCCGATATCGACACCCAGCTCACGCGCCAGCATACGTACGGCAGGTCCGGCATGAACTAGCTTGCCATCACGGGGTTTGTGGGCCGCCATCTGTGCTTCAGGACTTGGCGTACCCGCTGGTGAGGCAGAGGCTTTATCGCTGGCTGGGCTAGCACTGCCTTTATCCTTTTCAGGCGCAGCTTTCTCAGGGGCGGCCTTTTTCGGCGCGGCTTTTTTACCGCTGGCAGCCACTTCGATATAGCCAATCACATCGCCTTCAGAGACGGTGTCGCCCTCTTTAACGGTTAACTCAATGAGCTTACCTTTATAGGGGCTGGGCACGTCCATCGAGGCTTTGTCAGATTCCAGCGTAATCAGCGCATCTTCCACGTTGATTTCATCACCTGCGGCCACGCCAATTTCAATAATCGGCACGTCAGAGGCACCCGACATCTCCGGCACGCGAATTTCTTTGCGCTCCGGCTCGCCGCTTGTAGCCTCTTCCTGATCATCATCTTCGTCAGGCGACTCTTCAGGCTCACTGCTGGCTTGGCTAGAAGCTTCCTCGTCAGAGGCTTCCTCGTCAGAGGCTTCCTCAGTCTCTTCTTCACCGCCTTCACCCGCGACTTCCATCTGGCCAATAACATCGCCTTCGGAAACGGTATCGCCCTCTTTCACAGTGAAGGTAACGATTTTGCCACTATAAGGGCTCGGCACGTCCATGGAGGCCTTATCAGACTCCAAGGTAATCAGCGTGTCTTCAGCCTCTACTTCGTCGCCTTCGCTTACAGCGACTTCAATAATTTCGACGCTATCAGAGCCGCCCAAGTCAGGCACTATGATATCAACCGTTTGCTTACCACCGGCCGACTTTTTAGCAGCAGGCTTTTGTTCTTGGGACGGCTTTTCAGCTTTCTCTTCTTTCGCCGGTGCGGCCTCTGGCTGGCTTTCAGCGTCAGCATCTGGCTGCGCATCGTCGCCCTCGTCACTACTTTCGCCGCCGCCTTCAACTTCTAGCTCAACGATATCGTCCCCTTCGGAAACGGTGTCGCCTTCTTTGACCAACACTTTAATGACCTTGCCGCCTTTCGGGGCAGGCACATCCATGCTGGCTTTATCAGATTCCAGAGTGATCAGGGTGTCTTCCGCTTCAATGACGTCGCCTTCTGACACCGCAATCTCGATGATTTCGACATCGGCATCACCACCGATATCGGGAACTTTGATGATTTCGCTACTCAAGGTCGCGCTCCTTCCAAATCGGATCGAGCCGGTGGGCACTTGCCCACCGGGCAGCGGTTTAGCTAGTCAGCGGGTTAGGCTTACTGGCATCAATGCCGTACTTCTTCAATGCTTCGCCGACAAGCTTGCGATCAATCTCGCCGCGGTCTGCCAGCGCACGCAGCGCGGCGACGGTGACGAAGTAACGATCAACCTCGAAGAAGTAACGCAGCTTCTCACGCGTGTCCGAACGACCGTAGCCATCGGTACCTAGTACAGTGTAGTCGCCCGGTACCCAAGCACGCACTTGATCAGCGTAGAGCTTCATGTAATCGGTCGAGGCAATCACCGGTCCTTCACGACCTTCCAAGCACTTCGTGACGTGCGGCTTGAGCGCTTCAGCATCTGGGCTTAGGAAGGCTTCACGATCTAGCAGCAGCGCTTCACGACGCAGCTCGTTAAAGCTGGTCACGCTCCAAATGTCGGCGCCAATGCCCCACTCGTTTTCAAGCAGCTCGGCTGCCGCTTCCACTTCACGCAGAATGGTGCCAGAACCAAGCAGCTGAACGCGGCCTTTGTCACCCTTGGTTTCGCGCAGCAGGTACATACCTTTGACGATATCGTCGGCCGGTACGTCTTCCAACACAGGGTGCTCGTAGTTCTCGTTCATCACGGTCAGGTAGTAGAAGCAGTTCTCCTTATCGGTGAACATGCGTTTCAAACCATCCTGAACAATCACCGCCACTTCATGCGCATAGGTCGGGTCGTAGCTACGGCAGTTAGGGATGAGCGATGCCTGAAGCAGGCTATGGCCATCTTGATGCTGTAACCCTTCGCCGTTAAGCGTGGTACGCCCCGCCGTGCCGCCGACCATAAAGCCGCGCGCCTGCAGGTCACCCGCCGCCCAAGCTAGGTCGCCAATACGCTGGAAACCAAACATTGAGTAATAGATGTAGAACGGCAATAGCGTCACATGGTTATTACTGTAGGACGTTGCCGCGGCGATCCAGGCAGACATGGCGCCCGGCTCGGTAATACCTTCCTCAAGAATCTGACCTTTCTGATCCTCGCGGTAGAACATGATCTGGCCTTTATCGACCGGCTCATATTTCTGACCTTCAGCGGTATAGATACCTAGCTGACGGAACATGCCTTCCATGCCGAAAGTACGCGCTTCATCAGGGATAATCGGCACAACATACTTGCCTAGCTTCTTATCCTTGACCAAACCGTTGAGTATCCGCACAAAAGACATCGTGGTGGAGACTTCACGGCCTTTCGAACCAACCATTTGCGAGGCAAAGGTCTTATCTTCCAGCGAAGGAATTTCTAAGGCTTCGAAATCACTGCGACGGCTAGGTAGGTAGCCATTCAAGCGTTCACGCTGAAGATGCATGTACTTAAGCTCGGGAGATTCATCATCCGGCTTGTAGTAAGGCACGTCTTTCAGTTGCTCGTCGGTCAGCGGAATGCCAAAGCGGTCGCGGAAGGTCTTGAGCGCTTCGTGTTCCATGCTCTTGACCTGGTGCGCGCCGTTTTCAGCTTCACCATCGCCGCTACCCATACCGTAGCCTTTTACGGTATGCGCTAAAATGACCGTCGGCTTGCCGTTAGAGGTATTAACCGCTTCGTTATACGCCGCATAGACCTTGAACGGGTCGTGGCCGCCGCGGTTGAGCTTCCAGATATCATCGTCAGAGAGATCTTTAACCATCTCTTCGGTTTCTGGATACTTACCAAAGAAGTGCTCACGGGTGTAGGCACCGCCGTTGGCTTTGTAGTTCTGGTACTCGCCATCGACCGCTTCGTCCATGCGGTTTTGAAGGATGCCTTTTTTATCCTTCTCGAACAGCGGATCCCAGTGGCGGCCCCAAACGACCTTAATAACGTTCCAGCCAGCGCCACGGAATACGCCTTCGAACTCGTCCATGACGCGAGAGTTACCGCGAACAGGACCGTCAAGACGCTGGAGGTTGCAGTTGATCACGAAGATCAGGTTGTCGAGGTTTTCACGGCCCGCCAACGAAATAGCGCCCAGCGATTCCGGCTCGTCACACTCGCCGTCACCCATGAAGCACCAGATTTTACGGTCGTGCATATCCTTCAGCTCGCGATGATGCAGATACTTCATCACGTGAGCCTGGTAAATCGCCTGAATCGGCCCTAGCCCCATCGATACCGTGGGGAACTGCCAGTAATCGGGCATTAACCACGGGTGCGGGTAAGAAGAAAGGCCATCGCCATCGACTTCCTGGCGGAACTTGTCCATCTGCGCTTCGCTTAGACGCCCTTCTAAGAAAGAGCGGGCATAGATGCCTGGTGCCACATGACCCTGGATATAAATCAAGTCACCGGCAAAATCATCTTTAGCAGCGCGGAAGAAGTGGTTAAAGCCTACGTCATACAGCGTTGCCGATGACATAAAGCTGGCAATATGGCCACCCAGGCCCGGCTTGGCGCGGTTATTGCGAATAACCTGCGCAATAGCGTTGTAACGAATCAAAGAGCGGATACGGCGCTCCATGAACAAATCGCCAGGCATCGGCGCTTCGCGATGAACCGGGATCGTATTACGGTGCGGGCTTGTCACCGAGAAGGGTACCTTCATCCCATCCCGGCGCAGACGATCCGCCAGGCGGGTCATTAGGTAGCGGGCACGATCTTCGCCCTCACGATCCAACACCGATTCTAAGGAGTCTATCCATTCCGTAGTTTCGATCGGATCGAGATCTTCTCTTGTCTTCAGACTCATAGAGGTCTCTCCGAATGACGATAAATGACAATAATCCCCGCTACCCGGTAGGGCCTGGGGCGGTGGTGTGGCATACCACTACGCACCAACATTCAGCCGGCAAATGGTTGCCGGATAGGTTTTCGCTCTACATTCAACAAGCTACGTACATCTTGATGTAGTAAAGCTACACAAATGTCGTAAAAGTTAGCCTTTTGTATAGGTGAAGATACCGCAAAGTCGCCACGCTGCCAATTCTAGATCAACGTAAAAGCCTATCGAAAACAAACTATTGCACTGCAACATAAGCATTTTATAGAACATCAGCTAGTATGACTAAATGCCTGCATCCTGTAATTAAACTACCGTTTTATTATTTAATTAATGAAGTACTTATATGGATGCGCTTATAAACGTTAGCATTTACCACACTCTGCTATCAGCCGATGAAAATACGCCCAATCAAATGCTGGGCCAGGGTCTGTTTTACGCAGTGGCGCAACATGCGCATGGCCGGTGATACGCCTACTATCCAGCTGCGGGTAGCGGCTCATTAACCACTTTGTTGCCCGTGCCAGCGCTTGATACTGCGCCTTGGTAAACGGTGTTACATCATCACCTTCTAGCTCAATACCCACTGAGAAATCGTTAAGCGTTGTGCGCCAAATAGTTTGCCGCGCATCCCACCAGCAAGAACGCCCTGCATGCCAGGCACGCTGATCGGTATCAACAAACTGGACGCACTCGCCATCGCGGCGTATCAACAAGTGAGCAGATACGCGCAGGTGGGCAATATCGGCAAAAAAAGGATGCTCATCGATTACCAGCTGATTGGTAAACAGCGCTTCGATCGCTGCACCGCTAAACTCGCCCGGCGGTAGGCTGATCGCATGAATAACCAGCAGCGACACCTCGCCGTCAGGCCGATTATCAACGTTAGGCGAGACGACTTTTCGTGCACTTCCCCACCAGCCGCTAAGCGCTTGTTGGTTTTCCACGCGCGGACCTCCTTTTCGTTAGCGCTCTCATTCACCGCTTTCTTTCATTATACTGGCCGCACACACTTGAAGACGCCCAGAGAACCCAACGCTATGCACTATCAATCTGCTCTTGCCGAAGAAATCCGCGCCAGCGCTGCTCGCCAGATAGCAGAAGACGTTGGCCCTGGCGATATTACCGCGCAATTAATCCCTGAACACCAGTGGGCCACGGCAGATATTATTACCCGCGAAGCCGCCGTGCTATGCGGCGCAGCCTGGGTGGACGAAATCTTTCGCCGCTTAGATAGCCGCGCAAGCTTAACTTGGCACGCCGCCGACGGTGATAAGCTTGAGGCGGGCCAGCGTTTCTTAACCCTAGAAGGTCCCGCCCGCACGCTGCTCACCGGCGAACGCGCGGCTCTCAATGTGCTGCAAACGCTGTGTGCCACGGCCACCGCCACACGTACCTATGTGGACCTGATTGAAGGCACCAGCGCACGCCTGCTCGACACTCGCAAAACACTGCCTGGCATGCGCCTAGCGCAGAAATATGCGGTTACCTGCGGCGGCGGCCACAATCATCGGCTTGGCCTGTGGGATGCATTTTTGATCAAAGAAAACCACATCACCGCCTGCGGTGGTATTCAAGCGGCGGTCGCCCAGGCACGACAGCTTGCCAGCGACCTGCCTGTGGAAGTTGAGGTCGAAACCTTTGAGGAGTTGGACCAGGCGCTGGCTGCCGGCGCCGATATTGTGATGCTCGACAACTTCGCCATTGAAGACCTTTACGTTGCGGTCGAAATTAACGGTGGCCGCGCCACACTGGAAGCCTCAGGCAACGTGGATGCCAACACGTTGCGGGCGATTGCCGACACCGGCGTCGACTGTATCTCTAGCGGCGCGCTCACCAAGGATATCGCCTCGATTGATTTATCGATGCGCATTACACGCAGCTATAGCGTGTAAGGACTCATTATGAATCGACCTACGTTTCAATGGCGCTAAGAGACTTTGATAGCCGGTAACGCTGGAGCCGCTCTCCACTGCGCTCCACCCACTGTTCGCCGTGGCTCTCCCAGCCGCGGCGCAGCAGGCGCTCATATAGCACCAGGCTCGCCTCTATCTCCACGCGCCCTTTGCCTTCTTCAAGCAACATTCGCTCTGCGTGGACAAGCAACGTCGCGCCAATGCCGCGGCCTGCTAATGACGGCCATACATAGAGCGTCTCAATTCGCCCTGTGGATAAGCCCAACTCCAGAAACCCGACGCACCGGCCATCGCAAGTAGCTACTAGCGTGGTATACAGCGCTTGGCGCACCGCCCACGCACTGCCCTCTCGTGGCAGGGCCTGAGCCCACGCACGCCTCTCGGAGAGCGTGTAATGAGCCGCCGCGCCCTGCATCACAGCATGATAAAAGACTTCAGCCTGATCAGCCGCGTCGCGTGCCAACGCTGCGCGATAAATCACTCGCGCGCCTGTGGGCACTACCGTTTTGTGCTCCTCGGTATTGGTCATACGTCACCTCTGAGCTGTTCGGCGTACATTTGAAAAAGGTTCTTTCGATAAAGGATCATTCGATCACACTTAATTTACCGGCCTGCTTTATACTACGCGGCCAGTTTCCAGTAAAAGGCAGTGTGATGGACGACGCCCTGCACAACGAGCATTTTACGCTATCTCCCATTGGCCATGTGGTGAGCGACTACCCGGACAAGTTCGGCATTCCGCGCCAGCCCGGGCTCGCACCAGCCGCACAGGCCAGACTTGTACTCACGGCCCCTTACAACGACCCGTTAACAGTGCGTGGCCTAGAAGATTTCAGCCATCTCTGGTTAACCTTCATTTTTCACCAGAGCCCTGAGCGCTGGTCGCCGTTAGTACGACCACCGCGCCTGGGAGGCAACAAAAAGGTGGGCGTTTTTGCCAGCCGCAGCACGCACCGCCCGAATCGCCTAGGGCTTTCACTGGTAGCTTTAACAGGCATTAACACTCAAAACGGCGTGACGCTGACGCTATCAGGCTGCGACTTGGTCAGCGGCACTCCGGTAGTGGATATAAAGCCCTACCTGCCCTGGGCCGAAGCATGTCCTGATGCGCGCTCAGGCTTTGCGCCTAGTACGCCGCCATTGATTGAAGTCACTTTCCATCCAACGGCCCTAGCAGCGCTTGCCCAACGGCAAGATGGCGTTACCTTACACGCACTAATAGAACAAGTGTTGAGACAAGACCCGAGACCAGCTTATCAGCAAAAAGGCGCTGCCTCTGGCCGCCTATATGGCGTGCGCCTGCGTGATGTGGACGTTAAGTTTCAGCCATACCAAAACAGCGAAGCCACCACACTAGAGGTGGTGGCTATCGAATCTTACGAGACGCCATGAAGCAATGCTTAAGCTTTAAGCGGGAAACGTAATCCCCAGACGGCGGCCAACTTCTTCGTAAGCCTCAATCACACCGCCCAACCCCTGGCGGAAGCGATCTTTATCGAGTTTTTCACGGGTGTTGGCGTCCCATAGGCGGCAACCATCCGGTGAGAACTCATCGCCCAGCACTATTTCACCTTTGAATACGCCAAATTCCAGCTTGTAATCCACCAGCAGCATATCGCCCTCTGCGAACAGTGCTTTGAGGATATGGTTAACCTTAAAGGTTAATACCTTCATTTGAGCTAACTGCTCAGGCGTTGCCCAACCAAACGTCTCCGCTAGCGACTCGTTTATCATCGGGTCGCCCTTCTCGTCATTCTTCAAGAACAGCTCAAAGGTGGGAGGGGTAAGCGCGACCCCCTCCTCAATACCTAGCCGCTTGACGAGCCCCCCTGCGGCAATATTGCGCACGACACACTCGACGGGAATCATCTGCATCTTTTTAACTAAACTTTCCGTGTCAGAAAGCTGCTTTTCAAAGTGGGTTGGGATACCGGCTTCCTGTAACCGCTCCATAATGAAGGCGTTAAAGATGTTATTGACCATTCCCTTACGGGCCAACGACTCCACTTTTTTGCCATCAAAGGCACTGGTGTCATCCCGAAAATTGAGCACCAACAAATCCGGATCGTCGGTGGTATACACAGATTTCGCCTTACCGGCGTAGAGTTCTTGGCGCTTTTCCATGGGGGCTCCGAAAGGGGGCAAGGGTAGTCAAATTAACGTAAATAGCCGGAAACACGCTCAAGCAGCTCGCGCTGATCATCGGCACTGAATGCACGTTCGCTGGCGTTGACAGCTCGCAGAACGGTCTGATCGCCATTGGATTGCAGCGCCAAGCGAATTTCTTGAGGCGTCTTGCGAACATCGCGGCTGAAGACAATTTGTAACGGGTTACGGTCACTCTCGGCTTTGGTCATATATTCGACTAGGAATGCGTAACCATTGGGGTCAGCGGCAAGCAAATCACGCTGGCCTTTCTGGGCAAAATCCAACTCGAGATAATGGTTCAACTCAGCCCACACGCGGTCTATTGACTGTGGAATAACGACTTCCCACTCGTCGCCCTGCTGGCGGATTTGTAATGTTTGCTCATCGGTAAGGCGCTGCGCAGTCCACGAAGAAGACACGCTCGCAGATGCACTGCGCGAGCTCAAATGGCTTTCCAATGCATCCAAGCAGCTTGCCATGGTTTGCCCGCCACGCTCACAGCGTACTTCACTGCTACCGGCGCGGAGTGCGCTTTGTAGCCGTATGTCCGCCTGGGATGTAACGATAATGCCCTGCGAAGCACTGCTGTCCTGCACGGCCAGTTGGCGGCTACGCACAAACTCTTCGAGCTGCGGCCACACGGTACCTGTATCAGCCGCGACCACTAGCCAGACTTGATCACCCACTTCGCGGCGCTCAACATACTCAGGCTCTAGCCCACTGCCAATCGTCAGTGACTGCGGAGGGCGAATATCGGCGACTTCACCAAGCCGTGTACCTTGGGAAGCGGCTTGTGGCACCGGTAGTGCGTCGCGGTAGCGCTGGGTATTACGGGTCTCTGGCAATACCAACGGCGGTGCCGAAGTGGCCTCGGTATAGTCCAGATTGCGGTCATCGTAAAAACCATCCCGCGCGCAGCCTGTTAGTGTAACGGCCGTTGCAAGAGCCAGCGGTATCCATTTAAGCGCACGTTTTTCAAGCACAGAGCTCATCAAGCCACCTTAAGTCAACAAATCAGGTATCCAGCGCCGCATGAGCGCGCTGGATAAAAAGGTATCGCGTCAGATTACTCCTCCACCACACCCGCGAGCTGAAGCGCTTCACTAACCGTGGCGTGATATTTTTCTGACAACCAAGTCATCGGCAAACGAATGCCCGCATCGGCATAGCCCATGCGATTCAATGCCCATTTCACCGGAATAGGATTGGACTCTATCCCTAAATTGGTATGCAGCGGCATCAGCAGCGTATTAATTTGATGCGCTTTATCGGCATCACCAGCGACAGCTGCCGCGCAAAGATCATGCATGGCTTGGGGCGCAACGTTGGCCGTCACAGAAATATCGCCATGCCCACCCATCAGCATAAAGTCACAGGCGGTCGCATCGTCACCGGAGTAGAGCATAAAGCCAGTACCCTTGAGACGAGTGATTAGATCTTCCGCACGCTCGAGGTTCCCCGTGGCGTCCTTTAAACCAATAATATTATCCACTTCGGCCAAGCGTAAAACCGTTTCATTGTAAAGATCGGAGCAGGTGCGGCTCGGCACGTTATATAGGATCACCGGCAGTTTGCTGCCCTCGGCGACCGCTTTAAAATGCTGATAAAGGCCTTCTTGGGTAGGCTTATTGTAGTAAGGACAGACAGATAAGCAGTAGTCGGCCCCGACTTCACCGGCGTAGCGCGCCAGCTCAACGGCCTCAGACGTTGCGTTGGCCCCAGTTCCTGCAATCACAGGAATACGGCCATTCACTTCTTCCACGACGGTGCGAATCACGTCAAAGTGCTCCGCAAACGACATGGTCGTCGGTTCGCCTGTCGTGCCAGCAGCAACAATGGCATCAGTGCCATTCTCGAGATGGAAATTCACCAGACGACGAAGCGCCTCCCAGTCGATGTCGCCATTGACTTTCATTGGCGTCGCCAGGGCGACGATGCTGCCTGTGATCATCCGTTTATTCCTCACCAGCCAAGAATTGTGTTATCACCTGTCGACATATGTACCGAACTATATTTTTTTCGACAACAAATGTTTTTTCGACAACAAGCGCTATGCAGAGCCTATGTATCAGGCAACCGCATCGCACAGAGATGCAAATGGTACTCAGGCGACTCAAGCCTGTACAGCGCAAAACTGCGTGATTTTTCCGCTCACCTAGTTTGAGCTTTGACAACGCCCCTTGGCTTACGTGTAATCACACTCAATAATCGATCTTAACACCCATACTGAAAAAGGACGCATTATGCCTATTGAAGTCGGCCAACCCGTTGCAGATTTCGCCGCCACCGCTACCGGTGACACTGCCGTGACGCTGTCGGCACTGCGCGGCAAAAACGTCATCGTTTACTTCTACCCGAAAGCCAGTACGCCCGGCTGCACCACAGAGGGCGGAGACTTCCGTGACCGAAAACCGGCGTTCGATGCTGCCAACACGGTTATTCTCGGGGTTTCTCGCGATAGTCTGCGTGCTCAGGAAAACTTCAAAGCTAAGCAGGATTTTAATTTTGACCTTATCTCTGACCAAGATGAAAGCGTTTGTACGCTTTTTGACGTTATCAAGCTAAAGAAAATGTACGGCAAAGAGCATCTAGGTATTGAACGCAGCACCTTCTTAATCGACAAAGACGGCAAGCTCGCCAACCAGTGGCGCGGTGTTAAAGTAACGGGTCACGTCGACGAGGTGCTGGCCGCGGCCGAAGCGCTCAACGCGGCCCACTAATTCGTAAAATCTGCTTGCCCCCGCGCGTTGATTACTTGAACCACCGCGCGGGCGTAACAGGCAGTGCTACTTATCCTATTGGGCCGGGGCTTCAGGCCTATCGTCCTGCGGCCTACGATCTTGCAAAACAATAGACTGATCACGCCCTTGTATGCTGCGCGGCCAGGCGTAGACCAGCGCTTTAAGCAGTGTCGCCAGGGGGATCGCAAAGAAAACGCCCCAGAAGCCCCAAATGCCGCCAAAAAACAGCACCGCTACGATGATCGAAACGGGGTGAATATTATTCGTTTCAGAGAATAGAATCGGTGCTAGCACATTGCCATCCAGCGCTTGAATAACGCCATAAGCCAACATCACATACATGAACTCCTCACTAAAGCCGAAGTTAAACCCCGCGACCGCCGCAACGGGTAACGTAGCCACAGCCGCGCCTATATAAGGCACCAGCACTGAAAACCCGACCAGCACAGCGAGCAGCGCCGTATACGGCACTCCAAGGAGTGTGAAGACAAAGAACGTCACCGTACCGACAATAATAATTTCGATAAACTTGCCGCGAATGTAGTTGGCAATTTGATTATCCATCTCACGCCATATACGCGACAGCAGCGTGCGCTTCTGCGGCAGTAGCGAAAGCATAAAGCCTACCAATACTTTGCTGTCTTTCAGCATAAAGAAAACCAAAATCGGCACCAGCACTAGGTAAATAATCAGCGACATAATATTACCCAGCGAAGCCAACGATAGCGTTAAGGCACGCTGGCCCAGTTGGCTAATCTCACGACTTGCCACGCCTATCCAGTTCTGCATAAGATCCGGCGTGATAATATTCGGGTAGCGCGCCTGTAGCTCATCCAGCCAGCCCTGGCCACTCGCGAACATTCGCGGCGTCTCTTGCACCAGTCCCACCAGCTGATTCCAGATCAGCGGCATCAAAATAAAAGCCAGCGTCAGCAATACGCTGATAAACGCTAAAAAAATCATTATTACCGCGAGCAGGTGCGGGACGCCTCGTCGAGTAAGCGCACTCACCACACCTTGCAGTAAAAATGCGACGACTAAAGCCGTAAAAAACGGCGCCAGCATGCGTCCAAACCAGATAATCGCAGCAAAGCCTGCGACTAAAACCACCAGTAGAATGAGCGCCTCCTCATCTGAGAAGTAGCGCTCAACCCAGCTTTTTAGAATCGTGCGCAGAGTCATCGGTGCGCGTCTCCCGCTTTACGTATCCAGTAAACATAAACATCGTCACGCTGCTCTCGCCCTTCCAGCGTGTGCGCGCTCAGCTCGGTGAATGATGCCATATCGCGCCACGAGCCGGCGTCGGTTGAACGCACCTCAAGCAGCTTACCTGCTGACAGGCCGGCCAAAGCCTGCTTGGCCTTTAGTAAAGGCAGCGGGCAGTGTAGACCACTAGCGTCTAGCACCATGTCGGGCTGAAAGCCCCCCGTTGATTCAGGCCGTTCTTGCTTAGACATAGCCCCTCCTTTAAAAGAACCTGCATATTCACAGCATTGTTGCATAGACTGTTGTGTAGACTGCTGCATAAACTGTTTATTTAGCGGCTGATCTCATAGGCTATCGATTTAACGGCACTTCCCCGCCTTTATCAATGTCATAGCTCTAATCACACCACTGCGCTTAACCACTACCGATGAGGATGCCATGCCGCCCCTTCGTACCGCTTACCCAGGTTGGATATGTGCGTTCGCTTGCGCCTGCGGCAGCTTACTGTTTAGCCCTCAAAGCGCAGCTATCAACGACTACGGCCTGCCAAGCCTAGGCGCAGCGTCTACATCGGTGAGCAATGAAGAGTATCGCCTGGGGCGCGCCTGGCTTCGCCAGTTTCGTGCCCAAGCCCCCCAGTGGCAAGACCCTATTACCAATGATTATTTACAAAGCCTCATTGCCCGCCTAGCCCCGCATAGCCAAATTAACGGGCTGCGCACGATCACTGTCATGGTTGATAACGGCTCTCTTAATGCCTTTGCCGTACCCGGCGGCGTGGTGGGCATTAATTCGGGACTCTTCGCATTCGCGGAGGATGAGGGCGCCTTTGCCTCGGTGCTAGCCCATGAACTGGGCCACCTTTCGCAACGCCACTATGCTCGGGGCAGCGCTCGCGCGTCGCAGACTCAACTGCCTGCCATGGCCGCCATGCTGGCGGGCATGCTCATCGCCGCGAGTGGCGGCGGCGATGTTGGTATGGCCGCCGCCATGGGCTCTCAAGCGGCGCTCATTCAAGATCAGCTAAGCTACTCGCGCTTGTTTGAACAAGAAGCCGACAACATCGGCTTACAGGCGATGGCTAGCGCCGGCTACGACCCAGAAGCCATGGTGCGCATGTTTAGAGCCATGCAGCGCATGTCTCGCCTGCAGGGTGACACGCCGCCCGAATTTTTACTGACTCACCCCGTCTCAGACAGCCGATTAAGCGCCGCCCAAGCCCGTGCAGCTCAGCTGAATATTGCCGACGCTTACACAAGCAACACGCTCTACGACATGATACGCGCCCGTGCGCTGCTGAGCATCTATGCCAACACGCCTCAGCGTGCAGCCACACGCCTTGCCCAGGAAGGCGGCGAACAAGCTGCTCAGGACTACTTAGCCGCGCTGATCGCCGCACGTAACGGCCAGAACGACAACGCTCTAGCGCAGCTGGATAAGCTTGCTAGCGAGCACCCCGATTTTGCCATGCTGCCCGCCTCTGCCGCGACCGTCGCGCTAGAAGCTGGCCGCTACGATGATGCCATTGAGCGTAGTCAGCGATTGCTGCGCTTTATGCCCAGCTACCTCCCGGCTCAGCTGATATTGGCTGAAGCACAGCTGCAACGTGACCCTCAGGCGGCCTATCAATTACTTAACGACATTACGGCTCAGAACCCCGAAGACCCACAGGGTTTTAACCTGCTCGCCGAAGCTGCGGGCCGAAGTGGACACAACAGCTGGGGGCATTTAGCCCGCGCAGAGTATCTCCAGCTGACCGGCAGTGTAGACCGCAGCATTCGACAGCTTTCCATCGCCAAAGATGCTGCTGAGCGTGAGTACGATGAGCGAGCACTGGCGCGCATTGAGCAGCGCCGTGAAGACTTCATTGAATATCGCGAGGCACTTGAGGATTTTAATTAAAGCGTCTCGATGTGAACGAAAAGCGCCCGCGCTGCTACCAGCACGGGCGCTCAAGCTAAGACATTCAAGCTAAGACACTCAAACTAAGCATTGAAGTTCAGCATTCGCTCAAGAGGCTTTAACGCTTTTAGCCGCAGCGGCTCATCCACTTGAATCTCCCCGACGCCTTCTCGCAACGCACCCGACAAATTCTCTAAAGCATTCATCGCCATCCAAGGGCAGTGCGCACAGCTGCGACAGGTCGCGCCGTTACCGGCCGTCGGCGCTTCAAACAGCATTTTATGCGGCACCGCCTGCTGCATCTTGAAAAAAATGCCTCTGTCGGTTGCCACGATCAACCTCTCGTTAGGCAGCTCTCTGGCCGCCTTGATTAGCTGAGACGTGGAACCTGCTACGTCGGCAAGCCTCACCACCGGCTCTGGGGACTCGGGATGCACCAGCACCGCTGCATCCGGATATATACGCTTAAGATCCTCAATGCCTTTGGCCTTAAACTCTTCATGAACGATGCAAGCACCGTCCCACATCAGCATATCCGCGCCGGTCTTGTTTTGAATATAGCCGCCCAGGTGTTTATCGGGCGCCCACAAAATCTTCTCGCCCCGAGCCTGCAGATGCTCAATGACCTCTACCGCAATCGAAGAAGTCACCACCCAGTCTGCTCGCGCCTTAACCGCAGCCGACGTATTGGCATAGACCACTACCGTACGATCAGGATGCGCATCACAGAAAGCGCTGAACTCATCAGCCGGGCAGCCAATATCCAGTGAACAGGTCGCCTCTAAGGTCGGCATTAAAACGCGCTTTTCAGGCGAAAGTATTTTGGCGGTTTCGCCCATAAAGCGGACACCGGCGACAACAAGCGTTGTTGCGGGGTGGCGGGCACCAAAGCGGGCCATCTCTAGTGAATCAGCAACACAGCCGCCGGTCTCTTCGGCAAGCTGCTGTATCGCGTCGTCGGTGTAATAGTGAGCGACCAAAACGGCATTATGGGTTTTCAGTAGCCGCTTAATATCCTCAACCCGAGCCTGATCTTCCGCGGGAATACGGGTCGGACAATAAGCAAGGGGCAACGGCACTTCACGCTCGGCCTGCAAAGTCATCATAGTCATTGTGTCTACCGCTGTGACGAATAGAGCCTTGGAAAAAATTAATCCGCTTTTAAAAAAACTATCTTAGGTCATTTTGGGAGAAAAATATTGCAAGCTGCAAACAGCAGCCCTTCATTTATATTTTCTGCTGACATAGCAAAACGCCCCTGGCAATAGCTGCCAGGGGCGTTGAATTTGGTGGGTCGTGTAGGATTCGAACCTACGACCAATTGATTAAAAGTCAACTGCTCTACCAACTGAGCTAACGACCCAAATTTGCTTTTTTACTTTTACCGCTTGTTCAGCCACTGATTCAAACGAGCTACTGCTTGAATGGTGGGTCGTGTAGGATTCGAACCTACGACCAATTGATTAAAAGTCAACTGCTCTACCAACTGAGCTAACGACCCGCCTGAACGGATGCATATACTACAGAGACCATCAGCATCTGACAAGTGTTTTTGAAGCTTGTAACTAAACCACCCGACGAGCCAAGGTATCGCTCGGCACACTAATGACACGAGCTAATTAAAATGTGATATTAGGTCAAAATATCTAGCGTAAGCGGGCGCGCCGCCATCATCGAATAAGAGGTAATGCGCTGCGCTGCACACCTTATTCGTAGCGACCCTCTAGCCAGGCCCGGAGCGGCGATACGACTAACACTTTACGCTCCTATTGATTTATCGGTGATATTGAAAAGAGACGCCAAGCATGCGCCAACACTCAACACCCAACAAGCCTATCTTTACACCTGGCGCCACACCAAAGGCCAGTCAGCCTCAGGTGCGTAGCTTAATTAGCCAGCACTCCGCGCAAAAGCTCTCAGAGCTCCTTGTACAGGCAAAAGCCCCCCTGGAAGCAGAGCTTTCAACGGCCCTCTTGTCAGTAGATAAAATACTTACATTATTTTTCTCATTTACGGATGGCTTACAACGCGCAACTGTTGTGCAGTTCTCAGGTAAAAACCTCGCAGAAGTATGGAAAAAACTGGCTGATTGGCAACAACGAAAGTTTCAAGAATCACCGAAGGTACGCTGGCTACGCATCGACTGGGTCACTGAAAAAAGGGCCATGCCATGGGCAGACTGCCTAAAGGAAATGCACAGCGTAAAGCGCAACTACTTCCGCTATGGCGTCTCCCTAGACGCCAACTTCCGCTACGCCTTTCTTGAACAAGAACTCAACGCTAATGCCATGCTCTACCTGGGCGCCAATCAGCCTAAAGCCGCACTTAACAAGAAAAATTTTCTCAGCTATGGCGTAAAGCGCTACGGCAAACATTTCTCGTTACCCGCCCTGCAGAACCAAGCTTTACTTTTCACTACGCAAGCTATTTTAGTGCAACCCGACCAGCCATATGAGCTCCTGCACGGCTATAGCGGCGGACAAGAAGGCCGCAATACCGGCCGACGAGTTATCGAGGAGCTCAACCCAATACAGGTTACCTCATTAATCCAGCAGTCCAGCCAGTTTCTGGCCGAACAAGTAGATCCTAAAGGCCGCTTTATCTATGGCATACACCCCTGCTTCGACAGAGAAATCAAGGCCTACAATACTCTGCGCCACACCAGTACCACTTATTCGATGCTTGAAGCATGGGAAGTCACGCAAAGCAGCGAGTTAAAGTCTGCAATAGACCGATCGATTCAATATCTGGTTAATGACCTGATACACCAATACGTGCTTCCTTCGGGCGAAACGCTCGCCTATTTGCAGGATGAGAATAACGAAATAAAGCTTGGTGGCAACGCGGTCTGCTTGCTGGCACTCGTTAAATACACAGAACTGACAAACGACCAGCAGTATTTGTCTCTCATGGAGCAGCTAGCGCTCGGCATACAGCGTATGCAAAATCAAAAAAACGGCCAGCTCTATCACGTGTTAAATGCAGACGATCTCAGCATCAAAGAGGAGTTCCGCATTATCTACTACGATGGTGAAGCTGCTTTCGGACTAATGCGCCTATACGGTCTCACTAAAGACGAACGCTGGCTAAACACGGTTGAAAACGCTTTCGAGTATTTTATCGAACAAGAACACTGGAAAATTCACGACCACTGGCTTAGCTACTGCGTCAATGAACTAACTTTGTATCGGCCAGCAGAGCGTTACTACCAGTTTGGTATCAAAAATGTTTCTGGACATCTTGATTTTGTGATGGGCCGCATTACCACCTTCCCCACGTTGCTTGAGTTAATGATGGCAGCCCACAAAATGATTACACGCTTGAAAAACAGCGACCAACACCGGCACTTGCTGAACCAGATTGATCTGAAAAAGTTTTATCGCGCACTAGAGGCGAGAGCACACTACCTACTGAATGGTTTTTTCTGGCCCGAAATAGCCATGTACTTCCAAAATCCACAGCGCATTTTAGGCAGCTTTTTCATTCGTCATCATAGCTTCCGCGTACGGATTGATGATGTAGAGCACTATCTATCAGGGTACGTGGCACTCCTGATGCACTATCTAAATAGTCCACCGGAAAAAAGAGTAGTGCTAACCTCTAGCCCAAGCAAATCACTTGACAAAACAAGCTCCCCCGATGCTCTTAAGCCTGACGTCGGTTTATTGATGTATCCGGCCTCACCCCAGAACTTCCCAGAAGCTGAGGCAATCGCAAGAGAATCAGTTTCACATGGAATTTCAATTGCTTATTTCTCATATAAGACAATTAACTCAACCGATGACATATTCCCCAGCTACGTCTATAAAAATGGTAAATGGATAAAAGCTACTTGCCATATCCCACCGATTATAGATAACGCTCCTGCCCGGAACAAAACAGAGGAATCAATCCTCGACCACATCTCTTCACTATCGTTTTCGTTATGTCAAAAGCTAGAAGGAAAAAAGGTCACAACAGATATTCTGTCAAAAAACACAGCAATAAGCCAAAACCTCATACCATCGAAAGAACTGTCAATGAAGAGCCTGGATCTCTTGCTTAATAAAGGCAAGAAAGCCATCATCAAACCCCACCGCGGGCAACGAGGAAAAAACATACTATTGATTGAAAAGGACAATGCCGGTAATTACCTCGTCAAAACAAATCAGGAGTGCCAACAGCTACGCTACGAGGCAATGCAACAGCTAATCGATAAAAAACCAGCTGCGCACTGGTGGCTACAACAATATATAAAGTCCCAAGACTCTGAAAATAATGCCTTTGATATAAGGGTGCCATTGTTCAGAGCAAAAAATGGCGAATGGCGTATAGCAAAGAATTATGTCCGTCTGGGGAAAGGTGAAGTCACCTCCAACCTTGCTACCGGCGGTAAGGCGCTAAATACTCATGATTTTCTTCAGGAAAATTTTTCAGCCAAAACAGCCACATCAGTTATTCGAAAACTGGAAAAAATCGCCTACGCTGTAGCTGAAACTATCCAAAACCATAGCAACTTCACTATTGATGCCCTGGGCTGCGACTTTGGGATAGACCGAGGAAAAATATATCTTTTTGAGATTAATGCATACCCCGGCATTAAAGGCTGTCTGCAAGAAGCTGCCGCCGCAAAAGCAGAGTACTATCAATTTTTGACTATGCTAAAAAGACAGTCAAATTTAATTAAAAGCAATAACCAAAATATACTACTGCATCAAAAGAAAAATATTATTAAAAAGATAGACTCTCTCACTTTTGCAACCACCAAAGAGAATCAGCTCTGCCTTGCCGATATCATATCTCAAGGAGAAAACAACTACTCCAACTCTGGTTTTCTCATCAAGGGCTTGGGAAACCCCTGCTATCTCATGTTAAAAAAAGAAGCATTAAATCAAGGCCTTACCACAAAATTAGTAAACAACACTCACGTTGAGGTCTATCACGAGAAAAGCCTTATCGGTTGCACATCACCTAATTCGCCTAATACTGCGTTTGCATCATTCAATACCACAAAAAACAAAGCCAGAACAAAAAAAATTCTGCTAACAGCAGGACTACCAACGCCCGTTGGTAGGGTGTTCAAAAGCCTAGATGAAGCACAAGTATACTTCTCAACGTGCAATCGTTCGCAAGTAGTGAAACCGCTAAATGGAGGAGGAGGAAAAGGCGTAACTTCGAATATCAACAATCCTGAAACCTTTAAGTACGCTTGGTTCCAGGCGACATTATATGGCAAGTACATACTCGTTGAAGATTTCGCAGAGGGCGATGAGTTGCGCATAATAGTGCTCAACGGGGAAACGCTGGCAGCAGTCTGCCGTATCCCTGCCTATGTAGTAGGTAACGGAATAGACAGTATACGCGAGCTTATCAACCGTAAAAATGAGGTACGCAAAAAAAATCCATTGTTGAAGGTATATCCCATAACAGCGTTCGATTATCTCACCAAAATTCAAAACCGCTCTCTAGACGAAGTACCTACCAGTGACGAATACGTACGCCTAGCAACTACATCCAATGTTGGCCTCGGCGGTGAAGCTGTCAGCCTAATTGATGTTCTCCACCCATCCTTTCTCGCACTCGCACGAAGAATTTTTAATGCAATACCCGGAGCGACTCAGTTGGGTCTGGATATTATAGCCAAAGACTTTACAGCAGATGCCTGGGAACAGGGTGCCATGATCATTGAAGTCAACTCAGATCCTGCCATAGGCACACCACGCTTTGCCTCCTTCGGGCCACCAGCTGAAGCCATCGCCAAACAAGTCATCAGCTATATACACCGAACGCATCAAGAGAGAAAAGAGCAGCTAGCACTAACCAAACAGACTGCTCCTTCCCTAAGGCCAGCAAGAATCTATCGCCCTGCCTGTGAAGGAAGGTCATTTCCCCGTCAATATGCAACGCAAATACTCCTATTGCGTCAGGCAGCATATGTACTCGGTCTCGGCGTCGGGGTGATTGATGGCGTTACAACACTAATATCCAGCAGCTCTTGCCAGCAATTATTCCTCTATGGTGTACCTCAAGGAACACTAAGGGTTGCCCGGCGCTCAACCAACGACAAGCGCTGGACCAAGCAGTTACTGGCCGATGCAGGACTCCCCGCTCCCCGAGGGAAAAGCTTTTCATCTAAAGATTCAGAGCCGGCCTGGGCATATGCGCAAGAACTCGGCCTACCTGTAGTGGTTAAGCCAATTGCAGGCTCAGGCGGCAGCGGGGTGACGACAAATATCAACACATCTGGACAATTCTGTAGTGCATGGAGCCAAGCATCCGTCGATAAAACACCTGCAATCCTTGTTGAAGAGCAGATTAACGGCAATGATTATAGAGTCGTCGTCGTTGGACACAGATTGGTTGCCGCCGCCATGCGAGAACCTGCCCACGTTGTTGGCGATGGAACATCCACCATTAACAAGCTAATCGCGACAAAAAACCAGCAACGTAAATATAACCCGTACCACGGTGCCAAAACGATCAAACTTACCGAAAATATACTGGCACACCTCGATCAAGCTGGGCTAACACCACATAGCGTGCCAGAAAAAAGCCAATACGTGCAATTGCATGCGGTGGCCAATATTGGTAGCGGAGGTGAAAGTATCGATGTTACCGATAGCGTTCACCCCGACTGGGCAGAAATAGCAGTCAATGCCCGAAAGGCCGCATTTAACGCACCTTATGCGGGTCTAGACATCATGGCTGAGGACATTGCCCGTGCGCCATCTACCCAGAAGTGGACGATTATCGAAATCAACCTGAATCCCGACTTTGGAGTTAACCACTTCCCCATGTATGGACAAGGCCGCGATGTTGCAGGGGCTCTTCTTGCACACATCTTTGCAGGCAAACTGGAGAACCAACCCGAACGCAGGACAGTGCGAGCGATCATTGAAGGAAAAGTGCAGAATGTCGGATTTAGAAACTGGCTTTGGAGAATCGCAAACCAAAAAGCAATCTCTGGTTGGGTAAGAAATTTAGCTAACGACCGAGTTGAAGCTGTACTAGAAGGGACACCAACAGCGTTGGCGAGCATAGAACTGGCACTCCACAAAGGGCCAGCAAAAGCCCAGGTCTCCTGCGTATCCATAGCTCCTAACGCTGAGCCGCTGAATGCGAGTGGATTCACCATCATATGATCGGGCTATCCCAACGGAAACAGCATCACTGACGTGACAGCAATAGCAATGAAAACCATTAGAGACAAGCTATGAGCATCATCAAAAAAATCAAAAAAAAACTACGATGGTACATCACTGTCATCAAAGCCAGATTAGGCATAGGCAATGCCGAAATCCTGCGTAGAGGACACTTACCGGCCTATACTCCCCAAGAGCCGCAGCTACTTTCAGTACCACTAGAAGATGAATACTTCAGCGCTAGCGACGTTTTACATGGCACCTTTTGCACTGCAGAACATGCGGCCAGCATTCCCTTTTCACTGTGGGCAGAAACACAGCAAGCTAGCGAGTGCATTCGCTATTACCCTGCAGGGCTAAGCGCCTCAGGAAACCCAAAAGTGATGGTTT
Source organism: Halomonas sp. AOP12-B1-6 (assembly GCF_052379225.1). Taxonomy (NCBI): domain Bacteria; kingdom Pseudomonadati; phylum Pseudomonadota; class Gammaproteobacteria; order Oceanospirillales; family Halomonadaceae; genus Halomonas; species Halomonas sp. AOP12-B1-6. The sequence continues at coordinate 651,718 of NZ_JBQSYK010000003.1, forward strand.
TCATTCCGGGCGATCTGCTTCTGAGGACGAATAAGGGTGAACGTTTAGTTCCACCAGGATACAAATCAAATTCGCCTAAAAAAGTCTTAAAAATGATGCAACAGTGGGCTGACGATGCAAACATCCCAGCTATTCATATAGGCCGCCCTGGCACCTTTGGTTCATCAGGAAACCATGAAAAAAGACGCCAAACCTCTGAAATTGAGCTGCTAAATCAGTCACTCAACCTATTGAAAGAAAAGCATCAAATTAAAGATTTTATAATCGTAGGGCAGTCAGGCGGAGGGCAAATCACAGCCGCCATGCTAAATCTTCGCAAGGACGTATCTGCCGCAGTAATCACTGCAGGACTTCTACCAGTACATCTTTTAACACAACGATGGGGAAAAATCCGTCGTACTCCTGGTGTGAAAAAATACTCACTAGAAATGCTATATGATCCGACGGCTGCAATAAAAGAGATACCCAAGGATCCGCAGCCCACTATTATAATTATTTCAGACCCTAGAGACCAGGCCATCCCTTTCTACTCCCAAGTAATCTATGTCAATAAGTTGAAACAAGAAGGGCTAACTGTTCACCATATTTACGCTCACGCCCCCCTGCCTAAACGTCACGCACTAAGTGAGCACGGCAAGAAAGCCGCTGCATTGATAGCAAAGGGAAAAGACATCAATAACATTCGGCTTGCTATGATCAGTGAAGATATGAAAAACATCTCCTATATAGAACGATAGAAAGCCATGAAAGGTCTGATATGAACAACACGCGAATGATAGCTGCGGTAACACTGTCTTTTTTGTTGCCCTGCCCAGTATTCGCGCTAAGTACGGTGCAGCATGAATGCTCTAACCGCACATCGTCTGATCACTACCAACAGCATTATAGCGCCGAAGAATTTGTCATTTTCTATGATCTGAGCGGAGACAATACACTTGCCGATCAGACAGATTTCAACAATAACGATATCCCGGATATTGTTGAAGACACTATGTTGCAACTAATTACCATGCGTGACGTGCTGGAGGCTTTAGGCTTTACACATCCGTTTGATCAAGATCGCTATGAGCGCGCGAGCGTTAATCAGATTTATATAGGCATGCGTGACCTGCGTGCCAATGGAGTGGCATTCGATCCGCCACATCGCGATCTAACAGCCCTAAATAAGCCCTGCGTACTACTGATAGGACTTTCCAATGAACTTCAAACAGGTAACCTCACACCTGCCCACGAATTATTCCACCTTTATCAATATGGCTATACTGTATTCAAAAATAGTTGGTACTTAGAAGGAATGGCGCGCTGGGCGGAAGGCCTATTAGGCGAGCGAGAGTACCAAATGGACCATATACCAGATACACAGGAAGAAGAGGCCGAACTGTTTGCGAAATCCTATAACGCCGCTCCTTTTTGGATGACATTTATAGGCATTATCTCGCCGTCAACGCCAGGAGAGCGGAACTACTCTGAAAATTTAATGGCGCGGCGCTATCTCGATGGAAGCCAGGTTATACACAGTCAGGCAAGCACACATGGTGCCACAGCAATCATTAATGCTTTAGCATCCTTTGACAGACTTGATCGCCAAATCAGTAGCAATACGAGGCGAAGACCAAAGTCATGGTCCAATACAGACCGCAGCGATTCAACAAATGACGCGCTGCTGCTTAACGCTTTATATAGCATCATGAGCGATATAAAGCGTTAAGTAATGAAGGCAAGGTATTGGGGGATTTCACCACTACCTTTCCCTCATTGCCTCTCTGGCCTTATTCATTGGTTTTATCAAATACTCCAAGACCGTTTTGCTTCCCGTACGTATATCCACAGTTGCAATCATGCCTGGCACAATAGCAAATTTCGTACCTGTATCATTTTCTAACGAGTCGCTTTCAGTTCTGACAAATACTCGGTAATAAAAAATATTGGGGTCCACTTCATCCTGTACCGTGTCAGGGGAAATTGTCACGACCTCCCCTTCCATACCACCATAAGTGCTATAATCGTAAGCTGTTATCTTAACGCTGGCAGATTGTTGTGGATGAATAAAAGCAATATCTCGTGGCGAGATACGCGCTTCAATTAGCAGTTGGTCATCCAAAGGTACAATGGTCATTAATCGACCGTTGGGTGGAATAACTCCGCCGGTCGTTGTCACCTCAACATCTTTTACCACTCCTCTTACTGGTGAGAGCATTGTGAGCCGAGAGAGCGTATCTGAGCGCCCCCGGACCACAGAAGAAAAGGCCTCAACGTCAGCAAGAGCTTTTGATAGCTCTTCCCTCGCTAAAACAAAGTACTCTGACCTGACATCAGCAGCTTGGAGCTGTAGCTCTGACTCCTGGCGACGTAGCCTTAGCACTTCCACATTACTTGCTGCCCCAACCTGAACCAGCGACCTTGTTAAGCCTAGCTCTTCACGCACTATCGCTAACGTATCTTCAATACCTTCAAGCGAGCGCCCTAATGCTCTCGTTCTTGTGGCGTACAACAATCGTTCACTGGTCAGTAAGGAGGGATAAGCATTAAGCTCTTCCGAAAAGATCAAAGGTTCTTCATTTACTTCCGACTCTAACCTATTGACTCGTGCCAAGGCTGCGTGGTATCTAGCCGCCGTTTCACCAACGCTTGATTCAGACTGTGTCGGGTCTAGCTGAGCAAGTACTTGCCCAACCTCCACGATATCCCCTTCCCTTACATTAAGGGTAGTCAAGATACCACCCTCAAGTGACTGAACAACTTGCTCTCTGGAGGAGGGAATCACTTTGCCACTACCCGAAGACACTTCGACAAGCTCTGCAAAATAGGACCATACACCCAACCCCAAAAAAACGGCCAATACCCACCAGATAATACGCGTTGATCGAACCACGTTCGCATCATCAACCTCTTGGCTGTAGCGCGTGTCCCCATCAAAATCAAGAAAGAGCGCATCTTCTGAACCTGTTTGGCGATTACTTGGCTGCATCATGATGGCTCCTCCCCACCCTTACCTTGCCGATTTTGCGGTGAGCCTGCCCTATCTTTGGCAGTAGCCGGTTTACGCGTCAGTTGGGCAAGTACTTTATCTTTCTTGTCGTCCATCACGATACGCCCATTATCAATCACAATAATTCGCTCCATCAGGCTCAATAACGCCATTCTGTGCGTTGCAATAACGAGTGTCTTACTATTAGACAGTGAGCTAAGCGATTGAATAATTAGCTTTTCGGAACCTTCATCCAGCGAAGCAGTGGGCTCATCAAAAAGATATACGTTGGGCTGGCGAAGAAAACTGCGTGTTAGTAGTAGTACCTGCTTCTGCCCCCCCGAAAGGCCTGCACCACCTTCTAGAACAATATGATCCAAACCATCAGGAAGCTTCCGAATGAAACCCATCGCACCAGACATTTCCAAAGCATCAATTAGATCTTGATCAGATGCTAATGGCTTAGCCATCAATAAGTTTTCACGGATAGTGCCATGAAACAATCGCGCATGCTGGCTAAGGAAAAAAACATCGCGTCTTACATCAGCAGGGTCGATATGTGAAAGGCGGATGCCATCTAACGTCAGCTCGCCCTCATGGGGCTCTAACATGCCTGAACAAGCCTGCAGTAGAGTAGACTTTCCCGCGCCATTACGGCCAAGCACAGCAATTCTTTCCCCAGACTTTATCCGTAGCGCCTTAACGTACAGTGAAGGAGTTTTGGCATCATCGCTATATTTAAAGATGGCTTCATTAAAATGGAATTCACCGTTCACCACCGGTCGATGTACGCTTTTTTCTGCTTCAGGGTAGTCAGTAGAGCGCTGCATTATTTTGTTAAGCCCTTCAGTGGCCACCTTAGCTTGTTGCCATTTTCCAAGCACTTGTGTCAAACCTGACATAGGTGAAAGCATTCTAGAAGACAAAATAGAAGCTGCTACTAACGAACCGGTGGTTAGATCGCCAGACATTACCATTGGCGCCCCAAATAGCACCACTGTAGCAAACACACCCGTGATAACAGTGTGCCCCCAGACGCTCAAAGAGTTTGTAATATATCTTAACTTAAGATTTGAATCTGCCACCTCTGCATTATAATGGTTCCATTGATTTTGAAATCGCGGCTCTGCTTGAAGAGCTTTTATATCATCTATGCCCTGAACAGATTCAACCAGCATTGCATTTCGCAATGACGATTCACGCATTGATTCATTAGCCAATTTTTTCAACTTACGCTGAGCTATAAATGCAGGCAGTAGCATAACAAAAAGAGCAACTATAGGAACGAATACTAAAGAACCTGCAACATACCAAAAAACAAAACAAAAAAGAATAAAAAAAGGCATATCTGAAAAAGCGGTGACAGTTGTAGATGTCATCATCTCTCTGACACGTTCCAATTCACGAATCTGAGAAATAAACGTACCCGTTGAAGTAGGCCTCTGTGAGTTTTTAATTCTAAGCGCATGACCAAATACTTTATCAGACATGCGTAAATCGGCACGCTTCCCAAGCAAGTCTGTCACTCGCACTCGTATTCGTCTCAAAAAGAAATCAAAAATCAGTGCAACGACAACACCGCTAAAGAGCACGTAAAGTGTCGAGAGTGACTCAGCGGGTATAACGCGATCATACACTTGGCGTGTAAATATGATGCCAGCTAGAGCTAAGACATTGGCAATCAAGGCAGCCAACATAATATGACCGTACGGCTTTAAATCTCGAAGAACAATTTTTCTTAACCAGTTTTTCTCGTATGGTTTTACATATTCATCTACACGTGAATCTGGCACCGAACGTGCCGGACGAGGTATAAAAACGCCGACGGCATGTTGTTCAAGAACACTCAGGGCAAGCCTATTTTTGACACTCCCATCCCCACAATAGACTAATCCCACCTCATTTTGACTGCTGAGTGTTTCAACAACCGCCAACTGCCCATTTTCAAACTGAACAACAACCGGCAATTGCCAAGGAGTAATATACTTTGCTTTAAAAGGCTGGATAGTTAGCGTCATACCAAGTTGATAAGCAATGCTGCGAAGTGCGTCTGGCAGTGCTATTCCTTGATTCCAGGCCGAGCTTGTTTTTGCGTTTTCCGCTGAGTAATCTAGACGGTAATGACGGGCTACCATCACTAACGCTTCTATCCAATGATCAAAATTTACTTCTTTCGCCTCACGAATGCTTTCAGTGTACTCACTTGACATTATATATACCTTAAACTCTAAAAAGATTGAAGTAAAAAACCCGTCGATGAGGTTTTAACGCTATGGCGAAAGACTAACCCCTTGAACAGCTTCATCACTTATCTCAAACATACTGCGAAAACCTGACGACGCATAAAGGCAATCAAGTTGAACAGAATACATGTCGTAACGCGCATTTTCTTGATCAAAGCGTGACTGGTGTATTTCCTCTTCTGCGTTTAACAAATCCAGCAGCGAGCGAGTTCCCAATGACAGGTATTGCTGGCGATATAACTCCTGCGTTCTCACTATACTGCTAGCCCTTGCCTCTAAAATACTAATACGACTTATGGCGCTTCGTGTTTGCTCCTGGGCATCCCGAATACTTCTTTGTAGATCAATTAAAATGTTATCTTTAGATGCTTCCAGTGCTTGTAGCACATAGTCTGCGGAGCGCCGTTGCGCACGAGTAGCTCCTCCTTGATAAAGACTGCTGGATAAATTCAATCCCAACGAGACATCAGTATCGTCTCCATCACCCGTTTGGTTAATGAATTGGTTGAACCTTGCCTGCGCCGAAATAGTTGGGTAAAAATCTGCTTGGCGCCTCGCGATTTGTGCTCTTGCTTCTTCACGCTGCGCATCGGCCACCATAATTTCTGGCACGTTGTTAAATTGATCCGAAGCTAATTCGCATAGCTGCGTTAAACCATTAGGAAGAGAGTCACTAACACTGACGAGGCCTTCAGCCCCTATAAGCCTACTTAAATTATTGCGCCAAATATTCAGCTGAGACTGAAACTGTTCGCGTGTCGCTCGAGCCGCCTCCACGCGTGACTGTGCCTGTATCTCATCCGACTGTGTGCTAGCACCTAGCTCTGCACGCTTGGCCGCCAGTGCCTGAATGTCACTTACACCACTCACTTGTTCGTCTGCAATACCTAGTAATGTTTCAAAACGCAGAATTTCAACAACTGTTTGCCCTGCCTCAAGTGCTAGCTGGTCTATCGCCAAAAGTACCCTGGCTTGGTCACGCTCCACACCAAACAGTTCGGCTTTCACGTCATTAGACACTTTACCGAAATCATAGAGAAGCTGTGAAGCAGTAACATTAAAGGCATCTTCGGTTTGGCTGCTAGACGTTCTGTACTCCGATGATATGCCCGCATTGACCTGGGGTAGATACCCCGAACGCGCCACGGCCACCTGCTCATTTTGCTGATATAAACGCCCCAGCGTTTCCGTTATAGAGGGGTACCACGCAACTGCTTGCTGCACGGCATCTTTCATTGTCAGATTTTGAACACCATGTGTTTGTTGGCTAATTACACCATCCAGTGCTTGCTGGTCGCTCACCTGTGCCCAAGCATTGTGCATCCCGCCCCACGTCAAAAAACTGACCGTCAATACCCGTACGATATACGGGGCCTTGTTGTTTCGTTTGTCAGCATTAGGCACTCTCATATCTCGCCTCACTCCCTACCCCTTTCTGTTTGTTTTTTTCTTGCTTGGCTGACGTTTTAAATCTGATTCAAGCGTTTTCCCAAAAACACCGCCACTGTCAAGCGATATAGATGGCAAAAAACTTTGCTTACAGTTTGAACTAGCCGTAGATGCTAATTGCCGTAGTTCCCTGAAAACACACCGGGCCCGAAGGCCCGGTGCTTTGGCGGGTTTTATGCCAACGTTAGAGTACTAATCAGTACACATGCGTGTTCTGATCCAACTCATCGGATAGCGGATCCTGAGGTTCGAAGAAGTCATCCATCGGCACCTCCTCCGCGCTTTCAGCACTACTTGCTGCTAGCCCACTCTCTTCGCTGCTGTCCTCAGACTCGGGGAATACCAGCTCATCGGCATTATCACCGAAGTCCATATCTCCAAGACTAAAGCTACTCAGCATCATTGGTGGCACGTAAGGACCATCACCATGCTCAACATCAATCGACAACATTGCATCGTCGACGGTGCCGTTCGGATGCTCAAGGCGATAAGTGAAACTATCAACTCCACCAATATCCTCCAGATCCGAATTCGGTTCATACGAGTAGCTGCCATCAGCATTGATGGTCAGTGTCCCGTGATCCCCGATAACAGTCGTGCCGTCGACCACCTCCACCCAATCACCATTCTGCTCAACCTGCAGCACAGTAAATGACGAGCCAAGGTTGTCATCAGCCAACACATTTCCTATAGCCGAGCTAGTGTCTGCGGCCACAAACTCATCAAGGAATGTGGTGCTGTCAGTTTCGTAAGAGAGCGACAGCGTACCGCCAGTGCTAATGCCATTTGGACGCGCGTAGGTGGCGGTTACGTCATAAGAGCCTTCCTGAAGCCCACTTAGCTCTTGCGCAACGCCCAATCCTCCCAACCCAAGGAGTCCTCCCACACCGTTAAAGCTCTGAGTGAAGCCGCCAGGCCCCGTAATCGTGACCACCAGTGAATCACTTAACAGTGCTATGTCTGGCGACAATGCTGTTAGTGTGATGCCTGCTTCCCTGTTTTCATCCACCGTAAACGTTAGAGACGTCGAACGGGTTAAGCTTCCACCAAACGGATTGACATTAGCAGCAATGCTCTCATCCGGTGCTGATGCATCGGGGCCGCCACTCTCCACGCGGAAAGTCGAGTCAATGCTTGCAATACCGTTATCATCATTGGCCACAACATCAAGCTCAGCCAGCACGTCCTCCCATCCTTCGACACTATCTGGATGCGCCTCAATGTCGATGGTGAGCGTTGCCTCCGACTCATCACCATTCGGGTGGGTCAGTTTGTAGGTAAAGCTGTCAGTCTGACCAATCCCATTGAGGTTGTCGCCATTGGGTACGTACTCGTAATCGCCGTTGGACATGATGGTCAGCTGACCATACTCGCCCTCGACCACCAGACCACCATGCCCTGGCATGACGAACACACCATCCCCATTCATCACGCTAACCGCAGTGTTATCGGACCCAAGATGGTCGTCAACGATGACATTACCCGAGGCACCAGACACATCACCCGCCACAACTTCTGTCAGGTGAGTCGTCTCGAAGGACACGCCGGCAGTGATGTTAGTAAGCAGTCCAAGACCAGCGTTACTGACCTCCAACCGATACTCACCCGCGGCCAGAGCTTCCATGGTTGCCTGAATAGAGTCCGCTCCGATACCAATGATATCGATTAGGCCACCATCACTACCATCTGCAAACTGAACCCATTGGCCATCAATCATCTCAGACAGCGTGAAGTTCATATTCGTCAGCAGATTGGCCAAACCGCTTGAGCTAACATCGATAGTGACATCCGATACCGTCTCATCGCTGATAGAGAAGTCGAAAGTGCCAGAACCACCAAACACCAGTACAGAGGTATACTGAATCGCCGTTGGCACTTCTTCTGTGGTCACTATGTTGACTACTTCGATCTGAGCACTATCTAAATCGTCGTTCGCCTCCACTGTGACAGCTGGTGCAGACAGATCGCTATCATCCCAGACCAGATCTGCATCCTCACTATCAATACGGATGTACAGATTTGCCGTATCGGTAGTGCCATCAGGATGCACTAACTGATACTCGAAGACCTCAACCTGACCAACGCTCTCGGCATCGCCGTTGGGCTCATAGGTGTAGTTGCCATCAGCATCGATGGTCAATTGCCCATGCTCGCCTTCAACCACCGTTCCAGTGCCCGCGTCAACGAACACGCCATCCACTAAGATATTCAGCTCCGCCAGGTCATCGATACCCAGCTGGTCTTGCTCGCCTTCGACGAAACTGGGGTCAGTAATCACGTTCCCGCTGATCGGATCCCCCGGCAAACCGGAAAAATCCGTCAAGCTAGTATCAGTGACCTCTACCGCCCAGTTGATGGTCGAGCCAGCAGCCAGAACATTAGTGCTTCCATATACCACACGATATTCACCAGCTTCTAACTCGCTTGCTTCAACTTGAGCAGACGAACCGAAGATCCCGAGCACATCGATCAAGCCTAAACCACTATCCGAGTCTGACAGAGATACCCATTCGCCGTTCTCCATGACTTGCAAGTCGATGAAAGCACCATCGAACAAACTAACCAGGGAGCCGACATTAGCATCGAAACTCAAACCACCCACTGAGCCTTCTTCGACTGTGAACTCGTAGAATTCTGAAGCTCCGAATAGATTAAGCAGCAAGAATTGGCTGCCAGAGTCCGCGCTGGTTGATACATCAGGCGCAAGGCCTACATCGGCATATGCCAGGTCATCGTAGGCGGTGACATCCGCATCGGCATCCGCATCTGCGTCGGCATCTGCGTCGGCATCTGCATCTGCATCTGCATCAGCATCAGCATCAGCATCAGCATCAGCATCCGCATCGGCATCGGCGTCCGCATCCGCGTCAGCATCCGCATCGGCATCCGCATCCGCATCCGCATCCGCATCCGCATCTGCGTCGGCGTCGGCGTCGGCGTCGGCGTCGGCATCAGCATCTGCGTCTGCATCGGCGTCAGCATCCGCATCGGCGTCTGCATCTGCATCTGCATCTGCGTCGGCATCGGCGTCAGCATCCGCATCCGCATCGGCGTCGGCGTCCGCATCAGCATCAGCATCCGCGTCTGCATCAGCATCAGCATCAGCATCAGCATCAGCATCAGCATCAGCATCAGCGTCGGCATCGGCGTCCGCATCCGCATCCGCGTCAGCATCCGCATCCGCATCTGCGTCGGCATCAGCATCAGCATCTGCGTCTGCATCGGCGTCAGCATCCGCATCCGCATCCGCATCCGCATCCGCATCGGCGTCTGCATCAGCATCGGCGTCTGCATCAGCATCAGCATCTGCGTCGGCATCTGCATCTGCGTCAGCATCCGCATCCGCATCCGCGTCGGCATCAGCATCGGCGTCGGCGTCGGCGTCGGCGTCGGCATCTGCATCTGCGTCAGCATCAGCATCCGCGTCGGCATCTGCGTCTGCATCTGCATCTGCGTCGGCATCTGCGTCGGCATCGGCATCGGCATCCGCGTCGGCGTCGGCGTCGGCATCCGCATCGGCATCGGCATCGGCATCGGCATCGGCATCAGCGTCGGCATCAGCATCCGCGTCGGCATCTGCGTCAGCATCGGCGTCAGCATCGGCGTCAGCGTCAGCGTCAGCGTCAGCATCGGCATCGGCATCGGCGTCTGCATCTGCATCTGCATCTGCATCTGCGTCAGCATCGGCATCGGCATCGGCATCTGCATCGGCATCTGCATCTGCATCTGCGTCAGCATCGGCATCGGCGTCGGCATCGGCATCGGCATCGGCGTCTGCGTCTGCGTCTGCGTCTGCGTCTGCATCTGCATCTGCATCTGCATCCGCATCCGCATCAGCGTCTGCATCAGCGTCTGCATCTGCATCTGCATCTGCATCGGCATCTGCATCTGCATCCGCATCGGCGTCGGCATCAGCATCTGCATCGGCGTCGGCGTCGGCGTCGGCGTCGGCATCAGCATCAGCATCAGCATCAGCATCAGCATCAGCGTCGGCATCAGCGTCGGCGTCGGCATCCGCATCGGCATCCGCATCAGCGTCGGCATCAGCATCCGCGTCGGCATCGGCGTCAGCATCGGCGTCAGCGTCAGCATCGGCATCGGCATCGGCATCGGCATCGGCATCGGCATCGGCATCGGCATCAGCGTCTGCATCCGCATCGGCATCGGCATCGGCGTCTGCATCTGCATCTGCGTCAGCATCGGCATCGGCATCGGCATCGGCATCTGCATCTGCATCTGCATCTGCGTCAGCATCGGCGTCGGCGTCGGCATCGGCATCGGCGTCTGCGTCTGCGTCTGCATCTGCATCTGCATCTGCATCGGCATCAGCATCAGCGTCTGCATCTGCATCCGCATCGGCGTCGGCGTCGGCGTCGGCGTCGGCATCAGCATCAGCATCAGCGTCGGCATCGGCATCGGCATCGGCATCGGCGTCCGCATCAGCATCAGCATCAGCATCCGCGTCTGCATCGGCATCCGCATCCGCATCCGCATCGGCATCTGCGTCTGCGTCTGCGTCTGCGTCTGCGTCTGCATCGGCGTCGGCATCTGCATCTGCATCTGCATCCGCATCAGCATCAGCGTCCGCATCGGCATCTGCGTCGGCATCTGCGTCGGCGTCGGCGTCGGCGTCGGCATCAGCATCGGCGTCGGCATCCGCATCCGCATCTGCGTCGGCATCTGCATCGGCGTCAGCATCGGCATCTGCATCTGCATCAGCATCAGCATCGGCATCGGCATCTGCGTCAGCATCGGCGTCCGCATCCGCATCAGCATCAGCATCAGCATCAGCATCAGCATCAGCATCAGCATCAGCGTCGGCATCGGCATCGGCATCTGCATCTGCATCTGCATCTGCATCTGCATCTGCGTCGGCATCTGCGTCGGCATCTGCATCAGCATCTGCATCAGCATCTGCATCAGCATCTGCATCAGCATCTGCATCGGCATCGGCATCTGCGTCGGCATCTGCGTCGGCATCCGCATCAGCGTCCGCATCGGCATCTGCGTCCGCATCGGCGTCAGCATCGGCATCGGCATCCGCGTCGGCATCCGCGTCGGCATCAGCATCCGCGTCCGCGTCTGCATCGGCATCAGCGTCTGCATCGGCATCAGCGTCTGCATCGGCATCTGCATCTGCATCGGCGTCGGCGTCGGCGTCTGCATCGGCATCCGCGTCGGCGTCAGCATCCGCATCCGCATCTGCATCCGCATCCGCATCCGCATCAGCGTCGGCATCTGCATCGGCATCTGCGTCCGCATCGGCATCGGCATCGGCATCGGCGTCAGCATCCGCATCGGCATCAGCATCAGCATCCGCGTCGGCGTCCGCATCAGCATCAGCATCCGCGTCGGCATCGGCATCCGCATCGGCATCGGCATCTGCGTCTGCGTCTGCATCGGCGTCGGCATCTGCATCCGCATCAGCATCAGCATCAGCGTCCGCATCGGCATCTGCGTCGGCATCTGCGTCGGCGTCGGCGTCCGCATCAGCATCAGCATCCGCGTCGGCATCAGCATCAGCATCGGCATCAGCATCGGCATCAGCATCGGCATCGGCATCGGCATCAGCATCGGCGTCTGCATCGGCGTCGGCATCTGCATCCGCATCCGCATCTGCGTCTGCGTCGGCATCTGCATCAGCGTCCGCATCGGCATCTGCGTCGGCGTCGGCGTCCGCATCGGCGTCAGCATCGGCATCGGCATCCGCGTCGGCATCAGCATCCGCGTCGGCATCAGCATCCGCGTCCGCGTCTGCATCGGCATCAGCGTCTGCATCGGCATCAGCGTCTGCATCGGCATCTGCATCGGCGTCGGCGTCTGCATCTGCATCCGCGTCGGCGTCAGCATCCGCATCTGCATCTGCATCTGCATCCGCATCCGCATCAGCGTCGGCATCGGCATCGGCATCTGCGTCCGCATCGGCATCGGCGTCGGCATCTGCGTCGGCATCTGCATCTGCGTCAGCATCGGCATCGGCATCGGCATCGGCATCGGCATCAGCATCAGCATCGGCATCGGCATCGGCGTCAGCATCCGCATCGGCGTCAGCATCTGCATCCGCGTCGGCGTCAGCATCCGCATCTGCATCCGCATCCGCATCCGCATCTGCATCTGCATCTGCGTCGGCATCGGCATCAGCATCTGCGTCGGCATCAGCATCCGCGTCGGCATCGGCATCGGCATCGGCATCGGCATCGGCGTCGGCGTCGGCGTCGGCATCTGCATCAGCATCCGCATCGGCGTCAGCATCGGCGTCAGCATCTGCATCTGCATCCGCATCCGCATCAGCGTCTGCATCGGCGTCTGCATCTGCATCGGCATCTGCATCTGCATCCGCATCGGCGTCGGCATCAGCATCTGCATCGGCGTCAGCGTCGGCGTCGGCGTCGGCGTCGGCATCAGCATCAGCATCAGCATCAGCATCAGCATCAGCATCAGCATCAGCATCAGCATCAGCGTCGGCATCAGCGTCGGCGTCGGCATCCGCATCGGCATCCGCATCAGCGTCGGCATCAGCATCCGCGTCGGCATCGGCGTCAGCATCGGCGTCAGCATCGGCATCGGCATCGGCATCGGCATCGGCATCGGCATCAGCGTCTGCATCTGCATCGGCATCAGCATCTGCATCTGCATCCGCGTCGGCATCTGCATCGGCGTCGGCGTCGGCGTCGGCATCAGCATCAGCATCAGCGTCGGCATCGGCATCGGCGTCCGCATCAGCATCAGCATCAGCATCAGCATCCGCGTCTGCATCAGCGTCTGCATCGGCATCCGCATCCGCATCCGCATCCGCATCGGCATCCGCATCGGCATCGGCATCGGCATCGGCATCGGCATCGGCATCAGCATCAGCATCAGCATCTGCATCTGCATCTGCATCTGCATCTGCATCTGCGTCGGCATCCGCATCCGCATCAGCGTCTGCATCAGCATCTGCGTCGGCATCTGCATCGGCATCAGCGTCTGCATCGGCGTCTGCATCGGCATCTGCATCTGCATCTGCATCGGCATCAGCGTCTGCATCGGCGTCTGCATCGGCATCTGCATCTGCATCTGCATCTGCGTCTGCATCTGCGTCTGCATCCGCGTCAGCGTCGGCGTCAGCATCTGCATCTGCATCTGCATCTGCATCGGCATCGGCATCGGCATCGGCATCGGCGTCAGCATCGGCATCCGCATCCGCATCAGCGTCCGCATCGGCATCGGCATCGGCATCAGCGTCTGCGTCTGCGTCTGCATCGGCGTCAGCATCCGCATCCGCATCAGCATCAGCATCAGCATCCGCATCGGCATCGGCGTCAGCATCCGCATCGGCGTCGGCGTCGGCGTCCGCATCAGCATCCGCGTCGGCATCAGCATCAGCATCCGCGTCGGCATCTGCATCGGCGTCGGCGTCGGCATCTGCATCTGCATCTGCATCGGCGTCAGCATCCGCGTCGGCGTCGGCATCTGCGTCAGCATCAGCATCCGCGTCGGCATCGGCATCGGCATCGGCGTCGGCGTCGGCATCTGCATCAGCATCCGCATCGGCGTCAGCATCGGCGTCAGCATCTGCATCGGCATCTGCATCTGCATCTGCATCTGCATCGGCGTCGGCATCGGCGTCTGCATCGGCATCGGCATCAGCGTCTGCGTCTGCGTCTGCGTCTGCATCAGCATCGGCGTCAGCATCGGCATCGGCATCGGCATCGGCATCAGCATCAGCATCCGCATCTGCATCCGCATCCGCATCCGCATCAGCGTCGGCGTCGGCGTCGGCGTCGGCATCAGCATCGGCATCTGCATCTGCATCTGCATCTGCATCAGCATCAGCATCTGCATCGGCATCGGCATCGGCATCTGCGTCTGCGTCGGCATCTGCATCTGCATCCGCGTCAGCATCTGCATCTGCATCTGCATCGGCATCGGCATCTGCGTCGGCATCTGCATCTGCATCTGCATCCGCATCAGCGTCGGCATCAGCATCAGCATCAGCGTCGGCATCAGCATCAGCATCAGCATCAGCATCAGCATCGGCATCAGCATCCGCGTCGGCGTCTGCATCGGCGTCTGCATCCGCGTCTGCATCAGCATCCGCGTCGGCATCCGCATCCGCATCAGCGTCTGCATCGGCATCAGCGTCTGCGTCTGCGTCGGCGTCAGCGTCAGCGTCGGCGTCGGCATCAGCGTCAGCGTCGGCATCAGCATCCGCGTCGGCGTCAGCATCCGCATCCGCATCCGCATCTGCGTCAGCATCCGCATCCGCGTCGGCGTCGGCGTCGGCGTCGGCATCAGCGTCGGCATCAGCGTCTGCATCGGCATCCGCGTCGGCATCTGCATCTGCATCTGCATCTGCATCAGCGTCTGCATCAGCGTCTGCATCCGCATCGGCATCGGCATCGGCGTCTGCATCAGCATCAGCATCAGCGTCGGCATCGGCATCGGCATCAGCATCCGCATCGGCGTCAGCATCCGCATCCGCATCCGCATCCGCATCAGCGTCTGCGTCTGCGTCTGCATCTGCGTCGGCATCTGCATCTGCATCGGCATCGGCATCAGCATCAGCATCAGCATCGGCGTCTGCATCAGCATCAGCATCCGCGTCGGCGTCGGCGTCCGCATCAGCATCAGCGTCTGCATCAGCATCTGCATCAGCATCTGCATCAGCATCTGCATCTGCATCTGCATCGGCGTCGGCATCGGCATCGGCATCGGCGTCTGCATCAGCATCAGCATCGGCATCCGCGTCTGCATCAGCATCAGCATCAGCATCAGCATCAGCATCAGCATCAGCATCAGCATCAGCATCAGCATCAGCGTCCGCATCAGCATCAGCATCCGCGTCGGCGTCTGCGTCTGCGTCTGCGTCGGCATCTGCATCGGCGTCAGCATCCGCATCAGCGTCAGCGTCAGCGTCAGCGTCAGCGTCAGCATCGGCATCTGCATCTGCATCTGCGTCGGCATCTGCATCTGCATCTGCATCTGCATCTGCATCGGCGTCTGCATCAGCATCAGCATCCGCATCGGCATCCGCGTCGGCGTCGGCGTCTGCATCGGCGTCAGCATCGGCATCGGCATCGGCATCGGCATCAGCGTCTGCGTCTGCATCTGCATCTGCATCTGCATCTGCGTCAGCATCGGCATCTGCATCTGCATCGGCGTCGGCATCCGCATCAGCGTCCGCATCGGCATCAGCGTCTGCGTCTGCATCTGCATCTGCATCTGCATCTGCATCGGCGTCAGCATCCGCATCCGCATCCGCATCCGCATCGGCATCGGCATCAGCATCAGCGTCTGCATCGGCGTCTGCATCGGCATCAGCGTCTGCATCAGCGTCAGCGTCTGCATCTGCATCAGCATCTGCATCAGCATCAGCATCAGCATCTGCATCAGCATCCGCATCGGCGTCTGCATCAGCATCTGCATCTGCATCGGCGTCAGCGTCAGCGTCAGCATCCGCATCCGCATCCGCATCCGCATCTGCATCAGCATCTGCGTCGGCATCTGCATCCGCATCCGCATCCGCATCCGCATCAGCGTCTGCATCTGCATCAGCGTCGGCATCCGCATCCGCATCCGCGTCAGTATCATCGCCAAAGTCGACTATGGTCGAATCGGAGACATTGCCTGCATCATCAATGGCTACTACGTCATACTCTTCACCGTCCGCCAACGGCTCACCGGTGGTGATTTCGTAGTTACCGTCGTCGTCTGCTTCCCCTGTGCCGACGACGTTGCCGTCTGCATCACGAATAACAACTGTGCTGCCCGGCTCAGCCACGCCACTCACCGTGGTGCCGTCTGGGTCGCCATTTTCATCAAAGGTATTGGTGACATTGTCCACCGTCGGAACGCCGGGCGCGCTGGTATCACCCGTTACCGTGGTCGAATCGGAGACATTGCCTGCATCATCAATGGCTACTACGTCATACTCTTCACCGTCCGCCAACGGCTCATCGGTGGTGATTTCGTAGTTACCGTCGTCGTCTGCTTTCCCTGTGCCGACGACGTTGCCGTCTGCATCACGAATCTCAACTGTGCTGCCCGGCTCAGCCACGCCACTCACCGTGGTGCCGTCTGGGTCGCCATTTTCATCAAAGGTATTGGTGACATTGTCCACCGTCGGAACGCCGGGCGCGCTGGTATCAGCGTTGCTGTCGCTGTCATTATCCGAAGAAGAGTCAGCCGCCGCAATTGCTACGCCACCTAAGCCTATCAATCCTAAGGCGAGGGCCCAGAGTGGAATCCCACCCCCAGCCAGCTCACCAGCCTCTTGGATCTCTGCAAACGAAAACCCTGACCAAGGAGTTTCGTACTGCCCCCACCAAATGACCCCATCGGAATCTTCGAGTAGCAGCTCGCTGCGTTCCCCGTCCGAAACATTAAAAAAGCCGGCAATGGTTATCTGCTCCCCTGACTTCAGGTTAATAATCAGATCCATTCCCGACCGATCGAAAGATGCGATGTCTTCAGGCCCGACAGAAATCTTAACTACACTGGGCACCTGCAGATCGACAGCACTTCCTGAAGGTATTTCTACCGTTTCGCCGCCTGCTTTAGCAGTGACGGCTATGAATGCATTGTCCATGCTCCACCTATTTTTTTGTTACTTTCAGTTTTTAGTTTTAATGCCCTATGCTTTGATGCTCCCTTAGCATTTCTTTTAATGCTGTTAACACCTCCTTAAAAACTTATCGGACTAAACACAAGAAACATCTGCTCAACGATCGACTCAAATTACTCTTTTCGTACTCCTAAAACACTGTGACCCCAGTCACTATTAATAATCATGCAGCATAATTCGCCCGCTAACGACTTCAGGTTCTCACCGTTTTCCTTCAAGTATTTCTATTAAATAAAACTTCAACTCGACGATTAGGAGCTAAGCATTCTTTCAAACTAGCTCCTGCGAGATCTGGGCAACTGACAACCGAATCATTCTCACCACGGCCGATATAGATAACCTGCTCAGGATTGACTCCTCCCTGTACCAGCACATCGGCTACCGCTTGCGCGCGCTTCTCAGAAAGCCACATATTGTATTTTGCCGAGCCGATTTGGTCAGTATGGCCCGTCACTAGAACGGAGCGAGCCCCAAGCCTGGCCTGAGCATCCTGAACAGCCTGCTGAAGTTCCCTTCGGCCTTGTGAAAAAATGGCATAGCTATCAAACCCAAAGAGAAAATCTGCTGAGAAACTTATTACCTGAGGCTGAGCATGCTCAGAAAGCTCTGAAAACAGTCGGTTACACTGTGGTCGCCGCCACTCCGAAGACGCAAGCACTTGTTGCGCAAATGAAACTTGGTATTGACAAACAAGGTAGTCTTCATCATTCAAAGGTAAGTTGACGTTATATTGCCAACTATTATCTTGCTCGATAGCCAGTGAATCATTTGGGGTTCCAAGCAACTCTGTAACATCTTGCTTGGTAAGCTTGCCTGTACCATCTCCTACTCGTTGCAAGCTGGCGATGGGAACAGCAGCCCCATATCGTTGAAAGCGCTCATTTAAGCCAGATGCTGGCGCCTCTACATTCGTAAAACCATCAGCAACAACCGTGGTGGCAAGACCGATGCCTGCTACGGTTAACCCTGCAGCTGAAAATACAACTCCCCACTTTTTATGTTTCTTCATAGCCGTCCCCTAATTATTATTACCAAAAGCAACAGAAATAAAACCAATAATTACTGTTACTCACACTCCTATAGCACTTCGTCACGAAGAGCATTTATTATCGAACAATCAACCTCTTAGAAAAAATTAAATTAATTATTTAGAATAGCACTATCCCCTATAGAGCTCATTCAAATTAGATCATTTAAATGATAATCGCAATATTATATTTATCGACTAATGCGCCACAAATTCGGCGTCTTCTCTACTTTAGTAGCACTATACTTTAGAGTCAGGCCCTACTAGCCAGGAGAGCGGATATGAAGGCGCGTTGCAGCAAACTTGGCAACAGTGAAGCAAAAGGGGATTTCCGCCCCTGAAGGAGCTATGTCGTTAGTATGACTTCTCAGAATCGAATAATTACTTCTGGCACAGCAAGTTTGGTGGAATGAGCGTACCGGGGGCGACTTCAAGAACTTAAAGCCGAAAATATGTGATTACAGGGACTTCTTACCAAATTCCTGCTGGAGATGGAGATCCCCTACGTGGTGTTGAGAAACAGGTGGTGAACGCATCCTCACGCCGCGACGTGGTACGCTTCATGGCGTCACGTAGCATGAGTGAGCATTAAGCGCTACTCGTTATATGCATGAGTACTACCAGCCAATGCCAGGTCGCACCTGGACTACATGAACAAATCTTAGCTTTGGCTGCTATGGAGCTTGCATGATTTATCTGAGGCTGCGTCAGTGACCAAACCATGAACACGCCCAATCAAAACACCTGTATAGAATCGTTTAACGGACTCTTTCGTGACGAATGCCTGACTGAACGGTGCTCACCAGTTTGCATCACGCTAAAGCAGTTACCGAGGCGTGGCGCCGAGAATACAGCGAAGAAAGGCCTGAAAAAGGATTTGGTGGATTAACACCTTCAGCTTATGCCAAAAAGCTAGCTAGCAAAGTCGGCATAGTAAGTTCAGGCGCTACTGAAGAGCGAGTGACGTCAAGTAAGGTAATAAAAAATAGGCTGTAAATATCCATTTACAGCCCAAAACCGAGAAGACGTATTAGCGACGTTGCTGCTTACGCATTGTTTGTACCGGTTTGCGCTTATGCTTATCGCGATTCCAGCGGTTCTTCTCGTCCGGCGTTAACACGGGTACTTTACGGGTTTCCAAACCGGCTAAGGTGGACAAGTCATCTACCTCACCCTGAGTAAGCTCAATCCATTCGCCGGCTTTGGCGCGCTTATCGATAAAGATGTTGCCATAGCGCACACGCTTCAGACGGCTAACCGTCAGCGCCTGGGACTCCCACAAACGACGCACTTCGCGGTTACGCCCCTCAAGAATGACAACGTGGAACCAAGTGTTGATCCCCTCACCGCCAAACTCTTGTATATCGGTAAAGCGAGCGGGGCCATCTTCCAACATGACACCGTCGGCCATCGCCAGGATATGCTCGCGCTTCACCTCACCCATCACCCGGACCGCGTATTCGCGTTCTACCTGGGTGGAGGGATGCATCAGCCGGTTGGCTAGTTCGCCATCCGTCGTAAATAGCAGTAAACCGCTGGTGTTGATATCCAAGCGCCCAACCGCTACCCAACGCTCGCCTTTTAAGCGCGGCAAGCGGTCAAACACGGTACGTCGACCCTCAGGGTCTTTGCGAGTGCACAGCTCGCCTTCCGGCTTGTTGTACATGATCACTCGACGCGGCACTTCCTCTTCCGAGCGCAGCGTTACCGGTCGATCGTCAAAGCTGACATTATTGCGCGCGTCAACGCGATCCCCCAGCTTAGCCACCTTGCCATTCACTTTAACGCGGCCATCGGAAATCGCCGTTTCCATTTCACGCCGCGAGCCAAGGCCTGCACGGGCTAAAACTTTTTGCAGCTTTTCGCCGGTCGGGGGCGTCGTCGTATCATTCTGACTCATGGTCATCTGACCTCACATCGTTAGTCTGCGTGCGCGCGCTATCATCGTCGTTAACGCGTTGCGCACGTGCCGCGAGCCGGGCTTCAAGATCGGCAAAACTCAGCGGCTGGGTTAACGCCGTCTCGGCGTGTGTATCGGCTATTTCAGCCGTGGTGATCTCAGCAGTGGCTATTTCATCCACTTTGGGTGGCGCATCCTGCACCGTTTTAAGCGTCTCGTCTAGCCCTTCAGGAGCGACGTCAGAAGACTTTTCAGGCAGCTCGCTATCATCCCAATTAGCCAGGGTGTGCATCGGTGGCAACGCATCGAGTGTTTTCAAACCAAAATCATCTAAAAAGCTACGCGTGGTGGCGTAGACAGCCGGTCGCCCCGGCACGTCTCGGTGGCCAACCACTCGAATCCAACCGCGCTCCATCAAGGTCCGCATGATAGAACTACTCACGCTGACCCCGCGAATCTCTTCAATATCGCCTCGAGTAACCGGCTGGCGGTAGGCAATCAACGCCAGCGTTTCCAGCAAGGCCCGTGAATAGCGCTGAGGGCGCTCATCCCACAGCCGCGACACCCACTGCGACAAACGCGGACGAATACGCAGCTGATAACCCGAAACCGTTTCTAACAACTCCAGTGCGCCTTGTGAATGGCGATGTTGAAGCCGCTCGAGCACTTGACGAAACTCGCGCGGAGATGGGCATTCGCCGCTAACAAAAAGTGTTTGTAAACGCTCTAGCGGTAACGGCTCACCAGCGGCTAAAAGCGCCGCTTCTACTATCTCGTCTAGCCCGGTGGGCGCGTTACTCATGGTGGCTCCTCGTCAGATTCAAAGGCAGACTCTGAATAGACGCTGTCTTCTATAGCTATATCGCCCTCTTCAAAAGCGCTCTCCTCGCCATCAGCCAGGGCGGCAAGCCGAGCACGCACATGAATCGGCGAAAGCGGCGCATTCTGAACAATTTCAATCATGGCTTCTTTGGCTAGCTCCAAAATCGCCATAAAGGTCACCACCACGCCGGGGCGCCCTTCTTCCAGCGTAAATAGCGCTTCAAAGGGAGTATAGCGCTGGCTAGCAGCATCTTGGCTTAGCTGCGCCATAATCTTCAGCATTCGCTCGCGAGTAGACAATACCTCACGGCTAATCTGATGAGCCTGAACCAGCTCGGCACGCTTGAGAATATCGGACAGAGCACTTAGCAGCTCGTCCAACTCGACTTCAGGATGAATCACGCGAGCTTCCAGCGGCGGAAGGCCAGCCTGCACGCTGAACCAATCGCGGCCCATACGCGGCAGCGTATCTAGCGTTTCTGCGGCCTCTTTGAGGCGCTCATACTCCTGCAGGCGACGGATGAGCTCCGCGCGCGGATCTTCTTCGTCGTCACCTTCAGCTTTGGGCGGGCGCGGCAGCAGCGTGCGCGATTTAATCTCGGCCAGCATGGCGGCCATCAGTAGATACTCACCGGCCAGCTCGATCTCCATGGCCTTCATCAGCTCGACGTACTCAATGTACTGGTGGGTGATAGTCGCCACATTGATGGTCAGAATATCGAGATTCTGACGCCGAATGAGATAGAGCAACAAATCTAGCGGGCCTTCAAAGGTCTCTAAAAAGACCCGCAACGCTTCAGGAGGAATATACAGATCTTCCGGCAGCTGGGTGATCTGTTCATCAAACAGCCGCCCAAGCGAGGGCTCCGCTGGCTCAATAGGCGGTACATTAAGCTTGTCTACGTCTGCAGGTGCACTTGGCGTCTCGCTCACGCGGGTCGGGTCTCTTGAAAAAGGGGTATTAGCATCAACGCACAGTTTAGCAAAGTTGGCAGCATCCGCGTCGCTCTATTAGAGGTAAAGGCAAGCGTATTAGCCCGCATCGCTCGCTTTGCGATAACGACCGGCATAGTCAAACAGCTTCTCGCGCACCTGGAAATGGCGACCAACTTTGCGCCCGACGACAAAATCAGGATGGCGTAAGCGGTGCTGCTCAGTGACGACTTCATCAGCACTCACAGGCTGCCATTGATTGCCCGGCGCACGCAGATGATAGCGCAGAAATGCGGCATAAAAAGCACGTCTCTGTGCCGTCGTTTCCAGCGCAAACCATTCGGCCAAATGGGCGTCATCTTCATCGTGATAGGTAACTTTTAAGCGCGGCAGTCCACGGCCGTTAGTCGTCGACTCCAACTGCATTCCGCTCACCCGCAGCACCTTGGCATCTTTCAGCTTTAGAGCATCTTTGAGTTTATCATCGGCATCCACCAAGAGCCTGTCACAGCTGTGGCAGCGACGGGCAGCGATGTCATTTTCAGCACCGCACTCATCACAGACCTTAAAACGAAAACGAAAGTCGCACTGGTGGCGCCCTCCCTCAGGATTATCAATAAGCCCTTGGCAGCGACGGCCAAAGTGCTCAATAACCACCTCGCCATCACGCTTACCCCAATATAGATTGGCATGACCACAGGCCGGGCACTCTACTTGAACAGGCTCGCTGTCACTGTCTGGTTTCGCCTCCCCCACCTCAGGAGCGAAAACATCCCAGGGGTTGCCAGCGTAATCCAGAATGAGACAATCTTCTTTGCCCGGCGACAAACGTAACCCCCTGCCCACCATCTGCTGATAGAGGCTAACCGATTCGGTCGGCCGCAAAATGGCGATAAGATCGACATGAGGCGCATCGAAACCCGTGGTAAGTACGGCCACGTTAACCAGGTATTTTAGCTCACGCGCTTTGAACGCATTGATTCGCGCAGCCCGGTCTTGAGAATGCGTGGAACCAGTGATCAGCGCAGCCTCTAAGCAAGGCAAATAGCCCATAATTTCTTCAGCGTGAGCCACTGTCGCTGCAAATATCATCACCCCTTGGCGGTCATGGGCGCGTTGAATCACTTCGTTAATAATACCGGGCGTTGCACGGCTGCCGGCAACGATCCTATTGAGGGCTTCTTCCGGAAAAATCCCGCTTGCTGACGGGCTGAGGGCTGAAAAGTCGTACCCTTCCACCGCCATATCCAGGCGCTTAGGCGCAGCAAGATAGCCTTGTTTTACCATCAGACGAAGCGGCTGCTCAAAGACGCAATCACGAAAAAAGCTGTCCTCACTGCCGCGCACCATGCCGTGATGATGGCGATAATAGATAAACCCCTGCCCCAACCGATACGGCGTGGCGGTTAGGCCAAGGATTTTAAGCTCAGCGTTGTGCTGACGCAGATGTTCAATTACCTGACGGTAGCTTGCGTCCTCGTTGAGCGATACGCGATGGCTTTCGTCAATGACCAGCAGCGTAAAATTAGCGTCGCTAAAACGCTCCAAGTTGCGCACCACCGACTGCACCGATCCAAACACCACCTGCCGATCAGCCTCTTTACGCTTTAATCCAGCGCTAAAAATAGCCGCTTTTAGGCCATAGGCTTGGTACTTGGCATGATTCTGCTCGACCAGTTCACGAACATGCGCAAGGACTAGCACCCGCCCCCGCGCCAGGCGAGCAAGCTCAGCAATCACCAGCGATTTGCCACTGCCGGTAGGCAGCACTAATAAGGCAGGATCGCTAGAGCTACGAAAGTGCACAACCACACGCCTAACGGCCTCTTGTTGATAAGGACGCAGCTGGGGCGTTGTTGAAGAATCAGGGTTCGACAAATTAATTAGTCCGCTAGTGAACTATTCCTACTTTCGTCCCATCTTATCATTGACGATACTTAATTCATGCTGGGCTTTGCCCGCCACTAAGCGAGCCCCTGAAACAAAGAGATTCTTCCATGACCGCCAACCATTTCAGCCCGGAATGCCCAGAATGTGATAGCCGACTAAAACGCCTGCCCGCAACACGACGTGACCAAACCCACGTCTACTGCATGGATTGTGGGCATGATTTTGGCCGCTATGAATACATGGTAGAGCGCTATCGTAACGAGCTTGAAACGCTTGAGGCTAAGCTTGGCCTGCCACCGGCGACAGCCGATGAAGCGCCGATTGCCGCTAACGAGCAGCCCTCTTAGCACGTTGCTGCAATTAGCTATTTCTTGAACGACTATTGCTGAACAGCTTTTTAAAACATCTTTTTCAAACAGCTTGTTAATTAACGTTACGTTTAACGCATAGCGGCGGCTCAAGGCCGCCGCTATGTTTGATGCCATAGGCTACTTAAACGTTAGCCAAGCCATACCCGCGCATTGCGGAACAAGCGCAGCCATGCGCCATCGTCTACCCATTCAGTCGGGCGCCAAGAGTTGGTGACCGCACGAGCAACGCGCTCAGGGTGCGGCATCATAATAGTCACCCGTCCATCAGGCGTGGTCAGGCCGGTAATCCCAGACGGTGAGCCGTTAGGGTTAGCCGGATAACGCGTCGTCGACTGGCCGTAATTGTCGATATAGCGCAGCGCGATTTGGCTGCTCGACTGCATACTGCGAAGGTGCGCGCTGTCACGGAACTCCGCACGCCCTTCCCCATGGGCCACGGCGATTGGAAGCTGCGAGCCCTCCATACCGGCCAGCAAAATCGAAGGGCTTTTCTCAACCCGCACCATCGATACACGCGCTTCAAACTGCTCAGACTCATTGCGCACAAAGGTTGGCCAATTTTCGGCACCAGGAATTAACGCTTTCAACTGCGAAAGCATCTGGCAGCCGTTGCACACACCAAGCGAGAAGCTATCGTCACGAGCAAAGAACGCCGCAAACTGCTCACGGGCACGCTCGTTAAACAGCACTGATTTT
The DNA here is from genome assembly GCF_052379225.1 of Halomonas sp. AOP12-B1-6. Lineage (NCBI taxonomy): Bacteria > Pseudomonadati > Pseudomonadota > Gammaproteobacteria > Oceanospirillales > Halomonadaceae > Halomonas > Halomonas sp. AOP12-B1-6. Next base: position 676,623 of record NZ_JBQSYK010000003.1, read on the forward strand.
GCCCAGCCGCCCCCAGCGCCGAGAACATCGCCGTAAGAGAAGCCGCCACAGGCGACAAGCCCTTTGAACTCATCAAGCGAGACCCGCCCTTCAAGGATGTCACTCATGTGCACATCCACCGCATCGAACCCAGCTTTATCAAAGGCCCACGCCATCTCGACCTGACCATTAACGCCCTGCTCACGCAGCACGGCCATGGCGGGTTTGGCGGTATTTACAAACGGCGCACTAATGTCATCATTGATATCAAAGGTAGGCGTAGCAGAAAGCCCCGGATCACGGCTATCGAGCAGGTTATCGAATTCATTTTTGGCGCACTCAGGATTATCCCGTAGCGCCTGCATACGATAGCTGGTTTCCGCCCAGGTGCGCTGGGTAAGCTGGCGAGTAGTTTCCAGCAGCGGCTCTTCAAACAACGTCACGCGTACCTGATCATCGTAACGAGGGCGCGCAATGACGCCGCACGTTTCGATACCGGCAACAGCAAACTGCGCCAGCACTTCTTCCGTATGCTGACGATTGACCTGGATGACTGCCCCCAGCTCTTCAGAGAACAGCGCGTTCAGCGCCTCCACCGGCTCATCGATCATCCAGTCAAGCTTGATTTCAAGGCCCGCATGCGCCGCAAACGCCATTTCTAACAGCGTAACGATCAAGCCACCGTCGCTGCGATCGTGGTAAGCCAAGAGCTTACCGTCACGGTTGAGACCTTGAATGACTTCGAAAAACGCTTTGATATCTTCCGGGTCATCGACATCGGGGCAGTCATTGCCCACCTGACCATAAACCTGCGCCAAGGCAGAGCCACCTAGGCGGTTTTGGCCACCCCCCAAATCAATCAAAATTAAATCCGACTCATCTTGATCCAGATTGATCTGCGGCGTTAACGTCGCCAGCGCATTGGTGACAGGCGCAAAGCCCGTCACGACCAGCGCAAGCGGCGAGGTTACGCTGCGATCTTCGGCTTCGCCCTTCTCGTTCTCATGCTGCCAGGAAGTGCGCATGGACATAGAGTCCTTGCCTACGGGAATCGCAATGCCTAGCGCCGGGCACATCTCCATTCCCACCGCATAAACAGCGTCATAAAGCGCCTGATTTTCACCCGGATGGTCCGCAGCGCTCATCCAGTTAGCAGACAGCTTGATATCGCTGAGTTTAGCAATCGGCGCGGCCGCAAGGTTCGTAATTGCTTCAGCAACCGCCAAGCGGGCGCTGGCAGCAGGATTGATAAGCGCCACCGGCGGGCGCTCGCCCATCGCCATGGCTTCACCCACATGGCTATCAAAGCTTGCGGTGGTAACAGCCACATCGGCCACCGGCACTTGCCATGGGCCGACCATTTGATCGCGCGCCACTTGGCCGGTAATTGAGCGATCGCCAATGGTAATCAGGAAGTTTTTCGAAGCCACCGTGGGCAGGCGAAGCACGCGGTCTAACGCCTCACGCAGATCAAGATTATCCAGCATCATGCCCGAGAGCACGGGGTCATGGCGCTCAAATTCGCGCTGCATTTTAGGCGCTTTACCGAACAGCACGCTCATCGGCAAATCAACCGGTTTGCTGTCGAAGTGGCCATCGCGCACTTCAAGGTGGTGCGCTTCTAATGCCTCACCGACAACCGCATAAGGGCAGCGTTCGCGCTGGCAGAGCGCATCAAAGGTGTCCAGGTCCTCTGGCGCAACCGCGAGCACGTAGCGCTCCTGCGCTTCGTTACACCAAATTTCCAGCGGGCTCATACCCGGCTCGGCATTGGGCACCGCACGTAAATCAAAACGGCCACCGCGATTGCCGTCTTTTACCAGTTCAGGCAGCGCATTAGATAACCCACCGGCGCCAACGTCATGAATAAAACGAATCGGGTTGTGGTCGCCTAGAGCCCAGCAACGGTCGATAACTTCCTGAGCACGGCGTTCGATCTCAGGGTTTTCGCGCTGCACGGAGGCAAAGTCCAGGTCGGCGCTGGAAACGCCCGAGGCCATGCTAGACGCAGCGCCCCCGCCCAAGCCAATCAGCATCGCAGGGCCGCCCATGACAATCAGCATACCGCCAACGGGAATATCGCCTTTCTGCACGTGATGCGCGCGAATGTTGCCGTAGCCACCGGCCAGCATAATCGGCTTATGGAAGCCGCGCCGTTCAATGCCGCCGTCGTTCAGCGACTCTTGCTCGTAGGTACGAAAATAACCGGTCAAGTTTGGCCGACCAAACTCATTGTTAAACGCCGCCCCGCCAATGGGACCTTCTAGCATGATATTAAGCGCCGACTGCATCCGCTCGGGCTTGCCGTAATCAAACGCCTCCCAGGGCTGAACGAACTCTGGAATTCGCAGGTTGGAAACGGTAAAGCCCGACAGACCGGCTTTAGGTTTTCCGCCGATGCCGGTGGCGCCTTCGTCACGAATCTCACCGCCCGAGCCCGTTGCCGCACCGGGAAAAGGCGCAATTGCCGTTGGGTGATTGTGCGTTTCCACTTTCATCAGAATATGAATCGGTTCCTGATGAGTGGCGTACAGCGCACGCTCTTGGTCAGCGCCCGTTAGCGGCGTTGCAAAGAACCGCCCCGCTTGGCTGCCTTTAATAACGGCGGCGTTGTCGCTATACGCTGAAAGGACGTTGTCTGGCGATGACGCAAACGTGTTCTTAATCATTTTGAACAGCGAATGGCTCTGCGGCTCGCCGTCGATGACCCAGTCTGCATTAAAAATTTTGTGACGGCAGTGCTCTGAGTTAGCTTGCGCAAACATCATAAGCTCAACGTCGCTGGGATTACGCCCCAGCTCATTGAAAGCATCCACCAGGTAATCGATTTCATCGTCAGCCAGCGCCAGCCCTAACGCTTGGTTAGCCGTCGCCAGCGCTTCGCGGCCGCCGTCTAAAATATCCACACTGCCCAGCGGCGCCGGGTCGTGCTGGGCAAAAAGCTGGGTCGCAGCAGCAGCATCGGCCAGCACGGTTTCCGTCATGCGGTCATGCAAAAGTGCCGCAATGGCGGCCATGCTGTCGCGGTCCGGCGAAGCGGTGAAGCTTACGCGATAATCAATGCCGCGCTCGATGCGGTTGATTTGGCGCAGCCCACAGTTGTGAGCAATATCGGTCGCTTTCGAGGACCAGGGCGACTGAGTGCCCAGTCGCGGCACCACTAAAAAGCGCTGGGCAGGTTCGGGAACTTCTACGCTTGAGTGAGTGCCATAGTCCAGCAGCTGCGTTAAGCGCTCAAGAGTGGCGTCATCCAGTTCGTCGTGACGGTCATTCGAATGAACATTGATAAAATGAACATAGTGGGCAGACAGCGCTTCCACCTCGGGAACACGTTCACGCAGCACCGTTAACAGCCGAGCATGACGGAAGGCAGAAAGGGCGGGCGCGCCTCGCAGTTCGAGCATATCCTGAAGCCTCTAGAGCAGGGAATTCGAGCAGGGAAATCACCGGGTCGCCATGGCGACCGTACTAATGTGGTGCCGGACAGCCACAGCAGGGGCATTGGAAAACCTAGATAGTGGTATCAAAAACCCCATATCGCGGCATCGAAAAACCTAAGTTGTGTCACCGGAAAACGCCTATGATACTGGAAACCAGCCGCCACACGAAATCAACAAGGTGACAGCATGAGTCTGGCTGGGTATCGTGGCCGCTTGTTCCATGCCGACAAGACGCCATGCTGACGTTGATTTGCCGACATTTCGTAACCCGTGCCAGCGCTTATTTTGCGTTAATCGCCATTATATTTTTGGTCATGGTTCCCACCCTGCCCAGGGTTCCTCCTGGCGAGCATTTGACGCAAATCACTGCCAAAGAATTTATTACCGCCCATACCCGTAATACCCCTACGACGTACTACGAAGGCCGCCAAGGGCCAACTGGCTTTGAGTATGAGCTGATGCACCGCTTCGCCGACTACCTAGGGGTAAGCCTTAACCTAAATGCAAGCCACCACCCGGAAAGCGTGCTGCCAGCCGTGCGTGAAAACGGCGATTTAGGCGCAGCGACACTGCCGCTATTTCCCAACACACCGGGTATTCACTACAGCCGCCCGATTATTCAAATGCAGCCGCTGGTGGTTTATCGACGTGGCCTAAATGGCATTAGAGAACCCGGCGACCTTGTTGGCTTGGAGCTAGGCACGCTCAGTGAAGCGGGCACTAGCGATGCGCTACGCGATCTGCAGCGCCGCTACCCGACGCTGAGCTGGAAAGAGTCCCATGAGCTAGAAGTCGCGGAACTGCTGGCACGCGTAGAGAACGGCACGCTGGATGCTGCGGTGATTTTTGAGCATCAGTTTCGTTTAAATAGGCTTTTTTTCCCCAATGTCGAGCGCGGCTTTACGCTGGGCGACCCGCTTTCTATGGCATGGGCCGTGCCGAGCGGGCGCGGGCTAGGCTTACTTGAAGCTGCTAATAGCTTCCTACAGGGTCTGCAAGAAGACGGCACGTTAGATAGGCTGATCAGCCGCTACTTTGGTCATGACGACTATTTAGAGTATGTCGGTACGCGCACGTTTCTCGACCATTTAGATTCTCGTCTACCACAGTACACCGCACTCTTTCAGCAGGCTGCTCAGGAGACGGAATTTGACTGGAAGCTGCTGGCCGCCGTTGGCTATCAGGAATCTCACTGGGACCGAGAAGCCGTCTCGCCGACGGGCGTAAAAGGCTTAATGATGCTCACCAACCCTACCGCCAGCGAGATGGGCGTAAGTGATCGCACCGACCCGGCACAAAGTATTGATGGCGGCGCCCGCTATCTGCGCAGCATTAAAGACCGCTTGCCGGAAAGCATTACCGGTGATGACCGCCTATTCATGGCCATGGCCGCCTACAATGTGGGCCTGGGTCACTTGTATGACGCTCGAAAAATTGTCGAAATGCGCGGCGGCAATTCTGATCGCTGGGACGATGTACGCGCCGCGCTGCCGCTTTTACAGCAGCGTGAATGGCACAGCCAAACGAGGCATGGCTACGCCCGCGGCGGCGAACCGGTTATCTACGTGCGCAACATTCGGCGTTACTACGAAATGATTCAATATGTAGAGCGTAGCCGGCAGCAGTTTTTCCAACTAGAACAAACGGTGGTGAATGATGACCCGCTGCTACTGTTTGAGCTCGTCCCACCGCTTGATTAACCGCCGTTCATTCGCTGGGCACTTCTCTTCGCGCGGCAAAAAAATGCTTCAACAGCTTTTGCGAGGCTGGCGCTAACACACCGCCAGACACCGCAATAGAATGGTTGAACCAAGGCTGCGCCAACAAGTTAGCTTTAGACTCCACCATGCCTGCCCGGGGCTCCGCGGCGCCATAAACCAGGCGGCTTAGGCGCGCATGAATCATGGCACCCGCGCACATCATGCAGGGCTCTAAGGTGACAAACAGCGTGCAACCTTCAAGGCGATAGTTACCCAACTGCTTGGCGGCCTCGCGCAGCGCTCGAACCTCAGCATGACCGCTAGGGTCGCAGCTAGCGATAGGCGCATTGTAGCCGACGCCGATAATCTCGCCCTGCGTATCCACCACCACTGCACCCACCGGCACTTCGCCTGCCGCGGCGGCTAGATGTGCTTGGTCAAGCGCTCGGTGCATGTAAAATTCATCGCTGCGCATAAAGCTAAACTCCGCTAAGGTAGCAAAACGTTCGTATGAAAGGCTTACCCACCGCAGCGGTAGCTCGCCATCATCGCCAGCATCATAGTCAGTTAGCACCACATTGAAATAGCATCAAGGATACCGAGAATGACAGACGCACTGAACAAACTTGTGGAGTTATTAGAGCTTGAGCCCCTTGAAGAAACGCTATTTCGCGGCCAGAGCCAAGACCTAGGCTTGCCGCAACTGTATGGCGGCCAAGTGCTGGGACAAGCGCTAGCAGCAGCGGCGCGTACGGTGCCAGACGAGCGCCGCCCGCACTCTCAGCACGGCTATTTTCTGCGCCCCGGCGACCCTCATCGCCCAGTTGTTTACCAGGTTGATACTATTCGCGACGGCGGCAGCTTTACGACGCGGCGAGTCACCGCCATACAGAAAGGGCGGCCGATTTTTTTCTGTAGCGCCTCATTTCAAAGCGAAGAAGCAAGCTTCAGCCATCAGCGCAACATGCCAAATGTACCGTCGCCCGAAACGCTGATTGCCAACGGCGAGGCTAAGCACGACCGTTTCCCAGGCCACCCGATTGAATTTTTGCACCTCCCCGGCAACCCCGACAACGCCACGCCGGTAGGTCAATGCCTTTGGTTTCGCCTAGCCGGCACGCTGCCAAACGACACAGCATTACATCGCCACTTACTGTCTTATGCCTCGGACTTTAACCTACTGACCACGAGCCTAGCGCCTCACGGCATCCAATTCAAAGACCCCAAACTGCGCATCGCCAGCCTCGACCACGCTCTGTGGCTACACCAGGACACCCGTTTAGACGACTGGCTGCTTTACGTCATCGACTCGCCATGGGCAGACGGGGCTCGCGCGCTAGCACGGGGGCATATTTACAGCCGCGATGGCCGCCTAATCGCCTCCACGGCTCAAGAAGGCCTAACGCGCTACTCGCCAAGCTAAATTGATACTGTTCAGAAACACTTACGCCCGCTGCGAGGCGGGCGTAAGTGAGCAGGTAAGAACTACTTAGCTACCGAACTTAGGTACAGACCTTAGCCGCCATAGACATCATTGATTGACGTTAGCGGGTAATGCGCAGGAAACGGCTTACGCGCCACGCCCGAATCAACCGCGGCTTGAGCGACCGCCGATGTCACTCGCGCCAACAAACGGATATCCACAGGCGTTGGGATAATGTATTCGCGGCCAAAGCTCATCTCAGTGAGCTCATAAGCGCTCAGCACTTCTTCTGGCACAGGCTCGCGAGCCAAGTCCTTCAATGCATGCACTGCAGCCAGCTTCATTTCTTCATTAATTCGGGTGGCACGTACATCCAGCGCCCCGCGGAAGATAAACGGAAAGCCGAGTACGTTATTGACCTGATTGGGGAAATCCGAGCGGCCGGTTGCCATAATCACATCCGGGCGCGCCGCACGGGCAACGTCAGGATGAATCTCGGGGTCTGGGTTGGTACAGGCAAACACCACCGGATCAGGCGCCATTTTCTTGACCTGCTCGGCAGAGAGCAGGCCTGGGCCGGAAAGACCAATAAATACGTCAGCACCGTCGATCGCATCATCCAGAGTGCGCATCTCAGTATCGCGGGCAAACTCGGCTTTATATTCGTTAATGCCTTCGCGATCAGTGTGGATAACGCCACGGCGGTCCAGCATCACCAGGTTTTCTTTCTTAGCGCCACAGGAGACGAGTAAACGCATGCAAGCAATAGCGGCAGCGCCGGCGCCCATGCACACAATTTTCACATCTTCAATGCGCTTGCCGGCAATATCCAGTGCGTTCAGCATGCCCGCTGCGGTAACAATAGCCGTACCGTGCTGATCATCGTGAAAAACCGGAATGCTGCAACGCTCAATGAGCGCCTTCTCAATTTCAAAACACTCCGGCGCTTTTATATCCTCAAGGTTAATACCGCCCCACGTATCGGCAATGCGCGCAACGGTATCAATAAACGCCTGCGGGCTTTCCGCATCAACTTCAATGTCGACCGAGTTGATCCCAGCGAAGCACTTGAACAGCACGCCCTTGCCTTCCATCACCGGCTTACTCGCCAGCGGGCCAAGATTACCCAGACCAAGAATAGCGCTGCCGTCGGTAATGACGGCGACCAGGTTCCCCTTGCCGGTATAGCGGTAAGCATTTTCCGCATCCCTAGCGATTTCAAGTACTGGCTCAGCCACGCCGGGGCTATACGCCAACGCCAAATCTCGCGCAGTCGCGGTGGGCTTAGTCAACTCCACTGACAGCTTACCGGGAATCGGTTTAGCGTGATAATCCAAAGCAGCCTGCTTAAGTGAATCCGTCATGGTCAGCGTCCAGTTAACATAAAGTAGATAAGTCATTTGAGAATATAGAAAAAACCTATGCGTCTCAAGCGCGTCGTCAACTCAAATAAAAACGCTCGTTTAACTGAATTTTACCTTCACTTTCGTCGATTTTCGTCGATATTTAATGACACTTATCAAAAAATGATGCGCATACAGTACGTTGCTCCAATGTTGTAGCGCAGCATTTTTGAAAATACTTTCCATAAAAACAAAACAAAAAACCCACGCCTAAGCGTGGGTTTTTTTTCACAAGCACCTTCGTGCCGGCGATGTGGCTATCCGGTATGGATTAGCCGCGCTTAACAGCAGCGCCGAAACGCTTGTTGAAGCGCTCTACGCGGCCACCAGTGGTCGCTTGCTTCTGCTTACCAGTGTAGAACGGGTGGCAGTTGGAACACACGTCCAGAGAAAAGTCCTGACCAGAGGTAGAACCGACCTGGAAGGTAGCGCCACAAGAACAGTTGGCGGTGACCATGTTGTAATTCGGGTGAATACCTTGTCTCATCTCGAGCCTCACTAAGCTATATGCCGCCACCTGATCTTTTGCCAGGCACCGCATACGGGTTTGGAAAAATGACTAACCGGTTATTCGCTCTGTCGGTACGATATATCCTTAAAGCAAGCTTCAAGATAACTCGTTAAGATTGAGAGCGGTCGCATATTCTAGCAAAACTAATGCCGGAGGCCAATTGCCTGATCCTGTTTCTTTACGGGCACCGTCTCACGTGCTTTCTCAAGAGCCTACTCAAGAGCCCTTGCAAGTGCCCGGTCAGATACCCGTTCAAGTGCTCAAAGTGGCGCTGCCCTCGCCGCTGCGCCGCCTATTTGACTACTTGCCTGCTAGCACTGTGCCCGCCTGCGGCTGGCAGCCGGGGCTTCGAGTGCGGGTACCTTTTGGGCGGCGTGAGGTCGTCGGCGTCATCGTAGAGCTGGCTGATCATAGCGATTTACCGTTCAGCCAGCTGCGCGCTGTTAGCGAAACGCTGGACGAAAGCCCGCTGCCGGAAGACTGGCTATGGCTATGCCGGTTTGCCGCCCGCTACTACCAGCACAGCCTGGGCGACACGCTGCACCATGCCATGCCTGCCCGACTACGACAGGGCCACACCATGGCAGGCCGCACGCAAACACTGTGGCTAGCGAAAGGCGAAGGCACAGAGGACACGCTTAGCCGTGCGCCCAAGCAAGCAGAGCTGCACGCCCTACTGCGCCAGCACCCCCATGGCTTGCCCAGCCGAGCGGTCAGCGCCCACGGTTTCGGCCGCGATCAGCTGTTAGCGCTAGAAAAGAAAGCACTAGCCATCAGCCGTGAAGTCATTCTCACCGCCCCCAGCACGCCTACGGGCAGCCTACTGGCAACGCCCAGCCTGCCGCTTAACCGTGAGCAGGCCACTGCGCTGGCGGCGCTACATGAAAAACTAGACGGCTATCACCCTTGCCTGCTGGAAGGCATCACGGGCAGCGGTAAAACGGAAGTCTATCTACAGCTTATTGAAGCCGTCGCCAGTAAAGGTAAGCAGTCGCTAGTGCTGGTACCGGAAATTGGCCTAACGCCCCAGACGCTTGCTCGCTTTAGAAGCCGCTTTCGCGTCCCCGTGGTGGCACTGCATTCAGGCCTCACTGATCCTGAGCGTCTGGACGTATGGGAAGCCGCTGCCAGTGGCCGGGCGCTGATCATTATTGGCACCCGTTCAGCCATTTTCACCCCGCTGGCTAACCCGGGCGCAATCATTGTCGATGAAGAGCACGACGGCTCCTACAAACAGCACGACGGCTTACGCTACCACGCCCGTGATTTAGCGGTGACGCGCGCCCACTACCATAAAATTCCGCTGCTGATGGGCAGTGCGACGCCGTCGCTAGAGAGCCTGCATCAAGCGCTTTCCGGCAGCTACCGCCATTTGCGGCTAACCCAGCGTCCGAGCCGTCACCCGCCGGCCAAGTTAGAGCTGATTGACCTACGCCACCAGCGTCGCCAAGGCGGCCTGCTGCCCGATGCCATCAAGGCAATTAAAAGCACCTTAAGTGCGGGCAAACAGGTGCTGATTTTTATTAATCGGCGCGGCTTCGCCCCCACGTTAGCCTGCCACGCCTGCGGCTGGATGGCTGAGTGCGGCCAGTGTGACGCACGTATGACGCTACATCGCCAGCCCGCCTTGCTCGCCTGCCACCATTGCGACAGCCGCCGAGCACTGCCGGATGCCTGCCCAGAATGCAGTAGCGGCGACCTGCGCGCGCTCGGCAGTGGCACTGAGCGCACAGAAGAGACACTGCAAACACTACTCCCCAAAACGACGATTCATCGCATAGACCGAGACAGCACCCGGCGCAAGGATAGCTTTGAGCAGGTACTGAAAGAAATTCAGCGCGGCGAACCCTGCGTGTTAGTCGGCACCCAAATGCTCGCTAAAGGGCATCACCTGCCCCACGTCACGCTAGTGGTGGTGGTTAATGCTGACGGCGGCCTTTACGCCGCTGATTTTCGAGCCCTTGAACATAGCGCTCAGCTGCTTGAACAAGTCGCGGGACGTGCGGGGCGTGCCGCTCACCCTGGCCGTGTCTTGGTGCAAACGCTGCACCCTGACGACCCTCATTTAGGCCAGCTTTCTGAGCACGGCTATGGGGCACTGGCTCGCAACATGCTGGAAGAGCGGCGCATCGCGAAGCTTCCGCCGTTTTGTTTTATGGCACTGCTGCGTATTGAAAGCCCCAATGAACAAGCCGCGTTAGCAATGGCACAGCAGGCGGCCCAGGCACTGCGCGAGTGGTTAAAACAAACAAGTGTGGCAACACGATGCTTAGGCCCCGTGCCCGCCCCCATGGAGCGACGCCAAAATCGCTATCATTTACATGTCATGCTGACAGCCGATAAACGCAGCCAGCTGCATCCTGCCGCCAGCTGGCTGGTGCAATGGCTGGAAGCTAATCGAGATGCGCGCAAGGTCCGCTGGTCGATTGATATCGACCCCCAAACGCTCGCGTAATTAGCACTCACAGCATTAACAATGAGGCCTTCACCGTGACACGGCTTTGAAACTGCGGCGCAATTGCTGATAATGGCCGCTTAAGCTGCGCATCTATCGATCTCAATTACCTGTCGATCTCAAACACCTAGCGATCTCAAGTAACTAGCGATTTCAAAAATCTAATCAGGTGCGCATTAGCACACGCCGCCATGGACGTAACTGGATACCGAAATGAAAGACACCATAGTTTCTTTGCTCGAAGGCGCCGTTACCGCGCTCAAGCACCAAGGCGTGTTGCCGAACGACCTTCAGCCCAGCATCAAAGTGGACCCCACGAAAGATAAGGCGCACGGCGATTACGCCACCAACCTAGCGCTTATGCTGGCCAAACCCGCTGGCAAAAATCCGCGTGAACTGGCCAACATGCTGGTATCGGCGCTGCCTGAAAGCGACGCTATTCAAAAAACTGACATTGCCGGCCCCGGTTTTATCAACTTTTTTGCAGCGGCCGATGCGGCGGCACAAATTGTTGCTCAGGTGCTCAACTGCGGCGATACCTTTGGCCGCAGTCTGATCGGCAAAGGTGAAAAAGTGCAGGTGGAGTTCGTTTCCGCCAACCCCACCGGGCCTCTGCACGTCGGGCATGGGCGTGGCGCTGCGATTGGAGACTGCCTATGCCGCCTGCTAGAAGCGACCGGCTATGACGTCACTCGCGAGTTCTACTATAACGACGCAGGCGCGCAAATCGCCAACCTTGCACGCTCTGTTCAGGCACGCGCTAAAGGCTTAGGCCCCGACGATCCCAACTGGCCGGGAGACAGCTATCGCGGTGAATATATTGCCGATGTCGCCAAGGATTACTTGGCCGGCGAAACGGTGAGCGCGGATGATCGCGAAGTGACCGCAAAAGCTGATCCAGAAGATTTAGAGGCGATTCAAGCGTTCGCTGTGGCCTGGCTGCGCCGCGAACAGGATTTAGATTTAAAAGCCTTCGGCGTTGAGTTTGACGTTTATTTTCTTGAGTCTTCGCTCTATAACGATGGCAAGGTAGCCGCCACGGTTGAGAAACTGATAGCGGCGGGCCACACCTATGAAGACGACGGCGCGATGTGGCTGCGCACCACGGACTTTGGTGATGACAAAGACCGCGTGATGCGTAAACGTGACGGCGGCTATACCTACTTCCTACCCGATGTGGCCTACCACTTAGACAAGTGGCAGCGCGGCTTTAAAACCGTGATTAATGAGCAGGGTGCCGACCACCACTCCACCGTGACCCGCGTACGCGCTGGCTTACAAGCGTTAGAAGTAGGCATCCCCAAAGGCTGGCCCGACTACGTGCTTCATCAAATGGTGATGGTGACCCGCTCTGGCGTCGAGGTAAAACTCTCCAAGCGCGCTGGCAGCTACGTCACCGTGCGCGATTTGATCGATGAAGTCGGCCGCGACGCCACGCGCTTTTTCCTCGCGGCTCGCCGCGCTGATTCCCAGCTCACGTTTGATATCGACCTGGCCCGCTCGCAGTCTAACGACAATCCGGTGTATTACATTCAGTACGCCCATGCCCGGGTATGCAGCATGTTGCGCAAAGCACACGATGCCGACCAGCCATTCGATCATCCGCTAGCGCTGGCCAATTTAGCGCTATTGGATAGCGACCAGGAGAAAGCCGTTCTGAACCGTTTGGCACGCTTCCCTGACGTCGTCGAAACCGCGGCTAAGAACCGTGAACCGCAACAGGTTGCGCAGTATCTGCTCGATCTGTCTGGCGATTTCCACACCTGTTATAACGCCGTCAAAGTGATGGTAGCCGACGACACCTTGCGCAACACGCGCCTGGCGCTAGGTCTTGCGACCCGCCAAGTGCTGCGCAACGGTCTCGATTTAGTGGGTGTTAGCGCCCCAGAGGAGATGTAACGCATGGCCACCCCGCGCAAAAAGCCTACCCGCCAAGGCGCCACCTCACAGCGCAAGTCTTCCTCAGGCGCCAGCGGCGGCGGCTTTCGCATTCCCGGTTGGCTATGGGGCCTTGCAGGCATGGCCATTGGCTTCTTTCTTGCTCAGCACCAACACGGCACTGCGCCGTGGCAGGAGCAGAGTGAGCCTCCTCAGGCAACCGTGCTACCGAAGCCTTCCGGTAGCGAGGAGCGCGACGCTGCACGAGCAACCGAAGGCCCAGCCGAGCCCTCAATGCCCACCTTCGAGTTTTATACGCTGCTGCCTGAAACCGAAGTTATTGCGCCTGGCGTTACGCTGCCGTCAAGCGTTGTCCGCCCCGAAGTGACGGAGCAGACAACCGAGAGCAGCACCGCATCCGATGCAGCTGCGGGCGATGACCCTATTGCGCAAGTGATTGCCGCCAACACGCGCCCTGAGGATCAAGTATCGGCTGCCCAGGAGAGTGCTGCTAGCAGTAGCACGCCCAGCCGCTACATGCTTCAAGCAGCCTCGTTTCGCCAGCTAAGCGATGCCGAACAGCTGCGCGGCCGGCTGCGCAATCTCAGCCTGCTGGCACAAATTAGCGAAGTACAGGCCGATGGCAACACGTGGCACCGCGTCCAGGTTGGCCCCTATGAAGATACCCGCGAGCTTAATCGCGCGCAGGATTTGATGGCTACGCAAGGCATTGAGCCACTACTTATTCAGCTACAAAACTGACAAACCCACCCCCCGATGTCCTGCGGGTGGTTGATTTTTCATCAGCCGCCCGCATTTTGTTGTGAACGCCTACACAACGGTCGCTTGCTAAGCGACCAGCCAGTCATCGGGAGCGTGTCTCCCCCAAGGAGTTATCTCCATGACCACCATTGTTTCCGTTCGTCGTGGTAATCAGGTCGCCCTCGCTGGCGATGGTCAAGTATCGCTGGGCAATACCGTAATGAAGGGTAACGCCAGCAAAGTCCGTCGCCTCTACCGTGGCAAGGTACTTGCCGGGTTCGCGGGCGGCACTGCAGACGCATTTACGCTGTTTGAGCGCTTTGAAGCGCAGCTAGAAAAATATCAGGGGCATCTGACTAAAGCCGCTGTTGAGCTAGCAAAAGATTGGCGGACCGAGCGCGCGCTGCGCCGCCTGGAAGCATTGCTCGTCGTCGCCGACCACACCACCTCGCTGATCATTACCGGCAACGGCGACGTGGTGGAGCCCGAACACGGCGTTATTGCCATTGGTTCCGGAGGCAACTTCGCCGAGGCCAGCGCCCGAGCGCTGCTAGAAAACACCGAGCTGTCGGCACGTGAAATCACCGAAAAATCGCTGGCTATCGCTGGTGATATCTGTGTGTTCACCAACCACCACGTGACGCTCGAAGAGCTGTCGATCGATGGGCGCTCATAGCCCCACGCGTCCTCTTCACGCCGCTCAAAGAACACAAAGGTTACCGTTATGACTCAGATGACACCCCGCGAAATCGTTCACGCTCTCGATCAGTACATTATTGGCCAACAGGATGCTAAGCGTGCTGTTGCCATTGCCCTACGCAATCGCTGGCGCCGCATGCAGCTGGACGATGATTTACGCCCGGAAGTCACGCCCAAAAACATCCTGATGATCGGCCCCACCGGCGTGGGTAAAACCGAGATTGCACGCCGCCTTGCTAAGCTGGCCAAAGCACCGTTTATTAAAGTCGAAGCCACTAAATTTACCGAAGTTGGCTACGTTGGCCGCGACGTTGAGTCGATTATTCGCGACTTAATGGAAAACGCCATCAAAATGGTGCGCGAGCAGGCCAAAGAAGACGTAGGCCACCGTGCCGCCGATGCTGCCGAAGACCGGGTACTCGATGCCCTGCTACCGCCGCCGCGTGGTCAGGAAGACAAGCCCCGTGAAGATAACGGCACTCGCCAGACCTTCCGCAAGAAGCTCCGTGAAGGGCAGTTAGACGAAAAAGAGATCGATATCGAAGTATCGGCTCAAAGCCAAGGCGTCGACATCATGACCCCACCGGGCATGGAAGAGATGACCAATCAGCTACAAAGCATGTTCTCCAACATGGGCCAGCAAAAGCGCGAAAACCGTCGTGTGACGGTAAAAGAAGCGCTCGTACTGCTGCGCGACGAAGAAGCCGGCAAGCTGGTCAATGAAGAAGAGATCAAGGCGCGTGCGGTGTATTCAGTTGAGCAGCACGGCATCGTGTTTTTAGATGAGATCGACAAAGTTGCCAAAGGCAGCGGCCAGTCTAGCGGTGGTGAAGTGTCTCGCGAAGGCGTGCAGCGTGATCTGTTGCCGCTCATTGAGGGCTCAACCGTTTCAACCAAATACGGCATGGTTAAAACCGATCACATTCTGTTTATCGCCTCGGGGGCTTTCCATCTGGCGCGCCCGTCGGACCTGATTCCGGAGCTTCAAGGTCGTCTGCCGATCCGCGTTGAGCTCGATGCACTCACGCCCAATGATTTCAAACGCATTCTGACCGAGCCTTCCGCCTCGCTGACTAAGCAATATAAAGCGCTGCTGGCGACGGAGGGTCTCGACATTGAGTTTACGCCAGACGGTATCGAGCGCATCGCGCAGATCTCCTGGCAGGTCAACGAAGGCACTGAAAACATCGGCGCTCGCCGTTTGCACACCGTGATGGAGCGGCTGCTAGAAGAGGCCTCCTTCAAAGGTGGCGACATGGAAGGCCCGCTGGTGATTGACGGCGACTACGTCAATGCACAGCTTGGCGAGTTGGCAGTTGACGAAGATTTATCGCGCTATATCTTATAAGCGTCCGCATCTTTACATAACCGAAGCGGGGCGTAGGTGGCGATTGGCTGCCTGCGCCCCGCCTGTTTAGAGGTTTGTTATGACTGCTCCTACGCCTACCCGCGTTCACTACCATAAGCAGGCCCGCGAGCTAGAGCTTGGCTATGCCACTGGCGAAACCTTCCGCCTACCGGTGGAACTGCTGCGCGTCTACTCTCCCTCTGCAGAGGTGCGTGGTCATGGCGGCGACAGCGCCGTACTTCAGGTAGGTAAAAAAGACGTCGGCCTGCAAAACATTAGCCAAGCTGGCAACTACGCGCTTAAGCTGCATTTTGACGATGGCCACGACAGCGGTTTGTTTAGCTGGAACTACCTGCATGATCTCGCCCTCCATCAAGATGACTACTGGAACAACTACTTGCAGCGCCTGCAGGACGTCGGCGCCTCACGTGAGCCTGCGGGTATTCAATTCAAGCAGCTGTGACCGTCGCTCAACCCAAGGCACTCATCAGTCTGGGCAGACAAGCCAGGGCGGACAAGGCTACAATGGCGCTAACTTTTTAATCGCACCGGCCACTCAGTCAAAAGACTCAGGGTCGATTCGCCACCGCCTCGAATTCGGGAGCTACTACGCCATGAGCCCCACAGAAAAACGCACGACTCACTTTGGTTTTCAGCAAGTCTCGGTTGACGAGAAAGCCTCGCGAGTAGCCGATGTCTTCCACTCCGTTGCGGCCCGCTACGACGTGATGAATGACCTTATGTCGATGGGTATTCACAGAGTATGGAAGCGCATGACGATTGAGCGCGCAGGCGTGCGCCCAGGCCATCATGTGCTAGATATTGCCGGCGGCACGGGTGATTTAACGCTGAAGTTTTCCCGTCTGGTGGGGCCACGTGGCAAAGTGGTGTTGGCCGATATCAATGCCTCGATGCTGAAAGTGGGCCGCGATAAGCTGATGGACAACGGCGTGGGCGGCAACGTTGAATATGTTCAGGCCAACGCCGAATGCCTGCCGTTTCCCGATAACAGTTTCGACTGCATTACGATTGCCTTTGGCCTACGCAACGTTACCGACAAAGACGCCGCGCTGCGCTCCATGGCACGCGTACTCAAGCCCGGCGGTCGCCTCTTAGTGCTGGAGTTTTCCAAGCCAAATAATCCCCTGCTTTCCAAAGCTTACGACGAGTACTCTTTCCGCCTGCTGCCCAAAATGGGCGAACTGGTAGCCGGCGATGGCGAAAGCTACCGCTATTTGGCAGAGTCCATTCGTATGCACCCAGATCAGGAAACGCTCAAAGCGATGATGGAATCCGCAGGCCTTGAACGCGTTGAGTACACCAACCTGACCGGCGGCATTGTTGCACTGCACCGCGGCATTAAGTTATGACGCTCTCTCCCGTGGCGTTTTCCATCAAGGGGTCAGCATGCTGGTAACCCCAACCTTGCTGCTGGCCGGTTGTGAACGCACGCTCAATGCTCTTCTTGCCCGTGACCCGGCAGCCCCTGGCCGCTTGGCGAAGCTTGCGGGCAGCCGCCTGCTGGTACGCTTCGAGCAGCCGCATCTGGCCGTGGTTATCCACTATCATCATGCCGGGGTAGACCTACTGCGGGGCGACGACACTGAAGAAGCCGACGCTAATGCGGTGGTCGAACTTACTCCCGAAACATTGTCCGAATGGATTAGTGGCGCCTCAATTGAGCGGCTAATGTTTGACGGTAAGCTTGCTGTGCGTGGTCATATTCATCTGCTAGAAGCCACCCGCGAGCTTCTTTTCGATCTGGATATTGATTGGGAAAACGAACTCGCCCATTGGCTGGGCGATATGCCCGCACACTCCCTAGCGGAGGGCTTGCGGCGCATGGCTCGCTGGGGGCTGCGCGCCAAAGATGAGCTGATCCAGGACGTTTCTGAGTACGTCTTTGAAGAGGCGCGCCTGCTGCCAGGGCGACAGCAGCGCAACGTTTTGCGCGAGCACCTCACCGAACTAGAAGTGGCAACAGATCGCCTGGAAGCACGCTTTAAACGCTTAGAACGGATACTGACACAGCACCACCAGACACTGATGCAGGAGCCGCACCCATGAGCCTGCGCCTGCTGCGAATTAGCTGGGTGATAAGCCGTCATCGGCTAGATACATTACTCCCGCTAGAGCGTCTCCCTTGGTGGCTGCGGGCGCTGCTTTGGTTTTCGCCGCTACGCTTAGTGCCTATCGGCAAACGCTCACGCGGCGAGCGTTTACGCCTCGCTTTAGAAGCCTTAGGGCCAATTTTCATTAAATTTGGGCAAATGCTCTCGACCCGCCGCGATTTACTGCCGGCGGATATCGCCGATGAGCTCAAACGCCTTCAGGATCAGGTGCCCCCCTTCCCGGGTGACCAGGCTGCTGCTCGCGTCGAGAAAGAGCTGGAAATGTCGCTGGCGGAAGCGTTTGCTGAATTTGACCATGTGCCGCTGGCCTCAGCGTCTATTGCTCAAGTGCATGCCGCCCGGCTGCATAGCGGCGAAGACGTGGTGGTTAAAATCATTCGGCCGAGCATAGACCGCGTGATGCGCCAAGATATGGCGCTGATGTATCAAGTCGCCAAACTGCTGTCCAAGGTGCCTGATGCGCGCCGCTTGCGTCCGGTAGAAGTCATTCGTGACTACGAAGCGACGCTGTTTGATGAGCTTGACCTGTATAAAGAAGCCGCCAACACCTCGCAATTGAAGCGTAATTTTAAAGACTCACCATTGCTGTTTGTACCGACCATTTATTGGCCTTTTACGCGCCGACACGTCATGGTACAAGAACGCATTCGTGGCATTCCGGTCGCCGACCTGGACAGCCTAATCGCCCGCGGCACCAACTTGAAAAAGCTGGCCGAGCGTGGCGTTGAGCTGTTCTTCACGCAAGTATTTCGCGATAACTTCTTTCATGCCGACATGCATCCGGGCAATATTTTTGTTAAT
Source organism: Halomonas sp. AOP12-B1-6 (assembly GCF_052379225.1). Lineage (NCBI taxonomy): Bacteria > Pseudomonadati > Pseudomonadota > Gammaproteobacteria > Oceanospirillales > Halomonadaceae > Halomonas > Halomonas sp. AOP12-B1-6. Next base: position 695,154 of record NZ_JBQSYK010000003.1, read on the forward strand.
TGTGACAATCCCGAAGACCCCCAGTACATCGCCATCGACTGCGGCATTGTCGGCAGCCTAACACGCGAAGATCAAGACTATTTGGCGCGCAATCTGCTGGCGTTTTTTCATCAGGATTATTACGAAGTCGCTGCCCTGCATATTGAGTCTGGCTGGGTGGGCGAAAACACGCGTGCTAATGAGTTTGCCGCCGCGATTCGGACGGTGTGTGAACCTATTTTAGAGAAACCGCTAAAAGATATTTCTTTCGGCCAGGTGCTGCTAGGGCTGTTTCAAACCGCGCGTCGCTTCAATATGGAAGTGCAGCCGCAACTCGTCCTACTGCAGAAAACCTTGCTGAATATTGAAGGACTAGGTCGCCAACTTTATCCTGACTTAGATTTATGGAGCACCGCTAAGCCTTATTTAGAGCAGTGGATGAAAGAGCGCGCGGGCGTCGGCGGCTTGTGGGAGTCGTTAAAGCGCCAGGCGCCGGAGCTTTCGCGCCAGCTACCTGAATTACCCGTACTCGCCCATCAGGCGCTCAGCCGCATGGAGCATGAGCATCGCCAGCGGCATCAGCAGGTCGATGCCATTAGCGCCATGCGCCAGCACATGGCTCGTCAAGGCAAGCGCCTGTATCGCTTACGGTTAGGTTTAATAGTGCTGGCGCTGGCGCTCGCCTGGCAGCCGTTAAGCGGTTGGATTGAGCTCCAGGAGTGGCCGGTCTTGGCCGCCGCCGGTATCGGCCTATTGCTGTTAGTCTGGCAATAAAGCGGCGTGACTCAACGATTATAAGGATTTTCATGGACACCGACGCATCATCGACTAGCAATGCGTATGTGCTGGATACTCTCAATGGGGTACTCAAGCAGCGACGTTATGCAGCAGCAGAAGAATCTTATGTTGCGTCCTTGCATCACAAGGGTTTGAACAAGATACTTGAAAAAGTGGGCGAAGAAGCCACTGAAACTGTGCTGGCGGCCAAAGATGCAGAGCACGGCGGTGAGGCTGAGCGCCACGCGCTGATTTCTGAAACGGCCGACCTGTGGTTTCATAGCTTGGTGATGCTGTCTCATTTGGATCTTGATCATCAAGCCGTTTTAGACGAGTTGGCAAGACGCTTTGGCATTTCAGGTCACGATGAAAAAGCCTCTCGCTAGCAATAATATCGACGTTATGGCTACGCTTGGCGTAGGCTTAGCTTACCGGCACCAGTAGTCAGGAAGCATGTAGCTACTGAGCATTCAGTCGCCTAAGCATATAGTGACTAAGAAAGTTAACCTGTACCCATGAGGAAACGCATATGTTAGGTGGTATCAGTATTTGGCAGTTGCTGATTGTTCTGGGCATCATCATCCTAATTTTCGGCACCAAAAAGCTGCGCAATGTAGGCACCGACCTCGGCGGGGCGGTCAAAGGCTTCAAGAAAGCCATGCACGACGAAGAAAAAAACAAAGAGGCTGATAGCGAAGATCCCCATCAGCCGAATGCCAAAGTCAGCCACGAAGAGCCTGGCAATACGTACGATGTGCAGGCTGAAGAGAAGCGTGCCGCTGAACGCAACGAAGAGCGCAAGTAACGCATGCTAGATATCGGCTTTCTTGAGCTCATGCTTATTGGCATTGTCGCGCTGCTGGTGCTTGGCCCAGAGCGCCTGCCACGCGCTGCCCGTACGACGGGTCTATGGATCGGCAGAATCAAGCGCACGGTATCTGGTATGCAGCGCGAAATCAGCGCCCAGTTGGAAGCGGAAGAGCTGCGTCAAAAGCTTAACGATCAGCAGAAAAAGCTCAACGACAGCTTGCACAAAGCGAAGCTGGATGTAGAAAGCATTGTCGATAAACCCACGACAACCCGGGCTAAACCGACTAGCGCAGCAACGCCACGCGAAACATCACAGCCTGAAACACCGCAGAGCGAGATGCAGCAGCGCGCTGCCCAGGCCAACTCTCACTTAGATGACGCGCTGGAAACGGTGCGCGAAGAGGCACCTGCATCCTCCCCAGCGCCTCCCCCGGCCGCATCCTCAGTCAAAACAGACGCCACTGAAGCTGAGCGGGCTGCATTTAATAAGGATAGTAATCACCAATGAGTATGTTTGGCGATTCAAAGGAGCCTCAGCAAGATCAACCACAAGCCCCTCTTATTGAGCATCTAATCGAACTACGTTCACGCTTAATACGCGCCGTGGCTCTTATTTTGGTGATTTTTTTGGGCCTCTATGCCTTTGCCAACGACATTTATACCTTTGTCGCTGAGCCATTGATGGCGCTGCTGCCCGAAGGCTCGCAGATGATCGCGACTGAAGTGGCTTCACCCTTCTTAGCACCGTTTAAGCTGACCTTAGTCGTGGCCGTGTTTATTGCCATTCCTTTTGTACTGCATCAGGCGTGGGCGTTTATTGCACCGGGGCTTTACGATAATGAGAAAGCCCTCGCTATTCCTATCCTGGTCTCAAGCATTGCGCTCTTCTATGGCGGTGCAGCGTTTGCTTATTACGTGGTGTTCCCGCTGCTGTTTGAGTTTTTCACCCAGACAGGGCCGGAAAACGTCGCAGTGATGACCGATATCAACCAGTATTTGAACTTCGTTCTTAAACTATTTTTTGCCTTCGGCGTAGCGTTTGAAATTCCTATCGCGACTTTTTTGCTAATTCTTTCTGGCGCCACCACAGTAGAAAGCCTGTCCAAGAAGCGTCCTTATATCCTGCTGGGCTGCTTCGTGGTGGGCATGCTGCTTACGCCACCGGATGTTATTTCACAGAGCCTGCTGGCGATTCCGATGTACCTGCTTTACGAGGTTGGTCTGCTGTTTGGTCGCCTAGTACGCAAGCGCAAAGCGGAGAAAGAGGCGGCGGAAGAGCAAGAAGACATGCTATAGCGAAGGCACTAATGACGTAGATATCGAAAAGCCGCCGCCATTAATCATGGCGGCGGCTTTTTATATCTACCGTTAACAACCTCGCAATAGTCCTTAATCCATCATTTCTGCGATACGATCGACGAGCTTAAAGATGCCGGTGGCAGCTTCACTGATGCGCGTTGCCAGCATGTACGCGGGTGTCGTTACCACGCTGTGCTCAAAATCAACCACGATATCTTCTACGCTACAGGTGCGGTGCAGCCCGCCCATGGCGCTAATAGCACCGGATACCGCCGGGTCATTCCCCACCGTGACGGCAATACCATCCCCCAGCAGGCGGGGCACCAGTACCGGAGCAATACACATCAGGCCGATAGGCTTGGCTTCTTGACGAAAGCCCGCCAGCGCCTCTTTCAGCGCGTCTAGCACCTGCATATTATCGCTGGCACTGGCAAAGTCTGAAAGATTTTTGGCGACGCCAAAACCACCGGGCACAATCACCGCATCGAAGTTATCCGCATCCAACGCCTCTAGGGGGCTTATTTCCCCCCGCGCTAGGCGAGCAGACTCTAGCAGCACGTTACGCTGCTCGCCTTCAACAACCTCTTGCGTAAGATGATTAACAACATGCTGCTGATCGATATCGGGGGCAAAGCAGCGATACTCAATACCCAACTGGTCTAAGCGCAGCAGCGTCAGCGTGGTCTCATAAATTTCAGAACCATCGTAAACGCCGCATCCGGCTAAAATGACTGCCACCTGTTTGGCCATGCCTATCTCCTTATTATCCGAAACCACGTAGAGTTTGCCGAACGCACTACCGCAAAGCTGTTGCCCACTTTAGTCAGTGTGGTTGTTTGCCACAAGGCGTCTTTCGCCGCAGGGTATGGCTGATATACTGCCGGCAGGCCTTCGGGCACTCTTATTTAACACCCTCATTTGCGATCCTTAATGGAGACAACCTTTGAGTGCACTTACTCCCCGCCACTTTCCTGCCACGCGCATGCGCCGCATGCGCCGTGATGATTTTTCACGCCGCTTAATGCAAGAAAAAACGCTGACGCCCTCCGATCTCATACTGCCGGTCTTTGTTCTTGAAGGTAAAAATCAGCGTGAACCCATAGCTTCGATGCCCGGCGTGGAACGGCTTTCAATCGACCTACTCATTGAGCAAGCTCGCGAAGCGTTTGCATTGGGCATTCCCGCTCTGGCACTGTTTCCGGTCGTCGGCCCTGAGCAAAAAAGTGAGCTAGCCGAAGAGGCCTATAGCGCCAGCGGACTGGTGCAGCGTAGCGTGCGCGCGCTAAAAGAAGCGCTGCCTGAGCTTGGTATTATTACGGATGTGGCGCTTGATCCCTATACCATTCATGGTCAAGACGGCATTTTAGATGAGCAAGGCTACGTGCAAAACGACCGCACCGTAGAAACGCTGTTGAAACAGGCGCTTTCCCATGCAGAAGCCGGTGCCGACGTGGTGGCGCCCTCTGACATGATGGATGGACGCATTGGCGCAATTCGCCAAGTACTGGAGCAAGAAAACTTACACAACGTGCGGATCATGGCGTACAGCGCGAAGTATGCATCGCACTACTATGGGCCATTTCGGGATGCGGTTGGGTCGGCCACTAATCTGGGCAAAGCGGACAAGCGCACCTATCAAATGGACCCCGCCAATAGCGATGAAGCGCTGCATGAAGTGGCCATGGACATCAGCGAAGGCGCCGACATGGTCATGGTCAAACCAGGCATGCCCTATTTAGACGTGGTGCGCCGGGTAAAGGATGAACTCAAGGTTCCCACCTTTGCTTATCAAGTCAGCGGCGAGTACGCCATGCATCGCGCAGCCTTCGATAACGGTTGGCTGGAAGCAGAACCCGTCATACTAGAGTCACTGATGTGCTTTAAGCGCGCCGGGGCAGACGGCATTTTGACCTATTTCGCACTTGATGCGGCCCGGCTATTGCAGCAAGGCTAATGAAGTACAGCGTCGCTAAGCCGCTTATTGGCATGATGTTGAACAAGATGACAATCCAGTGACACGTATTTGTCATCTTCTCCCCGCATACTGCGCTGATCTATCAGTATCAGGCTATGATACGTTCGAGCCATCGACGCGGGGAGATCCACCATGGACGAGCACGTTTCCAGTCCACCATTATCGCCTACCGATCAAACCAGCAGCGACGGCGATATGCCGCTACGTATAAATCGTACGCCCACCGGCGTCCAGGCGCGTGAAGCGCTGCCTGAAACCGATCTTGACGACACCCAACTCTACTTCAACCGCGAGCTGTCGCATTTACAGTTTAATATCCGCGTATTGGAACAGGCGCTAGACGATGCGCATCCGTTACTCAACCGGCTGATGTTCCTGCTTATTTTTTCCTCTAATATGGATGAGTTCTTCGAAATTCGCGTCGCAGGCCTCAAACATCAAATTGCCTTGGGCGATACAACCACGGCAGCCGATGGCCGGTTGCCCAAAGCAGTACTAGCGGAAATATCCCAGCTCGCCCATGCGCAAATTGTCCGACAATATCAAATTCTCAACGAAATGCTGCTGCCCGCACTGGAAGCTCAGGGGCTACGTTTTCGCCGGCGAGATCAGTGGACCAGAGCGCAACAAGCCTGGGGCAGAGCCTTTTTTGATAACGAGATTATGCCGGTCATCAGCCCGATTGGCCTTGACCCGTCGCACCCTTTCCCACGGCTGGTAAATAAAAGCCTCAACTTCATTGTTGAACTGGAAGGCAAGGATGCCTTTGGCCGCGTAGGCGGCATGGCGATTTTGCCTGCTCCGCGCTCGCTACCAAGGCTAATGGCACTGCCCAAGGAGCTATGCGAAGAAGGCTTTTCAGAGTATGTGTTTTTATCATCGATGATTCATGCCCACGCCGATGAGCTATTTCCCGGCATGCGCGTACGCGGCTGCTATCAATTCCGCCTGACCCGCAATGCCGATATGAGCGTCGACCCCGAAGAAGTGTCTGACTTAGCCTCAGCGCTGCGCGGTGAGCTGCTGGCGCGGCGCTATGGCAGTGGCGTACGGCTGGAAGTAGCCGACAACTGTCCGGATGGCTTAGCCAATTTTCTGCTGCGCCAGTTTGAGCTTGAAAATGATGATTTGTACCGCGTTAAAGGTCCGGTCAACTTAACGCGCATGATGTCAGCCTTAGGCGACGTTGACCGCCCTGAGCTGCTTTATCGCCCGTTCATTCCCAGCATTCCCAAAGCACTCAAGGCAGGCAGTCTTTTTGATGCCATCGCGAAGAACGACATTCTGCTGCATCATCCCTTTCAGTCATTTTCACCGATTGAAGACCTGCTGCGCGAAGCGGCTCGCGACCCCCATGTGTTGGCGGTAAAGCAGACCCTTTACCGCACCGGGGCAGACTCGCCTATTGTGAGTGCACTAGTGGAGGCGGCCAGCCAAGGTAAAGAGGTCACCGTGGTGATTGAGCTGCGAGCACGCTTTGATGAAGCCGACAACCTGCAGCTTGCTTCACGCCTTCAAGAAGCCGGCGCCATCGTCGTTTACGGCATTATGGCCTATAAAACCCACGCTAAAATGCTGCATATCGTGCGCCGTGAAAAGGGCGAACTGTGCTACTACGCGCACCTTGGCACCGGCAACTATCACTCCAAAACGGCCAAGCTCTATACCGACTATAGCCTGCTGACCGCGAACAAATTGCTGTGCGCTGACGTACATAAAGTGTTCCAGCAGCTTTCGGGAATGGGCCGCGCGCGTAAAATTGATACGCTGCTCCACGCCCCCTTTACGCTGCACGAGCGGTTAGTCGAAATGATTGACCGTGAAGCGCACATTGCGCGTCAAGGAGAACGCGGGCACATCATTATCAAATGCAACTCGTTAACCGAGCCTAAATTAATTAAAGCACTCTATCGCGCCTCCCAAGCGGGCGTAGAGTGCGACCTGATTATTCGTGGCATGTGCTGCCTGAAACCCGGCGTGCCCGGCGTGTCAGACAATATCCGCGTGCGTTCCATTATTGGCCGGTTGCTGGAACACACCCGCGTATTTCATTTTCACAATGACGGCAAATCAGAAACATGGTGTTCAAGCGCCGACTTTATGTCACGCAACATGTTTCATCGAGTGGAAACCTGCTTTCCGCTGCTAGATAAAAAACTCGCTATCCGCGTGCGCAAAGACCTTGAAACCTATCTGGTCGACAACTGCCAGAGCTGGCTACTACAAACCGACGGCAGCTACCAGCTCCAAAACCCTGGCGAGAGTAACCCCATCAGCGCTCAAGAAACGCTGCTTTACGCCTATGCGTCAAAAGCTAGATAACGAACACATTGGCGTAGGGCGAGGCACATCATCAAAGATAACCGGCGGCCTTACGCACCGTGCCCCATAGCTTTGCACCCAGCCGCAGCGGGCTCGCCGCTAGGCCCCCATGCAGGGATAGCCGAGAATATGAGAAACTGTCATGATGATATCTGCCAACGTGAATTATTTCACAAAGTCTGACCATAAACTAAAATGAATAAAAATACCTTTTTTAATGACAAAGATGAAATTTATTCACACAAAAAGGTTAAGCCATGATTGAACTGCGCCACCTTCGCACGCTGCTTGCTCTGCGCGAAACTGGCTCGCTGGTCGATGCTGCCGAACGCGTCCATCTGACTCAATCGGCACTGTCTCACCAGCTCAAAGATTTAGAGGGCCGCGTCGACAGCGCGTTATTTATACGAAAAACGCGCCCGGTGGAATTTACGCGCGCGGGACTGCGCCTGCTCGCCTTGGCTGATCAGTTATTGCCTGAGGTACGTAAGGCAGAACGGGACTTAGCGCGCTTAGCGGGTACCGAGCAGGGCCGGCTGCATATGGCAATCGAGTGCCACAGCTGTTTCCAATGGCTGATGCCGACGGTGGACTACTTTCGTAACCATTGGCCAGAAGTTGAAATCGACATCCCCAGTGGCCACCATTTCGACCCGCTACCGGCGCTCGCCCGAGAGCAGCTAGACCTCGTCATCACCGCTGATCCTCAGCCGCTTGACGGCATTCACTATGCCCCGCTGTTCCGCTATGAAGGATTACTGGCTATCGCTCGACAGCATGCTTTTGCGGGCCAAGGGTTTATTGAACCTCAGGCGCTCGCGGATGAAACGCTGATCACGTATCCCGTCGAGCAGTCGCGTCTGGATATTTTCAGCCAATTTTTACATCCAGCCAACGTCCGCCCGCGTGAAATCCGTACAGCAGAATTAACCATTATGATGATGCAGCTGGTTGCGAGCGGACGCGGCGTATGCGCACTGCCTAGCTGGGCGCTAACCGAGTACCTGGAGCGTGATTATGTTAGCGCGGTGAAACTGGGCGAGCACGGAGTATGGAGCACACTTTACGCGGCGATTCGCGAAGAAACGCGGGAAGCACCCTGGATGCAGGATTTCTTACGCACTGCTCGCGAGACATCTTTTGCGGTGCTCTCAGGGATTAAGCCGGCGGATCTCGACGCGGAATCAGCAGCGTAAAACGCGCCCCGCCCAAGTGGGGGCTATTATCGACGGTAACGCTACCGCCGTGGCTAGCCATAACTTTCTGCACAATCGAAAGCCCCAGCCCGTAGCCGCCGGAGCTCCTGGCCCTGCTGTCATCCAACCGGGCAAATGGCTTGAAAATATCGGCACGCGCTTCAGGTGGAATACCCGGACCGTCATCCTCTACATCAATGCGGACGAGCCTGGGCTCATCCCATAGCCGGACGACCACCTGAGCCGTGGCATGACGGCAGGCATTACCCACTAAGTTTTGCAGCGCACGCTGTAAATAGCGAGGCTCCGCCAGAAGCTCGACTTCGTCACCTTGTAGTAGTGTGAATGTTAAGCCTTCGTGCAATGGCGAGAGTGTATCAATCACGCGCTCTGCCATGGCCCGGCACTCGACCAGCCCGGTTTCAAGCTCGGCGCCGTTAATCGTTTCGCCGCCTAATCTTGCATAGGTCAGAATTTCATCGACCAGCTCATCAAGCTCCGTAATATCAGCATCAATACCCTGTAGTTGGCGCCGGATAGCGGGCTGGTCAGTCATATCTTCGACCATTTGGACGGCAAAACGAATGCGCGCCACCGGGGTGCGCAGCTCATGAGAAACAGCGCGAATCATTTCTTGCTGCCCCCGCAGCAGGCTCTGCACCTGACTAGCCATGCCATTAAAGGCCATTCCCAACCGGCCTAGAAAATCACCACTTTCAACTTTTACTCGGGTTTCTAAACGCCCGCTAGCAATCCGTGTAGCGGCCAGCTCAAGCCTTGCCATGCGCTCTTCAATGCTACGCATAATTAAATAGATGATAAGGCTGAGTACGATCATCAGCCCAACTAATAGGGGAAGGTGTAAATTCAGCGGTAAGGTATCGCCACGGGAAATGGGGCCCGCCTGTAGCCACGCCGATTCACCGGGCAGTTGATAAAGCAGCGTAATCGATAGCTTGTCGGACACTAATTGCGTCACGATACCACCGCTAACCAACAGCGTTTGCTGCTCAGCAGTTAGCCGGTCCGGCACGGTGGCCAGTAGCTGCAGCGGCCAGCTCCCCGAACGCAGCTCTTCTATAAGACTTTCACGCTCATTCAAGGGAGTTACCGCAAGCCAGTCGCCTAGCAATGAAATGCTGCCGTGCCACTGGTGCTCGCTCCAGTCGTCCGCCAGCCAAGCCTGTAACAGCTGGTTACTTTCCGGCAAACGCTGCTGCAACCGCCAAGGATCCTCTGCAACCAGTATTTTGCCCTGTTCTAAGCGGGAGCGTTCAAAGTAGCCAAGATCAGCATCGGCGATGGGCAATAGCGTAAGCTGTAAATCCAGCCGCTCTGAAAAGCGATCCAGCAGGCCACCGCGTTGCTCTACAGGCGTGTCGGCCAGCCGGCGCGTCATCAGTGACATCGGCAGCGCGGCGAGCTGCTCGCGATAGTCCTCGCGGCGCACCTGTTCGATAAACGAGCACCCGGCCAATACCATCGCCAACATCACCAGTAGCGCGAGGCCCAGCAGCACATAGAAGCGCAAAAACGACCCGCTGCTGAACACCCGCCGCATGACACCGCCTCTAAAATTAACTGTCTTTAACGAAGAGATAGCCTTTACTGCGTACCGTTTTGATGCGATGTGGATGGTGAGGATCATCGCCAATTTTGGGCCGGATTCGTGATACACGCACATCAATCGACCGATCTTGGCCGTCGTACTTAATTCCCCGCAAATCGCTGAATATCTCTTCGCGGGTAAGGACACGACCTGCGTTGCGGCCTAGCAGCCAAAGTAGATCAAACTCAGCGCTGGTTAAATCAATACGTTCACCGGAGAGCCACGCTTCACGCGTCGCATTGTCTATTTCCAGATTTTCGAAACGTAGCCGTATTTCGCCATTGGGCGCAGGGCCTTCAGCGCGGCGTAGCAATGCCCGCATGCGGGCAAGCAGCACCCTGGGCTGAACGGGCTTGGGTACGTAATCGTCGGCTCCCATCTCAAGCCCCAAGACTTGATCTAGGTCATCGGTGCGTGCCGTCAACATCATGATAGGGCCATAAAAGTTGGGCCTGACGCGGCGACAAATCGCTAAACCATCTTCGCCAGGCAGCATTAAATCTAAAATAACTAGGTCTGGCTGCAAGGTTAAAATACGATCAACCGCTTTAGCACCGTCGGCTTCCAACGAGACCTGGAAGCCGTTCGCTTGCAGATATTCGCGGGTTAGCTCGGCAAGGCGCTTATCATCTTCAATGATCAGAACATGATCTTGATCGGGGTAATCAGGCACGACAGGCGCTTGGGACTCAAGCGCCTGGAACTGCTGTTCCAGGTGATCAATCATCCTCTTTACTCACTCTACTTAGGCTGTCTGTTTTCACCGGTTAACCCAGCATCAGCACAGATAATATATTGTTGGCTCTAAGGATAACTCAAAACCATGAAAATGCCCTCTAATGTCATAATCATTACGCTTATTGGCGAATGCGTGCGGCCGGGCACTTGATTCCCCTACCCACGAGGGCTAATGTAGAAGCGCTAACTGTCGACAATCTGACAGGAGGATCCTGCCATGAAAAGTAATAATACGAAAAGTGTCATTAAGCGTGTGTATGTGCCTGCCCAGGTACGCGATCTGCCCAACGGAGAAAAATTAAAAACTCCCGGGCATTACAAATCACCACCGGGCGATGCAAGCGACGCCATTGAGTAACGAATACTCATAATACTAAAAAGGCAGGCCATCACAGGCCTGCCTTTTTACTTAGTCACGAGATTAAGCCAACCATCGGGAAAAATAGTAACACTATAGCGCATATTAACGTTACCTAATAAAGCGGAAATTACTACTCTGGAAGGCTCAGCCTCATCTCACCTGCATGCATTTCAATCGAGAAAATGTTCAAAAAACTCATTCCAAGCAATACGGTATCGCGCTCCATGCCCGAGCTAATCGAGCCTTGAACATTTTGTACGGTGAGCCCTCCCAGCGACACCTCGCCCAACTCCGTTAACGCTCCTTCAACTCTGCCATTGGCGGTATTAAACCAAGCGCTACGCCCTGGCTCCAAACCTAGCTCTGCCGCTAAGTCGGCGGGCACTGCTACGTAAGTGGCACCAGTATCAAGTAAAAAAGTGACGGGCGAGCCGTTAATGCGCCCAGGGGACTCGAAATGCCCTGCGCGATTTCGCTTTAACGTGACAGGCTCACCCGCAGGCAGCGTGTGCACAATGTTGGCATTAGGACGCATCATTGCATCCAGACCACCGTGTATCCACCAGGTGCCAACCGCCATTAACAGTATCCAAAAGAGCAGCATCATTCCAATGCCGCCGCGCTGTGCCGACTGCGAGACCATATGCCTCCTCACTGAAATAAGGGCTCCTTTATAGGCTTGGTCGTTATGGGCATTACCGCTATTTTCCCCAAGCCAGCGCAGCTTCACGGCCACGGCGCTCGTTGACTCTGGCACAAATCAACATCGCGATAATGAACAAGGCAACGCATAATAAAATAGATGCCTGTAGGCCAATCAGCGCTTGCAGCACGCCCAGCATTACGATGCCCAGCACGCCCGCTAATTTATTCGCCAGCCCCCAAAATCCAAAGAATTCCGCTGACTTTTCCAGCGGTGAAAATAAGCCTACCAGCGCCCGACTTGCCGATTGGCTAGAGCCTAGACTCGCTCCCGCTAAGCAACCGACGACCAGGAAGACGTATTGAGCCTGCCACTGCACCTCAAAATGCCCGTTCACCCATTGCGTTACCTCAGGCGTTGCCCAAATAGCAATAATCGCCAGCACCCACAGCGCCAGCGTGATTTGATAGGTGCGCTTGGCGCCTAGCCGATCCTGCAGCCAGCCAAACCCTAATGCCCCTGCGGCGGCGGTGATCTGAACAATAATGAACATGATGTTGCGCACGCTTTCTTCCCAACCAATCACTTGAGCGCCATAGATGAAAGCGAACGCAATGATGATGTACACACCGGCCATTGAGAAAAGCAGTGAAATCAAAAAGGTCGTCAGGTCTTTAAAATGGCGTAACTCGTGAAACGTCACCGTCACGCGGTTCAGGGCAATGTGGCGATAAGACACGCCACGTGGCTGAGGCGTGCCGCGCTCTTTCAGCCAGAGGAAGGTAGGAATTGCGGTAATCAGAAAAAACCCTGCAGCAAAGGGACCCACCCAGCGGATGCGCTCAAAGTTCTCTGCGCTGGCCTCACCCAGTACCACCAACGTAAATCCCGCGGCAAATAGCCCGCCAATGTACCCTAACGACCAGCCAAATCCGGAAATTTTGCCCAGCGCTTCAGGTGGCCCTAATTCGGGCAAAAAGGCGGCAATAAATGATTCGCCCATAGAATAGGCGTAGTTAGACAGCACAATTAATAGCAGCCCCATAATGACGTAGCCTGGCTCAACGAAGTAAAGCATCGCCGTGGTCACCACGGTGGCTAGGTAGCTCACCAGCAGAAAACGCTTTTTCTCCGCCCGATAGTCCATAATCGCGCCGCACAGTGGTGCCGTCACCACTACCATCAAATAGCTGATCGCCAGGCCAAGACTCCATAAAAAATTAGCCAGCCTGAAGTTGTCGCCACGATCCCCGACAATCACGGTGGTAAAAAGCTCGCCAAATACCACCGTAATAATCAGCAGCGTGTAGGCCTGGTTAGCAAAATCAAACATCGCCCAGCCGAATATTTCTCGGCGCGACGCATAGGCACCGGTCACCTTAGCAGTGTTAGCTGACAGCATTGGGTCTCTCTCGCAGGGGGAATCGTAAGCCTAGCAGGTGTTTGATTAACATTCTTCAGCGCTACGCAAACGCCCAGCATCGCTGGGCGTCACGAAAAGCATGGGCAAAGAGAACAAGCTCTATCGCTAACGTTAGAGCAACCAGTGCGCAATAACCGCGGCAAAACCAATGGCCATCGCCGTAACGACCGCAATGGTCACTACCCGATCAAGCCAGCGATCAAAGGCTATTCCTTTAGAGAAGGCAGCCCCTTTAGGCTGCCTTCTAGTCGCCCCGTGGCGTCCTTGCCGAGCCATTAGCATCTTTGCCGCATGTGGGTTTGCTCCTAGAATAGCTAGCGCTTTAAACGCTAGCTCCCGCAATAGAAAGCTTTCTTATCTCTATTGATGCTGACTATTTAATGCGCCGATTGACCACATTGGGCGCGCGACGCAGCCGCTCCTCTTCACCTAATAGCTCCGCTTCAAAGGCATCGGCACCCACTGGCGTATCTCCATGGCGACGGTATAGTTGCATCAACATGGCTTTACGATCTGCTCGCAGCTCTTTCACCAATACAAAGATCATCATATACAAAATAAAGGTAAACGGCAGCGCTGACAGCACAGCAGCAGACTGAAGCCCGGCTAACCCTCCCGACGCAATCAAGGTGAAACAGATAGCGGCAATCAATACACCCCAAACCACGCGCTTGTACAACGGCGGATTAATGGAACCATTATCCGTCATTTGCGCCACAATATACGAGGCCGAATCAGCGGATGTCACCAAGAAAATAAAGATCAGCATCATTGCCACAACGGAAAGCACGCCGGAAAATGGCATTAAATCAAACATTTTAAACAGTGCGGCGGTGATATTATTCTGCGTCGCGGCGGCTAGGCCGATATTAGTACCATTAAGTTCCATATGCAGCGCCGCACCGCCAAATACGCCAATCCATAAACAGGCAAGCAGCGGCGGTACTAGCAACACCCCAAACACATACTCTTTGATAGTACGACCACGGGATACACGGGCGACAAAGGTTCCCACAAAGGGCGACCAGGCGATAACCCATGCCCAATAGAAAATTGTCCAAGAGCTCGCCCACTCATTATCGCTATAGGGAGAAATACGCAGGCTCATGCCGATAAAATTCTGCAGATAATCGCCGATACCGACGGTAATCGTTTCCAATATCGCAAGCGTAGGGCCAGTAATGAGCACATACAGCATCAACCCGATGCACAAGATCATATTGAGGTTAGATAGACGCTTAATGCCCTTATCCAAACCCGACCAAGTGGATGCCATATAGGCGCAGAACATAACGAAGAGAATAACAAACTGCCATAAGCCGTTTTCAGGCAAGCCAAATACGGCGTTTAAGCCACCGTTCATCTGCAGCACGCCTAGCCCCAGTGAGGTAGCAACGCCCATTACCGTGGCAACTACCGCAAATACGTCTAGCCATGAGGCATAGGGGCGTATCTTAGGATTTTTGGCGGTGACCGACGAAAGTACTGAAGAAACAAGCCCAGCCTGGCCTTTACGAAACTGAAAGTAGGCGATGATTAAACCCACGATCGAGAACGCCGCCCACTGGTGGATCCCCCAGTTAAAGTAACTGTACTGGATGGCGTAACGTGCCGCTGCTTCAGTCTCCGCAGTGACATCACCATAAGGTGGCTCAATGTAGTGAGACATTGGCTCGGCCATACCATAAAAAACCAAACCTACGCCAAACCCCGCGGCCAGCAGCATGCTAATCCATGAGAAAAAGCTATAGCTGGGTCGACTGTCCTGGGGCCCTAAGCGGACCTTGCCATATTTACTCAGTGCCAAGCCGAACAAAAAAATCACAAAACCGAAGACAGAAAATAAATAAAACCAACCAAAAATCTCGGTAACCGTGGATAACGCCCTTTCTGCGAGGCTTGCAAAACCTTCAGGAAACGACGCTCCCACAATTACCAAGCCCAAGATAATCACCACTGATGCGATGAAAACCGACTTGCCTCCATGATTGGCCATATAACCTTCCTGTTAGATAAGCATTGTGCACAAAGAGAGTGCTTGTACAGTTAAATGCTAACATTTTAGGATGGCAGGCGCATTTCAAGGCAAGGCAAGCTGAAATCATTCTATAAGAGGCGTGCTCCACTATTTTCTTAGTAACGCGATACGCCCTGTATCAAAGAGCATTCGCGCGACGTGCGTGCATGAGGCGAATTTTTTGACTCACAATGCCGTAGCGTGGGCCGCCAATAAACGCCAACACAAAGAAAGCACCGGTCATTACCGCCATCATGCCTCCAATCGAAACGTTCCAGCGCACCGCGAGATAGTAGCCGGTAACGCTCGAGGCAATCGAGATAAAGGCTCCGATTAGAAACATTAGCCACAGACGGTCGGTTAGAAGATATGCGGCAGAAGGTGGAACGATGGCAAAGGCAATAAAGAGCACGGCACCTACCGCATCAAAAGCCGCGACGGCAGTGGTACTGGTCAGCATCAGTAGAACGTAAAAAAGAATACTCGGGGCAAAGCCCAGTGTTTTAGCCAATGCAGGGTCAAACGTTGCCAGCTTTAGCTCTTTATAAAACAATATAATAAACAGGTAATTAATAGCCGTCACTATACCCATCGACACCAAGGCTTGCGGCACGTTGTAGCCAGCTATCGTGGTGGTATCCAGCCATATGAAGCCAATCTCACCGAGCAAAACCGTGTGTGTATCGATATGAACATCGTTGGCATACAGATTTAACAGCAGCACGCCGATCGAAAATAGCGCAGGAAAGACAAGGCCAATGGCCGCATCTTGTTTAACGCGCTTAGTATTGGCCAAAAGTTCCGTTAAAAACACCGTGAGTAGGCCTGTCAGCGCAGCTCCCACCAGTTGAAACCAGCCACTTTGCTGATGCGTCAGCAGCCACACAATGACGATCCCAAAGACAATGGAATGACTGATCGCATCGGTTAGCATGCTATTCCCGCGGAGCACTAAAAACGTTCCAACGGCGGATGATGCAATGCCCACCAGTGCGCCAACGGCCATTATCTGTAGCTCAATGCTACTGAAAAACACGTCCAGCATCAGGTGGTCTTCCCATTCAATTCAGCCATCACGCTTTGTGCTTCGCGAACGCCCAATGACGTTAACAGCCACCGATTCCCCGCCGACATTGGCAGGCAGGGCGTTTTTTGACTAACCAAAAAGCCCTTTCGACGTAACTGCCAAAGCGCTATCGCGGCGGAAAAATTCAGCCTAAACGGCAAGTTGTGAACCTCTTGATCACGCGTTGACTGGGTTTTATAGAGGATATAAAGAATTTGGCGCCGACGCAGCTGAGACACTTGGCGAAGATGCTGAAGCAGCCCCCATAACAATCCACGCTGTGGCGCTATCGCCAGCGAAATTAGCACAATAATAGACGCCGATAGGATAATTAGCGGCCCTGTTGCTAGCCCGCGAGACAGCGCGCTAATCGATGCCCCAGAAACACCGCTTACCACGCCGACACCGGCGGCAATAAACACCATGGCTCCCAAATGACGACTCCACTGACGAGCAGCAACGGCTGGCGCCACAATCATGGCGGCCATTAGCACCACGCCTACCATTTGTAGCCCGACCACCACGGCCAACGTCACCATGGTGGTCAGTAGCACTTCTATCAACGACACTGGCAGCCCTACGGTATGCGCAAACTCAGGGTCAAACGTCACCAGCTTGGCTTGTTTCCATAGAGCGCCAAGCAGCGTCAATGAAAACAACGTAATGCCCCCCATCAGCCATAAATCTGAGCGCAGCGTCGCGGCAGCCTGGCCAAAAAGAAAGGACTCTAACCCGCCTTGCGATGCATTATTGCTGCCTTGAATATAGGTAAGCAGCACCAGGCCGATCGCAAAAAAAATGCTCAAACAGATACCGATACTGGCATCCGTTTTAAGCCTGCTCATACGCGTTAAAACTAGCATCAATAGCGCGGCTAACGCGCCCGTCACCATTGCGCCTACAATAATGCTGCCCATCTCGCGGCTGCCCGCGATAATAAAACCCAGGCAAACCCCCGGCAGCGCCGCGTGAGAAATAGCATCGCCTAGCAGGCTTTGGCGTCGCAGCACTGCAAAACTTCCCAGCGGTCCGCTAATCAGGCCTAACAACGCAGCCCCAATCACCACGTTTTGAAACGTATAGTCGTGCAAAATGCTTAGCCACTGCACTGTCAATTATCCCTTTTTGAAGCAGCAAACATCAGTGAATTGCTGTCATCTAGCAGGGCAATCTGCCCGCCATAGGCTTTGCGTAAGTTATCGGCGGTAAAGACGTCATCAACATTACCCATCGCCACAACGCTAACATTTAACAGCAGCAGCCAGTCAAAATAACGGCGCACTGTCTGCAGATCGTGATGAACCACAATCAAGGTCTTACCTTCATCACGTAAACGCCGCAAGATATCGATAATGGCACGCTCGGTGGTCGCATCAACGCCGGCCATTGGCTCATCAAGAAAATAAACATCAGCCTTCTGAACCAGGGCGCGAGCGAGAAAAACCCGCTGCTGCTGGCCACCGGATAGCTGACTGATTTGACGATCCGCTAACGCGCGCATCCCCACCATATCGAGCGCCTCAAGCGACTCTTCGCGCTCCTTGCGTCCGGGCCGTTTAAACCACCCCAGCCGACCATATAGGCCCATCGTCACCACATCGAGTGCGGTGGTCGGAAAATCCCAGTCAACGCTTGAACGCTGGGGCACATAGCCCACGCGCTTGCGCTGCGACTTATACGATTTTCCATCTATAAAGGCCTCCCCGGAAAGCGAAGGCACCAATCCCAGCAGGCTTTTAATCAGTGTGCTTTTGCCCGCACCGTTAGGACCGACAATACCGGCCATAACACCTGATGGAATATCGATATTGATATCCCACAGCACGGGCTGGCTGTGATAGCTGACAGTCAAATCATTAACACTTAATGCGACACGCTCATCACGCACCATAAACGCTCTCCGCAGCTAAACTGTTGCGTGCCTTCACTCGGCTATCTCCCAACGCTCTGCCCATTCAGAAAGCGCGTCTGGCATGGGCGCTAAGGTGCCTCCCAGCGCCTCTACAATATGCCGAGTGTTGGCGTAGATCATGCCGATATAAGTACCGTCTGCGGTATTGGCATCGCCCATTGCATCGGAATACAGCTCGCCGCCG
Source organism: Halomonas sp. AOP12-B1-6 (assembly GCF_052379225.1). Classification (NCBI taxonomy): domain Bacteria; kingdom Pseudomonadati; phylum Pseudomonadota; class Gammaproteobacteria; order Oceanospirillales; family Halomonadaceae; genus Halomonas; species Halomonas sp. AOP12-B1-6. Next base: position 713,465 of record NZ_JBQSYK010000003.1, read on the forward strand.
ATAGCAACCTCATGCCCGCGCTGGCGAGCTGCATCAATGACCGCTTGAATGGTACGCGGATTAATCGTGCTTTCTACAAAGATAGCGGGGACTTCACGCTCCACCACCACATCGGTCATGCTCCGAATATCTGCGATACCGGTTTCGGTTTCAGTGCTAATCCCCTGAATGCCTTCCACCTCAATACCGTAAGCGCGCCCATAATAGCCAAAGGCATCGTGGGCGGTTACCAAAATGCGCCGACGCTCTGGAATGCTTTCAATACTTTCAGCCACCCACGCGTGCAGCGCGTTCAACTGTTCTTCGTATTTCGTGGCATTGGCTTCGATAGATGCTTGGCACTCAGGCCTTGCCGTCGTAAAAGCGTCGCTGATTGCAGGTATTGTTTGCGCCCAAAGCGAAACGTCCATCCACAAGTGGGGGTCAATGCCGTACACATCTTGAGACGTCATAAGCTCAGCGGGATCAATACCTGAGGGCCCTACCGCTAGCGTCGGTTTACTGTGCGAAAAGTTTTCCAGCACAGCGCCTAACTGGCCTTCCAAGGAATAGCCTGCATAGAGAATTTGCTCTGCTTGTCTCAGCATGGCGACATCGCTGGCATTCGCTTGATACAGATGGGGATCAACGCCAGGGCCCATCATCGCTTCTACTTCAACGCATTGGCCACCCACTTCTTGGGCAACATCGGCAATCATGCCAATAGTTGTCACCACGTTTAGCGGTGACTCATTGGCTGAAATTAAGGGTGCAAAGGACATCATCCCCAGTAAAGCTACTACTCGCTTCATCGCTCTCTTCCCCCAAGAATGTCCAAATCTTATGTTCACAACACATCGATAAAGCTCTCGATGCTGAAACCAGAACGTTGAGGCTAGTCAACAACTCGCAACAAGATAAGCTCAAGCAATTTATATTCACACATGGAAACAAACATAGCAATGGCTAACTTTTGGCAAAGTTGCGCTCTCAGTAAAACGCAACGTCTCTGTGTATACGCCCAACATACCGAGGTGAACTTATTCGCTAAGCTGGCCTCCAAAGCGTACTGTGCACTCAATTGTGCAAGTCAATGATGGAGGCTCTAATGCCACAGATGAATCGCGACCAACGTAATGCTGCATGGCAAGCGGCTAACCAATGGCGTGCTCGCGCAACGCAAACTCAGCCCACCGGTTTAGCCGGCAGTTTAAAGCTGCTCTTTACATGGTTGGCGTTTGGCGCGCTAATGATCGTCGGCGTGGTGCTTGGTCTGTTTTTCTTATTGATTGGCTGGGCGATGATGCCGTTTATGCGCCATAAGATGAAAAAGCGTATGGAGCAAATGCGCGCAGAACAAGCGCAAGACATCGGTGGCGGCTATGCTAACCCACATGCGTCATCACAGCGCCCAGGCCACCAGGACGCATTAGACGGTAGTTATGAAGTAAAAGATGATCGCTAATTAGCCTGTCACTTTAAGCATCTAAGCGTCAGGCATCGCTGTTATTGGTTACCGTGCTTGCCGCTATGCTTATGACACAGGGCTTATGACACAGGCCTTATGATACGGGTGCGTATATCCAGGTAAATGCCGCGGCTAACGTTAGCGGCATTACGACCAAACTCCCTAAATTACCAATCAACACCAGCGAAGCTACCTTTTGCGGTGCCAGCTGGTATTGCTCTGCAACCAAGTAATTCAATACTGCAGGTGGCAACGTTGCAAACACTAGCAGCACGGCCGTTTGCAGCGCATTCAGTGGCAGCAGCCACATTAACGGCAAGGCAATCACTAATCCGGAAAGCGGACACAGCACCGCCCCCAGCATGCCCGTGCGCCAATCGCTAAAGTCGATTTCCAGCAGCCGGACCCCTAATGCAAACAGCATGAGCGGAATACATACCCCGCCCAGCATATGCATGGCCTCTAGCAGCCAGCCCGGCAGCGCTAAATCACCAATATTCACGGCTAAGCCCGCCACACTCGCCAAGACAATCGGCATGCGCAGCATGCGCCACAGCGACGTGCGCGGATTGAGCATGTAAATCCCTATCGAAAAATGCAGCAGCATTTCGACAATAAATACCACGACCGCCGCGGGCAGCGCCTCAGGACCAAAGGCCAGCACCAATAGCGGCACGCCCATATTGCCTGCATTATTAAACATCATCGGAGGCAGGAAGGTTTTGATGTCTAACGATAGCCATTTAGCCAGTGGCCACAGTACCAGCCCCGACCCTAGCACCACCGCAACTGCCGCCGTGGCGAGCCAAGCGTATTCGGCTAGCGGCGCCTGGCGGTCGGCCAGCACGGCAAACACTAGTAGAGGGACGAACAGCTCCATGTTTAGCGTATTGAGGCTGCGAATATCCGGCGTGCGGTAGCGCCCGTAAACAGCGCCACAGCCGGCGATCAAAAACACCGGCAGCAGCGTGCCAAGAATATGCCCAATCATGTGGCTCGCCCTGCCTTGCGCCTTAGCATCATTTATTCTTCCAGATTATGTTGATAGCGACGGCTGGCTAGAGATCGTTAGCCATGGGCGGCTCAAGAAAACGCTGCCAAAGGGCCGTCACTATTTCACGCTGACGGCTAAATTCCTCACCATCGCTACGCGTTTTTTCACCGGTCAGCGCTGCACGATGAGTAGCGCTACGATAGGCAAGGTAGGCTTCTCGAAGACGCTCTGCTTCATCGAAAGGTAAGTACCCACTCTCTGTCAGACTCTCTAAAATCCGAATATTATCACTGTAGGTCAGCAGCGCCGGAGTTTGGTTAGCAAGCGCTAACACCGCGTACTGGCAAAGAAACTCGATGTCGACCATCCCGCCCGCATCGTGCTTAACATTGAACGTATCGCTGGTGGCTTTACTGCCCAGATGATCGCGCATTTTCTGACGCATTTTGACGACTTCGTCTCGCAACGCGGCGTTATCACGCTGACGAGATAAAATGTCGCCCCGAAGGCTGCCAAATTTTTCGGCGAGTAAACCGCTGCCTGCCACGACCCGTGCACGCACTAATGCCTGATGCTCCCAGGTCCAGGCATTCTGATGCTGGTAATCGGCAAAGGCTTTCAATGATGTGACCAATAGCCCTGAATTGCCCGAAGGTCGCAGGCGCATATCAACCTCATAAAGACTGCCCGCCGGCGTCACCGCCGTCAGCAGGTGAATAATGCGCTGACCCAGGCGGGTAAAAAACATCGCTGTATCAATGGGCCTGGGGCCGTCAGTCGCACCTTTGCCGTCGCTATCATGCAAAAACACCAGGTCTAAATCGGAGCTGTAGCCCAACTCAATGCCACCCAGCTTGCCGTAGCCAATAATTAAAAACTCGGCCTCACTGGCATTGCCCCCCTCAGGCACGCCGTGCTTACGCGTAATGTGCTTCCACGCCATCGCCAGCACCGCGTCAAGAATCACTTCGGCAATAAAGGTTAAGTAATCACTCACTTTCATCAAATGCCGAGTACCCGCAACATCGGAGGCGGCGACGTGCAGCGTTTTGGCATGCTTAAAGACCCGCAGCGCCTCCAGCTGCGCCTCTTCATCATCTTCGGGCAAGCGGTTCAGCGTTTGGCGCAGCTCGTCCGCCAAGCGTGCCTTATCGGCAGGCGTATATAGCGTCTCTGGCGTCAACAGCTCGTCGAGCAAAATGGGGTAGCGCGACAGCTGTTCGGCAATCCAGGGGCTGGCAGCGCACAGATGCATAAGGTGCTCAAGCGCATGCGGATTTTCACGCAATAGCGCAAGGTAAGCGGTACGCCGTAGGACGGCTTCTATCAACGGCTGCACGCGTACAAGGGCCGTGTCCGGCGCATCGTTACTCGCCACGGCATCCAGTAAGAGCGGCATTAGTGCGTCCAGCCGCTCAAAGCCAATCCGCTGCATGCTTTGTACTTGGCGCGAGTGATACAGGCTCTGCAGCCGCTTCAGGGCTTTTTCGGGTTCGTGAAAACCTGCCTCGGTAAGATGCGCGATGGCCTCGTCTGCGTCTAACTCGCCGCGCCACATTAGCCGCCACTGAGCCAAACCCAACTGGCTGGCATCATTTGCCTCGTCGACATCGTCTTCGGGGTCCGCGATTACCGCATCAAAGTGCTGGCGCACCCGTTCACGCACTTCATCAAGCTGCGCCATCAAGCCAGACCAATCTTCATGGCCCATGGCAAAGGCCACCCGTTCACGATCACTATCATCGCTAGGCAAGGTCTGTGTCTGGCGATCTTCCAACGCTTGAAGTGCGTGTTCAATATCGCGTAAAAAAGCGTAATCGGGCAGTAGCTCATCAACCACGCCTTGCGGCAGCAAGCCTAGCTCGGGCAGTCGGTTGAGCGCGGTTTTCAGCGACGTCACCTGCAGCTCCGTATCGCGACCGCCGCGAATCAGCTGAAAGGCCTGCACTACGAACTCAACCTCGCGAATGCCGCCAGGGCCAAGCTTGATATTGCTCTGCATACCTTTGCGCTTCACTTCGCGATTAATCATCGCTTTCAGCTCGCGCAGCGACTCAATCGCGCCGAAATCAAGGTAGCGGCGATACACAAAGGGGCGCAGCCCTGCTAGCAGCTCACGCCCTGCATCTACATCGCCCGCCACCGGGCGCGCCTTCAGCATGGCATAACGTTCCCACTCGCGGCCCTGATCTTGATAGTAGCTGGAAAGCATCGCAAAACTGCCCACTAGCGGGCCTCCATCGCCTAGTGGCCGCAGGCGCATATCAACGCGGAAGGCAAAACCATCGGCGGTCATAGCATCCAGCGCGGCAATTAGCTTTTGGCCCAGCTTAGTAAAATACTCCTGATGCTCTAACGGCTTGCGCCCGCCCTGGGTTTCGCCTTTTTCGGGAAAAGCAAAAATAAGATCGATATCAGAGGAAAGGTTAAGCTCCCCGGCCCCCAGCTTGCCCATCCCCAAAATCACCAGACGCTGGGGCGTCCCGTCTTTGCGTGGAGCGGGCGCGCCCCAACGCGTGGCATAAAACTGCTCAAGCCAGGTTAACGCAGCTTCAAGGCATAGCTCGGCAAGCTCAGACACCGCCTTGGCGGTATCCCACATGGAGTGGTTGGGCACTCGGTTAAGATCACGCCAGATAATGCCCAGCATACGCTGACGGCGAAAACGGCGTATTACTCGCTGCATACCTTCTTCGTCATCGATACGCTCAAGCGACTCATTCAGCCAGTTTTCCAGCGCCTCGCGCCCTGGATTTGCGTCTAGCTCGCCGGCGACATCAAGCTCAGTCAGCCAGTGAGGGTATCGGGCAAGGCTATCCACGACGAACGTTGAGATCGACAGCACTCTAGCCAGGGCCTCGCGGCGGGCTTCAGAAAGCCCCTGCCAGCTACTTGAAGGTAGCTCCTGCTGAGTCATCTCGGCGACATTATCCGCCTGGGCTAGCGCCTCAACCAAGCGCTGCCAAGCAGATTGGGCCACTGTTTGTAACGACGCTGGCAGCGTCGACAACGGTAAAAAATCGTTGTTCACTTGCATAATCACCTCGCTGCCAAGCACGTTTATCAGCGTTGAAAAAGTTCGCCTAGTTAGCTAGTTATTAAACTTGGCCTTCCAACCCCGACTTAGCTATAGAATTTTTCCCAACCTAACAGCCCCCAGGTAAGTCCGGCCATAATCAGCGACAGCATAACCGCCGCAGAGCCAATGTCCTTAGCCCGCCCAGAAAGCTCGTGGTGCTCGGTGCCAATGCGATCGACCACATTTTCAATCGCACTATTGAGCAGCTCTACTATCAGCACTAAAAACAGGCTTCCCACTAGCAGCAGCCAGCTAACGGGGCCCTCACCAATCCACCAGGCAAACGGCAGCATAACCGCCGTGATGCCAACTTCCTGACGAAAAGCCGATTCGTTTCTAAACGCAGCTTTAAGGCCTTTCCATGAATAACGCATGGAGTGAACCAAATGTGTTAAGCCGGTATGCCCTGGTTTCATACACGTTGCCTCACCCTGTGAGCGTAAAGTTGAATCAGTTCGCTAAAATCATTGCATCTAGATCAAGAGACAGCGGATCCAGCACCTCGGGCCAGCTTAGGTAAGGCGTGCTGCCGTTACCGTTGACCAGGACGCTAAACACTCCCCAGCGCCCTTCCGCCGTACGAAAGTAACCCGCGGCAGCGCGAACTGCGAACGGTTGGTTTAGCGTGCCTGTTTTTAACATGACATTGTTTTGAAACGTCGCTGAGCCACGTCGAATAAAACGCATCACCCCATTAGCCGGCGATTGAAACGCCGCTACAAAACTTGGAAAAAGAGCGCTCTGACGAAACATGTCCTCTAGCATCACGTTCACACCTTGCGCAGACGTCCGATTTTCCGTCGTTAGTCCACTGCCGCTGTATAGCGTTAACGGCCCGTGCCCAGGCAGACCCTGAGCGTATGCTTCGACCGCTTGGCCCGCTTGGCGCAGCTGCGCTTGTGGCGTCTCAACTAGATCCAGCGCCAGCACATCAGCCATATAATTATTGGAGTAATTCATGATCCGCAGCAGTATCTCTTGTAGCGGCTGACCGTCGATCGCCGCCAATCGCTGGGCCGTGCTGGGCGGCTGGGTGGAGCTAACCCGCCACGGCTCACGCACTTGAATACCCGCCTGATTGAGCATGCTCAGCAATACTTGTGCTGTTTTTTCGGCAGCATCGCCCGCGCCGCGATAGACATCCTGGGCGTTGGCATTGGTTGAAATCTGCCCGGTGAGACGCATGACATCGCCGCGCTCATCCGTCACCCGCTCAGCACTGATCTCTGTGCCGCTGTTCGCCGGGCGAGTCGTCACCTGATTATCAATGGTGATCAACGGTGCCTGGCTGTCGCACAGGCCAACGCGTGCAGGCTCACCGGCAACGGCGGCTGGGGCAACATTAACGCACCAGGTGCCGAAATCAACGCCTGCCGAAGAAAGCGGTGCGCTATAGGCGTTAGTGACCTGGGTCAGGGCATTGCAGCGATCAGTGGTAATGCAATCGACAGGCCCAAAGCGCCACTGGCTAACCACCAATGCACCGTCAACGTCGCGAACCCCCGCTAGGTGCAAACGCTGCACCAGGCGCCATAAATTTTCAGTGGTCAGGCCCGGGTCTCCCCCGCCCTCAAACACTAAATCACCATGCAGCACGCCATTATCCACCCGGCCAGAGCTCACTAATTGGCTAGTAAAGCGATGCTGGGGGCCAAAACGATTCAGCGCCGCAGCGGCTAAATACGTTTTGGTCACCGACGCTGGAGACATCTGACGGTCAGGATTCAAACTACCCAGCAGCGCATTGGCGTTTGAGTCAGCGTCAAGTAGTCGCGCCTCAGCGCTGATCGAGAATCCTTTATCTTCTAATTGCCCGAGACGATTAAAGTCGGCAAGCAGCGGGGAACTGACCAGCAGTGCCGCGGTGGTGATGCTAACAACAGAAATACCACGCTGCAGACGCGCAGCTAGGTTAAAAAAATGCGTCATGTTCGCTCCAAATCAACGCGTAAACGCCACAGCGCCTGGCCGCTTTGCGAATACTTAGCTTCAAACGGGGTTAAATAATCACCATTGGGGAAAATTTCGGCAATGCTCGACTGCTTACCGGTCACCTGAGCCACCGCTGAAGCAAACTCCTCAACATATATTGGCCAGTTGGAGCGCAACTCAAGGCATCCCCCAAGGGCCAACAGTGTGGGTAAAATAGGATGACCATGCCAGCGCATTTTTAGGTGGCCAGACTTAGGGTAAGGATTAGGGTAAAGCAGATAGTGACGCTCGGGTGCCCAGCCAGCCTGGTGGGCGAGTCGCCAGAAATCGACAAGGTCCGCCCGAACCAGCAGAGCGTTCGCCGGCAGGTCACCGTGATCACGACCCAGCCGATGCTCACTACGATCAACGCCAATCACCGCTCTGGTTGGGAACTGGAGCGCCAGTTGACGTGTCGATATACCCACACCGCAACCTGAATCAAGTATCAGCGGCGTTTGGCGGGCCTGAAACCACTCGGCTGCCTGCGCAAAACTGCGCTTGGTATGGTCGGCAATTGGCTTGCGCAGCGGATACGCTAACGCTCGGCTGACTTGGCGCGCTAGATCGTGATGAGGGCCAGGTTGATTAGAAATCACTGATCGAGAATTATGCTGCATGCCATCTCTCGGCTGAAAAGCAGTGATTCTATCAGTCTAGAACGCTTGCGGCATGACGCCATTGCGCGCCCGGTGCTATCATCACGCCTTAATTGCTTATGAAGCGCATGACTCTGGTCATTATACGGTCCGAGTATTGCCAAAAACCGTTATTACCACCATCGCACCACGAGGAACCCGGCTTGTCACACTTACCGGTGATTGTCGGCATGGGTGGCATCAATCCCGCAGGCAGAACATCTGGCCATCAGGCCTTCCGCCGCACCGTGCTTGATGCTCTTCCTGCTGACCAGCAACGCCAGACACTGGAAGGCTTAGCGGCGCTTATGCGTCTTGTTCAGCACTCCGACAAAGGATGGCTTGATCAGTCTGGCCAGTCTGTAGATGCCCCTGCTGAGTCGCTGCGTGAACAGGTGCTTAACCATACCCTGATCCGCCGCAATGAAGACCCGCGCTTTCTCGCCCCGGGGATGCCGTCTAATCGGCAAGCCAGCATGCATCTTGCTGAGCCGATGCGCTTTACGCTGCGTCGACGCCAACTGCCCGACCACCTGCCGGCTGACTGGCAGGTGCGCGACATTGATGCCCGAGAGGTAGAGGTCAGCGTGCCCGCAGGCGTGCTAGAGGTGCTGCTGCCCGATGCACAGGTTCCTAAAGTACGTGCAGCGGCCCAGCTACCCAGCGGCTTTGACCCCGCCAGCCTCTACCGCAGCGTGCACCACCCTCGCGGATTATCTCTAGCGGTGTTTGGCGCCAGCGACTGCTTAGGCGCCAGCGGCCTTTCCTGGGAAGCACTACGACAGCAGCTGAGCCCGGATCATATTGCCGTGTACGCTGGGAACTCTATTGGTCAATTGGACGATCAAGGCTGGGGTGGCTTACTGAAGAGCCTGGTGAGCGGCCAACGCGCTACGTCTAAGCAGATGCCGCTGGGCTATGGCCAAATGCCTGCCGACTTTTTAAACGCCTACGTGCTTGGCAGCGTAGGCGGCACCGGCGCAGCATTAGGCGCTTGCGCTAGTTTCCTTTATAACCTGCGCCTTGGCATTGACGACATTCGCTCCGGACGCCGGCGGGTAGTGATGGTAGGCACCGCCGATGCCCCCATTACGCCAGAAATTATTGAAGGCTTTCGGGCCATGGGCGCGCTGGCTGACGATGCAGGCTTGAAAGCGCTAGATGCTCTGGAGCTGCTCACTGATGCTGACTACCAGCGCGCCTGTCGGCCGTTTGCACGCAACTGCGGCTTTACAATGGCAGAAGCCAGCCAGTTCGTAATGTTAATGGACGATACGTTAGCGATGGATGTCGGCGCCGACATTTTGGGCGCTGTGCCCGATGTATTCGTCAATGCTGATGGCTATAAGCGCTCGATCTCCGCACCGGGCATTGGCAACTACATCACCCTGGGTAAAGCGGCCGCGCTAGTGCGCGACATGCTTGGTGAAAAAGCGCTGAAAGAACGCAGTTTTGTGCACGCCCATGGCACCAGCACGCCCAAAAATCGCACCACTGAATCTCATGTCCTGGATGAAATTGCTCGCGCCAACGGGATCACCGATTGGCCCGTGGTCGCCATTAAAGCGTTTATCGGCCACTCGCAAGGTTCAGCTGCAGGCGACCAGCTAGCGAGCGCCTTAGGCAGCTTTGCCCACGGCCTGCTACCGGGAATCCCCACGCTTGACGCGGTGGCCGACGATGTCTATGCCGAGCGGCTGCGCTTGTCGCAAACGACGCAGGCATTTCATGCCGATGCCGCCTTTATCAATGCCAAAGGCTTCGGGGGCAACAATGCCACCGGCGTGGTGCTTTCCCCTGCGGTGACTGAGCGCCTGCTGACTCAGCGCCATGGCGCCGCTGCAGTGAGCGCCTGGAAAGAGCGTCGCGAGACAACTCGTCTAACGGCGGCGGCCTATCTTGCCCAGGCTGATTCTGGCCATTACGCCCCACGCTATCAATTTGGCGAAGCGGTGCTTGAAGGCCCAGAGCTGGATATCCATGCTGACCGAATTCACATTCCCGGCTACGATCACGCTATCTCGTTAACCAGCGACAATCCGTTTGGCCGGCTGGATGAGGAAACGTCGTCATGAGTATCGGCAATGCCAATATCGCCGTTTACCCAGGCACCTTCGACCCGATCACCAACGGCCATTTCGACCTAATTGAGCGCGGTGCACGACTGTTCGATAAGGTGGTGATTGCGGTCGCAGAAAGCCCAGGGAAACGGCCGAACCTCTCATTGGAAACGCGTATAGCCCTAGCGCAAACGGTTTGTGAGGCGCTGCCTAACGTTGAGGTAATTGGCTTTTCAAACCTGCTCACCACCATGATGCACGAACAGGGTGCATCGATCATACTGCGCGGCCTGCGCGCGATATCCGATTTTGAGTACGAGCTGCAGCTTGCCAATATGAATCGCGCTCAAAATCCGGAGCTCGAAAGCGTGTTCCTCACGCCTGCGGTAGAAAATTCGTATATTTCTTCGACCATTGTGCGGGAAATTGCCAAGCTCGGCGGCGACATTTCACCATTAGTTCATCCGCAGGTCGCCGAGGCGCTGCGTAAGCATTACACTAACTAGCCAACGCCATTGTTGAGTAAAACACTCAGGTATTGATCCCTTGAGTGCGCCAGCCATCCGCGAGGTACGCCCATGGCCCTGATGATTACCGACGAGTGCATTAACTGCGACGTCTGCGAGCCCGAATGTCCCAATGACGCTATTTCCCCAGGCGAGGAGATTTACGTCATCAATCCTAGCCAGTGCACCGAGTGCGTCGGTCATTTTGACGAGCCGCAGTGCCAGCAAGTATGCCCTGTAGACTGTATTCCACTCGATCCTGAGCGCCACGAAAGCCAAGAACAGCTGATGACGAAGTACCGCATCATCACTGCCGCTTAAGCGGCTCAGCCCTTAACGTGCGTATTTGGGCCCTCGCCTGGCCAATCATTTTATCTAATATCACCGTCCCATTGCTGGGCCTGGTGGATACCGCCGTGGTTGGACACCTGCCTGACTCTCGCTATTTAGCAGGCGTCACGCTAGGCGCGATGCTATTTAGCTTCCTTTACTGGGGGTTTGGCTTTTTACGCATGGGCACCACAGGGCTGGTTGCTCAAGCCATGGGGCGCGCGAATGACACTGACGTGCGCAACCTGCTGGGCCAGTCGCTGATCATGGCAATGGTGATCGGCGTCCTGCTTATTCTATTTGCATCCCCGCTAATCTCACTAGGGTTATGGCTATTAGATGGTAGTGACGTGGCCACCCACCTAGCCCGTGAATATGCCCAAATACGCCTCTGGTCGGCGCCAGCCGTTCTCGCTAACTATGCGATTTTAGGGTGGTTTCTCGGCCAGCAAAATTCGCGCGTTACCCTAATGATTTTGCTACTCACCAACAGTGTCAATATCACGCTGGATATATGGTTTGTGATGGGACTAGGCATGACCAGCAACGGCGTCGCTTGGGCCAGCGTGATTGCTGACTACACGGCTTTTGCGTTCGGTGGCTATTTAGTACTGCGCCAGCTAGCCACGCTGAAAGGTACTTTTTTGCGCGAACGTCTGCTCGCGCTAGCGGCCTACACCGCGCTTTTTCACGTTAATGCCAATCTGTTCGTGCGCACGCTAGGGCTATTATTCGTCATGGCCTTTTTTACCGCTCAGGGCGCGCGCCAAGGTGACACCATACTGGCTGCCAACGCGGTACTCCTGCAATTTATTATGCTGACCAGCTACGCTTTAGATGGCTTTGCCCACGCGGCAGAATCGCTGGTGGGGCGCGCTTACGGCCGCAAAGACTGGCGCGAATTTGCGCTTACCGTGCGCGCCGCCGCACGTTTTTCCTTTTGGACCGCGGGCACGGCGGCCTGCCTGTTCGCCGTGGGGGGTAATGGGCTGGTGGCCATGCTTACCGGCCTTGAAGAAGTGCGTATAACCGCGGCGCAGTATCTGCCGTGGATGGTGGTTATGCCGCTGATTGCGGTGTGGAGCTATCTACTCGACGGTATCTTTATCGGCACCACCGGCGTGCGCGAAATGCGCAACAGTATTTTCATCGGCCTTGCCGCTTACCTACCCGCCTGGTGGCTAACCCAAGGGCTCGGCAATCATGGGCTCTGGCTATCGTTTATTCTGTTCACCCTGGTTCGCTCGGCGGTATTGATCCATTACTATCACCGTCACTACCATCGCCGCTACCAGCTAAACCGCTGGCGCTAAAACGGGGCAATTAGCGTTAACTAAGCTAACGTGAGATGAAGCGCGCAGCTTCAAGGTGAAAAATGCCGCCCTCCCCCGTATATTAGCCACGGATCAGCCACGCACTTCCTAATAATGAAAAAAGAGAGCATCCCATGCTTAAAATGATATCAAAACCGGCGGTTAAGCTAGTGGAGCGCTATCTGCCTGACCCGTACATTTTCGTTCTGCTGCTGACGCTCATCGCCTCAGTCGCCGCGATTGCTATTGAGCGCCAGTCACCGCTGGCTGTCTTGCGGTTTTGGGGTGACGGTTTCTGGAGCCTGCTGACCTTCTCCATGCAGATGCTACTGGTGCTGGTGACAGGCTTTATGCTGGCAAGCTCTCCACCGGTAAAGCGCATTCTGCAAAAAATTGCCGGCACCGCCAAAACGCCCGGTGGTGCTATCATTTTAGTCACGCTAGTCTCATTGGCAGCGAGTTGGATCAACTGGGGATTTGGCCTGGTTGTCGGCGCGCTATTTGCGAAAGAGCTGGCCCGTCTGATTCGCGTTGACTACCGGCTATTGGTTGCCAGCGCCTATTCCGGCTTCGTCGTTTGGCACGGCGGCTTAGCGGGCTCTATACCGCTGACGATTGCGACCGAGGGTCACTTTGCCGCTGATCAAATTGGCGTTATTGGCACCGGTTCAACGATTTTTGCCTTCTTCAACATCGCGATCGTGATCTGCCTGTTCATTGCTATACCTCTCGTCAACCGCATGATGCTGCCGGATGAAAAGGATAGCGTTTACGTAGACCCTAAAGTGCTCGACGATGAACCAGAGCAGATGGGGCGTATTACACGGCCGGCTGAAAAGCTCGAAAACAGCATGGCTCTCGCGCTGCTGGTCGGGGTACCCGGACTGCTGTTTTTGCTGGATCATTTTTTACTGCGCGGAGGCAGCCTGAACCTTAACGTAGTTAACTTCCTGTTTTTGTTCCTGGCCATTGTGCTGCACCGCACGCCACGTAATTTATTGAACAGCCTAAACGAGGCGATTAAAGGCGGCGCGGGTATCGTTATTCAGTTCCCATTTTACGCGGGCATTATGGCAATCATGGTGCAGTCCGGATTAGCAGAAAGCATGTCCGAATGGCTGGTGTCCTTTGCCACGGCGACAACGCTACCGTTCTGGTCATTTATTAGTGCGGGCATCGTCAACCTGTTTGTACCCTCTGGTGGCGGCCAATGGGCCGTGCAAGCGCCGGTCATGCTACCTGCAGCTCAAGCGCTAGGTGCCGATATTTCACGCGTTGCCATGGCCGTTGCCTGGGGCGACGCCTGGACTAACCTGCTGCAGCCCTTCTGGGCATTACCGGTGCTCGCCATTGCCGGGTTAAAGGCGAAAGACATAATGGGCTTCTGCCTGATTCAGCTATTTATCACCGGTATTATTATCTCCATCGGACTGGTGTGGTTCTAGCACTTCTTCATTGCCCGCCGCTAATTCACCATTGAGAGGCGGCGGGCAACCCTTAACGTTTTAAGATAACCGCAGGAACACCGCATGACCGACGCCGAAATAAGTGCGAACAGCGCCCTGCCCGGGCAGCACGAACTGTCGATGACCGTACTGATGACGCCGGATATGGCTAATTTCAGTGGTAAAGTTCACGGCGGCGCCATTCTTAAAAAGCTTGATGAAGTCGCGTTTGCCTGCGCCAGCCGCTATTCGGGCCATTATGTGGTGACACTGTCAGTGGATCAGGTGCTGTTTAAACAGCCGATTCATGTTGGCGAGCTAGTCACCTTTTTAGCCAGCGTCAATCACGTTGGGCGCTCATCAATGGAAATTGGCATCAAGGTCGTGGCTGAAGATATTCGCAATAAGCTGATTCGTCACACCAACAGCTGCTACCTGACCATGGTCGCTGTCGATGCTGATGGCAAACCCGCCAGCGTGCCGCCGCTTAATTTGGCAACCCCGCTGCAGAAACTGCGATTTGAAAAGGCCGCTCTGCGCAAGAAGCTGCGCAAGCAGGCAGAAAAAGAAGAGCGTCTGACCCAGCAACAGTATCAGTCGCGGGCTCAGTAGCAGAGCACTGCATCGCCCAACGACAAGGAGTTCGTATGCCCGCTAGGGAACGCTACCCGCACCTGCCTAAAGCCGTTGAATATACCCACATCGGTTGGGATTTTCTTATCCTGGCGGCGGTAGTCATCAACCTTGGGCTACTGCTATTTGATTCACTATTCCTGCTAGGCCCTATCAATCAAGGCATTGCCAGCATCGCACCGAGTTTTCACACGTTCTACGCTGACGTGATACATAGCCGTTTTACGACTATCGATTTAATATTCGTCAGCTTTTTTATCGTTGATGTACTGCTGGGCTGGTCCATCGCGATTGCCGAGCGGCGCTACCACCGGTGGTTCTTTTATCCCTTCGTACATTGGTATGACGTGCTGGGCTGTATTCCTCTGGCGGGCTTCCGCCTGCTGCGGATTCTACGCGTGGTGTCGCTGATCCACCGCCTGCATCGCCTCGGCCTTATTGATGTTGCCCGCTGGGATATCACTCTGTTTTTTGCCAAATACTACGATATTTTGCTTGAAGAGCTTTCTGATCGCATTGCCCTTCGCCTATTGGGCAATGTGCAACAGCAGATCCGCGCCAGCGATTCGCTGACCGAGCGGATCATTGAGCGTGTGATTATGCCGCGCAAAGCACAGCTAATTCAGGAAATCGTTCAGCGCCTGGAGAGCACTGTCGGTGAGGCTTACCAGCATAATCGTCAATCCATCATGACGGCAATCAGTGATTTGGTGCATCGCACCCTGCGCGAAAGCCCAGAGATTCAGCGGCTGCACCGACTGCCGATGGGGCAGCAGGCAACCAGCGCGATGGAAGTCTCTTTAAGCGGCGTTGCCCAGCGCTTAGTCGATGAGCTGATGCTCGGCATTCATTCTGACGAATTCAGACAGCTAGTAGAGCGCACCGCCGATAGCGGCTTTGACACTTGGTTAACGGTCGATGAAGGCAGCAGCCGCGTGACAGAGCAAGTACTATACGATGTTCTCGAAATGCTAAAAGACCAAGTGCGCCATCAAGGGTGGAAAGACCGTTATGAATAATTTACAACGTGGCGGGCGCCAGGGGGCGCTCAGTTAAACAGGCAGCAACAATGCTCAATGCATGAATAAGCTTGCTACGATTCGACGCGGCACCAATACATAGACGAATCGCTTGTGGCGCTGGCGTACTCCCGACACAAAATGGCTCTGCGCTACTGACCTTCACGCCTCGCTGCAGGAGTCGCTCACATAACTCCACCGCGCGCCGACCCTCGGGTAGCGTGAGCCATACATTGCTGCTGTGTGAACGTCCGCTTAGGGTAAAACCTTGCAGCCATTCGGCCGTTAACCGCTGACGTTCAGCTAATTCTTGGGTTTGCCAAGTAAGCAGCTCCTTAGCCGCCTCCTGATTGACCCAGTGACATGCCACATCAACCATTAATGGAGGTACCATCCAACTCTGCGAGCGTAGCCCCGTCGCAAGTCGCTCATGCAAACATGTCGGCGCTCGAAGCACCCCAATACGCAGCCCGCCCGCGAGTACTTTAGCGGTACTGAAGACAAACAGCGTACGCTCCGGTGCAAGTTGATAAAGCGGCGTGCCGCGCTGCTCCACCGGCAAATATTGCACGCCATCTTCAATCAGCCAGATATCATAACGCCTTGCTAACGCCACCAGCTGTTCGCGACGTGGCTCGCTTAAACAGGCACCGGTGGGGTTGTTCTGATCCGGTGTCAGGTAGATAGCTCGAGGCGGTTGCCGGGCACACTGAGCTTCAAGAAGATCCACCCGCATTCCCTCATGGTCTTGACCGATCCCAACCAGTTTGAGGTGCGCCTGTTGCGCGGCGCTAATAGCACCAGGGTACGTTAACGCATCAGCGGCCAACAGCTCGCCTGGCCGAAGTAACGTGCTGAGCGCTAGGCTAATGCCGTGCTGGCCACCTTGAGTAATAAATAGCTCATCGGCACTAAACGGCATTCCCAATTTATTCAACCAGCTCGCCAGCACACCACGTTGCTCACGACGGCCTTGGGCTTCTTGATAGGTAACACCCCGGGCTAATGCGGCCCCTGACTGGCTTAAGGCAACCAGGGCTTCGCTCAGCAGCGACTGACGCAACGGATGTGGTGGCGGTATGCTAAGGCTTAAATCGATCATGCCGGGCGTTTCATCACTATGAAATGTCGGGCTAAAAGCGCTGGCTTGGGATTCGCTCTTCACATAGGTGCCACTGCCTACCCTGGCCGACACCCACCCATTGCGCTCAGCCTCAGCATAACCACGCGTCACCGTGCCGACGGTCACCCCTAGCGCATCTGCCAACCGGCGCTGAGGCGGCAAACGCTCCCCAGGTAGCAGTGTCCCGTCCTGAATGGCGGATTCGACGGCGCTGGCAATAGCACGATAGCGCGATCCAGAAAACTCGTTTAATGAAGGCACCCAGATTGTCATGGTGACAATAAAACCTTTGACGTCATTTTAATCCCCATTATGCTAGCAAAAGCAGCCTCAAGACAATCTTAAAGCGCACATTGTATGGATACAAAAAATGAACAGTGAATGGTTAATTCTGGGCCCTGCCGCACTCTATATGATGTCGATGACGCTAACGCCTGGCCCAAACAACATCATGCTCACGGCGTCTGGGGCTAACTTCGGTTTTCGGCGTACGCTGCCGCATATGTGGGGGATTTTGGGTGGCTGCTTTGTACTGTTCGCGGGCATTGCGCTGGGCTTAGGTGTGCTGTTTGAGCGCTATCCATCGCTCCAGCTCGCCTTGCGCTGGCTCGGCAGCCTGTATTTGCTCTATTTGGCGTGGAAGATTGCCACCGCACCGCCACCCAATCTTAAGGCCCAAGAACATAGCGTGCCGTTTACATTTTGGCAGGCGGCGACGTTTCAGTTTGCTAACCCTAAAGCGTGGGTGATGGGGCTTGCTTTGATGGCGGGCTTTCTGCCGGAAAGCGGCCCTCCGGTGCTTAACGCGCTGATGCTTGCCGGCTTTGCGGAATTGGTTGGCCTACCCTGCATTGCACTATGGGCCGCTTTTGGCAGTGCCATTGGGCAGTGGATCAAAAGCGACCGCGCATGGCGTTCGTTCAATATAACGATGGGCGCGCTGACCGCCGCCTGCGTTGTACTGATTTTACGCTAACGCTGCATGGGTTAAAGCGTCAAGCGTCTTAGCCGCAGCGCACATCGGCAATAACATCTTGATCATCAAGATGAATATTCAAACGATTAGGGCGATGGTCCATGGTCGCCATATCGTTTGGACGCAAGACACGCACCTGGCTGGCGCCGCTTTCGCTTTGCAGCTGGGACACCCCAGCTTCATCGAATGACTCACCTATCGCATCGTTGATAGCCTCTAAATCACAGGTTGAGGCCTGCTCTTGAGCGGCATTACTGGAAGTGACCGTTGGCGGGGGCGGCGCGGCATCTACATCATCGTTAGCCGGTGAAATCGGCATTTGAGAACTAACGCACGCCGTTAGCAGCATAGTGAAGGCGCCCATGGCCACAACTTTAGACAGGGTAAAGCGAGGCTTCATCCTTGAGTCTCCAAAACGTAATGAAAAAATGAGCTAATGAACCCGAACGGGCTAGGCATTAGCCTAGCCCGTGGGAATACTAGCGTTATCTCTAATCCAGCCTTAACTAATTATTCAGCTGCATCTTGGACGGCTTTACCGCCTTCTTGCACATCCTGACCAGCGCCAGAAATAGTGTTACAACCGGACAGAACACCTGCCGTCATCAGCAGCATAAAGCTCATGGCCAATAATTTTTTCATTTACGTTCTCCTTAACGAGTCATTCAACATCGGGGGGAACTCCACTGGCAATGCGACTCACCGCCTGGGAGTTTTTTTAGGGTAACAGCGTTTTCGCAATTGCGCTTGTTTTCCCTACGCCACGCCGTGGCTGCTATGCTAATAAACACCTAGTAAGTATACGGGAGCCTATTACTTGAACGATTTCACGCTTGATGAACGCCTTGCCAGCGACACATTCCCCGTGGCGGATCTGCCTCTTTGCCGCGTACTGCTAATGAATGATGCGCGCTACCCATGGGTCATTCTGGTACCGCGCCACCCAGCGATCAGCGAGATATTTGAACTGCCCGCGGCGGATCAACAGCAGCTATGGCGTGAGGCAACCCAGCTAGGCGAAGCAATGAAGGTAGCGCTGGGAGGCGACAAACTTAATATTGCCTCGCTTGGCAACGTCGTGAGCCAACTGCACGTGCATGTCGTCATACGTCAACATGGCGATGCTACCTGGCCTGCGCCCGTTTGGGGCAACGGCACGCCGGAACCTTATGACTTAGCAGGCCAGGCTCACATGCGTGACCAGTTGCTTGCACACATTCAAACGCTAGATGTTTAGTCAGCGCTTACCCGCTAAGAGGGTGGCCCACTCGGGCGGGCGGCTCGTTAAGCAGCGGCCCGCCGACAGGCTCGACTATTCCCGCAACGCTGAGTGAACCCCCTAGCAAGACGATGAACGCCCCGCCGGCTAAGGCCAGCCAACCAGCGGCTTTTTGAACGCGACGCTCGCTATGCTGCTGCGTAGCCAAGCGCCGCTGCGCCCATCCGCGTGCCACAATGCTGGCGACTGCAAGCGCTGAAACGGTGAGGCCCGTGCCAACCGACATCGCGACCACTGACGCAACGCCCACGTAGAATTGGCCTAGCAAACTAGCAGCGCCGACCATCAGCACTGCGCCACTACAGGGGCGCATACCAATGGCCCCCACCGTCATCAGCGCCGTACGCCAGTCCAATACTTGCTGGGGCTCAATATGATGGGCTCCGCCGCAGCAGTGGTTGTCATGGCTAACATGGGACTCATGATTGTGATCATGCCTATGGCTGTGATTGTGCTGATGACTGTGACTATGCGCCGCGACGGCAGGCTTATAAGCACGCCGAAGCTGCTTGATGGCTCGCCAACATAGCCATACACCCAGGGCGGCTACGAGTAGAAAGCTTGCCTGTTCAACCCACACTACGCTGCCCATCGCTTGGCGCGTTACCCAGCCCAAGCCGTACACCAGCACTACCACCAGCATAATGGCGGTCAGCCCCTGGAGTAAGGAGGCTGCAAAAGAGAGCCCTAGCGCACGCTTCACCGCGCCGCCATGAGTGGCTAAATAGGTCGCCAGCACGGCTTTACCATGCCCTGGCCCAGCGGCATGAAAAACACCATAAACAAAGCTAATGCTCAGCAGGCTCACCCATGTCATCAGCGTGGGCGCGCCTGACAGTTCGGTAATCGCCATCGTGAGCGAGCGATGCAAACTTCGCTGCCAGGCCAACAATTGATAGCTCACGCCCTGTAGCGCACCAGTCCAAACGATAAGGGCCAGCGCTGCGACCACCAGCAGAAAGCAAAGTAGTAAGCCAGAATGGCGTGTGAAGGATCGCGTTAAAGGCCGTGCTAAGGGCATCGTAATGTCTCGCCGCTAAAAGTTATAAAGTAACACATCACGATCAATTGTCAGCCGGGATTTTGTGAAAAACAACATTCTTAGCGACCCGTACAATCAACGCTGCCCGTTTCCGCAAAATAGCGTCCCAGCCCTGGTTCACCGCTTTCGCCTTTATCAAGCAGTGCGGCTTGCATCACCAGTTCGGGATCAGGGTTAGCGGGCAGAATGCTCAGCTCACAGGCAGGCCCCCCCTGGAGGACTAGTGCATCATCGGTGGGCTGATTATCGTCCGCCTCATGCACTACTTCGATGTAGTAGGTGGGGTCAAACACTTGGTACGTAAGGGTTGAATCGGTCAGGGATTGAGGCGTTTCCAGCGGCAGAATAAACATGAAAACTAACCGGCCATCGCGTTCCATAGCGGTGTATTCGCTCACCTCGCCCAGCGCCTGACGCTCACCGTTAATGCTTATCTCGGTGAGGTAGTGCTCGCCAGAGAGATTGTCGCGAATTTCTTTTCCCAGCTGATCAAGCCCCTGTTCAAGGCTTGCATTTTCTACCTGCTGAAGCTCTTCAAAGACAACCAGGCTGTAAAATGGATCCATTCGCCACGTTTGATATAAACCGCTAGCGACGCCCTGATCATCTGTCATGACCTGAACGCTCAGATCAATCCAGCCATGCGGGTGCGCAAGTGCCTCCGCGCTGACAGACAAGCCACTCACCCCCATTCCTAATGCCATAGCAGCGTGCGCCAGCCTCATGGCGCAACGCCTAGTTTGCTCTGTAAGGATACAAGCCATGGGTCTAATACGTAGGGAGGCAGCGGCTGATTACCCCGCAGCGCGGAAACACTCACCCGACTACCGCTGCGCTCCTCACTGACCTGCAGCTGCAAACGATATTCAGGCCAACGAGCAAGCGATGCCTCCGCTCGCCCCAGTGAAATATCCGCATGACGAACGACGTAGCCCTGCTCCACCATGAGTTCTACCGCTTCGCGAAAGGTCTCTTCAGGCGCAGTGGCATAGAAAAGCTCGCGAGTTTCAAGCGGTGCCGTCGTTGCGCAGCCTGCCAGCCCGCCCAGCAGGCTTATCAGCAGCCAATGGCGAATCATCATAGCGGTGTCCTCGTTGCCGGCACGCGTTGTTCAAAACTGTTTTGAAAGCGTTGGCAGAAATCGGCGTTACTGGCGCTATAGGATTCACGTAAATCACCTACGTGATCAAAGCGGCGAATATCTCGAGATATGCGTATATGGGCGTCGCTCACCAGTAATGAGACGCGCTCCACCTCAACCGGCTGCTGGCCTACCCCGCCGCCAAAACCAATTCCGCCGAGCCCGATACCCACACCTGATCCGCCCCGCCCAAACCCCAATCCGCCGAATACCCGCATTCCCCGCCCGTAGCCGTAGGCGTTGTCGTAAGGATCATAATACCCCTGCAGCGCACGCTCACGACTGGCGCTAATCAGACCTAATGTGGTATCGGTAGAGCTTAGGGTAAACCCTTCTTCGATTAGCACATCCACGCTGGTTTTAAGCGCACCCTCTGCTGAGGTGGGAAAATAACAAGCGGCGGCGGGGGCAGGCTCGGCTTGTGGCAAACGATCAGGGACCGCCTGGCAGCCAGCCAGTGTCAGCAGACAGGTTAAGCTTATCGGTATCGACTTCATGTTAGATCCTCTAACGGACGAGGCCGCTGGTTGACCGCTGATTAGCGCGCTGAGCTCGCCAACAATGGCCGTATTATGATGACAATATTTTGATAAGAACGTTTTGCGGAGTCCGTACCAATGAATATATTGCTTTGCCCTGACAGTTTCAAAGATGCGCTGAGCGCCCAGGCGGCCGCTGAAGCCATGGCGCGGGGTGTAAAACGCGCGGTGCCTGATGCACACGTTCAGACCTGCCCCTTGGCTGACGGCGGCGAAGGCAGCCTAGATGCACTGATCGATGCCACCGGCGCAGAACGGCGCCAGCTGAGCGTTCAAGATGCTCTGGGGCGTCCGCGCCAAGCAACGTGGGGCTGGCTAAGCGACCAGCGTACCGCGTTTATCGAATTGGCAGAAGCCAGCGGCTTACAACACCTCACCGCCGAGGAGCGTAACGCTTTAACGACCTCGACGTTTGGCGTCGGTGAGCTGCTACTCGCAGCGCTTGACCAAGGCGCAGAAAAGGCACTATTGCTACTCGGCGGCAGCGCCACTAACGACGGCGGTGCCGGCATGCTGCAGGCGCTGGGCGCCCAGCTGCTCGACCAGCAGGGTAAATCGCTCCCCCCCGGCGGGGCGGCACTTAGCCAGTTAAATCGTTTAGAACTTGAGGGGCTGGACCATCGCCTAGCCAGCCTCACACTAGAGGCCGCGGTTGATGTGGATAATCCGCTGCTAGGGAAACGCGGGGCTAGTGCGGTATTCGGCCCGCAAAAAGGCGCGTCTTTGCAGCAAGTCGAGCAGCTCGATCAAGCACTTAGCAACTTTGCGGACATCAGTGCGCAAACGCTGGGCTGCGATCATCGGGCGCTGCCCGGTGCAGGAGCAGCCGGCGGCATGGGGTTTGCTGCAAAGGCGTTTTTGAACGCCACTCTAAAACCCGGCATTGAGATGATTATGCAGCAAGCCGGTATGGCGGAGCGGCTAGCCCGTGCAGACTTGGTAATTACCGGTGAAGGCCGCCTGGATGGCCAAAGCCTAGCGGGCAAAACACCCATCGGCGTTTCCCGCGCGGCCCAGCGTGCCAATAAACCGGTGATTGTGCTCGCAGGCAGCCTCGGCGATGGCTGGGAAGCCTGCTTTGATGAAGGCGTGACCGCGGCATTTGCGTTAGCCGATGGCCCCATGGCATTAAAAGATGCCCTGCCACGCACCGCCGAGCTGCTTGAGGCACGCTGTGAAAGCCTGCTACGGCTATGGGCAACCTCCCAGCGATAGTGAATGTTTCTCCTCAGGCCTTGAAAAAATCAATGGCTGCCAGCATTTAGTAATCAGTCACAGGCAGCCGACACAGACGTAATGTCGTGGCGCTATGGAAGCGATACATAAAACCTGTTTTGCATCGCGTCCAATACGCTCTATGCTGCATATCACGCATTAACCGCCGCGCCAGCGGCACCGATAGGGAGCAGGATATGACAGACACCAATAGCATTGGCCTACACGAAGGCAGCGCTAGCCAGCTCGCCGAAAAGCTTAACCATCTGCTGGCCAACTATCAGATTTTTTACATGAACGTACGTGGCTATCACTGGAACGTCAGGGGCAGTGACTTCTTCGAACTCCACGTCAAATTTGAAGAGTATTACACCGATCTACTGACCAAGGTCGATGAAGTCGCCGAGCGAATTTTGACTCTAGGCCACAAGCCAGTACACGCCTACAGCGACTACATAAAGCTTTCGAACATTCAGGAAGAAAAGGATGTTCACGACGGCAAAACCTGCGTCAAAGGTGTTCTGAAAGGCTACCAAACGCTCATTGAACTGCAGCGTGAACTGCTAGCCCTAGCGTCGGACGCCGACGATGAGGGCACGGCCTCTCAAGCCGGTGATTACATCCGTGAGCAGGAAAAAACCATTTGGATGCTGAACGCTTACTTGAGTAAATAAGTGGTTAAATAACCGCCCAGCAATAGGTACGTCAAACGGCACCCACTAAGGGTGCCGTTTTTATGTTTCTAAGCAAGCAATATTAAGCCAGCGCTTTAGCTACTCACTTTTAACGCCCGTGACACGGCAGGAAATTTTCATGCCCCTCGTTGTTTATATTCTTGGACTAACTATCTTCTCACTGACCACATCGGAATTCATGGTCGCGGGCATGATGCCATCGCTGGCAGCAGCGTTTGATATTTCGCTAGAGCAGGTCGGCTCTCTCATCTCAATGTATGCCTTTGGCATGGTGATTGGCGGGCCACTGCTAACCGCTGGCCTGCTCAAACTTCGTGTGCCCAACAAATCGGCGCTACTTTGGCTGCTAGCGCTGTACGCCGCCGCGCAGTCTATTGCCGCGTCGACAGACAGCTATACGATCATGACATTAGCGCGCATCGCGACAGGCGTGGCGGCATCAGCCTGTATCGGCACCGCGTTATCCATCTGTGCAGAGGTCGTCGCTGTCGAGGCGCGCGGACGCGCTGCTTCAATCGTGTTGGGCGGGTTAATGCTAGCGGCAGCGTTGGGCGTACCTATCGCCACACTGATTGATCAGAATGTAGGCTGGCGCGCCAGTTTCTGGCTCGTGGTGGCGCTCACGGCGCTATGTGCCGTTGCCATTAGCATTCGAGTGCCGCTATCTAAATCGTCAGCCCCCATTGGGCTGAGCAAGGAGTTGGCCGAGTTTAAGAATGGCCACTTGTGGTCTGCCTATGCCACCAGCGCCTTCATTATCGGCGCGACATTCGCAGCTTTCAGCTATTTCACACCAATCCTGACAGAAGTAACCGGGTTTTCCATAACGGCCATTCCTTGGCTGCTTGGCATGTATGGCGTCGCTAATATCGTCGGCAATGCGGTGGTGGGACGCTACGCGGATAAGCACACGTATTCGGTAATGGTTTGCGGGCTATTGCTGCTAATCGCGGCACTGGTGGCGTTTTCGCTGCTAGCGCAAAGCGCCACGGCCAGTATTATGATGGTCATTTTGATCGGGCTGGTGGGTGTCACAATGAACCCTGCCATGGTGGCACGGGTGATGAGAACGGCCCGGCCGGGCACGCTGGTCAACACGGTGCATGCATCGGTCATCAATATTGGCTTGGGAATGGGCGTTTGGCTAGGTGGTCTCGGCATCAGCACAGGCTATGGCCTGCTTTCGCCGCTTTGGGTCGGCACGCTGCTGGCCGTTCTTGGGCTACTTAGCCTGCTGCCCTATGTGGCACGACGCGGCAGCGACAGCCCGTCATCTCAATCAGCGTTTGGTAAGCAGGCATAGCGTCCTTTAACGATAGCGACATCGGCCTCTAACGTTTCAAGCCCTTGGGATAAACAACACCAAGGGCTTGAAATAGGCCATCCTTATACGCTTCAGCGCGTTATTTAGCTTCGGCAAGATCCTCAATTAACGCCCGCAGCATCAGCCAGAACTCTTCCACCGACGCAAGCTCTACCCGCTCATCCGGTGAGTGAGCACCGCGAATCAGCGGCCCAAACGAGATCATATCTAGATGCGGGTACTTGCTGCCCAAAATGCCGCACTCGAGTCCTGCGTGAACTACCTTCACCTCAGGCTCGCGGCCCAGCAGCGCCAAATGGCGTGCGTTGAACGTCGCCAACAGTTTACCCTGTGGATTAGGCGCCCAGCCGGGATAGCCGTTTTCAACTTTCACCCGCGCCCCAATGAGCCCAAACAGCGCATGAAAACGGTCGCCCATGGCAATCACCGCACTGTCGTGCAGTGAACGCACCAATGCACAGAGATGTAGCCGGCCGTTTTCCAGGCTTAACACGCCAAGATTATTGGAGGTTTCTACCACGCCTGGCACATCGGCACTCATTCGCTCAACCCCACAGGGAGCGGCATGCAGCGCGGCCAGCAGCATTAAGCTAGCATCTAAGGTTAACGGCTCAGCAGCAGGTGTTTCCTCCACACGCTGGGCGCTGATTTTAAGACCGCTGTCACCACTCCCCAGCTCTCGCAGCAGAATAGTTTCAAGCCCGGCGATAGCGACCATGGCCGCATCGACTTCATCGCCAGGCAGCGCCACCTGGGCAAACGCTTCGCGAGGGATCGCATTGCGCAAAGTGCCACCGTGATAGCTTATCAGGCGTGCATCAAACGACTCTAGAGAGCGCAATACTCTGATTAATAGACGGTTAGCGTTGCCCAGCGGTTTATGGATATCAATGCCGGAATGGCCACCTTTTAAACCGGTCAGCGCAATGCTAATCACTTGCTCATGATCATTCACGGCAGCGCTGGGTAGCTGAGCATCCACTTCAACATCAGCCCCGCCAGCACAGCCAATATAGACCTGGCCGCGATCTTCGCTGTCCAGGTTGAGCAGTAGCGAACCCTCTAACCAATTCTCGGCTAGATTCAACGCCCCGCCCATGGAGGTTTCTTCCTCCAAAGTGAACAGGGCTTCCAGCGGCCCATGGCGTAAATCGGGGTCTTCTAGCACGGCAAGAATCGCCGCTACGCCCATACCGTTATCAGCGCCTAGGGTGGTGCCATCGGCGTGCAGCCAGCCGTCGGCAACGTAGGTGCTGATTGGGTCGCGAGTAAAGTCATGCGCATGGTCGCTATTCGCTTGCGCCACCATATCCAGGTGGCCCTGAAGCACTACGCCAGGCGCCTGTTCGCAGCCTGGAGAGGCGGGTTTACGTATGCGTAAATTACCAAAGGTGTCACGGTCATGAGCAAAGCCTTGCGCATCGGCCCAAGCCTCAAGAATGGCGACAAGCGCCGCTTCATGCCCAGACGGGCGCGGCGTATTACAAAGCGTTCGAAAGTGGCGCCAAACGATAGTGGGCGCCAGTGCTTCAAGATGTGCGTTCATGATGACTCTTCGTTATAGGCAACCGGCCTACTTTACCGGTTCAATGAGTGTATGCACAGCGATGCGTAAGGCTTGAACTGCCTCGCCATGAGCCTTCGCCTGCGATCGATTTTGAAATGCCCATGCGGCCAATTGGTGGTGCGCGAGCTGTTGCGAATCCGTTAAAACGCAGCGACTGGCTGCGCGCGCCAGGGCCTGTAACGCCGCTCGTGCAAGCACAGGATCGCGATGAGCCAAGGCCACATCGTCTATATCTTGCCAATCACGCGCACTCAGCGCCGCGGCAGGCAATGCAGCGAGCAGCAGCGCAACCATTGATGCAGGCAGCGTGTTAAGTTCAAACGCCAACAGGCCTAAAAGCCCTGCCTGGAAGCGCGCGCTAAGGTCAGCCAGCACATCCTCCCCCTGCTCATTCAGCGCCTTTGCGACCATCACGGCAAACTCACCGGTCGAGGTCTCGCGGCTAATACCCAAGCGTACCGGGATAAAACCTTGCGCCAGCCAAAATTGCAGCAGCGATGCCTCAGCGCCAAAAGTGGCCCCATACAGCGCCACGCCCTGCTGTCTCGCGGCGTTCATATCTGCCTGTAGCAGCGCTTGCCCCAATCCTTGGCGGCGCCGTTCGGGATGAGTGGCAATACGCACCACCCGACGCCAGCGAGCGGTCAGCGCCGCGCGGCTACCCGTGTGAGTAGCGAGCGACTGAGCTAACAGATGCCCCTGCGGCCGACGCTGGCCGCGGGCGACCTGGTCAGCAAGGTCCGCCTCAAAACCGCCCTCCTCACGAGTAACCAAGACAGCCTGCGGCTCGCTAGCCTGTTCGATAGTACGCAGTTCAACACCCGGGCCATCAAGCAGTTGACGTAGGTCGTTAGGCGACGTGCGGTAGTGCGACTGCACCAGCAGCCCAAACAGTTTTTCCAGCCTAGCGTCTTGCTGAGCAAGCGCGTCGCGATCAACAACCGTGGTTATTTCAGCACTTTGTTGCGCCTGTGCGATAGGCAGCGGCGCTTTTAACAGCAGCAGTCGGTTGACCAAATCCTCCAGCGGATCATTGATACGCCAACGAATGGGCGTTTCAAGCGTCAGCGCCTTCCACGATGGAGTAAGTCGATCTAGCGTGGCACGAAAGCGCAGCGCGAAGCCGCGCCCAGAACCCTCGTAGCCATGCACCGTGGTCGCAAACGCAATCCGTGGAAAAGCGCCAAGCCACTGGCCCAGCAAAGCAGCAGGAATGGCCGCCGCCTCATCTACTAGCAAATAGCTGCCATCGCCGCCCTGCTGCTGCGCACTGATCTGCTCGGTTAACGCATCCGGCGCTAGATAAAGCAACTCGCTGCCCTGAGGTAGCACAAAGTGACCCGGGGCAACGCGACTGCCGCCCGGGCAAAGAGCCACTACGCGTTCAAACACGCTCTCGACCGAGCTAAGGCGCGGCGCGGTGAGCACGACCGTACGGGGCTTATGAGCGAGCAGCCTAGCGCAGGCAACCCCCAGCGCCGCACTTTTCCCACGCCCACGGTCAGCGGTCATCACCAGCGGTCGGCGGCGTTTCAGGCCGACTAACGCCCTAACAGCCTGCGCCTGATCAGCCGTCAAGCAGTCGCTATCGCCACTGAGGTAGTCATTATTAGCGTCATTGTGGCTATCCTCATTGCCATGAACGTTATGTGCGGGTAAACGGGGCAAATGCAGCGCGCTGCCCGCACGCCAGCACACGATCTGATCAGAGGCCTGCAGCTGGCGTGCTAATCGGGCAAGATAATGACAGCTGAGATCTTCCCAGCGCAGCGGATGGTCCGCGAAGCGGGCGTAGTCTGGGTCGGGTGCCTGCCCCCATGGCTGTGGCGTGATCAGCACCAGCAAACCACCGGCGATGAGAGTTCCAGACAGTGCTCCCAGCGCCTCAGGATCAAAGCCGGTGTCATGAGTATCAAGCACGACTAACTGATGCTCGGCCCCCAGCCGCGTGCGTGCTTTGCGAGGTGAGAGTACCGGCGAAAAAGCAGACGACTCACATTGGTTCGTCTCTTTGTCGCTGCCTACCCACACCGGCGCCTGCCAAGGGTGGGCTTGCCAAAGCACCCGCGCGAGACGCCGACACTGCTGGGCATCGCCGCTTAACCAGACCAGCTGACGCCAATGCCTGCGGGCTAAACGCCGGGCGTGATGAACTAACGTCGCCACTTTGCGTAGCTGCTGGCCATCTAACGCGCGACTATCTGCCTGTGTTTCTGCACCCACCGTTATTCCCTTTTCTATTTGCCGCCATCGCTTCCCATAGCGTCACCCCGTCAAACCCGTCGCCGAGCCTCTCATGGCGGGGCTCTAACTTACAACTTTGGTTGCATGATTCGGCTCATTTCAACGCTGACTCACTACTTGAACCTTGTCATGTCAACTTAAAAACAGAGGCAATCTATTATTTAACAGATGCTTAGCTACTTTATTAGCACAAGACTTAATCGAAACCTCTTAATTAACTGATATTGCATCGCAGCGGGGTGAGTGTGCTAGTTTAGCGTTGCAGCGCTAAAATCTTTTTGTTTACGTAAACGTAACCTTTGCTACGCTGCACTTTCCTGCATCCAGGTAACAAACACTAATAACGCCTTACGCCAAACCAGGAAATACATCATGAAAAAAACCACAAAATTTGCCTTCAGTGGCCTTGCCGCTGGTATCGCTTTCGCTGCTTTCACCACCACCGCCCAAGCACAAGAAGAGTGGACGATGACCTCGACCTGGCCGGAAAACCTTGATTTGATCAAGATTGACCAGCACTGGGCCGAGCTGGTCAATCAGTTGGCGGGTGACGAACTACAAATCAACTTCCGCGCGGGCGGTACATTAATGCCCGGCACCGAAGTATTTGATGCCACTGAAACAGGCAGCATTGAAGCGGCTGGCGACTGGCCGGGCTACTGGGCAGGCTTAAACCCCGCCTTCTCACCGCTAGCGACGACGACCAGCCTGTTTAATGGCGTTGATTACCTTAACTGGATTCAGCAATGGGGCGGCCGCGAGTTGTACGAAGAGATCTACGGCCAGTTCAACATGATCTATCTTCCCTACGGCATTACTAACAACGAATCTGGCTTTATGGGCCGCACGCCAATCGAAAGTATCGCTGACCTTGAAGGCAAGCGCCTGCGCCTATCGGGTCGCGATCAGGGTCGCGTGCTAGAAGAGCTGGGGGGGTCACAAGTCACGCTTGCCGGTGGCGAAGTGTATCAAGCCATTGAGCGTGGCGTCATTGATGCTGGCGAGTTCTCGACCCCGGGCGTTGATTTTAAGGCTGGCTTCGCAGAAGTCGCTGACTACTGGGCAACGCCAGGCTGGCACCAGTCCGCTAGCGTGTTTGGCGTAATGATCAATAAAGATGCCTGGGACGCGCTTTCAGAAGACACGCAAGAGAAACTGCGCATTGCTGCAGATGCCACCATGGCATGGTCACTTGCTTGGTCTGAGCGCCAGTCAACCGAAGCCACGCAGAAGTTTATTGATGCGGGCGTAACGATTAACCAGTTCTCTGAAGAAGACTTGGCACGCATTCAGGAAATTACCAACGACGTTATTCTACGCGGTGCTTGTGAGAATGCTGACCATGCCAAAGTGTATCAATCAATGATTGCTTATCTTGAGCACTACGCCACTTGGCGCGACGTATCGGCGCCCTTCAACATGAGCCGAGTGATGGACAATCTCCCGTCATTGGAAGAAATCGAAGCCTGCCTATAAGACGCTTATGCACCGCCTCGGTTTTGCTGAGGCGGTTTTTTTGTGCTGACTGCGGAGATCTTCCATGAATGCGATTGCCAAGGCGATCGATGCCATCAACGAGGCGTTTGGGCGCATCATCGCACCGCTGATTGCCATCATTACCCTCATCGTTCTTTACGATATTGCCTCACGCTTTCTGTTTGGTCGGCCCAGCGACTGGGCGTTTGACGTTACCAAGATGCTATTTGGCGCCCACTTTATGCTGATGGCAGCCTATGGGCTACGCCATCATGCACATGTTGAAGTCGACGTTTTAAAGCGTCTGCTGTCGCGTAAGAAGCAGGCAGCACTTGAAGTACTGGGCTATCTGATTTTCTTTGTGCCTTTTAGCTGGATGCTGATCACGCTGGGCTGGAGCTTCTTTGAACGCGCTTGGAGCCGCGGTGAAACCACGTATGGCATGATCTCAATTCCCGTCTATCCAATCAAAGGGGTGATTGTGGTGGCCGCCGTGCTCATTCTGCTGCAGGCGATTGCCATTGTGCTGCGTGCCATCATGCAACTTCGCGAGGAGACATCAGCATGAACTTAAGCCCTGAACTACTCACGCTGGTGATGTTTGGCGGCCTGCTGGTCGGGCTATTTATGGGCCATCCACTAGCGTTCGTGCTTGGTGGCGTGGCTGTTATTGGCGCTTTTTTGGGCCCTGGTGAACGCATACTTGGCACCCTAATCAACAATATCTTCGGTAACGCCATGGACAACTATGTGCTGGTGGCGATACCGCTGTTTATTTTGATGGCGAGGTTTTTAAACGACTCGGGCGTCACCGAGAAAATGTTTGACGCCATGCGTCTGCTGCTCGCAAACCTGCGCGGCGGCTTAGCGCTAACCGTGGTCATTGTGTCGGTTTTGCTCGCGGCGACCACCGGGATTGTTGGCGCCTCTATTGCAGTAATGGGCATGATCGCCTTGGTGCCCATGCTGAAGTATGGCTACAACAAAGAACTTAGCGCGGGCGTCATTATGGCCAGCGGCTGCTTAGGCATATTGATTCCGCCTAGCATCATGCTGATTTTGATGGCGAGCTACTCACCGGTCTCGGTGGGCGCACTGTTCGCGGGCGCGCTAATTCCCGGCTTGTTACTGGGGGTGATGTATGCACTTTACGTGCTGATCATCTGCTATTTCAAGCCGCACTATGGCCCTAAAGTACCGGCAGAAGAGCGCGCAGCAGTCAGCACAAAACAGCTGCTTATCATGTTGGCAAAGTACGTAGTGCCGCCGATGTCATTAATTCTCGGGGTGCTAGGCGCTCTCTTTACCGGCATTGCCACGGCTACCGAGGCGTCGGCAATCGGTGTATTTATCGCCTTCATTCTGTTTTTGATCTTCGGTGATCGCAAAATATCCACCTGCTTCTGGACCATGGTGGAAGCCGGCAAAACCACCACCATGGTGATGCTGGTGCTGGTGGGTGCCACGGCCTTTACGGGTGTGTTCTCCCGCGGTGGCGGCATGACAGTGATCAGCGATTTAGTCATGGCGATGCCTGGCGGCACCGTTGGCGCGCTCATTCTTATGCTGTTCCTGGTATTTATTTTGGGCATGTTCTTGGACTGGACTGGGATTGTGCTGCTGAGCTTCCCGATCATGCTACCCATTGTCGACGCAATGGGCGTGGATATGCTGTGGTTTGTGGTAATGGTGGCGGTCGTACTCCAGACCTCGTTCCTCACCCCGCCCTTTGGCTATGCGCTGTTCTATTTAAAAGGCGTCGCACCGCCCGGGGTCGAAATCGTCGATCTGTATAAAGCGGTTGTGCCCTTCGTCGCGCTGATCCTGTTGGCCTGTTTACTCATGTCATTCTTCCCTTGGCTGATTACCGGATTACCAAACATGATGCTGGGCTACTAGCCTTCCCGTTAACAAACGTGCATTTAAGAGCCCGCTTCGGCGGGCTTTTTTGCGTCAAGGGCAGGTGGTAACGCGCAGCCGCTAACGGCTAGTGCTACTATTCACAGCCGTCAGTGATTCGCATTAGGCGGTTACTGGACTAATACTGCTACTGCAAGGAGTGTGCGCTTGTTCAGATCCGGCTATCGCGGGCTATTCGCTTTTTCCTCTTCGCTTAGCCATCGCGCCACTCCTTGGTCGATAGCACTGATCGCCGTTGCCTTCGTCGTTGCGCTGCCAGTACTGGTAGTGTTTGCTCATATCGTGATGCCCACCGATGGCGTTTGGCAGCACTTAGCCAGCACCGTGCTAGGCCGCTATCTCAACAACACTTTTTGGCTGGTGGTGACGGTAGGCCTGGGCACGTTAATTATCGGCACAGGCACTGCATGGCTGGTGGTTATGTGCCGCTTCCCTGGCAAGCGCTGGTTTGAATGGGCGCTGCTGCTGCCTCTGGCCGTACCCACCTACGTCATTGCCTACGCCTATACCGATTTCCTGCAGTTTGCGGGCCCCTTACAAAGCATGCTGCGCGACATGTTTGGCTGGGTATATGGCGACTATTACTTTCCCAACGTGCGCTCGCTAGGCGGTGCGGCGACGGTGATTACGCTGGTGCTTTACCCTTACGTCTACCTGTTGGCGCGCGCCTCTTTCTTAGAGCAATCGGTATGCGTATTGGATGTGGGCCGCACACTAGGACGCGGCCCGTGGAAGCTGTTTGCGACCGTCGCGGTACCGTTAGCACGCCCGGCGCTAGTGGGCGGGGTATCACTGGTGCTAATGGAAACGCTGAATGAATTCGGGGCGGTCCAGTTTTTTGGTGTCGATACTTTTACCACCGGCATTTACCGCACCTGGTTTGGCATGGGCGAGCAGGTCGCCGCGGCTCAATTAGCGGCCTGCTTGCTGACGTTTGTGATTATTCTGGTGCTGCTGGAGCGCTGGTCGCGGGGCAAACGACGTTATTTTCATACCACCAATCGCTACCAGCAGCTGCCCGAATACGCGCTGCGCGGCTGGGGAGCCCTGGGAGCGACGCTGGCATGCCTGCTGCCCGTGCTGGTCGGCTTTTTACTGCCCAGCGGTATTTTGCTGAATTTAGCGTTAAACGGGGGGGATTCTCAGTGGGGCACACGCTTTATCGGCTACGCCTGGAATAGCTTGGGCCTGGCCACAGTGGCCGCGCTTATCGCCGTGGGCTTAGCCGTTGTGTTGAGCTATGGCGTGCGCATGCACGACACGGCGTTTGCACGCGTGGCGTCCAGAGTAGCCTCCATGGGCTACGCGATTCCTGGCTCCGTCATTGCCGTGGGTATTCTGATTCCCTTTACCTGGCTGGATAACGTCCTTAATACGTGGCTTCACAGCCACTACGGCTACATCATCGGCTTAGTGTTTAGCGGGTCGGCGTTTATCCTGCTATACGCCTACGTGGTGCGCTTTTTAGCCGTCTCTTTCAATGCGGTTGAGGCAAGCCTGGGCAAGGTCACGCCGAGTATGGATGCTGCCTCACGCACCCTTGGCCAAACGGCAGGCGGCACGCTGCGGCATATCCATACGCCAATGATGCGTAGCAGCCTGCTGGCGGCGGGTATTTTAGTCTTCGTGGATGTAATGAAGGAGCTGCCCGCGACGATTATTCTGCGCCCATTCAACTTTGATACGCTGGCAGTCAGGGCACATAATCTAGCATCCGACGAACGACTTGCCGAAGCCTCGACTTCGTCGCTGGCGATTGTGGTGGTGGGTATTCTGCCGGTTATCCTGCTCAGTATGGCCATGCGTCGCTCACGCCCTGGCGCTAAGCACTGATTGCAATGCTTTAAGCCTTGAGCGGGAAAACAAATACTTGAGAAAGATCGAGGTGAATGTCCACCGGCTGCCCCTCTGCGGGCAGAAACACCCCAGGTACTCTGGCGTGAAGATGCGCCTCACGGCCGCTATCATCATGCGCGCATAGGTGTAAGAGGCTCGTTCGCCCCAGCAGCTTCGACATCACCACATGGCTATGGCGGTGTGCTTCAACGGGAAGATTACGCTCAACAATGTGCAACGCCTCGGGGCGTATCATGATCTGCGCATCGCTGCCTTCAGCTAACCCATTGGCAGGCACCCGCCCTACCGGCGTGCTCACGAAGCCATTGTGCACTCTGCCCTTCAGCTCATTCACATCACCAAAAAAGGTCACCACAAACGGATCTTGAGGCGTGCAATAAAGCGCTTGCGGCGTCCCTGTCTGCACAATCTGACCATCGCGCATCAAGGCAATACGGTCTGCCATAAACATGGCTTCTTCGGGGTCATGGGTCACCAGCAGCGTGGCCGCGCCCACTTTTTTCAACACATGCAGCGTATCGTCGCGAATACGGTCTCTTAGCCGCGCATCTAAACTTGAAAATGGCTCATCCAATAGCATTAGGCGAGGCGATGGTGCCAGCGCCCTTGCTAGCGCTACCCGCTGCTGCTGCCCGCCGGAAAGCATGTGCGGATAGACATCAACATACTTCGCCATACCCAGCTGTTCGAGTAGCTGCGTGGCACGCTCACGGCGCTGTCGAGACGCCAAATGTTTCAGCCCAAAGGTCACGTTCTCCAGCACGCTGAGGTGTGGAAACAGCGCCGAGTCCTGAAACGCCAAGCCTACATTGCGCTTTTCCGGCGGCAGATGACGCTGGCCCGGCATAGCAATATAGGTATCGTCTAAAGTGACGCTGCCCTCTTGCAATACTTCAAGCCCCGCAGCAATACGTAGCAGCGTGGTTTTCCCGCATCCAGAAGGGCCTAAAAGGCATACCACTTCACCCGGCGCGACGCTCAGGTCAACGCCTTTCACAACCGTATGGCCATCATAAGCATGGCGCACATTGTGAAGGGTTAACGCTGTCGAGTGAGACGCTGCCTGGGTTACCTTCAGAGTTGCGGTCATAAATCATCACTTTGCAGGTGAGCACGTCGCGCCGATAAATGCCTAAACGCGGATTCAATACATTTGAAAGCTATTTGCATTCTATTTTTAATCACAACCAGATGCACGCTTCCGCCTTAATCAAGGCGTGACAGGCATTTCTCTTGACGGACGTTAGCTAAAAGCGCTTCAATGCAGCCCGACGCTAATGAAACTTATTATCATAAACATTTGGGATTCTTGGTGATGAAAAAAGTACGTCTAACGGCTTCTGTAGCCGCCATTATGGCTGGCTCTGCCTTTACGAGTAGCGCTCTTGCTGACGCGGTCAACATTTACTCCGCTCGTCATTACGATTCTGATGAAATTCTTTATAAGGCGTTCACTGATGAGACCGGCATTGACGTAAACGTGTTGGAAGGTGACTCCGATCAGCTGATGGAGCGTATGCAGCGCGAAGGCATTGCCAGCCCGGCTGACGTAATGCTGACGGTTGATGCCGGCCGCCTATGGCGCGCCGAGGAAGATGGACTTTTCCAAAGCGTTGATTCTGACGTGCTCAATGAGCGTATCCCAGCATCCATGCGTGATCCTGAAGGCTTATGGTTTGGTTTTAGTCAGCGTGCACGGGTGATTTTATACAACCGTGAAAACTTCGACCCCAGCCAGCTGGAAAGCTACGAAGACCTTGCCGACCCGCAGTTTGAAGGCCAAGTGTGCATCCGCTCTTCAAACAATATTTACAACCAGTCGCTGCTTGCCTCGATGATTGAACATCACGGCGCAGAAGGCGCGCAAGAGTGGGCGCAGGGCGTTGTGAATAATATGGCGCGTACGCCTGAAGGCGGCGATACCGACCAAATTCTAGGCGTGGCCAGCGGCGAATGTACCCTAGCCGTGGCTAACCACTATTACTATGTACGCCTGCTCCACTCCGATGACGAGGCAGAGCGCGATGCCGCCCGTAAAGTGGGGGTTATATTCCCTAATCAAAATGATCGCGGAGCGCACATTAACGTGGGCGGTGCGGGCCTAGTGGCCAATGCCCAGAATCCTGAAAATGGCATTCGCTTCTTAGAATTCCTCGCCTCTGATACTGCTCAGGAAGTGCTTGCCGAGCGGAACTATGAGTTCCCGGTCGTGGCTGGCGTTAAAAAAGACCCGGTGCTCGAATCATGGGGCGACTTCAAAAAAGACGACCTAAACATGAGCGTGCTGGGTGAAAACAACCCTGAAGCCATCCGCATCTTTGATCGCGTCGGCTGGCGTTAAACGCTAAACATTACGTTAATACCTAATACCCCCGCAGCCTAGGCTGCGGGGGTATTGCGTTTAACGTCACATGCGCATCAACTTAGTGTGCCTCATCCCAGTTAGCGCCGCTTGCGGCTTCTACAATCAGCGCCACTTTTAGCTTGGCTGCGCCCTGCATACGCGCTTGAACCTGCTCGATAAACGTATCAACCTGCTTCTCGGCCACTTCAAACACCAGCTCATCGTGCACCTGCATCACCATCAGCGCATCAAACTCGCCTTCCGCTAACCACGCATCCACATCAATCATGGCCTGCTTGATAATATCGGCGGCCGTGCCCTGCATCGGCGCATTAATCGCGGTGCGCTCAGCGCCTTGGCGGCGATTATGGTTCTGCGAATGAATCTCCGGCAGATACAGCCGTCGACCCAGTACAGTTTCAACAAAACCATCTTCAGCCGCCTGGGCGCGAATGCGCTCCATGTAACGGGCTACGCCCGGGTAGCGGTCAAAGTAGCGATCGATGTAGGTCTGAGCCTGGTTGCGATCAATATGCAGCTGGCGCGAAAGCCCCCAGGCGCTCATCCCATAGATCAGCCCAAAGTTTATCGCCTTGGCGCTGCGGCGCTGGTCACCGGACACTTTCTCAAGCGAGATACCGAACACTTCCGCCGCCGTGGCGGTGTGGATATCACGCCCTTCGGCAAATGCTTCTAGCAGCCCTTTATCTTCTGAAAGGTGCGCCATAATGCGCAGCTCAATTTGCGAATAGTCGGCGGCCACAATGCGATAGCCGGGCCGGGCAATGAACGCCTGGCGGATTTTGCGACCTTCTTCGGTACGAATAGGGATATTTTGTAAGTTGGGGTCTGACGATGACAGACGCCCGGTCGCGGTAACCGCCTGGTGATAGCTAGTATGTACTCGCCCGGTGGCTTTATTGAGCAGTCGTGGCAGTTTATCCGTGTAGGTGGATTTCAGCTTAGCAAGACCACGATGCTGCATGATGACTTTGGGCAGCGGAAAATCCAGCGCCAGCTCTTCTAGCACGCCTTCAGCAGTCGAAGGCGCACCTTTAGGCGTTTTCTTGAGTACCGGGATCTTCTGCTCTTCAAATAAAATCTGCCCCAGCTGTTTGGGCGACCCCAGGTTAAACTCACGCCCGGCAAGCTCAAATGCCTCGCGCTCTAACTCGCGAATACGCTGATCAAGCTGCTGGCTCTGTTCATGAAGGCGCTCGGCATCCACTGCCACACCGTTGCGCTCGATGCGTGAGAGCACTTTGATTAACGGCAGCTCGATATGATCGAGCACGTCTGCCAAGCGCCCTTCGCTCTCAACCTGAGGGCGCAACGCTTCTTGCAGCCGCAGAGTAATGTCCACATCTTCACAGGCGTAAGGCGCTGCCTGCTCTAAGGCAATCTGGTTAAAGGTCAGTTGCTTGGCACCTTTACCGGCAATTTCCTCAAAGGAAATGGTCTTTTCGCCTAAATACTTCAGCGCCAGCGAATCCATGTCATGGCGCGTGGCGATGGAGTTGAGCACATAGGAAGCCAGCATGGTGTCGGCAAACGGCCCCGCGACGGAAATAGCATAGTTAGCCAGCACGGAAATATCGTACTTAAGATTTTGGCCAATTTTGGTCTTACTAGGATCTTCTAACAGCGGCTTGAGAGCGGCCAGCACCGCCTTTCGATCAAGCTGTGCCGGGGCATCTAAATAGTCATGGGCAAGCGGAATGTAGGCCGTCTCACCCGCTTCCAGGGCTAGGCCAACGCCGACAATTTCTGCATCCATGTAGTTGAGACTGGTGGTTTCCAGATCAAAACAGAATCGCTCAGCTGTGTTTAGCCGCTCGAGCCAGCGTTCAAAATCCGCCTGCTCGAGAATAACCTGATCATCACGCGGAGCACTGGCACTGTGTGCGTCGCTCGCGGTCTCCTCAACGCTTGAGGGCGCTGGCTCACCGCCCTTAACGTCAGCGATGCCGGCGTCTTTGCCTTCCAGTAATTCGCTCAGCCACTGGCGAAATTCCATCTCTTTATACAGCGTCACCAGCGCTTCGCGGTCTGGGTGCGCTATATCCAAATCATCCAAGCCCACCGGCAGCTCGCAGTCGACTTTAATGGTCGCGAGCTGATAGGAGAGAAACGCCTGTTCACGGTGCTCTTCAAGCTTCTTAGGCAGCGTCTTCGCGCCCCGGAAAGGCAGCGTGGCTACCCGCTCTAAATCAGCGTAAATAGTATCCAAACCGCCGCCCATGCCTTGCAGTAAGCCAATAGCGGTTTTTTCACCCACGCCAGGCACACCGGGAATATTATCGACCTTGTCTCCCATCAGGGCGAGAAAGTCGATAATCAGCGCAGGCGGCAGGCCGAACTTCCCTTCCACGCCGGCCTCGTCTAGCGTTTCATCCTTCATGGTATTGACCAGCGTGATATGAGCATTGACCAGCTGCGCCATATCTTTATCGCCAGTCGAAATCACCGCATCGCGACCGGCCTGAGTAGCGTGATGCGCCAGCGTACCAATTACGTCATCGGCTTCGACGCCTTCAATGCACAGCAGCGGCAGCCCCAGGGCTTTCACGCAGGCGTGCAGCGGCGCGATTTGGCTGCGTAAATCGTCGGGCATAGGCGGACGATGGGCTTTGTAGTCGCTGTACATGTCATCGCGGAAGGTTTTTCCCGGGGCGTCGAACACCACCGCCATAGGGCTTTGCGGGTAATCTTTGATTAGCCGCTTGAGCATATTCAGCACGCCTTTTACCGCGCCGGTGGGCTGGCCCGTAGCGGTCGTGAGCGGCGGTAGCGCATGAAACGCACGGTAAAGATAAGAAGAGCCATCGACGAGAACGATTGGAGCGCGAGCCATAACCAAGTTCCATGTTTAAAAATGAAGTGTAAAAAAAGCAGTGCTAAAAAGCGTTACCCACATGATACGCGTTGCGTCAGCTGCCTGTAGAGGCAATCCTGCTATCTAATGACAACAACGCTGCCAACTGAGCTTTCAAGCCGCTACAATAACGGGCTTAGCAACCTGGGCGAGACTCTCATGGCTGTATTCACCCCGCTTAGCGACGCACAGGTCGCCGCGTTTTTAGACAAGTTTGATGTTGGTAGCTTCGTTTCCCTACAAGGAGTCGCAGGCGGCACCGAAAACTCGACATTTTTTGTGACCACCGACCGTCGCGAGCTCGTATTAACTCTGTTCGAGCAGGGTGAGCACGAAGAGCTGCCGTTCTTTGTAGAGCTGCTGGACTATTTAGAGGAACACCGTTTACCGGTCCCGGGCACGATTCATGACCGCGAAGGCATTGCCCTGCATAGCCTTGAAGGCAAGCCGGCACTGCTATTTCCGCGCCTGCCTGGCCGCCATCCTGAGGCGCCTAACCTAGCCCAATGCCACGCGTTGGGCGATACATTGGGTCGCCTGCACGTGGTGTCAAAGCACTTTCACGGTCATCGTCCGAACCCGCGCGACCTAACCTGGCTACAAGTCATGCACCACAAGGTGCTGAGCTATTTAAGCCCTGCGGATCAAACGTTGATGAAAAATGAAGTCGACGATTTTGAGAGCGCTTTTATCCAGTACGATGAGCTGCCTCAAGGCGCCCTGCACGGTGATCTATTTCGCGACAATACGCTCTTTGAGGGTGACCAACTTGGCGGTATTATCGACTTTTACAACGGTTGCACCGGCGACCTGCTGTTTGACCTAGCGATAGTCGTCAACGACTGGGCATCGAACGATGATGGCTCGCTGAATGCCGAACGCTACGACGCACTGTTGAGTGCCTACCAAGCACGTCGCCCGTTAACGTCTGACGAGCGTGCTCTGTGGCCAACGATGCTGCGTGTGACGGCGCTGCGCTACTGGCTATCTCGGCTGCTGGTGGTTTACGTTGATCCGCCAGCCCACGATTTGACGCCTCATGATCCCGAGCGATTCCGAACCATTTTAAATGCGCGCATTGCCCACGGTGCGCTGCCGCTGCCTGAGGTTTCTGCATGAGTGTAATGGCCACGACTAGCCCTGCGCTGCGCGCTCGGCGCACCTGGAATATCGATCAATGGGGCAGCGGCTATTTTGATGTCGACGACGCTGGCCAAGCCCTCGTTCGACCGCTGGGTAGCGATGCAGAAGGCCCCGCCCTGCCACTGAGCGGACTGGTTCGCCAACTGCAAAGTGCCGGGCTGCGTCTGCCGGTGCTGGTGCGCTTTAGCGATATTCTTCACGATCGCGTTGAGCAGCTTTGCGGCGCGTTTGATTCTGCAATGAGTGATTGCGAGTACCGGGGCGGCTATACCGCGGTTTATCCTATTAAAGTAAATCAGCAGCGTCGTGTGGTCGAAGAAATTTTAGCCACCGCCGAGCGCGGCAATGGTCGCGTGGGGCTGGAAGCAGGCAGTAAGCCAGAGCTTCTAGCCGTACTGGCGCTTTCCGACGGTGGCTCCTCGCTGATTGTCTGCAACGGCTACAAAGATCGCGAATATGTGCGTCTAGCGCTGCTGGGAGAAAAGCTTGGCCATAAGGTTTATCTCGTGGTCGAAAAGCTTTCTGAGCTGCAGCTGATTTTAGAAGAGGCACGTGAGCTGGAGGTGACGCCACGTATCGGGCTGCGCGCACGCCTAGCCTCCGTTGGCAAAGGCAAATGGCAGAACACCGGCGGTGAAAAGTCAAAATTTGGACTGACCGCCAGCCAGATTCTTGAAGTCGTAGACACTTTACGCCATCAGGATGCGCTGGAAAGTTTGCAGCTAGTGCACTTTCACCTGGGCTCTCAGATCGCCAACATTCGTGATATTCAACGCGGATTGCGCGAGTGCGCGCGCTTCTACCAAAACCTGATGGAGCTAGGTGCGCCCATCGACACCGTGGACGTCGGTGGCGGTTTAGGCATCGACTACGAAGGCACGCGCTCGCGCAGCTTCTGCTCGGCCAACTACTCGATGCGCGAATACGCGCGCAACGTGGTGAGCGCCTTTGCTCAGCTTTGCCAAGAGTCGGGGCTGCCACAGCCTCATCTGATCAGTGAATCCGGCCGTGCGCTAACCGCCCACCACGCGGTGCTTATCACCAATGTCATTGGTGAAGAGCGTATCGACGACACGCCACCGCAGCGACATGCCTCAGAGGAAAGCCAAGAAGATCCTCAAGTAGAGCTACTGTGGCGGGTGTTTGAGCAGTTAGCGACCACTCAAGAGCCGCGCATGCTGGTCGAAGCATGGCATGACCTGCTGCAAGCCGTGAGTGAACTGCAGGACCGCTTTGTGATGGGGCTAAGCAATATAACCGCTCGCGCAGAAGGCGAACGCGTTTACATGGCGGCCTGTGCGCGGCTGCGTACCCAGCTTGATACCCGCAATCGCGCCCATCGCGAAATCATGGATGAGCTAGCGGAAAAGCTCGCCGACAAGCTGTTCGTTAACTTCTCGCTTTTCCAGTCAGTACCTGATGTTTGGGGCATTGAGCAAATTTTCCCGGTGCTCCCCCTCAGCGGGCTGGACCAAGCGCCCACTCGCCGAGCCGTCATTCAAGATATCACCTGCGATTCCGACGGCCGCATCGACAGCTACGTTGATGGCCAGGGGGTAGAAAGCACCCTGCCACTGCCAGAGTGGACATCGGATGACGAGCGCTGGCTTGGCTTCTTCTTGGTGGGTGCCTACCAGGAAATCCTCGGCGATCTGCATAACCTGTTTGGCGACACAGACTCTGTCGATGCCGCGCTCAATGCAGACGGCGAATGGACACTGTCGAACCCGCAGGCAGGTGACTCGGTCGCAGACGTGCTGGCGTACGTAAACTTCAATGCCAATGTGCTCAAGCAAAAGCTAACCGACCAGCTCGCAGCCAGCGGCTTTTCTGCCGATGAGCAGGCGCGCTTTGCGGCGAGCTTGAGCGAAGGCCTTGAGGGATACACCTATCTTGAATAGCGCGGTGTGTAAATAAGCGGTTTACACCGTTCCCAACGAGCAACGCCACCCTAATCCAGGGTGGCGTTGCTCGTTGGGCCTAGCTGTAGCGCCTATTCAACCACTGATTACTCAACGACGCTGGTTTCGATTTCCAAACCACCGGTCAACGTAAAGCGCAGCGATGAACCACGCACCAGTTCACCCACGCCTGACGGCGTACCGGTCAAAATGACATCGCCTGGCTCTAGGGTAAAGTGGCGGCTCATTTCTGCTACCAGCGTGGGAACGGCGAAAATCATATCGGCGCCTTCACCGTGCTGGCGTTCTTTCCCGTCAATTTCAAGCGTAAATTGCAGCGCGTTCCAGTTGGGAACGCGGCTTAGCGGCAAAAAAGGCGAAAGCGGGCAAGCGCCATCGAAGGCCTTGGCAATTTCCCAGGGGTGCCCCTTCTCTTTAAGCTTTGCCTGAACATCACGCAGCGTCAGGTCCATCGCTAAACCAATTCCCACGATGGCACGCTCGGCTTCATCTTGAGTAGCATGAGTTAACGTCTCGCCTACCAGCAGCGCAAGCTCTGCTTCATAATGGACGTCGCCACGTGAAAAAGGCGGATCTAGCGGCTTGGTTAAATCCACCACGCTGGTCGACGGCTTAATAAACAGCAGAGGCTCAGTGGGAATAGGATTATCTAATTCTTTCGCGTGTTCGGCATAATTACGGCCGATGCAGATGACTTTGCCCAGCGCGTGGGGAAATTCCTGACCATCTGTAAACTGTAGAACAAAACTCATGGCGGGTATTCTCCTTCTCATTATGCGTGTCGCTTTCGCAACGACAGGCGCAACAGTCTACCCCACCTATGAACAGGTTCCACCGATTTTAGCCCTGATTTTTCATCTATTAAGGAATGACACTTTGAAACGACTACTCGCTTTTCCTATTTTTATCAGCGCTCTATTGATCACCGCTGGCTGCACTACGGCCTCAATGGACAATGCAAAGACCACCGAGCGCCCTAATGAATCGCTCATCAATACCTACTGGAAACTTGTGACGCTTGATGACGAACCGATCATCACTCAAGAGAATTCTCGTGAAGCCCACTTTGTTCTTCATCAAGAAGCCTCGCGCCTAGCCGGTGCTACCGGCTGCAACTCACTGATGGGCAGCTACCTTGTCAAAGATGAGCGCATCGAATTCAACCAAATGGGCACCACTAGGATGGCCTGTCCACAGCCCCAGATGGAAACCGAGCAAGGCTTTTTAGCGGCGCTTGAACAAGCCGCGCAATGGCGCGTAGACGGCGATACGCTAGTGCTTTCCGACGACCAAGACGAGCCGCTGGCTCACTTTCAGGCGGTGCACCTTTATTAGCGTTTGTATGGCTTAGCTTCACACAGATTTTAAAAGGCATGCTCAAGTCAGACCACTGCCCGATGCTACGCATTAGGCAGTGGCATTTGTACGCGAATTTAGGGAATGATTAGCTCCTCTCGAAGCTGCGTAAATAGATCAAGAAACGCCGCACGCGTTTCACGGAAATGATCAAACCCATAGTCGCGTAATTTCATCGTATCGTTGACGCATTCCTGATCGCGACCAAGGTCCGCATCCGTATGCCACCAAGATGCCAGCTTGCTGACATCAGGCTTCACCAGCGCATTTTCCTGAGCGATCTCACGCCACACCCGACGAGCTGCGCGCACCGAAGGTAAGCGCTTTTTTTGACTATCTTTTTGCGTCGATCAGACCTAAACCGCCCTGGGATTGAAACGCCTAGCATCGTCACACAGTCGTTGAAAGGCGGGCCTTAATGCTAGGCGCTTGAACCATTCAGACAGTGCCGGCCAACGAGCGGTGTCAAGCTCAAGATCGGCCAGCACAAAGCTGCTCATATGCGCCCCAAGAGCAATATCGGCATAGCTAAACGCAGAGCCCATTAGCCACTTGCCGCTCAGCGTTTTCAAACGCTCTTCTAGATGATCAAACACAGGAGGAATCTGTTCGCGCACCGCCTTTTGCACGACCGACTCATCCGCCGGAGTATCAAAACGTACAGGCTTAACCAAACGCTCAATAAGCGGAGCCAGCAACACCGGCGCTAGGTCCTCATCAGCATATTTATCCCACTGCACGGCACGCGCGACACTTTCAGGGTTAGCGATATCCAACAGTTCAGAAGGATAGCGGCCCAAGAGATAGCGGCAAATGGCTGAAGAGTCTGAGATGCCGAAATCACCATCTTGAAACGCCGGAATACGACCAAGCGGGCTCAGCGCTCTAAAATCAGCCGAAGAGTCACCCGGCACCAGCAGATGCTGCTCAAACTCAAGCTCCAGTTCATATAGGGTAAACAACACTTTGCGCACAAAGGGTGAGAGTGGCACGCCGTAGAGGATCATGGTGTTTCTCCAGTGTGATGAAATAGCCTGCAGCGTAACCAAATATTTTATCGACGCATACGAAAAAGCCGCCCTTTCGGACGGCTTAATCTAATTCTCTGACGCTTTGCTTTTAACCACTCGTTAAGTGGTGCCGACACCAGGAGTCGAACCCGGGACCTACTGATTACAAGTCAGTTGCTCTACCAACTGAGCTATGTCGGCGCT
This sequence comes from Halomonas sp. AOP12-B1-6, assembly GCF_052379225.1. Classification (NCBI taxonomy): domain Bacteria; kingdom Pseudomonadati; phylum Pseudomonadota; class Gammaproteobacteria; order Oceanospirillales; family Halomonadaceae; genus Halomonas; species Halomonas sp. AOP12-B1-6. The sequence continues at coordinate 758,152 of NZ_JBQSYK010000003.1, forward strand.
TCACGTTTTCTTGAGAAAATGATTGTTTTGCTGCTAAGCTCTGCAATCAACAAGAAATTTTGTTGGCAATGGCTGGGGTACCAGGATTCGAACCTGGGAATACCGCTACCAAAAAGCGGTGCCTTACCACTTGGCGATACCCCAACTGCGTGGTGGCCAGAGACGGAATCGAACCGCCGACACGGGGATTTTCAATCCCCTGCTCTACCGACTGAGCTATCTGGCCGCTGCCAACGGTGCGTATTAAACTAAAAACACCGCTTTTCGTCAACACCTTTGTGAAACTTTCTTTCGATACCGATGCTTATGGGTATTTTGCGCCACTGCTTTTATTAGAACAGCGGCAACGCTTATGCCTGTGTCGGCGGCACATACCCTTCTGCTTGGTCAGTTTCCTGATTATCTAGGTAGCGCTGCATCTGATCCATAAGATAGGCCCGCGACTCCGGATCGAGCATATTGAGATGCTTCTCGTTGATCAGGCGAGTTTGCAGCGCCTGCCAGGCTTCCCAGGCGGGCTTGGAGACCGTTGCCTGAATCTCCTGGCCTTGTTTACCCGGCAAGGGTGGAAATGGCAACGCCTCTAACTCTGTCTGGTACTTGCGGCAAAAAACGGTATTACTCATAGCATGCTCCTGGTTATGCGATGTTATTCAGTGTCCTCTCCCATACCGCCAAGCATGGCCTACGACTGGGTGAGAGTAAAAGGTGTTAGCTGACTCAGCAACGCTTTGACCGGCGCCGCCAGCCCCAGCGCAGGCGGATCGTTGATGTCGTACCATACGCCGCTTTCACGAATACCGCCCAGCCTATCGCAGGTCACCGGCTGCGGGGTAATCTCTAAACGAAAATGGCTAAACGTATGATAAAAACTTGGCGATGTACTGCCACGCGCAGGATTGACCGCGTGATCCTCTAGCCAGTCGTTAAGTTCGCCATGCTTATCAAACTGCGGCAAGCTCCATAGCCCGCCCCACAGGCCACTTGGCGGTCGTTTTTCTAGCCATACCCGGCCCTGTGAGTCGCTCAGCATCAGCATAATGGTCTGCCGTGTGGGCAGCGCTTTTTTCGGCTTTGATTCAGGATAGCGCTGTGGCTCGCCCTGGGCATAGGCCAAACAAACGTCATCAAACGGGCAGCTTAAACAGTCAGGCTTGCTGCGTTTACACAGCGTCGCACCAAAATCCATGACCGCCTGGGTGTAATCGGCTAAGCGCGTGCTGGGCGTGTAATACTCGGCCAGCGCCCAAAGCTTTTGCTCCACCGCCGGCTTGCCCGGCCAGCCGGGCAGCGCATGCAGACGAGTAAGCGAGCGTTTGACATTACCATCTAAGATCGCCGCCCGCCGCCCTGTGCTTTGCGCAACGATGGCACCCGCGGTAGAGCGACCAATACCGGGCAGCGCCGTTAGGGCATCGACACTTTCGCTAGGTAGTTCTGCGCCGTGCTGCGCCACCGTGAGTTGAGCGGCCTTGTGCAAGTTACGCGCGCGGGCGTAATAACCTAGCCCGGTCCATAAGTGCAGCACCTCATCTTGCGGCGCGCTGGCAAGCGCCTCCAAGGTCGGAAAGCGCGCCATAAAGCGCTCAAAGTACGGAATGACGGTCGCAACCTGTGTTTGCTGCAGCATGATTTCCGACACCCATACGCGATACGCACTGCGCGGTGACTGCCAGGGCAAGTCGTGGCGACCATGTTGATCGAACCAAGCTAATAGCCGACGTTGGAATTTAGCAGCCGTCAGCCGCGGTGCGGGCATATCTGCCATGCACGTTCCTCACACAGAAGTATGTAAACGACCCACGATACTCATAAAAAAGCGCCAGCATTTAGGCCGGCGCAGAATGAACGTGCATCATTGCTTAGTTAAATAAATTACGCAGCCCCTCGCGAAGCTTCTGGCCGGCTCCTTCGCCAAGGCGCTCGTCTAGCTGATCCAAAGAATCGCCCAGGCGCTCTTCAAGCTCTTCGTCCACACGATCACCGGCTTCGTTACGCAGCAGATCGACAACGGCCGTCTGGAATGCCGCCCGGTCGAAGCGGCACCACTCGCTGCGCTCATCGCTCAGGTTGCCCTCGCAGCGCATGGGTAGCGGCAATTGTGCCAGACGCGGATTAACGTTGCAGGCCGCGTCAGCCGTGTCGACCAAGCGTGCGTTGGCGTGCGTATCAAAAGCCATGCTGCTGAGATTAAGCTCACCGTCGCCCTGAACATTGATACCCGGCAAGGTGATGAGCAGGTCATCGCTTTCCACCAGTCCATTGCTAATTTGGAAGGTGCCATCGAACTGCTCGAAGCGGGTATCATCCTGCCAGTCGCGAACGGTGTCCTCACCTTCTAGCTGAGCGACCAGCTCACACATTTGCTGTGAAATATTGGTCTCTAAGATCGCCCCGTCCTTTAGGTGCGCAGTGAGCTCGCCATTCAGATTGCTCGTCAGCGCTTCCCGAGTGTTGCCAAGGCTGGTGAGTTCGCCAGACAAATCAAAACGACCGCGTAGTGGTGACGTTTCTTCACTCATCGCCTCAATTAACGGCGCTACTTGCACGTTGCTAATCGTTGGCGAGAATGCCCATTCAAGCACAGATTCAGAGGCATCCACCTGGCCGGTAGCGCTGAGCTTACCTTCATAGAAGCCGGATTCAAACGCCGTTAAGCGGTGAACGCCATCATCTCCGCGCAGCTGCAAACTAGGCTTATTGAACGTCAGCCCAGCGAAAATCAGGGTATCCATACTCAGATCGCCTTCTAGCGCTAACCCTTCAAGCACGGATTGCGGGAGTAGCGAATCACTGCTTTGGGCAAAAGCACTGCGTAGCAAACCGCGGCTGGCATGCTCAACCGTGGCCTCACCGGGCAAGTAGCGGTCAAGCGACAGCTGATCACCTGCCAAATCAAACGCCAGACGTGAGCCGTCTAACGCCGCCGACAGCTCTCCAGTAAAGGTGCTGTCGTCGATGACTAGTGACAATCTGGGCAGTGAGAACTGTTCGGCGTCGCCTTCAATAGGGCTGGTCATTGCCACATCACTGAGTGCGGCTTCGCCCGCGGTGGTGAGAGTAATACCCGCGCGTGCTAGCCAGGGGCGCAGCGTGAAAGGCGCTGCGGTTAGCTGCCCACGGTAGTTCGGCGCGTCAAGCATCTGTTCAATATTAAGATGGCCGCTCACTCGTAGCCCATCTGGGCCTGTGAGCTGAAGATCTTTAAGCTGAGCGGTCTGCGCTTGCCAGTCGCCTTCTAAACCAAAAGCAAGCGCCAGCGCCAGACTGCCCTGCCAACTGTCTGCATTGCGCAAACCCGCTTCCAGTAGCCCTTCTTTAATCGACAGCTGCTGTTCACCCATGCGCGCCACCATTTCGGCGACTTTCAAACTAAGCTGCTGCGGCTCGCTGTCAGTTTTTGTGCTAGTACGCGTCGTTAATGACATGTTTTCGAGTACAAAAAGCTCTTCCTCTAAACCAAGCCGCATGCGCGTTTCAAGATTGATGTCACTGGTAATATCCGGAGCGCGCTCCAATACCTCGGTATCCAGGCGGTTGTGCTTAGTCAAGGTAAACATGGCTTTCAGTGGGAAAGCACGCACCGGATTAACGTTGCTACCCGAGATGTTCAGTTGTTGCAGCCGCCACAGCGCCTGGGTTTGCTCATCGCGAAAACGTATATCGGCATTTTTTACTTCCACGCTCGCAATGTTTAGCACTACCGCCAAGCTACCGGCGTCGGCATTAGGGCCCGCACTGGCAGGCGCCAACACTGTTTCAGCGGTACCGTTTGTCTGTTCAGACAGGCGCTCGACCAACGGTTCCCAATTGCCTTCGCCTTCAGCATCACGCTCTAAGTTGAGTCGCATGCCGTCCAATGTCAGCCCATCAACGGCAATCTCGCCGCGTAGCAACGGGGCAAAGGCAACGCTCACTTCAGCGCGGTTAATCGCAGCAAACGCGGCACTGTCTTGATCTTGCTCAGGCAGCCACGCGCGCGCCTGCTCTACGCTGACCCCAATACGCGGATAGAACGACCAGTTGATCGGGCCTTCCAACACCAAGTTCAGTCCCGTTTGCTCTTTTACAACGGCGGTTAAGCGTGGTTTGAAGTCTTCTGGATCTAAAAAGGTGGTCACGTAGACCACCGCAGCGACCGCCACGATGGCAAGAATACCGACGGCCGCTAGCAAAATACGTAATAACTGTTTCATTACCCTTTCCCTTGTGGGTCTAACTCAACAAAATCGCTGGTGGCGGGCATCCCCGCCGGAGTCATTGGGTTGGCCATGGGCCGATAACCTAACTTGGAAAGCAGCACACGGTCAGCCAGTGGCAGTGAAGAGGTTTCAATACGCAATACGCGCCCTTCTTGCTTGGCTTGCTCACCCAGCAGTGCCATTAAACGCGAACCAACCCCACGGCGGCGAGTGGTGGTACGCACGCATAGCTCAGAGAGCCACCAAGCGCGGTCGGCGCCCTCCTGTACCGCGACGGCTCCCAGCAGCCGATCATTAAAAAGCGCGCAGGCAAAAAAGTGCCGGCCGTTAAAATGCGCATCGATAAACGGCTCAACCGTTGGAGTAGGCATGCGCTCTTGAGGCGCGTCCTGGTAAATGCGCACTAGATCAAGGCGCACCTGTTCATCGGCTTCCCAACGGGCCTGGTCGACGTGGTGCAGTGTCACCGGCATGATGAAATCCTCTTCGCCAAAGCAGTCTTGCTGCTATTTTTCTATCATTGATAACGGCTACATTGCGCGCATTGTAGCGGATGAGGGCGTCGATTCACTATAATGGTCGCTTCGCCAGAGGTCATGCCCTGATCAAACGGTGGTAAGTTGATGCAAAACCACCGACCATTCCTTAGGATCACCCCTTAGGATCGTTCCTCAGGGCTCCCCTCAGAGTGCGCTTTAGCCTAGGAGATGCAACATGTCAGCGCGTATTGCCACGGTTAGCCGTGACACCAACGAAACGCAGATCAAGGTCAGCGTAAACCTCGACGGTGAAGGCCGTCTTAGCTGCCAAACCGGCGTTCCGTTTCTGGATCATATGCTTGATCAAGTTGCCCGCCACGGGATGATCGATCTTGACATCAATGCCACCGGCGACCTACATATTGACGAACACCATACCGTAGAAGACCTGGGTATTACGCTAGGCCAAGCTTTCTTTGAAGCCATTGGCGATAAGCGCGGCATCTACCGTTACGGACATGCCTATGTGCCTCTAGATGAAGCGCTTTCGCGCGTGGTGATCGATTTTTCCGGACGCCCCGGCCTCTTTATGAACGTTGAGTTTACGCGCGACACGATTGGCAGCTTGGACACTCAACTGTTCTGGGAGTTTTTCCAAGGCTTCGTCAATCATGCCCGCGTGACACTGCATATCGACAACATTAAAGGCTTTAATGCTCACCATCAGGCTGAAACGATTTTCAAAGCCTTCGGACGTGCGCTACGAATGGCGGTAGCAGAAGACCCTCGCATGGCCGGTCAGATGCCCTCAACCAAAGGGAGCCTGTAATGCGGTGCAGTACCACTAGCGACTACCCCTTTACTTCCACAAGGAGCGCTTCATGACCATTGCGGTGATCGACTATGGAATGGGCAACCTGCATTCCGTGGCCAAAGCGCTGGAACACGTGACGCATGAAAATGTTGTCATTACTCGCGACCCGCGACGTATTCTAGGCGCGACGCGCTTAGTGCTACCGGGCCAAGGGGCTATTCGCGACTGCGTTGGCGAACTTGAGCGTACCGATTTACGCGGGCTGGTGGATGAGATTTTAACGCGCCAAGATAAACCGCTGCTGGGTATTTGCGTGGGTCAGCAAATGCTGCTGGAGCGTAGCGAAGAAAATGGCGGCGTGGCATGTCTTGGGTTCTTTAAAGGTAGCGTAGACCGCTTTCCTAACGATATGCGCGACACCCACGAGCAACGCTTAAAAGTCCCTCACATGGGCTGGAATGTCGTCGAGCAGCATAACGACCACCCGCTGTGGGCAGGCATTGATAACCGTGAACACTTCTACTTCGTGCACAGTTACTATGTCAATGCAGAGGACGATGCTCAGGTGTTTGGCACGACTCAATATGGCAAGGTAAGCGCCCACGTCGCCATTGGCCGCGATGCTACCTTCGCGGTGCAGTTTCACCCCGAAAAAAGCTCCCGTGCCGGTCTTCGCTTACTCGAAAACTTTGTCACCTGGACGCCCTGAGAGGATTGTTTATGTTAGTCATTCCCGCTATTGATCTCAAAGACGGCCAGTGTGTACGGCTTAAGCAAGGCCGCATGGAAGACGCTACCTCCTACGGCGATGACCCGGTAGCAATGGCGGCGCGCTGGGTGGAAGCCGGCGCACGTCGGCTGCATCTTGTGGATTTAAACGGTGCCTTTGAAGGCAAGCCGGTGAATGGCGATGCCGTTACCGCTATCGCCCGCGCCTATCCCAACCTGCCGATTCAAATTGGCGGCGGCATCCGCAGTGCAGAAACGATTGAGCACTACTTAAGCGCCGGCGTCGCCTACGTCATTATCGGCACCAAAGCGGTGAAAGAGCCTGCATTTGTAGGCGAAATGTGCCGCGCATTCCCAGGCCATGTGATTGTTGGGCTAGACGCTAAAGACGGCTATGTCGCCACCGACGGCTGGGCAGAAGTGTCGACGATTAAAGCCACCGAATTGGCCAAGCGTTTCGCCAACGATGGCGTATCCAGCATCGTTTACACCGATATTGCCCGCGATGGCATGATGCAGGGTGTCAACGTTGACGCCACCGCGGCCCTTGCTCGCGAAGGCGGCTTACCGGTGATTGCTTCCGGTGGTGTAACCAATCTAGACGACATCAGAGCGCTGTGCGATGTCGCTGACAGCGGCATTTTAGGTGCTATCACTGGCCGCGCTATTTACGAAGGCAGCCTGGATATTGCGCAAGCGCAGCACCTGAGCGACCAGCTGACGGGAGGCCGCTCATGAGCCTCACCAAACGTATTATCCCCTGCCTGGATGTAGATGCTGGGCGAGTGGTTAAAGGCGTTAATTTTGTCGGTATTCGTGATGCCGGCGACCCGGTAGAGATCGCCCAGCGCTACAACCAGCAAGGTGCTGATGAAATCACTTTCCTGGACATTACCGCCAGCCACGAAGACCGCGACACCACGGTTGAGATGGTGGAGCGCATTGCGGGTGAGGTTTTTATTCCGTTAACCGTGGGCGGCGGAATTCGCACCTGTGACGACATTCGCACCATGCTTAATGCCGGGGCGGATAAAGTCTCGATCAATACCGCGGCGGTCACCAACCCCGACTTCGTGCGCGAAGCCGCGGAACGTTTTGGTAGCCAGTGTATTGTCGTCGCCATCGATGCCAAGCGAGTATCAGCCGAGGGGGAAACGCCGCGTTGGGAAATTTTCACCCATGGTGGCCGTCGCTCAACGGGACTCGATGCCATTGAATGGGCGAAGAAGATGGTGGAATTCGGCGCTGGCGAACTGCTGCTTACCAGCATGGATCGCGATGGCACCAAGATTGGCTTTGATCTAGGCGTGACGCACGCGATTTCCGAAGCGGTGAGCGTTCCTGTAATTGCTTCAGGCGGTGTGGGCAACCTGGATCACTTCGTGGACGGCGTGCTGAAAGGCGGTGCCGACGCGGTGCTGGCCGCCAGTATTTTTCACTTCGGCGAGTACACGATCCCTGAAGCAAAACGCTACATGGCGGAGCGCGGCATTGAGATGCGCCTTTAAGATGCCTCTCTTCAATCAGGAGCGGCGAATGCGCCGAGCATACCCATTGATGGGGTGGCTAGCTGGCATAGCGCTGAGCACGCCCGCCGCTGCGTTTTCGCTGCCTGACTGGCCACCTGCGCTGGAGTGGGATCACACGTTGGTACAAACCAGCCTTTATACACGCCACTTCAGCCCGGATCCTGAGCATAATAATCATCAGAATCTCATTAGCATTGAACTGCACAACCCAGACCGTTGGCTGGCGGGCGCGGCGTGGTTTAAGAACTCTTATGAGCAGCCCACGTGGTATTTCTATGCGGGCCGCGAGTTCCCTGTTTGGCAGTTTAGCCAGGGCTTGAACGTGCGTGCCAAAATAACGGGCGGGCTTTTACACGGCTACAAAGGCGAGTATCGCGACAAAATCCCGCTCAACCATCTGGAAGTGGCACCGGCCGTCTTGCCCAGTATCGGCATGCAGTGGGGGCGGTTTGAGTCCGATCTCATTATATTCGGAACCGCCGGAATGATGGTCACCGCAGGCGTGCGCTTTTAGCCGCTATTCATCACTCTCATCAAGCGTTAAACCCAAGTTACTGATACCGCCATTGCGACCCAGCTGACGCACTTCTTTCAGCGCTGCTTTATCCAGCGGTTCGCTGACCGCTTCCAGCACGGCATCCTGGAAGTCATTTTCATCGTCCATCAGCGGATGGTCACGGATAATCAGCGCCAACGCCTGAGCATCTTCTTCACCTTCAGTGAGCTCGATAAAGGCGCGTACGCCCGCACGTGAAGTGCGGCTCACATCTAGCACTGCCTCTGGAGAGTCGCCTTGCAGCGTATCAAGCAATGCCGAAAGCGACACTACCGCGTCTAGCGCACGGCGGGCACCAAAGCTGTCGTCGCCTTCAGGCGGCTCACACTCGGCTAACTTTTCCGCCTGACGGGCAAAATCGATACTGGCGCTAGGCACGCTCAGCCGCTCCCAAACCAAGCTCAGCACCGCGCTAAGCGTGTGACCGTCGCCCTGCCCGGTGGTTTGCTCATAGAGCGCGTAGTTGGGCAACAAGCGTTCGCAAAGCGCCGCCATAAAGGCCTGCTGGGCGGGTAACGAAAGCTCTTGTAGTCGTTGATAAAATCCTATGGGTTTAGGCGCCATGCGGAGTTCCTGAAGCTTCTTCTACGAAGTATTGGTGAAAAGTAGTGGGTGCGTTATGGTCATCAGATGATGGAATGGCCGGCGAGGAGATTACCATGCATATTCATCTGCTACAGCACGGCCCTGACCATGGCCCCGCCCGTTTAACGGATTGGTTAGCCAGTATGGGCCATAGTTACAGCACTTTTCATCTCTATGCGGATGAATTAACCCCACGCCACAATGAGGCTGATGCACTCATAGTACTTGATGGGCCGGAGGAGCTATTCAGCCAACCTCCACGCTGGCTCAAAGCCGCAGATAAACTAATCAACCGCTACCTAGATGGCCAAAAGCCGCTGCTGGGCATTGGCTTGGGCGCCCATTGGTTAGCGCGTGCGCTGGGGGCAGTGGTCGCTCCTGGAACCTATGCCGAGGCTGGCTGGCACACCGTGACGCTGGCGCCTGAAAGCACGTTCGATTTGCCAGAGACATTTAGCGCTTTCATGTGGCATCGCTTGGTTTTCAGCCTGCCGGATGAAGCCATTGCGCTCGGCGGTAGCGAAGCAGCACCGCTGCAGGGGTTTGCTTGGGACAGAGGCCGCGTCATGGGCCTGCTATGCCATTTAGAAGCCACTCCCGCTAGCGTCAACCTGCTACTGAGCAATACTCCGCGCCCACACGCAACATCTAAAACCGGCGGCCGCTATGTCCAGGATGATGCACAAATCACTGAAAACGCTGACCGTTTCATTCAGCTAGCGCCGCTACTGGATCGATTAATGACGCAGTGGCTTAAAGCGACATAACCGCTCAAGCACACCGCTAGCGGCCCCAGTCGCCGACATGAATTTCTGCCAGAGGAGATTAATATCACCCAATCACCTCGATGCTCGCCTTAGCGCTTCGCGAGGCCATCACGCCAAATGACTGTAAATCCAAGCCGTACTCTCGGCCAATGCGCATCACATCATCCTCCCAGGCAGGGTCAACGCTAATCAGCAGCCCGCCAGAGGTCTGTGGGTCGCATAGCCACTGCCAGTGCACCTCATCCATGGCGGGTAAACTCTCACCCAGGGCTTCGCGATTTTTCAGCGTACCGCCCGGCACGGCGCCTTTACGCCGGTATGCCTCAGCTTCAGCTAAGCGGGGCAGGCGGCGAAAATCAATGCGCGCCATCACGTTGCTCGCTTGACACATTTCAGTGAGTTGGCCGGCTAAGCCAAAGCCGTTGACGTCTGTCATGGCGTTCACTCCTTCGACCTCGGCAAGTCTCACGCCAATACGGTTAGCTTTCAGCATGGCTTCACGGGCCAGGCCGTGATGGCCGACTTCCAACCAGCCGCGCTTTTCCGCCGTGGTTAGCATCCCAACGCCCAGCGGCTTAGTTAAAAATAGCAAGTCGCCGGGCTTGGCGGTGCTGCTCAGCTTGAGCTTTTTGAGATCAACCAAGCCCTTCACGGCGAGCCCGAAAATGGGCTCGGGCGCGTCAATCGAATGACCTCCAGCCAGCGCAACACCAAGCTCGCGGCAGACCGCCTGAGCCCCCGCCATTACATCGCCGGCGACTTGCGCACTTAATTTATCCAGCGGCCAGCCCAGTATGCCCAATGCCATCACCGGCGTGCCGCCCATCGCATAAACGTCGCTGATCGCATTGGTGACAGCGATACGGCCGAAATCAAAAGGGTCATCAACTATTGGCATAAAGAAGTCAGTGGTCGCAATCATTCCGCGTCCATCGCCTAGGTCATACACTGCGGCATCGTCGCGCCCTTGATTGCCAACGATAAGCTGCTTATGGCCCGCCGCTGGCCCGGCCTTGGCTAGAAGACTGTCCAGCGCGTCGGAAGCAATTTTGCAGCCGGCCCCAGCACCATGGCTATATTGGGTTAAACGAATGGAACTCATCGTGTCTCTCCCTGGCACATTCATAATATCAGACGCTTTAAGGATAGCTCATGCTAGAGCGCGTCTAAGGCGTCACTTAATTTATCCACGGCAATGACCTCCATACCTTTTGGCGCCTGCTTGGGAGCGTTCGCGCGGGGTACAATAGCGCGTAAGAACCCGTGCTTGGCGGCCTCGGCAATGCGCTCTTGGCCGCTTGGCACCGGGCGTATCTCGCCTGACAGCCCCACTTCGCCAAAAACTACTAGCTCTTTTGGCAGCGCCCGATTTTGCAAGCTCGACACCACCGCCAACAGAACGGCTAAATCGGCGCTGGTTTCAAGCACCTTCACACCGCCGACAACGTTTAAGAAGACGTCTTGATCGCCGGTAAACAATCCGCCGTGTCGATTGAGCACCGCCAGCAGCATCGCCAAGCGGTTTTGATCTACGCCCACCGCCACCCGCCTTGGATTACCCAGTGCGGATTCATCAACGAGCGCCTGCACCTCAACTAAAATTGGCCGCGTACCTTCCCACACCACCATTACCAAACTACCCGGCGCCTGCTCTTCCTGGCGGGAAAGAAAAATCGCGCTGGGGTTTTTAACCTCTTTGAGGCCCTGCTCTAGCATCGCGAAGACGCCTAGCTCATTGACAGCGCCAAAGCGGTTTTTCTGGCCGCGTAGGGTGCGAAAGCGTGAGTCTGCGCCGCCCTCTAACAACAGCGAAGCATCAATCATATGCTCAAGCACTTTAGGCCCTGCCAGGGTGCCATCTTTGGTTACGTGCCCAACCAGCAGTAGAACGGTATTGGTTTTTTTGGCGAAACGCGTCAGCGCGGCAGCAGATTCACGCACCTGCGCAACGCCGCCAGGCGCCGAGCTGATATCTTCCAGGTGCATCGTTTGAATGGAATCAATCACTAGAATTTCGGGTTTTTCACGCTCAGATACCGCCAGAATGGTTTCTACGCTGGTCTCGGCCAGCATTTTCAGTCCGTTGGTAGGCAGCTGCAGGCGATGCGCACGCATCGCTACCTGAGATAGTGACTCTTCCCCGGTAACATACAAAATGCGTCGTTGCTGCGCTAATTTGCAGGCCGTTTGAAGCAGCAGCGTCGACTTCCCTGCCCCAGGATTACCGCCCAGCAACACCGCCGACCCAGGCACAAGCCCGCCGCCCAATACGCGATCAAACTCCGCAAAAGTGGAACTCATACGTGGCACTTCGCTGAGATCAACGTTGCCCAGGTCGATTACCTCACGCGAAAGATCTCCCGCGTAGCCTGACCGGCCGGAAGCCGCTCCGCCGCCTGGACGAGCACTCGCCAAGTGCACTTCGCTTAGCGTGTTCCACTCCTGGCAACTGCTGCACTGCCCCTGCCATTTGCGATATTCAGCACCGCATTCGGTACATACAAAGGCGCTTTTGGCTTTGGCCACTGAGATTACGCTCCCATGGTTGCTATGTCTGAGTCGCTTCTGGGCCGTCATATCCGACCCATTCTCTTCAAACTAATCTTTATTTAACAGAGCTTGATTGAGCCAACAGATATATATACAAAAGGCGGCCATCGGCCGCCTTTTGTACTACTGATTAACGCGTTACTGGCGCGTTAGCTGCAGCTTCTCACCATTTTCAAAACGGCGACGCTCAGGATCGATCAACTCCAACGTGCGCTCATCAATGCGCATGAAGTAGTAAATCTGGCCTTCGCCATTCGGCGTTAGCTCGTAAACGGTAGCATCTGGATCAGACGGCGTGCCTGTCAGTACTTCCCAGTTTCCGGCGTAGTTTTCATCCGGCGGTGTTTGGGGATGGTTACGGTAAGTCGCGTTTAGCGTGAACGTGCGTTCTTCAGCGGCGCTCATTTCTTCACCGACCATCGTGACATCCAGGTCAATACCGTCGCAGTTACGGCAAGGCAATGAGCCTTTGTAGTTAGCCTGCGAGGTAGCAGCCTCTTCCTGCTGCTGTTCCATTTGGCCGCTCGCACAGCCAGCCAGCAGTGCCAACATAGCCGAACCGGCTAGCAAACTCCTGAGTTGCATAGAGTGTCTCCTTAATCTCGTGTTGGACATCACATTTATTTACGCGCACTTGTGACAGCATAACTGCTACAAGGTGCGACGCACACCCCTAGCGATGCGAATGCTTGCGCTTCGTTAGTCTTCAAGCGACCATGGCATACCATCGCTAGGATAATCAGGTTACCGTCATGAGCCAATACTGGAGTCCGGCCGTTCGCGAACTTACGCCTTACGTGCCCGGCGAGCAACCACGCGAGCAGCTGGTGAAGCTCAATACCAATGAAAATCCTTACCCGCCGGCACCCGGCGTTGGTGAAGCTCTGCGTCATTACGCTACCGACCATCTCCGCCTCTATCCTGACCCAACCTCTGCCGATCTTCGCGAAGCGCTGGCGGAGAATTTTCAGGTGACGAGTAGCCAGGTGTTTGTTGGCAATGGCTCTGATGAGGTCCTCGCGTTTGCCTTTCAGGCTTTCTTTTGCCATCAGGCACCACTTGATGTACCGGCCATCACGTATAGCTTCTATCCTGTGTATGCCAACCTTTACCGCATAGAGCTGCGCAAGCATCCGCTCACGGCGAACTGGGAAGTCGATACAGATGCGCTTGCGGCAAACACAGAGCGCGGCGGCGTTATTTTCGCCAACCCTAATGCGCCGACTGGCCATGCGCACTCTCTAGAGACGATTGAGGCACTGCTTAAGCGCGTGACAGACCGAGTGGTACTCATTGATGAAGCGTACGTCGATTTCGGCGCTGAGAGCGCTGTGACGCTGGTTAATCGCTATCCTAACTTGCTAGTCACAGGGACATTTTCTAAATCTCGCAGCTTGGCGGGCTTACGTTTAGGCTATGCGGTGGGCTCAGAGGCGTTGATCGACGGCCTAGAGCGAGTAAAAGACTCCTTCAACTCGTTCCCCGTGGACAGCTTAGCCAGCGTTGTCGGCATCGCTGCCCTAAAAGACACCGAACACTTCGAGGCATGTCGCGAATATGTCATCACCACGCGAGAGCGTACTCGCCAGCGCCTTGAAGCACTAGGGTTTGAAGTGTTGCCATCGAAAGCTAACTTTGTGCTTGCCCAACATCCGAGCTTTGCAGGTGCTCAGCTGTACGCAGGCCTACGCGAGCGCGGCATTTTGGTGCGTCACTTTAATACCCCAGAGCTCAACAACTTCTTACGGATTACCATCGGCACCGATGATGAAATGGATAGTTTGATTGAGGCGTTACAGGCGATCTGCGCGTAACGCTTTAATTTGTAAATCCTTAACTGGGCGGCGCAAGCCGCCTTTTTTATCGACTGC